>VYFQ01000007.1:119447-181339 GCA_009842325.1 Acidimicrobiaceae bacterium | reverse complement strand
GCCGACGACAACACCGCCGACGACGACAACACCGCCGCCACCCACCCTTGACTGCGACACCTCACAACGGGTCGACGGTGAGTGGGTGGACGAAGAGTTCTTCGGTGACGTGATGGTCGAGTGCATCGTCGCGCCCCCGACAGGTGGTGCGTCAGGGTTCGGGGCCGTGGAGGTCACCACGCCCTCAGATGGCTGGGACTTCCAGATCGAGGGTGCTGGGGGAGCGGACCGTCGCACGATCGACAGCAGCGGCCTGCCATCGGACGTTGTCGTGGCTGACGACCTTCCCCGGCAGGGGCCGTGGGATCGAGTGGGAGAGGTCGAAATCGCTCTCGAGTGGACACAGCCCGAAGGGGCGGGTTCCGAGACGATCGGCGTTGGTCCCGAACATCCCGGATGGGTGGATCCGCTTGAGTTCTACCGCTACTGGCCGACGCTGCAGTGCTTCGGAGTCGAAGAGGTCCGATTCAAAGGCGACGTACCCCAGGAACCACTTCAGGCGGCCACGCAATGCGCTGCCGCTGGGCCGGGGATGGGTTCGCTTCAGCTCTCCTTGGAGTGGACCGTCGAGACCGATGCTCCGACGCGGGGCCTGCTCGAGTCCGTCGACTGGGGATTCCATCCGCAGTCAGAGTCGGATGTGGAAGCGCGCTTGGTCATGTTGACGGAGAGTGAGCGGCTCGACCCGATCAGCTTCGTCACCGTTGGACCGCTGGAGAACGAGCGCTACGAAGGCAACGGAGTCCTGAGAATGAGAGCTGTGTGGCTACTTCCCTGGGACGAACAGCGGACGATCGACGAGATCGACGTACGGATCGAGGTGGACCTGATGCGGCGCGCCATCTGGTGGTTGGCGGCCCTGCTGGTAGTGACAGCCGCTCTCATCACCTACACCATGCTGTACGCCATCATGGCTCGGAGCGCCAGGTTGCCCTCAGCGAAGCGGTTCTTTGCCAGACGCTTGGAGTTCCAAGCTCACATGGACCGCGCGGGCAACCTGACCTCCGCTGCGCTCGACAACATCTCGATGGACGCCGACAGGCTGGTCAACGTCAAGGGCGACCGCAACACGCTAAGGGTCGAGGATCTCAGTATCAGGGCCGAGCATCCTAGATGGTCGCAGTTTAGGTCGATCCTCGACGGCGGCTGGGGCCGGCCGAGCCTGAAGAGCGACCGGCACATCTTCGGCACCCATCCGGTTCACAGCCGTGGGATCTCGTCCACAGCGGCCCAGTTCACCCACCTCGCAGTCATCGCCCTAAGGACGGGCGCTGGCGCGCCGCCAGGCGCCGCCTCGGGGATCGCCTACCTCCTCGTGCCCAAGTCCGCCCACGACGCCCAGGCCGCCCAGTTCGTCGCAGAGGTGCCCAACGATGTGCTGCGAAGGATGACCGCGACCTATCTCGGCGACGTCGGCGAAACGCCCGGCGATCCCTCGGAGGAGGCCGCAGATCCCGGGCCTCCACAGCCTCCTGCACCTCCGCCCCGCGCCCCGTCGGGTCCGCCGCCAAGGGTACGAACGCAGGACGGGGCTGCACCGCCAAGGGACCGAGCGCAGGACGAGACTCCACCGCCGCGCCGACCCCGACAGAGTCCAGACAGACCCGAAGAGCCTCCGCCACGGCGCGGCTGAGTCACCAGCAACGGGCCGCACCGCAACCGCACCAAGACAGCAGACATCAATCGACACCGACCGAGAAGGGCCGTAGACATCATGTACCACAAGTTCCTGTTCGTCGGACTCGGAGGATCGGGCTACAAGACGCTCTGTTGCCTGCGAGATCAGCTGCTCCGATGGCAAAGGGACCACGGAATCACCGATCCGCTCCCCAAGGGATGGCAGTTTGTCACCTTCGATACGAAGACAGTCCCCGACGGTCTGGACGGCCTCGCGCCTCCCTTGCCAGACGGCGACTACATCAGCCTCATCGGGCGAGGCATCGACCTAGCAGCTCTGCAGGGCCAACTTGATGCCAATAGGGCGCTGCATGAGGAGATCGCCGGTTGGCGAACCGACCCGGCGGGTCCGCTCGGCGCCGTGCCGCTGCCTGAGGGCGCTGGACAGTACCGAGCAATCGGATGCACCGTCGCACTCTCGCATGCACAGACAATCACCCGCGAACTTCAGAATCGTCTCCGACTACTGGGAGCGCCAAATACTGAAGCCGAACTGGGAGAACTGTATTCGAAGGCCACCGGCAAGCCGCGCGGCCCGGCTTCGAACCTGCACATCGTCGTCGTATCGTCTCTTGCCGGAGGCACGGGGGCCGGGCTGCTCAACGTTGTCTGCGACATCCTTCGCAGCCTTGACGACGCAGGAAGCCGAGCCTTCGCCATTCTCTACACCCCTGAGGTATTCGACTCGCTGGACAACGCCATCAAGGACGGTATCCCTGCGAACACGTTGGCTGCGGTGAGCGAGATGATGAACAGCACTTGGAGAAGCGGCAACGACCCGGTCGTCCTGGACGACCCGACCCTTGCTGGAGCTGGGCTCATCGCCAAGGATCACCGCCGTGGGCCTGCCCACCCGTTCCTTGTGGGGCGACGGAACATGGCGGGCATCGATCATGGAACCCACGACCGCGTCTTCGGAGCAACCGGCCGATCGCTCGTGTCGTGGGTGACGGACGAAGTGGTTCGCGAGCGGCTACTCGCTTACTTCATCGCGGGGTATCCGCTGGCACGAGAGACCCAATCGGTGGGGGAAATCCTGGTCGATGCCGGAGGAGACGACAGAGGCCTCCCGCAGTTCTTGGCTCTGGGCTTCGCCCGGCTGAGCATCGGCACCGAATACCTCGAGAACTACATCGTGAAGCGAATTGCCCGCGATGCCAACGACCAGTTGGTGAACTACAGCACCGATTCCGATGAAGCAAGAGGAGCCATCAGGGATCTCGGCACCATCGACCGCGACACTGTCTCACGCGCCATTGCTGCGAACCATCTGGACTTCTTCCTCCGGCAGGCGGGCATCTCGGAGTTGGGGCCCGACGAGAACCAGATTATCGACGCGCTGCGCCCCGGTCCCGAACTTGAGCAGAAGTTCGTCCAGACTTCCCTGAACCGCGCCGGAGTCGGCGGCGACACCGACGATCAGAACGATCAGACGGCGACAGATTGGATCACCGACATCACTCAGGCGGTCGAGAGAGCCCTTGAGCAGTTCCACAAGGACTATCAGAACGCTCTTGTCGACTCCACATGCGAGTGGGTTCCCGCTATCGAAGCGAGGATCGTGCGGGAGGTAGAGAGCCAGATCGCACTACGCGGCCTCCACGCGACGAAATCGATCTGCGAGATCGCAGCCGAGCACTTGGCGACGGACGTGAACAAAGACCTCCAGGATGAGGCGACATTGAACCGAGACTGGTTCGATGGCTGGAAGCGCGCTGTTCCCAAGCAACTCGACGGGCTCGCGGGCAAGATTGCCGCCGACCATCCGGACCTCGAGGAGGCGGTGCGCGAAGCCGTGCACCTGGCCAAGTACCTCGGTGAGGAGCAGCTGAAGAAGTCCGCAGCGGCTCTCTGCCGAGAGGTCGCCGCCCGCGTGCTGCGCCCGCTGGCTGACGCACTCTCTGATGCCTACGACACGGCGTCCGGTGATGCGACCTACGCGGCGGCCTGGCCGGCATGGACAGACGCGGCCCCGCCCAAGGAGTTCGAGCCTCCCGCGACCGAGTTCACCCTGATCGCGGCCAAGGAGTTCCCGCACCGCTTCAACAGCCTCTTGGCCGACACGATGCTGGAGCACGACTCGGCGGAGGAGCGCCAGACCGAACTGCGCAACGCAGTGATTCGCGGCGACTTCCTGAAGGACGAGCCCGGCATCGACGGCGCCGGGTACAACGGTCTGAGGTGTGTCCGGGTGCAGAGGCACTGGTGGCCGCACACCGGCAGCCCTCTCAACCCCTCGCGCAACGCGGCCACGCTCAGCGTCCTCGTGCAAACCGACCGTGAGAACCTACAGCAGCGGGCCGAGCTGTGGTTACGCCGCAGAAACTCTCCGTTCGAGCGCTTCCTGCGCCAGGGCATTCGCTCCTACCTCGGCGACGAGGGCCTGTTCGCCGACGCTGTGCCGGAGGCCGAGATCACCGAACGACGAACAAGGTTCTTCGCGAGGCTCAGGTCGGCCGTAGCCGCATCAGATCCGCTTGTGGACCTCGATGCGGCGCTCCTAGGCAGAGTCCATCCCGGAGCGGACGCAGCCTACGATCGAGTCATCAGCGAGATCCCCCTTCAGGGTCATGCTGTGCAGCCTGAGCTTGAAGACACGCTGGCAGCACTCGAAGTGCCAGACAGCCAGGCCGCCAAGGTGATGACCAACAGTCCGACGATCACCCATGTCGATATCACGAGTCACTTGGCCAAGCCGGTCTCCATGCTCGCTGTCGGCTCGCTGTTGAAGCCCATAGCCGGCGATTGGACCCGGGCAGCAGGTAATCCTGCACGCAGGAAGTCCTTCTGGACGGGCCGTCGAGCGAAGCGCCTCGACAAGTTCGTGCCCGTGCCTCAAGCACTGCTGTTGTGCCTGATACGTGGCTGGTTCACAGGAGTGGCCCTCGGCCGCATCGACAAGGGCCAGAACGGAGGCCCGGCTTGCATCTCCAGACACGGCGACGGATCTGCGGCGTCGTTTCCCCATCCTCCGCTGTCGCTCCAGGACGATCCGCTCGCCAGAGTCTTGGAAGCAGTCTCGCTCGCGTACGCGGAAGTCAGCCGCGAGGGCGATCTCTCGCCGCTCGACGCCTACAAGGAGCTCCGCGATCTGGGCCGATGCACTGACCACCCGGAGGGCGATCTGAATGCGGACCTGTACGAATACGACAGACCGAACTGGGCGTTGAGACCACTGATCGACAGTGGAGATCTACAGCACAACCTCGTAGTCCCGATACTTCCTCCTGACATGCTTGCTTCCGGCGGACCGGCCGAGCGTGCTGGAGCGCTGGCCGCAGAGTTCGAGGCGTGCCGCGAAGGGTATGACGCTGACTTTCAAGATCTGAAGAAGCAGTGGTCAATGGACCCAAGAAAGCTGTCCAAAGCGCCTCTGTGGACCGGGATCCGGCTGCATATTTCAGAGGCTCTGAACCAGCTCGAGAACGCTTGCCGACAGCCGGTAGGCCACGACCGTCCCTCGCTGCGGTGAGCGACACGCCCCCCGTCCGGCTCTTGGAGGTCGACTACCGGCGGCTGCTCTGGCAGGACTCAACTCGACGCCGCCGAGCGGTCGTTCTTGTTCATCACGAAGCCGATAAGGCGACGGCACGGGGAATCGACTCGATCCGGGACCTGTCCGCTCAAGGCTGGGTGAAGCCGATGCTGGTGGCGAGCCTGTCCGCCTCGGGAACGACCGGCGAGTGCCTGATCGGCGAAGAGCATCACTCCGTCGATCTGCTCAGCGCCCTGGCTCGCGCCGGCCAGATCCAGCGCCTCGACCTCGTGAGCGTCTACTCCTTCGACCTGCTCGACAGCCCAGCGTTCAGCCAGCTTGCACAGGAGACCTTCAGACTCTGGCAGCAGTGCGATCGGTTGGCGCCAGCGGGCACCAGGGTCAAGGATGTGCGCATCGCCCTGCCCCGCTACAACGAGGCGCACAAGGTGAGATTCGAGGGCGGCCACATCAGGATCGTCGTCGTTCCCGAGGACCGGCGCCTGGCATCGGCGATGGCACGACCGCTCGACGGGTCCGACCCCGAGTCCTTCGGCTTGCACATCGCAGTCGAAACGCTCTCGCTGTGCGGACTCTGGAACGGCATGAGGGGCGACCCGCTCGCTGAGGAAGACCCCGCCGATGCCAAGCCCGACCTGGTCCGGGTGGCGCGCTCGCAGGTGCGAAGTGCCCGCCTCTACAAGCCGCCGCCAACGGATGCCAGCCACCCCGACGGCCGCCTTCCCGTGCCCGCTGGGATGACGCGCACTCCAACGCCTGAGGCCATGGCGCAGAACGCCGTAGAGTTGCTGATTCCCCAGGGCGTACGGCTCCCGCCAGAGGAGCTTCCACCAGACTGGGCGCTCTCCGGCTGGCCGTTCTTCAAGAGTCTGATAGGGCGCGTGGCCACCGACTTCCGCAACTTCCCCAAGCGGCTGCGCAGCAGTCTGGCCGACCACGTTCAGAGGACGGTAGACGAGTTGGCCGAGACGATGCTCGCTTCCGATCCTCTGCTTGTCAGCCTTTGGCGTCCCGAGGATCCACCCGAGTCGGACGCGCCGGCGGCCTACGAACACATCTCGCGGCCCGTCGAAGTGTCCATGCACGGCGAGTGGAACACGCTTGTGCAGACTGCTCTCGGCGTCGCCGACGGCGCGAACTGCGCCGTCCGGGTGCGAAACGACGCCGCCGGAGACCAAGCGCAGGTGCTCGCGTCGCTGCGGCATCTCGTCGGGGCACGGCAGGCACAGGCGCTGCCGGAGGTGTTCACCTCGCTGGCAGGATCCGACGCCTTGGACAGCACCGTGACCGAGCCGTCGGATGATTCGGATGATGACGAAGCCGAGACCTCAGGCATCGGCACCAACTCATCAGACCCGTCGACGCCCGTGCCGACCGACGGCGCACCGGCCCTGCTCCAGTTGATCGGTGAGAAGATCCTCGGCTTCAAGCACGAAGCCGACCGGCGAGTGCGAGCGTGCCATTTCCGACTCGAGGAGATGAACCCGCGTCTGCGGTGGCAGACGAAGCCCACCAGCGAGATGTCGGCGGCGGTACCGGTGTGCCTCGCCGTCGGGCTGCTGCTGGCTGTGCTGGCCTGGTCGGTGCTATTCCCGCCGTTGAGCGATCTGCTGAGGACCGACGACATCGTCAACGGCCTCGACGCCCGGGCCAGGTTGTGGGTGCTGTCCACGGGCGCGCTGGCGCTGGTCCTGCTGGTGCTGAACATGCCGCGCGAGACGATCCGCCAGCAGCGTTACCTGATCCTCGGCGCGGCGGCGATCGTGGGGATCGGCGCCACGCTGATGGTCTGGACGAGTCCTGTTCGCTCGGTCTTGGCCGCCGACTACCGCGACTCCGAGCATGTGGCCTGGGTCTTCACGTTTCTGTTCAACTTCGCGATCGTCGTGTGCCTACTAGCCATGATCAAGCGCGACGCCGCCGCGCCGGCCCGTTGGTCCGCAGGACTGCTACTCGTATATCTCTTGGCACTGGCAGTGCTGTTGCTGAATGACAGAGAGTTCCGACCTCCCCGTTTGGATGAGATGGGCACGAGGCTGCTCGTGATCGCCACCTGCACAGCGGTGACACTGGTCCTGGTCAGCTACGCGATGTTGACCTTCGTCTACTACCGTCACCAACTGAAGGTGCGGCAATGGCAGGACGAGGCCGAATGGCTGCTGCATCAAAACCAGGTTCTCCACGAGCACGCGAACGTTCAGGATTCTCTGTACACGCAGTGGGCAGCCACAGCCTGCGCCCTGCATCGCATCATTAGGTTGCCCTACGGCGAGCCGGCCGACTGCCGCACGGAGTCCGCCAGAGGCAGCAACGAGGTCGCTGGCGACGCAGAGCGAAACGACCTCCTGGTCAAGGCCACCTTCACTGACTGTGAGTTCACGTCCCAGGGTCTGCAGCGGTTTGAGGACCTGATGCGCGCCGACCTTGTGCGGCCAGGCTGGCTCCATGCCCAGTACCACCGTGCAGCCGAGGCGTACCGCTCAGCGCACGGCGTCGCTCCCGAAGCCTGCGCCTACCCGCTGCACTTCGGCGAGCAGCTTCTCGAGACGACGGACGGAGATCGCTGGCCCTTCGTGCAGCAGCTCTACAGCGGCGACTTCGACGAGTTCCTGAGAAAGCGGATGACCGACGTCGCCGACGGCGAGGGCCTTGACGAACTGTTCTCCGACATCGATGCCTTCAAGGTCTGGGCGGGCGCCCATCCCGATGTGAGCCCCTCTTTGCTGCTCGCAGAGATCGCGGACGACCCCGAGCCGTCCATTCCGCCCACCGTGTTCACCATCGGAGGCCAGATTGAGCACGGCAATACGCTGATGCGTTCCACACTGTGGTGGCCGGAACGGCTGTCTGCTCCAGATTCAGGGATTGAGCGCAGGTACGCCAGCAGTCCGACGGCAGGAAACGCGGTCGTCCATCAGGCGGTGCGGGTGGACCTCTCTGATCCGATCCCGCTGTCGGCCCTGACCGAGGCGGAGTGGGATACGCCGCCAGTGACTCGACATGGCCCTGCCGAGGATCCGGCAACCGGCGAGTCGAGGTTGCGGACCTGAGCGGGGTCGAACGGACGGATCGGGAATGCGCCCCACACGCCCGTTCTAGGGATGGAGCCGATGCGCAGGCCGATCAGCCGCAGACCGCCTGAACGAGGGAGATCGGCACCCGATCGGGTCGCTTCACCCGTACCTCCGCCGCCTCGGCGCGGGACGACCGCACACCCCGACGAGGCGATCGGGGGTGCCCCGCCGCGCCGGCGCAGGGCGGGCTCACACCCCGACGGGCCGGACCGGATCCGGCTGTCGGGTGGCGACGCGCCCGGCCTCCGCGAGATGACCCGTCCAACAAGACGAGGCGGCCGCAGGCACGGGCGCCGAGCACGGCGGTGGGCCCTGTTGATCGCGGCCGGCGCCCTGGCGGCGGTGGCAGGAACCGCCATCATCTCGAACCGGATGTCCGACGAGACAGTATCTGTGGGAGCTGACAGCTCGATCGAAGCTCCGGCGACCGGAGCCCCCTCGGGCTTATCCGAGCCCGATCAGTCCGGAGGAGTCGACTCGGGAGCACCGCAGCAGCCGGAACCGCACGAGCCGCGAGACGAGGCCGTCGCCTTGCCGGAGCCCTCGCCTCCGGCCCGTGCCGACGCCGAGGCGGTGGCAACTCCCGACGATGGCGGCCTTGAACTCGACGCCAGGGGCGCAGTCGAGCAACCCGCTTCGACCGCGCCGACGCCAGAGATGAGCGCCGCGCCAGCGAGCGTGGTGGACGGCAACGCTGAGCCCGACTGGGAAGAACTGTCGCGCTCGATCGTCTACCTGTCGTCATGGCAGTGCGAGCACGCGGGATCGGGGACGATCGTCGGTGACGGGACATACGTCTTGACCAACTCGCATGTGGCGGTCAGCGACAGAGGCGCAGTATGCGATCTCTCCGTCGGGCTGACTGACAGGTCGAGCCGGGCACCAGAGGAGTTTCTCGGTTCGCGGCTCGTCATTCACGACCCGCAGCTGGATGTGGCGCTGCTGCAGATGCTCGCGCCGAGCGGGGACCCCCTGGCCTTCGCCCCGAGAGAACCGATCGAGATGCATGTTCGCACACTCAGCCTCGGCGAGGAGATCGTCACGCTCGGCTACCCAGGCGTAGGGGGCGGCACCATCACCATCACCAGCGGCGACTACTCGGGCCAGGTCGATGTCGAGGTCGAATACTTCGCCACAGGCAGGTACTGGAAGACGAGCGCGGCCATGGGGCCGGGCATCAGTGGGGGCGCTGCCTTCGACTCGACGGGCCGCTTTGTCGGCATTCCGACGGCTGGCAGCGAGGCGAGTCTGCGGTGTGAGGGCATCAGTCAGTCCGACTGCACCGTTGCGGGGGCATCGCTCGGCCTGATTCTTCCGGCAGACACGGTCGCGCGGTGGCTGGAGGCTCACGGATACGGAGACTTGGCAGCTCAGCGATCCGGCTGAGCCAGCGACACGCTGCACAGTCGCGTGGGATGCCAAAGTGCGGCGGCGCCGAGGTCCTGACTCAGGCGGCGGTGACGTCGATTACCAGCCGGCATCCGACGGCGTCGAGGGCCTCCTGCAACTCGCCGATGCGGGACGGGCGGTCAGGGTCAGTCAACTTGCGGACAGAAGACGGGGAGGCGCCGAGCCTGCCGGCGAGGTCCGACTCGGTGATGTTCTGGGAGCGCATGGCCGAATAGAGGGCGAGTTTGGCGGTAATCACGGCTGGCACAGCAATGACTTCTTGATCGGACGAGGCGGTGCTGGGTTGCGGGATGTCTCGCTGGTCGTGGACGTATCCGGCGAGAGCGGCGCTGAGGGCGTCAGCCGCGAGCCGCAGCGCTTCGACGCTGTCCCGTCCTCCTGTTATGGCCTCGGGCACGTCGGGGAAGGTGACTACTAGTTCGCCACTCTCATCAGGGGCGATGTCGCACGGGTAGGCGTAGATCACGGGGTCAGAACTCCTTGCCGTCGATGTCGAGCTGGCGCAGCATCGCGGCCAGCATGCCCTTCGACAGTTCGCCGCGCCTCAGCGTAGTGAACCGTCGGCCAACGTACAGACGGGCATGGCTGCCCTTGCCGCGCCGACCATCAAGGCGGAACGCCTGGCCAGTCCTGCGGGCGTAGCGCCGGGCCCGTCTAACGAATTCGCTGCTATCGATATGGCGAGATTATCAGTAAATCTCAATAAGTTTCACGTTACATTGCCTCCTTGGCTCTCTCAGGAGCCAAGGACTGCGGTACTGAGTCGGCCGGACTCCCGTTCGCGCATAGCGACGTTGATGTCGAGGCGCTCCAGGTGCTGGGCAACCTGCTTGGCTCCCTGGGGCAACGGGTGCTCGGCCAGGAAGGCATGCACCCGGGCGGCCAGCTCGACCCGGTCGAGCGCGGTCACTCCCTCCAGCATCCGGGCCAGCGAGTAGTTGGTCGGGAAGACGCCGAGCAGGCGATCCCAGTGACCGGCCAGGAAGTCCCACGCCTCGGATCCGCAGACCCGGTTGAGCAGGGCCCGGCGAACCAGATAGGGGCCGTCCTGGGTGCGGACCGAGCCGTCGAGAGTACCCTCCAGGATCGCGCGGACCAGTTCCGGGTCGCCGAAGTCGGCCAGGGCGGCCAGATGGCGCTGCTCGGTCTGGGGATCCGACGCCGTCTCGAAGCGCCCGCGGACCCAAGCGAAGTCCTCGGCGTCGCCGTGGGCCGCCACCACGCTCAGGGCGGCTGCCGCCAGCGTGGGGTCAGGGTGGTCGAGCCTCTGGCGGCACGCCTCGATGGTGGCGGTGTGATCGGCGACCGCCCCCCGCAGCCTGAGGAGGGTGGCCCTCAGTTCGCCGGTTCGCTCGTCCTCGCCGTCCGGGGGAGGGTCGAGCCCGAGATCGGTGGCGGCGGTGTCGGAAGCGGCTACGACCAGCTCGCAGAAGCGTTGGGCCGCGTCGGCGTCCAGCAGCCTGCGGAGGTGGGCCAGGGTGCCTGCGATGGCCTGCCAGACGGTGAGGTCGCGCTCGTCGACGAAGCCTCGCAGCACCAAGTCGAGGTAGGCCGGCGCGTCGAGGCTGCCGGACAGCGTCGCGGCCCAAGCGTCGTCGACCAGGCCGTGGCGTTCCTCCGCGTTGCGGTCGCCGGGGCCTTCCGACGCAACGGCTGCAAGTGCGTCGGGGCTGGGGTCGTCGCGGTAGAAACCCGACGCGCCGCTGTTCACCGTCACCGGGTCGCCGGCTACTCCGGCGAAAGTCCGCGGGGACCGGTCGAGCAGGAACCGCATCTCCTCCCGGTTGCCTGCGGGTCCCTGGATCCGCAGCCGCAGCGGGACCACCCAGCTGCGCTCGTCGGCTCGCTCGGGGTCGAGCGTGAAATGGCGCTGGGACACCCTGAGGCCGTGGTCGGTGGCGGTGGCGGTCACCGCCGGATACCCGCCCTGATGTATCCAGCCGTCCATGATCTGCCCCACGGGCTCGCCGGAAGCGTCGGCCAACGAGTTCCACAGGTCCTCGGTGATCGTGTTGGCGTAGGCGTGCCGCCGCAGGTAGAGGCGCACGCCGGCCCGGAACGTCTCGGCGCCGAGGTACTGCTCCAGCATGCGGACCAGGGCCGCGCCCTTCTCGTAGGTGATCACGTCGAACATGTCTTCGGCCTCGGCGGGGGAGTGGACCGGGTACTCCACCGACCTCGTGCTGCCGAGGGCGTCGGTGGACAGGGCCGAGGCTCGGCTGCGGCAGAACGTCGACCAGACCTGCCAGCCGGGCCGGTAGGCGTCGGTGCACGCCGTCTCCATGAACGTGGCGAAGGCCTCGTTCAGCCAGATGCCCTCCCACCAGGCCATGGTCACGAGATCCCCGAACCACATGTGGGCCAGTTCGTGGTTGATGACCTTGGCCACCTGCTGCAGCTCCGGTTGGCTCGCCGCGCCGGGATCCACCAGCAGGAGCACCTCCCTGAAGGTCACGCAGCCCAGGTTCTCCATGGCGCCGAAAGCGAAGTCGGGGACGGCCACCAGGTCGACCTTGTCCGACGGGTAGGGCAGGCCGTAGTAGTTGGAGAACCACTCCAGGGCGTGGGCCGCGACATCGAGGGCGAAGCCGGTCTGGTCGGCGCGACCGGGCCGGTGGATCACCCGCAGGGGCACCCCGCCGCAGTCGATCGGCTCTGTCGCCTCCAGCGGGCCCACCACGAAGGCCACCAGGTAGGTGGACATCGGCATGGTGGTGGCGAAGCTGACCCGCACCCGGCCGTCCTCCATCGGTTGGCGGCCGGTCTCGGCGGTGTTGGACACCGCCAGCAGGCCGTCCTCGACGATCAGGGTCGTTGCGAAGGTGGCCTTGAGTGCGGGCTCATCGAAGCAGGGAAAGGCCCGGCGGGCGTCCGTGGACTCGAACTGCGTGGTGGCGATGGTGTGGGACGCGCCGTCGTCGTCGGTGTAGGTGGAGCGGTAGAAGCCGTGCAGCTGGTCGTTGAGCACCCCGTCGAAGGCGATGGCCAGCCGGGCCGACCCCGGCGCGAACTCGCCGCCGTCGCGCCGGGAGAGCGTCAGCCTCTCCGATTCGGCGTCGAGAGCGAAGTCGAGTTCCAGAGCCTCGGCGTCCGCGGTGTCGAGCCGGGCACTCAAGATGCTCAGCTCCGCCGCGTTCAGCACTATCGCGGCCGATCGCTCCTCGACATCGATGTCGATGGCGACGGCTCCCGCGAAGGTCGCGGCGTCGAGGTCGGGCGACAGTTCGATGGCGTAGTGCCGGGGGACGACGCCGGCCGGCAGTCTCGGACTCATGGCCTGACGGTACTGGGGCCTGCGTCCTGTCAGCCGATGACCCTGTAGCGCCGGTTCAGCGGCCAGTAGCGGCGGTGGAGGAGGTCCTCCCGCACCCGGACCGCAACCTCGTCCGCCTCCTTCAGGAGCAGGCCCTCGTCGAGGGTCAGCACCCGGCCGTCGTCCACCACCAGCCGGCCGTCGACCAGCACGCTGCGCACGTCGGTGCCCGCTGCGTAACGCACGATCGAGCCGACCGGGTTGTGGCGGGGCGACAGCCGGGGGTTCTCCCCGTCGATCACCGCGATGTCGGCTGCCTTGCCGACCTCCAGCGAGCCGATCTCTGTGTCCCACATCAGTGCCTTCGCCCCGTCGATGGTGGCCATGTCGAAGGCGTCCTCGGTGGTGAAGCCGACCGGGTCGTACATGGGGATCCCCGCGGACTGGGCCTGCATGAAGAACGCGATCCTCATCACGGCCAGGATGTCGTTGATCACGGTGTCGCATCCGAGTCCCACCGTCACGCCGGCGGCCCGCATGCCCACGATGTCGGTCACAGCCGACACGATGTCGGTGCAGACAACCGGCGCGTGGGTGAGCTTGGCTCCCGCCTCGGCCAGGAGCCTGATCTCCCGGGCGGTGGTCAGCATGGCGTGGATGGCCAGGAACCGCGGACCGAGGGCACCGATGTGGCTCAGATGCTCGATAGGCCGCCGTCCAAAGAGCGACACGCACAGTTCGATCTCCTCGCGGTCGCGGTTGATGTGGGTCATCACCACGGTGTCGTGGCGCTCGGCCAGCTCACGAGCCGCCATGAACATCTCGTCGCTGACCGACGGGACGCTCGCAGCGTGGATGTAGGGGCGCACCAGACCCTGGCCGCGCGCCGACCAGCGGGTCAGGAAGTCCTCCAGGTGCGCGATGTTGTCGGCCCTCACCGCGGGGTCGTCGGAGTACTCGGAGCGGCCATCGATCTGCTCGTAGTTGCTGGCCAGGCGGGAGGTGCGGTCGCGTTGGCCTACGGCCAGCGCGCAGCGGATGCCCGTCTCCAGGGCTGTCTCGCCCACAGCCTCCTCGTGCTCCGTGGTGCAGGTGGTGTCGGTGGTGGTGGTGACGCCGGCCCGCAGCAGGTTGGCCATGGTCACCCGCGCGCTGGTCCTGATTCCGTCGTCTCCGAGCACGTCCTCGGCGGGTATGTACACCCGGGTGATGTTGGGGAGGTCCTCCAGCGCCATGCTTCGCACCAGCGCCTGGGCCATGTGGTTGTGGGTGTCGATGAGTCCCGGGATCACGAGGTCGCGGGGACCGCCCAGCCGGCACCCTCCCTCGTAGATCGCTTCGACGTCCGCTCTTGGGCCGACGGCGACGATCCTTGAGTCCCTGACTGCCACCGCGCCGTCGGTGTACACCCTGCGCTCGGCATCAACAGTGATCACCGTGCCGGTGATCACGAAGTCGGCGGCCTGCGGCCGGCGGTCCGCACCCATGTCGGCGTCGGTCACTTGCATTCCTTCCGTGACGCGTCCCAGCTCAGGCGAACATCCTCGCACCGGTGAGCCTCCCCCCGCTCGGTGGGGGGAGGCTCCCGGCTGATGAGTCCTTAGAAGCCGATGCTCTCGTCTATGAACTCGTTGGTGACGAGGTTGTTCGGATCCGTCCGGGAGGGATGGACGTCGAAGCCGGCGTTGACGATCTTGTCGATCACCTCTTGGATCCGGTCGATCTCCATGTTGCCGACCGTGTCGTCGGGGCCGTTGCCGATCAGGCCGAGCTCGATCTGGGTGTCAACCGAGAACTGCGCCAGCCCGGGGCTGTACTGCCAGAAGCTGCCGATGTCGGCCACGATCTGCACGATCATCGCGTTGGTCGGGCCGGGATCGGCTGCGAAGTCCAGGATCGCCTGCTGCACGATCGGCACGAACTTGGCGAGGCACGGCCTCAGCGTGTCGAGTTCGGCCGGGCGGATCGCCAGGGTCTGGGAGTAGATCGGAAGCCCGGCGTCGTGGATCAGCTCGAAGGCGATCGGCTTGGACCACTCCGGGTAGACCTGCTCGTAGCTGTAGGGCGACTCGGACGCGAAGCCCTGCTGGGCGATGGCGCCGCCCTCGGCGATGAACCGGGCGGGGCCGCCGTCGTAGGACGGGTCGATCTGATCCGCGGAGAGCACGCCCTCGTTGACGAACACGTCGATGAACGTCCCGCCCGCGAACACGTTGATGGTGACGCCGAGCTCGCCGAGGTCGGCGACGCCCGTCACGTCGGGGTACGTCTCGGGATCCCACTGGATGATCTGCGGGTTCTTCTCCAGCGGGGCGACCACCGACAGCGTCGGGGTGTCGCCGCCGAGGATGACGGCCTCGTCCATGCTCACATAGGCGAGCGTGATCTCCGGATCGAGCGTCATCTGGGCCGAGCCCGAGGCGAAGCCGATGGCCGGGCCGCCGGCGCGGATCTCGATGTCGACGCCGGTGTCGACGCCGCCCGCCACCAGCGGGCCGGTGGTGATCATGTTGTCGGTGTCGAGCGTCCAGCCCTCTCCGACCATCTGGTACATGGCGCCGTGCTCGGACTCCGGGAACCAGTCGGTCTGGATGATGATCGGGCTGGGGCACACGCTGGCGAGGTCGAGAGGGTCTTCGGCAGGCGCCTCGGGTTCCGGTTCGGGCTCGGGGTCCGGTTCCGGCGCTTCGGGCTCGGCCGGAGCCGTAGTGGGCTCCGGCTCGGGATCCTCCGGTTCAGCGGGAGCTGCCGGCTCTTCAGCAGGCGCCGCGCTGGTGCCGGCCGCGCCGTCGTCGGTATCGTCATCGCCGCATGCGGCTGCGATCAGACTCAGTACGGCCAGCGCGCAGAGGGCGCGGACCCATGGCTTCGTCTTCATGGTTGTCCTCCAGGTTTGGTCTTGAATGTTGATATGACCGATAACAGTCTTGATACCATCAACATTTCTGGGATGCAAGCTGGGCGGAGGATGCGAACCGGAATGAGCCCGTGAACCACGAGAACGTTGTCGACGGCACATCGGGAGCGAGCGTCGTCTCCCGCGTCGACGACGCGGCGCGTATCCAGCGGCTGGGAGCCAAGATCCGGGCCCTGCGCAAGGAACGGGGCCTCACCCTTAAGGTGCTGGCGCAGCTGAGCGGCCTCTCGCACCCCTTCCTCTCGCAGGTGGAGCGGGGACTGGCCCGGCCGTCCATGAGCTCGTTGCACCAGATCTCCGAGGCACTGGGAACCAATGCCTCCTGGTTGCTGGCAGGATCGGAGAACACCCGGGAAGCGACGGTCGTGCGGGCGTCCGACACCTCTGTGGTGCCGGCCAGCGAACTCGGCGACATGGACGGTGTGCGCCGGGTGGTCGCCCCCGAGGCCAGCCCGTTCCAGGTGGTGGAGTTCAGCGGCGCCCCCGAGTCGTTCCGCGAGTACTGGGTCCACGACGGCTTCGAGACGATCTACGTGATCTCCGGTGTTGTGGACGTGGACCTCGACGGGGAGATCTTCCGGCTCGAGCCGAGCGACTCCATCTCCTACGACACCCGCCAGCCGCACCGGCTGCGGGCGGCCACCCAGGAGACCGTCAAGCTGCTGATGATCGAGGCTTCGCCGGGGTTCACCAACGTCCGGCTCCGTTAGCCTGCGGCCTCGTGTCTGAGGCTGGCTCAACTGGGAATGGTGACACGGCGATCTCTGCTCGCGGTCTGGTCCGGACCTTCGGAAGCAACCGGGCGGTGGACGGGGTCGATCTCGGTGTCAACTCCGGGGAGATCTACGGGTTCCTGGGCCCCAACGGCGCGGGCAAGAGCACCACGGTGCGGATGCTGTGCACCCTGCTGAAGCCCACTGCCGGGCAGGCCACGGTGGCCGGCTACGACGTCGTCGACCGTCCCGGCGATGTTCGCATCCGCATCGGCGTCGCCCTGCAGGAGGCCGCGCTCGACGAGCGCCAGACCGGCCGGGAGATCCTCGACCTGCAGGCTCGCCTGTACGGGTTGAGCGCGGTGGACCGGGCCGCCTCCATCGCGAGGGCCGTGGACCTGGCCGACATCGGCGACGCCATGGATGCCCGCATCAAGACCTACAGCGGCGGCATGAGGCGCCGTCTCGACCTGGCCGCCTCGCTCATTCACGGCCCCGAGGTGCTGTTCCTGGACGAGCCCACCACGGGGCTCGACCCGGTGAGCCGGGCGCAGGTCTGGGACGAGGTTCGCCGGCTCAACGGCGAGCTCGGGGTGACGGTGTTCCTCACCACCCAGTATCTCGAGGAGGCTGACGCGCTGGCCGACCGGGTGGCCATCATCGACGGCGGCCGGATAGTCGAGGAGGGGTCGCCGTCGGAGTTGAAGCGGGCCGTGGGCGCGGACGTGATCGTGGTGGACCTTTCCCCCGATGCCATCGCCGCCGCGGCGACCGTCGCCGAGACGCTGCCGGATGTCGATGCCGTCACCCAGGGGCGCCGCGGCGTCACCATCGCCACCGCTGACGGCGCGGCCACCGTCTCCAGCGTGGCCGTGGCGCTGTCCGGGGCGGGAATCCATCCCCAGTCGCTCACCGTGCGCACCCCGTCGCTCGACGATGTGTTCCTGCTGGCCACGGGATACCGGATGTCGGCGGTGGATCCAGCCGCCGGTGGCGGTGGTGCGGCACCAGGATCGGGCTCTCGGGCGGCGACTCCCGGGAGCGGCGGGCCGTGAGCACCCAGTCCGGCGCGGCCGTAGCGGCCGGTGGCGGGATGGTCCGCCCAGTGGGGATCGTCACTGACATCGCCACGGTGGCTCGCCGTTCCGTGCGCAGCCTGCTGCGGGAGCCCGAGGCCATGGCCCCTGCGCTGATCATCCCGACGTTCTTCTTCATCGTCAACATCGGCGCGCTGGAGTCGTTCGTGGAGCGCTCACCGGGCATCGACTACCGGGCGTTCCAGATACCGGTCGCGATCATCTTCGCGGTCACGGGCATCTCCCGGGCGTCGGTGCTGGTCATCGACATCCAGACCGGCTACCTCGACCGCATGCTCGTCACCCCGGTGCGGCGCACGACCCTGCTGCTCGGCATGATGGTCGCCGACATCGTTCTGGCCCTGGCGCTGTCGCTCGTCGTGGTCGCCATGGGCTTCGTCGCCGGCGTGCGCTTCGAGACCGGGTTGCTCGGGATCCTGCTCTTCCTGGGGCTGGCGGTGGCGTGGAGCCTGGCGTTCACAGGATTCCCGTACACGGTGGCCCTGCGCACCGGGAATCCCGCCGCGGTCAACTCGTCGTTCCTGATCTTCTTCCCCTTCGCCTTCCTGACGCCCGCGTACCTGCCGCGCGAGCTGATGACCGGGTGGATGCAGACCGTGGCCGCCTGGAACCCGGTCACATACCTGCTCGAGGGCATGCGGTCGCTGCTCTCCGGCGGCTGGCAGGCGGCCGCCATAGGCAAGGCCTCAGCGGCCATCGGCGGGCTCGCCCTCGTTACCTTCGTGATGGCCTTCCGCTCGCTGGCCCGCCGGGTGGCGACGGGCTGACGCCCCCTTCGTCCCTCGCGCCTACTGTCTTGGGCTGACAGGGAGGCCTCTTGGAACCAGTGCTCGACGTGGTGGGTGTCGGCAACGCCATCGTGGACGTGATCGCCTCCGTGGACGACTCCTTCATCGGCGACCACGACTTGGTGAAGGGGGCCATGACCCTGGTCAGCGCCGAGAGGTCGGCCGCGTTGTACGACGCCATGCCGCCGGGAGTCGCCGCCTCCGGCGGGTCGGCGGCCAACACCATGGCCGGGGTGGCCTCCTTCGGCGGCCGGGCGGCCTTCATCGGCAAGGTGCGCGACGACCAGCTCGGCGAGGTTTTCATCCACGACATCCGGGCGACCGGAGTCTCCTTCGACGTGCCGCCGGCACCCGACGGTCCTGCGACCGCCCGCTGCCTGGTCCAGGTGACCCCGGATGCGGAGCGCACGATGAACACCTACCTGGGCACCGCCGCGCTGCTCGAACCCCCCGACGTGGACACCGACCTCGTCGCCTCGGCCGGCATCACCTATTGCGAGGGCTACCTCTGGGACGTGCAGGTGGCCAAGGACGCAATCCGGGTGGCCATGGCGGCCGCCGCCTCGGCGGGCAGGACGGTGGCGCTGGCGCTGAGCGACTCGTACTGCGTGGAGCGGCACCGCGACGAGTGGCTCGACCTGATCGAGGACCGCGTCGACGTGGTGTTCGGCAACGAGGCAGAGGTGTGCGCCCTGCACCCGACCGACGACTTCGACACTGCCCTCCGGCGCACGGCCGCGATGGCCGGGACAGTGGCGGTCACCCGCGGGGCCCGCGGCTCCGTGGCCGTTCGGGGCTCGGAGTCGGCGATGGTGCCTGCGGCCGAGATCCCGGCCGTCGTCGACGTCACCGGAGCCGGCGACCTGTACGCGGCCGGCTTCCTGTGGGGCCTCTGCCGGGACGCGCCTCTAGCCCGTTGCGCAGAATTGGGCAGTCTGGCCGCGGCTGAAGTCATCAGCCATGTCGGCGCCCGCCCCATGATGCCGCTGTCGAAACACGCGGCATCCCGCGGCCTCGCCTGAACCGGCTCATGGCGAGCATCCGCGTCTCGACGGTGGTGCCCGCCGGGCCGGCTGACGTGTGGGAGGACCTCCGCGACATTGCCAGCCATGTCCGCTGGATGAGCGACGCCGCCTCGATCCGCTTCCTGACCGATGCCACCGAGGGCGTCGGTGTGCGCTTCGAGTGCGACACCGTGCTCGGTCCGTTGAAGCTCACCGACCGGATGGAGGTGACCGAGTGGCGGGCCGGCGAGGCGATGGGCATCCGGCACACCGGCGTCGTCTCCGGCGTCGGACGCTTCCTGCTCTCGGCCACCGACGGCCCGAACGGCGCCGTCCACACCCGCTTCGAGTGGACCGAGACGCTCCGGTTCCCGTGGTGGATGGGTGGCCCATTGGGCGCCTACGCGGCCCGTCCGGTGCTTAGCGCCGTATGGAAGCGAAACCTGCGCGTATTCGCCGCCCGGTTCTGATCCGCTGTGCGAGCCTGCCGTGGGTTTCGACCACGGCAGCTAATACAGTTATAGACAATGACAGCCCATTCTATACAATAACGATTATTATTCGGTCTGGACCAGAGAATGGATCCTGGCTCAAACGACGGCCCAAGCCGGGCGCAGGACACGACGGAGCGCCTGCTGGAAGCGGCCGTCGCTGCGTTCGCGGAGCACGGGTTCGAGGCGGCCAGGGTCGCCCAGATCGCTCGGCGTGCCGGCTTGACCACCGGCGCGATCTACTCTCGCTGGCCCGGTAAGCGCGATCTCATCATCGCCGCGGTGCGCTACATCGTTCCGAAGTGCATGCACCTTCCGCCGGCCAGCAACGAGGCTCCTGCCCGGGAGGCGCTCGCAGCAGTCGGCGCGGCCCTCATCTCGACCGATGACGTCGTCGCTCGCGACGTGATGCTCGAAGCCTGCGTGAGCGCGCGGCGCGATGACAGCTTCCGGGCGGCCGTCGCCCACTCGATGAAGGAGGAGGCCTCGAAACTGGGCGCCATCGTCTCGAGGGGCAAGGCCGAGGGGTCCATAGACCCCGATCTGAGCACGAACGCCATAGTCGCCCTGTACCAGGCCATCAGCCTCGGCATGCATCTGGTCATCTCCTCGCAGCCCGAGGAGCGCCATGTTCCCAGCGAGGAGTGGGATGCGCTGATCTTGAGGCTGCTGGAGGCCGCCAGCCCGTCCTCCGCCACGAACTAGCCGTCCTGCCGCCGGTACGCTGCCGGAATGGGCTACCAGTGTTTTGAGGTCGAGGAATCCCGGGGCATCGCGCACGTGCGGCTCAGCCGCGGCGACAAGGCCAATTCGATGATCCCGGCGTTCTGGTCGGAGCTGCCGGCGATCGTGGACGAGATCTCCGACGCCGGCCGGGCACGGGTGATCGTGCTATCCGCTGAGGGGCGCCACTTCTGCGCTGGCATGGATCTCTCGGTCTTCACCAGTGGTTCCGGCATAGCCACCGAGTCGGGCGAGGTCGGCCGGCAGCGGGCGAACGTGCGTCTGAACCTCCTGCACCTGCAGCGGTCTCTGACCGCGCTGGAGGAGGCCCGGATGCCGGTGCTGGCCGCCATCCAGGGCGCCTGCGTGGGCGGCGGCGTCGACCTCGTGACCGCCGCCGACTGCCGCTACGCCACCGCCGACGCCTGGTTCTCGATCCATGAGATCAACATCGGCATGACCGCCGACGTCGGAACGCTTCAGCGCCTGCCCAAGCTCATACCTGCCGGAGTGGCCCGCGAGTACGCGTACACCGGGCGACGCATGCCGGCGCAGCGGGCCCGCGAGCTGGGCCTGGTCAACGAGGTCTTCGACGACCACGCCTCGATGATGGAGGCGGTGATGGACATTGCCGCCGAAATCGCCTCCAAGTCGCCGCTGGCGCTTTACGGCACCAAGGAGGCGATCAACTACAGCCGGGACCACTCGGTGGAGGAGTCGCTGCGCCACATCGCGCTGTGGCAGTCGGGAATGCTCCATCCCGACGACATCATCGAGTCGCTCAAGGCCCAGTCCGAGGGCCGCGCCGCGGACTTCGAGGACTTGGGCGAGGTTCGCAAGGGCCTCTAGACGGTCCTGCCGAGCCCCATCAAGCCCGGCTGGCGCCACCACCCTGCCGGCCCCACCGGAGTGGGGCTCCGGTCAGTCCGCCAGAGCCGGCTTGTAGCGCAGCTTGAGGTCGCCCAGGCGCACCAGCATCGAGGCGATCCAGCCGCCCAGCGCGGTGAAGTGCTTGTCGAGCTCCGCACCGTCGGACAGGCCCGCCTCGTCGAGCTCGTAGACCCCTTCGTAGCTGACATCGATGGCGTGCTCGGTTGCGTCGGCGTCGTCGAGATCGTCGGCGTACAGCGACTCCACCCTGGGTCCGCCTCGCGCTAGCGACTCGCTGCCGATGTCGGGGCTGGTCGGGGGCAGAACATCGAGGACCATGGCGGGGTCGGGTGACTCGGCCAGGCACTGGGCCCGCAGCAGGATCTTGATCTCGATGCGGGGCGGCTCGGCGGAGCTCTCGCCCGCGTACCAGCTCAAGTAGGCGGCCTGGGACCAGGTGGGCCACACGCAGCTCACGTCGGCGCACACTCTTGGCGGTTGCCCCTCCCCGGGCAGGGCATACGAGTTCTCCCAGGCGATGTCGCCCGCCAGCACGTCTGTCTGGAACCGCTCCTCGCCCGCCTGCCGCTCCAGCAGGGCGTCCTCGAAGGCGTCTCGCAGAGCGCCGATGGCGTCGGTGAAGACATGGTCGAGCATGGTCAGGTCCCGTGTGGGCCAGAGAGTGCGCCGGGGTGAGGCGACCCGCTTGAAGGCGGTCCGGTGGTGCCCCGTACTACCAGTTCGGGCTTCAGCATGTGGCGGATCGGCTCGCCGGAGCCGTCGGAAAGGCGCTGGAGCAGCGTGCCGACCGCCAGACGGCCCATGGCCAGCTTCGGCTGGTTGATGGTGGTGAGCGACAGGTGGCGCAGGGCGGAGATGAAGGTGTTGTCGAAGCCGACGAGCGACACGTCACCGGGCACCGCCATGCCGGCGTCGGCCAGACGGTTGAGCGCCCCTGCCGCGAGCAGGTCGTTGAAGGCGAAGATGGCGGTGGGCGGGTCTTCCTCCGCCAGCAGCGCGTCGATGACGGCCAGTGCGTCGGCCTCGTCGTCGCCCGCGGGCCGGACGTCGATGAACTCGCCGATGCCTGCGGCCCGCATGCCCGACTCGTAGCCCGCGCTGCGTTCCGCGGCGGACGCGTTGCGCCCGCCGTCCATATGGACGATGCGGGTGTGGCCCAGCGCGGCTAAGTGCTCCACGGCTAGCTCTGCCCCCCGGCGGTCGTCCGTGCCCACCGTGTCGGTTCCGGGATGGACAGTGCCGCTGGCCACGATCACGCACGGCGTTGCGGTGCCTATCTGAGCTATGTCGTCGTCGCCGAGGCGTGCGCCCACCAGAGCCATTCCCTCCACCCGCAGTTGAAGGAAGGTCTCGATCGCGTCGAGCTCGCGCCAGGTATCGCGATGTCCGTTGAGGATCAGCACTCTGAGGCCGTGTTCGGAGGCCTCGGCCTCGATCCCGTCTACGACCTCGCCGAAGAACGGGTTGCGGAAGTCGTCGACGAGAACCCCGATGGTGTGGGTGCGCTGCTGGGCCAGGTTGCGGGCCACGAGGTTGGGCCGGTAGCCGAGCTCCCGGGCGGCTTGCAGCACGGCGCGCCGCTTCTCGTCGGAGACCTGCGGCGAGTTGTTCATGACCAGCGACACCAGGGCGCGCGACACCTTCGCCCGCTCGGCGACGTCCTCCATGGTCGGGCGGTTCATATCAGCTCCGACCTGGAGTGAGCGCGAACCGGCAGAGGGCCGGTCGCGTCGCAGCGGTGTCACTCCCGCTCTTGTTCGCTGCGCTCACGGGCCGCTCGGGCCACGGCCTCGCCCGTATGGGCCGGATTCGCTCACCTATCCGCTCGGCCTCTTCCGGCTTGACATGTCACGCAGGGCACGATAGACCATTAGAGCGCTCTAATTCAAAGTAGAGCGCTCTAATCGAGGCGTGGGCGGGGGTTAGAACGGACATGCCGACGGGAGACGCCAAGTCCAAGACAGCATGCGGGCTGGCTGCGGGTATCCCATGACGGCCGCTGTAGGCACCGCGCTGCTCGACCGTGTGGCGACCGCTCCGATCAGCTGGGGCGTGTGCGAGGTGCCAGGCTGGGGATACCAGCTTCCCGTCGACCGGGTACTGGCTGAGATGGCAGCCGCGGGCTTCACCCACACCGAACTCGGCTCCTTCGGCTATCTCCCCACCGAACCGGCCGAGTTGCGCTCGACGCTCGACCGTCACGGCCTCGGCCTGCTGGGCGGGTTCGTGCCCCTGGTCCTGCACGACCCGGACCGGGCCGGCGAGGCACGCGCTGCTGCTAACCGCTGGGCCGAGCTCATCGGCGGCGGCGGAGGCAAGTTCTTCGTGACCTGCGCCGTGAGTCACCCAGACCACTGGCGCCAGCAGCCGCTCACCGACCGCCAGTGGGCAGTGTTGTGCGATTCACTGGCCGAGGTCGACGCATTGGTCGACTCGCACGGTCTGAAGCAGGTCTACCACTCGCACTTCGGCTCGCTGGTCGAGACCGACGCCGAACTCGCCCGGGTCCTGGAGGGGTCGGAGGTCTCGCTCGTTCTGGACACTGCCCACCTCACCCTGGGCGGTACCGACGTAATGGAACTGCTGGATCGTTACGCGCACCGCGTGGGACTCGTCCACCTCAAGGATGTGGATCCCGCCCTCGGAACGCGTTTGACGGCGGGGGAGTTGACGCTCATGCAGGCAGTGCAGCGCGGCCTGTTCCCGCCCCTTGGTCGAGGAGAGGTGGCGATCACCGAGATCGTCGCCCGTCTCGAAGAGTCAGGACGGGACCTCTGGTACGTCCTGGAGCAGGATGCCGCCATCGCGGAGGGAGACCTCTCAGCGGTGGCTTGGCTCAGACGCAACGCCGATCTGAGCCTCGACTTCCTGCGAGGTCTGGTGCCCGCCCGCGCGGGCAGCGGAGCAATGCACAACAACCACCGATTCCCGGAGGGATAACAACAATGTCAAGACTATTGAAGCTGCTTGCCGTGGTGCTCGCCATCACGCTCGTGGCCGCGTCGTGCGGCGACGACGGCGACGATGCACCGGAACCGGCCGCTCCGGCCGAGCCGGCCGAAGCGGCTGCCCCGGCTGATGATGAGGCCCCGGCAACCACCGCGGCTGCCGATGACGTCGTCGAGACGCAGGGCTGCGACCACACGTTCCACGTGATCACGCATGGTGACTCCGGCGTGTTCTGGTCCGTGGTCGAGGTGGCCGTTGCGGACGCCGCGGCAGCCATCGGCTGCGACGTCGTGTACTTCGGCTCCAACAACGACGCCCTGGCCCAGGCCCAGGAGATCGAGGCCGCAGTGGCGTCGGGCTCCTCGGGCATCGCCATCTCGCTGGCAGACCCGGCCGGCGTGAGCGACGCGGCCGCCGGCGTCGTGGCAGCCGGCATCCCGCTGTACACGCTCAACTCGGGCGTGAACAACTACAAGGACCTCGGCGCCGTCACCCACGTCGGCCAGACCGAGGTCGTGGCCGGCAACGGCGCGGGCGAGCGCTTCAACGCGCTGGGCGCCACCCACGTGCTGTGCGCCCGCCAGGAGCAGTCCAACGTGGCGCTCGAGGAGCGCTGCGAGGGCCTGGCCGAGACGTTCAACGGCGACGTGACCTCCGAGTTCGTCGGCCTTGACGCCAACCCCGACGAGCAGCAGAACAGCATCGCGGCTCTCCTGCAGGCCGATCCGTCCATCGACGGCGTCCTCGGCGTCGGCCCGAACCTGCCTCTGCGGGCTCTGGCCGCAGGCGAGCAGGCCGGGCGCGATCTGGTGATCGGCGGCTTCGACCTCTCCGGCGACCTCATCGATGCCATCGAGGCCGGCGACGTGGCCTTCACCGTCGACCAGCAGCAGTATCTGCAGGGCTACCTGCCAGTGGTCCTCATGTACCTGCAGGCCACCAACCAGAACACCGCCGGCGGCGGTCTGCCCATCCTCACGGGCCCGGGCTTCGTGGACACCGCGAACGCCTCCGTCGTCAAGGCTCTGGTACAGCAGGGCACTCGCTAGTCAACTGACGCGGCAGGAGGGGGCGGCCGGCGGCGGCCGGCCGCCCCCTCTCTGCTAACTTCCCCCCCAGCGCGGGGCCTGCCCCTGTGGCAGGCCCCGATGCTGGGCGGACATGAGAAAACGTCCGGTCGCCGCAAGGCCCCGGGGCGACCGGCTTGAGTCAACTAGCCATTGGGGGATCAAATGGCCGACACGACCACCGACAAGCCCGCCGAAGCCGCTGCCGGCGGCGACGAGCGGCTGGCCCATAGGGGGCCGATCCAGACGCTGCTGACCCGGCCGGAGATCGGGGCCCTGCTGGGGGCCGTCGGCGTCTGGCTGCTGTTCTGGCTGGTGTCCGCTCCCTTCGGCACCGTAGGGGGCACGGCCAACTTCCTCGACGTTGCCGCCTACCTGGGGTTGATGGCCGTTCCCGTCGCGCTGCTGATGATCGGCGGCGAGTTCGACCTGTCGTCGGGCGCCATGACCGGGGCGACGGCCCTCATCGCCATCCTGCTGGCCAACGACATCAACGGCGCCGGGCTGGGACTCCATATCGCGGTGCCGCTGTCGCTGGCGTTCGCCCTGGCGATCGGGTGGTTCAACGGCACCGTCGTGGAGAAGACATCGCTACCCAGCTTCATCGTGACGCTGGGAACGTTCTTCATGCTGATCGGGGCCAAGCTCGGCTTCTCCAAGCTGTTCACCAACAAGGTGCTGGTCGAGGGTCTCGACGAGGCTGAGGGCTACGAATTCTGGAACGGCATCTTCGGTGCGGAATGGCTTCGCAACAACCACCTCTGGGACACGCGCACCTGGTCCAACCTGTGGATAGTCCGCGACGAGATGTGGGCCCTGCTGCTCATCGGCGGGATCGCCGCCCTGATGATCGGGACGTTCGAGTTGACGTACGCCCGGCGCCAGTCTCCGAACGTCGCGGGGCTGGTCGTAGCGGCCGGCGGCACCGTGTTGGCCCTAGTGGGCCTGATCTACCTGCTGGCCCAGGACGGGACCACGTCCAACTGGATCGGCGGCATCCTCGTGGCCGCCGGCGTGCTGGCAAAGGTCGCCGGCTGGTGCCGGTTCCGCTATGAGGCGCCGGACCGGTCCGAGCGCGGAACCTCGGCCCGGTGGTGGCAGTACCTGATCAGCGGCATCGCGGCCCTGGTCGTCTCCATGATCATCGCGGTGGTCATGGACGCCACCGACTCCTCCCAGCTGGGCTTCCTGAGCGGATCGTTCGGCAAGTTCGTGTTCGCGCTGGGAATCGCCGCCGTCGGTGTGCTGGCCGTGGTGGCGGCCCTGGGACGCATCACCCCCGGATATCCCATGTTCGGGGCGGTGCTCGTCGCCCTGCCGACGATCAGCTTCCTGGTGACGGTGCAGGCCGCCCGCGTCATCCTGTTCGGCGGGCTCGCGCTCCTAGGGATCATGCTGCTGTGGTCGACCGCCCGGCGGGTGCAGCCCGCGGTGACGGTCTCTCTGGCCATCTCGGCGGCGATCGTCGTGCTGGCCTTCTTCATCCAGTCTGAATCGGCGTCACGCAAGCTGCGGGTCGAGTTGTTCACGGTGCTGTTGCTGGTGGCCCTGTTGCTGGCCGCCTCCGCGGTGGCCCGCTACCTGAGTGCCGTCCGCACCACGGCACCTCCGCCCCCGCAGTTCGGTCGCTGGATGCACGTCTGCGCCGCCTTGGGCGTGGCCGCCGTGGTCGTGTTCGCCGTGATCGAGCTGGTGGACGGCGACGGGATCCTCTACGCCCTGCTCACCGGGGTGGCCAAGGGGGGCATCGTGGGCTTCGTGGCCTACGCCGTGGGAACGGTGGGACGCACCCTGCTGACCCGCGATGAGGGGGTCGGACGGGCACTGGTAACGGTGGGCATCGGATCGGTGCTTCTCAGCGTCGCCACCCGGCTGATGTTCGTGACCGGCAGCGAACTGGAGACGATCTGCACCGTCGGCACCGACGGCGAGCTCAGATGCCCGCAGACCCAGTTCGGTGTGGTCGTGCTGTCGTTCCTGGTTTTTGCCGCCATCGGTTCGTGGCTCCTGATGCGCACGCAGTTCGGCAGCTGGATCATGGCCGTCGGCGGCAACAAGGAGGCCGCCCGCTCAGTGGGCGTGCCGGCGGCGCGCACCAAGACCACGCTGTTCATGATGGTGTCGGGGGCGGCGTGGATCACCGGCATGCTGATCGCCTTCCGGCTCACCGCGGTGCAGGCCAACGTGGGCGACGGCAACGAGTTCCGCTACATCATCGTGGCGGTGGTCGGTGGCAACCTGCTCACCGGCGGGTACGGATCGGCGCTCGGCGCCGGCATCGGCGCGGTGATCTGGGGAATGATCTCCCAGGGCATCGGCTTCGCCCAATGGAACAGCGACTGGCGGTTCCTGGTGCTGGGGGCCTTGCTGCTGGTGGCGGTGATGGTCAACAACTACGTGCGGGGCCGGGCCGAGAAGGCGCCGACCGCGTCCGCCGCCACCAGACCCGACAGGACCGAGATCGCAATAGTCGTGCCCGCTGAGCCGGCCAAGGGCGCCAAGGAGGACTAGCCATGACCGATTTTCTCGAGCTGAACAACATCTCCAAGTTCTACGGCAACATCATCGCCCTCACCGGCGTCACCACGACGGTGAATCCCGGCGAAGTGACCTGCGTGCTCGGCGACAACGGCGCCGGCAAGTCGACGTTCATCAAGATCCTGGCCGGCGTGCACCAGCACGACGAGGGCGAGCTGATCCTCGAGGGTTCCAAGGTCCGGTTCGCTCATCCCCGGGAGGCGCTCGCCGCGGGCATCGCCACCGTGTACCAGGACCTGGCCATGGTGCCGTTGATGTCGGTGTGGCGGAACTTCTTCCTGGGCCAGGAGCCCAAGACGGGAGTCTGGCCGTTCCGTCAGATCGACATCGACAAGGCCAAGATGATCGCCAAGGAGGAGATGGCCAAGATGGGCATCGACATCCGCGACACCGAACAGAGCGTGGGCACGCTGTCTGGTGGCGAGCGCCAGTCGGTGGCCATCGCCAGGGCCAGCTACTTCGGCGCCCGGGTGCTGATCCTCGACGAGCCCACCTCCGCGCTGGGCGTGAAGCAGTCCGGAGTGGTGCTGCGCCGCATTGTGGAGGCCCGAGATCAGGGGCTGGCCGTGATCTTCATCACCCACAATCCCAACCACGCCTATCCGGTCGGTGATCGGTTCGTGATCCTTCAGCGGGGCCAGTCTCTGGGCAACTGGGCCAAGGATGAGCTGTCGCAGGGCGAGCTGACCCAGCTGATGGCCGGCGGCGCCGAGTTGGAGGAACTCCAGCACGAGTTGGCCGGGGCCGACTCGAACGGAGGGTGATCGGTCGCTGCCCGTCGGCCGTCGTCGACTCGACGGCGACATCCAACCCCTCCCCCCGGCCCGCATGATGGAACTTGAGCTGCTGACCGTCGGCCGCGTCAGCGTCGACCTCTACCCGCAGCAGAGCGGGGTTCCCCTGAGCGGGGTGTCGTCGTTCGCCAAGTCGATCGGCGGATCGCCCACCAACGTGGCTGTGGCCGCGGCCCGGCTGGGCCGGCGGGCGGCGGTGGTCACCCGGGTCGGCGACGACGGGTTCGGCGAGTACATCGGCACCGCCCTGGCCGAGCGGTTCGGGGTGGTCAACGACTACGTGTCGGTGGACCCGCATCTGCGCACCGCGCTGGCTTTCTGCGCGCTGGACCCGCCGACCGACCCGCCCCTGCTGTTCTACCGGGAGCCGAGAGGTCCCGACATGAACCTCACCACCGGTGACATCCCCGAAGAGGCCTACGAGGTGCCCGTGCTGTGGGTGACCGGCTCACGCTTCGCGCAGGAGCCGTCGCGCTCCACGATCCGGACCATGCTCGAGAGGCGCAACCGGGCCGAGCACACCGTTCTCGACCTGGACCACCGGCCCAGCTTCTGGTCGTCGCCCGACGAGGCGGCCGAGCACATCGGGGCCGCCGTCGACCACGCCACGGTGGCGGTGGGCAACCGGACCGAGTGCGAGATCGCGGTGGGCACCGCCGACCCCGACCGGGCCGCCGACCGGCTGCTCGATCGGGGCGTGTCGCTGGCAGTGGTGAAGATGGGGGCCGATGGCGTCCTGGTGGCCACGCCGGAGGGCCGGTCCAGCGTGCAGCCGGTGCCGGTTGAGGTGGTTTGCGGGCTCGGCGCGGGCGACGCCTTCGGTGGTGCGCTGGCCGACGGGCTGCTGGCCGGCCTCGACCCCGTCGAGATGGTCACCAGGGCCAATGCGGCGGGCGCGATCGTGGCCGGCCGGTTGACATGCGCCGACGCCATGCCCACCACGGCCGAGATCGATGCCGTGCTCGCCGGCGGGGATCCTTCCGAGGCCGAGGCGGCATGAGCGGCCCGGCGCGGTGGCGCATCTGGATCGACCGCCGGCCGCCCCCCGAGGTCTCCGTCCCCGACGACGTCGAGCTGACCGACGACCTCGCCGCGGCCGACGGTGCCGTGGTCGGAGCGGAGAAGTCTTGGGACTCCGACGCTTGCCGCCGCCTGCCTCGGCTGAAGGTGGTGGCCCGCGCCGGCATCGGCTACGACAACGTGGCGGTCGCCGAGTGCGCTGCGGCCGGCGTGGCCGCGTGCAACGCTCCCGACGCTCCCACCGTGTCGACCGCCGAGCACGCCCTGGCGTTGTTGCTGGCCGTTTCCAAGCGCGTCAAGCCGGCCGAGCGCGGGCTGGCGGCCGGTTTGGGCGACTACCGGGTCAATCATCGCGCCCTGGAGCTTCAAGGCCGGACTCTGGGACTGCTCGGCTGCGGGCGCATCGGCAGCCGCGTGGGTCGTTACGGGGCCGCGCTCGGCATGAGGGTTCTAGTTCACGATCCGCATCTGGATGCCGCCCGCGTGGCGGAGACCGGTGAGCCGGTGGGCCTCGACGGCTTGTGGCGCGACAGCGACGCGGTTTCGCTGCACGCGCCCGCGACCGCGGACACCCGCCACATCGTCGACGCCCGCGCCGTTGCGTCAATGAAGCCGGGGGTCATCATCATCAACTGCGCGCGGGGCGCGCTGATAGACCACGACGCGCTGCTCGCCGGACTGGAGTCGGGCCGGATCTCCGGGGCCGGGCTGGACGTGACCGAGCCGGAGCCGCTGCCGGTGGGCCATCCGCTGCTCGGGCGCGACGATGTGATCGTCACCCCGCACGTCGCGTCGTCGACCACCGCGGGAATGGTCAGGCTTCTCGACCAGGCGCTCGGCCAGGCGGCCCAGTGGCTGAGGGGAGGCAGCCCCGAGCACCTGCTCGATCCGGCCGCAGCCGATCCCGCCGTAGACCGCCGGAGGGCCTCATGAGCACCCAGCGCCGCATCGGGATCGCGGTGATCGGCTTCGGCTGGATGGGTCAGGCCCACGCCCGGTCCTACGCGCGCCTGCCGTTGATCTTCGACAGTCTCGAATACCGCGCCGAGCTGACGGTGTGCGCCGACACGCTGGCAGAGCGGCGGGCTGTCGCCCTGAGGGACTTCGGCTTTCGCGAGGCCACCGAAGACTGGCGGGTAGCGGTCGACCACCCCGATGTGGACGTGGTCGTGATCTGCGCGCCCAACATGGTGCACTGCGAACTGGTCGAAGCGGCCGCCGCGTCGGGCAGGCACGTGTTCTGCGAGAAGCCCGTCGGGGGCACTCCCACCCAGACGGCCCGGGCCGAGAAGGCCTGCCGTGACGCGGGGATCATCACTGGGGTCGGCTACAACTACCGGTTCGTGCCGCTCGTGCAGCACGCCCGCAACCTGATAGAGGCGGGCGAGCTGGGCCAGATCACCAACTACCGGGGCCGCTTCTTCTCCATGTACGGCGCCGATCCGCTCGGCCTGCTCAGCTGGCGCTTCCTGATCGATCAGGCTGGGCACGGCGTGTCCACCGACATCCTCAGTCACGCCATCGACCTGGCCATGATGCTCAACGGCCCGATCCTGCGGGTGGTGGGAACCGGCGAGACGTTCATCAAGGAGCGGCCCCTGCCGTCCGCGTCGGGCACCCACTACGACCGGGGCGAGCCGGGCGACCCGGTCGGGGTGGTCACCAACGAGGACTACTTCGGGGCCATGGCCGTGTTCGCCAACGGCAGCCGCGGCACCTTCGAGGTGAGCCGGACGATGGTGGGGCCGCAGAGCCAGATGGCGTTCGACGTCCACGGCACCGACGGCGCGCTCAGCTGGAACTTCGAGACCATGAACCAGATGCGGCTGTTCAACATCATCGAGGGCGACCGGGGCTACACCACCGTCTACGCCGGCGAACGCCACCCGTATCACGCGGGCTTCGTCCCCGGCGAGGCCAACTCCATCGGGTTCGAGGACGTGGTGACCATCCAGGACCACGAGTTCCTGGCCGCAGTGGCCGAGGGCCGGCCCCATTCGGCGGGGATGGAGCAGGCGCTGGAGTATGTGAGCGTGCAGGCCGCGCTGCTGCGCAGCTGGGAGACCGGCGCCTGGACCGACGTCGTCTCGGTAAGGATCGACTGACAGGGTGCGGCGGCACACGGAAGCTGCTACCAAAGGGACGCAGCACGCTCGATTTCGGCGCGGTTCAAGTGGCCGCGAGGCCGGGGAGAGGTAGGCCATGGAGACGGTAAGGCTCACTACTTCGGGGGCGGTGGTCCGCTACCTCGCAGCCCAGCACATAGAGGTCGACGGCGAGACCGTGCCGCTGTTCGCGGGCGTGTTCGCCATCTTCGGCCACGGCAACGTCACCTGCCTGGGCCACGAGCTGGAGCGGGCCGGCGACAGGCTGCCCACCTGGCGGGGCCAGAACGAGCAGGGCATGGCCCTGGCCGCCTGCGGCTTCACCCGGGCCCACAAGCGGCGCCGGATCATGGTGGCCACCAGCTCGATCGGCCCGGGTGCCACCAACATGGTGACCGCAGCCGCGGTGGCGCTGTCCAACCGGCTGCCGCTGCTGCTGATCTCGGGCGACACCTTCGACCACCGCATCGTCGATCCGGTGCTGCAGCAGGTCGAGCACTTCGGTTCCCCCACCACGACCGTCAACGACGCCTTCCGGGCCGTGGTGCGCTTCTGGGACCGGATCACCGCACCCGAGCAGGTCGTGCACTCGCTGCCGCACGCCGTCCACACCATGCTCGATCCGGGCGACTGCGGCCCGGCCTTCATCGGGCTGCCCCAGGACGTGCAGGGCGATGCCTACGACTATCCGGCTCGTTTCTTCACCGACACTGTGCACGAGATCCGCCGGCCCAGGCCCGACCGGGGTGAGTTGCGCAGGGCCGCGGAGGTGCTGGCCGGCGCGCAGCGTCCGCTGATCATCGCCGGCGGCGGCGTGCGCTGGTCGCTGGCCGAGGAGCAGTTGGCCGCCTTCGCGGAGGCCCACGGGATCCCGGTGGTCGAGACCACCGCGGGCCGCACCTCGCTGCCCGCCCACCATCCCCTCAACTGCGGACCGATCGGCGTGACCGGCTGCGTCTCGGGCAACGCCATGGCGGCGGAAGCCGATGTCGTGCTGGCAGTGGGCACCCGTCTCGGGGACTTCGTCACCGGCTCGTGGACCGTGTTCGGCGACGAGGCCGCCCGCATAATCGGGCTGAACGCGGCCCGCTTCGACGCGGTCAAGCACCGGTCGGTTCCGCTGGTGGCCGACGCCAGGGAAGGTCTGGCCGAGCTGGGCGCGGCCGTCGGCGATTACCGGGCACCGCAGTCCTGGTCGGTGAGGGCCGCCTCGGAGACGGCCCAGTACCACGCGTACATCGACAAGATCGCCGCTCCGGTGACGCTGGGGACATCCGGCTCCGACGGAGCCGATGCCGACGACCTCCCCACCTACGCGCAGGTCGTCGGAGCGGTCGACCGGGCCGCCGGCGCGTCCACCTACGTGGTCACCGCCGCGGGGGGCTTCCCCGGCGAGCTGATCAGCGGGTGGCGCTCGCAGGGCGTCCATTCGTTCGACTGCGAATACGGCTACTCGTGCATGGGGTATGAGATCTCGGGGGCCTGGGGAGCGAAGATGGCCATGCCCGACCGCGAGGTGATCGCCCTGGTCGGCGACGGCTCGTACCTGATGATGAACAGCGACCTCTACAGCACGGTGCTGTCGGGGCACAAGCTCATCGTCATCGTCTGCGACAACGGCGGCTTCGCCATCATCGACCGGCTACAGGTCTCCGCGGGCGGGGTGTCGTTCAACAACTTCATGTCGGACTGCCGCACCGACCTCGCCGACGGCGCCGACGTCATCGAAGTGGACTTCGCGGCCCACGCGGCCTCGATGGGCTGCGGCGCCGAGACGGTGCGCACGGTGGCCGAGCTCGAGGCCGCCATCGAGCGGGCCAGGGAGGCTGATCGCACCTACGTCATCGCGCTGAAGACGCATCCGAGCTCCTGGACCGAGGGCGGTGCCTTCTGGGAGGTCAGCGTGCCCGAGGTAAGCGCCCTCCCCGCGGTACTCGAGGCCCGTGCCGGCTTCGACGAGGCCCGCTCCTCCCAGCGGGTGGGCTGGTGAGCGACGAGGCGCCCTCCGTCGGGTGGTGGGCTGGTGACTGAGCCGGGCTCCTTCCGCGGCGGCGTAGCGCTGATCACGGGAGGCTCTCAGGGTCTCGGCTACGCCGTGGCGCAGCGGCTGGTCTCCGAGGGAGCGTCGGGCCTGCTGCTGGTAGGCCGCGACGGCGCCAAGGGCGAGGCGGCTGCGGCGTCGCTGCGAACCGAGGAGTGCCGGGCCGAGTTCCTGGCCGCCGACCTCGGCCACGCCGGCGCGTGCGAGCAGGTCCTCGCCGTGCTAGACGGCAGCTTCGGCGCCTGCCACAGCTTCATCAGCAGTGCGGCCATCACCGACCGCGGCACGGTTTGGGACTCCACGCCGGAATTGTGGGACGCCATGCTGGCCGTCAACGTCAAGGCGCCGGGACTGCTGAGCCAGGGTGTGGCGAGGATCATGGCCCGCGAGTCCATCGAGGGCACGATCGTGCTGATCGGCTCGATCGCGGGCCGAGGCGGGCCGCCCAAGCTGCTGCCGTACTCCACCTCCAAGGGCGCCCTGGTGGCCATGACCCGCAACCTGGCGTTCTCGCTCATGCGCCACCGCATCCGCGTGAACCTGCTGTGCCCGGGATGGATGGACACCCCCGCCGAGGACGTCGTGCAGCGCACGTTCGACGGCGCCACGGACGGCTGGCTGGAGCGGGCCGAGGCCGGGATGCCGTTCGGCCGGCTCATCAAGCCCGACGAGATCGCTCGCACGATCGTGCACCTGGCCACCGCCGAGTCGGGGATGATGACCGGCGCGGTGGTGGACTGGGACCAGACCGTGCTGGGTGCGGGCGACTCGGTGTTCCCGGGACCGGAGTTGGGGTCGCCGGCCACGGCAGCGGGGGTACCGCGGTGACCGCAGCCGTGCGGGACTATGGCCTCACCGGGAACGACTCCAGGCTTGCCATCGAGAGAGGCCTTGTGGAGGCGGAGTGGTTCCGTCCGCCCATCGATCCTGAGCGGCTGCGCGCCCTGCAGGCGCGAACCAACGCCCGGGCCGCCCGCGACACCGTGCTGTGGCTGGGCCTGCTGGCGCTGTTCGGGTATCTCGCGTTCCGGGCGCTGGGCTCGTGGTGGGCCGTGCCGGCGTTCATGGTGTACGGCGCGCTCTACGGCGGTGCCGGCGACTCCCGCTGGCACGAGTGCGGGCACGGCACCGCGTTCAGGACCAAGTGGCTGAACGACGTCGTCTACTACATCGCGTCGTTCATGCTGCTGCGCCAGCCCACGCTGTGGCGCTGGTCGCATGTGCGCCACCACACCGACACGATCGTGGTAGGTCGCGACCCCGAGATCATGTTCCCCCGCCCGTCGTCCCTGCGCAGGGTGCTCGGGGTCTACGTGCCGTTGCTGATCCTCCCCAAGGCGGTGTGGCGCACCCTCAAGCACGCCGCGGGACGGTTCGACGACGATGCCCGGGACTTCATCCCCACCGACGAGCTGCCCAAGCTCAAGTGGGAGTCGAGGGCCTACATCGCCGTGTTGGGCGGCACCGCGGTGTGGTGCGTCACCATCGGCTCGATCGTGCCTGCGCTGTACATCGGGTTGCCGACCTTCTACGGGGCGTGGCTCATGGTGTTCTTCGGAGCCACGCAGCACGCCGGGCTGCGCGAGGACGTGCTCGACCACCGCTACAACTCCCGGACGGTTTACATGAACCCCGTGCTGAGGTTCCTGTACTCGAACATGAACTACCACGTCGAGCACCACATCTTCCCGACGGTGCCGTACTACGCGCTGCCGGCTCTCCACGCGGAGATCAAGGAGTACCTGGCCCCGCCGGACCCGTCCACCATCAGCGCCTACCGGCGGATCTTCACCACGCTGCGCCGCCAGTGGCGCGACCCGTCCTACGACGATCCCCGCCCCGACGTGCCCGACACGGCCGGCTCGGAGCGGACCTTCGTGGACACCGGCCTCACCGCCTGGGCCGGCGAGTTGCACGACGGCCTGGTGGATCTCGGCCCGGCCGAGGGCCTGGCCGCGGGATCGGCCCGCCGGATCGACCGGGGCGAAGCCACCTACGCGCTGTACCGCCTCGACCCAGACGACATCGAACCCGATGACCCCGGCGGCGAGTTCGTGCTCAGCGACGGGCTGTGCACCCACGGCCAGGCCCATCTGGCCGAGGGCGCAGTGCTCGACTGCATGGTCGAGTGCCCCAAGCACAACGGCTGCTTCGACCTGCGCACCGGCGAGGCGTTGCGATATCCGGCCACCGAGCCGATCACCCTCTACGACGTAGCGCTCCGCAACGGCCGGGTGGTCTCGCGCTTGGAGCCGCTCGCACCGGCGGGCACCACCCAGTGAGTGATGCCGTCCGCGTTGGGCTGCTGGGCTGCGGGCGCATCGGCTCGATGCACGCCGAGCTGGTGTCCCGGCGGGTGACGGGCACGGATCTGGTGGCCGTCTACGACGTGTTCGATGATGCGGCGGCCGGTGTAGCTGAGGCGTTCGGCGCCCGCCACACGTCGAGCGCGGCTGAACTCATCGAGTCCTCCGACGTGGACGCGGTGGCGATATGCAGCTCGACCGACACCCACATCGACTTGCTGGTGGAGGTGGCCGCGGCGGGCAAGCCGGCCTTCGTGGAGAAGCCACTGTCGTTGGACCTGGCCGAGGTGGACCGGGGCATCGCCGCGGCCACCGAGGCCGGCATCGCGGTGCAGGTGGGATTCAACCGGCGCTTCGACGAGGCCCACCGCCATGTGCGCAACCGGGTCGCCGCCGGCGATGTCGGCGACGTGCATCTGGTCCGCATCTCCAGCCGGGACCCCGACCCGCCGCCGATCCCCTACATCGAGGTGTCGGGCGGGATCTTCTGCGACATGACCATCCACGACTTCGACATGGCCCGCTTCGTGACCGGCAGCGAAGCGGTCGAGGTGTACGCCACCGGGGGAGTGCGGGTCGATCCAGCCATCGGTGAGGCCGGCGACCTGGACACCGCAGTGGTGGTGGTGACCCACGCCAACGGCGCCATCACCACCATCGACAACAGCCGCAGGGCCGTCTACGGCTACGACCAGCGCCTAGAGGCGTTCGGGTCGAAGGGGATGGTCTGCTCGGACAATCCGCCCTCGGCCACGGCGCAGTACTGGGACGGGGACGGCCCCCACGGCCGGCCGCTGCCCTACTTCTTCCTGGATCGCTACATCCCGTCGTACCTGGCCGAGTGGGACGCGTTCGTGGCCATGGTGGGCGGCGCGCCGTCGCCGGTGAACCTGGCCGACGGCCGGGCCCCGCTGGTGATGGGCCTGGCCGCCTGGAAGTCGGTCCGCGAGGGCCGCCCGGTAGCCATCTCAGAGATCGGCTGACCCGACCATGCGGGCCTATGTGACCGGGGGCACCGGTTTCGTGGGGTCGAACATCGTCAAGGTGTTCGCCGAGCGCCACGGCGTAGAGGTGCATTGCCCGGTCCACCGGTTCGTGCCCCGCGATGCCAGTGGTTTCACCACCGAGCGCCTCGACCTGCTCGACGACGAGGCGGTGCGGGCCAGCGTGGGTGCGTTCGAACCCGACGTGATCGTCCACTCGATGATCCTCAACGACTTCGCGGCCATGTACGCCGACCGGAACCTGGCCTGGCGCAGTTTCGTGGGCACCACCGCAAATCTGGCCCAAGCCGCCGACGAGGTGGGGGCCAAGCTGATCCTGGTGTCCACCGACTGGGTGTTCGACGGCACCCAGGCCGGCGCCGACGAGGACACGCCGCCCAACCCGGTCAACCTCTACGGCGTGCTCAAGATGGCCAGCGAACAGGCTGCCATGCTGGGTGCGGCCCGGGCCGCGGTGGCCCGGGTGTCGGCGGTGAGCGGCATGCACTGGATGCGGGACTCCACGCCCCGGGTGCAGGACGGCGGCTTCGGCTACTTCGTCACCTCGATCGTCGGCGCTCTGGAGGAGGGGAGTCCGTTCGGGGTGTGGGAGGCCGACAACATCAACATGGTGGCCTCGCCGTCTCTGGCCAGCGAGTGCGCCGAGGTGATGTGGCGCATCGCAGCCGACGACGGCGCCGTCGGCGTCTTCCACTGCTGCAGCGCCGAATCGGCTGGCCGCATGGAGTTGGCCCGCATGGCGTGCGATGTCTTCGACTTGGATCCGTCGCTGCTCAGCTCCACGCCGCCCGACACCGGCGCGGTGGGAGCGGTGGGCGAGTTCCCCATCCCGTACGACACCAGCCTCACGGTGCGGCGCACGAGGGACGTCCTCGGCTACGAGCCGCCCGGCATTCGCGAGCTGCTGACCCGGTTCCGCCACGAGCGCGCCACCGGCGCCCTCGCCTAGTGATTCTCGGGTCGGTTTTGGGTGTATGCCACATGTTTTCGACCCGAGATTCTCGCCTAGTGATTCTCGGGTCGGTTTTGGGTGTATGCCACATGTTTTCGACCCGAGATTTTCGCCCGCCGATAACGGAGGCAGGAACATGACCAGTTCGTCGCTAATCCATCCGACCGGCGGGCCGGGGCGGATCCTCCATGTGACGCCGGAGTCCGCGGGCTGGGACAACGTGGAGTTCGGCGTGGTCGAGGTGAACCCGGGTGCGCCGTGGTCGGGCGCGGCGGCCGACCGGGAGACCGCCATCGTGCCGCTGTCCGGCGAGGGTCGGGTGGTGGTCGGCGACGGCGACATGGAGGTCGAGCTGAGCCGGGAGTCGGTGTTTACCCAGATGGCCAGCATCGTCTACCTGCCGCCGGGGATGCCGTACCGGATCGAGTCCGAGGCCGGGCTGCAGGCATCGGTCGGCTCGGCTCCGGCCGAGGGTCGCTACCCCGTGCGGGTCTTCGAGCCCTCCGAGATGCGGATCGAGATCCGGGGTGGCGGGCGGGCCTACCGCCAAGTGGTCCATTCGCTGTCTCATCCGCTGCCGGCGGAGCGGCTCATCCTCTACGAGGTGTACGTGCCTCGGGGCACTTGGTCGGGGTGGCCGCCGCACTGCCACGATGGCCGCGACGGCTCGCCGTACCTGGAGGAGGTCTACTACTTCCGTCTCGACCGGCCCGAGGGCTACGCCATCCACCGCAACTGGCGCGACGACGAGGACTACGACGACGCCATGGTGGTGACCGACGGCGATGTGGCGCTGGTGCCCAAGGGCTACCACACCTCGGTGGCCTGCCCCGGCTCCAACATGTACTTCCTCAACTACCTGGCGGGCGAGCTCAAGGACGGCGAGCGTCGCACGCCGCCGTGCTTCATGGCCGAGCACACCTGGATCGAGTCCGACTGGACGGCGGGGGAGTGGGGCCTGCCGGTGGTGACCCCGGACGGGGCCTGGGCTGGGTCATGAGCCTGGACGGGATCTCCGACGGCGGTCGCTTCGGGGTACTGGCCATCGACCACCGCGACTCGCTGCGGGCTGTACTGGCCCCCGATGACCAGGAATCGGTCAGCGCCGACGACATCACCGATCTGAAGCGCGAGCTGGTCGGGACTCTGGCTGCAGGCGCGACGGGCGTGATGCTGGAGCCCGAGTACTCGATCCCCCAGCTGCTCGACGGCACGCTGCCCGCCGGCGTGGGGTTCACCGCCGCGTTGGAGGCCCAGGGCTACGCGGCCGATCCCGAGGCTGCGGCCACCCGAGTCCTCGAGGGCTGGTCGGTGGAAGCCGCAGCGGCCTGCGGGGCCTCCGCTGCCAAGCTGCTGGTGCTGTACCGGCCGGATCGCCGCCACGGGACGGCCCAGGAGAGAGTGGCGGCCGAGATTCTCGCCGAGTGCCGCCGGGTGGGGATCCCGCTGGTGCTGGAGCCGCTGTTCTACGGCCTCGACGACCCAGGCGCCCGCCGCGCCATCGTGATCGAGACGGTCGAACGGTTCGCGGCCATGGACCCGCACCTGCTCAAGCTGCCCTTCCCGGTGGATCCCACCCACGAGCCCGACCGCACCGTCTGGGCCGCCGCCTGCGCAGAGATCGCCGAGCGCTGCCACATGCCGTGGACCCTGCTGTCGGGCGGCGGCAACTACGAGTCCTACCGCGACCAGGTCGCGGCCGCCGTGGCCGCGGGCTGTTCCGGCTTCATGGCCGGCCGGGCCCTATGGGGCGAAGCCGCCCTGGCCTCACCGTCCGACAGGCCGGGGATCATCTCCGACCTGGTCGCCCCCCGCCTAGCCGAGCTCCGCAGCATCGTCGGATGACCGACGGCCTGTCCGCCCGGGCGAGTGACTATGACCTCGAGACTCGGACCCCGAGCGCCTTCTCGAGGTTGGAGAGGTACCTGGCGTAGGCCTTCCGCCCGGCCCGAGTCGCCTGCAGCCAGGTGCGGGGCTTGGAGCCCTCGAACTCCTTGGTGATGGCCAGGAAGCCGGCAGCCTCGAGCTTGCGCAGGTGGACGGTCTGGTTCCCGCCGGTCAGTCCCAGCGTCTGCTGGATGAACCCGTAGGCCAATCGGTCCTCCTCCGGCACCGAGACCAGAAGCGTCATGATCCGAAGTCTGGTCGGCTGATGGATGGTCTCGTCGAGCACGACCCCGTCCTCGGCGGGAGAGGCCTCGTCGTTCACGGGTCGCTCACCATTCGCCGGTCCGGCGGATCCATAGGAAGGCGAGACCGAACGTCACCAGGCTCAACACGCCAGTCACGCCCAGTGCCGCATCGCCCAGCAGGTAGTGCGGAACGAAGAAGGCGACCGCGAAGCCGGCGCCTGCAAGGGCGATCACCGCCCGGGTCATTATCCCGAACAGGATGTACGACAGGGCCACAAAGCCGGCGATCGAGGCTGTCAGGGTCTTCCCGTTGTCCGCTGCCGGATCATCCAACGCTCCGGCGACTCCCAGTATGAGGAACATCGCTACGACCGTCGTGACGAAGAAGAGGCACACACGGATTCCGGCCCGGCGACCCGCGGCGCCGTACGAGAGGCGTCGGCTGGCACGGCTTCCGATGATGCCGCTTGAGACCCCTCCGACCGGCCCGAGAACCCACCACAGGAGTGCCGGGAACCACGGATACTGCTCAGCGAAGTCTGGTGCCAGTTCGTAGACGCCGTACATGGTGAGGTAGCCCACGGCCAGGATCACGCCCCACATCAGCAGGATCGTCTCCATCCCGGCCACGTACATGGAACTCCGGACGTTGTCCATCGTGGCGTGGATGGACTGCCAACTCTCCTCTGCGGTCAGCGCATCTGCGCCCTCGTCGAATGTCTCCATCTATCGCGCTCCCTCGGTATAGTTTGCAATACAAACTAGTTTGCACTACCAAAGAACCAATGTCAAGCCCAATCGCTCGAACGGGGAGTATCAGTAGCCGAGGGCGACGTCTACTAGGCCCAGTAGCTCCTCACCGGTCAGCCAGCGGCCCACGTTCTCACGCACCCGGTTGGTGATCAGCGGCAGGCCCATCTCGCGGGTGTTGCCGATGTGGGGCGTGATCACGCAGCTGGGCAGGGCCCACAACCCTGAGTCGTCGGGCAGCGGCTCGGGTTCGGTCACGTCCAGCACCGCACCGGCGATGGTTCCCGACCGCAGCGCGGCCTCCAGCGCGGCGTGGTCAACATGCCCGCCCCGGGCCACGTTCACCAGCCAGCACTGCGGCCCCATCGACTCCAGCAGCGCCGCGTCCACCACGCCGCGGGTCTCGTCGGTCAGCGCCAGGGCCACCACCACCGCGTCGGCACCCGCAACCGCCTCATGCACCGAAGCCAGCGTCATTGTCCGGTCGGCGCCCTCGAAAGCCTCCTCGGAGCGCCGCACCACTGTCACCCGGCAGCCCCACGGCTCCAGCAGACGCATGAGCGACTGGGTGATGCCGCCCCCGCCCAGCACGGTGATTCGAGTCCCGAACAGGTTGCGTCCCGACTCCGCGCACCACGAGTCGGCCGCCGCGAACAGATGGAAGTCCCGCAGCCCCATCAACAACGCGGCCATGACCCATTCCGCCACGGGATCGGCGTACACGCCCTTGGCGCAGGTCCACGTCAGGCGGGTGTCGAGGTAGTCGAGAAACGGCTCCACACCCGCATAGGGGAGCTGCACCCATTCCACCGACGGTGCCGCGGCGATCACCTCCGGATACATGGCGGCCGCATACGGGTCGGCCCAGATCAGGGCTTCAGCTTCGGCCAGGTCCGCCACCTCGCCGCCGGCGTCGCGCACCGCGGCCGCGAAGGCCTCGTACATCACCGGCCGGGTGTCCGGCGCAACCGCGACGAGCCGGCTCACGTGATCACGCCCACTGCGCAGCCGTTCTGTGAGCAGATATGCCGACTGAGGCGGCTTCGTTGCTCAGAGAAACCGCGGCCTCGCCTCCAGCCCCGGGTCACGACAGGTTGAACTGGCGGTCTCCGGCGTCGCCGAGACCCGGCAGGATGAACCCGTTGTGATCGAGCGACTCGTCGACGGCGGCCACGCAGACCGCGTCGGCCAGCCCCGATTCGCGCACTCGCTCGATTCCCTCGGGAGCGGCCAGGACGCACACCGCGGTAACCCGTTCCGCGCCACTGGCCCTCAGCGTCTCCAGGGCGTGCACGCAGGATCCGCCGGTGGCCAGCATCGGGTCGAGGATCAAGGCGTCCCGCCCTTCGAGGCTCTCAGGAAGCGTGCTCGCGTACTGGCTGGCCTCCAGGGTCTGCTCGTTGCGCCTGAGGCCCACGAACGCCACCTCCACGTCGCCGAGCAGCTCAAGCGCGGCGTCGAGCATGCCCAGGCCGGCCCGCAGCACCGGCACCAGCACCGGGGGACGCTGGAGGCGGGAGCCCACCGTCGGGCCCATGGGCGTAGTGACGTCGACAGGTTCGAGGGGAGCCTGCCTCATGGCCTCGTACACCAGGATCGAGCTCAGGTCGCGCAGCAGCCGCCGGAACTCGTGGTTGGGGGTGGAAGAGTCGCGCAGGCGTGTCACCCGGTCGGCAACCAGCGCATTGTCGATCACATGGACTTCGGTCACGGTCTTCTCGCTATCTCGATGCGTCCTCCCTCACCGTAGATGGCCGCCGCCAGCGCCTGCACGTCCTCCGGTGTCAAGCGTTCCAGCTCCTCGCTGAGCCGCTTCTTGGTGACGACGTCCTCGTCTTCGGCGCTGCGTCGGGCCAGCAGCGCGCTGATCAGGTCGGGGTTGCGCGACCGGGCGTAGTCGGTGGTCAGGATGGCGATTGCCTGTTCGAACTCGGCGGGAGTCAGTCCGTTGGCGGCCACATCGGCCAGTATGTCGAGCATCGTGGTGCGGACTTCGTCGAACCGGCTCGGATCGAGGGTGGCGTAGACCCTCGAGTCGAAGAACTGGCTGGGGAGGCTGTTGCTGTCGACCGAGCCCCCTGCGACGTAGGAGGCGCCCAACTCCTCGCGTATCACCAGGAACAAGCGCTCGCTCAGAGCTACCCCGAGGGCGTCGGCGGCCACCGCCCGCAGCGGGGTCACCTCGATGTCGGCCTCGTTGTAGATCTCCAGCACGGCGCTCTCGCCCTCGCCGACCTGCACCTGGCGCTGCACGAGCCCTTCGGGCATGGGAGGCTGGCGGTTGATGTAGGTGTCGGACTGGCCGGCGGGAAGTGTGCCGATGTAGTGGCGGGCCAGAAGCTCGATCTCCGCGGCGTCGATGTCGCCGACAACGGCCACCACCATGTCGTCGACTTTGCCGAGACGGCTCTGGTACATGGCGAGCAGACGCTGCGGCGTGAGCGAGTCGATCTCCTCACGGCTGGCGATGGCCCGGTACCAGGTGCTGCCGTAGCGGGCCTCCAGATAGGCGATAGCTGCTTGCCAGCGGGGGTCGCGCTCCGACAAGGCCAACCTGGTCTCCTCGGTGTGGAGTGCATCCTGGTAGGACTGGTCGTCGATCCGGGGTGAGGTCGCCAGCAGGTGAATGAGCTGGAACATGGTCTCGATGTCGTCGGTGCTTGACGACCCAGCGAAGCCCTCAGTCGTCCCGCCTATGTAGGGATTGACCGAAACGGTGCGGTCTTCCAGGAAACGGTTCAGTTCCGATCTCGACAGGTCGCCCAGACCGCTGCCCTGCACCGCGTTCACCGCGATGCCTGACAGGGCCCAGCCGCCGGGTTCGAGCAGCGACCAGCCCCCGAGGGACTGCGCCTGCAGGCTGACCGAGCCCTCGGCGATGTCGGAGGGAGCGAACATGACCCGGGCCCCGTTGGCGAAGGTCCACTCGTACCCGTCGTCGAAGAGGTCGAAGGATCCCTCCGAGACGGGGTCCGCAGGTTCTGGCGGGTCCATAAGCCGATCAATTGCTGCCACTTCCGGCGGGGGCGGTCCGGGAGCGGCCGCAGCCACGGCGGCGTCGAGTTCGGCTGCCGTCGGCACGCTCGACGGGTCGGGACCGACTGCGATGACCAGCAGCCCGCCGCGCTGCATCTGCCACCGGAAGTGCTCGGTCAACTCCTCGGGCGTGATCTGCGCCAGCAGTCGAGCGGTCCGGGTCACCGACCCCGGGATGGAGTCGATGTCGCCACCGTAGAAGAAGTGGTTCTGGTAGTAGCCGGCCCACTCGCTGTCCTGGATCGTGGGTGTCCTGTCGAGCAGGAACTGCAGGTCGGCCACGATCTGGCGGATGGCTCGCCCCAGGTCACCGCGGGTGAAGCCGTGCTCCTGCGCGGTCAACAGCACCGACAGGTAGTCGGTGGACGCGGTGTCGAGATTGTCGCCCTGCCAGTTCGTGCCGTAGTACTTCAGCCAGCGGTTGTAGGCGAAGGCGAAGAAGCTCGGCGGGTCGACCTGGCTCAACTCGCCCCGGTGGTAGGCGTCTTCGAGGCGGTTCTGGACCATCACCTCGATGAGGGTCTCCATGGTCGCGAGCCGGTCCCCGCCGACAGTGCTGAGATCGTAGGGATCTATGGGTATGTCAAGCGAGATGAAGGTGACGCCCTGTCTCGGGTCGGTCACCACATGGCTCGAGGACTCGGCTGGAGGTATGTACACGCTGGGGGCCCGGCGTCCCTCGCCCGCCGGCAGCGGCCCGAAGTGCTCCTCCACCAGCGCACGCTGGTCGTCGACAGCCATGTCGCCCACCACGACCACGGCCATGTTGGCGGGCACGTACCACTTCTCGTAGAAGGCTCGAAGATCGTCCGCCGTCATCGCGTTGACGGTGTCGAGGGTGCCGATGGGGTCGCGGCCCTCGTAGGGGGTTCCCTGGGTGTAGATCCGGTCGAACTCGCGGGAGATGAGGCCGTCGACGCGCTCCACGGCGAGGCGCATCTCGTCGAGGACGACGCCTCTCTCGGATACGACCGCGTCGGGTTCGAAGGTGGCCGCGCCGGCCATCTGCGACAGGGCTTGGAACACCAGGGGAGCCTTGTGGTCCTCGTCGAGACGAACCTCGATCCGGTAGAGGGTCAGGTCGTGGCCCACACCTGCGTTGATGTCGGGGCCCAGCTCCACGCCGATCTCCCGCAGGGCCTCGCCCAGGGAGTTGCCGGGGAAGTCGGTGGTGCCGTTGAACAGCATGTGCTCGACGAAGTGACCGATGCCGGCCTGATCGTCGGTCTCGTCGACCGATCCGACGTTGACGAGCAGCCGCACCGCGAGGTTCTTGCCCGGGTCGTCGTTGTAGCGCAGGTAGTAGGTGAGGCCGTTGTCAAGGGTCCCGATGGTCACCGCCGGATCGACCGGCAGCGGGGTGGGGTCGTGGGCGGGCACCGGTTCGGCCGGGTACACCAGCCCGATCGCCCGGGCCAGGAAGGTGGCCATCTCACCCCGGGTCACATGGCGCCGCGGACAGTAGCGGACCGGGTCACGGTCGCAACCGGCGGTGATCCGGGCCGCCGCGAGGCGGTCGATGTCATCGGCGAAGATGTGATCGGCCGGCACGTCCGCGAACCCGGCCCTCACAGCCCGGTCCAGGTTGAAGGCACTGGCCAGGACCGCCGCTGTCCGGCCGCGGTCGATGGGATCGTCGGGGCAGAAGCTCAGTGGATCGGTCTCGCACCCCTCGATGATTCCCAGCTCGGCGAGGCGCTCCGCGTGCGGTGCCCACCACGCACCCGGGTCGACGTCGGTGAAACGCGACGAGCCGGTAGCAGGGGGATCGGCGCGGTCGAGGATCCTGACCAGCCACACTGCCGCCTCCCAGCGGGGAAGGTCCTCGTTGGGGCAGAGCTCGTCGCTGTCCGCGCAGCCGGTGCCGGAGAACACGTCCACACCGAAGAAGAACTCGAATTCCATCAGCGCGTCGATGGAGGGCTGATGGACGCCGGCGTCCTGGCTCTGCGTCGGCGCCGTCTGGCCGCCGGCGGCGGGTGCATGAGCGAAGACCGAGGCCGCGATGGCGAGGGCGGCCAGCAGGGCGATGCGGCGGCGGGCTGAGGTCATGGCTGAGACTCCTAAGGACGGGGGGAGGGGTTCATGTGCGGCCTCGCGTCAGGCGGGGGGCCCGCTCTGGGCCGCTTCGAGCGGAGCATATCCAGGCTTGATAATGGCCTCGATTATCTGGAGCCTTTCGCGGAAAGGTAAGAAGCTCGACTTCATTGCGTTGACCGTCAGCCACCGCAGGCGGGACCAGTCGTAGCCGAACGCGTCGACCAGGGCAGCCATCTCCGAGGTCATCGACACGTTCGACATCAGCCGGTTGTCGGTGTTGACCGTCACCCGGAACCGCAGGTCGACCAGGGTGTCAATAGGGTGCTCGGCCACCGAGGCGAATACTCCGGTGTTGACGTTGGAGGTGGGGCACACCTCCAGGGGGATGCGGCGGTCCCGGATGTAGTGGGCCAGCCGGCCCAGCGTGCGCTTGCCGCCGTCGGCGGCGGTGGCGATGTCCTCGATGATGCGGATGCCGTGCCCGAGGCGCTCGGCGCCGCAGAACTGCAGGGCCTTCCAGATGGAGCGGGGGCCGTAGGCCTCGCCCGCGTGGATCGTGATGTGGAAGTTCTCGCGGTGGCAGTACTGGAACGCGTCCAGGTGGTCGTCGGGGGGATGGCCGTCCTCGGGTCCGGCGATGTCGAAGGCCACCACCCCGTGGTCCCTCCAGCGGACCGCGGCCTCGGCCACCTCGGCCGACCGGTGCAGATGGCGCATGGCGGTGCAGATCGCCCGGATGGTCATGCCGGTTCCCGAGCTGCCCTGCGCGAATCCCTCTAGGACCGCTTCGATGGCGCCGTCGAGGGTGAGGCCCCGCTCGACGTGCAGCTCGGGAGCGAACCTGACCTCGGCGTACACGATCCCGTCGGCCGCGAGGTCCTCGGCGCACTCGCGGGCCACCCGGGCGACGGCCTCGGGGGTCTGCATCACCCCGACGGTGTGGGCGAACGTCTCCAGGTAGAGGGTCAGGTCCTTGCGGTTGGCGCCCCGCTGCATCCAGGCGGCCAGACCGGCCGGATCAGTGGTGGGAAGCTCCGTGTAGCCCGTCTCGTCGGCCAGTTCGATGATGGTCTCGGGGCGCAGCCCGCCGTCGAGATGGTCGTGGAGCACGACCTTGGGGGCGCCGCGGATGCGACCGGGGGTGGGAGGGCCGACCTCGACAGCGTTCACGGGATTCGAGATCCTACAACGGTAGCCTTGTGTCTCTGATGACCCTTTCTGATCCGCTCGTAGATGTCCGCTCCCCGGGGGCAGACGCTTCTGAGCCGGTTCCCGCTGGATCCGGCACCTTCGCCGACCTCGGGTTATGCGACGAGATTGTGGTGGCGCTGGCGGCTCGGGGCATCACCGCGCCGTTCCCCATCCAGGCGCTCGCCATCCCTGATGCGCTGGCCGGCCGCGACGTGTGCGGCAAGGCCAAGACCGGTTCCGGAAAGACGCTCGCCTTCGGCCTGCCCATCCTGCAACGGCTTCCCCGGTCGAAGCCCGGCTCGCCTACCGGCCTGGTGCTCGCTCCCACCCGCGAGCTGGCCAACCAGATCTGCGACGAGCTGGCCGCGCCGGCGGCCGCGGTCCGGCGCCGGGTTCTTGCCATCTACGGCGGGGCGCCCATCGACAAGCAGATCGCCAGTCTGAAAGACGGTGTCGATCTGGCGGTGGCCACGCCGGGCCGGATGATCGACCTGATCGACCGGGGCGCGGTGAGCCTGCGGGCCGTGCGCCATGTGGTGGTGGACGAGGCCGACCGGATGGCCGACATGGGCTTTCTGCCCCAGGTGGAATGGATCCTGCGCAACGTCGACAGCGGCCATCAGACCCTGCTGTTCTCGGCCACCCTCGATGGTGCCGTGGATTCGCTGATCAGGCGCTACCAGAGCCAGCCTTCGATGCACTCGGTGGCGCCCCGCGAGATCACGGTGGCCGAGATGGTCCACCGCTTCGTGGGCGTCCACAAGCTCGACAAGGTGAAGGTGGCCGCCGCCATCGCCGGCACGGCGCGGCGCACGCTGATGTTCACCCGCACCAAGGTGGCCGCCGACCGGTTGGCCCGCGACCTGAAGCGTGAGGGTGTGAAGGCTGCGCCGATCCACGGCGACCTGCGCCAGGCGGCCCGCGAGAAGTCCCTGCGGCAGTTCATTGAGGGCAATCTGCCGGTGCTGGTGGCCACCGATGTGGCCGCCCGGGGCATCCATGTCGACGATGTCGACATCGTGGTGCAGTACGACCCGCCGTCGGATCACAAGACCTATGTGCACCGGGCCGGGCGCACGGCCCGGGCGGGCGAGTCCGGCGTGGTGGTGACGCTGTCGCTCTGGGACGAGGAGCTCGACGTGAAGCGGCTCCAGCGGCGTCTCGAGCTCGACGAGCCGATCGTGGAGATGTTCTCCAACGACGCCCGTCTGCGGGACCTGGTTCACGGCGTCTGATCCGTTGCGGGCCGACAGGCACGATTCGGCTGTCGTATCGGCCTAGACTGGTCGGCGACCCTTACGGGTCACGTCATCAAGAGCGGTCCGGCCCCCGGGTCGGGCCCGGCAACCTGGGACGGACACCCAAGGTGCCATCCCGCCTCCGGGCGGGGATGCGGCGTCGGCCAGCCGGCGCAACCAAGTGTCCTCAGGGGAACACCCCCCGGAGTCACTGGCCCTTGAGTATCCGGTCCGGTAGCCGGTCGTCGATCCAGACGGAGCGACGGCGCTGAGCACCGGCGACGAGGAGCAAGGTTGAGCGCAGGTTCCCACATCGAGCCTCCGACTCCCGAGGGCGGGCGAGCCGGCCCCGGGGGGCGCTTCCCGGCTGGGCTGCCCGTCACCGGCGCCTGGCAGCCCGGTGACCCCGCCGGCGACCGCCGGTTCGTGACTATCACCGACGGGAGGCCCTTCGCGCTGGAGTGGGGCGGCCGGTTGACCGAGGTGCGGCTGGCTTACGAGACCTGGGGGCGGCTCGACGAGCAGGCCTCCAACGCCGTGCTGGTGTGCCACGCGCTGACCGGCGATTCGCACGCGGCCGGCGATAGCGGCCCGGCGCATCCCACTGCGGGCTGGTGGTCTGACATGATCGGTCCGGGCAAGGCGATCGACACCGACCGCTACTTCGTGGTGTGCAGCAACGTGGTGGGTGGCTGCCAGGGCACGACCGGCCCCGCCGACGTCGACCCGGCCGACGGCCGGCGCTACGGGCCCCGCTTCCCGGTGGTGACGATCCGCGACATGGTCCGGGCCCAGGCTCTGCTGGCCGACCATCTCGGGATCCGTCGCTGGCTCGGGGTGGTCGGCGGCTCGATGGGAGGCATGCAGGTCCTGGAGTGGGCGGCCATGTACCCCAGGAGGGTGCGGTCGATCCTGCCGCTGGCCACCTGCGCCGCGGCCAGCGCCCTGCAGCTCGCCTGGAGCGCGGTGGAGCGGCTGGCCATCGCCACCGACGGTGGCTGGTACGACGGCGACTACTACGACAAGCCCGAGGGACCCTGGATGGGTCTGGCGGTGGCGCGCCAGATCGCCCAGGTGACCTACCGGTCCGGCGAGTCCTTCGAGCGCCGGTTCGGGCGGCGGCTGTACGACGCGGAAGAGGATTTTGACCTGTGGGGCCGCTTCCAGATGGAGTCGTACCTGGACCATCACGGCCAGAAGCTGGTGAAGCGCTTCGACGCCAACACCTATGTCGTGCTCAACCGGTCGATGGACCTGCACGACATCGGGCGGGGGCGGGGCGGCATCGCCGCCGCGCTGGGCCGCATCGCCGTGCCGGTGCTCACCGCGACGGTCACCAGCGACCGCCTGTACCCGCCCCATGAGCAGCAGGAGCTGACCGACGGGATCCGCGCGGGCGGCGGGGACTGCCGCCGCGTGTTCATCGACAGCGACGAGGGCCACGACGGGTTCCTGCTCGAGCACGAGCTCCTGCACGGCCCGGTGAGCAGCTTCCTGGAGGAGGTCCACGATGGCTGACGAGCCCTCCACGGGCGGTCTTCACGCCCACACCCGGGCGATCCGGGCCGGCCGGGCCGACAACCAGAACGCGCTGGCTCCGATCCTGTGGGCCACTTCCACCTTCACTGCGGACAGCGTCTCGGAGGCCCGCGACCTGGCCGTCGACACCCACTCGACCCGGTTCTACACCCGCTACGGCAACCCGACCGTCAAGGCGTTCGAGGAAGTGGTGGCCGACCTGGAGGGCACCGAGTCGGCCCGGGCGTTCGCCTCGGGCATGGGCGCGCTGAGCGCCATCGTGCTGGGACTGTGCTCCAGCGGCGACCACATCGTGGCCCAGCGCCAGCTCTACGGCGGCACGCAGCTGCTGCTCCAGACCGCCTGTCCCCGCTTCGGCATCGGCGTGACCTTCGTCGACGGCACCGAGCCCGGCGCCTTCGCAGAGGCCGTCATTCCGGGCCGCACGGTGCTGGTGATCGCCGAGTCGCCGGCCAACCCCAAGCTGGACGTGATCGATCTGGCCGAGGTCGGAGCCATCGCCGGGCCGATGACCGTGGTCGATTCGACGTTCGCCACGCCGCTGGCCCAGAGGCCGGCCGAGTTCGGGGTCGATCTGGTGGTGCATTCGGCCACCAAGGCCATCGCCGGCCACAACGACGCCACCATCGGGGTCGTGGCCGGCAGCGAGGAGCTGCTGGCGTGGCTGTGGAGCTACGCGGTGCTCCACGGCGCGGCGGCCTCGCCGTTCGACGCTTTGAACGCTCTGAGGGGCGTCCGCACGCTGGCTGTGCGACTGCGGCAGCAGACCGACACCGCCACCGCGCTGGCCGAGGCGCTGGAGGGCCATCCGGCGGTGGAGGCCGTGTACTACCCGGGCCTGGAGTCGCATCCCCAGCACGAGCTGGCCGCCAAGCAGATGGAGCTGGCCGGCGGCCTGGTCACCTTCGAGCTGCGAGGCGGGTACGAAGCCGGCCGGTTGTTTATGGAGGAGGTCCGGGTGGTGCAGTTCGCCACCTCGCTGGGCGGCCCGGAGAGCCTGGTCACCCATCCGGCGTCGACGACCCATGTGAGCCTGCTTCCCGCCGAGCTGGAGGCGATCTGTATCGGCCCGGGCACGGTCCGGTTCTCGGCGGGGCTGGAGCACACCGACGATGTGGTCGCCGATGTGATCGGCGCGCTGGATCGGGTGGAAGAGATCGTCCCGTCGGCGGATCGGTAGCGTCGGGCGCCGTGCGTTTCAGCAGAGGTCTGGCGGCGGCATCACTGCTGGCGGTTGCGTTGTGCCTGCTGGCGGCCTCGCCCCTCTCGGCTGCCGACGGTCCCGACGGGGCGGTGGTCGGCGCTGAGGGGTCGGACGTTGTGCGGGTGGTGAGCTCGGCCCAGTCCGAGGTGGAGGCCGATCCCGATTCTGGTTCCGACCGGCGCCTGGTCGACCGCGAGAGCAGCGAGCGGATCGATGCGGTGGTGATCGCCCTATGGACGATCGCCGGGGTGATGACGGTCTTGCTGGGGCTCTTCCTGTGGCACACCAGCCCCCGCCGGCGCTTGAGGCTGGCCGGCGCCGGACCGGCGGGGGAGGACTCGTCGAGAGGGCGCTTCGAGGCGATGGCGCGGGAGGCGCTCCTCTGGTTGCGCTCGAAGCTGGCTTCGCGAAAGGGGTCTGGATCTGCCGGCGACAGCTCCCAGCAGGAGTCTGATGGGGAGTCCTCTGAATCGGAGTCCGTGGACGAGTCGGCTGTGTGGAAGTTCAGCGAGGAGAACGGCGAGCAGCGTTCCGTCTAGATTGGCGGGCATGGCCGAGGGTTTCGACGCTGACGCGATGATCGAGCGCTTCCGCGAGCGCGCTGCGGGGGTGAAGCGGCGGAACCTCCCGCCGGTGGCCGGCGAGGAGCGGCGGCACTTTCTGGAGCAGGCCCAGCTGGACTTCCAGGACTTCGCGATGATCGGTGACGCCGAGGCCACGATGGAGGACGGCGTCCTGCATCTGAGCATTGATCTGCGCCCGCCGGAGGAACGCTAGAAGCGTGGGCCTCGGGGTGGGGCGGTAGGATCGTCCATCCCGCGGACGTAGCTCAGTTGGTAGAGCGCAACCTTGCCAAGGTTGAGGTCGCCGGTTCGAGGCCGGTCGTCCGCTCGGATGGATGCCGCCGGAGCCCTCCGCGTGGAGGTTGGAGCGGGGCTCGGCGATGGAGCCGGCGCGATGCTGCTGGTGCTTGGCGACTACTGGCAGCCCGGCCGTGACGAGCGCACCGAGATAGGCGAGCTGGTCTGCCGGGCCAAGGACCAGGGCGATCCCGGCGCTGCGTCGGAACTGGCCGAGCGGTTCGCCAGCCTGGCGACAGCCCTGCCGGAAGCGTCCGGTGGTCTGCCCCGTCTGGTGGTACCGGTCCCGTCCGGGCCGATGCCTGCCGGCGACGGTGATCGGCCGGATCTAGCGGGGATGCTTGCGTCGTCGCTGGCCGCCGCGGGAGCAGGGGAGTACCGGCCGAGCCTGGTCGTGAAGAGCAACCCCACACCTCGCATGCGTCACCTGGCGCCCGATCGTCGGGCCGAGGTGGTGGCGTCGGCCGGCTACAGGGCTAATGAGCCCGTGGTCGGACGCCACATCGTGGTGGTCGACGACGTGGTGCTGACCGGCACCACCCTGAACGCGGTAGTGGCCTGCCTGCACGATGCGGGCGCGGCCTCGGTGACTGCGGCGACCGCAGCCCGCACCAGGCGCCGCTGAGACCGCCCGTGAGCCGGCCGCCGGTACGCTGCGAGTCCCTGCGCCGGTGCCCGAGCGGACCAAGGGAACGGCCTGCAAAGCCGTAAAGCCGCGGGTTCAAATCCCGCCCGGCGCTCAGATTTCAGAGCCGATGCCTCCTCGGGTCCGTGGTCCCTGCCAGTGAGTTCTTGGGCGGCAACGAGCGTCGAGGTGTCGACTACGACGGTCCCGGCGTTCACCGGCGACCGGCGTCGAGGTCGGCTAGCAGGGCTTCGAGGTCGAGTCGGATTCCGTGGGCTTCAACGAAGCGCTCAAGATCTGAGAAGAGTTCCCCGTCGTCAGGTTCGATGGCCATTCGCTCTATGTGCCTTTCACGGCCAGTGCACGCCGGGGTATGGGTTCGGGTTGGCGGCGGACCACTCGTGCAGGTGGCGCGCCAGGGCTGGGGCCAACGCCGGGCCGCGAGGGTGTTGGCGCTTCCTGACGAAGACGACGGGCACGCACGGCTCGCCCGCGGCGATCCGGTCGTTGGTGATCGTGGCGAAGTCCGCGAAGTTCTCCGTCACGATGACCCGTTGCTGCTCGACGGCAGTTTCGTAGATGGTGGCGTCGTCGCGGCCACCGAGACCTGCCTCGGTCACACTGAGCGCCTCATGGCCGAGCGCCGTCAACTCCGCCGCCGCAGCGGGCGGCAGCATCTCGTCGATCAGCCACTTCAAGGCGACAGCAACTGCTCGCGCCGATGAGCCTGGTGGCGGACCTCCTCGGCGGCACGCTCATCTGCTTCGATCAGCGCGTCGATTTCCTCAGGGAACGACGCATAGAAGTCCGCCGCCAGCAGCACCGACGCGGTGGTCAGGCCGGTCTCAGCGGCGAGGTCCTCGACACGGTCCATCCCCCGGCCCGGCGCGCCAGCGAGATCTCGCACCACCTCCCACACGTCAGGGCCACCCACCAGCGCGGCGCGTCGGCCCAAGGGACCGTCCCGATAAACGACGCCGGGAAAGCGGCGTGTCTTGAGGCCCTCGTCGAGCAATGAGGAAACCAGTTGCGTGATCGAGGCGCCGGCGGAGCGACTCTCGGCCTCGATGCGCTCAAGGAGTTCCTCGGGAAGACGAAACGATGTCGGTCGCGGCATGGAACACTCCGTAGCTTGTTAGCGCTACATCCTACTACACATCGACGGAATGGCGATTCTCGACCTGCTCAGACTCTGACCCCGGCCACCCGCCGGCGGCGGCTAGCAGGCGACTTGGTCGTTCCAGCGGACGTCCTCGAAGATGCGATCGGGATACGCGCCGCTGACGATCGCCTCCCGGGCGTCGTCCCACATCGCCTTCCACGCCTCGAAGTCCTCCAGCACCGACTCGGGCTGCCGCTCGCTCCGAGCGACGAAAGTCGGGAAGGCGGGCCGGCCGCTGCCCTGCCCGATCGGGTTGTAGCGCAGGTCCATGCTCCAGCGCATCGATCCGGAGTGGTTGGGCAGCGACCGGTGGGCGTTCAGCTTGTCGAACAACACCACTCCACCTCGCCGCACCGGCAGGGGCTGCTCCTTCATGCCCGCGAGGACCGCCGGCGGCACGTAGGGCTCCGACGCCAGGTCCTCGTTGGCGCAGTGCACCTGCGGGCCGAGGCGGTGCGAGCCCGGAATCGACACCAGGCAGCCGTTGTCGACGAAGGCGTCCGTGAGCGCGACCCACACCGTGACGATCCGGGTGTCGTCGGCGTCGGGCAGCAGGGCGACGATGTCCTGATGCCAGGTGGTCATCCCGATGTTGGAGTGCAACCGGAGTGACTCGTCGGCTACTGCGTCCACCGGCGGCTTCATGCGCATCTGCTGCACCGGGTTCGAGGCGATCTCGGGTCCGATGACCGACTCGACGACGTCGAGGATGGCCGGATGCCGCATCAGGTCGAACACGGCCGGGCCGCAGTGCATGACGTAGGACTCGGCATCGACGGGTCCGTTGATCAGCGGCAGGGAGATGTTGAACCATCGGTGCGACAGCGGATCGGCAGCCAGCACAGCCGAGTAGCGGTCACCGAATCCGCCCCCGGGCCGCTCGCTCAGCGTGCCGTCGGCGAGCAGGCGATCGACCCGACCGTCGAGGATCCGCTCGTACTCGTCGTGGACGGGGGCGAGATCCTCGTCCGTCAACAGGCCCGTGATGGCCAGGAACCCGTTGCGGTCTAGCTCGTCGAGCTGATCCGCGGAGAGACCACCCACACCGAGCCCGGCCACGACGGCGACATTATCCGAGGGACTCCCCCGAGGAGGATCAGGCTGCCGAGGCCTTCTGTCGCAACGGTTGCCAGGTGCGGTAGGTCGCGCAGCGCCATGCCCACTCGAAGGGCCCGTACCGGAACCGGGCCATCCACCATGTCGACCACCAGAGCTGCAGCCCCCAGACGCCGAGGATCCAGGCGGCGATCATGGTGCGGCTGAGGTCGACGCCGTCCCACCACAGGGTGAGCATGGTGACGCCGAGGATGGTCTGGGTGAGGTAGTTGGTGAGCGCCATCTTGCCGACGCGGCGGAAGCGCTCGATGTGGTGGCTGCTGCGCCGGTTCCACATGATGATCAGCGCCATGTAGCCGAGTGCCATGGGGATCGTGCCCAAGCCGGTGAGGATTTGTCCTGTGAGCGCGTAGTCCGGTGACCAGTCGTTGGCGATCCGGAACACGAACTCGGCTGCGGTGACCGTCGTTCCTGCCACGAGGCCCCACGCGGCCATGCGCCGGTAGTAGCTGTCGTCTCGCTGTCCCTGCACGATGCCGAGCCGGAACAGGGCGACGCCGATCAGCATCAGCCCCAGGGCTCGTCCGGCGACGTTGAGGTAGAACCAGCCCGCAACCGCCGCCGACATGTCGCCCATATCGGTGAACCAGAAGTCGCCTAGCTCGGCTCCGTCGGGGCCCACGGTGTTCTGGAACAGGGGCGCCGTGATGCTGCCCGCGAGGGCCAGCGCCACCCCCGAGCCGATCAGCAGGGCCGTGGGGAGCTTGCGGACCAGAAGCACGATCGGCGCGCACAGGGCGTAGAGGACCAAGACGTCGCCGTCCCACACGGCGGTGTGGGCGATACCGACTGCCAGCAGCAGCACGAAGCGCCACAGGCTCAACCAGACGACCCGGCGACCCTTGGCCTTGGCCCGGTCGGCGAAGACGACGACGCCCACGCCGAACAGCAGCGAGAACAGCGCCATCATCTTCTGGTTGACGAAGATCATGGTCGCCACGCCGACCACCCAGTCGAAGGGTTGGCGGATCCCGTCGGCGGAGACGTTGAAGTAGGCCGCCGACGCCAGGCCGAAGGCCAACGCGTTCATGGGCAGGATGCCGAGCACGGCCACACCCCGGACCGCGTCGAGCGAGGTGATCCGCTCGGCCGACGTCACCGGGCCCGATGCCCGCCTGCGCTCGGATCGTGGAGTGGGGGACCGCTTCACCACGGATCAGCCGTCCGGGCCGGGAGGCACACGTACCTCAGCGCACGGCCTTGCGGACTATGGCCGCCAGCTTGGCCTCGGTGGCGTCGTCGAGCGACGTGAAGAACCACGCGCATTCCATGAGTTGGTCGGGCGCGCCGTCCTCCAGCTCGAAGCTGGCCTTCTCGGTGAGGCCGAAGGTCATGTAGTCGTCCACCCGGAAGAAGCACAGCACCGGGCCGGAGCCCTTCGCATAGCCCGGCATCCCGTACCACGGTCGGGCCTCGAGTTCCGGCGCGCTCTCGAGGATGAGTTGGTGGAGCCGCTCGCCCATGGCCCGATAGGGCTCGGGCATCGCCGCGACCTTCTCGAGCACGGCCGCTTCGTTGTCGATCTTCTTCTTCGTCTGTTTCTGGGTATTCGCCATCGGACGTCCTTGGAGGTCTGCTTTGCGGGGTCGTCTGTGCCGATCGGCGGATCGGCATCGCTGGATGTTCTACAGGATCAGGTCGGTGAGCAGGCCGGCGACCGTGGCTACAACGAACACGTAGGCGAAGAAGGCGGCGACGACCCGGCCCCGGGCGATCTTGGTGAGCAGGGCGAACTCGGGGATGTTGGCACCGGCTCCGGCTATGACCAGAGCAACGATGGAGCCGGTGCCCACTCCCTTGGCGTGGAGGGCGTCGCCGATGGGAATGAAGAGCTCGGTGCCGAAGTAGAGCGGGACGCCGGCGGCCGCGGCCGCGGGAACGGCCAGCGGGTTGTCGGCGCCGGCGATGCTGGCGAGGGCGTCGGTGGGGACGAGCAGGCCGATGGCCAATCCCAAGCCGACACCTACTGCGATGAGCCAGGCCATGCTCCTCAACAGCGCCAAAGCCCGGCGCCACGCGGCTCGTGACTCGGTCTGCCACCCGGCCCACAAGGCTTCCTCCGGTGATGAGCAGCTCACCGGCGGTGACGGAATCTGCGGCACCGTAGGGCGTACCGGCGGGGCGGGCTGCCCGACCAGCGCCGGGACCGGCTTGAGGTGTGGGGCGATGTCGACCTTGTCGACGATGAGAGCCAACGTGAAGGCCGCCGCGAAGGCGGTGGTGACGTAGACGGCCGCTCCCGCAGGGCCGATGATGATGGCCAGGGCGCCGACCAGCACCGGGTCGACCACCGGCGCGGCGAAGATGAACGCGGCGTATCCGGCGGGCCGCACTCCGGCCTGGCGCATGCCTACGAGGACCGGTATGGCCGAATAGGTGCAGAACGGCGTGACGAAGCCAACCGCTATGCCCTTGAGGGCGGCCCGGCGGGGCGGCCCACCCATCCATCGCCGGATGGTCTCGTCACCGAGCCGGCTCTGCAGCAGCGTGACACCGAACGTGACCGCCAGAAGCAGCGCGACCATCTCCGCGACCAGCACGGCGGCCCCCGACAGCGAGGTCATGCGGGGTCGAAGCCCATTATCCGGGCCGCTGCTTCGGGCAGCGCCTGCAGGCAGTCGGCGTTCACGGTGACGAGCGTGCGCGTCCCGTCGGCTTGCATGTGAACGAAGCGCTCTTCGGCCAGCACGCGCAGATGGTGCGAAACCGTGGATTGGCCCACGCCGACACGATCGACGATCTCGCCGACCGTCATGGCCCGGTCCGCGGTCGCCACCGCGTTGAGCACCAGCAGCCGCGTCCCGTCGGCCAGGCACCGGAACCAGCTGGCGTACTCGTCGGCGTCGTCCGGGTGAAGCGCCGGTCGGGTCGGGTTCTGCGAAGAGCTATTCATCGACCATCGACGATAGTCGATTATTGGACGCCCGCAACCCGCCAGCACTTGGATTCTCGCTGGCGCTACTCCGCCGGGTCGACGAGGCGGCCCACGAACAGGAGCGCTCCGGTGTCCTGATGGACGATGGCCCACAGGAAGGGCCGGTCGGCCACGATCGTGAGGTCGGGTTCGGGGAGCAGCGACGTCGGGAAGGCCACGGCGGTGGCCGCGGCCGCCTCGGTGCCCTTCTCGTCGACGATCACCTTGGCACCGTGGAGCGCGGCGCTGATGAAGATGTCGGGTGCTATCCCCCCGAAGGGGGCGCCGGGGCAGAACCCCTGCGGGCAGAGCCATTCGAACAGGTCGGCGGGCGGCAGGGTCTGTTCCCACTTGGGCATGGCTAGTTGGACGGTTCCCGTCCGGGCGGCGCGTGACAGTCCGGACAGGGCTGCGGCGTCGAGCGCTTCCTCGACGGCTGGAAGGCCGGCGGCGTCGTGGGGGACGATGAGCCACATGGCGAGCTCGCCGCCGGCATAGGGAAGCTCCACGGCGTCGGCTTCGTCGAGCAGGACGTAGCGGCGCTCGCGCGGGCTCTGGTCTCTCATGAACGGCACCGTTACCCACCGGTTGTCGCCGGTGTTGAACTGGCCGTCCTCGGTCAGCTCGGCGAAGAACTGCCTAGCCCAGTCGGCCTTGAGATACACGGTGTTCACGAGCACGAGCTTCTGGTCCTGGACCGTGCCGGCGTCGACGATCATCGGGATGAGTCCGCGGGTGCGCTCCGACGCCCATCGGTTGATGGTGTCGGCCGCGGCCGCGCCATCGGCGGTGTCGACCGGCTCGATCGCCGCTCCGTACTGGCGGGCGGCGGTGGCGAGGAAGTCGGGCAGCGGCGAGAACCCGTCGTCGGGGAAGAGTTGGTTGGCCACCTCGAGCGTGGTGGGCTCCACCGAGGCCTCGGCCAGCCTGAGATCGACGGCGTTGGCCGCGCTGTGGGTGTCGGCTTCGGGGAACCCGAAGATCTCATCGAGGGATGCCCCGGAGTCCCCCGACGCCCCGGCCCGGCTCAGACTGAAGGCCATTCCGATGCTCATCGGACTGGAGACGGCGTTGCCGGTCAAGTGGCTGTGGAAGCTCCATCCGGCTGCGTTGACACCGGCAACCCATTCGGCGACGGGGGCGTCGGGATCGGCCGGCACCCGATCATCGACCGGATCCGGAGGCGTGGTGGTAGTCGTGGGAGGTTGGGTTGTGGTTGTGCCGGGTTCTGGTTCCGGCGACGTGGTTGTGGTTGTAGTGCCGGGTTCCGGTTCCGGGGATGTGGTTGTGGTTGTTGTGCCGGGTTCCGGTGCTGTCGTGGTTGGCGGTTCGGTGACTGGGGCCTGGGTGGTACCGGGATCAGTTGCCGGTTCCGGCGCGGTCGCGGGCGTGTCCGAGGAACTGCATGCCGCTGCGATGGCGCACAGTAGGACGAGCAGTCCGAGCGATTTCTTCATGCCAATTGGACGATAGGGCAGCGGCCCAGGTTCCCGAGGTCATTGGTAGCGTCTGCCCGATGACCGACTCTGTGGCGATCGAGATAGGCGACGACTACGTGGCCACCATCGAGCTGCGGCGACCGCCCAACAACTTCTTCTCGCTGGAGATGATCGCGGGGATCGCCGACGCCCTCGAGTCGCTGGATAACGACCCCCGCTGCCGGGCCGCGGTGCTGTGCGCGCAGGGCAAGCACTTCTGCGCGGGCGCCGACTTCTCGCCCGAGGGCGCCCGCTACACCACCGAGGACCTGTACGCGGCCGCGGTCCGCATCTTCCGCACCCACACTCCGGTGGTGGCCGCGGTACACGGCGCCGCAGTGGGCGGAGGCTTGGGCCTGGCTCTCGCAGCCGACTTCCGGATCGCGGTGCCCGAGGCCCGCTTCAGCGCTAACTTCGCCCGTCTCGGCTTCCACCAGGGCTTCGGCCTGAGCGTGACCCTGCCCCGGCTTGTGGGCCCGCAGGTGGCAGCCGACTTGCTGTACACGGGCCGACGTGTCCCGGGCGAGGAGGCTGCGAGGCTCGGCCTGGCCGACCGCCTTGTGCCTCGCGACGAGGTCCGGTCCGCGTCGCACGCCATGGCCCGCGAGATCGCGATGTCGGCGCCGCTGGCGGTGAGGTCCATCCGGGTCACCCTGCGCGGCGATCTGGCCGACCAGGTGGAGGCGGCCACCGCCCACGAGCACCGGGAGCAGGACCGCCTTCAGCACACCGCGGACTTCGCCGAGGGCACCCGGGCTATGGCCGAGCGCAGAACGCCCGAGTTCCGAGGCGAGTGACGCCTGCTACCCTGCGTGGCTCGGGGCCGTTAGCTCAGCCTGGTTAGAGCGCCTGCTCGACACGCAGGAGGTCAGAGGTTCAAATCCCCTACGGCCCACTACTAAGGGGTGTGAGAATAGGCTGTAGCCATGACTCGCAAGGAACTGGTGCTGGTCAAACACCGTGAAGCAATTCGTGCTGCCGCGGCGCGCAACAAGTGCCGTTCCATAGCGCTGGTCGGCTCGGTAGCGCGGGGCGAAGACAATGAGAACAGCGACTACGACTTTCTCGCCGACTTCGAGAAGGGTGTGACGCTCTTTGACATGTGCGGCCTCCAGGCTGCTCTTGAGGATCTGCTCGGATCAGGCGTTGACGTGGTACCTCGCTCCGGCGTCCGCGAGAGCTGCCGGAACATGTACGCCGACGCGATAGAGCTGTGAGCCGAAGCGACGCTGAACGAGTCGCAGACATTCTGGACAGTTGCCGCAGGCTCAACGAAATTGCGTCGGCGGGCAAGGACGAGTTCTGAGACATAGCCACTCGGGATCCGAGGTCAAGGGCTGGAGCTGACACGGTTCGTTACGGCAGCCAGCCGAGCCTCAGGAGCCGTTTCGCCATTGCAGCAAACTGTGGTCTGCGACCTTGGCTACTGCGGCGGCCGAGTCGACGACAAAGCTGCCGACGTCGGTGATGCTCACAGCTGCGGCTGCCTTGTGGGCCAGCATCCCGGCGGTGATTCCCACCAGCAGCGCGGCCCCAGCGGAACCTCCAACAACTCCGACGGCGCCCACCGCGGCGATAGTCGCGGCCGAGCCGACAGCGCCCCTGAAGCTGCCATCGGCCAGGCCGCTGTAGTCCCCGTCGCTGCGGGCCTTGTGGAACGATCTCGCCAGCGCGACGATCGCCACCATCATTCCCAGCGGGTTCGCTGCCGCGGCGGCCGACACGCCGCAGCTGGCGGCAACCGCGGCGAATGCCTCGGTGTCGGCGCGGTTCCAACCGAACACGACGGCGACGGTGCCTGCAGTCGCGGCGGCAACATCTGCGACGTTGTAGGTGTTCACCTCGTAGAGCCAGCCGGTCGGGATGCCGAACCGGTCCTGCAGCCCCGCAGCGACCGCGTCGAAGCGGGCCTTGTCCCACGTAGTCAGCGGTAGGCCGCGCACTGTGGCGGCGTCCTTCAGTAGTGCTGTTGCGGTGCCGGGCGGCGTCGGCCACGATGGTCTCGCCGGTGTCTGCGGCATGCACGGCTTTCGCAGCCCCCACGAGTGTGTGGCCACCATCGAAGAGCCGGTGGTAGCTGTCGCCTAGCCCACCGCGCAGTATCGGATCGAGATAGTTGGCGTCGAGGACCTTGTCGTAGACGGTCGCAGGGCCAGACAGCGCCGCGGCGGTGAGCCGGTTGAGCGCTTCGGACAGGTCGCTTGACAGCAGCGTCTGCGCTGCGGCTGAGACCTTTGCACCAGCGGTTGCCGCGGTTTCACGGCCCTTCTGTGCTCCGCGGCCTGCCGTCTTTGCTG
>VYFQ01000007.1:0-119437 GCA_009842325.1 Acidimicrobiaceae bacterium | reverse complement strand
GCGGTTGCCGCGGTTTCACGGCCCTTCTGTGCTCCGCGGCCTGCCGTCTTTGCTGCGCTGGTCACGGCCGACGCAGTGCCTCTCGCGGCGGTTGCCGCGGTTTCACGGCCCTTCTGTGCTCCGCGGCCTGCCGTCTTTGCTGCGCTGGTCACCGCCGACGCAGTACCTCTCGCGGCGGTTGCCGCGGCTTCACGGCCCTTCTGTACTCCGCGGCCAGCCGTCTTTGCTGCGCTGGTCACTGCCGACGCAGTACCTCTCGCAGCAGCCACAGCCGTGTCCTTCGACGCCATCCGCCGCCGAGGACGCGGTGCTCGCGGTCTGCTGTCCTCAGAAGGGGTGGAGGCATCGGATGATCCCGTGTCTGCCTGCACGGACCGACACGGTAGCCGCAGGCGGCGCACCAAAGCCGGCCCACATGAGTCTGTTCGCATGTCCTGGCGTTGGCGCTAGTCGATGAGACGGTCCACTGCCGCCTTGATCATGCCTCTGACTTCAGTACTTTCGCTGCACCTATGGAATCTCGCCTCTAAAGTTATGGAAATCCTGGCGGTAGTTGGCAGACGCCTAGCCTGACCTCGGAAAAAACAACCCGCTCACACCCCACTCCAGGGGGTGATAGCGCGTTGCAACCCTTCGCGATAGCGAGTTAGCGTTCAAACGGCCGATTTGGGCCGGTTTCGGGCGCTTGTGAGGGTGTGCGCGGTGCTGAAGCGCGACGGTGTAGGGCATCCGGGTAGAGGCATCATCGGGTCAATCGTCTGCTGGCCGGAGCCCATCAGCTAGCGAACGCAGCAAGCAGACGATATGGAACAACGCGGCGTACTGCTCCTCTGTCAAGCGAGTCAAGGAATGAGCTATCTGGTTTCTGAGATTGCAGGACCACCGATTGGTAAGCGCCGAATCCAAGTACCGCGGGATGATGGGCACATTCTCGAACGCAGCATGCTGCGCAAGGCTCTCCAGCAGCTTCCCTAGAGCGACAGCCTCACCCACTCTCTGGCCGTCGCCCGTAGGTTTGATGTGGGTGATCGTGATGCCTAGCGTCCCAGCCAAACTGCGGATGATCGCTTCTATCGTGAGGATGATCACAGACACAGCGCTGTCTTGATCGCCCTGTCGCCAGTGGACATAGGACTTCGCTATGCGCGTCGCCAAGTCCTCGGTAATCCACGCACATTGGAAGTGCTCTACCAACACATCGACTGTAGGCGAGTACAGCTCATCGATCTTTCGCAGGAAGCTGCAGCCAACCACCGCGGCGAACATCTCTATCTGTTGTCTCTCGATTCCTCTGACCTGAATCTCCAAGTATTCTGGCTGGTCCGACGATGGGAGGCCCGTGACTGCGATCTGATCTCCGACGGTAGCGACGTTCATCGTGCTGAAGAGATGCTGCAGCGGGAACCGCTCCATATAGGATCTAGCTTCCTCTCGGTTCTGCTCGATGCTGGAGATCTGTATCCGTTGACCGAAGTAGATGAGGGCTTCGACCAGAGTGTCGGCACCGGCAATGACCTCTGCAAGCATGGCTTCGATATCATCGTGCGACACTTCGAACGTGGACCTGTGGGTCTTGAAGTCACCTTCGAGGTCCACACGCGCGATCTGAGCTTCTAGGTCGGCCTGCAGATCGCGCAGCCCCTCCTTATTCGCCAACGCCCAAGCCCGTCGCAACAGTGCTAGCTGCCGCACACCTGGATCCGAGTTCGCGTCCTCCACCAGGACGTCGATGGCCGCCCTGATGCAGCGCTCCCGATCGGCCGGTGAACCAGCAGCCTGAGCCTTGAGCTGCCATAGCTGCATCTGTCTGTGCGGGTCGCCTTCGTATTTGGCGATAGCGCTATCCAGGAGTGGGTCGCATGGTTGGCCATGCGTGGCCATGTGACCCAGACAGTGCACCACTGGGCCATAGCTCTCCGGATCTTCTTCCAGAATCAGAGTCACCAGCCTCGTCAAGGCGTCCCAGGCGGATTGCTCTAGGGACACCTGGTTCGATTCTCTGGCGATGTTCACAGCACGTATGACTGCCTTCTCGCGCTCTAGGACTCCCACCCCATCGTGGTCAGCCAGAGCGATGTAGGACGCGACCGCTATCTCGTGCCAGCGATGGTGTTGCTCGTATTTCCGCACCCATAGCAGATCCGCGAGACGAGAGCGCAGCAACGGATGCAGCGTCGGCTCCTGCGCGTACCTCACCCAGACGTCCAATATGGCAGTGGGTTGTCGTCGTAGGGCATGCGGAAAGAATGTCGCCTCGTTTGTATCTGGGTTCGCGTATTCGAACATTGGCCCGAAAGGGCCTTCCGACAAGGGCTGGCCGTCCTCAGCATCTACCAGCTTCGAGCGGTAGTCCTCTGTGTTGTCCATGCAGTACTCGAACGCGACAACCAACGCACGCAACTCATCGTCATTCTCATCCTCTTTCCAAAGTTCGTGCAGCACCTCGCGAACAGCGGCAACAGTAAACCGATCATCTTCAGCAGTCGCCAGATCATCACAGGTCGTCTCTAGAGTTGCTAGGTGGTGAAGCTCTCTTGCAGATGAGGTCACATCACTGCCTGTCGTCAAGGCAGAACGCTGGCATCTTCAGCCCATAGCTCTATGAAGGATACTGTGATGTAGTGCTGACGTATAGGGCTTGGCTGTCGATCAAGGCTCTACCGGTGTCGAGGCTGCTCTTTCTGTCTTCGCCAGCTCTATTGTCTCTTCGATCAGATCTACGGGAACGACTTCGATGAGATCGCTGTGCTGAAGGAACACCGGCTTCGTCTCGCCCGTTTGTGCTGCTGTGTCCAAGACTCTCATCCTCGATACCTCTACTGGTTCCCGCGTCACCTTCGATACCATGCCGATCAATCTTGATTCTGTTATGCGTGCATCCGACCATCCCGCAACTGCTGAGATCTCCGGTTTGGTGACAACAGGACCGCCGCTGTTGCCTCCGAAGCCTGATCCGTCCACCAGGAAGGTCTCGTGCTCTTCGTTGTACCATCCTCGTACCTGGGCAAGAACACCGTATCTAACGACAGGATAGTCCTGCCGACCCTCTCGCCACCCGGACGGAAACCCTATGATGAAGACACTGTCGCCCTCCAGGAGTGACGCTGCCATAGCTTCTCCTCGCGTGTAGCCCCGGTGCAGTGCCATGTACTGGATGTTGTTTTGCTTTAGGATTTCAGGGTCTGTGACATGCACGGCAACATCGGCTGAGGGATGAAATGTCCATTCCAGGTTCGCGCGAAACATCATCATTTCGCCGTGATCTTCTTTGTTGCTTCTCACAATTATTCTGCCGGAGTTCTCGACAATCTCTTGGACAACATGCTTACAGGTCACGAGCCATCCGCTGCGGTCTGAGTGCGCGTAGATGAATCCCGTACCTATAGGTCTGAATACGAACGATCCATCCGTGTCGATGGCCTCTGCTATCGCCAATCCCACGACAGCTTGAAGCTTGTCCAGCGTGAGCTGTGCCATCTCTACTGCTTCAATCGGATGCGGCCGGATCGGAACCAGCTCACCAGCAGCACAGCCGTCTGCACCGTCATCTCGGCGGCTTCCTGGGATGCCTCCAGCGGCGCGTCCTCGTCGCCGTGGCGAAGCTGGCCCTTCCACACCAGGTCCATCATGGCCAGCATGGTCTGGACGCTCCCATCGAACCCGGAGTCGGTCTCCCACTTCTCTGGCTTGTCGCGGATAGCACCGCACATCTTCCCCAGAGTCGCTAACGGATCGTCCGGCGTAACGACTGGCTTCGCCGCTACCTCGATGGCCTTGACCGCCTCCGTGCAAGCCTCGTTGAGGTCAGGGTGCAGGCCAAAGCACTTCGCCCATGCGATCTGCAGATGCTCAGCCTGGCGTCCAGGCTGGGTCGCCTCAGCCTCAATGAGGCTGCTCAGCTCCTCGGGCTGGCGTAGTTGGATCATGTAGTCACCGTCTTCATCCACACCGATGCCGTATGTGCTGCGCGCTTGAGCCAAGTAGGTTGTGAGAAGAGCAACTTCATGTTCGCTTGCCCACGTAAGCGCGACATCTGCGGCATCGAGAAGCAGTTCGTCATCCGCGGCCAGGCTCTTGCCCACGTCGGACCGCTTCGTCCGATCACCACCCGGCACTACCTCACGATTGATTGTTCGCTCCAGGTGTCCAACGCGGCCCTCGTCTGTGAACATCGAGGCGAAAGAGCAGTATCGGTCAAGAGTCCAGGTCAACAGCGATGGGCGAAGGCCTTCCGGAACGCCCTCGTGCAGAGCGTGAAACGCATCGAGCCGTCCAGGATCCTGGCGCACCGAAAATGGTGGCCTCACCATCGCCTTCCTCCATCGCTGCTCATAGCGGGCGAGCTTACCGATGGGCTACGACAGCTCGGCTAACGCTCCGCGACGGGCCGTGACATCCGACGACGCCGAATTCTCTGCCATACCCACCTGCCCACCCCCGCTGCGCTAGTGACGACTTTCTCGACAAATTCGTACGGCGCGTTGCCCACGGGCCAGACACCTACGCTCACGAACAGCATTCCCGTGAGCAGCAGGGTCGGCGTGGACTCGGAGAGTACGATTGCCGCGAACTCGTCGGGGAGCAACCAGCCGGTGTAGTCCTCGCCTAGCTCGTGGTTGAACGCCAAGCGGACCAAGGCCCCATACATGTCCACAACAATGGGAGTCGCCGCACCTACCAAACCGATTGCAGCGACCCATTTCCCGGCGCTTGCGGCCCCGCGAAGCGGCAATACTCCTTCACCCTCCTCCGGGAGCTTTCCCCGCTTGTAGGAGCGTGCCCAGCCGCGTCGGCTGAGAAGCAATGCGACAAGCAACACGATGATTAGCAGGTAGCGCACCAAGCCATCGTTCCAGCCGTCAGGGAGCAGCCAGATTCCCGAGAGCTGCAATGCCGCTACCGCCATAGCAAGGAGCACTCCAACCAGCGCATCCGGGTTGCCGCTAAGTCGGTGCGACCAGCCGAACGACTCGACGGCACCTAGCGCCTCAAGAGCCTTCTCCTTGGCTCGGATCGCATCCTCACGAGTCTGCGAACGGAGGGCCTTGATCCCGGACTCCACCACATCATCCAGCTCAGGCGACACCCCGGACGCAGCTTCCCTTGCGCGGCGACATGCGTCTTCGGCCTCCCCGAGCGCCTCCCATCTGCGACGCGCCGCATCCAACTCGACACATGCGCTGGCAAGGTGTTGCCGTGCGAGCACTGGATCCTGGGACGGCTCTGTTGAAGCTGCTCGATTCTCGTCGTCAGGTTCCGGGGAGTTCATCGTGCTCAGCCTGTGAACGGTGCCTGACTTCGGACGGTACCCGAGTGCTACCAACGAAGCGCGCCTCGGAACGGATCCATGCCCCAGCCTCGGTTCTGGCGTCGCCGCACAAGAGCCGCGTGCCTGTCACGGCGGAGCCTCGTCCAGCACGCAGAGCACCACGACACAACCGCCTTGCCCGTATCAGGCCCTCGGTATGCTCCTGCTGTGACGGACCAGATGCCAGACCCCGGCTCAACGAGCGCGCATCTGACGGAGCCTGCTGTCACTGCCGCCGAGCTTCCTTAGGGATCAGTCGGAACGATCACCGAGGGCGCATCACCGAGATGACCCAGCTCGCCAAGGACTGGGCTCAGATGCCCCGTCTGCGTGATGCCATGATCTCCGCCTCTCCCAAGCGGCTGCGCTGGCATCACAGGTTCACTCCACGCCGGCGAGACCTGGCCCGCATCGCGGCTGTCGTTCACGCGCTATGCGACCGCGACGGCCACCCGGTGCCGGATTGGGTGTGGGAGCACCCCAGTGCTAAAGCCATCTACCTCAACTCCTGGCCTGTCGAAGACGACGCGTACGACCAGCACATCCGCCGAACCGCTCCCGAGGCCTGTGCTTACCACAACGTCTGGTTCGACCCGCGTGACATCGAAGACATCCGTGTGCACGGGCATTCACTCACTAGATGGGGCAGCTTCAAAGGCTGAACATCCGCCTGCATAGCGGTGCGGCTCAGAGTCCGCATCCTGGACGACGAGGGCAGCGACTCGCTCGCCACAACCGGCGTGCGTGTCACAGGCCCTCAGTACGATCCTGGCGAGATGGATATCCGGACCCCAGACCCCGACCGAATCGACCCACCAACAGCCTGGCTCGCGAAGACCAGGCCGAGCGACGGGTGCCCCCGCGGGAGCTTCCACCGCGCTCCTGCCACGCGCGCTCATCAGAAACTCCCCGTGCCGTGAACTCCCCATCTCCTCTGAATCTGCCCAAGCTGATAGATCGCTACGAAATCAAGGCCAGGCTCCTTCCTGCGCTACTTGCCTGTCTACCGATGGTGCCGGGACTAGCTGCGCTCGGATCTGAGGGATTGGATTGGGATCCCAGCCTGGCCGTGGAGAGCGGCATCGTCTCCATTCTTTGGCTTGGCCTTTGCTACCTAGCATCAGCAGCAGGCAATCACTACCAAAGAAGACTCTGGCCGAGATGGCCACATGACGCTCCAACCAATCGATGGCTACACCCTGACGACACACATCTGTCTACCCAGCAGAAGCTCATCCACTACAAGCAGATTCTTGATCTTGTCGGCCTCGATATCCAACACGCATCGAAGACCAGTGACTCGACCGAACTTGAGCAGACGATCAATGATGCCGTGCGGAACCTACGGCTACGGTTGAAGAGCATCAATGGCAGGACACTTCTGCAGATACACACCGAAGACTACGGATTCGCCCGAAACTTCGCAGGTATGGTTCCGTTCTGGATATTCTTCAGTATCTTGTCTGCAGCCTTGGCTTGGGTTGCATATTTCAGATCCGATTCTGGTCTGAGCTGGGCTGTTGTAGCGACCATCGCTCTAGTAATCGCTATCGCGATAGTGTCGCCCCTGAAGAGATTCGTGCGTCAGCGCGCAGAACAGTATGCTGACACCTTTCTAGGCACGATGGCAGAAGTGCACAACGGATATCATTCGCAAGACTAGATATACGGAGGCCCATAAGTGATCAAGATCAAATCGCTTTTCTGTCGGTAACGGGGATATGTTCTACATCCGTCATGGCTCGGACAACTTCACGATCATCGACTGTTCAATTTCGGACAAGACCCGAGAGTCCATTCTCGATGAACTAGATCGTGAACGGAAGGGGAAGCAGGTCCAGCGCTTCATCTCCACACATCCTGACCAAGATCATATCCAAGGTCTCGTCCACTTGGATGACCACATACGGATTCTCAACTTCTACTGCGTGAAGAACTCGACAACGAAAGAGACCGAGACTCCTGACTTCAAGCGATACCGCCAACTTCACGACGACACCAAGAAAGCGTTCTACATCTTCAAGGGATGCACACGACGGTGGATGAACGAAAACAGTAACGAGCGCAAACACGCGGGTATTCACATCCTCTGGCCAGACACCAGCAATCAGGACTTCAAGGACGCCCTGAAGCGCGCCGCACAGGGCGAGAGCCCAAACAACATCTCACCCATAATCAAGTATGGTCTGAACAACGGGGTGGCAGCCCTGTGGATGGGCGATCTAGAAACCGATTTTATGAAAGCGATTGAGGATGAGGTGGATCTTCCCAAAGTGGATCTCTTGTTTGCTCCTCATCACGGACGGAAGTCGGGCCGTGTCCCGAAGGCATGGCTAAACGATATGGAACCCAAGATCATCATCGTCGGTGAAGCACCTTCAACTGACCTAGAGTACTATCAGGGGTACAACACGATTACGCAGAACACGGCCGGTGACATCGTATTCGAATGCGAGGAAGGTGAAGTGCACATCTATGTGTCTTCAGAGGGATACTCGGTCGACTTCCTAGTAGACAAGAACCGACCATCTAACGACGGACATTATATCGGGACACTTGACGTATAGACTTCTGCAACTAGACCACGGCAGCGGCGCGGGTTCTAGTGAGGGAGCATCTGTTTAGGAGTTGCTAAGTCGACTGTCTAGAGCTACAGCAGCTTCTTCAAGTCGTTCGGTCACGTCCTCCCCACTTCGCATGAGCGTTGCATTTAAAGAAAGCGACTCGGCATTGACATATCCCTGATAGTTCGCTCTATTCTCCACCCAATCTCTATCGAACTCCCTGGCCTCCTTGACACCCAAGTCACGCGTATCGAAGATGACCGCTACCAGCTTCTCAAAATCCCAAGAGCGTATCGATGATGATTTGTTCGATCCCTTCTTTCTTAACACTCTTGACTTGACCTGAATGCTCATCTCGTCCACTAGCACATCGCGTCCCTTTCCGCTCCTCTTAACAAGCTCTCCGCTGTACGCCTCGGCCACCAACGTTTCGGCCCAATCTCCCTGAGGCGCGTTGAGCGTGCGGACGACTCCAAGGTCGTACAGCTTGTGGAGCGTCCAGCGATGAACTCGCAGCAGCTCAAGGACTGAGAGCGATTCGAGGTAGGGCAGCGCCTTGTCGAAGTTATTGGTCATCATCTCAGGCTAGGGACAAGTCCGGTGCGACTCCCCGAGAGCAGCTGACCCTCCCTGCCACCTACTAGATGCGCGGCCACTTCGCTCCAACGCCTATTCCGTTGCGGGCACGCTCGGCTAGCTCGTAGCCCCTAGGCACTCGGCTGTGGGGCAGGGAATGTAGCGACCCGCGCTGGGGCACCATCGTACTCATGACGCAGCACCGCCGCCGCCGTGCCATCTCAGGCCCTCGGTACGATGCCGCGGCGATGCACTACCAGATGCCAGACCCCGCCGGGGCGGCCTACCGAGCTGTGAGCGTGGGACCGCCACGAGATGTGGAACCGGTAGGAAGCGTGGCTCGGCAAGCCACTAGGAATTGATGTGGCCGAAGACGACATCGTGAGATGGACGCTGCTGTTCAGCGCGCTGGCGGCGCTGTTCGCTGGGTTGGCGCTCTTCAAGCCGCTCTTCAAGCTCACCTGGAACAACTGGCTGAAGTACCGCTGGTATCGGACGGTGGTGGCTCTGCGGGAAGACCGGAGCCATACATTCCTTGACCTCCCTAGCGGGATCAAGGACGTTCTGCTGCTCGTGCTACACCCGGCACGTAGGTGGCATGGACAACGCACCGGTACAGAGATTCGGGTTGAGGTCTTCGTTAGATGCCCCTTCTACCTACCGAGCCGCTGCATCTACAAGCAGGGGCCGGGCGTGAACGTATGCCAAACCCACAGTCAATGCGGCACGCTGGGACATCTACATAATCCCGACAGTCCACACAGCCGATCCAATCGGCTAGTGCGTGCAGTCCGCGGTCGGCCCGCGAAGCGAAGGGCGCACAGGCTAGCTGAGACGCTGCTGCCCTGTAGCGAGTGCGGCACAACCTCGGGCGCGGTGTGGGTGAAGCCCTATTGGAACGAACACGAGGGGCGAACGAAGCCGGTCCCTCTCATGATGTTCGACTTGGGCGACGAGCGGTGGCTATGCCCGGCCTGCTTCGGTGTGCCGGACGACCTGCACGACCTGCTGCCGACCGTCGACTAGCAACGGCACGTTTGGGCGCTGTGCGTCGACCGCGCCGGTTCTGCGACCTACAGGCCACGCGGCTAGCCGGAGCGAACACGAGGCCACCCGGAGCCGACACGGAGGCAGCTGGCAGCGAAGCACACCTCGTTCCCGGTGCTCTAGTGGCCTGCCTCTCGCTGCACCGCCCGCGGATCGCCGCACACAACCGTCGTGCGTGTCGCAGGCCATCAGTACGATCCCTTGGCGATGGAGCACCGGATGCCAGACCGCACTCCGAGTCTCGATTCGCTCGGTCTGTTCGCACCGTCGTTCCACCAGTTGACCCGTGTTGCGGACCATGAGCCGTAGACGCAAGCCAAACAGCCGTCGTCGCCCCCGGAGGCAGGGATCCGCGCTGTACGCCGATGGCTCCCACGGCTCGACTGACTTGGTGTCTATGGGATCTGGCACTCGGAGCAATCGAACGAAGCTGCACCCTCGTTCCTTGGTCTTCGTTGGGCCGGAAGAAGCGATCACCACCTTCGAGATTGAACACCCGGCGACCCTGGGACGCAGGAGCGGTAGCCGCCCCCCGGTAGATGCCACGATCATCAAGGGCTGCCCGAGTCGGTACGCCCTGGAGAACTGCGACACGCTGCAGATGGGCACACTGCCCTACTTTCGGAAGCACGGCGATTCGCTCATTTGGGATATGCAGGAGGGCGTGATCTCCGGTGACAAGCGAGTCGAAGACCGACGCGACGATCCAGCCGACTTGGAGGCGTACGAAGCGACAGACCGCGAATCGCCTGGCAGCCACCCGTTCGAGCGAGCGCTTGGCACCTCTACTGTCAAGCGACTCAATGTGAACGAGACTTCGCGGGCCAGCCTCGCGCTCGGTGACAATTGCTTCATCTGGTGCGGGTCGCTGCTACCGCAGAGCACCAGAGAATGGTCCCGGTGGCGAGACTCGCTTGAGGACCATTACGACCACACCACCTTCCTCGGCGATCCAAGGGTGTTTGCACGAGTGCTCGCGATGGTGGCCGCTTCGAGGCGGGACCGGCTCTACAGCTATCTCGACCTCCGCAATCCTGACACCGGCCACATTGAACAATGCGGCAACTTGACGGTGCTGTATGGGCCAGTCGTCTACCTCGAAGATCCGCGTGACTACATCCTTGCGGGTGGCGATGATGTCGAACTCATCATCCGCAGCATCTTCGCCAAGACAATGGAGCACCGACATCAGCGCGAGTACAGATTCGCGATTCTGTCCCAGCAAGACCCGGACAGCGACACGATGCATCTACAGGTGCCGCTCCCGATTAGGCGAGCATTGCAGTCCAGCAGCAGTCGCGGTGCCATCCGACCGTATCTGCCTGAAGTCGGTCCTCCGACTTGTGTGCCCTCGCCTCGGCTGCTCCGGTGCTTCGCGAGTGACACAGCTGGGAGTCTTGCTGATTTCCGCGACGGGATGCCTTCCACCGTCAACATTCGACCGAGGTTGCATATCAGCGGAACCCGCCACAAGTCTTCAACTCTTCGAACGGTTGCCGCGAGCACCATCACCACCGCGGACTACGAGGCCGTTGAGGCAGCGATTCGAGCGGAGCCACGAGCAGCTGACGATGCCCGCATCGTCAAGCTCACAATCGACGGGGGACCAGGCACAATCTCCCGGCTCTACTGCCTAGAAGGGCTATGGGGACGAATCACACTTGCAGCCGTGTCAGGTGAGGCGACCGTCAGATTCCAGGCGTCACACCCCGACGACACCACTCGCATCGTGGGCAGCAACACTGAATTCGACGGGCAATTCAAGCTGAGCCATAGCGAACAGCAGTTGATTCTGACCGTCGTGCCGATGAACCCAGCGGCGTCCGTCGAGATTGCGCAGCCTCGTCGCAACCCGAACCTGCCATCCAACCATGTCATGCTGTCCCCGACAGAAGACACACACGTCACCATCACAGCAACCTCCGAAGACGGCACAAGCTCATCAAGCCTTGAGCTGGTGATCGAAAGCGCGCTCTGTCCTCCCAATCAGGACAAGGCCGCATAGTCCTATGCTCCCTCGGCTAGTTCGGGGTCGATGCGCACGTGCACCACTTCAGCCGGGCCCGAGCCTATGGCAGGACGGCCTCTGCGGCGCTTGCGCAGAGTCTCGATGTCGTTGTCGCTGGTCTCGACCTCTTCGGCGATGGCGTCGAGGTCGGCCTCGGTGAGGATCCGGCCAGACGCGGTCTTTGTTGTAGTCATGGCTGATCGCCTTGGGTTGGGAGGAGTGCGTGGAACGCTGGGCGCAGCGGCATTGCGTGAATCACCATCTCGGTGCCGCCGTCGAGCTCGAGCCATACGATTTCGAGCAGGTTGCCTGCTGGGTCGGCACCGATAGCGAGGATCCTGGGCAGGTCAGCGGCTGGTTTCGAGTTCGTCGGCGTGCTGGCCGTAGCCGAGACCCTTCACGTGAGGCTCCTCATGCAGCAGCAGGCGGAGATCAGCGATCTCGCCTTCGTCCCATCCGAGAGCAGCACAGACTGCGGCATCCCATAGCTGGCGGACTTCGCATTCGCCGTCCCGGTACTGCGGCACGGCCATGTGTCGGGTCGCTTCCCAGCAGTCGGTGAGCACCGAACGTATTCGCGGATCGGCGAGGTCCGGGATCGGCAGGGCATTGATGGTGCTGGGGTTGTAGTTCGGGAAGGCGAGCTTCGTGCCCGGATTGCGCAGCAGCAGGAGCCTGCCGATGGTCGAGTTAAGGAATACGGCAGTCGACTTGGCGCTGTCCGCCTTCATGCCAATGACCGGCATCCAGCTGTAACCGAGATGCTTGCGATCTGACGCCACGGCAGTGAGGCGTGCGGTACGAGTATCTTGACCCTGTGTGACCAACAGGAACCCCGCTTTGCTAGGCAGGGCGGAGTCGGTCACATCGCGAAACTCGCTGGCTATCGCCTCGATCTGCCGTTGTCCCCCGGCACCCTTGCCCCTAATCACTGGGAAGGCGTCGGCTGCCCGCACATCTCTGCGGGCGCGCTTCCCAACGTCTACGCCCGTCTGATGGCTCGATGCCCCCATTTCCGCCATCGGTCGTAGCGCGTGGTGTCCAGCGAAGCACGCCGCCGCACCGGCGAGTATGGGCGAACGCCAGATGGCGCCTGTCCAGTCGCCCGCAAGTACTCGTTCAGCGGGCCATTCGGTGACTGTGCCCCACCCATCGTCGAGCACACCCGTGCCGCACGCGGCAATGCCCTTGAAGAGGCTCGCGACTTCTGAATCGTCGTGTGGGAACCGGTCCAATGCGACAATTCGCGTCGCGAGAGGGGTATCGGCGTCGCCGCGGCGCTGCAGAACGATGATGCTCTCGTTGATGTTGGTGTTCTGGCTGAGATTGATCTGACCAGGCTGGTGGCAGGTAAGGATCGTGTGAACCTGGAATCTGTCGGCTAGCACGAGTCGCTCGTGGATTCCAGAGGGTGCGGTCAGTGCGATGGTTGGAAGAACCATGCTCAAGACGCCGTCATTGGCGTTCAGGCATCGTTCGGCCAGACCCGTGAACATGGGTCTTATGGACCGCTTGGAAACAAATCCCTTTAGGGCGGGGTCGTCGGCTACCAGCGCTCTCTCAAGTCCATCGGCTCGTTCCCTCAGCATTTTCCGAATGCTGTCCGGGAACTTCTCGCCCATCCGCACCCGCTCGGTGAAGGGTGGGTTCATGATCACAATGCGAGCGCCCATGGCTGCCTTCGCAGCGTCCTCGACCACGGGGTCACCCAGGCTCAGTCGCACGGCTGCTCCAGAGGCGGCCCGGCCAAACAGTTCGGTCTGTTGCTGCGGGATCACGTCCTCTTCAGCGAGTAGCTCCAGTGTCCCGGCAGCGATGGGCACCATCGGGTCGTCGGTCCGGCCATAGGGCATGCGGCACAGGCCCATGTGTCGGTACTTGACGTCGACGTTGCCGGCGGTGAGCTGCGTGGCTGCGAGTTGCAGCGACACGGGGTTGATGTCCATGCCCTTGAGAACTTCCTCGACTGCGAGCTTCTGCAACTTCGCCAAGTCCTTGCGGTTGGCGCCTTGGGCTTGTGCTCGGCGTTTCATGTCTGTCAGCAGCGCGGTGAGCAGGGTGCCGCTGCCGCAGGCGAGGTCGACCGACCTGTGGGCCCGCCAGGTGTCCGGGCTGGTCCAGTCCTGATCCCCGCAGGCGTCGAGAGCGAGCCTCGCCGCCATTGTGGCCGCCGGGGGCCGGGTGAAGTAGGCGCCGTCAGATGCCTGGTTGCCCATTACCTTGTTGAAGAGGGGGCCTGCGTGGTCGGCACCCATGTCGGCGTAGGTCTCGGCGATGCGCTCGGCTTCCGCTGCTAAGTGCCGCAGGGCGCGTTCGAGCCCAGCGAGTTTGCCGGTGTTCTTCGCTGCGTAGATCGCTTCCTTGGCGGGTTCGAGAACCGGCAGAAAGTCCTGTCTGGTGATCCGCTCCCAGTTCTGCTCCAATCGCACGACGACCTCGGCGTTGCTCTTGATGTCAGCCAGCGGTTCGATGCGTCGCAGCCAGCCGCCTTGCACAATCCGCTGGTGCAGCATGGCTGCGTTCATCAGCAGCAGCGCAGCGATCGTGCAGCCATCGGCCTGCGCGGCCCGCTTATCAGCGTTGAGGTTGTCGAGCCCGAAGTGCTTGTCGAGCGCAGGCTGCAGGCCGTCGGAGCGTAGATGGTGGGCAGCCTCAGTGACCGACTCGCGCAGGATGTTCAGGTCGCGGTCCACCCGGTCACGCGTCAACCCGGACCGAGCGAGGAGGTTGACGGTGATGCCCTCGGCCAGATCGCCTATCTGCTCGAGCATCCGCTGCGCCTGCGCCTCATCGCGCTCTTGGGCCGTCTTGCGTTTGGAGCGTGTCTTGCGACGTTTGACCGGTGTGCCGGTGCCCTTGTTGATCATCGCCGCGGCGGCCTTCTTGGTCTTGGCGGCATTGACCCGGCCTGTGCCGCCCTGGGCGGATGGCGGCTTGTCACGCACCACGGCATCGGCTCGGACCTCCACAGAGCCGCCGGAATGGGCCTTGGCAGCCACTGCCCGCGTCGGTTCGGTCTCGAAGGTCCATTCGTCGGCGCGCACTGGCTCGATGTCGAACATCGACAGGGGCTTGTCGGACGCCGCGGCCTGTCTAGCCGCCGTTTCGGCGCCTCCCGGGGAGCCGGTGTGTACTCCGTAGCGGATGCGCTTGTTCTCTGAGGCGACCGCGACGAATGTGACCGTCTTGAGCTCCAGCTCGTCCTGGGCGGGCGCGTACACCGCCAGCAGGTCGGCCAGTTCCTCCTCGATGCGGGAGTCGTGCGCTCGCAGCGCCAGCAGTATCTGCCCGAGCTCCGACCAGCCCTCCTCGGGCCGAGAGTTGGCGAGCCACGTCTCAGGGTCCGCGTTGGGCGGAATCACTATGGGCACCACGATGTAGCCGAGCCGTTTGCCGGGCGCTGATCGCATGGCCCTGCCCACTGCCTGAACCACATCGACAGGCGACTTGCGGGACTCCAGGAACGCGACCGCGCTCAGTGTCGGCGAGTCGGTTCCCTCACCGAAGATGCCCACATTCAAGATGCCGAAGGGCTCGTCGGGCGAGGCGTCGGCGAGCTTCCGTTTGGCGCTGTCTCGGGCTGCCACATTGTGCCTGGCGTCGAGGTGCTCCAGCGTGAAGTGAGCCGCGGTGCCGTTGGACCGGTCCTTCAGCCAATGGCGCACCTTGTCGGTCTGCAGGTAGCGGGCCATGGTCTCGGACTTCTTGACCGTGTTCAGGAAACCGATGGCAGACGACAGCGCCACGTCTGTCTCGGCATCCGGCGCGCGAGTGGCGCCCGACATCGCCAACGCGAACGCCAGGCCACGCAGGAAGTCCATGGAGGTCAGCTTCGTGCTGCCCTCGGTCTCGGCATCGCGGGCCAGTTCGTTGGCCATCGCGTAGGCCTGCGGGTCGCTGACCGCCAAAGCGATGATCTTGTAGTCGGCGAGCCATCCGTTGGCCACGGCCTCCACATAGCTCTTGCGGTACAACTCGACCCCGAATGTGGTCTCGTCGTCCATCGATCGCACAAGCGTTTCGCCGGGCTTCGCAGCACGGCGACGGCCGCCGTTGACGGAGTTGTAGATGCGAGGTGTCGCGGTCTGATACAGCCGGTACGTCGCTCGGAACGCGTCCCGATCGTGGCACAGCAGGAAGTTCTCGACCCTCGCCTGCTGGTCCGCCTTCTTCACGCGGCGCAAGCCGGCGGTGCGGTGCGCCTCGTCACAGACCAGCACCGACAGTTCGGGAGCCTCGGGCGCTTCCAGCGCCTCCGCGATCCGGCTGGCGCTCTGGTAGGTGCCGAACACGACGCTGAGGGTGCCGTCGGTCTTCGCGCCGCTTGCCTTGGCGCCGGCCATCCACTTCGCGATGACATCCGGGTCGGTCGTGACCAGGCCCTTGATCTCGGACGCGCTGACGTTGCTGTTGTCGGCGGTCGGGTCTTCGGCCCGTGCAGTGCTGCCCTCCCGCCCCGGGTCGTAGCCGGCGGTCTCGTCCGAGCACACGGCCAGCGCCCGCAGCGGACGCTGAGCGTGTTGTAGGAACTCGCGGCGTATCTGCGCTACCAGCGCGATGGACGGGCACAGCACCACCGACACCTGCCGCGGGGGAGTGAGGCGCTCGACGATCCGCAACGCAACACGGGTCTTGCCGGTGCCGCAGGGCAGGATGATGCGTCCACGCGCCTCACCGAAGGGCAGTCCGCCCGACTCCGAATGGGCGTGGTCCTGGAGCAGCTTCACGCTGGTGTCCACGGCCTCGTTCTGCATGCAGCCGCGACTCTGTGCCGCGTCAGGATTGTCGGGTTCGCGGCAGTGCTCGCAGTCGTCGTCGGTGGTCATGGCGTCGCGTTGGCGCACCAGCGCCGCCCGCAGGTTCTCGACCTTCACCGGAGCGCCCGACATGGCAGCCTTGCCAGGCGAGTAGCCGCCCAGCGCGACTGCGCCGTTCACGACGAGCCACCGTTCAGCCCAGATCGCCTTGTCCGCCGCCGCGGCGAGGAACTTGTCCAACTCGCCGGCGTTGACGGGTGCCCCGCGGCCGGAAGCGTCCAACTGCCTCGACTTGGCCTGTATCGCGATCCACGCGCCGTCGCTGCGCCTGCGGGCCACAACGTCGATGCCGACATCTGCTGTGGGGGCGGCGGGCATCACCTGGTCACGGTCGGGCCAGTCGGCCCAACGCCAGCACTCCGACACGTCCCACTCGCGCACGAGCGGAGCCACACGAACAGTCAGATCCTCCAGCCACCTGCCGTCGGTCTGTTGTGAACCGGTCGTCTCCAGTTCAAGCAGCGCGGCGTCAATGGGGCTCGTCGCGTCCGCAGACGCGTCCGCATGGCTCACCGGCGAGCGTCAACGAGCGAGGTGACACGCTCCCGGTGACCGAGGACGGGCGCTGCGGCGATAATAATGATTATTGTGAAGTTGCGATATATTTCACTCATTGAGGCGTGAGTATGCTGGCGTTGGTGGCCGTTGTCAAAGGCAGCGCCTCGCCATCGCTCCTGGGATCCAGCGATGCAGCAGAGGCGTCAGATCATCATCTGCAAGAGGTGCCATGAGGCTTGTATGCAAACAACGTTGACTCTCGATGATGACTTGGCTGAGGCCCTCAAGGAACGGGCCCGGCGCGCGGATCAGTCGTTCAACCAGGTCGTCAACGACACCCTGCGGCGAGGCCTATCCCCGGCGCTCGCAGAGGCGGAGCCCGGCTATGTGGTCAGGCCCCACCGCAGCGGCTTCAAGCCCGGCGTAGATCCGTTGCGGCTGAACCAGATCAACGACTCTCTCGAGGCTGCCGACTTCGCTGGCTCGCCACCGCAATAAAGGTCCCGATGCTCACCAGCCGACGATGCATCGGCCGTCGCTGATCTCAACGTGCCATTGGCCGATCAGGTCCATGCCTATCAACACGTCACACGGCGTGGTGGGGAGCCTGCCTTCGAAGCGGTGTTCCGATCCCACAGCCTCGATGCGTTTGCGAAAGTGATCCTCGGCTGGGGCTGCAACCAACTGCGGAGCAGGTACACGCACCTGCACGGGGTAGGTCGGTCTCTGCTCGCTTGCCATGCCTAGGGTGGTCACTTCTACGCTCCCACTACGGACTACTCCTAGCTGTGTGACCAACTCGCTGCTGATGAAGCTCCGCGTCGCGCCGGTGTCCAGCAGACCATCGACGTGTTCTTCACCGTCGTGAGACGCCGCTGACACGGCCAGTCGCACCACGATGCGGGCGCGTTCAACCGGAATCTCAATCTGGGGCAACGCTACGGGAAAGTCAGTCGATGGTCTGGACGACGCGGTAGCCGACGCTGACCGTGCCGATGCCCTGAGTGGCGAAGTTGCCTTGCCCGAATCGTTCCATGCCGGCGTCGTAGGCATCGATGCCCGCGTCGTATATCGCGATCACTTCTCCGTCGCGCATGAGCGCTGAGCGGCCCCAGTGGTCACGCTCTAGGGCTTCGCGATGCTCGGACGCGTAGGTCCGAGTGTGGAACTGGACCGAACGTTCGGCTTCTGCCCGCGTGTCAGAGGCCATAGACCTTCCCCCTTCTCAGGAGCGGTAGCTGCCCGGTTCGCCGAACCAAAGTAGCGACTGGCAACAAGTCTTGCGCTACTCCGGTTGCGCAGCGCGGATACCCGCAGCAGATCGCCCGAACTCGAGCGACCAGAGTTAAGGCCAGCCGTCAACCGCAGGCAGCGGCTCTAGGTTCCGGGACCTACGACGGTCGAGGGGACTTCCTATGCGTGTTGTGCCCTGCTCAGCTTGTTTGACGTCCAGGAATCTGCGCAACGCCTCGCGGATGACCTCGCTTGTCGTCGTGCCGTCGGTCTCAGCGCGCGCAGTGACAGCAGCTCGCAGTTCGGGGTCGATGCGCACAGGCACCACTTCAGCCGGACCCGAGCCCATGGCGGGACGACCTCTGCGGCGCTTGCGCAGCGTGTCGATGTCGTAGTCGCTGGTCTCGACCTCTTCGGCGATGGCGTCGAGGTCGGCGTCGGTGAGGATGCGGCCAGTCGCGGTCTTACGTGTGGTCATGGCTGATCGCTTTGGGTCGGCAGGAGTGCGTGGAACGCTGGGCGCAGTGGCATTGCGTGAATCACCATCTCGGCTCCGTCGTCGAGTTCGAGCCATACGATCTCGAGCAGGTTGCCTGCTGGGTCGGCACCGATGGCGAGGATCCTGGGCGGGTCAGCGGCTGGTTCGAGTTCGATGATGGTGAGGGCGTGTTCGAGCGCGTGCAGGATCGTGTTGGTGTCGAGGCCGTGCTTGAACGCAGAGCGATGGAACTCCACACGCAATTATTGTAACACGAAATCCCAGATCGGCGTTCTGATGCCGTACGACAACTCGCTCACACCCCAAAGGGGTCACAACTACAGGCCCTAGCCGCTCTACGAGCGCCCTAGGCGCCACCCTGTGGCGGTTTGGGCGCGTCTTGGGGTTCCTGCACGACCTCGGTCCCTGCTACCTGCATCGAAGAATGGCGCAGTTCCCGTTCGCACATTCCGCAGAAATGGTCACCCGTTGGACGCTCCAAACAAGATTCTGGGGACGGGCAGCGCCATCCGCCCTCAATGCCAGGGCCACCGAAGAAGTTGTGGTCGTGACGCCGCTTGCCGTACCGAGTACCACATTCGCCGGCACAAACGATGCGCCTGTGAACACGAACAAGACGCTTGTCTCGGCATTTCTTCTCCCGGCGCTTCTGTAGGAGGACAGCTTCCGCAACTAGCGGGTCGCACCCGGACGGATACAACTCGAAGCTGACTGAGCGTTCCAATACGTCCCACACCTGAGTGATCATCGCGTCCTGGCTGAACCGGTGAGAGCGCGTTGTCAAGAGTCGGAAGAAGCGAAACTGCTGGTCGCGCCTGAACCGCCGCCACCACTCGCGCCGCCAACGCGGGCGCGAACGCAACTGCTCATCCGTCAAGAGGTCAACGGCACGACACTCTGCGTACCACAGCAGGCACCGCCTTGCCGCCCATCGGTTGACCGCAGGTTTCACCTGCACGCCCACGACGAAGATCAGGGTCGCGAGAGCGGCAAGTGCTCCGAGGTCCGTAAGGGACAACTCATCCCATTCCATTTGACTCCAACCCTAGAGCAGACGCTTAGCCACTAACGACGATTCACTCAGGGCCTGTAGGGGAACTTTGTGGCTAGGACCCTGCGAGGTAGTGCCCCCAGTCCTCCATGACGACCCGGCGCGCATCCAGCAGGTCGGTTCTGCGGTAGACGGCCTCAACCTGGTTCTGAACAACGTGAGCCAGGCATGCCTCGGCCACTTCCCGGGAAGCGCCGGACTCGACATACCAGTCGCGGAACGAGGAGCGGAACCCGTGGAGGGCCATGCCCCGGTCCAACTCGTGGCACAGCTTGGACAGCGACTCGGGGGTGAGCTGCCGTCGGCCGACTCGGCAGGCAGCCGTCAGTGACGTTCAAGCCCAGCTCGGCAGCCCGTCCACACCGTTACACAGATGCCCCCTGAAATCCCCGGTGCCATCCCCTAGCGCAGTGGGAAATCCCCTGCGGTATCCCCCGGAGTGGCCCGCCCGTGTCGTACTCCGTCGGTAGCTTCGAGCCACACCCCCGGATTGATGAGGTGCGACAGAAAGGAAGAGAAGAATGGCGAACCGTCAGAAGCCCGGCGAGACCCCCAACCGCCCCGGCGAGTACGAGGAGCGCGGCCCGCGCGGCGGCCAAGTTCCCAAGCCTCGGAAGGTCACGATAGAGGAGGGCGACAAGCCCCTACCGCCGACCTCGGAGAAGGGGCACACTTGGGAGCGGACCGGACCGCCCAAGCCGTGAGCTGACTGTTCCGTCGGCACTAGCAGCAAGCACGATGAGTGTTCCTAGCGACACGGAGACAGCCGCTGCTAACGCCATCTGCGCGGTCGTGGAGGTGACTCACTGCGAGCGGTTGGAGCCTCGCGGTCACGTCAAGACGCCGGACTGGCGAATGGTCTTGGCCGACGGACGCATGGCTGACGTGGAAGTCACGGGCTGCACGGACGGCGATTCGGCTGCTTTCTTTGCCGCATTTCACGAGAGGGACGGAACTCTTAGGAGCTGGGAAGATGAGCGGCTGTCGTGGATGTGGGATGTCGTCGTGATTGACCGGGACCCTGGCTTCAACAAGAAGCGTCGCCCATTGAAGAAGCTCTTAGAAGGCGTGGTCTCCTCGCTGGCGACCGTGGAGAAGATGGGCGGCACCCCCGAGCAGATGGAGAGCAGAGCGCAGGAAGCGTTTGACGGTTCGACGTTTGTCTCTAGAACATCTGACACCACCCTCACACTGACCAATGTTCCTCGATTGCAGATTGACGACGGGAAGCGCTCACAGCACTTGCGCTTGAGCGGCGCGCCGAAACCGGTCGGGCACGGCAGGGGGTCAGTGGTCCTGGCTCCGATGGGAGGCGCTGAGGGCTTTGCTGGTTACCAGGCGTTGGTCTCGGAAGTGCAGGATGCCATAGACAGAAAGACCAACAGACGGCAGATGGACGGCGCGCCCGACCTGAAGTGGCTAGCGGTCGTGGTTGGCGGCATAGCCGGATTCCAGCTCAGGCACTATTTCGGCCCTGGCTCGCCCTACTACGACCCCGCCGCACAGATGCAGCCCCCGGCCCTGGACGGCATCTCGTTCAGCTACTTCCATGAAGTGTGGGTCGTCTCAGCGCACGGGGATGTGGTGTTGCGTCTGTCAGATGGTGGGCGAACGGTCGCCGTGAACCACATCCCAGTGTGAACTGCGGGCTGCAATGGAGTCGTTGGGGACGGGCGGGTCGGCGCGGTACACCCGTGGCACCCCGGCTGTCGTACCTGCTCGCTGCAATTGGCGTGGTCGGACCGCCAACGGGAAGGGAACACGATGCGGAAGACAAAGGAAGCCTCCGGCGCGCTGCTGGCGATAGGGCTGGTGCTGTCTCTGGTGGGGCTGTGGACCGGATGGACCGAGGCCGTAGCGGCTTGGGTGGCGGGCCACATTGTTGACCTGATTCCCGACCACTCGGAGGGGTTGCAGTGAGGGGCGAGGTCGGCGACCGCCGGTAAGTTACAACCATGGGATACGGGACCAAAGGCGGGAGCAGGCATGGCGGCAGGTGGGTCTGCCATTTTGGCTGGACTGCGTCGCGCTCTCGGCAGGTGACGGATGCCTAAGGCGAGACATGCCATGAAGCGGCTGCTTCGCCGCGATGACAGGCTCTGTGGGGTTCACCTCGGAGGCTGCGGCAAGGAGATCGAGCAGGGCCAGCGCCACAACCGTGATCACATCATTCCGCGGTCGCTGTTTAGCAAGGTGGCTAGGGGCAGAGAGAACGAGTTCGAACAGGACTGGAACTGCCAGCCCATGCACGAAGCCTGCAATACCTCCAAGTCGTTCCAGATGGACAGTTGGCCACGCTTCGACTGCCAGTGCCATTTCTTGCAAGTAGTCGAAGGCGACTTGTATGTCTGCACGGCGGGCAAGGTCGGACAAGGGAGCCACAAGCTCCTGTCCAACGTCGTCTCTGATTTCCCAGAGTCGCCGGAGAGGGTAGATGCCCGCGTCGTCCTAGGTCATCACAAAGACACCCAAGAGCAACGCTTCGTGGGGTTCAGGAAGGACCGGTATGGGTACCTGCTCCCTGGCATTCATGCCTGTGCAGTTGATTGGTTCAATCTGCATGAACAGGCACGGGTGGGATTGCCTACGCCGGAGCGGTTCTGGATGGATGAGCGTGGACGCATCACCCGTGCCTGGGGAGTGTCGCGCAAACCCATTGCGACGCACGAGCACGTTCCGTACTTACGGGAGAATCCCATTGAAGCGATCATTGGGCATCCGTCATAACGAGGCCAAAGTTGTCCCTCTCAAGGATCCGTGCTCCTTCGTCCGGCTTCGGTGCGGACCTCTTCGCTGTTGCCAGTACGAGTGTGGCTGTGAGCCGAAGCGACACTGAACGAGTCGCGTACATTCTGGACGGTCGACGCAGGCTCGGCGGGACTACCACCCTGCCGGTCTGGTGATGATTCCAATCTCGTCTCGCAGCGTGTCGGGAAACTGGCTCCGGCGAAGATGGCTCCTCCAGAGGCGCCTGACGTAGGTGGCCGCGCTGGCCAGTTCCCTGGGGCTTGTGTTCTTAGGGTCGGGATTGACGAGCGTGACACGTAGTCCCAGGTCGTCCCGCACGTACCGCATGGCCCCGGCGAAGTCGGCATCGTTCGACAAGACAAACCGCTTGTTCGTACTCCCTGTTGAATCCGTCCACCAACAGACGCGTGGCGAGGTTCACGTCAGATCCCTTCTCCTCCGAGTCCCTGACGAGGACGTAAGTCGGCAGTCCTGCCATCGGCTCCGCCAGCGGGCGACGCTTGACGCCGGACCGGAAGACGCCGTAGTAGGCGTCGAAGCCCGGCAGCGTCGCCAACGCTCTCAGGTACGCCTGCTGCCGTTGGCGCTGAGAGGGATTGCCGGGGCGGGCGTTGAGCCGAGCCGTGAAGTAGCAGACCCGGTTGATCGAGTCCTGGGGAAAGAGGGTCTCGGCCAGCTTTCGCAGGTCGAGCCACCGGAACGGCGAGTCCTTCAGGGCGCGGTAGTAGAGATTGAAGCCGTCTACGTACAGATTGGTGACCAATTCCCACCCCCACAAAGACAGAGACCGCCCCGAAGGGCGGTCTCGACCCTACCGCCGAAGAGATAGGGGAAGTGACAAGAACATACCACGAGCGGGAGTGAGTTTCACTGTGTCTGCGCAGGCTCTTGGGGGTGCCGCTGCGAGTGGCTAGTACGCCGAGTTCAGAGGTGGCCGCTACACCTCACCGCATTGGTGCGTAGTTCTAGAACTCGGCCGCTTGAAGACGGCGCCGGTTAGCGCACCGGGAAGTAGATGTCGGTGTGCCACCTCGACTGGTCGGGCTCGGCGGCGGGGTCGTTCATATAGACCTCCCAGGGCGAGTCCGCGGCTTCGAGCCCCTGGGACTCCATCCACGCTGTCAGCGCCATCCATGTCTGGGGGAGGCCGTCGTACGGGCCGAGGTGGGTGACGGTCGCGGCCCTCCCGGCGGGAAGCTCTCCGGGTCGGACTCGATCCTCGCCGGGCATCGGCGACGCCACCGGGATGGCGCATTCGAGTTCGACGGTCTCGCCCGGCGGCGAGTGGTATCTGGCCAGGGGCATCCCGGCCGGCTCCTGACCGCTCTGCGCGATGTGTCCGCTCAGTTCGCCGAACAGCGGACCCATGGCGTTGCCGATCTCGCTCATCGCAACGGTCGTGCGAATGCCCACTATGGGCTGGGCCTCAAGCTCCCTCACCCCGAACTCCAGCGTCATCGTTGCTGTCCTCCAATGCTGTCGACCAGCGCTCTTGCCTCGTGGCGACCGAGCCCCGGCTGCCTCAGCCGCGGACCGTAGGCAAGCTCTACCGGTGGCTGCAAGTCAGTAGCCGATGAACGTGAGCGTCTCTGCCCAGCGCAAGATGAGCGCCTAGGTTCCGATGGATCGCCGACCGGAGGCTGGCTATGAGGCGGATTCGATACAACTGCGCCATGAGCCTCGATGGTTACATCGCAGGCCCCGACGACGAGTACGACTGGATCGGCGTCGATCCCGACATCGACTTCGAGGAGTTGTTCGGGCAGTTCGACACCTTCCTGCTCGGCCGGCGCACGTTCGAAGTGACTGGTGACCCCGGTGCCTCCGCACAGTCGGGCACCCGGACGTTCGTGTTCTCACGGACGCTGAGCCAGGACGACTACGAGAACGTCACGATCGTCGGCGACAACTGGGTGGACGTTGTCCGGTCGCTTCGAGAGGAACCGGGCAAAGACATCTGGCTGTTCGGCGGCGGCGCACTGTTTCGCAGCCTCTGCGAGGAAGGGCTCGTCGACACGGTGGAAGTCTCGATCGTCCCCATCCTGCTCGGCGGGGGCATTCCCCTGGTTCCGGAACTGTCCAAGCGGATCGGGTTGACGCTGACGGAACAACGAGTCTTCGAGAAGACAGGCACCGTGAGCCTGGTCTATGAGGTGAAACAAGTCCCGGGCGCGACCCCGCTCTGACCCTCCCCGGTTGACTCGCTACTCCAATCCGAACTCGGGGACGTAGCGTTCGTCGCTGGGGCCGTCGAGTGCGTCGGGAAGCATCTCCTTGATCGCTTCGGCACTGGCCGTGTACATGAGGCGGGTCCGAGGGGCCAGGTTCATCATGTACATCGCTCGCCACCACTCCAGTTCCTGGCGGCAGGGAGGTCCACCCTCGAACTCCTCGAACACGGACCGCCAGGTGGACGGCATGTGGCCATCTGGGCGGGGCTCCGTCATGACGGAGTAGTACAAGCTGATCCAGCTGTCGCGGATCGCAGGGTCAGCCTTGGCTCGCTTCCGCAGCCGGTTCGCGGCGCGCCACTGCTTGATGAGCCCCATCGGTGACTGATCCTACGCCGGGACCCATGCCCCTTGTGAAGCAGTGACGGCCTCGCGGTGTCGTGCCACACCCTCCACGCCTCACCGGACTCGGGCGATCGCGGTCGGCTAGCGCGTGCTCGCAGTCCGTGGCCGGCGATAGGTTCCCGCTTGTGACCATGGGCAATATCGACATAGGCCGGGTCGGGATCTGGACCGGGCTCCTGGACCTGGTGCCGTCGTCTCAGGCGGTCGAGCTGGCGGCCGAGGTGGAGGAGCTGGGCTACGGGGCGATCTGGTACCCCGAGGCGGTCGGGCGGGACCCGTTCGTAGTGGCTGCGCTGCTGCTCCAGGGCACCTCCTCGATCAAGATCGCCACCGGCATCGCCAACATCTACGCCCGCGACCCGATGACGACGGCCAACGCCCAGCGAACCGTCGAGGAGGCATTCCCGGGCCGCTTCCTGCTGGGGCTCGGGGTCAGCCACCAGAACCTGGTGGAAGATCTCCGCAACCACGACTACTCGCGCCCGCTCAGCTACATGCGCGACTACCTGGCCCGCATGCGAGAGGCGGTGTTCCTGGCCCACGGCCCCCAGGAACTGCCCGAGATCGTGCTGGCCGCGCTCGGCCCCAGGATGCTCGCCCTGTCGGCCGATGCCGCCGCCGGAGCGCACCCGTACTTCGTGCCGCCCGAGCACACCGCCGTCGCCCGCGACGTCATGGGCCCCGACGCGGCGCTGTACCCCGAGCAGATGGTCGTACTCGATACCGACCCGGACACGGCGCGCGCCCTCGCCCGCAAGAACATGGCGCTGTACCTCGGGCTCCCCAACTACACCAACAACCTGCGCCGCCTCGGCTTCGAGCAGTCCGACATCGACGGCGGACCCGACGGCGGGCCGTCAGACCGCCTGGTCGACGCCATCGTGGCCTGGGGCACCCCCGAGCAGGTCACGTCACGCGTCCGGGACCATCTCGACGCCGGCGCCGACCACGTTGGGGTACAGGTCCTCGCCGACAGCATCGACACCGCCGCCGACGGCTGGAGGACGCTGGCGCCCTACCTGCTGGACTGACCAGAGTTCACCAACGTCGCCCGAGGACAGGCTCACGGAGGGGTTCCGGGTTCGGTGGAGCCCGCGGCGGGGAATCTGCTTTCTTGGCTCTCTACGGCGCCGACGCACCTGAGAGGTCGGGCAGCTGCACTCTTGTCGGCTTGCCGTCGGTGTAGCTGACGATCTCTTGCGGCACTCTCAACCGTTCGTCGCTCTCGAACCGGTGCCGGATCGCGGTCAGGTCATCGGTCGCCGCTAGCTCCGCGATCTCGTCGAGCACCGCGAGGTGCTTCCTGGGCGGCGGCCGGTAGGGGTCCCGCAGCATCCCCCAGCTGTCCCAGGGGAGCAGCTCCACCTTGTTCAGGCACGCGAGGTCCTTGACGACGTTGCCGGCCAGGAACCCCATGCCCCACATGTCGTAGATGCCGAATCTCTCAGGGTCGACCTCGCCGGCCCGGGCTGCCAGCCAGGCCTCCCCGCCGGTGAGGAACCGCCCGGGCGGCTGGTCGTGGGGGTCGAAGCCGAGATGCAGCCTCCCGGCCTGGCGGGCATCGATCTGGGGGTCGTCTTTGATCCAGCGCTCGCCGTCCCAGCGCTCGGTGATCCAGTGGTCGTACCACTTGGCCGCATCGAAGTAACCGGCGAAACCACAGCGCACCCTCGCCGCCGAGCCCTGAGCCCTCAACAGCGCGGTGTAGAGCACCGCGAAGTGCCAGCAGATGCCGACCACCCGGTCGGCCGGCTCCCGAGCGGCGGCCACCGGCTCCGGCGAGATCTCGAAGGCCCGCTCCAGCACCTCCGCGGCCGACCGGAGGTTCTGCTCGCCGACCCGCAGCATGCCGGCCTCCACGCCGTAGTCGGCCGCCCACTCGCGGTGCAGCACCAAGCCCTGGACCACCGAGCGCAGGTCGTCGAGCGCGGTCGACATGCCGGCGAGCGCCGGCGAAACCGGCAGAGCCGTCATCGGACTGGGGGAGCGGTAGAAGCCCACAGAAGCCGAACGCACGTTCGCACACTAGGCGGCCTGGGCCAGCGAGCGCAACCCGTGGGCCGGCAGGATCCTCACGTCCTGCTAACCCCGGCGGCGTATCGTTCCTCACGCGATGAGGTCCTCGATGGTGCGCTATCTGGCGCTGGGTGTGCTGCTGGCCGGGCTGGCGGCCATCGTCTGGACGGCGGTGCGCGGCGACGGCGGTGGCGATGACCCGGCTACCAGCCCCGCAGCCGCCGACGACCGAATGGCAGCCGCTCCCACTACGGCCGAGCCCGCCGCGGAGACCACGGTCGCGGCCGCAGGCGACTCCAAAGCGGCGGTTGTCGATGCCACCGACTCCGTCGACGGGACTTCCAAGCCGGCCGACCCGGTCACCGAGGTCCCCGAAACCACTGCCCCAGAGCCCACGGTTGCCACCACCGTGCCTCCTGAGCCCATCGAGGTACTGGGCACGGCCGACACGCTCACCAACCTCGACGGCTGGCTCAACACCGACGCCACCTCGCTGGAGGAGATCCGGGCCACCAACAGGCTCACCGTCGTGCAGTTCTGGACGTTCGGATGCCGCAACTGCAAGAACACCCTGGACGCCCTCGGACAGCTCTACACCGACTTCCGAGACCACGGGGTGGAGATCGTGGGCGTGCACTCGCCTGAGTTCTCCTACGAGGCCGACGTGGACAACATCATCGAGGCCGCCGCCGACCTCGGCGTCGTCTGGCCAATCGCCCTCGACACCGACAAGCGCAACTTCCACCGCTGGCAGCCCGGCAACATCGGCTACTGGCCCCGGGTGTACGTGATCGACGGCGACAACCAGATCCGCTTCGACCGCACCGGCGACGGGCGGGCCACCTACGAGAAGCTGTACGAGACGGTCGAGCAGCTGCTGGCCCAGGCCTGACCGGATCGGTCACGGGAGCGGCTGATCGCGATGGCGACGTTCCTGGAGGGAGTGGGCGCCATCGGCGTGGCGTGCACGCTGGTGATGCTCGTGCCCGCGGTGGCGCTGGTACTCGTGGCCCGCAAGGCCAGACTGACGGTGGCGCTGTTCTATGTGATCGGCGCCGCGCTGCTGACCTGGGCCAGAGCCGCCGGCCACTGGGATGTGGAGCTAACCGGTACGGCCGTGCCGGTGGCAACGGTGCTGGCCGCGGGGGTCTTCGTGATCGCCTACCTCGCCAAGGGGCCGTTGTCGCTGTCGGCGACGGGAGCCGGCGTAGTGGCGGGCGCGCTGGCCGGATGGCTTTGGCAGCCGTGCGTAGGCCCCAAGCTGGGCGAGATCCTCAACAACACCGGCACCGAGGCGGCCCGAACGCTCGGACTGATGCTCGTCTACATGCTGGGCGCGTTGCTGCCCGCCCTGCTGCTGGCGATACTGCCCCACGCCCTCCCCGCCACCAAGCGGTTCCTCGACCGCCTACCCGTAGCCGCAGTGGGCGGCGCGGTCGGCGCGGCCTACGCCATCACCCTGGCCACCGGCCGCTACGACGACCTAGTAGGCGAGCTCTACCGAATAGCCACCAACGCCTGACCTCGCCGCGTCGCGGGGGTCTTCTGCGTTCCCGTCCCTGCCCGGCGATAGCTTGGCTGGCTGTGAGTGCGGGTGCGGGGGACGAGACGCTGGCCGGATTCCGGTCGAGCATCGACGACATCGACGCCTCGCTGGTGACGCTGCTGGGCGAGAGGTTCACGATCACCAGGCAGGTCGGGATCCACAAGGCCCGCGTCGGGCTGCCGGCCGCGGACCCCGAGCGCGAGGCGGAGCAGATCGTCCGGCTGCGGGAAGTGGCCGCCTCCGTCGGTCTCGCCCCCGCCTTCAGCGAGAAGCTCCTGCGGCTCGTGTTCGCCGAGGTGAGACGCGAGCACGAGCTGGCTCGCAGCGACGACGACGCCCCGAACGGCTGAGGCGCGCCCGCCGTGGTCGGGACCAGCCAGCCGGACAAGCAGGAAGCACTGGCCCGCATCCTGTACGAGCGCTTCGAGGCCTTCCACACCGACTTCATCTCCGTCACCTCCCGAGCCGAGGGCCGCTTCCTCGCCGGCGACTGGCACGGACACCGCCAAGACGCCTTCGAGCGCCTGAACCTGCACACCGACGCGGTGCTCGACACCGTCGAAGCCTGCCGCGCCCAACTGCCCGACGCCGGCGCCCGGCACGCCTGGATCGACGCCCAGCGCCGCTACGTCGAGTACCTCTCCGACCGGGGCGACCTAGAGCTGGCCGAGACCTTCTACAACTCCGTCACCCGGCGCCTGTTCGACGTCATCGGCCTCGACCGGGAACTGGAGTTCATCTGGCTCGGCCCCACCGCCCTGCCCGCCAGCGACGACACCGGGCCGGAGCACAGCAGCATCAACGTGCACGACTCCACCGTCGAAGCGGTCGCAGCCATCCTCGAACGCAGCCCGCTGGGCCCGCACTTCGCCGACCTCGCCCGCGACGCCGCCCTCGTCGCCGGCCGCATCGACGGCTACCTCGATGGCACATGGCGCGACCTCGACGCCATCGACATGCTCGACCCGGTGTTCTACCGCCAGAAGGGCGCCTACCTCGTCGGCCGGCTGCGCTGGCTCAACCGGGTGTCGCCCTGCATCCTGCCGATCGTCCACGACGACTCGGGCGTGCGCGTCGACGCCACCCTCCTCACCGAGCCCGCCGCCAGCCGGCTGTTCAGCTACGCCCGCTCCTACATGCACGTGCTGTCGTCCCGCCCCGCCTCGGTCGTCGCCTTCCTCAAGTCGATGCTGCCGGTCAAGCCCGTCGCCGAGCTCTACACGTCGCTCGGGTACTCCCAGCACGGCAAGACCAACCTCTTCCGCGCCCTGTACCGGCACATGGAGCACTCCAACACCCGGTTCGAGCAGTCCCGGGGCGCGGCCGGCACCGTCATGGCCGTGTTCGCGCTGCCGTCGTTCGACGTCGTGTTCAAAGTGATCAAGGACCGGTTCCCGCCCAGCAAGCGGACCACCCCCGAGGACGTGAAACGCCGCTACCGGCTCGTGTTCGGATACGACCGCATGGGGCGGCTCGTCGACGCCCAGGAGTTCGAGAACCTCACCTTCGCCCGGGACCGCTTCGACGACGACCTCCTCGACGAACTGCGCCGCGACTGCTCCCGCACGGTGTCGGTCACCGACACCGAGGTAGTTCTGGGCCACGTCTACACCGAGCGCCGCGTCTACCCGCTCGACCTGTACCTGCGCGAGATGGCCCCCGACCGGGCCGTCGCGGCCGCCATCGACTACGGCAACGCCATCAAGGACCTCGCCGCGGCCAACATCTTCCCCGGCGACCTGTTCCCCAAGAACTTCGGCGTCACCCGGCTCGGCTCGGTGGTGTTCTACGACTACGACGAGCTGGCCCTGCTGTCGGAGGTGAACTTCCGGGCCCTGCCCGTGCCCGACGACGACCTCGACGAGATGCTCGACCAGCCCTGGTTCCCGGTCGGCGCCGACGACGTGTTCCCCGAGGAGTTCGCCACCTACCTGCGATCGCCGCCCATCGTGGGCACCGTGTTCGCCGAGCACCATCCCGAGATCGCCACCCTCGACTTCTGGGAGTCGATGAAGCAGCGCAACCGGGCCGGCGACATCCCCGACCTGTTCCCCTACCCGGCCTCGGTGCGCCTGCACCACCAGTACGCCGGCCACCAATCCTCAGACTGATCGGAGAACCATCGTGCGAGCAGTCGTCCTGACCGCCAAGGGCGGACCCGAAGTGCTGGTCATCCAGGAGGTGCCCGACCCCGTCCCCGGCCCCGCCGAGATCCTGGTGGACGTGGTGACCTCGGCGGTCAACCGGGCCGACACGCTGCAGCGCCGCGGCCTCTACCCCGGACCACCCGCCACCTACGAGATCCCCGGCCTGGAGTTCGCGGGCCGCGTCGCCGCGCTAGGCGAGCGGGTGACCGAGCACGCCGTCGGCGACGCCGTCATGGGGATCGTGGGGGGCGGCGGCTACGCCGAGCGGGTCGTGGTGCACCACCGCCAGGCCATGGCCGTGCCCGACGCCCTAGGGCTGGACGCGGCCGGCGCCTTCCCCGAGGTGTACATCACCGCCTGGGACGCCCTCGTCCGCCAGGGCGGGCTGACCACCGGCCGGTGGGCGCTGGTCCACGCCGGAGCCTCCGGCGTCGGCACCGCGTCCATACAGATCGCCAAGGCCATGGGCGCCCGCATCGCGGTCACCGCCTCCGCCGGCAAGCACCACGTCTGCGAAGCGCTCGGAGCCGACCTCGTGATCGACTACGCCTCCGAGGACTACGTCGAGGCAGTCAAGTCGGCCACCGGCGGCGCCGGCGTGGACGTGGTCCTCGACGTGGTCGGCGGCGACTACCTGCCCCGCAACGTGTCGTGCCTGCGCACCAACGGCCGCATCATCCAGGTCGGCACCATGGCCGGCACGCCCGTGCCGTTCAACCCGGCCGGGCTGATGCTCAAGCGGGCCGCCCTGATCGGCACCACCCTGCGGGCCCGCCCCATCGAGGAGAAGATCGCGGTCACCCGCCAGTTCGCGGCCGAGATGCTGCCCCATGTCGCGGCCGGGGCGATGGCCCCCGTGATCGACAGCCGCTTCCCGCTGGCCGAAGCGCCCGCCGCCCACGAGCGCATGGAGGCCAACCTCAACGCCGGGAAGATCGTCCTCGACGTGTCCCCCGCTTAGCGGTCAGTCCGGCTTAGCGGTCCTTCATCGGGACGTAGTCCCGCTTCGGGGCGCCGACGTAGATCTGCCGGGGCCGGTAGATGCGGGAGTTCTGCTCGATCATCTCGTTCCAGTGAGCCAGCCATCCCGGCGTGCGGCCGATGGCGAACAGCACGGTGAACATGTTCGTGGGGAAGCCCAGCGCCTGGTAGATCAGGCCCGAGTAGAAGTCCACGTTCGGGTACAGCCGCCGGCTCACGAAGTAGTCGTCGGCCAGCGCGACCTCCTCGAGCTTGAGGGCGATGTCGAGCAGCGGGTTCTTGCCGATCACCTTGAACACGTCGTGGGCGGCCGTCTTGATGATCATCGCCCTCGGGTCGTAGTTCTTGTACACGCGGTGCCCGAAGCCCATCAGCCGGTGCCCGCCCCGCTTGACGCTGGCGATGAAGCTGTCGACCTCCTCGTAGGAGCCGATCTTGTTCAGCATGTTGATCACGGCCTCGTTCGCCCCTCCGTGCAGCGGCCCGTACAGGGCGGCGCAGCCGGCCGCGATGGCGGTGTAGGGGTCGGCGTGGCTCGACCCGACGACCCGGGCCGCGGTGGTGGAGCAGTTCTGGCCGTGGTCGGCGTGCAGGATGAACAGCACCCGCATGGCCTGGACAAGGGCCGGATCGGGCTGGTAGTCGCCGCCGACGTCGAACATCATCTTCAGGAAGCGGGTCGGGTAGTCGTCGGCGTTGTCGGGGAAGATGAACGGCAGTCCCCTCGAGAAGCGGTAGGCCGCCGCGGCCAGCGTGGGCATCTTGGCGATCAGCCGCACGATCTGGGCCCGGCGGTTCTCGGGGTCGAAGATGTCCTTGGCCTCCGGATAGAAGGTGGACAGGCCGGCAACCCCCGACGTCAGCAGCCCCATCGGGTGGGCGTCGTAGTGGAAGGCGTCGAAGATGCGCTTGCGGAAGTTCTCGTGGATGAACGTGTGGCGGGTTATCTCGTAGGTCCACTCGTCGAGCTGGGGCTGCGTGGGCAACTCCCCGTACACCAGCAGGTAGGCGACCTCCGGGAACGTGCTGTGCTGGGCGAGCTGCTCGATGGGGTAGCCGCGGTAGCGCAGGATGCCGGCCTCGCCGTCGATCTCGGCCACCGAGCTGGACGTGGCCGCGGTGGTGGCCAGCCCCGGATCGAAGAACCAGACGCCTCCGAGCAGCTTCCGCCAGGCAGAAGAATCGACTCCGCCGTCGACGATCGGGACCTCGATCGACTGGCCGGTGCGGTTGTCGGTGATGGTGACGCTTTCCCCCATCGAAGATCAGATTACAGGGGAGCGTTGTCGTGGCGGCGCTTCGGCAGCCGCTCACGCTTGGCGGACAGCAGATCCAGGGCGGCGCAGATCTCCCGCCTCGTGTCGGCCGGCTCGATCACGGAGTCGATGGCGCCCCGCTCGGCCGCGATGTAAGGGTTGAGCAGCCGCTGCTCGTAAGCCGTCTCCAGCTCGGCCCTCTCGGCGTCGGTGGCCGACCGGTGAAGGATCCCCACCGCTCCCTTGGCGCCCATGACCGCGATCTCGGCCGTGGGCCAGGCCAGGGCCAGGTCGTTTCCCATCGTCTTGGAGTCCATGACGATGTAGGCGCCGCCGTAGGACTTGCGCAGGGTGACGTTCACCCGCGGCACGGTGGCCCGGGCGTAGGCGAAGGCCATCTGCGCGCCGTAGCGGATCATGCCCCGCCACTCGAGGTCCTTGCCCGGATAGAAGCCGGACGTGTCCACGAAGGTGACGAGCGGGAGGTTGAAGGCGTCGCAGAACGCCACGAAGCGGGCCCCCTTGCGGGAACCGGTTATGTCGAGCGTCCCGGCGAGAGACTGGGGCTGGTTGGCCACGATCCCCACCGGCCGGCCGCCGAAGGAGGCGAAGGCGGTGACCAGGTTGGCGCCCCAGAAGGGGTGCGGCTCCAGCAGCACGCCGTCATCGGCGACGGCCATCAGCACATCGCGCACGTCGTAGCTGCCGCCCGACTCGGCCGGCAGGACGTCGAACGCCTCGGGCACCGACCGGTCGACGGGATCGGTGCAGGTGCGGCCGGGCGGATCGACGGCGTTGCTGTCCGGCAGGTAGCTGAGAAGCTCGGCCGCGGTCTCGTCGGCCTCCGCGTCGGTGGAGGCCACGAAGCTCGCCACCCCGGACCTCACGGCGTGAGTCTCAGCGCCGCCCAGGTCGGCGCGGTCGACGGGCATCCCGGTGAAGTGCTCCACCATCCGCGGCCCGACAACGAAGGCGTAGGCGTCGGCGGTCATCACCACGAAATCAGCCAGGCCCAGCAGCAGGGCCGGACCGGAGACGTTGGGACCGGCCGCCACGACGATCACCGGCACCACTCCCGAGCAGCGAGCCAGCTCGGTGGCCGCGGTGGCCCAGCCGTGCAGGGCGTCGACTCCCTCGTTGAGGTCGGCACCCGAGGAGGCCAGCCTCAGCAGCAACGGAAGTCGCTGCGTGCGGGCCAGACGGGCGGCGGCGGCCATGCTCTGGCCGTCGGCCGGTGCCAGCGCCCCGCTGCGCTCATCGGTGGCGCCGCGGGCGTCGATCTCGACCACGCTGCGGTCGCCGAGGGTCGCCACCCGGCTGCGAACGAACCCGGAGGATCCGGCCCGAAGGTTGACCGCGGTCGCCTGGAAGGCAGCTGACACGTCGCTCATCGTAGGGAGTCGTTCACCATCGACCCCGTCATGGCGCCGGCCGGGTGCCCACGGTGTGGATGAAAGGCTGCGCCGCCGCCTCCTGCCGCACGATCCAGCGGATCGTCTCGCCCACGGCGCGCGGCGGCGCGGCCGGCACGGTCCTGCGGTTGCGGGCCAGCCCCACGATGCGGGCGCTCAGGCGGTCCACCTTCACGCTGTGCCAGTCTCCCTGGAGGACGCCGTGCGCGGCGCTGGCCGGCAGCAGAGCCGGCGCGAAACCCGAGAAGGCCAGCGATGCCAGCAGTCGCAGGCCGTCGATCTCGGCCCGGCAGCGCAGCTCCACGTGGACCCGCCGAGCGTCGGTGTCGACCTCGTCGCGGAAGGCGGTGCCCCTGGGGGGCAGCAGCACCTCGTGCCGGGCGAGATCCACGAGGTCGATGCGGTCCCGGTCGGCCAGCTCGTGGCCGGCCGGGGCGATCACCACCCGGTCCTCCGAGAAGAGGTCCTCAGTGTCGATGTCGGGATCGTCGACGGGAAGGTTCACCACCGCCAGGTCGAGGCGGTTCTCGATGAGCAGGGGAACGAGCGAGGTTGTGGTGGCGTCCAGGACGATCACCTCGAGGAGCGGATGCAGCCGGCTCGTCTCGTCCAGCAGGCGCGGGACGAGCCATCGGGCGGTCGTCCCGATCACTCCGACGGTCACGGTGCCGCTGAGGTTCGCCTGCATGGCGCCCAGATCGTCGGAGATGGCTCGCATCTCCAGCTGGATGCGGCGGGCGCGGTCGGCCACGACCTGACCCTCCGGGGTGAGACATCGCCGGGCCCTGTCGATCAGCACCGCGCCCGCCTCCCGCTCGAGCTGAGCGATGTGAGCGGACACGTTGGACTGCACGGTGTGCAGGGCCCGGGCCGCGGCCGAGAAGCTCTGGTGCTCGGCGACCGCGAGGAGCACGTCGAGCTGCCTCAGGTCCATCGGAATTGATGATATGAACTATCGATTCAAACTGTCAAAGTGATATTTACCGGCGGCTCCGGATGGTGTTGAATAGAAGCACAATTCCGGTTCGGCAGGCGTATTCCTCCTCGCAGGCCGCTCCGGTCTCAACTTGGGTCGAGATCCCCCCAAGGTCGGCCCAAGAAAAAATGAAGCGGCTGGTCTCGCCCCAGATCAGCCGCTTCTGTCTTGTGGCGACGGGTTGCCCCGCCGACGGGTGGTGGTGCGTCTCAGGCCTGCCGGCCGGCTCGGCTGCGGATGATGTTCAGCGCGCTGCCGGCCCGGAACCACTCGATCTGCTCGTCGCTGAGGGTGTGGTGCGCCTCGAAGGCCCAGACCGCGCCGTCGGGCGCAGTGACCTCCACCGTCACCGGTTGATCCGGGGCCAGGTCGGCCAGGCCGCGCACCGCGATGCGGTCGTCCTCTCCGATGCGCTCGTAGTCGGCCGGGTCGGCGAACGTCAGCGCCAGCACGCCCTGCTTCTTGAGGTTGGTCTCGTGGATGCGGGCGAAGCTGCGGGCCAGGGCCAGCACGCAGCCCCGGAACCGGGGCTCCATGGCGGCGTGCTCCCGGCTGGAGCCCTCGCCGGTGTTGGAGTCGCCGATGAACACCCAGCGCAGGCCGGCCTCGTGGTACTCCCGGGCTATGTCGGGCAGGGGCTGGACCTCGCCGGTGATCTGGTTCTTGCCGTGGCCGACGTCGTAGCCGTTGAAACCGTTGACCACGCCCAGGTACAGGTTCCCGGAGATGTTCTCCAGGTGTCCCCGGTACCGCAGCCACGGGCCGGCCGCGGAGATGTGGTCGGTGGTGCACTTGCCCTTGGCCTTGGCGATCACGGGCAGGTCCTTGTAGTCGCTGCCGTCCCAGGGGGCGAAGGGCTCGAGGAGCTGGATGCGCTCGGAGTCGGGCGAGACCCGGACGTCGACCGCCGAGCCGTCGGCGGGCGGGGCCACGAACGTGTCCTCGCCGGGGTCGAACCCGTCGGGGGGAAGCTCGATGCCGGACGGCTCGGCCAGCGCCACCGGCTCGCCGCGGTCGTTGGTTAGGGTGCCGCCGATCGGGTCGAAGTCAACGGTGCCGGCCAGCGCCAGCGCGATCACGGTCTCGGGGGAGGTGACGAAGGCCAGCGTGGCCGGATCGCCGTCGTTGCGCTTGGGGAAGTTGCGGTTGTAGGAGGTGACGATCACGTTGGTCCGGCCCGGTGTGTGGCCCTCCTCGCCGGAGCGGTCCCACTGGCCGATGCAGGGTCCGCAGGCGTTGGCCAGCACGGTGGCGCCCAGCGACTCGAAGTCGTCCATCAGGCCGTCGCGCACGATGGTGGAGCGGATCTGCTCGGAGCCCGGCGTCACCAGCAGCCGGGTGCGGGCTCGCAGGCCCTTGGTGGCCGCGTCCCGGGCTATCGAGGCGGCCCGGGTGATGTCCTCGTAAGACGAGTTGGTGCAGCTGCCGATGAGGGCGGCGCTGATCTCGAGCGGCCACTGGTTGTCGCGGGCCTCCTCGCCGAGATCGGCGACCTCGCGGGTCAGGTCCGGGGTGTGGGGGCCGTTGATGTGGGGTCCGAGGGCGTCGAGGTCGATCTCCACCACCCGGTCGTAGAAGCGCTCGGGGTCGGCCTCGGTCTCGGGGTCGCCGCAGAGATGGTCGGCCGCCGCGGCGGCCAGGTCGGCCGCGTCGGCCCGGCCGGTGGCCCGCAGGTAGCGGTCCATCGACTCGTCGTAGTCGAAGATCGAGGTGGTGGCGCCGATCTCGGCGCCCATGTTGCAGATGGTGGCCTTGCCGGTGGCGCTCAGAGAGCGGGCCCCCGGCCCGAAGTACTCGACGATGGCGCCGGTGCCGCCCGCCACGGTGAGGATGTCGGCCACCTTCAGGATCACGTCCTTGGGGGCCGACCAGCCGCTGAGCTCGCCGGTGAGGTGGACGCCGATGAGCTTGGGCCAGCGCACGTTCCACGGGAACCCGGTCATGACGTCCACTGCATCGGCTCCGCCCACGCCCACCGCCACCATGGCCAGCCCGCCCGCGTTGGGGGTGTGGCTGTCGGTGCCGATCATCATCCCGCCACAGAAGGCGTAATTCTCCAGCACGACCTGGTGGATGATGCCCGAGCCGGGCTTCCAGAACCCGGCGCCGTAGCGGGCAGACACGCTGTGCAGGAAGTCGTACACCTCGTCGTTGCCCGACAGAGCGGCCAGCAGGTCGCGCTTGGCGTCGGTGCGGGCGGTGATCAGGTGGTCGCAGTGGGTGGTGGTGGGCACCTGCACCGCGTCGAGCCCGGCGGTCATGAACTGCAGCCAGGCCATCTGGGCGGTGGCGTCCTGCATGGCCACCCGGTCGGGCCGCAGGTCGACGTACGACACGCCCCGCTCGGGGACCCCGGTCTCGGACGGGTCGAGATGGTTGACGAGGATCTTCTCGGTCAGCGTCAACGGCCGCCCGAAACTGTCTCGGGCTCGCCCCACCCGCTCGTCCAGCGTGGCGTAAACGCCCTCAATCAGCTCCACCGGAGTACTAGCAAACACCGCCATACGCTCAGCCTACGGGCGGCGATTCAGAGCTGGCGGCCGGAGACTTCAGGAAGCCAGGCTTCCAGAGTTGTTGTGCAACAATTGGCTGCTGCGGCGCATCGTAGAAGGTGATGGGAAGAACATCGGATCTCGGTCGTGCGGCGCTGTGGGCCGGGGTGGCGCTTGCTGTTGTTGGGGCGTCGCTCGCAGCTGTGCCAAGCCGAGCGGTTGCAGATGAACGAACCGGGGGATACTTCAGCGACGATGACGGCAGCGTGCATGAGCCGGCGCTGAACGCGCTGGCTTCGCGGGGTGTGTTCGCTGGCATCGAGTGCGGTGCGGGACTGATCTGCCCCGATGAGCCGCTCAAGCGCTGGGAGATGGCGGTATGGCTGGTGCGGGTGCTCGACAGCACCGATCCCGCTCCAGTGATTGCCTCGAGCTTCGAGGACGTGGATGCGGACCAATGGTGGGCCGCGTTTGTCGAACGGTTCTTCGCCCTGAAGGTGACGCTGGGCTGTGCTGCCGAGCCGGCCCGGTTCTGCCCGGACCGGTCGGTGAACCGGGCCGAGATGGCCACATTCCTGGAGCGGGCGTTCGACCTGCCGGCCGCCGGCCCAGCCGGGTTCGCCGACACCGAAGGCAATTTCCACGCGGCCAACATCGACGCCCTGGCCGCGGCCCGCATCACCGCAGGCTGTGCCAGCGAGCCGCGGCGCTACTGCCCCGACCAGCCCGTCACGAGAGCCGAGATGGCCACGTTCCTGGCCCGAGCGCTGGGTCTCGTCGATCTGTCGGCATCGATGAGGTTCACCGCGGTCGCCGTGGGAGCCAATCATTCGTGCGGTTTGCGGGGCGACGGCTCGATCGACTGCTGGGGCAGCAACCCGTTCGGCCAGGCGGACCCGCCCGCGGGGCGGTTCACCGCGGTGGCTGCGGGGGCCAATCATTCGTGCGGTTTGCGGGGAGACGGCTCGATCGACTGCTGGGGCAGCAATGCCTTCGGTCAAGCGAACGCACCGCCGGGCCGCTTCGCGGCCGTGGCCACTGGATGGGGACACACTTGCGGGCTACGCCTCGACCGCTCCGTCGACTGTTGGGGCGTGAACTGGAACAGCAGGGCTGATCCGCCCGGCGGCCAGTTCACTGCGGTGGCCGTTGGCGACGCGTCCTCATGCGGTCTTCGCATCGACCGCTCGATCTCCTGTTGGGGCCAATCGCAGGACGGCGTTCCAGCGGGCCGGTTCGACTCCATCTCTGTGGGCCGCGAACACTCGTGCGGCTTGCGCATTGACGGTTCGATCGACTGCTGGGGTGCCAACTGGATCGGGCAGGCCGCCTCCCCTGCGGGTCGATTCGGCGCAGTCGCCGTGGGTCAAAGCCATTCGTGCGGGCTACGGAACAACGGCACCATCATGTGCTGGGGAAGCAACTGGCTGGGTCAAGCCGACCCACCGCCAGGGCAGTTCATCGCCGTTGCCGCGGGTGATGATCACTCCTGCGGGCTGGCCTCAACCGGTGCAATGGTCTGCTGGGGCGGCGACTCGATGGCTCGGACAGGCTCTCCATCAGAACGACTCGAAGCCGTCGACGCTGGCCTGTACCACTTGTGCGGACTTCGACAAGACGGCTCCATCGCCTGCACGGGAGGGAACTCGCATGGTCAGAGCAACGCCCCCGGCGGCCGGTTCACTGCGGTGTCGGCTGGCGAGCTGGCCTCCTGCGGCGTGCGCGCCGACGCCACCGTCTCCTGCTGGGGCACAGACGCGCACGGCGAGACGTTCGCCCCACAAGGCCGGTTCCGTGCCGTCGCGGTCGGCACACTCCATTCGTGCGGATTGCGGACGGACGCCAGTGTCGTCTGCTGGGGTGACAACACGGTCGGCCAGCTCGACGTCCCGGAGGGACGATTCGACGCCGTGTCCGTCGCTACAGGTGGCTGGCACTCGTGCGGGTTGCGAACGGGTGGCTCCGTTGCGTGCTGGGGCAGCAACGGCAGCGGTCAGGCAGATGCCCCCGCCGGTCGATTCACGGCTGTCGCAACCGGGAGAAGACACTCGTGCGGGCTGCGGACCAACGGCACGATCACATGCTGGGGCTCGCGTTCCGAGGCCCCAGAGGGCCGCTTCCAGTCTCTTTCTGCCGGAGCGGAGCACTCCTGCGCGGTGGGCGCGGACGGCACCGTCGCGTGCTGGGGCGACAACTCCACGGGCCAGGCAAACGCTCCTGGGGGCCGCTTCGTGGCGGTCACCGCGGATGCCGACTACTCGTGCGGGTTGCGCGCCGACGGTGCGGTCGCCTGCTGGGGGCTCGCGAAGGTCGCGGCACCGCCCCGAGGCGTGATTGCCGCCGCCTTATCGGGCTCAAGCAACCCGCGCATGTGCCGTCCACCGGGATCTCGCGGTGCCACCACGGCCGGCTTCCCGTTGCCGCCGTCGGCTGTCCCATCGACCGGCACACTGCGGGTGGGAGTGCTGTTCGTGGACTTCTCCGATGCCGCGGCGCCCTTCTCGACACGGCACGAGGCCCAAAGGAACCTGCCCTTCGTCGAGCAGTACTTGGAGGCGTCGAGCTATGGCCGGCTCGATGTCGAGTTCGTACCCCTTCATCGGTGGCTCCGTGTGGAACACGGGTACGGCCACTACGTGCACGGGTCCAGCATCGGTGGCCAACCGCTCGAGACTGCCGTTGCCGCGGAAGCGGCGAGCTTGGCCGATCCGAACTTCGACTTCAGCAGGGTTGATGCCCTGATGGTCGTCCATCCCAGTTCGCACTTCGGCGGAGGCAGCACGGCTCAGGAGTATGTGAGCACGCGGGAGGGTGACATCCGGACGCTGCTCATCAATACCTTCCGCGTGCAAGGACCGTCCGACGGCCGGGAGTGGGGAGACATCGCCGCCCACGAACTCCTTCACAACCTGGGTCTGCTGGACCTCTATCCGTACGACACCAGCCGTCACACGACGCCTCAGACCGGATCGCGCGGCGGATGGATCCTCACCGAGTTCGGCCCGATGCGCTTGAGGGCATACGTGTCAGCGGACGATTGGCCCGGAACCGGCGGCTATCAGGAGGCGCTGGAGATGTTGGCGTGGAGCCGCTGGCAGTTGGGCTGGCTCGACTCGGGGCAGATTCAGTGTTTGACAGACACGGAGGCGACAGTCGAGTTGGGTCCCGTTGCCGATCCAGGCAACGCCACCGCGATGGCTGCTGTCCCGCTCTCGCAGACTGAGGTGCTAGTCCTCGAGAGCAGGCGAGGCATCGGCTACGACTCCGGTGAAGCGCTGCTGGCCGAGGGCGTGCTCGTTTACACCGTCGACGCTGCGATCTCTTCCGGCCTGCTGCCGATACAGGTGGTCGGCGACACCGGCAACGCCCATCTGGACGCCTATCCCATCCTGACCTCCGGCCAGAAGGTGACCGTGCGGGGCTACACGATCACGGTCACGGCCGACGACGGCGACACCCACACCGTCACCGTCACCTCTACCAGCGGCTAGTGCGGCCACAAGCTGGCACGAAGACCAGGCTCGCGCCGGCCATCGGGTAACCCAGCCAGTGGTGGCTACAGGTCGGGCCAGCGGCGGGAGCGGCTCGTGGTCGAGGGCGTACGGCGGGGGCCGCCCAGGGCCCACTGGCGGCGCCAGACCCCGACCTGGGGGCCGGTGAGGGTGCCGCTGGCTCCGGCGTGCGCACGCTTGCGGGCCGAGTACCAGTCGGTGCTGGCCTCGTCGGCGAGGGCTGTCACCGCCGCTTCTATACGGGCCGCGAAGTGAGGGGCCCTCTCGCCGGGCTCGGGCCGCAGCGGGGCGCCGAAGGTCACCGTCGCCTCCGCAGGCTTGGGCGTCGTGCGGCCCTTGCGCAGGATCTGGCCGGTGCCGCCCACATGGATGGGCACCACCGGCACGCCGCAGCGCACCGACAGGTAGGCCGCCCCGCCCCGGAACTTCTGGCCCCAGCCGTCGGGGCTGCGGCCTCCCTCCGGGTAGATCAGCAGGCTCCATCCATCGTCGATTAATCCGGCGGCGAGGTCGGCCGACCGGCGGCCCACCCTGGCCCGCTCTATGGGAATGGCCCCCATCACCAGCGCGGCGGTGGCGCCCGCCGCTCGGGAGCCGAAGAAGTAGTCGGACGCCGCGCCCACCACGATCTTGTGGCGCCACGGCTCGGGTATCGATGTGAGCAGCAGGGACGTGTCGACGTGGCTGTGGTGGTTGGAGGCGAACACAACCGGGCCGTCCAGGTCGGCCAGCCGGTCCGCGCCGGTGCGGTGGGGCGACGCCAGCACCTGCACCATGGCCCGCATCGGCCCCTCCACCATGGCGGCCCGGAACATTCGCGCCGGCCAGCGGCGTGACCAGTCCGTGTCGAAGCCGGTGCCGGTGCGGACCGGCGCCTCCAGCGGCTCCACGCCGCCGGGAACGGTGGGCGCCCGCAGCGGGAAGGAGCGAGCCCTCAACGCACGGGTCGGCGACGGCAGGCGGCTCCGGATTCGCACCAGGCCGAGATCGTGAGCGATGCCCACTACCACACCCTCCCGGTCACTCCACGTCCGCCATCAGGATGGGCGGGTTGTGCACATGCGTGATCGTCGGCGCCGGGCCGACCACGTCGGTGGCCATCTCCAGGGCGTCCGACAGGGTCGACGCAGGCTGGAAGCCCATGCGCCGCACGGCCTTCGGATCGCCGCCCACCACGATCACCCGGCCCAGCCACTGCAGGGCGTGCGCCCCCCAGTACCACATGTAGAAGGGGTGCACCCCGTGGTAGGCGTAGCTGGTGCGGTAGAGGTGCACGTACCACTCGTCGGTGGCGAACTGGGCCTCGTGCTTGGCCTCCAACTCGGCGGGGTCGGTGGTCTCCGCCAGCAGCTGCTCGAAGAAGTCGATGTAGCTCGGGTGGTGCACCGGGTGGAACTCCCAGCGGGTCGGGTGGCTCATGATGACCACCCCGCCCTCGCGCACCAGCGGCTGACCCCGGTACAGGTTGAAGAAGTAGCCGAGGCCCAGGCACATCACCAGGATCGGGTTCATCACCGAGTTGACGTTGTACGGGCAGATGTAGGGCAGCCCCATGGTGAGCACGTCGGTCTGGCCCTGCACCGGCACCAGATGCTGGGCCAGCACGTTGGCGGTGGTGCTCTCGTGGACCGGCTCCACCGCGCCGGCCTGCACCGAGGTCATCTCGTAGGGCGCCAGCCACCGGCCGAACACACCCCGGCAGGCCGCCGGCGGCATCGCCCTCAGCCCGGCCTGCATGGCCATGAACGAGGCCCTGTCCCGGGCGTTCCACTCCCACTCGCGCTTCTGCAGCACGGCCAGGGGGCCGTCGAAGCCGAAGGTGTTGTTGTTGACGGTGGTCTCGATCTGGAAGATGGGCGGACCGTTGGCCTTGATCACCTCGCCCTGGCGCCAGTTGGAGTGGTGCAGCTCGGAGCGGGGCCGGTCCATGAACGAGCGGGAGTTCAGCATGGTCCCGACGTTGTGGTGGTGGCGCAGCGACCGGTAGTCGGCCAGCCCCGTTGCCGTGGACTTCCAGCCGCCGTCCATGGCCACCAGGTTGATGTTCACGTACACCAGCAGGTCGCTCTCGGCGGCCCGCCGGTTCATGGTGACCAGTTCGTCGTGGTCGGTGCGGCCCAGCTCCACCATGCCGTCGGGGTCCTCGGCGTCGTGGTTGTAGAGCGCGCCCTGCGGGGCGAAGGCGTCGAACACCCGCTCGCCCAGGGCGTGGCGCAACTCGTCGTCGGTCATCCGGCGGTGCAGGGCCAGAGCCGCGATCAGGTGCACGTCGTCCACGCCGGCGGCGGCCGCCATGTCGAGGACCTGCTCGATCACCCGCTGGCGGATGTCGGGTCGCCGCATCGGCGGCAGCGGCAGCGAGATGTCGTCGAAGGCGATGGTCAGCTTCATTCCAGGCCGCAGCAGCGACGGCAGCGGATCGGAGTCGAGCGGGTTCAACAGGGCGTCGCGGATGGCCGCTTCGGGATCGTCCAGGCCGGCCAGGGGCTCGGCCGGGTAGATGATCCGGCTGCGGCCCGGCGGCAGCCTCTCCAGCCGGAAGCCCTCGCCGTGATGGAACAGGATCGGCGGCGTCGAGCGGTCGACGTCGAGCACCAGTCCCGGGCGCGGCGCCTTCCGGCGCTCGCCGGCCATCAGGCCGACCTCACCAGTTCGCGGCGGCGGGCACCGGGGCGGCCCCGAGGCGCCAGCGGAAGGAGCTTGGCGGGAGCGCCCGCGCTGGTGGCCCAGTGCTCGATCAGCCAACCCCGGCGCCGGGCCAGCGCGGCCAGCTTGGTCTCGGGATTGACCGCCACCGGGAAGCCGACCGCCTCCAGCATGGGCAGGTCCGACGTGCTGTCGGCGTAGGCCACCGACTCCCGCAGGTCGAGGCCGTGGAGCTCGGCGAAGTCGACCAGCGTCTGGTAGCGGGCCTCGCCGGTGGGAGGCACCGACGTGAGCCGGCCGTCGTAGACGCCGTCGCTTGAGCTCATCTCAGCCGCGATGATGTGATCGAACAGGGGCTTCAGGGGAGCGATCACGAAGTCGAGCGCTCCGGTGATGAGCAGCGTCATGTGCCCGGCCTGACGGTGCTCGCGGATCCGGCGGATCCCCCGCGGGAACGACTTGGTGAGGATGAGATCGCTGAGCATCTCCGCGCAGTCGGCGTCGATGCGGTCCACCGAGGCGCCCTCGAAGCGCCGGTAGAAGTAGCGCAGGAAGTCGCTGCGGTCCCTGCGATCCAACGCCAGCAGGCGGGGCGCCTCGCCGAGGGTGCGGGCCACGAAGCGGACCCGGTCCAGGTCGTCGAGCTCCCGGGTTGCGAGCCACGCGTAGCTGGCCACCACGTTCGAAGCGATCAGCGTGTTCTCCAGATCGAACACGGCCAGCTGGCGCTCGGGTGCGAGCACCTGGCGGCGGAGCCGGGTGGAGCGGGAAGCGGTGCGGCTGGAGCTCGTGCCGGGGGCCATCTTGAGGCGGGCCTGCTCAACCATCGACGGCAGGTGCACCTCCTGCACGTAGTAGGTCCAGTCGACAACGGAGGGATCGAAGCAGAACGCCGCCCGGTCGTCGTCGCCGAGCGAATCCCAGAGCTCCAAGAGCCGGTCGAGCTGGTAGATCGCCTCGCACTCGGCGTAGGAGCCGTACAGCTCGACGTACTCGTTGGCCCTGCCCAGCTGCTGGCGGCGCTCCTCGAGGCTGGCGCTCATCAGGGCGTGGCGACCCCGCAGCGGCAGGGCCGACAGCACCCGGTCGGCGGTCTCCAGCGAACGTTGCGCTCGCTGAAGCTGCCGGGACACCCTCCCCCGACCGGGGAAGGACCACTGGGGCACCGAGATCGGCTGGTTGTGCTCGTCGTAGACGGGGTGCTCGGTGAACCAGCCGCTGACCAGGTCGAAGAGCTTGCCGTACTTGAGCGGGTTGATGGCCCCGCTGGCGACCTGGACGACATCGGGGCTGGGTTCCACCGGGCCCCGCGCGGCCACGGCCATGATGGTGGCCACCACCAGGTCCACCGGGATCACGTCGACGATGCCCTCGGGCACGCCCGGGAACTCCTTGAGCAGGCCCCGGGCATAGGCGGCGATCACCGGCTCGGCCATGCGGAAGCCCCGGATCCATCCCGGGTAGGGCTCGGCCAGGGCCGACTCGATGATCGAGGGCCGAACGATGCTCACCGCGATGTCGCCGCGGGTCTCGGTGAGCGCCCGCTCGCCGAGGGCCTTGGTGAAGGCGTAGGCGTCCGGGAAACCGAGGCTGGAGGCCCGGGCCCGGCCGGCCTGGGTCATCTGCTCGTCTACCCAGCGCCGTCGGAGGCTCTCGACCTTCTCGGAGAGTGCGGGGATGCCGGCCGCGCCGAGTTCCCGGCGGGCCTGGGTGGACAGCGCGGCCAGACGCTCGGGGCTTCGGCTGGCCTGTTCGGCGTCGCGGCGGGCGCGGCGGGCGCTGTCCACCTCGTCGCGCCAGCCGACCTCGGTGAAGAACGGCGAGTCGTCCACCAACTGCTCGGGGGCGGCGCCCCGGCGGCTGCCGGCCACGTAGCAGGTCGACACCGCGATCAGGTGGGCCTTGGAGTCCGCTTCGGCCAGGACCGCGGCCACCCGGCTCGGTCCGAGCAGGTTGACCTCCACCGCGTCGTCGAGGGCCGAGTCGAAGTTCACCGTGGCCGCCGAGTGGATCACGATGTCGCAGCCGGCCAGAGCGTCGCGGCCCTCGTCGTCGAGGTTGAGCCCGTCGACACCGACATCGCCGGCCACCGCGGTGACCCTGCGGGCGGTCATCTCCTCGTAGCTCTCGCTGGAATCCTCGGCGGCCTGGCGGCGGAGCCCGTCGAAGGCGTCGTTGCGGAGCACGTCGCGCTGCACCCGCTGGACTGCGCCTCGGCGGCCCGGGCGCACCACCAGCACCAGCTCGCAGTCGGGCACGCAGCGCAGCAGCCGCTCGGTGAGAGCGGTCCCCAGGAACCCGGTCGCGCCGGTGATGGCGATCCGCTTGCCGGCGAGAGACTCCGCGATCACGTAGCTAGTTCTAGTGCCCGCGGCCGCCGGAGGCTCACGACGGCCTCCGATCCGCTGGAGCGGCGGGGTCGGTGTGGGTGTGGTGCTCGCGCCGGGCGTGGCGCTCCAGGGCCAGCTCCACGAGGCGGTCGATGAGCCGGGAGTAGGGGAGACCCGTGGCGGCCCACAGCTTCGGGTACATCGAGATGGGGGTGAAGCCCGGCATCGTGTTCAGCTCGCTCACCATCCAGCCCCGGTCGCCGCGGCCGTCGCGCCCGTCCTCGTACAGGAAGTCGACCCGGGCCAGGCCCTCCACCCGCAGCGCCCGGTAGGCGTCGACCGCGAGGCTCTGGCAGGCGGCGATCTCGTCGTCGTCGAGGGGAGCCGGGATCAGCAGCTCGGCGCCGTCCTGGTACTTGTCGGCGTAGTCGTAGAACTCGGCGCCGGGGACGATCTCGCCGGGCAGGCTGGCCTCGGGCTCGTCGTTGCCTAGAACGGCCACCTCGATCTCGCGGGCCCTGGCCTCCTCCTCCACGATGATGGATCGGTCATAGCGCGAGGCCAGGCGCAGGCCATCGGCCACCTGCTGGCTCGTCGTCGCCTTGGAGATGCCGACCGAGGACCCCATGCTCGCCGGCTTCACGAACACGGGCAGGCCGAGGTCTTCAACCAAGGCGTCAACCCGCGGAGCCAACTCAGAGTCGTCCGCGGCGGGATCGTCGAGCGTGACGCTGCGCCAGCGGGTGTGGGCGATACCGGCCGCGGCCAGCATCGTGTTGGCCGCCGTCTTGTCCATGCACAGCGCCGAGGCCAGCACCCCCGCACCGGCGTAGGGAGCCCGGGCCAGCTCCAGCAGGCCCTGCACCGTCCCGTCCTCGCCCATCGGACCGTGAAGGATCGGGAGCACGACCGTGGGTCCGGCCGGACCGGCTCCGCCAACGGCGTCGTCCGTCAGCGCGGGGAGCGGCTCGATCTCCGGACCGTCGGCACTGAGCCGCTCGGGAAGGGCCTCGGGGCCGATCCCCAGGGCTTCGAGCGCAGCCGCGGCCTGCACCCAGCGCCCTTCCCGGGTGATGCCCACCGGCTCGACGACGTACTTGTCTGGATCGGCAGCCGCCACCACGTGGCGGGCCGACACGCAAGACACGTCGTGTTCGGCCGAACGACCCCCGAACAACACGACCAACCTGATCCTGAGGTCTTCCATTGCTTGCGACGCTAGCGCCCAGCCCCGAATTGGCAGCGGTGGGTGCCCTATCGGGCGTCCTGGGCTGCCAATTCGGGCCGGTGTCGCCGCAGGCTGGCGAATTGGCAGCGTTATGCACGGTATGCGTGCGTTGTGCTGCCAGTTCGCGGGTCGACCGGTTGCGGGCTGGCGAATTGGCAGCGTTATGCACGGTATGCGTGCGTTGTGCTGCCAGTTCGCGGACGGTGACTGAGGTAACGCGGTTGGGTGCCGGGCCGTGCCACACTCGTGCCGTGCGCTTCACGCTGGAGCAAGTCGCCGCGGCTACCGGAGGCCGGGTGCACGGCAACGGGTTCACCGAGGTCGACGGCGTCACCCAGGACAGCCGCGAGGTGCGGCCGGGGATGCTGTTCGTGCCGCTGGTGGCCGAGCGTGACGGGCACGACTTCATCGACGAAGCGGTGGCACGCGGCGCTTCGGCCTACCTCACCGCCCGCGGCCCGGCTGCAATCGACGCCGCCGCAGTGGAGGTGGACGACACCCAGGAGGCGTTGACCGCACTGGCTGGTGAGGCCCGGAGCAGGCTCGGGTCGGTGCCGGTGGTGGGCATAACGGGATCGGTGGGCAAGACCACTACCAAGGACCTGCTGGCGGCGGTGCTGGGCCGCGACCGGCGGGTATGGGCCAGCACCCGGTCGTTCAACAACGAGATCGGAGTGCCGATCACCCTGCTGTCAGCCCCCGACGACGCCGAGGCGCTGGTGGTCGAGATGGGTTCGAGAGGGGCGGGACACATCGCCGAGCTGTGCCGAGTTGCCCAGCCGACCATGGGCGTGGTCACCACGGTGGGACTGTCACACACCAGCGCTCTGGGATCGTTGGCCGCGGTGGTTTCGGCCAAGCGTGAACTGGTTGAGGGTCTCCCCGCGGCCGCCGACGGAGGGGTGGCCTTCCTCAACGCGGGCGTGCCCGAGGTGGCCGCCATGGCGCAGGGCACCGCGGCCCGGGTCGTCACCTACGGCGACGGCGGCGAGGTGCAGGCCGGGGACCTCACCCTCGACGACGAACTGACACCCCGCTTCGTGTTGCGAAGCCCCGGTGGCGAGGTTCCGGTCCGGCTGGGGGCCCGCGGCGCGCACTCAGTCGACAACGCCTTGGCCGCGGCCGCGGTGGGGGGCGAACTCGGAGTCTCTCTCAAGGACGTGGCCGCGGGGCTGGCCGAGCCGACGCTGTCGCCGCTGCGCATGGAGGTGCTGAAGACGGTCGGGGGCGCCCGCCTGCTCAACGACTGCTACAACGCCAACCCGCTGTCGATGCGGGCCGCCCTGCACGCCCTGGCCGCGCTGCCGGCGCGGCGTAGGATCGCAGTGCTGGGCGTCATGGCTGAGTTGGGCGACTTCGAGGCGGCCGAGCACGCCGCGGCGGCCTCGCTGTCCGCTCGGCTCGACATAGCGGTCGTGGCCGTGGATGCGCCGGGCTACTCGTCGGGTGAGGGCAACGTGACCGAGGCGGCGGGCATCGACGGCGCCCTTGCCGCGCTGCGCAACCTTGGCGGTCTCGGTGCCGGCGACGCCGTGCTGGTCAAGGGATCTCGTGTAGCCGGCCTGGAGCGGCTGGTAGCCCGCCTCGTCTCCGATGCCGACGTCTGACATGTCCATTATAATGGCAATATGACCAGGCAAGTGACCGCAACAGAGGCTAAGGCCCACATTCTCTCGTTGCTGGACGATGTCGCCGGCGGCGACGAGATTGAGATCACAAAACACGGCCGCACCGTCGCGAGGCTGGTCCCGGCCTCGGGTTCCGCCGCCTTGCGGGGCCGGTTCTCCGGTGTCGCCCGAACCGTCGCCGACGACGAGCTCCTGTTCATGACCGACGCGGACTGGGAGTTCGATTGAGCGCGCTCCTCGTCGACAGCCACATCCTCCATTGGTGGTCGGCCGAGCCCGAACGACTCAGCACCGCTGCGGTGGCAGCGCTCGAGGACGCCGAGGAGCTCGCGGTGGCCGCCATCACCTGGTACGAGCTGGGATGGCTCGCGGTGCGGGGCCGGATAAGCGTGGGCCTGCCTGTTGGGACGTGGCTCGGCCAACTCGCCAGTTCCGTTCGCACCGCCGCTCTCACCCCCGCCATCGCCGCCACCGCGGTCGGGCTGCCCCGCACGTTTCCCGGCGACCCCGCAGACCGACTCATCTACGCCACCGCGGTCGAACACGGCTGGAAGCTCGTCACCAAGGACGACCGTCTACGACGTCATCGCGGCTCCCCCTCGGCACCGACAATATGGTGAGGTTGATATATGGACGTACCTGATTTTCGGACTGTGACCGTGGAGGCCCTCGCGGCCATGGTGCGGGACCGCACTCTCACGGCTGCCGCCGTAACCGAGCACGCGCTGGAGCGCATCGAGGCTCTCAATCCCGTGCTGAACGCGTTCGTGGCGGTGGATGCCGACGACGCCCGGGCTCAGGCCGCGGCTATCGACGAGCGCCTCGACGCTGGCGACGAGGTCGGACCGCTGGCGGGAATCCCCATCGGCGTGAAGGACCTGGTGGACGCGACCGGGTTCCACACCTCCAAGGGCGCCATGTACACCCGCCACGACCCGCCGGCCACCTCCGACTGCACCGAGGTTGCCCGGATGCGGGCCGCGGGCTGCGTGATCGTGGGCAAGACCAACACCCCCGAGCACGGCTGCATGGGCGACACCTACAACCCCCGGTTCGGGCCCACGCTCAATCCCTGGAACCCGGAGCGCTCACCGGGTGGATCCTCGGGGGGCACGGGCTCGGCCATCGCCGCGGGGATGGTGCCGGTGGGCTCCGGCTCCGACGGGGGCGGTTCCATCCGGATCCCGTCGGCCATCTGCGGACTGTCGGGCATCAAGACCAGCCAGGGCCGGGTGCCGAGCGGCCCGCCGCCGTCGGGCCTGATCGACCTGTCGTGCGTGGGTCCGATGGCCCGCCTCATCCGCGACGTGGCGCTTTGCCTCGATGCCATGGTCGGGCCTGACCCGGCAGATCTGCGCAGCCTGCCCAAACCGGAGGTGTCGTGGCGGGCCGCGCTGGACAGCCCCCGGGTGCCGGCCCGGGTGCTGTGGGCGCCGTCGATCGATGGGGAGCCGGTCGACGCCGAGATCGCCGCGGCCTGCACGGCGGCCGTCGAGCGCTTGGCCGCCGAGGGCGCGGAGGTGGTCGAAGTCGGCGCCGCCATCACCGCAGTGCCCGGAGCGTTCCTCCAGCTGTTCCTGGGGGGCCTTATCGGGCCCGCGTTCCGCCCGCTGTACGGCACCGACGAGTGGGAGAACGTCACCGAGGTGCTGGCCGTGATGCTGGAGGACGTCTACCAGCGGGCCACGCCGGAGTCGATCTACTGGGCCCGCCAGCAGGCCGGCGAGCTGTCCATCGCCCTGGCCGAGCTGATGGAGGGCTACGACGCGCTGCTGATGCCCACGCTGGCGGGCCAGGCGCCCCCGCCGGGCGGGCACGGCACCATCAACGGCGAGGAGACCCCCAACTGGTTCCGCTTCACACCCCTGGCCAACCTCACCCGGCGCCCGGCCGGAACGGTGTGCTGCGGGTTCAGCCGCGAGGGTGTGCCCATCGGGTTGCAGGTGGTGGGCCACCAGCTCGACGACCTGGCCGTGCTGGAGACCCTCGCCGTGCTGGAGGACCTGCTGGCCCTCAACCCCATCGCCCCCGATCTGGCCTGACCGTCGCCTGCTCCGTAGCCCGGCGGGGGCCCCCGCTGGTAGCCTCGACCGTTCCCAGGGCGATTAGCTCAGATGGCTAGAGCGCTGCCTTCACACGGCAGAGGTCACTGGTTCGAGTCCAGTATCGCCCACCGCGACCGCACCGCCCGTTTGATCCGGAACGGCAAGGGCCACCGAGTCAAGCCAAGTATCGCGCAACGGTACAGTTCCGCGGCAGTGACCCTGGACCCTCGAGAATGAAGTCGCGCCCGACCCTGTGTCGCACGGCGGCGGTAGGCGTGCTGGCTGCTGCCGCGCTCTGGATGTCGGCGGACGTCGCAGCCGCGCACGGCGTGGGCGGCCGCCTGGACCTGCCGGTGCCGCTCTGGCAGCTCGCCTGGGCCGCGTCCTTCGCGGTGGCCGCCTCCTTCGTCGCTCTGGGCATGTTCTGGGACACGCCGAAGTTCCGGGCGGCCGCGACCGGCCTGACCCTCCCCGGGCCGTTCCAGACCGCCTGCAAGGTGCAGGCCGCGGTGGTAAGGGCCGTCGGCCTGCTCGCTCTGGCCGTGCTGCTCTACGCGGGGCTGGCCGGCAACACCAACCCGTCGGTGAACATCACGCCGGTCGCGGTCTACATCATCTTCTGGGTGGGGCTCCAGGTGGTGTCGGTGCTGGTGGGCGACGTCTGGCTGCACCTCAGCCCGTTCACCACCATCGCCGACGGATCGGCCCGGGCGTGGGCCCGCCTGCGCGGTAGACCTCCAGCCGACTACGAGCGGGGCGCCGGGAACCACTGGTGGGCCACCGGCGCAGTGTTCGGTTTCGTGTGGCTTGAGCTCGCCTTCCACGACAACACCGACATCCGGGTGCTCGGCGTGTACCTGGCCGCCTACACCGTCGCATTGCTGGCGGGCGCGGCTGCATTCGGCCGCGGCTGGCTGCGCGACGCCGAGGGGTTCGGTGTGCTGTTCACCAAGCTGTCGGCCATGGCGCCGCTCCACCGCGAGGGCGGCGCCCTGAAGCTGAGGGCGCCGCTGGCCGGCCTGGCCACCCTGCCCATCAAGCGGGGCTCGGTGGCCTTCATCCTGGTCGTGCTCGGCTCCACGACCTTCGACGGCTTCACCCGCAGCTCGGTGTGGCTCGATGTGGCCGCCCAGCGCACCGGCTGGGAGCTGACCGCGGTCAACACCGTCGGGCTGGTGTTCGTGATCTTCGCGGTGTTCGTGCTCTACAGGGCCGCCATCGCGGCCATGGCCGCCATCACCGGCGACAGCGAGAGGGAGCTGGCCGACGCCTTCGCGCCCTCGCTGCTGCCGATCGCGGCCGCCTACACCGTCGCCCACTACTTCAGCTACCTGCTGCTGGAGGGCCAGCAGATCATCGCCCACCTCTCCGACCCCTTCGGCCGGGGGTGGGACCTCTTCGGCACGGCCACCTACCTGGTGGACTTCACCGCCATCTCCACCGACACCATCGCCTGGACGCAGACCGCGGCCATCGCCGCGGGCCACGTCCTGGCCGTCGCGGTGGCCCACGACCGGGCGGTGGAGCGCTGGCCCCACCGGCTGGCGATGCGGTCGCAGTACCCGATGCTGGCCGTGATGATCTGCTACACCGTCATCGGCCTGCTCCTGCTGCTCGGCGCCTGAGCAGATTGGCTGCCGGTATACGCCGGGCGGCGGCCAGCCGCACGTAACATCGAAGGCGGTGTCATCGGAAGTCCTGCAGGCCCCTCTCGTACTGGAATACCCCTTCACCCGCTCCACCGGCCCGGTGATCGGAGCGTTCCTCACCGGACTGCGAGACGGCGTGATCTGCGGCATCCGCCGAGCCGATGGGACCGTGCTGTGCGCCCCGCAGGAGTACGACCCGCTCACCGCCGAACCGCTGACCGAACTGGTGGAGGTGGGCCAGGCGGGGGAGGTCCTCACCTGGGCCTGGAACGGCGACCCCCGCCCCATGCAGCCCTTCGACCGGCCTTTCGCGTGGGCCCTGATACGTCTCGACGGCGCCGACACCTCGATGCTGCACGCGGTGTTCGCCCCCAGCGCGGCCGAGATGTCGACCGGCATGAGGGTCCGGGTCGTGTGGCGCACCGAGCGTGAGGGGCACATCGCCGACATAGCCGGCTTCGAGCCGATCCCCGCCGGGGAGGCGGCGTGAGCGCCGACCGGTCCACGGCCCTCGACCCGCTGGCAGCGCCGGCCGCCCTGTCCGCGCCGGTGACGCTGCCTGAGGCGCTGGCCGGCGCCGAACCGGTGGAGAGCGTGTGCACGCCCATCCGGATGACGTACACGTACACGCCGGGCCGGGCGCTGTCGAGATACCTGCGGGCCATGGCGGACAAGCGGATCCTCGGTGAGCGCTGCGGTGCCACCGGCCAGGTGTTCGTACCGCCCCGGGGCGTGAGTCCGCTGGCCGGTGCGGCCACCAGCGAAGTCGTCGAGCTGGCCGACACCGGCTACGTCGAATCTTTCAACATCACCCGGGTTCCCATAGAGCGGCGCCCCGACCTCAAGCCTCCCTACTGCAGCGCCTGGATCGTCCTCGACGGTGCGTCGGTGGGCTTCCTGGGCCTGGTCATCAACATCGCGCCGGAGGAGGTCCGCATCGGCATGCGAGTCCGGGCGGTGTGGAAGCCCGACGAGGAGCTCGAGACGTCCGCAGCCAACATCCTGGGCTGGGAGCCCACCGGCGAGCCCGACGAGGTCATCACCGACTACGAGCGGATCGGCCGCGTCGATGCGAGCGACCCATGATCGACGTTCGAGAGCCACGGCCGGGGGTGACGACAGCATGATCGACGTTGCCGTCGTGGCCTTCACGCAGCGTCAGGAGGCGGCCATCTCCGGTGAATCCGAGGTGGAGTTCATGGTCCCGCTGATGGAGCAGGCCAAGGCGTCCGTCGGCTTGACCCAATCCGACATGGGGTTCACCTGCTCGGGCTCCTCGGACTTCCTGGCCGGGCAGGCGTTCTCGTTCGTGATGACCATCGACGGGACCGGTCCGGTGCCCCCCATCAGCGAGAGCCACGTCGAGCAGGACGGCGCCTGGGCGCTCTATGAGGCCTGGGTGAAGATCCAGTGTGGCGGCATCGACACCGCCTTCGTGTACAGCTACGGCAAGTCCTCGCCGGGATCGGTGCGCGACGTGCTGGCCACCCAGATGGACCCCTACTACGTGTGCCCGCTGTGGCCCGACTCGTACGCGATCGAGGCGCTGGCGGCACGGCTCATGCTGGAGGGCGGCCACGTCAGCGAGAGCCGCCTGGCCGAGATCGCGGCCCGCAGCCGGGCCAGCGCGGCCTCCAATCCTCATGCGGTCAGGTCCGACCCCAAGTCCGTCGCCGACATCCTGGCCGAGGACTATGCGATCGACCCGCTGCGACCGTCGGACCTGCCGGCCGAGGCCGACGGCGGTTGCGCGGTGGTGCTCGCGACCGGCGACCGGGCCCGGGAGCTGTGCGAGCGCCCGGCCTGGATCCGGGGTATGGACCATCGCGGCGACGCCCACACCCTCGGCGTTCGGGACCTGACCTCGTCGGCCTCGGCCCGACTGGCCGCGCACCACGCCGGCGTGGCCGGCGACAAGATCGACTTGGCCGAGCTCTACGGCCCGTTCACCACTTCCGAGCACCTGCTGATCGAGGCCCTCGATCTGGACGAGGACAGCACCGCCGTCAACCCGTCGGGAGGAGCCCTCGCCGCGCACACCATGATGGCGTCGGGGCTCATCCGCATCGGCGAGGCCGCGTCGCGGATCTGGCGGGGCGACGGCGACCGGGCCGTGGCCCACGCCACGTCGGGGCCGTGCCTGCAGCAAAACATGGTGTGCGTCCTGGAGGGCGACTGACATGGGCGCCGAGCGCACCGCAGTGATCGGGGTCGGCCAGACCAGGTACGCCGCCGCCCGCCGCGACGTTTCCATGGCCGGGCTGCTGCGCGAGGCCGCCTACCGGGCGCTGGAAATGGCCGGCAAGACCTGGAGCGACATCGACGCGGTGATCATCGGCAAGGCGCCCGACTTCTTCGAGGGCGTGATGATGCCCGAGATCTACCTCGCCGAGGCGCTCGGAGCGGTCGGCAAGCCGATCATGCGGGTACACACCGCGGGGTCGGTAGGGGGCTCGACCGGTTGCGTGGCCGCATCGATGGTGCAGAGCCGCGTCCACCGCTGCGTGCTCACCATCGGCTGGGAGAAGCAGTCGGAGTCCAACGCCATGTGGGCCCTGTCGCTGCCGCAGCCCTTCGCCACCTCGGTCAACGCCGGGGCGGGCGGCTACTTCTCGCCCATCATCCGCCGCTACATGATGATGACCGACGCCCCCGAGCTGATCGGCTGCATGGTGGCCCACAAGGACCGCCGCCAAGCCCTGCTCAACCCGTACGCCCACTTGCATCAGCACGACCTCACGTTCGAGCAGGTCGTGGACTCGCCGATGCTGTGGGACCCGATCCGCTACTCCGAGACCTGCCCGTCCTCCGACGGAGCCTGCGCCATAGTCCTCGTCGACGAGGCAGGCGGCGACCGCCATCCCGGGCCGGTCGCCTGGGTGCACGGCACGGCCATGCGCAGCGAGAGCAACAGCTACGGCGGCCGCAACATGGTGTCGCCGGCCGCGTCCGAGCAGTGCGCCGACGACGTGTTCGCACAGGCCGGCATCGTCGACCGGCGAGCCGAGATCGACGCCGTCGAGATGTACGTGCCGTTCTCGTGGTACGAGCCGATGTGGCTGGAGAGCCTGGGGTTCGCTGCGGTGGGGGAGGGCTGGCGCATGGTGGAGTCCGGGGCGACCGAGCTCGACGGCGGCGACCTGCCGGTCAACTGCTCCGGCGGGGTGCTGTCAAGCAACCCGATCGGAGCGTCCGGCATGATCCGGTTCGCCGAGGCGGCACTTCAGGTGATGGGCGCGGCCGGTGAGCACCAGGTGGACGGCGCCCGCCGGGCGGTGGGCCATGCCTACGGCGGCGGGGCCCAGTACTTCGCCATGTGGATCGTCGGCTCCGACAAGCCTTAGATCCGATGGGCGCGTCGGACACTCCCGGGCGCACCCGCAGAATTGTTGCGCACAGATTGCGAAAGTATTGCTATTTCATTACGATATTCGGGGTGCGTAGGCTGCGGCGCCTCTCCGGCGCGCTGCTGCTGATCGGGTCGGCGGCAGCGCTGATGGCGGCCGCCGCGCTGGCACAGGACGACGAGCGGATCGAGGATCTTCGCCAGCAGCGGGAGCAGCTGGCCCGCGACGCCGCCGACGTGGCCAGCCAGATCGATGCGCTCGTCGCCGACGACGAGGCCCTGATCGACGCGCTCCAGGAACTGGACGACTTCGTCGACCTCCAGCACACCCGGATCCAAGCGGCCGAGTCGGCCATCCTGACCGCCGAAGCAGAGGCGGCCGCGGCCCGGGCCGAGGCCGAATGGTACGTCGACGAGATCGAGACCATCCGGGAGCGCCTGCGACAGCGAGCCATCCAGGCCTACGTGCAGCCGCCCGTCGACGTCGTCGAGCAGTTCTCGACCAGCCTCAACGAGAGCGCGGTGAAGCTGTTCCTGCTCGACCTGGCCATAGGCAACGAGCTGGAGATCACCGACGAGCTGCGGACCGCCGAGGCCCAGCTCGAGGTGGTGCGCCGGCGGGCCCTCGACCGGGCCGAGGACGCCGACGAGGAGCGGCAGGCCCAGCAGCAGCGCCTCGCCGACCTCGAGGACGCCCGCGCCGCGGCGATGGAGCTGCGTCTGGAGATCCAGTCCCGCATCGAGGAATGGAATCTCGTGTCGGCCGATATCGAGCGGTCCGACAAGGAGATGGAGCAGGAGATCTTCCGCATCGAGGAGGAGATCCGGCGCAGGGAGGAGGAGCGGCGCCGCCAGGAGGAGGAGGCCCGCCGCCGCGCCATCGAGGAGGAGCGGCGCCGCCACGAAGCCGAGCATGGCCCGTTCGAGTTGGTGGCTTGGCCCGCGGACGGGGAGAAGACATCGGGATTCGGGCCGCGGGTCCACCCCATCTTCGGGACGGTGCGCCAGCACAACGGGATCGACCTCGGCGGCGACACCGGGGACCGGGTCAGGGCCGCCCGTTCCGGCGAGGTGATCCTGGCCGGACAGCGCGGTGGCTTCGGCAACACCATCGTCATCTACCACGGGCTCGGGTACAGCACGCTGTACGCCCACCTCAGCCGCATCGAGGTGTCCGAGGGCCAGAACGTGCAGAGCGGGGACCGCATCGGCGCGATCGGCTCCACCGGATGGTCCACCGGGCCCCACCTGCACTTCGAGTTGCGCATCGACGGCAAGGCCGTGGACCCCACGCCGTACCTGCCATGAGGCTCGCCGAGGCAGCGACAGTGGATTCGTGAAACGTCGATCATGGGCACTGCTGGTGGCTGGCGACCAGCACGGCGAGGCGCCCGCGACGGGGTCTCCCGACCTTGTGATCGCCGCTGACGGCGGGCTGGACGCGGCCCGTCGCTGGCGACTGCGCGTCGATGCCGTGGTTGGCGACCTGGACTCGGCCAGCGAGGCCGCGCTGGACTGGGCCAAGCGCTGCGACGCAACCGTCGACGCCCATCCTGCCGACAAGGACGCCACCGATCTCGAACTGGCCATGGCCTCGGTGCTGGGGCAGGTCGAGGCGGTGCATGTGCTGCTGCCCGCCGGAGGGCGGCTCGATCAGGCGATGGCCAGCCTGGCGGTGCTGGCCGCGCCGCGCTGGGCTGCGCTGGAGGTGACGGCCACGGTGGGGGAGGCCCACGTGACCGTGGTGCGCGGACTGCGCCGCCTCCGCGGCGAGGTGGGCGAGGTCGTGTCGCTGCTGGCTGTCGGCGGGCCCGCCCTCGTAGCGTCCACCTCCGGTCTGCTGTTTCCGCTGGTCGAGGAAGCGCTGAGCCCGACCTCCGGGCGCGGCACATCCAACGTGATCGTGGCCGCGCCGCCGACGGTGGACGTCGTGGAGGGCGTCCTGCTGGCCATCCGCCCGGCCGGCGCGGTCCCCGGCCCCGGTCTGGCCGCGGTCTAGGGCCAGCACTGCCGCCCCCGCGCCGGAGGCGCCCGAATGGGAGCGGATCGCGGCCGGCCATTAGCTTCCCTCTGTGAGCTTCGACATGACGTCATTGCTCAGGCCGGGACTCGCCGACGGCGAGACCGAGTGGGCCGGGGACCCGCCGTTCAATTTCGTCGGCGGGCACAACGATCCTGCCAGCGTGCCGTTCGGCGGCCTCGCCGAGGCTGCCACCGCGGCCCTGGCTCGCCACGGTCCGGCGCTGGCCAAGTACAACCTGGGCGGGAGCCCTCAGGGACACCTGCCGCTGCGGGAGTTCATCTCCGAGGCGCTCGCCCGCAGGGCGCACATGTCCACCGACGCGTCGGAAGTCCTGGTCACCTCAGGCTCTCTGCAAGCCCTCGACCTGGTGAACGCCGGGCTGCTCGCCCCCGGCGACCCGGTGATCGTCGAGAAGGCCACCTACGCGGGCACCCTGAGCCGTCTCGCCGCCCTGCGGACCGAGGTTCACGGCGTCGAACTCGATTCCGACGGCATGCGCATCGACCATCTCAACGACGTGCTGGAGTCGCTGAGGCGCCAGGGTCGGCGGCCGAAGTTCATCTACACGATCCCGACCGTGCAGAACCCCACCGGCACGGTGATGCCGGTGGCGCGCCGGCTCGAACTGCTGGAGACAGCCCGCCGCTACGAGGTCGCCATCTTCGAGGACGACTGCTACGCCGACCTGGTCTTCAACGGAGAACGGCCGCCGACGATCCGCTCACTGGACTCGGGCGGCAGCCGGGTCGTGTACTGCGGATCCTTCTCCAAGACGCTCGCCCCCGCACTGCGGCTGGGCTACATCGTGGCCGACTGGCCGGTGATGAGCCGGCTGCTGGCCCTCAAGAGCGACGCGGGGTCGGGAGCGCTGGAGCAGATCACGGTGGCCGAGTACGCCTCGGCCCACTTCGACGACCACGTCGACGCGCTCACCGCGGTGCTGAGCAAGAAGTGCGACGCGATATGCGGCGCCCTGCGGGACAGCTTCGGAGATCTCGCCCACTTCGAGGAGCCCCGGGGCGGGATCTTCGTTTGGGTGGCGCTGCCCGACGGCACCGACACCGACCGCTTGGTGGCACCGGCGGCCGCCAGGGGAGTCGAGTTCAATCCGGGATCGGCATGGTGCACCGATCCTGACTACGGAGCGAGCCGGATGCGCCTCTGCTTCGGCCATCTTCCGCCCGACGACATTGCGGCGGGTATCGCCGCTCTGTCAGAAGCAGTGAGAGCCGGCTTGAGCTGACAGGTCGGAGCGGGCAGATGATCGGGGGGCGTGGCGAGCATCGGCGAAGGCTCCTCTCAGCCGTGCTTGCGGCCGCCACGATCGCAGGGACTGTCTTCGGTGCTAACTCCGGCGCCGGCGCCGAGAGCACTCTGGGATCCGCAACCGTAAGGGAATCGACCCAGCGGCTGGTCCGGGAGTTCTCAAAGGTAACGCGGCTGCGGATCGCCCCCAGCTCGATGTGCCTGACCGTGCTGCTCGACGACCAGGTGATCGTCGACGACCAGAGCGACTCCGCCCTGGTCCCGGCCTCGCTCATGAAGATCGTCACGGCGGCGGCCGCTCTGGACGTGCTCGGACCCGACGCGACCTACAGCACAGAGGTGTTCGTCCGCTCCGACGCCCTCTACTCGGCCGCCGACGGCACCCTGGTTGGCGACGTGTACCTGGTTGGCGGGGGAGACCCCGTGCTGAACACGCCTCGCTTCGGCAACCGGATCCCCGATCCGGTCGCCTACACCGACGTGACCGAGCTAGCCGACCGTGTCCGCCAGAGCCTGGCCAGCAAAGGGATCCGGCGGATACAGGGCCGGATAGTGGGCGACGACTCCCGTTACCCCGACCGGGTGCGCGACTACTACCAGGAGTTCCTGCCCCACGGTGACGATCCCGTGTGGCGATATTCCGATGACGCCGTCAACTTCGTGGGCCCGCTGTCGGGCCTGCTGATCAACGACGGCTACGTCTCCTACACCTGGAAGACGGGGATCCTGGATCGCCTCGAGTACGTGAGAACGGTCGCCCCCACCCGCCACGCCGCCTCGCTGTTCGACGACCTGCTGGAGACGAGAGGTCTTGTGATCACCCGCCGTCCGCAGGCCGGCACGTCCCCGCCGCGTTCTCAGCTGACGTCGCTGGCCAGCATCGAATCCCCCGACGTAGCCCAGATCGTGGCCCGCATGCTGACCCGCTCCGACAACACCATCGCCGAGATGCTGCTGAAGGAGATCGGCTACCGAACTCTGGGGTCGGCACGGGCTATAGCAGTCGAGGTGGTCGAGGGGGTCATGAAGCAGACGCTCGGGCCTCTCGCAGCCGGCATCGAGATCGCCGACGGCTCCGGTCTTTCCCGGTACAACCGCCTCACCTGCGCGGCCGTAGCCGAACTCCTGCGGCAGGCCGGCCCGCACTCCCCACTGGTGGCAGGGCTGGCGGTGGCCGGCCGGAGCGGCACGCTCAAGACCTGCGGACCCGCGACATGGCCACCGATAGCGGGCAGCCCCAACGCCGTCTACGCCAAGACGGGCACTGCCCACCTGTCGTACTCGCTGGCCGGGCTGGCTCAGGCACCCAACGGCGAGACGGTCACCTTCGCCATGATCGCCAACCAGCGCCACATGGACCAGCTCGACAAATGCAATGCTCTGCGCAGGACGCTGATCAACGCGGCAGCCCGTTACACGTACGGCCCCGTGACCGAGTTCCCCCAAGAATCGGGCTTCTTGACACCCCCTGGCTAGTCAGCTGCCGGCGGCCCGGGCCGTCCAGCGGCCGTGGCGGCGCTCCAGGGTGAGGTCGAGCCCGAAGCAATCCGAGAGGTTCCTACTGGTCAGCGTCTCGTCCAACGGGCCCGCCGCCAGCACCGCGCCGTCTCTCAGCAGCAGCGCGTGGGTGAACCCGTCCGGTATCTCGTCGGTGTGGTGGGTCACCAGCACCAGCGGCGGAGTCTCCGGGTCGGCCGCCAGGCCGCTCAGGGTGACTATCAGCTGCTCGCGGCCGGCCAGGTCGAGCCCGGCGTTGGGCTCGTCGAGGACGATCACCCCCGGCTCCATCGACAGGGCTCGAGCCAGCAGCACGCGCTGCTGCTCGCCAGAGGACAGCGTCCCGAAGCGCTGGTCGAGGCGGTCTCCGCAGCCGACGCGCTCCAGCGCGGCCTGAGCCCGCCTGGCGTCGTCGGCGTCGTAGGCATGCCACCACGGGGCCAGGGCGGCGTGCTTGGCCGTCATCACCACCTCGGCCGCGGTCAGAGACGGCCGCAACATGGCCGCCATCGCCGCGCTGGTGAACCCGACCCTGGCCCGCAGCCGTCGCACGTCGGTGCGCCCCAGACGCTCCCCGAGCAGCTCGACGACACCGGCCGAGGGGTGGTCCCACATCGTGGCGATCCGCACGAGGGTGGTCTTGCCCGAGCCGTTCAGGCCCAGCACCACCCACCTCTGGGCCGGTCGCACCTCCCAGTCGACGTCCCGCAGCAGGCGGGCGCCGTCGATCGTGCGCTGAACCCCGCGCAGGGACAGCACCGCGCCGTCCGAGGCCGCAGGCGGCGGTGGTGCGCCCTTCGTCATCATCGCGTCGCGGCGTCCCGGTCCCGCGCCTCTCCGGATCCTTCGGCGTGGCTCTCCCACATCTCGAACATCGTCGCATAACGCCCGCCCAACGCCACCAGTTCGCGGTGGCTCCCGATCTCGACGATCCGCCCGGAGTCGACCACCGCGATCCGGTCCGCCCGGCGGGCCGTGGCCAGGCGGTGGGCGATGATCACCGCGGTCCGCCCGCTCAGCATCACGTCGAGCGCCTGCTCGATCTGGGCCTCCGAGCGCAGGTCGAGATTGCTCGTGGCCTCGTCGAGCACCAGCATGCGGGGCCCGGAGACGAACGTCCGGGCCAGGGCCAGCAGTTGACGCTCTCCCGCCGACAGCGTGGCCCCCCGCTCGTGGACGGCGCCGTCGAGCCCGCCCAGACGCTCCACCACCTCGCTCATGCCGACGGCGCTGAGAGCCTCGTGCAACTCGGCGTCGTTCGCTCCGGGACGGGCGAAGCCCACGTTGTCGCGCACCGTGCCCGCGAACAGGAAGGGCTCCTGGGACACCACCCCGATCTGGGACCGCAGGCTCGTGACAGTGACATCTCGCAGGTCGTGGCCGTCGATGCGCACCGCGCCCTCCGTCGGGTCGTACAACCGGGCGATGAGGCGGGCGACGGTCGACTTGCCCGCGCCGGTCTCGCCCACCAGCGCGATCGTCTCTCCCGGCGAGACGTGCAGGCTCACATCGTGGAGCACGCGTTGGCCGTCGCGGTACGAGAAGCACACGCCGTCCAGGACGATCTCGCCGCGCACCTCACCGAGGGCCTCAGCGCCGGGACGATCCGTCACCGTCGGTTCGGTGCCGAACAGCTCGCGCAGCTTGGCAATGGCCGCGCCGCCCTGCTGGTAGGAGTTGTACAGCTGCACCAGCGCCTGCACCGGGGCGAAGAAGGCGGTCAGGAACAGCAGGTAGGCGGCCAGCTCTCCCACTGTGATCCGGCCGCTGGCGGTCATGGCGCCGCCGACGGCCAGAAGCACCGCTTGGGTGGCGATGCCGATGGCCTCGCTGCCCGGCCCGTAGAGGGAGTTGGCCCGCGAGGCTCGCAGGTTGGCGTCTCGGTGGCGGTTCACCACCCGGCGGTGCTCGGCGACGTTGGCGTCCCGCCGGTCGTGGGCGGCGATGACCCGGATGCCGGCCAGGGACTCCTGGAGATCGCCGAGCAGGTCGCCGATGCGGTCGCGCACGCTGCGGTAGTCGGCGGCGGCCCGCCGGCGGAACCACATCGAGGACGCCAGCGTCGGCGGCACGGCCGCGGCCAGGGTGATGAGAGCCAGTAGCGGGTCGTAGTTGAACAGCAGGATGGTGATCACCACCAGAGTGAGGCCCTGGACCGCGAAGTTGACGATGCCCTCGTTGAACAGCACCGACAGCGCCTCGATGTCGGACGTCATGCGGGTCAGCAGCACGCCGGCCCTCTCGGTGGTGTAGAAGTCCATCTGCTGGCGCTGCATGTGCTCGAACGTCCGGACCCGCAGCCGCTCCATCAGACGCTCGCCGAGCCTGCCGGTGAACGACGTCCTGATCGCACCGGCTCCGGCGGCCACAGCCAGCAAGGCCACGTAGGCCAGAGCGGCGATGACCAGAACGCTGCGGTCGCGGGCCACGATGCCGTCGTCCACCCCGATCTGGGTGAGCACGGGGCCGAGCTGCAGCGCGACGGTCTCGGCGGCCACCAGCAGGAAGGCAACCGCCAGCCGGTAGCGGTGGGGCCACAGGAACCGCCCCAGCCCGAACCGGCTGTCGGACTCGTCGGTGGTGCGGGACCACTTCACCCCGGGATCGGGATGGATCGGCTCGTCGGCCAGCACCCGCTCGACCCGGGCCCTCAGGTCGCCGGGCACGTCGGCGTGGGGCAGACCGGCCTGGGCCGCGGCCTGGACCGAGGTCGGTCCGCTGCGCATCCCGACGGGCGATGGGAACATCAGTCCGGGAGCGCCGCGGACTCGGTGGCGCCTATATCGGTCAGTACCTCGGCATAGGCGGGCACGGTGCTCAACAGATGCCGGTGGCTGCCGCTGGCCGCCACCTTCCCGTCGGCGATGAACACCACCCTGTCGGCCAGAGCGATCGTGGACAGGCGGTGGGCGATGACGATGGTGGTGCGGTGGGAGCGGCGCCGGCGCAGGGCTGAATGGATGCGCTCCTCCACCTCGGTGTCGATGGCGCTGGTGGCGTCGTCCAACACCAGCACCGCCGGGTCGGCTACCAGGGCGCGGGCGATGGCGAGCCGCTGCCGCTGACCCCCGGAGATGGTTGAGCCCCGCTCACCGAGCCTGGTCTCGGTGCCACCGGGCATGGATGTCACGAAGCCGGCGGCTGCGTCGACCAGCGCCACAGCCACCGACGCCTCGTCCGCGTCGGGGCGGGCGAAGGCCACGTTGTCGCGGACGCTGGTCGCGAACAGGAACGGGTCGTCGGTGGCCACCGTCACGGCCCGGCGCAGATCCGGGATGCGCAAGTCCCGCACGTCGACGCCGTCGATGCGCACCTCACCCCGGTCGACGTCGTAGAAGCGGGGCAGGAGCCGGCCGAGGGTGCTCTTGCCGCTGCCGGTCCGGCCCACGACCGCCACCGTCTCGCCGGGCTCCACGGTCAAGGAGAAGCCGTCGAGAATCGAGGTGCCGTCCCCGGTGGAGTAGGTGAAGCTCACATCGGCGAACTCCACCCGGCCGGCCGGCTCCGTCATCCGCACGGCGTCGGGACGCTCGATGATCTCGGGGGACTCGTCGAGTATCTCGAACACCCGCTGGGCGGCCGCCGAGGCTCGCTGCCATTGGATCAGGACGAAGCCGATCATCCGGAACGGGGCCGCCATGAGGAGCACGTATGCGTTGAAGGCGACGATGTCTCCCACCGCGATGCTGCCGTCGATAGCCAGCAGACCACCGGTGAGCAGAACCAGCGCCAATCCGAACCGGGGGAGCGCCTCCATGAGGGGAGCGTGGCGGGCCCGGGCGTCGGCGGTGGCCGTGCCGGCCCAGCGGAGCCGTTGCGCCGACCCGGCCAGCAGGTCCACCTGGGCCTGCTCCTGGGCGAAGGTGCGCACTACCTGGGCGCCCTGGATGTTCTCGTCCACGATCATGGCGACATCGGCCATCCGGGACTGTGTCACCCAGGTCAGGGGGAAGACCTTGTTCCGCAGCCGCAGGCCGACGTACAGGACCAGCGGCAACGGCGCCATGGCCACCAGCGTCAGGGGCAGCGACAGCGCCACCATCGCGGTCGTGCCCATGACCAGCAGCGCCAGTTGCATGGCCACGAGGGGACCGAACGCGAAGAGCAGCTGGATCGAGCGGATGTCGCTGTTGGCGCGCGAGATGACCTGCCCCGTCTGGGTCCTGTCCCAGTAGGAGAACGACAGCTCGGTTAGACGCTCGTAGACGAGGTTGCGCAGATCGGCCTCTATGCAGTGGGCGGTGCGGAACAGCCCGTACCGGTAGGCGAAGCCCAACACGAAGCGAGTGCCGGCCAGGGCGACCAGGGCCAGCACCCACGGCCTCAGCGCGTCGCCGGCCGCGGCTGCGTCCACGCCCCGCCCGATCACCACCGGCACGGCCGCGGTGGCTGCCACCGAGACGAGGCCGGCCGTCACGGACGCCGCGAACACGTTCCTGTAGACGGCCACTACCGGCAGGATCCGCCGGAGCCAGCTGAGGCTGCGGTCGGGGTGCAGGCCAGGCGACGGCATCAGGTCAACCTAGAGGCCGAGCGGACAGGTCGCGTCCAACCAGAATTCCCGGAAGACCTCTAGCGAGGCCGTGGCCGGAGCGGCCCGTGAGCGCAGCGAGCATGAGCGGGAAGCAGCGGGCCGACCGGTTAGATTCGCGGCCGCAAGGGTCCGGCGAACCTGGGAGGACCGATAGAGACCGCGCTGTGGCTTCTGGCCGCGCTGGCGCTTATAGCAGCCAACGCCTTCTTCGTCGCCATGGAGTTCGCACTTGTGGCGGTGGACCGGACCCGAGTGGACGAGCGGGCCGGGGCGGGCGACCGGCGGGCCCGCATAGTCCAGCGCCTGGTGGCCCGCCTGTCGTTTCACCTGTCCGGGGCTCAGATCGGCATCACGGTGTCGTCGTTGCTCCTCGGCTTCATGATCGAACCGGCCCTGGCGCCGATGATCGAGCCCGGAGTCGAGGCTCTGTTCGGGGCGAACACGCCCTGGGGCGTCTCCGTCGCAGTCGCGCTGGTCCTGGCCACCGTCGTGCAAATGATGATGGGCGAGCTCGTCCCCAAAGCCGTGGCCACTACCAAGCCATTCGGGATGGCGGTGGCCGTGGCCGTGCCGACCACGGTGTACGGCGTGCTGGCCCGGCCCGTGGTGGCGTTCCTCAACGGCTCGGCCAACTGGATGGTGCGCCGCCTCGGCATGGAGCCGCGCGAGGAGATAGACGCGGTGCCCGACCGCGACGAGCTGGAGCATCTCTTCGTCTCCTCGGGGGAGGAGGGGATGCTCGACGAGCGCGAGGTGCGGCTGCTCACCCGGTCGATCCGGCTGGCCGACAAGCAGGCCGACGACGCCATGGTGCCGAGGGTGGAGGTGATCGCCATCGAGGCCGACGCCTCGGTGGCCGACCTGGCCGATCTGGCCGCCCGCACCGGCCATTCCCGCTTCCCGGTCATGGCGGGACATCTCGACAACGTGGCCGGCGTGGTCCATGTGAAGTCGCTCTTCGCCGTGCCGGGCCCGGAACGGCCGTCCACGCCGGTGTCGCAGCTGATGCAGCCGATGCTGGCCGTACCCGAGTCGCGCGACCTCGACGACATGCTGGACGACCTGCGTACCGGCGCAGGTCTGCTCGCGGTGGTCGTCGACGAGCACGGCGGCACCGCGGGGATCATCACCCTCGAGGATGTGCTGGAGGAGATCGTCGGCGAGATCGACGACGAGCACGACTCGTCCACCCCTGAGCGCACCCGGTCCGAGTCCCGAGGCTCGACGGTGCTGCCCGCGTCGCTCCATACCGACGAGGTGCTCGACGCCACCGGGTTCGAGATGCCCGAGGGCGACTACGAGACGCTGGCCGGTCTGGTGCTGGACCGGTTGGGCCACATCCCGGTGCCCGGCGAGATCGTCACCGTGGACGGGTGGCGCCTTGAGGTCGTGGCCGTCGACGGTCTCAGGATCGCCACCGTGCGGGTGGCGGCGCCACCGATGCCGCTATGAGCACGGGAACGATCGTGGCCCTGGTGGTGGCGGTGGTGATGCTCGGCGCCAACGCCTTCTTCGTGGCGGCCGAGTTCGCGCTGGTCGCGGCCCGTGCTGCTCGCCTCGAGACGGCCGCCGCAGGCGGGGACCGGCGCAGCCGGGTCGCGCTGGCGGCAGTGCGCGACCTGCAGACCCAGCTCGCGGGCGCCCAACTCGGAATCACCATGGCCTCGCTGGTGCTGGGCTATCTGGCCGAGCCGGCCATCGCCCATCTCATAGAGCCCGTCATCGAGCGGGTCGTCGAGGTCCCTTCGGGTGTTCTGCACACCATCTCGTTCTCGGTGGCGCTGTTCGTGGTCACCACGCTGCATGTGGTGGTGGGCGAGATGGTGCCCAAGAACATGGCCATCACCGAGCCCGAGTCGTCGGCGAGGCTGCTGGCGCCGGCCATGCGGATCTACGGCGTCGTGTTCAAGCCGGCCATCTGGTCACTCAATGCGGTGTCGGCGGGCATCGTGCGCCTGATGGGCATCAAACCGGTGGACGAGATCAACACCGCGCTCACCATCAACGAGTTCCACACGCTGCTGGCAGGCGCCCGCCAGGAGGGGGTGATCGAGCCCACCGAGCACGAGTTGCTGTCGGGCGCGCTGGAGTTCCGCGCCCGGTCGGTCGGGTCGGTGATGGTGCGCGCCGATCGGCTGGTGGCTGTGCCTCGCGGCGCATCGGTCGCCCAACTCGAGGATGTCGTGGCCGCCACCGGCCACACCCGGATCCCGATGTGGGGGTCCGATCCCGGTGACGTGCTGGGGTTCGTGCACGCCAAGGACCTGCTCCGCATGCCGGCCGAAGCCCGCGACGATCCGGTGCCGCTGGAACTGGTGCGGCGCATGCGGGTGGTGAGTCCCGACATGGCTGGCCAGGACCTGCTGCTCTACATGCGCCGGTCCCGGGTGCACATGGCGCTGGTGCGCAACGAGGCCGGCAAGATGCTCGGCGTTGTCACCCTCGAGGACGTCCTGGAGACGCTGGTGGGCGACATCTTCGACGAGACCGACGACAACGGCGCCTGATCGGCGCCTGCTGCGTGTTTCCCGCTCTTGTTCGCTGCGCTCACGGGCCGCTCGGGCCACGGCCTCGCTAAGCGCCTCGCGAGTCCCCAACTGGAGGCGGCGTCCGCTCCGCCTCTAGGCGCCGATTGCGTGGTAGCCGCCGTCGGCCTGCACGACCGATCCCGTGGTGACCGGCAGCCAGTCGCTCAGCATGGCCACGATGGTGCGCGACACCCCCGTGGGGTCGGTGACGCTCCAGCCGAGCGGGGCCCGCAGGGCCCACGCGTCCTCGAACTCGGAGAACCCGGGGATCGAGCGGGCGGCCATGGTCTTCATCGGTCCCGCAGAGACCAGGTTCACCCGGATGCCCTGCGGCCCGAGGTAGCGGGCCAGGTACCGGCAGGTCGACTCGAGGCCGGCCTTGGCCACGCCCATCCAGTCGTAGCCGGGCCAGGCCCGGCTGGCGTCGAAGTCCAGGCCCACGATCGAACTGCCCGCCGGCATGAGCGGGGCGACCGCGTCGGCGAGCATCTTGAGCGAATAGGTGGAGATCTCCAGGGCCACCCTGACGTCTTCCCAGGTGGCGTCCATGAACGTGCCGCCCAGGCAGACCTCCGGAGCGAACCCGATGGCATGGAGCGCGCCGTCCACCTGCCCCCAGCTGCCGGCTAGGTGGTCGCGCAGGGCGTCGGCGTGGGACGGCTCGGTCACGTCGAACTCCACCACCTCGATGCCGTCGCCGAGCTTGCGGGCCGTGCGCTGCGTGAGGCGCATTGCCCGTCCGGCCCCGGTCACGAGGATCTCGGCCCCCTCGGCCAGCGCAAGTTCGGCCGCGCCGTAGGCCAGCGAGGCGTCGGTCAGCACGCCGGTGATGACGATGCGCTTGCCGTCGAGGATGCCCACGGCCGGCAACGCTACCGTGAGAATGTGCGGCTCTATGGCAAGGCCGGCGGTGAAGTAACCACCTTGGCTCCCCTGACGGCCGGTGCAACGTGACCCTGCGGCTCTACGACACTGCCCGGGGCGCGGTGGTGGATTTCGACCCGCCTGAGGTGGTGCGCATGTACGTGTGCGGCATCACGCCCTACGACGCCACCCACTTGGGGCACGCCGCCACCTACATCACCTACGACGTGCTGCAGCGACGCCTCCGGGACATGGGCCGCGAGACCCGCTGCGTGCGCAACATCACCGACGTCGACGACGACATCCTGGCCGCGGCCGACCGCCGGGGGGTCCACTATCTCGACCTGGCATTCGATCAGACGGCCCGTTTCGACGACGACATGGCCGCGCTGAACACCTTGCCGCCGGCCTCCGAGCCCAGGGCGACGTCGGCCATCCCCGACATCCGGGGCTTCATTCACGCCGCCCTGGAGCGGGGCTTCGCGTACCGCTCCGGCGGAAGCGTCTACTTCGACACGCAGGCCTTCTACGGCTTCGGCTCGCTGTCGGGATTCGGGCGCGACCACATGATCGACCTGGCCCGCCAGTGGCGCGACGACCCCGACGACCCGGCCAAGCGGGACCGGCTCGACTTCGTGCTGTGGCAGCAGGCCCGACCCGGCGAGCCGTCGTGGGAGTCCCGCTGGGGGCCGGGGCGACCCGGTTGGCACGTCGAGTGCTCGACGCTGGCCCTGCGCGAGCTGGGAGAGACCATCGACCTGCACGGCGGGGGAGTGGACCTGCTGTACCCGCACCACGAATGCGAGCGGGCCCAGTCCGAGGCGGTGACGGGCAAGCCGTTCGCTCGGCACTGGATGCACCAGGCGCTGGTGCACTACCAGGGCTCCAAGATGTCGAAGTCGCTCGGCAACCTGGTGTTCGTCCACGACCTGCGGCGGGACCATGAACCGATGGCCATCCGCCTGGCCCTCATGTCGCAGCACTACCGCACCCCCTGGCCCTGGCACGACGGCCTGCTGGACGAGGCCGAGCAACGCCTGACCCTTTGGCGGAGCGCCGGAGCCGGAGGCGACGGCGGTGCCGGCCTTCTGGGCGAGGTACGCCAACGCCTCGACGACGACCTCGACGTCCCCGGAGCCCTAGCTGCCGTGGACGGCGCCGCCGGCGCCGGCCATCCGGTGCACGCCGCGGCCGACCTGTTGGGAGTAGCCCTGAAAGAGGGCGCGAGGTGAACGGTTCCCCAGTAGGTGGTCTGATCCGCGGGCGGCCGCTCGCGATCGGGGGGCAGCGGTAGCCTCGGAGGCGATGTCCGTGATCTCGGTCTCGTTGCCCGACGGCTCCGCGCGCGAGCTGGTAGAGGGGTCCAGCGCAGCCGATCTGGCCGCCTCCATCGGCCCCCGGCTTGCCGCCGACGCAGTCGTCGCGGTCGTGGACGGTGCCGAGAAGGACCTGACCGCGCCCATCCCGGACGGGGCCTCGGTGGAGATCGTCACCGCATCGTCGGACCGGGGCCTGCACACCATCCGCCACTCCACCGCCCACGTGCTGGCCCAGGCCGTGCTGGACCTGTACCCGGGGGCCACCTTCGCCATCGGGCCACCCATCGAACACGGCTTCTACTACGACTTCGAACTGCCCGACGGCGGCACCTTCACCGACGCCGACCTGGAGCGCATCGAAGCCCGCATGCGCGAGATAATCGAGGCCGACCAGCCCTTCCGGCGGGTCGAGATGGCGGCCGAGGACGCTCTGGACCTGTTCTCAGAGCATCCCTACAAGCGGGCCATCATCGAGGCGGTGGCCATGGGCGCGGACGCGGGCGGCGACCTTGCCTCCGAGGCGTCGGACGGAGGGACCGTCAGCTGCTACCGCAACGACGCTGGCAACGGCGACGCGGCCGGGTTCGTGGACCTGTGCCTCGGCCCCCATGTCCCCTCAACCGGGCGACTGGGACACTTCGCCCTGCAGCGGGTCAGCGGGGCCTACTGGAGGGGCAGCGAGCGCAACCCCATGCTGCAGCGCATCTACGGCACCGCCTGGGCCACCGGCAAGGACCTCAGAGCCCACCTGCACCGCCTGGCCGAGGCCGAGCGGCGCGACCACCGACGGCTGGCCGCCGAGCTCGACCTCGTGTCTTGGCCGGCCGAGCTGGGGCCGGGCCTGGCGGTGTGGCATCCCAAGGGAGCGCTGGTGCGCAAGCTGATGGAGGACTACTCCCGGCAGCGCCACGCCGACGGCGGCTACCAGTTCGTGTTCTCGCCCCACATAGCCAAGTCGGTGCTGTGGGAGACCTCCGGCCACCTGGACTTCTACGCCGAGAGCATGTACCCGCCCATGGAGATGGACGGCACCGACTACTACCCCAAGCCGATGAACTGCCCGTTCCACGTGATGATCTACCGGTCGTCGCAACGCAGCTACCGCGACCTGCCCATGCGGCTGTTCGAGCTCGGCGCGGTCTACCGCTACGAACTGTCGGGCGCGGTGCACGGCCTGCTGCGCAGCCGGGGCTTCACTCAGGACGATTCTCACATCTTCTGCACCCGCGAAGACATCGCCACCGAGTTGGCGTCGCTGCTGGAGTTCGTCCTGAGCGTCTTGGAGGCATTCGGCTTCAGCGACTTCCAGACCAGGCTCTCCACCCGGCCCGAGGGGAAGTACGTGGGCGAGGAGGCGCTGTGGGACGATGCCACCGCCGGTCTGCGAGCTGCGCTGGAGTCGGCGGGGCTCGACTACGAGACCGACGAGGGTGGCGGAGCCTTCTACGGTCCCAAGATCGACGTGGACGTGCGCGACGCCATCGGCCGCTCGTGGCAGCTCTCCACCATCCAGGTGGACTTCAACCTGCCCGAGCGCTTCGGGCTGGAGTACGTGGCGTCGGACGGTTCCCGGCCGCGGCCCGTGATGATCCACCGGGCCTTGTTCGGCGCGGTCGAGCGGTTCTTCGGAGTGCTCCTGGAGCACTACGCCGGGGCGTTCCCGGCCTGGCTGGCGCCGGTTCAGGCCCAGGTGCTGCCGGTGGCTGCGGCCCATGGGGACTACGCCGTCGAAGTGGCCGAGACCTTGCGGTCCCGAGGCTTCCGCACCGAGGTCAGCCCGGCCGAGGAGCCTTTGGGCAAGCGGGTGCGCAACGCCAAGGTGGCCAAGGTCCCTTACGTTCTGGTGGTTGGCGGCGACGACGCCGCCAACGGAACGGTCGGGGTCAACGCCCGCGGGGGCGACAGGCCCGAGAGGGATGTGCCGCTGGAAGCCTTCGCCGACCGCTTAGCAGCCGAGGTCGAGGCTCGGAGCTGACATGGTCGAGCGCCTCTGGGCCGGATGGCGGATCCCCGCCATGATGGACGACCGGGAGGCGGCCGCAGCCGGGATCGCGGACTCCTCCGGCACCATCCCTGGCACGGTCCCCGGAGTCGGGGCCGGTCCCGACGACGAGACCGGCCAGAGCCTGTTCGAAGCCATCCTCAACTCGGGCCTGCCTGACGACAAGACGCACATCGTGCACCGCGGCGAGCTGGTCTTCGCCATCCTGAACCGCTACCCGTACTCGACGGGCCACCTGCTGATCCTGCCCTACCGCGCCGTTGGAGATCTCGAGGGCCTGGACCTCCACGAGCGGCGCGAGCTGTGGGACACCGTCCACGACGCGGTGGCCGCGGTGAAGGCCGCGTTCTCGCCCGACGGGGTGAACGTCGGCGCCAACCTCGGTGAGGGCGCCGGCCCCAGCGTGTACGACCACGTCCACATCCACGTGCTGCCCCGCTGGCGCTCCGACACCAACTTCATGACCGCGCTTGCCGACGTGAGGGTCCTCCCCCAGAGCCTCCAAGACTGCTGGGAACGCCTGACCGCCGCCTGGCCCCGCTGACCGCGCCGATCAGCCCTCGGCTTGGCGAAGGCCGGCCAGGACGCGGTCGGGGGTGAGGGGGAAGCTGTCGAACCAGACGCCGGTGGCGTCGTGGAGGGCGGCTGTCACCGCGGGGGCGTAGGGGATCATGCCCATCTCGGCCATGCCGCGGGCGCCCCACGGGCCGAGCGGGTCGGCCAGTTCCAGCACGACGCTGTCGACGGTGGTGGGGATGTCGCCGATGCCGGGCATCAGGTAGGTGCTCAGGCGCATGTTCTGCAGGCGGCCGCCGTCTGATCGGAGGTCCTCGCTCAGCGCGTATCCGTGGGCCTGGATGACCGCACCCTCGATCTGTCCCACCACCAGGTCCGGGTTGATGGCCCGCCCCACGTCGTGGGCACTCACCACCCGGTCGACCCGGATGTGACCCGTCCCGGTGTCCACCGTGAGCTCGACGTGCTGGGCCACGTAGCCGTAGCTGAAGTTGGGGACGCAGTGGCCGTCGACGGGGTCGAGCGGCTCGGTGGGCGGAGGCACGAAGCGGAAACGGCCCGCAGCCGGACGCTGGCCGTCCCGCCAGGCCTTCTCGGCCTCCTCGGCCGCGCCGAGGATCGCGTTGCCCGACATCCACGTGAGCCTCGAGGCCGACGCCGATCCGGCATCGCCGGAGGTGGCCGTGTCGCTGAAGCGGTGCACGATGCGGTCCGCCGGCAGCCCGGTGGCCTCGGCGGCCATCTGCACCAGCGCGGTATGGGCGCCCTGGCCGACCTCGGCGCCGGCGTGGTACAGCTCGGCCCGCTCAGGCTCGTCGGAGTCCTGGCTGCCATGGAGGACTATCTCGGCCTCGCAGCGCTCGGGGTAGCCGAAGGAGAACCCGACGTTCTTGAACGAGCAGGCGAAGCCCCGGCCCCGGCGCAGCGCCGAGAAGTCGGGCGGCAGCGACGGGAACGGGCTGAAGGCCGCGCCGTCGGAGGCGGGCTCCGCTGCGGTCTCGGCGCAGCGGTCGATCACCTCGGGCATGGTCACGCCCTCGGGCATGGCAGTCTGGGTGATGCCGACGCTGCCCTCGCGCAGGGTGTTGATGCGGCGGATCTCCACCGGGTCCACACCCAGCGCCTCGGCCAGCTTGTTGATCTGGCTCTCGGCAGCGAAGGCAGCCTGCGGGGCGCCGAAGCCCCGGAACGCGCCGGCCGGAGTGGCGTTGGTGTACACCGCGATGCTGTCGATCTCGGCGTTGGGCACTTCGTAGGGCCCTGCCTGGTGCAGGTGGCAGTTGCCCAGCACCTTGTTGGAGGTGAAGTTGTAAGCCCCCGCGTCGAGCCAGGCGGTGCTGCTCACCGCGGTGATGCGGCCGTCGCGCCGGGCACCCCAGCGCGCGGTGATGCGGCCCCGGTGGCGCTTGCCGTGCCCGACGATCGACTCCTCGCGCGACCACACGGTGGCCACCGGGCGGTCGATGCCCCGCTCGTGGAGCTTCATCGCGGCCAGGCCCAGCACGATCTGGACCGATATGTCCTCGCGGCCGCCGAAGGCGCCGCCGATGGCCGGATAGATCACCCGGACCCGCTCGGCGGGCAGGTCGAGGGCGTGAGCGATCTGCTCCTGGTCCTCGTGGGTCCATTGGCCCGCGACCTCCACCGTCACCCGGCCCTCGCCGTCGATGTAGGCCATGCCCGCCTCGGGCTGCAGGTAGGCGTGCTCCTGGTAGGGGAACTCGTAGGTCGACTCCACCACCACCTCGGCGTCGGCCCAGCCCTGATCCATGTCCCCCTTGCGGATGCGCAGCGAGTAGTAGGCGTTGGAGGGCTCGCCATTCTCGGGGTGGATCATCGTCTCCGAGGACAGCGACTGGTCGATGTCGGCCAGCACCGGCAACGGCTCCCACCGGGCCTCGATGGCGGCCGCCGCCGCCCGGGCCGCGTCGGGCGTCTCGGCCACGACCAGCGCCAGCCGGTCCGCCTCCCAGCGGGACACGTCGCAGGGCAGGTGACTGCGGCCGGTGTGCTCCAGGCCGACGAACACCGGATGGTCGGCCATGGTGAGGCCGAACTCGTTCACGGGCACATCGGCCGAGCCGAACACGGCGACCACTCCCTCGACGGCCCTAGCGGCCTCCAGATCGAGGCTGATCAGGCGGGCGTGAGGCTGGTCGGTGAACACCGCCATGGCCCACAGCGCGTTGGCCGGAATCCTGTCGCTCGGGTACTCGGCCGCGCCGGTGAGCTTGGCCGGCGCATCGATGCGGGTCGGGGAGGCGCCGACGCTCATCGGTGCGCGGCCTCGCCCTCGCCGTTTCCGGCCAGGGCGTCGATGATCGAGTAGTACCCGGTGCAGCGGCACAGGTTTCCGGCCAGGCCGTGCTCCACCTGTTCCCGGCTGGGGTGAGGCTCCTCGTCGGCCAGCATGGCCGCGCTCATCACGAACCCCGGGGTGCAGAAGCCGCACTGGACGCCCCCGCACTCGGCCAGGGCTTGCTGGACGGGGTGCAGGCTCCCGTCGGATGGGGCGACGCCCTCGACGGTAGTGATGCTCGTGCCGTCGGCACGGGCGGCGGGCACCAGGCAAGCCAGCACGGCCCGGCCGTCGAGGTGGACGGTGCAGGCTCCGCACTCGCCCTCGGCGCAGCCCTCCTTGGTGCCGGTCAGTCCGAGGTCGAATCGCAGCCAGTCGAGCAGGGTGCGGCCCGCGGCGTTGGCCGCGCTGCGCTGGACGCCGTTGATGGTGGCCGTGATGGTCCAGACGTCGGTGACCTCCCGCCGGGCGGGCTCCTCCGGCGCCGATGGCGCCGGGGAATCGGGGACGACGACCAGGCGGGGAGGGCTCTGGGGCCAGGTGGAGGCCTCGGTGCCGGCCGCCAGCGAGCGCAGCGCCCGCTCCACCACCACCTCGACCGTGTGGCTGCGGTACTCGGCGGTGGAGCGCAGGTCGTCGATGGGTGTGACCGCAGCCCGGGACGCGGCCGCTACGTCGGCGGCCGCGTCGGCGAGGAGCCGTCCCCTGGCTATGCCGGTGGCCGCGTCCACCAGCTCGATGGTCGGGCCGACACTGCCCAGGGCCACCACCAGGTCGGACACGGTGCCGTCGCTGCCCTCGGTGACGACCGCGGCGGCGTGAACCACCGAGATGGCCTGAGCCCTCCGCAACCCGAGCTTCACGAAGATGCCCCGGCGTCCCCCGCCGAGCGCGTCGAAGGAGATCCTGGTCACGAGCTCGCCCGGCTCCAGCGAGGTGGTGCGGAAACCAGTGAAGAAGTCCTCGATCGGCATGGTCCGGTGGCCACCGCCGGCCGACGAGACGGTCACGTCGGCGCCCAGCGCGTAGAGCGCGGAGATTGTGTCGTTGGCGGGGCTGGCTGTGACGATGTTGCCGACGATCGTGGCCCGGTTGCGAAGCTGCGGACCCCCGACCTCCAGGCACGCCTGCGCCAGCGGGAGCCCCACCGACAGCATCCGCTCGCATCCGACTACGTCGCCGTGGGTGACGAGGGGGCCCAACTCCACTCGCCCGCGGTGCTCGGTGATGGTGTCGAGCCCGTCGAGCACGCTCAGATCGACGAGCGTGTCGATGCCGGTCCTCGCGCCGCGGCTGAGTTCCAGCAGCAGGTCGGTGCCGCCGGCGATGACGCGGGCCGAGGGGCCGCGCGCCGCGAGTACGTCCAAGGCGTCCTCCAACGACTCGGGCGCTACATATCGCTTGATCGGATCGGCCCGGCGTTGGGCTTCGTGAAGTTGGGTCATGGGTTGGTCGGGACGGCCGGATTTGAACCGGCGACCCCCTGCTCCCAAAGCAGGTGCGCTACCTGGCTGCGCCACGTCCCGTGCGACTGATCAGGCTACCCGTGGAGGGGCATAGCACCCCAAGTCGTCAGCGTGACCGGGGCAGGCCCAGCCAGCCCTCGGCCACCAGGTTGCGGTTGATCTCGCTGGTGCCGCCGTAGATGGCGGTCACCGGGGCGTGGCGAAAATGCTCCTCGATCCGGCCGTCCATGTGTGCGCCCGGATCGTCGTGGGTGAGCAGCCCCTCGGCGCCCATCATGTCGAGGAACCAGGCGCAGTGCTTCTTGTAGGACTCCGAGGCGAACAGCTTGGTCATCGACCCCTCCACCCCGAACATGGCTCCCTCCGACGCCAGGGCGGCGGTGTGGTAGGCGAAGCTGCGGCACACCTCCACGTCGATCATGGCCCGCACCAGCTTGTTGCGTACCTCGTCGTCGTCGATGGGGCGGCTGCCGTCGGCCCGGCGGGCGCGGCGGGCCCAGTCGACGGCCGCCTCGATCACCGGAGGCGACGGGAACTGGCCTCCGGCGATGCCCCTCTCGTACTTGAGCGCGGTCTTCATGACCGTCCAGCCGTCGTTCACTTCGCCGAGGCGCCACTCGTCGCCGAGCAGGACGTCGTCGTAGAAGGTGGCGTTGGACCTCTCGTTTCCCATCGTCTCGACGGCCTGGATCTCGATGCCGGCCGTGTCGAGGGGCACCACGAAGAATGTCAGCCCTCGGTGCTTGGGCACCTCGGGGTCGGTCCGGGTGAGCAGCAGCACGTAGTCGGCCACATGGGCCAGGGTCGTCCACATCTTGGAGCCATTGATGACCCACCGGTCCCCGTCGCGTACGGCCCGGGTGCGGGCCGCGGCGACGTCCGAGCCCGACTCGGGCTCGCTGTAGCCCAGGCACACCAGCGCCTCACCCGACATGAGCCGGGGAGCCACCGCGCCCCGCAGGTGCTCGTTTCCGTGCTCCAGGATCATTGACACCCCGACCACGGCCACCCCCAAGGCGTCGGCGGGCGCCTGGTGGAGCTGCAGCTCCTCCAGTAGCACGCACAGCTCAACCGGGTCCATCCCCCCTCCACCGAGCTCGGCCGGCACCGCGCCCGACAGCCAGCCCCGATCAGCTATGGCTCGGTGCAGGGCGGGGGAGTGGATGGTGCCGTCGCGGGTCGCGGCGATCATCTCGCCGGTGAGGTGCTCGGCCAGGAACTGCCGGACCTCTGCCCGGAAGTCTTCGGCCCGTGCCGGCATGGTGAACTCCATCACGCAGCCTTCGGGCCCAGGTCGGCGTCGGCGAGCCGGGCGACCTCGGCTGCGGGCTCACCGAGCTGCAACAGCCAGCCGGCGGCCCGGCGGTAGTAGAGCTGGACGTCGTACTCGGCGCTGTAGCCGTAGCCGCCGTGGTACTGGAGCACCCGGTCGGCCGCGAACCGGGCCGACTCGGCGCCGAACAGCAGCGCCATCGAGGCGAGCCGGGCGCCGTCGGCCCGGCCGGCATCGACGGCGCTGACGGCCCGGAAGGCGAGCAGCCGGGCTCCCTCGCTTCGGGTGGCCGCATCGGCCAACCCGTGCTGCACGGCCTGGAAGGACCCCACCGGCACACCGAACTGGTGACGCTGCTTGGTGTAGGCGACACCCATGGCCAGCACCTCTCCGGCCAGCCCGGCGTAGGCCACCGCCATGAGCGCCCTCCACTCGGCCAGGGCGCGGTCCCAGGCGCTTGCGGCCGCCGCCCCGGAAGCGACGGTCTCCGCACCGGAGAGATCCCGGTCGGCGAGGGGCAGATCCGCGGTGTTGGGACGCGCCGCGCCCGGGGGCCGGCTGCGGGCGACCACGATGTCGTCGCCGCGCCTGGCCGCCACGACGTCGGCCACCGCGCCGGCAGGCACGAGCCGGGCCGTGCTGTCGGGTTCGATCGGCCCGGGAGCCATCGTGGCGATCAGATCGCCGGAGATCACCGAGGCGGCCAGTTCCCGGATCGGCTCCCCGTTGCCGGCATCTGAGAGCAGCCGGGCGCACACAGCGTGCTCCACCAGCGGGACCGGCGCTATCCGCCGACCCCATTCGTGGACCACCACAGCCAGATCGACGAGCGAGGCCCCGCCGCCCCCGTCGGCGACGCCCACCGCCATCTGTGGCGCGCCCGCGGCGGCGAGCTTGCGCCACAGGTCGGGATCGAAACCGCAGCCCGCCTCCGCGGCCCGCACCGCCTCGGCAGTCGCCTCGCGGGCGAACAGGTCACCGAAGGCCTCAGCCACGGCCTGCTGATCCTCGGAGTATCGGGTCCGCACGACAACAAGACGCTAACCCCCGTGGGACCCGCTGCCTGCGTGATGGGTCCGGCAAGCGTCGATTGCCCGTTCCTCGCTGAGGGGGAATACCTTGGCCCCGGCCCGGGTTGGAGGGGGCGTCGGTTCAAGATGGGAGATTGGGACCGGCGACAGCCGATTGAGACGAAGGAGAGACAGTGAGACTGCAACTTGCGCTGAACGTGTCCGACTTGGAAGCCGCGGTGGACTTCTACTCGCGGATGTTCGCAACGGAGCCGGCCCGCCGCCGGCCCGGCTACGCCAACTTTGCCATCGACGAGCCGCCCCTGAAGCTGGTGCTGTTCGAGGCCGCCGCCGACGCCTCGGACCCTGCTGGATGCTGCGGTGCAGGTGGCACCATCAACCATCTCGGTGTGGAGACCGAGAACGCCGATCAGGTGGTCGATGCCGAGCGGCGTTTGACCGGAGCGGGCCTCGAGCCCACCGTGGTTGGCGACACCATGTGCTGCTACGCCACCAAGACCGAGACCTGGGTCACCGATCCCGACGGCGCGCGGTGGGAGTGGTACGTGCGTACCGGCGACAGCGAGGTGCTCGAAAACGTGGCGGTCGCCTCCCGCTGACCATTCCCATGCAGCTACACACGTAAGCTGCCGTGCACCATGAGTAGCACCACATTCCTCATCCGGGGCGGCATCGTGCTGCCGCTCGAGGGCCGCAAGGTGAGCTACGACCCGGGCTCAGTCCTGGTCGTGGACGGCACGATCACGGCCGTCGGGGCCGTGGATGAAGTCGCTGCCCACCCTGCCGCGGCATCCGCCCCGGTGGTCGACGCGGCCAACCATGTGGTGATCCCAGGCATGCACAACGCCCACCTGCACTCGGGTCTGCTGCGGGGCACCGCCGAAGGACTCGCCCTGTTCGACTGGCTGGAGAACTACGTCGACCCCGCCCACCGGGCCCTGACCCCCGAGATCGCCAAGGCCGCCTCCTACATGGCCTACACCGAGTGCCTGCGGGGCGGCACCACCTCGGTGCTCGACATGTGGCGCTTCATGGAGGGCTCGGCCGAGGCGGCTACCGAGATCGGCATCCGGGCCACGCTGGCCCCCTACACCGCCGACCGCTACGACTACTTCGAGTCCCTCGAATCGAACCGGCGCCTGCTCGAGACCCATCGCACCGCCGCTGACGGCCGGGTGCGGTCCTGGGTGGGGCTGGAGCACATGTTCTACTGCTCGCCCGAGATGTTCAGGGCCGCGGCCGACCTGGCCGAGGAGTTCGACACCGGCATCCACACCCACTCATCCGAGACAGTGTGGGAGGTGCAGGAGAGCCTGAGCCAGTTCGGACGGCGCCCCATCGAGGAGTTCTACAACCGGGGCATCCTCGGCGAGCGCACCGTCGTGGCCCATTGCGTGTGGCTGGACGACCGCGAGGTGGAGCTGATGGCCCGCACCGGCACCGCCGCCACCCACTGCCCGTGCTCCAACATGAAGATCGCCTCCGGCCCGGCCCGGATCGACCACTACCGGGAGTCGGGGATGACCGTCGGGCTCGGCACCGACGGCGAGAAGGAGAACAACAACCTCGACATGCTGGGCGAGATGAAGTTCGCCTCGCTGCTGGCCAAGGTCAGCACCCTCGACCCGACCGCGGCCGACCCCTGGGACGTGCTCGACATGGCCACCCGCTCGGGAGCGGCCGCCCTCGGCCTCGACGACGTGACCGGCACCCTTGAGGTCGGCAAGGACGCCGACATCGCCATGGTCGACATCGGCGGCCTGCACTTCGTGCCCGTGATGCACGGGCAGCACTTCAACGCCCCGGCCCATCTGGTGTTCACCGCGCACGCCCGCGATGTGAGCGACGTGTGGGTCCAGGGCCGGCGCCTGGTGCGCGACGGCGACGTGGTCTCCGTCGATGTGGGCGCGGTGGCTGCTGAGGCCCAGGCCGCGGCCGAGGAGTTGTTCGAGCGACGCGAGGCCATCAAGGGCAATCCCGCCACCCCTCTCTGGTAACCGGCTAATCGCCCCCAGCGGCCTCGAGCCAATCGCCGGCGATGCGGTGGTGGCGGGCCAGCATCTCGTCGACGCCCGTCGCAGTCAGCTGCCCGTCCTCCACCAGCAACTTGCCGGCGACGACCGTGTGCCGGGGAGCCACCGGACCGCAGCGCAGCAGCGCCTCGACCGGGTCCGACAGCGCCCCGGCGAAGGCGACGCCTTCGAGGGGCCAGACCACAAGGTCGCCGGCCCGCCCTGTCTCCAGGGTCCCGATGTCGTCGCGGCCCAGGCAAGCGGCCCCACCGAGGGTGGCCATCTCCAGCGCCTCGCGCGCGTTCATGGCCTCGGGGCCGCCCCTCAGCCGGGCCAGCAGCAGGGCACCACGGGTCTCCAGCCACAGGGAGGCGCAGTCGGTGGAGGCCGAGCCGTCGCAGCCGATGCCCACCGGCACGCCCGCGTCGAGCATCTCGCGGATCGGGGCTACTCCCAAGCCGATCAACTGGCTGCAACTCGGGCAGTGGGAGACTCCCGTGCCCCAACGGGCCAGCAGGTCGATCTCGGCCGGGCTGGGGACCACGCAATGCGCCACCCAAGCACGATCCGAGCCCCAGCCGACGCTCTCCAGGAACTCGACCGGGCGGCAGCCGTGGGTGGACTCGCACAGCGCGCTGTCGTCGGCATTCTCGGCCAGGTGGGTGTGCAACCGCACGTCCAGACGCTCGGCCAGCTCCGCGGTGCGAGTCATGAGATCGGGCGTGACCGAGAAGTGCGAGCACGGTGCCAGGGCGATGCGCACCATGGCGCCGGGGGCTGGGTCGTGATGGACAGCCACCAGCCGCTCGCAGTCGGCCAGGATCTCGTCGTCGTCCTGGACCACCGAGTCGGGCGGCAGGCCCCCGTCCTTCTCCGACAGGCTCATCGACCCTCGAGTGGGATGGAACCGGAACCCGAGATCCCGGGCCGCCGCGATCTCCGCCGAGGTCAGGTCGCCGCCGCCCCGGGGATGCAGGTACAGATGATCGGTCGTCGTGGTGCAGCCCCCCAGTGCCAACTCAGCCAGGCCGATCCAGGCCGAGACGTAGGCGGCCTCCTCATCGAGACGGCTCCACACCGGGTACAGGGTGCGCAGCCAATGGAACAGGTCACCGGCCAGAGCCGGAGCGAAGGCCCTGGTCAGGTTCTGGAAGATGTGATGGTGGGTATTGATCAGCCCGGGCGTCACCAAGCAGCCGCGGGCGTCGATCGTGCGCTCGGCGGCCGGCTCTCGCCCGGGCTCTCCCACCGCGGTCACGAATCCGCCCGAAACGGCCACCCAGCCGCCGCGAATCTCCCGGCGGTCGGCGTCCATGGTCACCACCAGCTCGGCGTTTCGCACGCACAGATCCGCTCGCACTTCAGGATTGGCTAGCGGTGAGTCAGCTAGTGGTAGTGTCCGCGAAGCGGAGTTCGGCAAGGGGGTTGACTCGCTCATGGACATGAATTCCTTCCTGAAGGCAATACCCAAGGTGAGCCTTCACCTGCACCTCATGGGGTCGGTTCAGGCCCGTACCGCGGTCGACTTGTGCAACAAGCACAACGTGCCTCTGCCCGACTACGAGGAGCCCGAGGACCTCTACGACTATCCCGACATCTACAAGTTCCTCCACATGTACGACAACACCTCGCTGGGGGTGATCGACCGGGAGGACTTCGAGCGCATCTGCTACGAGACGCTCACCGAGGCCGCCGAGCACAACGTCCGCTACCGGGAGATGTTCTTCAACCCGACCGCCCACATGGCGGCCGGGGTCGACTACGAGACCTGTGTCGACGGGCTCATCGACGGGATCAACGCGGCCCGCACCGACCACGGCGTCGAGTGCCGCCTCATCGCGGCCATCAACCGTATGGAGACACCGGAGTTGGGCGTCAGCATGGTGGAAACCCTCCTCGACCATCCCCGCGAGGAGGTGATCGGCATCGGGATGGACTACGCCGAGGCCGAGTACCCGCCCGAGCGGTTCTGGAAGGCCTACCGCATGGCCGAGCAGGCCGGTCTGCACCTGACCGCCCACCAGTCCGAGGACGCCCCGCCCCGCAACATCGAGACCTGCCTCGACCTGCTCAACTGCGAGCGGGTGGACCACGGCTACCACGTGGTCGAGAGCGAGGCCATCATGCGCCGATGCCGCGATGAGGGCGTGGTCTTCACCTGCACGCCGGTGTCGACGGCGTGGGTGTACTTCAACGACGACTTCGACAACCACCCGATCGGGCAGATGCGCGAGTACGGCATCAAGATCAGCCTGGACTGCGACGATCCTCCCATGTTCAAGACCGACCCCACCAAGGACTACATCATGGCTCACAACCACATGGGGTTCGAGGTGGAGGACTTCCGCCAGTGCATGCTCAACGGCATCGACGGCTCTTGGCTCGGCGAGCCTGAGAAGCGCAAGATGCGCCGGCAGTGGGCCATCGAGTTCGACGAGCTCGTGGCCCAACTCGACTGATCCCCTCACAACCAAACCAAAGAGAAGCTCCAACCCAGAAAGGCACCTGACATGACCGACAAGCAAAACGACCGGCGGCTGATCCTTCCGCCCAGCGCGACCGTGTCGCGCCGCCAAGCCCTCAAGATGGGCGTCGCCGGGATCGGCGGCCTAGCCGTCGGAGGATCGCTGCTGGCCGCCTGCGGGGACGACGAGGAGGCCGCACCGGCCACGACCGCTGCGCCGGCCACCACCGCGGCCCCGACCACGGCCGCGCCTGCGGGCAAGGAGTCGATCAAGGCCGCGTGGGTGTACATCGGCCCGCCTGACGACAACGGCTGGACCCAGGAGCACGACCGCGGCCGCCTTGCCGCGCAGGCCGCCCTCGGCGACCGGCTGGAGACCTCGTTCGTTCCGAACATCGGCTTCGACGCCGGGACGACCGAGACGTTCCAGCAGCTGGTTGACGACGGCAACGACATCATCTTCGCCAACACCGAGTACGCCGGGCTGCTGACCGAGGTGTCGGACAACGCGCCCGACACCAAGTTCTGCGAGATCAACGGGCACTACTACAGCGACAACCTGTTCCCGTTCTACCTGGCCCACGAGAAGACCGCCTACCAGCTGGGCGTGGCCGCCGGGCACCTCGCCGGCAACGGCCGCATCGGCTACATCGGCGCCTTCCCCACGGCCACCGCGTTCAACGACGTGAACGGCCTGCTGCTGGGCGCCCGGTCCGTCAACCCCGACGCGACGGTGGAGACCGTGCTGGTCAGCACGTTCTTCGATCCCCAGAAGGCGGCCCAGGCGGCCAACGCGTTGCTCGATGCCGGCGTCGACTTCCTGTTCGGCGTGATGGACGAGCCCACCTTCCTGCAGCTGTCGGAGGAGGCCGGCGTGTGGACCGGGTACTGGAACCTCGACTTCCGCTCGGCCGCTCCCACCAAGTACGTGTCCCACTTCGACCTGTCGGAGTTCGGGCCGTTCTACACCGAGCAGTGCCAGCGGGTGCTCGACGGCACCTGGGTGTCCCAGGACGAGGTGTGGCTGCTGGACACGCCCATCGGCGACTTCGGTCCCAACGTGCCCCAGGATGTGCAGGACGCGGTGGCCGACGCCGGGGCCAAGCTCGACAGCGGCGAACTCCACGTCTACGCGGGCCCGCTGAACGACAACGAGGGCAACGAGAGGCTGGCCGCGGGCGAGACCCTCGACTCGCTGCAGGCCTACGCCATCGACTGGCCGGTCGACGGCGTCACCGGCATCTCGCCCGTCTCCTGAGCCCTATTCCGGGCACCAACCGTTACTGAGTTGACCGGCGAAAGCACGCGATCCTCGGTAGAGGCGCGGGGCGTTTCCAAGGCGTTCGGGGGCGTAGCCGCCCTCGACGCCGTCGACTTCGAGGTGCGCTGGTCCGAGGTTCACGCCCTCGTGGGCGAGAACGGGGCGGGCAAGACCACGCTGTGCAACATCCTGGCCGGCATCTACCGCGCCGATGCCGGCCAGGTGATCGTGGACGGGGCCGAGCGAGACTTCCGCAGCCCCGCCCACGCCATCGACGCCGGCATCGGCATGGTCCACCAGCACTTCCGTCTGGTCGAGCCGATGACCGTAGCCGAGAACATCCACTTGGGCTGGCCCGAGACACCGGGTGTCGTGAGCCAGCGGGCCCTGAATGAGCGCACCGAGCAGTTCATGGTCGAGATGGGCCTGCGCGTCGATCCCACCGCCAAGATCTGGCAGCTGTCGGTGGGGGAGCAGCAGCGTGTGGAGATCCTGCGGGTGCTGGCCCGCGGTGCCCGCGTCCTGATCCTCGACGAGCCCACCGCAGTCCTCACCGCCAAGGAGGCCGAGGAGCTCTTCGCGGTGGTCCGGGACCTGGCGGCCGGCGGCCTGAGCGTGATCTTCATCACCCACAAGCTGAGGGAGGTCCTGGCGGTGTCGGACCGCCTGACCGTGCTGCGCCACGGGATCAGGGAGATCACCCGGCCGACCGAGGGGGCCACCGCCAGCGAGATCGCCAGGCTCATGACCGGCGAGGAGCGGGTCCTCAACGTGGAGCACAGGGTCGTGACCGGCGACCCAGCCCTCGAACTGCGAGGCGTCTCGGCCCTCAACGACCGCGGGATCACCGCGCTGCACGACGTTGACCTGACCGTCCGGTCCGGGGAGATCCTCGGCATCGCCGGCGTGTCGGGGAACGGCCAGACCGAGCTGGCCGAAGTGATTTGCGCGCTGCGCGGTCTGGAGTCCGGCGCGATCACGGTCGACGGCGCGGACATCACCTCCATGTCGGTGCGGGCCGTCACCGATATCGGCGTAGGGCACATCCCCGAGGACCGCATCGGGATGGGCATGGTCCTGTCCGCGCCGGTCAAGGACAACGCGGTGCTTCACAGTTACTGGACCGAGCAGTTCTCCCAGGGCCTGAACCTGAACCGGCAGAGCGTCATCGACTTCGCCAAGAAGCTTGTGGAGACGGCCCGGGTGCAGACCCGCTCGGTGTTCGCCACCGCCGGGCAGCTCTCGGGCGGCAACCAGCAGCGCCTGGTGGCCCGGCGAGAGGCCTTGGCTGCCGACCGGCTGCTGGTGGCGGCCCATCCCACCAGGGGGCTCGACGTGAACGCGGCCCAGGAGGTCAGATCGACGATCCTCGACAAGCGCGACAGCGGCTGCGCGGTGCTGCTCATCTCGGACGACCTCGACGAGGTGCTGCTGATGAGCGACCGGATCGCCGTGATCTACGAGGGCCGGATCATGGGCGTGTTCGAGGCGGCGGAGGCCGACCGAGAGCACATCGGCCTGTTGATGGGCGGCCACTCCATAACCGAGGCCGTGGCGTGAGACCGGTGTCCCGCGCCGAGGGGCCCGCAAGCGAGGCCCGATGACTCCGCTGGCATCGATCGCGAGCGCGGTCCTGTCGGTGACACCGTGGCGGCTGGAGCGGCGTCTGGAGGTCGACGCCAAACGGGCCGCTCTCACCCGCATCGGCGGCGCGGTCGGTGCCATGGTCGTGGTCGGGATCCTGCTGCTGCTCACCGGGCGCAACGCCTTCTTGATCTTCTGGCAGGCCCTGGACGCCATTTTCGGCCGCCAGCGCGGTATCGAAGGGGTGGCCCTACGGGCCATCCCGATCCTGATGACCGCGTTGGGTGTGGCTCTCTCGCTGCGGATGAAGGTCTGGAACATCGGCTCCGACGGCCAGTTCCTCATGGGAGCCCTGGCCGCGGTGGGCGTGGGCATCCACATGGACGGCCCGGGCTGGCTGGTGCTGATCCTGATGGCCGCCGCCGCCACCCTGGCCGGCGCGGCCTGGATCCTGGTGCCCGCTCTGGCCCGGGCCTACTGGGACGTGAACGAGATCATCACCACGCTGCTGCTCAACTTCGTGGCCCTCCAGCTGGTGACCTGGTCGGCGTTGGGGTTCTGGCGGGACAAGGCGGCTGCGGTCATCCAGTCCACCCGGGAGGTGCCGTTCACCCTGCCCGGCATACCCGGCGCCAACTCGGTGACAATCGCCCTGCTCGTTCCCCTGGCTATCGCGGCCGTGCTGTGGTGGGTGTTCCGCTCCACCAGCATCGGCTACGAGATTGACATCATCGGCGGCAACCCGCGGGCCGCGGGATTCGCCGGCATCGCGGTCCGCCGCCGGATACTCATCGTCATGCTGTTCACCGGGGCCATCGCCGGCCTCGGCGGGATGCTCCAGTTGAGCGCCCCGGGGGCGCAGGCCATGAACGCCGGGTTCTCGGCCCAGTTCGGGCTGTCGGGCTTCATCGTGGCTGCTTTGGCCGGTGCCGCGTTCTGGGGCGTGATCGGCGGCGGGCTGTTCATCGCGTCGATGTTCTACGCGGGGATCGTGCTACAGACCAAAGGGCTGTCGGTCTACATCATCTTCGCCATCTACGGAGTGATCCTCACCGGCATCGCCCTAGGGGAGATCGCGGCCCGTTACCGCGTGGTGCGCCGTGACGCCGCCGACGAGTCCGGGGCGACGGCCGGCGAGTCAGCTGCCGCTCCACAGGGAGCGGGCTCATGATTCTCGCCATCATCGAGAATGCCTTCCTGAGCCTGATCGGCTCCGCCATCCCGGCCAGTGCCGTGGTGATGCTGGCCGCCACCGGGGCCATGCTCGGTGAGCGAGTCGGGGTGCTCAACCTGGGTCAGGAGGGACTCATCGGCATAGGCGCGGTGTACTCGGTAATCGCGGTTCTGTCGTGGGGAGTGGAGAGCCCCTGGCTGGCCATGCTCATCGGCATGATCGCGGCCGCGGTGGCCGGCCTGATCTTCGCGGTCTGCGTGGTGGCCTTCCGGGCCAGCCAGGTGCTGGTCGGTCTGGCGCTGGCGCTGGGGGGCATCGGGCTGTCCAACCAGCTCGGCGTCAACCGCAACGGCACGCCCATCCAGACTCTGTTCCGCGAGGTCAACCCGGGCGGAGTCCTCGACAACAACGACGCGGTATCGGCGTTCTTCTTCCACGATCCGGTGGTGTACATCGCCTACGTCGGGCTTCCGGTGGTGCTGTACTTCGTGCTGTTCCGCACTCGCCACGGCATGAACATGAAGGCCGTGGGCGAGAACCCGGCTGCGGCCGACGCGGTGGGCGTCAGCGTGACCGGCTGGAGGATCTTCTACTCGGTGCTGGGCGCGGCGCTGACGGGGGCCGGCGGCGCCTACATGGTGCTGTCGTTCACGCCCACATGGTCGCCCGACATCGCCCGGGGCCGGGGCTGGGTCGCACTGGCGGTGGTGATATTCGCCGGTTGGCGGCCGGGGTGGGCCGTGGCCGGGGCCCTGCTGTACGGATCGATGATCTCGCTCGACACCACCGCCCAGGCCCGCGGCTGGGGCCTGCCCTTCATGGGGGCCAGCGACCTCAGCTTCTTCCTGTCGATGCTGCCCTACGTCGTCACACTGGTGGCCATCCTCATCCCAGCGGGGGCGGTGAAGCTCGGTAGACGGGTGCGATCCACGGCCGCGCCCGCCGCGCTGGCCATCCCGTACTCGCGCGAGGAGCGCTGAGCACCGCCGCGCCCGAGCCCAGCCGCGGCCCGCGGCCGATGACCGGGGAGCACCGTTGACCGAGACTGACCGAATCGGCGATGAGTGGTTCCCGGTAGCCCGCGCCACCGACATCGCCGCGGGCCGGTGGCTTCCGTTCGAGTTGCTCGACGAGCGATGGGTGCTGGCCTGCGACAACTCCGGCCGGGTCGAGGCCTTCGTGGACACCTGCCCCCATCGGGGAGCGCAGATCACTCTGGGCGACTTCGACGGCGAGAGGCTGCGATGCGGCTATCACGGCTGGCAGTTCGACATCGACGGCCGCTGCGTGCATCAGCCCGCCCATCCCAGCCGGCGCCCTCCCACGGGTGTGCAGTTGAAGCGGGCGTTGGTGCGGGCCGGGTACGGATTCTGGTGGATCTGCACCGGCGACCAGCCCCGGAACATGCCGATAGCCCCGGACCACGACGCCTATCCGCAGCGGACCGTCTGGCTCGACCCGGTGAAGGTGGAGTCATCGGCCCCCCGGATCATCGAGAACTTTCTGGATCTCGCCCACTTCCCGTTCGTGCACACCGGGTACCTCGGCCAGGAGCCCTACACCGAGGTCGCCCGCTACGGGATCGAGACCACAGACGACGAGCTTCGGCTGACCGACTGCGTGTTCTGGCAGCCCAATCCCGGACCGGCCGCGGCCGGCGGCGGACCGGTCCGCTACCGGTACTCGGTGTCGCACCCGTGTGCGGCCACGCTGACCAAGGTGCCGTCAACAGGCGAGGACGATCTCGCCGGGGGTTTCACCATCCTCATCGTGGCCAGCCCCGTCACCGAGACCGAGTGTGTGGTGTGGCGCTCCACTGTGGTCCACGACACCGGCGCCGACCTGGACGCCCAGCAAGCCTTCAACGACCTGATCTTCTCCCAGGACATCGACGTGGTCGAGTCGCAGCGACCTCGCCGCCTGCCGGTGGACCCGAGGATGGAATCGCATCAACCCGCCGACGCAGGCAGTCTCGCCTACCGCAAATGGCTGGGCGCGCGGGGGATCCGGTATGGCACCATCTCAACCGAGCGGGGAATGCGAGGATCATGACACCAGATGCGGATCTGGCCGGCTTCGTGCGGGGCCTGCCCAAGGCCGAATTGCACCTGCACATCGAGGGGACCCTCGAGCCGGAGATGCTCTTCGAGCTGGCCGGACGCAACGGGGTCGAGCTGCCCTTCGAGGACGAGGCCGCGGTCCGGGCCGCCTACTCGTTCACCGACCTCCAGTCGTTCCTGGACATCTACTACCAGGGCGCGGCCGTGCTGCAGACCACCCAGGACTTTTACGACCTGATGGCCGCATACCTGCGCAGGGCCCACGCGGACGGTGTTCGGCGGGCGGAGATGTTCTTCGACCCCCAGACCCACACCGAGAGGGACGTGGGATTCGACGTGTTCATGGAGGGCTTCACCGCGGCGATGGCCGACGCCGAAGCCCAGTGCGGGATCTCCTCCGCGCTCATCATGTGCTTCCTGCGGCACCTTCCCGGCGAGGCCGCCTGCGAGACATTCCGGGCCGCCGAGGGCTGGCTGGACGGCATCATCGGCGTGGGACTCGACAGCTCCGAGGTAGACCATCCGCCCGAGGACTTCGCCGAGGCCTACGCCATGGCCCGGGCCGCCGGTCTGCGGTCGGTGGCCCACGCCGGCGAGGAGGGGCCGCCGGCCTACATCACCGGAGCCCTCGATGCGCTCGGCGCGGCGCGGATCGACCACGGGGTGCGCTGCACCGAAGATCCAGACCTGGTGGCCCGGCTAGTGGCTGAGCAGACACCGCTGACGGTGTGCCCGCTGTCGAACCTTGCCCTGTGCGTTGTCGACGATCTGGCCGATCACAACCTCAAACGCCTGCTCGACGCCGGGCTCAAGGTCACCATCAACTCCGACGACCCCGCCTACTTCGGCGGCTACGTGGCCGACAACTACGTCGCCGTGGCGACCGCGTTGGGCCTCTCGCGTGGGGACCTGGCCCGCTGCGCCCGCAACAGTCTGGAGGCCTGCTTCGCGCCCGAGGCTCAGAAGCAGGACTGGGTGGCCGAGCTGGACGCCTACGTGGGTTCCGCCCGATGATCAGGGGTCGATCTGGTTGCGTGCCGATCTTCGCCTACTGTGGCGCGTGCATGCACGAGCGGAGGCTGTCATGACAATGGCAGAGACCAGCATCCGGGGCTGTTCCGATCCGGTGATTCTGAATCAGTGGCACTCGGTGGCGGATCTCGATGAGATCCGCCGGGGTCCGTTGCACACCCTGCTGCTGGGGGAGCCGCTGTCCTGCTGGCTTGACGGCGACGGCACGTTCCGGGCCCAGACCGAATCCGGCCGCGAGCTGGAGGTTCGCACCGACTACGGCTTCGTATGGACAACTCTGGGGGAGCCCGCCGGCGGCGTGTTCGCCGTCCCCGAGACCGATGAGGACGATCGGCGCACTCTCAACGCCGTGACCGTCGGCATCGATGTCTCCGCCCCCCGGGCGGTGGAGAACTTCCTGGACATGGCCCACTTCCCCTACGTGCATACGGGCATGCTCGGCGAGGAGCCCCACACCGAGGTGGCCGAGTATCGGGTCGAGGAGCGTGAAGGGGAGCTCTGGGCCTTCGACTGCGCCTTCTACCAGCCGCGCGCCGCCGCCTCCTCCTCGCAGGCGGTACTGGCCGATTACATCTACCGGGTGCCCCACCCCTACGCCGCCATGCTCTACAAGTCGTCACCGGCCGACGCCGAGAGGCTGGACGCCATCGGCATCTTCATCCACCCCCTCACCGACACCCGGATCAGGGCCCATCTCTTTCTCAGCGTGCTCGATGACGTGAGCACCGATCAGGAGATCCGCTGGTTCCAGCAGAACATAATCGGCCAGGACAAGCCCATCCTCGAGAACCAGTACCCCAAGCTGCTGCCGCTCGATCCGCGGGCCGAGACCCCGATCCGGGCCGACCGCTCTGCGATCGCCTACCGGCGCTGGCTCAGCCGCCTCGGCGTGACCTACGGGGTGATCCCCGCCGGGGCTACTACCTAGGTATGTCCCTCCAGGGGACGTCCCGGTCGAAACCGGGCTCTCTCGGCAGGCCAAGGACGCGCTCGGCCACGTTGTTGCGCATCACCTCGTTGGTGCCCCCGCCGATCGACACCGCGTAGCGCCCCATCAGCTCGTGGCGGGCCCATCGGGCCGGGTCGCCGGTGTCGGCCACCACGGCCAGGCCTCCGAGCGCCACGGCCAAGTCACCGCTGCGCCGCTTCGACTCGGCGGCGAACAGCTTCATGATCCCGGGGTCGATCGGGGGCGGCTCGCCCCGTCGCACCGCGTTCTGGATGGTCTCGCCCATCCAGCGCTGCATCCGCTCCCGGGCCCAGGCATCGACCAGCCGCTGGCGCACCAGAGGATGGTGGAGGCGGCCGTGGCGCCGGGCCAGCTCAGACAGCGGAGCTACAACGCTCGTTCCCTTGCGGTCGCCGATGAAGGCCGACTCGTTGAGGAGGACAGTCCGGGCCGGCGCCCATCCGCCGTCGACCTCGCCCACCACATTGACGCCAGGCACCCGCACATCGTCGAAGAAGACCTCGTTGAAGTGGGCCGAGCCGTTCATCTGCACCAGCGGTCGGGCCTCGATCCCCGGCGAATCCATCTCGACGAGCAGGAAGGTGATACCCCGGTGCTTGGGCGCGTCGGGGTCGGTCCGCACCAGCAGGAACCCCCAGTCGCAGAACTGGGCCTGCGAGTTCCACACCTTCTGCCCGTTCACCACGAACTCGTCGCCGTCGCGCTCGGCCCGCATGGCCAGCCCGGCCAGATCGCTCCCCGCCCCCGGCTCGCTGAACAGCTGGCAGAAGGCCAGCTCCCCAGACAGCAGACCCGGCACGAAACGGAGCTTCTGCTGCTCGGAGCCGTGCCGCAGCAGCGTGGGTCCGAGCATGGCGATGGTCGCGCCGATGAACCCGGGCCACTCCTCGTAGCCCGCCGCCACCTCGGAGAAGATGCGAGCCTGCCAGGGCTCGCCCCCGCCCCCGCCGTAGTCACGGGGCCACGTGAGACCGGCCCAACCGTGCTCGAACAGCGTGCGCTGCCAGGTCCGCCCGTTCTGGAAGGACTCCTCGGCCCGGGCCTCGTCGACATAGAGCGGGACTCGCCACAGGTCGTCGTAGGACCGGACGGTGGCGTGGCGGTCGTGCCAGTCCCGCACCCTGGCCCTGAACTCGGCCTGCGCCGAGGTGTCGTCGGAGCCTCCGGGGTCTTGTTCGGAGCGGTGTCGAACCACGGGCTCCCCTCGTTGACGCTTGGCGGACCGTTACCCTCTGCACCCGTGTCGGAAGTGCACCGCGAACGCTACGGCGTGAGCGACGACGAGGTCGATATCGAGCGGATCCGTCTGGCCAAGCTGGCCGAATTTCTCGACCCGGGAACCTTCCGGCTTCTCACCCGGGTCGGCGTCGAGCCTGGCATGCACGTGCTGGAGATGGGCGCAGGCACCGGCAGCGTCTCGGCGTGGCTGGCCGAGCAGGTCGGCCCCGGCGGCAGGGTCATGTCGACCGACATCGACCTCAGGTTCCATGCCGAGATGCCCTCCAACGTGATTGTGCGCCAGCACGACGCGTCCCGCGATCGGCTGCCGGCCGGGCACTTTCACCTGGTCCACGCACGGGCGGTGATCCAACACATACCCGAACGCGTCGAGGTGCTGGCCCGGCTCAACGAGGCGCTGCGACCGGGCGGGGCCATGGTGATCGAGGACGGCGCCATGGCCGAGTTCGTCGAGCAGGCCCTCCCTGAGCCCCTCGGCTCGATCCACCGCATGGTGGCCAGTGCTTCGACTTCGCCGTGGCGAGATCCCAACGCGGGAGTGCGTGTCCTGGGATGGATGCGGGAACTGGGCCTCGAGGACCTGGACGCGATCGGCAGGGTGAGGATCATGCGTCCCCATGAGGCGAGCGGGGAATGGTGGTTCCTCGCGCTGGAGCGGGCCGTGCCGCGCCTCGTCGAGGCGGGTGCCGTGGCGGAGCCGGACGCAGCCGCCGCCCTGGCGCAGATGCGGGAGCCAGGATTCGCCATGCTCGGGCCAACGTCAATAGCCACCATCGGGCGCAAGCCCGCCATCACCTAGGAGCGTCCCCTGTGAAGTTCGCCATGTTCTACGAGATACCGGTGGCCCGGCCCTGGTCGCGCCAGAGTGAGCATCAGGCCTACCAGGAGGTGGTGGAGCAGGTGCGCCTGGGAGACCGGGTCGGGTTCCACTCGGTGTGGACGGTGGAGCACCACTTCCTGGAGGAGTTCTCGCACTGCTCAAATCCCGAGGTGCTCTACGGCCATCTTGCCGCAGTCACTGAGAACCTGCGGCTCGGCTACGGCGTACGGCTCATGCCGAAGCCCTACAACCACCCGGTGCGCACGGCCGAGTCGGTGGCCGTGCTCGACCTGCTCTCGAACGGCCGGGTGGAGCTGGGCACGGGCCGCTCGGCCACCCGGGCCGAGCTGGAGGGTTTCGGCATCCACCCGAGCGAGACCCGGGCTATGTGGCGTGAGGCCCTGGAGATGACCGTGGCCGCCATGACCAGCGACGAGCTGGAATGGGACGGGCACTACTGGCAGATACCGCCTCGCCGGGTGCTGCCCAAGCCGCTGCAGTCGCCGCACCCCCCGCTGTGGGCCGCCACCAGCTCCGACGGCGGGCACCGCATGATCGGGGAGGCGGGCCTGGGGCTGCTGTCGTTCTCGGTGGGCACACCACCCGAGGAGCTGGCCCGGCGCATCGCCATCTACCGGGCGGGCATCGCCGCATGCACCGACCCGATCGGGCGGTTCGTGAACGACCAGGCCGCCACCTTCACCATGGTCAATGTGGCGCCGACGGTGGCCGAGGCGGTCGAGGTGGCCGCCGAATCGTTCGAGTGGTACCCCAAGACGGGAGCCCGCCTGATCGGGTCGGTGGCGCAGTGGCTGCGGGAGATGGAGGACGAGCTGGGCACCTACGACTATCTGGGCCGGACCGCGGACCATGTCGAGGACGGCTCGATCGAGCACCTCACTATGGACTACCTGCTGGAGACCAACGCCTGCGTCTGCGGCGACCCGGAGCGGGCCATCGAGATGTTCCGGGCCTATGAGGCCACCGGCTGCGACATGGTGTTCTGCCTGTTCAACCCGTACAAGGTGCCCCACGACAAGGTCATGCAGACCATCGAGCTGATCGGCACGAAGGTGATCCCGGAGTTCGGGTGACCGGCGTCGAAGGCATAATCAATAGGACACGAGCGCTTGGAGGAGAGTCGAATGGGTGAGGCATACATAATCGACGCCGTCCGAACCCCGACCGGACGCCGCGGCGGCGGGCTGTCCGAGGTGCATCCCGCCGACCTCGGGGCGGCCGCCATCAAGGCGCTGCTGCGCCGCACCGGCGTCGACCCCTTGGCTGTCGAGGACGTGATCTTCGGCAACCTCGACAACGTCGGCCCCAACGCGGGCGACATCGCCCGCACCTCCTGGCTGGCCGCGGGCCTGCCCGAGGCGGTTCCCGGCGTCACCGTGGACCGCCAGTGCGGCTCCGGCCAGCAGGCCGTCAGCTTCGCGGCGATGGGCGTCATGGCCGGGGTGAACGACCTGGTGGTGGCGGGCGGTGTGCAGAACATGTCCATGGTGCCCATCGGAACCGCGCTGACCGCGGCCGAGCCTCTGGGCCACGCCGATCCGTTCACCGGCTCGCAGGGGTGGGTGCAGCGCTACGGCACCCAGGAGGTGTCGCAGTTCCGGGGCGCCGAGATGATCGCCGAGAAGTGGGACTTCAGCCGGGCCGACCTGGAGGCCTACGCGCTGGAGAGCCACCGCCGGGCCATCCAGGCCATCGACGAGGGGCGCTTCGTCGCCGAGATCGAGCCGGTCGCCGGCGTGACCACCGACGAGGGTCCCCGCCGCGACACCTCCCTGGAGAGGATGCAGTCGCTGCCGCCGCTGACCGAGGGCGGGCGGCTCACCGCGGCGGTCTCCAGCCAGATCAGCGACGGGGCGGCTGCGCTGCTGGTGGCCTCCGAGAGGGCGGTGCAGCAACACGGACTGGAGCCCAGAGCCCGCATCCATCACATGTCGGTGCGGGGCGACGACCCGATCTACATGCTGACCGGCCCCATCCCGGCCACCGCCTACGCGCTGGAGCGCACCGGCATGGCCATCGACGACTTCGACCTGTTCGAGTGCAACGAGGCGTTCGCGCCGGTGCCGATGGCCTGGATGCACGAGCACGACATCCCCCACTCCAAGGTCAACGTCAACGGCGGGGCCATCGCGCTCGGACATCCGCTGGGCTGCACCGGAGCCAAGCTGATGACCACCCTGCTGCACGAACTGGAGCGCACCGGCGGACGCTGGGGCCTGCAGACGATGTGCGAGGGCGGCGGCCAGGCCAACGTCACCATCATCGAGCGCCTGTGAGCGACCTGGACCCCGGGACGCAGGGCCGCTCCGGGGTGACCGGCCTGGCGCAGGACAAAGTGGTGCTGGTCACCGGTGCGGCCGGCGGCATCGGTCGGGCCGCCGCGCAGCAATTCGCCGCGCAGGGCGCAGCCCACGTCGTCGTGGCCGACATCGACGCCGAGGGTGCGCTCGCCACGGCCGCCACCATCAACGAGGCCTCGCGGGAGCCTGCAGGAGCCTCGGCCGTGGCCGTCGACGTGACCGACGAGGCCGCCGTCATCTCGATGTTGGACGGGATCGTCGCCGATCACGGCCGTCTAGACATCGCCTTCAACAATGCCGGGATCGCGGACCAGATGTCTGAGTTCCACCATCTCGACAAGGTCCGCTGGGACCGCATGATCGCAGTCAACCTGACCAGCGTGTTCCTGTGCATGAAGCACGAGTTGCGCCACATGGCCGAACAGGGCGGCGGCGCCATCGTCAACACATCGTCGGGAGCGGGGGTCGTGGCCGCTCCGGGCCAGCCCCACTACACGGCAGCCAAGCACGGTGTGGTCGGGCTGACCAAGGCGGCCGCACAGGAGTACGCCCGCCGGGGGATCAGGGTCAACGCCGTGCTGCCGGGCTCGACCGACACTCCCATGATCCGGCGCTTCATCGGCGACAACGCCGAGATCGCCAAGATGATCGCAGCCACCAACATCGGCGGCCGGATGCTCACTCCCGACGAGGTGGCCGAGACGGCGGTTTGGCTGGCCTCCGACGCGGCCAGCATGGTCAACGGCCAGTCGCTGATCGTCGACGGCGGCGGACTCGTTCGCTGAGGGCGGGCCCGCCCGGAGTCAGGTCAGGGCGATGTCAACCCGGCGCGACGCCTCGTCCTCGGTCACGTCGAGCGCGAACGACAGCTCCGAGACCAGCACGCTTCGAGCGGTGTTGTAGAGCGTCTTCTCGCCGGCGGAGAGTCCCTTGGCCCGCTCCCGCAGGGCCAGGTTGCGCACTACCTCGGCCACCTGGTACACGTCGCCCGACTTGAGCTTCTCCTGGTGGTTCTTGTAGCGCCGCGACCAGTTGGCGGGCTCGCGCACATCACGGCGGGCCAGTACCTCGAAGAGGTCGTCCACGTCCTCGGTGCTGATGGGCCAGCGCATCCCGACGTCCTCGGCCCTGTCGGCGGGCACGGCCACGGTCATCTCGCCGTGGGTCATGCGCAGCACGAGATAGTCCTGCTCCTCACCGAAAGCGGTGCGCTTCTCCAGCCTCACAATCTCAGCGGCACCGTGATGCGGGTACACAACCCGATCACCGACCTTGAAGCTCACTCTGCGGATTCTACCGCCTCTAGCGCGGCTCGACTGTCGTACCCAGAAAGGCGAGGGCCGAGGCGGTCCTTCGAGCGGAGTCCTGGAGCAGCCCCGGATCGCGACCGGTGTCTCGTAGCACGTCGACGATCTCGAAGTTGGAGCGATCCACCCAGGTGGGGGTATGGGCGACCCCGGTGACCGACCACCGGCCGGTGGCCTCGTCCTCGGTCACCGTGAGATGGATGATCACGCCGTCCTCGGTGGGCAGCGGGCATTCGGTGCAGGTCTCCGGGGACTGGTTCGACAGGAAGTTCCCCAACCCGTAGACGATGAACTCCCCGCCGATCTCGACTACCGGCTGCACCATGTGGGCGTGGTGGCCGAGGATCAGGTCGATGTCGGGGGAGGCCAGCAAGCGGGGCCCGAGTCCGACCTGCAGTTCGTCGAGCTCGCTGGTGTAGTTGGTGCCCCAGTGCATTGACAGCATCACGAAGTCCGCGCCCGCGGACCGTGCCCTCCGGGCCTCGTCGAGGATGGTCGCCTCGTCGATGACGTTGGACAGGTAGGACTCGTCGGGATCGAGCTTTCTGTTTGTGAAGCCGTAGGTGTAGGAGAGGTGCGCGACGGTGGCGTCGCCCGCCTCGATCAGCGTGACCTCGTCGCGGGCTTCCGGCGAGAGGGCCATGCCGGCATGGGCCACCTGGGCCCGGTCGAGGGCGCCGATCGTGCCCACGATCCCGTCGCGCCCGGCGTCGGTTGCGTGGTTGGAGGCGAGCGAGCAGGTGTCGTATCCGGCGTAGGCGATCGCTTCGGCCAACTCCCTCGGCACGAGGAACGCGGGGAAGTAGGAGAGGCGGGTGTTGTTGGGCGACATCGGGCTCTCCACATGGCACACGGCCAGGTCTGCCTGGCCGAGGATCGGCGCGACGCTGGAGAACATCGGCGCGAAATCCCAGCCGTCGGCGGTGCGGGCCGCGTCGGCAACCGACTCGTGGATGAGCAGGTCGCCGGTGGCGGCGATCGTGAAGGAAGACGGACCGTCGTCCACCGCCGCGGTGACGGCGGGTCCCTCGGCGGCTTCCGGTGGGCTTGCGGACGGGGTGGTTGCGGTCTCGGCTTGTATGGGCTCTTGCGGGGCAGCCGTGCCGGAGCCGTCATCGTCCAGTGCTATCGATGCCGCCGCGCCGCCCACGAGCAGGACGAACAGCACCCAGGCCACCCCCCGCTCCAACGGCGATCGCGGCTCCATGAGTGTTCGGGCCGCCTCAGGCCGTGCCGATGTCGGAGCGCAGGCCCCGGCCTGCGGGCTGAACCGCGGTGAAGCCGTCGGGCGATCGGGCCACCCGGCCCTCGACGACCACCCATTGGATGCCTAGGGACTCCTGCGCGGGGTCGGCGATCGTGGACCGGTCGGTGACGGTGGCCGGATCGAACACGGTGATGTCGGCGTCGGCGCCGATGCCGAGCCGGCCCTTGCGCAGCAGAGCCGGGCAGCGTCCCTCGAGCAGGCGGGCCGGCTGGATCGTCATCTTGGCGAGTGCGGTGGGGAGGTCGAGAACCTGCCGCTCGCGCACGTAGTGCCCGAGCACCCGGCTGAAGCATCCGGTCGACCGGGGGTGGTTGTTGTGGGACTGCTCGAGGATGGCGTCGCTTCCGACCATCACGAAGCCGGCCTGGAGCGGCAGGTCCACGTCCTCGGGCGACATGGCGAACGCGGCCGTGAGGCTGTTGGCCGCGTAGGCGTCGGCGAAGGTCTGTTCGGTCAGGCGCTCCGACGTTCCCGCCACCTGCAGGTCGCCGTAGCCGATGCCGTACTTCTCCTGCCAGTCCTGGTAGCGGGCCGACTTTAGGTACGTGGCCCAGAAGGTGTACGGGTAGATGCAGGCCGTCATGGACAGCCCCTCGTCGATGGCGTCGTCGATGCGTCCGAGCGCCTCGGCCATCACCCCGGTGCCGCCCGTCGAGTTGATGTGCTCGACATGGACATGGGCCCCGGTCTCGCGGGCCGCGGAGACGAGTTCGCTGATGGCCTGGAGGTTGGTGCCGGGCGGGAGGTTGTCGGAGTAGCGGGCGTGCACGCACAGGGGGACGCCGTGCTCCGCGGCGATCGCGGCGTGGGCCAGCAGCGCGTCCGCGCTGGTTCCGGGCGTGTACTCGGGCTGCATGTGCAGTCCGATGAACCCGTTGCGCAGATCGGCCCGGGCGTCGGTGAGCATGGCCTCCAGCGTGCTGCCCGCCGCCGTGTCGTAGGGCTCCAGGCCGTGCACCTGTCGCACGAAGGCGTGGTCGGAGGCCCCGCCGAAGTGGATCGGCGAACTGCCGTCGGGATGGGCCGCGAACCAGTTGGTGGCGCGGTTGTCGAGGCCGTGCATCCCGAGGTTGGTCGTCACGCCGTCAGCCAGCTTGAACCACTCGCCGTAGCCGTTGGGGCTGTACGAGAGGATGTCGATGAAGCCGGGAGACACCACCAGGCCGGTTGCGTCGATGGTGGTGGCTGCCTGCAGGGGTGGAGCCTCCGGGTCAGCCGAGATGGCCGCGACGGTCGAGCCGCTTATTCCGATGCTCGCTACGTAGTCGAATCCCGAGGCGGGGTCGATGACACGGCCGCCGACGATGGCTAGGTCGAACGGCTGATCAGTCCCCTGTGCCGCCGACTCGTCCAGCACCGGCACCGGCGGCGGCTCGGGCGGTGCCGCCGGTTCGGAGACGACCGTCGCCGGTGCCGAGGTAGTCGGGGCATCGGCCGCTTCGACCGGTGTGGCCGTCTGCTGCGGCTGCTGCTCGGGAGCGGGAGCCTCGCCGGATCCCAGCCGGCGGAGCACGGCGACGTTGGTTGCCCCGAAACCCAGCGCTATTAGCAGGCGGCGGCGGGCGATGGATCCGCCACTCGGTTTCGGCCCACTCACGACGAGCCAGCATAACGGCGCGCCCTAAGCCCGAATGTGCCCCGGGCGCCTGCGCTGGCGCGGACCGTTCACCTCACCCAGCGCCAGGTGGAGATCGCTGGCCAAGCCTCGGTCGAGGCGTCCACACAGCCAGTCCAGGGTGCTGGGGGGATCCGGGATCCGACTGAGGACCCAGCGGGCGAACGATCCGTCGTCGAGCCACTCAGCGATGTCCGGGGTGAGGCCGGGGAGGATCGCCGGGGCGGTAGGAGGTTGATCGACGACCCTGAGACGCAGGGACGACCACGTGTTCCGCTCGTGGAAGTCCTGCCGCAGATGGAGCGTCATGCCGGGCGTCAGCGGCTCGGCCGAGCCATTGAGCGGATAGAGCCGCGAAAGACCGTCCCAGCTCAGCGGGCGCCGGGTGCACAGCCCGCCGCGCCGGTCGAGCAGCCTCGACAGCCGGTGCAGGAACACGCCGTCCGGGAACCACACCGCCGGGGAGGGGCACGGCGGCGTGTCCTGGCCGAGGGCGCGGAGGCCCGCGTCGAGCAGGGTGCCCGCTACCGCGGTGAGCGTCTCCGCGCCGCGGCCGGGCTGCTCGCGGAACAGCGCCGAGGAGTTGTGGTGCCGATCGAGCGACCACGCCAGCACGCCGCTGCGGCGGCGGCCGTCGGGCCACAGCGTCTCGCACTGCGTAGTGGCCGCCACCGCCACGGTCTCCGGCGGGCATCTCAGACCGATCATGGCCACCGCACCGCTGGATGGAGGATCGACGGTGGTGGTTGCTCCGGTGGCCGCGGCCATCACCGCGCCTCCGGCCGGCAGGTCCAGGGCATGGGATGCGAGATCCAAGAGCAGCGGATCTCGGTGTGTTGCGCGCGCTTGGGCGCTGCCTGCTGCCAGCGTCGAGCCCGCGGGGTGCTTGCGCTCCACCACGCGGCCGTCGTCGAGCCTGGAGAAGTAGGGGAGGAACCGGTGACCGGTATGCATGGGACAGGGCCTTTCACCTTGCGGAGTGCAGGCGGCCCTTGTCCCAGGCTGCGAGGAGAGCGTTCAGTGCTCGCCGCGATTATGGAGAGCGGCTGTGACACCGCCGGAGGATGGGCGTCATCGGTGCGCCGCAGCGGCGCCGATGCCGTTGGACTTCGTCAGGAGGAGTGCGTCGCGATCAGATCGTCGACCGAGCTCCAGCCGTCGAACAGCACATGCACGCCCGGATGCTGCACCACCGAGCGGTTCCACGGCTGCGGCAGCACCCACACCGGCTTCTCGGCCTCCACCAGGCGCTGCACGCGCCGAGGCGCGTCGTCCACCCAGACATCGGCGTCGAGCCCTACCGGGTCCTCGGTGAACACGATGTCGTCGTCGCCTATGCCCAGCTGCGGCTGTCCGGCGAACCACTGGCGGGCGATGTCGCGGGTCGTGTCCTGGTCGTCGGGGTTGTTGCCGACCATGTGGTCGCGCCGGGTCACCGCCACGACCCTGAAGCCGGCCGATTGCAGGCTGGCGATTCCAGCCTCGGCGCCTTCGACGAGCTTGAGCCGCCCCGACATCGGAGACAGCAGGAAGTCGCGGATCGTGGCGGCCGGGTCGTCAACGCCCCATTCGGAGAGATCCCAGGAGACGTTCAGGGCCAACTGCCGATCGGCGACCGCGTGCCGGGCGGCTACATGGGCTCTCAGGCCCTTCACCCAGTTTGCGATGACTCCGTCCATGGTCAGGGCCACGGTCGGGGAGCTTGAGTTAGAGGATGCAGATGATGGCGGCGTCATGTGGTGGCAGTGTAACGATCCAAGCTCGGGCTCCATGCCTACGGGCCTGTCTCAAGAAGCTCCCGTCCCAATGAGTTCCTGTATTTGATCGACTATATGATGCTGCTGCCGTTGTCGGGATGGAGATCCAATGCCTGAAGCCTCGGGCGACCTGCTAGGACGCCGCCTCATCGCGGAAGCGATCAATGCTGCGGGCGTCAGTGCGGTATTCACGGTCGCCGGTGGGCACTTCCTGCCCACGTACCACGAATTGGGCCGTTCCGGCGCTCCCAGGGTGATTGCGGCCCGCCACGAGCAGGGTGCGGGGTATATGGCATCGGGCTACGCGCTGGCCACGGGCGAGCCCGGCGTCGTCCTTTCCGGCGCTCCGGGACCCGGTGCCACCAACCTGGTCACTTCGGTCGCCAATGCCCAAGCCGACTCCATCCCGTTGCTGGTGCTCACGGCGCAGGTCGACCGGCGGTACGTCCACCGCAACATCCTGCAGCACTGCGACAACGTCGGGCTGCTCGCGCCGTTCTGCAAGAGGTCCGTGCAGGCGGCGTCGCTCGACGAAGTTCCCAACCTGATCGCCACTGGTCTTCAACTCGCCGCGTCCGGGCGGCCGGGCCCGGTGCACATCGCCCTGCCCCAGAACCTCCAGGCCGACACCGCGAGCCCGATCGAGCCGCTGCCGCCCGCGGTCGCGACGAGCGCGGCCCCGGCTGCGTCAACCGTCGACGAATTGATCCGGCGTCTTGAACGCGCCCGGCGGCCGGCCGTGCTGGCGGGCCACGGCGTGCTGCGCAGCCGCAGCAGCGCGGCACTGGCCGATCTCTGCGAGCGACTGGGCGCGCCGGTGGCAACGAGCCGATCCGGCATAGGCAGCATCTCCACCGCTCATCGGCGCAGCGTCGGCATGCTGGGCTTCTACGGGACGGATACAGCCCGCGAGGCCATCGGCTCGGCCGACCTAGTGCTGATCGCAGGCTGCGCGCTCGGGGAGCAGACGACGTTCGGCTGGCGCCCCGACTTGTTCGCCGACGGCGCGCAACTGGTTCAGATCGACGCAGACGCCTCGCAGATCAACCGGGTATATCGGGTCGACCAGGGGATCGTGGGCAGCGCGGGGGCGGTCCTGGCCGCCACCTCCCCTCGCGTCGCTCAGCGTGAGCCGTGGTTCACCGGCAAGCCGCCTCGCACGCCGCCGCAGAACGATCCCGCCCGGGGCTTGAGCGCAGCCTCGGTGATCGCCGCGCTGAACGAGGCCGCGCCGGATGGCACGGTCGTGTCGGCCGACATCGGGAACCACCGGCTGTGGGTGTGCGAGCAACTCGACGTCACCAGGCCCGAGGGCCTGCTCCAGTCGTGCGAATTCGACGCCATGGGCTTCAGCCTTCCGGCCGCCATCGGAGCCGCGGTGGCCCTGCCCGGCACGACGGCAGTGGCCATCGCCGGCGACGGGGGCTTCGTACACACGATGGGAGAGCTCGTCGTGGCCCAGGACCTGGGGCTGCCGCTGGTGGCGGTCGTGTTCGTCGACGGTGCGCTCGGCATCCTTCGCCACCAGGCCGAGGCGATGTACGGCGAGGACCATTTCGTGCGCCTCGGGCCCATCGACTTCGCCGCGGTCGCTCGAGCCTTCGGCGTTGCGTCTCGCACGGTCAGCGACGAGACCGACCTCAAAGGGGCGTTCGAGTGGTCCCTCTCGCTGGGCGGCCCGGCGCTGCTCGCGGTCGCCATCGATCCCGAAGAGGTGTTCCCGCCCCTGCGCAGCAAGATCGAGCAGCGCAAGATCGACCTGATGGGCCAGTAACGGCCCGTTCAGGCGGACTTCTGCTCGGGCTCCATCGCCGCCATCTCGAACGTCTCGGCCAGCGCAGCGATGGCGTGTTCGTGATGCTTGTGGCTCTCATCGATGAACGCCCCAGCGTTGCCGTCGGCCACGGCCTTCATCATCCGTTGATGCTGGTCGTGTACGAGCTGGCGGTTCTCGGGTGACATCAGGTAGCGCAGGCGGTAGCGATCCGACGAGTCCCACAGGATCCGCAGCACCCGAACCAGCTGGGGCATCTCCGCCGCCTCGAACAGCGTGAAATGGAACCGCCGGTTCACCGCAGTCAGTGATATGACGTCGTCCTGCACCTCGTCCATCTCACGGACGATCTCACGGAGTCGGGCCACCGTCTCGCCCCGAAGCCGCGGGATGGCCTTGCTCACTGCCTCGGTCTCGAGAAGCTCTCGGATCCGGTATATCTCGATCAGGTCGTCCACATCGAGGGTCGCCACTACGTAGCCCCGGTGGGGTCGGTAGTGAACGTGGCCCTCGCCCTCCAGGATCCGCAGCGCTTCTCGAACGGGCACGGCCGACACGCCCAACTCATCTCCCAGCGCGTCCGGACGGATGGATCCTCCTGGCGCGAGCCGGCCGTCGAGGAGCTGCTCGCGGATCTCCGCGAGCACTGCTTCCTGTGCGGTCTTGGGCCGCTCGAACGAACTCACAGTTCTCCATCATGCCACGTACCGGCGAACTTGACATCCGATTGATGATTTCCTATAGGGTTTGGCAGTCTCAAGACGGGAGGGAGACCATCATGAGCCAGACCACGAATCGGATGAGATGGCTGCGCTGGCTGGCGGTGCCATTGGCCGCAGCCCTGCTGTTCACAGCGTGCGGCGACGACGACGAAGAACCGGCTGCGCCGGCACCGGCTGCCGAGCCTGAGCCGGCCGCCGATCCGGAGCCCGAGCCGGCTGCCGAGCCTGAGCCGGCGGCAGAGCCCGAGCCCGAACCAGAGCCAGCGGCGGAGCCTGAGCCCGCTGCCGAGCCTGAGCCGGAACCCGAGCCAGAGCCCGCTGCTCCGCCGGAGCCGATCGACATCCGGCTGGTCACGTGGGGTGGCGGTAAGTTCATCGACTTCATCGACCTGTATGTGGCCGAGGAGAACGGCTACTTCGCCGAGGCTGGCGTCACCCTCGAGCAGCTCCCCGGCGCCGGTGCAGGCGACGCCGTCCGCCAGCTGGTGGCCGGCAACGCCGACATCGCCATGGCCGACGCCCTGTCGGGCTTCTTCGCCACGATCGCGGGAGCGGATCTTGAGGGCATCTACTGCCCGTACACGCAGAACTGGATGACCATGCTGGTCAATACCGGAGCCGGCATCGAGAGCCCGGAGGACCTCCGGGGCAAGACGGTTGCAGTCACATCTCAGGCCTCCACCAGCAAGTGGTACGCGGCTCTCCTGCTGGCCGACAACGGCATCACCGAGGAGGACGTGACCTTCGCGGCCACCGGGATCGCCTTCGGAGAGGCCTTGCTCGGTGGCCAGGCCCAGGCCGCCTCCACATGGGGTTCGATCAACTGGGCCCTCCTCGAGGCTGGCGGCATCCCCGACGACCAGGTCGGTGACTACGAGATCTGGCAGTACACGCAGGTGCCCGGCCCCAACGACGTCTACTTCGCCAACCGGAGCTGGGTGGACGAGAACACCGACGGCGTAGGACGGTTCATCGACGCTCTTGAGAAGGCCAAGGTATGGATCCAGGAGAACCCCGAGGCTGCGGCTGAGATCGGCTCCCGCTACGCGGTTGGTGCCGACAACATGGACCGCAACCTCGCCGTGATCGACTACCGCATCCAGATGCAGAACGAGGGTCCCGGCGTCGCCGAGAACGGCATGGGCTGGTGCGATGTGACCACCATCCAGGACGTGGCCGACCAGGCCACCGAGCTTGGGATCCTGCCCGACGCAGCCGACGCCTCGGCGGTGATCTCCAACCGGTTCATCAACTAGATCGACAACTAGCCTGAACCCGGCGGGCACCGGTGCCTGCCGGGTTCAGGGGCACACCGTGAACGACAAGACCGGAGAACTCCCGGGGCGCGGCCACATCGAGATCGACGGCCTCACCAAGACCTTCGCGTCCGATGCTGGCGACATCACGGCCATCGAGGGCATCGACTTCGACATAGCGCCCCGCGAGTTCGTCGGCATCGTCGGGCCCAGCGGCTGCGGCAAGAGCACCCTGCTGCGATGCGTGGGCGGCCTCATAGCGCCCTCAACTGGACAGGTGCGCATCGGCGGCGAGGTTGTCACCGCCCCCGACCGGCGCATCGGCTACGTCTTCCAGAAGGCGGTGCTGCTGCCGTGGCGCAGGGTCATCGACAATGTGATGCTGCCGTTCGAGGTGATGCGCCGGCCCACCGACACCGACAGGCGCAAAGCGCACGAAGTGCTGGAGATGGTGGGTTTGTCCGAGTACCTGCAGCACCGGCCGGGCGAGTTGTCGGGAGGCATGCAGCAGCGGGTGTCGGTGGCCCGGGCTCTGGCGGTGGAGCCCTCCATCCTTCTGATGGACGAGCCCTTCGGGGCCCTAGACGCCCAGACCCGGGATCTCATGAACCTGGAGCTCCTCCGCATCTGGCAGGAGTCCCAGACCACGGTGGTGTTCGTGACCCACGACATCGGCGAGGCGCTGTTCCTGTCGGACCGGGTGATGGTCATGTCGGCCCGTCCCGGGGGCGTGCAGGACGTGATCGACGTGGACTTGGAGCGGCCGCGCACCTTCGAGCAGGTCGAGGCGGACGAGAGGTTCTGGTCACTGCGCCAGCGGATCCGGGAGCAGCTCGAATGAGCCCGGAGGGCGCGCCGTGAGGCGCTTCTGGCGGGCGGCCCGCTCGGAGAAGTGGCTCGGTCGGGTGCTCGTGCTGGTGTCGGCCGTCGTGCTGGTGGTGGTGTGGCACCTGTGGGCGAGGACCAATTCCCCGCTGATCCTCCCAGAGCCGGGGCCGGTGCTGGACCGCCTGATCGACTACGTGACCTCGGGCCGGGCCAACCCGCACATCTGGATCACCGTCCAGGAGATCGTGCTCGGGTTCGCGCTGGGCGGAGTCGCCGGGATCGGGCTGGGCACTCTGGCCTCGGAGTTCGGGATCGCTCGGCGGGTCATCATGCCCTACGTCATCGTCACCCAGGCCCTGCCCAAGTTCGCGCTCGCTCCGATCCTGGTGATCTGGTTCGGGTTCGGGATGACTCCCAAGGTGATCATCGCGGCGCTCATCGCCTTCTTCCCGCTGCTGGAGAACACCTACCTCGGCCTCACGACGGCTCCGGCAGAGATGCTGGAGCTGTTTAGGGCACTGCGGGCCGGACGCTGGACGACGCTCACGAAGTGCAAGGCTCTCCACGCCGTTCCCGCCGTGTTCAGCGGTCTGCGGGTGGCGCTCATGCTGGCGCTGGTGGGCGCAGTGGTGGCCGAGTACGTCGGGGCCAACAAGGGTCTCGGCGCCCTGATCATCGTGTCGCAGGGCACTCTCGACACCGAGTTGATGTTCGTGGCCTTCGTGCAGCTGACCGTGCTCGGCCTGGTCCTCGACAAGATCCACGGCCTCGTGTACCAGCTGGTGATGCGCCGGCTGTACGGCTCGGTGGGCGCCGAGATGCGGGCCGCGGGAGTGTCGGTGTGATGCCGGAGGGCCGACCTGCCGGAGCAGGAACCTGATGGAATTCGGCTGGCGGGTGCCGTCCTATGCGGGGCCGCAGACCACCGCGGCGTCGGCCCGGGCGCTGGTGCCGTACTTCACCAAGGTGGAAGAGGCCGGCTTCGCCGGTTTGTGGGTCATCGACCACCTGCTCGTCGCTCCCAACGTGTACTCGGTGGCCTGGCAGGATCCGATGATCACGCTGGCGGTGGCCGCAGGCGCCACCGAGCGGATCCGCCTGGGCACCGCCATCCTGTGCGCGCCGTTCCGCCATCCCACCATCATCGCCAAGGAGGTCGCCAGCCTCGACAGCCTCTCGGGGGGAGGTCGGGTGATCCTGGGGATCGGCACAGGCCACGACGACATGGAGTTCGCGTCGGTGGGGGTGCCGAGGCGCGAGCGCGGCCGGCGCACCGACGAGGCCCTGGAACTCATCGGGCTGCTGCTCAGCACCGACGAGGTGAGCTTCCGGGGCGACTACTACAGCGTCGCCGACGGCACCACCCTCTACCCCAGACCCGCCGCGCCGATCCCCATCTGGATCGGTGGCGGCTCCCAAGTCCACGTCGTGGACAACGTCGACACCCCCAACATGGCACCGGCCGTGCTGGCCCGCATCGGTCGCCACGACGGCTGGATCTGCCGCTCGAGCGGCACCAGTCCCGAGATCGTCGCGGACGACATCGCCTCGGTGCGCGGCTACCTCGGCGCCAGGCGGGACATGAGCACCTTCACCATGTCCCATGCCCAGTGGCTGCACATCGTGGACTCGGCCGACCGCCACAAGGTGATCGCCGAGCAGCTCGCCGCCTACCGGACGGTGATGGACGTCAAGCGCTCCGACGAGGACCTGCAGAACGCCTACCTGTTCGGCACCATCGACGAGATGACGGCCCGCATCCGGGCCCTTGCCGCGGCCGGGATCGATCACCTGATCATCAACCCGCTGACCGATGACCCCGCGCAGATCGACCTCTTCGCCAACAAGATCATGGCCAACGTCTGAGACCCCCCAAGTCCCCGCAGCCCCTCGGCCGCGGCACGACACCCCCGGAGAACATTCAATGCAACTCGTACTGCACAACATCGGCGAGGTTCTCACCGGCGTGCTCGACGAGCCCACGCTGGAGGCGGACACCATCGTCGTCGATGACGGCCGCATAGTGTCATTCGACTCCGGCGCGGCCACCACCGCCGACACCGTGATCGACTGCAAGGGCATGACAGTCGCCCCGGGCCTCGTCGACACCCATATGCATCCCACTCTCGGCGACTACGCGCCCAAGCAGCAGTCGGTCGGGTACCTGGAGCGCATGATGCACGGGGCGGTCACCCGGGCCATCTCGGCGGGCGAGGTCCATGCCCCGGGCCGGTCCGGGGCCGAGTCGGCGCTCGGTATCGCCCTCGGGGCGTTCCACTCCTTCGAGCGTCACCGTCCCGGGGGCATCAAGGTGCACGGGGGAGCGATGCTGCTGGAGAAGGACACCGACTTCTCGCACATCGACCGGGCCTACGAGGCGGGCATGAGGATCATCGGCGAGATCGGCGTCGGCTCGCTCAAGGACCCGGTGCGGGCCGGGGAACTGTCGACGCACGCCCGCCGGCTCGGGATGACGGTCCACATGCACTGCGGCTGCACCTCCGACCGGGGTCCCGGAGGCGATGAGCATCCCTACTTCTCAGCCGAGGACGTCCTGGAGGCGGTTCCGTCCATCGCGTCGCACGCCAACACGTTCGCCTCCCTGTCCGACGACGACATCGACATGCTCTGCAGCGACGACGGTCCGCCGTTCGTCGAGGTGGTTCAGGCCGGCGGCACCAAGCCGATGCTGCGAGTGGTGGAGGGACTGGCCGACCGGGGTGAACTCGATCGGCTGCTGATCGGCACGGACACGCCCACCGGCTACGGCGTCACGTCGCTGGGCATCCTCAAGACCATCGGCGACATCTGCTCGCTGGCCGGAGTCGCACCGGCGACGGCGTGGGCCGTCGCGTCGGGCCAGGCTGCCAAGGCCTTCGGCTCCGACGGCAACGTGATCGCTCTGGGGGCCGTAGCCGACATCGTCGTGATGGACACCTCCCTTGGCTCGGTGTGCGACACGGCGGTGGAGGCCATCGGGGCTGGGGAATTCCCCGGCGTAGCCGTGGTGATCACCGACGGCGTTGTGCGAGTGCGGGGTTCGCTGTGCACCCTGCGGTCTCGCCGGGTGGCCGACATCGAGGACTGATCCGGCGTTCTCTCAGCTGGAGCTGTCGCCGCGGACCGCTCCGGTGGCGAGCAGGGCTTCGATCTCAGCCTGGCTGCGGCCGAGGGAGCGCAGGATCTCCTGGCTGTGCTGCCCGAGGCGGGGCGCCATGCCCTGCGGGACCCAAGCGGTGGCTGAGAAGTCGACCGGGGTGGCCACCATCGTCGACGTGCCTGGCCCGTCGGGCACCTCCACCAGTCCGCCGGCCGCCGCGAACTGCGGGTCGGCCAGCAGGTCGTCGGGCGACTGGATGGGCGCCCAGAACAACTCGGGCTCGGCATCGAAGATCTCGGCCCATTCGTCGAGAGACTTGGTGGCGAAGATCTCGTCGAGCTCGACAACAAGACCGGCTGCGTTGTGGCGACGCCCGCGGGCTGTTGCGTAGCGCTCGTCCTGGAGCCAGTCGGGCCGCCCGACCGCGCGAGTGAGCGGCGCCCAGTGACGGTCCGGCTCGAGACCCACGAGCCAGAACCGGCGGCCGTCGCCGGCGGTGTAGTTGTTCATGGCCGGGTTGCCCATGTTGTCGCGGCGGCCGATCTGCAGCGTCAGGCCCCAGCCGAGGGTGATCGACAGGTCGAAGCTGATGGTGTAGGCGCCCTGCCGCAACAGCGAGGTGCCGACCACCTGGCCCTCGCCGGTGCGCTCTCTGGCCAGCAGGGCCGCGCAAACTCCGGCCGCGGTGGCCAACCCGGTGCTGTGGTCGCCCATGCCGCCCCGCTGGAACGGCGGATCCCCGCCCTCGACGGTGAGCAGGTGGGCGATGCCCGAGCGGGCCCAGAACCCGGCCACGTCGAAGGCACCGCTGCCTGCCTCGGCGCCCTCCATCCCGTAGCCGGTGATGGCGGCGTAGACGAGCCGGCGATGGCGGGCGGTCACCGACGCATGGTCCAGGCCGAGACGGTCCAGCCCGCCGAGGCGGACGTTGGTGACGAACACGTCGGCCTGGGCGAGAAGATCCTCCATCACGGCCCGCCCGTCATCGGTGGTCAGGTCGAGGGCGATGCTGCGCTTGCCCCGGTTGTCCATCTCGAACACCGGGTTGGAGGGCATGTCCCCGCCGAGCATGTATTGGAACATCCGGCCCGGGTCTCCGCCGATGGGCTCCACCTTGACCACATCGGCGCCCCAGTCGGCCAGGATGCCCCCCGCCGCCGGTCCGGCCACCCACACGCCGAGCTCGACGACCCGGATCCCTTCCAGCGGCCCCGCCATCGGGGCAGAACGGTAGCGTGCTGAGGTCATGGAACTGCGAGCGGGAGCGTCTGGGGGGCCGCTGGAGGGCGTCGTCGTGGCCGACTTCTCCCGGATCCTGGCCGGCCCCCTGGCCGCCATGATGCTGGGCGACCTCGGTGCCGACGTGATCAAGATCGAGCGCCCCGGCCTCGGTGACGACACCCGCTCGTGGGGCCCGCCCTTCGCCGCGGACGGTTCGGCCACCTACTACCTGTCGGTGAACCGCAACAAGCGCAGCGTGACCCTCGACCTCACCGACGAGGACCAGCGCGCCCAGGCTCGGGCCCTGGCCGTGTCCGCCGACGTGGTGGTCGAGAACTTCCGGGCCGGCACCATGGAGCGCTTCGGCCTCGACTACGAGTCTCTGCGAGCCGACAACCCCGGCCTGATCTACTGCCGGGTGAGCGCCTTCGGCCCCGAGGGCGGCCGCGATCTTCCGGGCTACGACTTCATCGTGCAGGCCGCCAGCGGCTTCATGAGCATCACCGGCGAAGCCGAGGGCACGCCCACCAAGACCGGTGTGGCCATAGTCGACGTGATCACCGGCCTGTACGCCACGGTGGGCATCGTCGCCGCTCTGGCCGAGCGGGAGACCAGCGGTGTCGGCCAGTTCATCGAGGTGAACCTGCTGTCGTCGGCGCTGGCCGCGCTGATCAACCAGTCATCCGCTTTCGTGAGCGGCGGGGTCGTGCCGGGCCGGATGGGGAACCTCCATCCGAGCATCACCCCCTACGAGACGTTCGCCACGGCCACGGACCCCATCGCCATCGCGGCCACCAACGAGCGCCAGTTCTCGGGCCTGTGCAAGTCGCTGGACGCACCCCATCTCCTTGCCGACGAGCGCTGGTCGACCAACACGACCCGGGTCGAGCACCGTGAGGCCCTGGCCGCTGAACTGGAGTCCATCCTGCGACACAGGCCCTGCGACCACTGGGTCGAGCGCCTGACCGAGCACGGCATCCCCTGCAGCCCGGTGAACTCGATCGATGCCGCCTTCGCGCTGGCTGACGAGCTGGGCCTCGACCCGGTGCGACATGTGCCGCGCCTTGATGGCAGGTCCGGGACGACGGTCGCCAACCCCATTACGTTCTCGCGGACCCCCACGTCTCATCGACTGGCACCGCCCGACCTCGGTGCCGACACCGCGGAGGTGCTCGAGAGGCTCAGATCCCCGGAGCAGCTGTCATGACCGGAGTCGACGCCGAAATGCGAGACGCAGTCTTCGACCGGATTGAAGCCGACCGGGAACTGCTGGCCGACACGTGCCTGGAGCTGGGCAACACCTTCGCGCCCTGCGGCCACGAGCAGCCCGTGGCCGACGCGGTCAGCGCCTGGTACGACCGTCACGGCATCACTGCCCGCCAGCAGCAGATCCTGCCCGATCGCTCGAACGTGGTGGCCGTGCTGCCGGGGTCGAGGCCGGGGGCGCGGAGCCTGATCTTCAACGCGCATCTCGACACCGAGATCAGCGGCCCGGACCACGCCAACCTCATGGAGTCGAGCGACCCCAACCTGGTGGGCGCCTGGCGGGAGGGCGACCGCATCTTCGGTCACACCGTGCTCAACGACCGGGGCTGCATGTCGGTGTTCATGGTGATGGCCAAGGCGCTGACGGACGCCGGAGCCGGCTTGGGCGGCGACGTGATCCTGACGTCGGTGGTGGGCGAGACCGGCATGGCGCCCGTCGACGAGTACCAGGGCCTCAGCTACGAGGGTAAGGGGTTCGGCAGCCGCCACCTGGTCGACCACGGCGTACGGGCCGACTATGCCCTGGTGGCCGAGACGACCGCCTGGTCGAAGTCCTGGATCGAGTGCGGCGCGGTGTACCTCAAGATCACGCTCCGGGGTCGCAACATGTACACGCCCCGGCTCATACGCGAGCCGGACCTGCCCGACCATCCCAACGCCATCGTCAAGGGAGCGGTCGTGGCGAGCGTCCTGGAGGCGTGGGGCATCGACTATGAGGAACGCAACTCCTACGTCTCGGAGCTGGGGGAGGTGCGGCCCAAGGCCCAGGTGGGCGCCATCAGGGGCGGCGTGCCGTACCGGCCCAACCGGTCCTCTCCCGTGTGCAAGCTCTACATGGACGTGCGCACGCCTCCGGGGGCCGACCAGGACGCGGTGGTCGAGGAGGTTCGGTCCGTGGTCGGCTCCGTGGACCCGGCTGCCGAGGTCGAGTGCTACATGGCCAAGGCGGGGCGGGTCGGCACCGGCGTCGAGCCGTTGAGCAGCGCGGTCGAGAAGGCCTACGGCGAGATCGTCGGGGGTGCCACGCCGCCTCCCCAGGTGGCCCACACCTCCATGTGGCGCGACACCAACATCTTCAACGCGGTCGGGATCCCGTCCCTGACCTTCGGGCCGCCCCGGGGATCGGCCGCGGTGCAAGGCACCGGCCACTTCGAGCTCGACGACCTGGTGGCCGCGGCCAAGGTCTACGCCGCGGTGGCCATGGACCTCTGCGCCTGAGGATCCCTCAGATCCGCCGGGCGGTGGCAGCGTCGAACCCGGCTGAGTACTCCACCGGCGAGTCCTCCCGGATCCAAGCGCCGTCGATTCGAAGGTCCAGCTGGGACCGGTCCACGGGTATCCGAAGCTCGGTGCTCTCACCGGCGTCCAGGCGAACCTTGGCGAAGCCGACGAGGCGCTTGGGCGGACGCTCGTAGGTCGAGCCGGGCACGCTTCCGTAGACCTGCACGACCGTGGAGCCGGCACGGTCGCCGGTGTTCGTGACGGCCACCACCACTTCGTCGTCTGCCGTCTCGGCCTCGCCCAGGTCGAAGCTGGTGTAGCCCAGGCCGTGGCCGAAGGGCAGATGGGCGTCGGTGCCGTTGGCATCCAGGTGCCACTGCCCGTGCAGCAGGCCGTAGACGGCCGTCTCGGCGTCGCGGTCGAAGTCGACGAGGTCGGACTCCTCGCGCGGGATGGCGAACGGGAGCCTGCCCCCCGGCTCGGCCCGGCCGAACAGCACGTCGGCCAGGGCGTGGCCGCCCTCGGAGCCCGGGTACCACACCATGAGCGCGGCGTCGACCGTGTCGAGCCATGGCATAACCACCGCGCTGCCCGCCATCACCGCCACAACCACCCGGTCACAGACAGCGGCCACCTCGGCGATGAGTTGTTCGTCGTCGGGATGCAGGCGCAGCGAGGCCCGGTCGCCGCCCTTGGAAGTGCCGGCTACCGCTCCGCCGTCACCGAAGCCGGCCAGCATCGCCTCGATCTGGGCCGGGTCGGTGCAGCCGAGCTCGGGATGGTCGATGGGCGGGGCCAGCTTCAAGAACACCGTGCCGCCGTCATCCATGTACTCGCCCTCGTCTTGGCGGGTGTAACCCACGACCACCACTGCGAGATCTGCGCTGGCGGCGACCGACGGGTCGCGGTCGCCGTGGACGACGCTCACGCCCGTGTCGCCGAGAGCCGATTCGATGCCGGCCAGCAGGGTCACCGGGTCGGGGGTGTGGAGCACGTCGCTGGAGCCGCCGTCGCCGAGGTTGGGCACTGCAGCCAGTGGGCCGAGCACGGCCAGCTTCGACAGCCCGGCTGCGTCGACGGGCAGGCAGCCGTCGTTGCGGAGCAGCACCATGGACTCCACCGCGGCCTGGCGGGCCAGCGCCCGGTGTTCGGCGCAGCCCACCACCGAGCGCTCCGGGGCGTCGGCGAACACCCGGGCGAAGCGCAGGAAGGTTGCGATCGTCTCCGACATCCGTGCGTTCACGTCCGCGACGTCGAGCTCGCCGGAGGCCACAGCATCACCAAGTACTGGGTCCCGCTGCTGGCGGAACGGCATCTCGATGTTGCAGCCGGCACGGACCGACTCCACCGGGTCGCGCAGCCCCATGATGAAGTCGGTGATGACCAGGCCGTCCCAGCCCCAGTCCTCGCGCAGGATCCCGGTGAGCAGTGGGTAGCTGTCGCCGCACCAATGGCCGTTGAGCGAGTTGTAGGCGCTCATCACCGCGGCCACGCCCTCTGAGGCCACGCGCTTGAAGTGGGGCAGGTACACCTCGTGCAGGGCCCGCTCGTCGGCGACGACGTCCACCTTGAAGCGGGCGTTCTCCATGGAGTTGCAGGCGAAGTGCTTCATGCACGCCATCACGTGGCGCTGCAGGCCGCGAGCGAGCGCGGCGGCCATCTCGCCCAGATGGCAGGGATCCTCGCCGTATGTCTCCTGGGCCCTGCCCCAGGCGGGGTGGCGCAGCAGGTTCATGCACACCGCGCCGGTGAAGGTGGCTCCCGAGGCCCTCAGCTCGGCCCCGATGGCCTCGCCTATGCGCTCCTCCAGGGCCGGATCGAACGAAGCTCCCCGGGCCATCGAGACCGGGAACGTGGTAGCCGGTCCGATCACGCACCCTCGGGGTCCGTCGGCGAAGTTGAGCCCGGGTATCCCCAGCCGATCGACGCGGGCTGCCGGCCATCCGTGAGCGTGGTAGCCACCGGTGGTCAGATCGATGATTCCCGGCCAGAAGGGCTGCTCGCCGTCAAGGCAGCCCAACTTCTCATCAAGGGTCATCAAGGCCACGAGGGCGTCGGCCTCAGCCCTGGCGTCGGCCCCCTGTGCCACCCGCGCGGCGGCATCATCGAACGCAGTCACGCCGTGAGGCTAGGTGCGCTGGTCGAACGCGACCTTGTCGGAGTTCCTGGCGTGGCTAGCGGAAGTCGCGGCTGGGGAGGGTGGCCGGCAATAACAGGTAAGCCAGGTGCTCGGCTATGACATTGACCGCGCCCTCGTGGCGCTCCAGGCGGCCTCGCACCATCAGCGCACGCGACATCAGGACGGTCTTGCGGAATCGGGCCTGGCAGCCCTTCGACACGATCACGTTCACGAAGCCGGTCTCGTCCTCGAGGTTGATGAACATGGTGCCCCCGGCGGTCATAGGGCGCTGGCGGTGCGACACCGTGCCGGCCACCTTCACCCGCCCGACCGGGCAGGTCAGCAGGTCCGCGGCGGTCACCACGCCGGCGGCGTCCAGCTCTGACCGGTGGAAGCGGGTGGGATGACCGTCGGGGGCCACGCCGGTGGTCCACAGGTCGGCCGCCGACTGCTCCTGGGGCGACATGGACCGCAGCTCCGGCACCCTCGTCCCGGTGACCGCGCCGGGCAGACGGCTGGCACCCGACTGCGCCGCCGCGCCGGCTGCCCACAGGGCCTCGCGCCGGTCCAAACCCAGCGAGTCGAACGCCCCGGCCGCGGTCAGCGCCTCCAGCACCGGCAGGTCCAGCGGCCGCTCCAGCGACATGGCCCGGACCAAGTGCTCCATCGAGTCATACGGGGCGCCGGCGGCCATGGAATCAGCCAGCTCCGGGCCCACGCCCCGCACCGACGACAGGCCCAGACGCACCGCCACCCCGCCCGTGGACTCCTCACAGGTCTCTAGCACAGCTGCGCCGGCCGACCGGTTCACGTCGGGGCCGAGCACTGCCACGCCGTGGCGGCGGGCGTCCTGGCACAGCGAGTGGGGCGAGTAGAAGCCCATCGGCTGGGCGTTGAGCAGCGCCGCGCAGAACGCGGCCGGATAGTGCAGCTTGATCCACGCCGAGGCGTACACCAGGTAGGAGAACGACACCGAGTGGCTCTCGGGGAACCCGTAGGTGGCGAAGGCCACCATCTTGTGCCAGATCTGCTCGCCCGCCTCTGCGCCGACCCCCCGCTCGGCCATCCCCGCGAAGAACCGGCCCCTCAGCCGCTCCATGCGCTCCACCGACCGCTTGGCCCCCATGGCCCGGCGCAGCTCGTCGGACTCCGCCGGCGTGAACCCGGCCACATCGATGGCCATCTGCATGAGCTGCTCCTGGAACAGCGGCACCCCCAGCGTCTTGGCCAGCGAGCGCTCCAGCAGGGGATGCAGGTAGGTGACCGGCTCAACTCCGTTGCGGCGCCGGATGTAGGGATGCACCGAGCCGCCCTGGATCGGGCCGGGCCGGATCAGCGCCACCTCCACCACCAGGTCGTAGAAGCAGCGGGGCCGCAGCCGGGGCAGCGTGGCCATCTGCGCCCTCGACTCCACCTGGAACACGCCCACCGAGTCGGCCTCGCACAGCATGTCGTACACGGCGGGGTCCTGGGGCAGCGCGGCCAGGTCGATGCGCTCGCCGTGGGCTGAGGCCACCAGGTCCACCGCGTAGTGCAGCGCGGAGAGCATCCCCAGCCCCAGCAGGTCGAACTTCACCAGCCCCGCCGCCGCGCAGTCGTCCTTGTCCCACTGCAGCACCGACCGGTCGGCCATCGACGCCCACTCCACCGGGCACACCTCGGCGATGGGCCGGTCGCAGATCACCATCCCGCCCGGATGGATGCCCAGATGCCGTGGCCCTCCCTCGGCCCTTGCGGCCAGACCCAGCACGTCGGCCGGCACAGCGCCTAGGTCTTCGGCGGCGGCCGGCTCGCCCAGGCCGCCCCGGCGGTCCAGCGACTTGGCCCAGGCGTCCTGATGGGAGGGAGGGTGGCCCAGCGCCCGGGCCATGTCCCTCACTGCCGAGCGGGCCCGGTAGGCGATCACGTTGGCCACCAGCGCGGTGCGGTCCCGGCCGTAGCGGCCGTACACGTACTGGATCACCTCCTCGCGCCGGCCGCTCTCGATGTCGATGTCGATGTCGGGCGGGCCGTCCCGCTCGGGCGACAGGAACCGCTCGAACAGCAAGCCCAGCGCCACCGAATCCACGTTGGTGATGCCCAGCACGTAGCACACCACCGAGTTGGCGGCGGACCCCCGGCCCTGGCAGTAGATGTCGCGGCTGCGGCAGAACGATGCGATGTCCCACACCACCAGGAAGTAGCCACAGAATCCGAGCTGCTCGATCATGTCGAGTTCGTGCTCGACCTGGTGCCAGGCGCCCGACACCCGCTCGGCCTCTGGCGGGCCGTAGCGGGCCAAGGCGCCTTCGGTGGTGAGACGGCGCAGGAAGGCGGCCTCGTCGAGGCCGTCGGGGCACGGGTACGGCGGCAGTTCCGGCGCCACCAGCGACAGGCTGAAGGCGCACTCCGATCCCAACCGGGCTGCGGCCTCCACCGCGCCGGGGTAGCGGGCGAAGCGGCGGGCCTGCTCGGCCCCGGAGCGCACATGGGCTCCGCCCCAGGCGCCGAGCCAGCCGTCGTGGTCTTCGAGGCTGCGCCGGTCGCCGGCCGCGGCCAGGGCGTCGGCCAGGCGCCGGCCGCCGGGTGTGGAGTAGCGCACCGCGTTGGCGCACACCGGCTGAACCCCCCGGCGCACCCCGAGCTCGGCCAGGGCGTCGTTGCGGTGTCCGTCCAGCGGGTCGCCGTGGTCCCACAGCTCCACGTACACGTTGCCGGCGCCGGCCGCGTCGGTCAGCCGGTCGAGCGCGGCGGCCGCGGCCCTGGGACCGTGCTCGACCAGCGCCGAGGGCACCGTGCCGCCGTGCGCGCCGGTGAGGATGGCCCACCGGTCGCGGTGGGCCGCGGCCGCTTCCAGGAACGTCGCGGTCGACAGCCGGGGCTCGCCCTTGCGTCCGGCCATGTGAGCCTTGCTGATCAGCGTGCCCAGCGCCGCGTACCCGGCCGCGTCGCGGGCCAGCACCACAACCGTGCGGCTCTGCCTGCGCCGCTCAGATGCACGGGCCGGGGAGGACCGCCGGGACGAACGGGTCAGGTCGAGAGTGAGCTCGGCTCCGAACACGGTGGGCAGCCCGGCCTCCTCGGCGGCCTCGGCGAACCGCACCACCCCGTAGAAGCCGTCCCGGTCGGTGATCGCCAGAGCGTCGAGCTCGAGCCGGACGGCCTCGGCCACCAGCTCCTCCGGGTTCGACGAGCCGTCCATGAAGCTGAACCGCGAGCGCGCATGCAGCTCCGCATACGGCACTCGGGGCAGCCCGGAGCCTCTGCCGGCTTGGTGGCCAGAAAGACTGCGGACCACACCTGCTTCATTGGAGGAAGCGCGGTCGCTCCTGCGGCTCCCGTTCGACCACTGCGGTGTGCCCGCCCGGTCCGACAGGCGGCGCTCCAGTTCCCGCCAGGGAATGATCGGATTGTCGAACCCCATCGTGAGGAACTCAGTCGTAGGTGGCCTCGCGCCACCAGCGGCCGGCCTCCAGAGCACAGAGGTGGGCCGAGCCGTCGTCGAGGATCATCTGGAAGCGAGCCTGGCGGCGGCGGACGGACGGACGCCACCAACGCTCGTCCAGTGGCCATGGCCCGGCCCAGGCGGTAACTGTCCGGCTGCGACCAGCAGAGTCGGTAAGCAGTTGGGGCGCCGCGCTCGCCTCGCCCCGGCCGCCGACGGTGACGGGTGTGCCCACGCAGTCGGTGACCGTGATCGGCTCAGGCTGGGCCAGTACGACGGCGGGAGACGGTGCTGGCAGCCGCCCCAGCCAGGGAGCGTCCACTGCTTTGGCTTTGGCCTTCCTGTTCTTCCTGCCGTTGCGTGGGCCGGTCGCTGACGAATCCTGGCCACGGTCGGCGTCCCCGGCGGCGTGCAGCGGCACTCGGCGGCCGGTATCGGCTGGGCGGCGTCCGCCGGCCAGCCGGGGTACGGTCACCGCCTCGGCACCCAACAGTCCCTGCACCCGGGCCAGCGCCCTGGCCGCCCGCTCGTCGGCCATACTCGTCGCTCCCCACATGCCGAGCTGGCGACCGTCGGCGGGAGCCGTCACCCAGGGTGTGATCCGGATGAGTGTGACCGGGCCGGTAGGACGATCCGGCGACCGGTACCAGCCCTCGAGCTGCCAGCGCACCCGGTCGACGACATCGGCCGCGGCGAAGCGGCGCTCGTGACGCCAGCGCCGGCTGCTGGCATGACCGCTGTCGGATTCCGCCTCAATGCCGATGCTCACGCAGTCCAGGCCGTCGCGGTCCAGCCGGGCCATCATGTCGTCGGCTAGCGCCCTGGCCGTGAACGCCACCGTCTCGACCCGGTCGGCGGGCGGATCGATCT
>VYFQ01000032.1 GCA_009842325.1 Acidimicrobiaceae bacterium | reverse complement strand
CGTGGTCGTCGTGGTCGTCTTCGTGGCCTTCGTCGTCGTGGTCGTCGTGGCCGGTCTCGAATCCGTACGGGATGGGGTCCATGCCTTCGGCGAACCTGAACACGGGCGTGCCGGATTCTTCGACGGCGTCCAGCGTGTCCTCCAGGGCCTCCTCCAACAGCAGGCCGTTGGCCACTACCAGCGCCGCGTTCTCCATACGCGCCCGGTCCTGCAGCGACGGCTCATAGCCGTGCGGGTCGCCGCCGACCGGGATGATGGACTCCACCTGAGCCAGTCCGTTACAGGCCACATTGGCAACTACATCGGCCCAGATGCCGGTGGTCGCCAGGATCGTCGGGGTCTCAGCGCCTACGCCCGACGGCTCGGGCGCGGGGTCTCCCGAGCAAGCCGCTGCTCCCAGAGCCGCTACCGCCATCACCGCTGCCAGCTTCAGGCTGCGGGCCCGGAACGATCTTGCGGAGACCCGGCGAGGATGGCCCTGAACTGTCGTCCCTTGTCGCACGGATACGCTCCCTCAGTGGTGCAAACGGCTCCGATGGATCATAATGAGAGTAAGTATCATTCGCACAGATCGTCGAGGGAGGCCATGACAAGCAGCCGCGACACCAAGTCCCCCCTCTCCACCAGCGACCTGCATGCCGCGGTGAGCCTCCGCCTCGCGCACCACGACTACCGGTACACGCGGGGTCGGCGGCGGCTCGTCGAAGCGATCCTGGCGGCCGGCCAGCCGGTGACGCTTCCCGACATCGTGGTGGCCGCGCCCGGTCTGGCTCCCAGTTCGGTCTACCGGAATCTGGATGTGCTGGAGCGGTCCGGAGTTGTGAACCGGATCACGGCAGGCGGCGGCCACGCCTACTTCGAGTTCGCCGAGCCACTGCTATCGCATCACCACCATCTGGTGTGCGTCGATTGCGGCAGTATCGAGGACGTCTTTCTGGACGATGAACTGGAGGCGAGCGTCGATCGGAGCTTGGCAGAAGTTGCGGGGCGTGCGGGCTTCACACCTCTACGTCACAGCCTCGACCTGCACGGCCGCTGTGCCGGCTGCGGGTCCGGCTAGAGCGGCGCTACTCCCCGGCGGAGTCCTCTGAATCGAGCGAAGCCGCGGGCACCTCGATCTCGCTGCTGCGGTACCAGACCCCCGCGGCGGCGTCGGCCGGCAGGAAGGCGATGTCAGGCGTGATCACCTCGCCTTCGGCGTCCCTGAAGCTCACCTCGGTACGGCCGCCTGCGACGTGTCTCGCCCTGATCTTCCCGATGGCGCCTCCGTCCACCTCAACCTCGCCGCTCATGTGCCAATGTCCGATGGCAGCGTCGGCGGGCAGGAACCTGTTCGGCGGCAGGATCCTCTCGCCGCCGGCCATCTCGACGCCGTATTCCAACCGCCCGTCATCTGCTAGCCGGACGACGATTTGCAGCCGGTGAGGTTCGGGCGCCGCCGCTGGTGTCACCGGTGGCGCCGTCTGTGGCGTCAGCCCGAGCATCTCGCGAAGTTCGGCGCTGCCGTCGATCGAGAGGCGCTGCAGGAACCGCCAGAGCGCCGCGTCGGCGGCCGCGGCCGCGCACAGCGCCTGGTCGACGGCCAAGCCGTGGACGGGCCGCGCCAGCCGCAAGTAGGAGTCAAGCGCAAGGAGTTCGTCGATGTTGTCGGCCCCGGCTGCCTCGAGAGCCTCGCTCAGAGAGTCCTCTCCGGCTCGACAGCCCGACTGCGCTGCCATCATCGCCCAGACGCCGGGATCCTCCCAGCCCCCGTCGGCGCTGCGGGCCGCAGTGATGATGTCACCGACCGCCACCGCAGGCGCGACGATGCTCTCGGCGTAGGCGACTTGGGAATGGACGGTGACCGCATCCTCGAACGACAGTTCCGGCTGACCTTCGGCCCGGTCCAGCAGCGATCGCCAGTCGGCGGCCATCGACGCGTAGTGGGAGGACGCGGCGCTGGCCGCGTCGAGCCAGAGTTCCTCGATCGCGTTGGGATTGATCGCCTCCCCGGCGCGCCATCCGTCGATCAGTCCTGATGCGCTCAACGAGGCCGCGTACTGCTGCCCGAACGCCCGGATGAGACTGCTTGAGGAGGGGTCCGCCACGTTGACCCGCTGGGGGTCTGAATCCTCGGACAACCCGGAGAGAGCGGGCCGCTCGAAGACGCCGTGCAGAATCTGGGTCAGCACGCCCGCTGTGTAGATGGCCTGCATCTGAACCTGCGGGTCGACCTCCGCGTCCGGGTCAGCGACCGGCGTGACCGTCGTCGTCACCTCTCCCTCGGCGTCGGCCTCGGCGGACACCGTGTACTCGCTGGAGCCGACCTGGACGTCGACCGGATGGAAGGCGGGGCTGCTCAGCACCATCAGGTTGTGCCAGATGCCGTGGAAGCCGATCTCGTCTTCGTCGGCGTCCTCGGCCACGACCCCGACGAAGATCCACTGGGGGCCGTGCTTGTAGAACGTTGCCTCGAAGGGGGTTATGTCGTCGATGGCGGTGCTCGACGCGCTGGCGGTCTCGTCGCCGGTGTGGTAGGCGACGCCGGCGTCCCAGATTCCCGAGACGGGGTCGAGTAGATCGAATACCCGCGGCCCGACGACGTAGATGAAGGTCTGGCTGCCGTCGTCGGGCAGTTCGCCGCCGCCGAGGTTGCCGATACGGAAGTGGACGGTGAACGGGTCGCCCGCCACGACCTCGGCAGGAGCGCTGACCTTCTCGATCTTCAGCCGGGGTTCCTGCTGTTGGGCCGTCTCGTCCACGAGGTGGACGGTGAGGGTGAAGTCGGCTTGGAGCGGCTGCCTGTCACGCTCCAGGTAGGTGGTCGCATCGATGAGGTAGACGCCAGGCAGCAAGTACTGCTCGATGCGGGCGTTGCGGATCGCGCCGCCGTCGTCGTTGGCTCCGATGATGCCGTGCTCCAGCGACGCCAGTGACAGGACCGGGTCGCCGGTGTCGGACTCCAGGTCGACGCGCACCCGGGCGGCCTCAGCCAGGTTGAACGAGTAGGAGTGCGCGGGGTGCGCTGACGCGAAGCGTGAGCCGCACGTCTCGAGTGACCAGGATCCCTCTGCCGTTAGGTCGACGCCGGGCTCGAGCGTGCCGAGATGGACGAAGTCGCAGCCCTCCACCCGGCTGATCGTGAGGGTGAAGTCGGCCGGGCCCCGGTCGCGCCCGCCGACGGTGGTGGCCTCGACGAGGTAGACGCCGGGTGTGAGGTCTCGCTCGACGCGGGCATCGAGACCCGCTCCGCCGTCGTCGTTGTCGCTGATGCGTCTTCCGTCCTCGGTGAGCAGGTAGAGGTAGGAGTCGGTCTCAGGGGAGGTCAGGCCGATCCTGACCCGTCCCGCATCCGCTACTTCGAAGCGGTACGTGTGGGCGTCACTGCCGGCGCGGAAGCGCGAGTCGCAGTCCTCGGTCGTCCAGCGGCCCTCTGCCTCTAGCACGCGGTCAAAGAAACTGCCCAGCGTGCCTAGGTCAGTGACCTCGCAGTCCGCGGCTTCCTGGCCCAGCGCGATGCTCGATCCCGCCACGGCCAGCATGCTGGCGATCATCGCGACGGCGACGCCTACCCACGCCAGCCGCGGCGCGCCAGACCTACCTGCCAATGCTCGCTGCATCCTGGTCTCCCTTTCCGGACAGCCGTTCGCGATGGCTCGATTCTGCTGCTTCGTCGACTTCGGTAATGGCCGGGGCGAATATAGCCGCTAGCTCATGGCCGAGGCGACGCCCCGCTGGTCGTCAGCGCTCCATCATGGGGGTAGTCGGCACGGTGATCTCGCTCGTGCGGAACCAGACTCCAGTCGGAGCGCCGGCCGGAACGTAGGCGATGTCGGGCGTGAACTCGGTGCCGTCCGCGCTGATGAACCCCAGCTCGACGCGGCCGTCGGCCAGGGGCCGCGAGCGGACCTTCCCGACCGTGTGCGGCCACACTCTGATGTCCCCGCTGAACTGCCACGTTCCCGCATGGGCGTCGGCGTCCAGGAACCGCGGTGACGGCAGGATTCTCCTCCCGCTGTCCAACTCCACGGCGTGCTCGATGCGTCCGTCGTCACCAATGCGGGCGAGGATCCGCAGCCGGTGGGTCTCGGGCGCCGGTGCCGTAGCCGCCTCGGGCCTGACCAGCCGGCGAATCGCCAGGTTGCTGCTGATCGAGAGGCGCCGCAGCAACAGCGAGTTGTCCCGGTCGGCTTCGGTGGCCGCACAGAGCGCCGCGTCGATTGCCAGGCCGTGGATGGGACGAGCGACTCGCATTTCTGCGTCGAGCGCCAGCAGGTCGCCGGTGTCGGCTACTCCGGCCGCCTCCAGGGCGCCTCGCAGCGCCCCCGAGCGGGGCTCGCAGCTCGCGTAGTCGTCCATCATCGCCTTGACCTCCAGATCGTCCCAGCCTCGATCGGCGGCTCGGGCTGCGGCGACGAGCTCTCCGGCGGTGACCGCCGGAGAGATGAGGCGCTCGGCATAGGCGAGCTGGGAGTGGACCGCGAACGCCTCGTCGAACGACAAGGGCTCACCGGCGCCTACCTGATCGAGGAGCGAGGCCCAGGAGTCGGCCATCGAGGCGTACTGCGACAACGCCGTTCGAGACATGCTCAGCACTGACCCTTCGACCGTGACGGGGTTGATTGCCTCGCCGCGCGCCAGAGCCCTCCGCAGGCCGGCCACGTCGTCGGCGCTCGCGAACCGCTCGCCTATCGCTGCGAGCAGGGTCTTCGACGATGGGTCCGGAACGGTGACCGCGCTCGACTCGGCTGTCCTGGACAGCTTTGCAATCGCCGGCCGCTCGAAGACGCCGTCCAGCAGCTGCGTGCGGACAGCCGCGGCGTAGACCGCTTTGGCCCGGGCATCCCGGTCTATCTCGCCCTCCAGGTTGGAGACTTGGCTCACTGTCGTCGTCACCTCGCCGTCGGAGTCGGCGGACGCCGACACGGTGTAGACGGCACCGTCGACGTCGACGTCTACGGGATCGAAGGCGGGGCCGCTGAGCACCATCAGGTTGTGCCAGATCCCGTGCCAGCCGAGCTCGTTGCCGTCGGCGTCGTCGGCGACGATCCCGACGAAGATCCACGTTGGGCCGTGGTCGCTCAATGTGGCCTCGAAGGCCGTTATCTCGTCGGTCGTGATGCTCGTTGCGCTCGCGGCCTCGTCGCCGGTGTGGTATGCGACGCCGGCATCCCATATCCCGGTGAGCCTGCTGGTCAGGTCGCGCCCGGCGTGCCCGGACAACCAGATCCGGGCGTGGCTGCCGTCATCGGGCAGCGTGCCGCCGCCGACGTTGCTGACCCGGTAGTGGACGGGAAACGGATCGCCCGCCACCACCACTGAGGGCGTTAGGACTTCCTCGACCTTCAGCCTGGCTTCCTGCTGCTGGCTCAGCTCGTCCACAAGACGGACGGTGAGCGTGAAGTCGGCCTGGAGGGGCTGGTAGTCGCGGGCGTAGTAGGTCGTCGCCTCGATGAAGTACAGGCCGGGCGGCAGGTACTCGCGGATGAGGGAGTTGCCGCGGTCCCCGCTGTCGTCGTCTGCTGCGACGATCCCGCTCACCAGTGAAGCCAGCGACAGGACCGGGTCGCCGCTCTCGGACTCAAGGTCGATGCGCACTCGGGCCGCCTCGGTCAACTCGAAGGAGTAGGCGTGGGCGGGATGTCTGGACACGAAGCGCGAGCCGCACGTCTCCAGCGACCAAGTTCCCGTCGCGGTCAGGTCGACGCCCGGCTCCAGCATGCCGAGATGGACGAAGTCGCAGCCTTCGACCCGGCTCACGGTGAGCGTGAAATCAGCCGGACCTCGGGCTCGCCCGGCCACCGTGGTGGCCTCCACCAGGTAGGTGCCAGGCACGAGGTCGCGCTCGACGCGGGCATCGAGGCGGTCCCCGTTGTCGTCGTTGTCGGTGATGCGGCTGCCGTCCTCGGCCAACAGGTAGAGGTATGAGTCGGCCACGGCGGACGTCAAGCCGATCCTGATCCGCCCTGGCTCATCGACGTGGAACCGGTAGGTGTGGGCGTCGCTGCCGGGCCGGAAGCGCGAGTCGCAGTCCTCGGTCGTCCAGTGCCCCTGCGCCTCCAGCACGCTGCCGGCCTCGGAGCCCAGCGTCCCGAGGTCTGTCACCTCGCAGTCCGCGGCGTCCTGGCCCAGGGCGGGGTTCGACCCCGCCAGAGTCAGCGTCATGGCGATCAGGGCAACGACTGCCCCCGACATCACCAGCACTCGCAAACGCTTGACGAACAGGAACCGGTGCATGATCAAGACCTCCATCTTCGATCGGACGCCGCACGCGGGTGACTACGCCGCGGGCGAATGCTACGCGCCGTTCCTGTGCCCCGGATGGTTGATAGCAGTCGCTATTACATCAGGGCTGGAACGGGCCGCGGCCCATCTGGTCGCGTACCGTCACCACCGCAGGGTTGGTCATGGAGCGCCGCTGCCAGTTGGCGCCGTCCACCACCAGGGTGTGCCCCGAGATGAACCGGCCGTAGGGCGATGCCAGAAAGGTCGCGGCCCAGCCCAGCTCCTGGCGCTCGCCCACCCGCAGAGCGGGCTGGCAGGCGTCCTTGGTGCTGGTGCGGTCCAGGCTGGACCGGATGTCGGTGGTCATGTCCTCGTGGGGGAACAGGCCGGGCACCAGGCAGTTCACCTGGATCCCGTAGGGACCCCACTCCACCGCCAGCGACTCGGTAAGGCTCTTGACCCCGGCCTTGGCCGCGGCCGAGTGGGCGAAGCCCGGCCCCCCGGTCCAGGCGTAGGAGGCGCCGATGTTGATCACCGAGCCAGGAGTGCCTGCGGCCAGATGGCGGCGTCCCATCTCCCGGGTGCAGTTGAAGGTGCCGTTGAGCGTGATGTCCACCACGGCGCGCCAGGCGTTGGGCGACATGTCCTCGGCCGGCACGGGGAAGTTGGCCGCCGCGTTGTTGACCAGGACGTCGGGCAGTCCGAAAGCGTCCTCGGCTGCGTCGAAGGCGGCCGCGACGGACTGGGGATCGCGGATATCGCAGACCGCGGTGACCACCGCCGCTCCCAGGTCCTCCATGGCGGCCTGCCCCGCCTCCAAGTGCTCGGCAGAGCGACTGGCGATCACGATTGCGGCCCCCAGCCGGGCGAACTCCGAGGCGATGGCCTTGCCCAGGCCGGTTCCGCCGCCGGTGATGAGAACGGTTTGGCCGTCGAAGGTTCCCGGTCGCAGCGCGGTCTCACCGGCCGGCGGTGGCGAGGGAAGACCGGAGTGCACGGCCGGGCTCAGCTCCCGGTGTAGCGAGGGTCCCGGCCTTCGGCTCGGGCCGCCCTCATCTCTGCGAAGTCGTCGCTGCGGTTGAGGAACGTCTGGAAGATCAGCTCGTCGGCCATGGAGGCCCGCTGCTGGGGCCGGGCCAACTGCGAGATCACCCGGCGGACCAGCTTCACCGTGACGGCCGGAGCGGCCGCGATGGCCTCAGCCATGGCCCGTGCCTCGGCATCGAGGTCGTGGGGGGCGACCACCCGCGACACGATCCCGTGGGCCAGTGCCTCCTCGGCGGACAGGACACGCCCGGTCAGCACCATGTCGCTGACCAGCCCGTGGCCGCACATCTCGTACAGCACGCTCACGCCCCCGGTATCCGGGATCACCCCGTGGCTCACCTCGGGAAGCCTGAACCGGGCGTTGTCGGCAGCGATGCGGATGTCACACAGCAGGGCACGCTGGAACGATCCGCCCATGGCCCAGCCCTGGATGGCCACGATCACGGGAGCCTCCAACTCCCACAGCCCCTGGATGCCCCGGTGGCCCCGCACCATCAGCTCGTGGTGGGTGATATCAGTGACGTTGCCGATGGCGGACACGTCCCGGCCGGAGGACCAGCTGCGGCCCTCCCCCCTCCAGATCACGGCCCGGACCTCGGGCCGGTGGGAAAGCTCCTCGAGGATCTCGAACAGCCTGACGTCCATCTCGTCGTCAAAGGCGTTGTGCTTGGCCGGGTTGTTGTTGGTGATGGTGGCGATGGCGCCGTCGATGTCGAGACGCACCCTGTCGGTCACGCGGCCTCCCTGGTTCAGTTCTTGGGCAGCTCGCTGAAGGGAGTTTCCCGGGGCGGGCCGGGCTCCTTGGGCAGGCCGAGCACCCGCTCGCCGATGATGTTGCGCTGGACCTGGTCGGTGCCGCCGTAGATGGAGGGCGCGGGCGAGAACAGCGCCACCTCGCCGATGTGGCCACCGGTCTGGCTGTCGGAGTCGCCCATGAGCATCCCGTCCGCCCCGACCACCTGCATACCGATGTCGCGGAAAGACCGGTTCAGCTCGCTCATTGTCAGCTTGGCGATGTTCGGCGCGGCCGCGCTGGTTGATCCCGCCTTGGCCCGCTGGATCGACAGCCGGTTGATCTCGATGAGCCCGTACAGGCGCATCAGATCGTCGCGCAGCACCTTGCTGGTGACGCTGCCGTTCTTGCGGGCCAAGTCCACCAGCCACCACCACATGTCGATGCCGAGCGGAGGGACCCCGCCTAGAGCCTCCATCGATCGGGCGACGAAGTCCCCTGCCCGCGCGCCGAGCACACCGCCCTTGGGCCCGGGTATCAACTCCGGCGGCTTGCGGCCCGAGGATCCCAGCGATGCCCGCTCCACCATCAGGGTGGTGTTGCCCACCCTCCAGCCGTTGTTGAGACCACCGATGAGGGCGCTGTCGGCCACCCGGGCCTCGTCGATGAACACCTCGTTGAACAGCGCCCGGCCCGTCATCTCGGTCAGGGGTCGGACCTCCACCCCCGGCTGGTCCATGTCGAACGCGAACCATGAGATGCCGGCGTGCTTGGGCAGGTCGGGGTCGGTGCGGGCCAGCAGCATGCCCTTGTCGGAGACTTGGCCCCCGGAGGTCCAAACCTTCTGGCCGGTGATCACCCACTCGTCGCCGTCGCGCTCGGCCCGGCACTGCAGGCTGGCCAGGTCGGACCCGGCGTTGGGCTCACTGAAGAGCTGGCACCATCCCACCCGGCCATCGAGGATCTCGGGAACAAACCGCTCGATCTGCTCCGGTGTGCCGTGAATGGCGATCGTCGGCGCGGCCAGCATCCGGCCCAGCCCCCCGGGCGGTCCCAGCACGTTGCGCTCGGCCAGCACCAGCGACACCAGCGCGGCCTGGTCCTGCCCGTAGCCGAGCCCGCCGGCGCCCTGTGGCAGCATCGGGTGGGCGTAGCCCGCTCCGGCCAGTTGCCTCCACCACTGCTCGACGGTCGCGTCGGGGTCCCAGTGCTCGTCGCAGAAGTCCTCGACCTCGGCGCGCACGGTGGCCGCGTCGACCTCGGCTGCGGGTGGGGCGGAGACGGTGTCGGTCATAGTCCTAGGTGGGTTGGGGCTCGTTCAGGTAGGCGACGTTGTCGAGCATGATGGCGCGGCGGTCGGCGTCGGAGAAGCCCTTCAGCTCGGCCAGGTAGTCGAGAGGTTCGGGCATCCCCTCGATGTGTGGCCAGTCCGAGCCGAAGATCACCCGTTCGGCGCCCATCAACTCGGTGACCTCGTTCACGTCGTCCTCCCAGAACGGGTTGACCCACACGTGGGCCTTGAACGTGTCGATCGGGTGGTCGTCGAACCATCCGCGGCTCTTCCTGGCCATCTGGGAGAACTTGCGGAACATGGGGGCCAGGAAGTCCGAGCCGTTTTCTACAGAAGCCACCCGCAGGTTCGGGAAACGGTCGTAGATCTTCTCGAACACCGACTGCATCAGCCAGTCCTGGGCGGCCCGCTCGATGGCGAAAGCGCGCAGGTTAGGAGCGCCCATCAGGCCGCTGCCCAGATTGGCTGAGAACTTGTCGTCCGCGTAGCCCTGGGACGAATAGCCCGAGTCCGAGGCGTGGATCACCACCGTAACGCCTGCGTCGTTGATGAGCTGCCACACCGGGTCGAACATCGTGTGGAACGGCGACACCTGGCCGGTGCGGGTGGTGACCGCAGCCGGGCGCATCACCAAGACCCTGGCGCCGAGGCCAAGCACCTTGTCCACCTCGGTGGCCGCAGCCGCGGCGTCGGCCAGCGCGATGTACGGCGCGCCGAAGATGCGCTCCGAGCAGTTGTAGCCCCAGTCGTCGTGCAGCCAGCGGTTGAAGCCGCCCATCATGGCCACCACCGCGTCGACGTCGTGGCGGAGCAACTCCTCATACAGCACGCCGAGGGTGGGGAACAGCCAGATGGCCTGCAGTCCCTGCGCGTCCATCACATCGAGCCGGGCCTGCGGGTTCATGTAGTGCCCGGGGAGCGGCTCGCGGTCGCGCAGCAATTCGGCCGGTCGTCGGCCGTCGGGGTTGCCTCTGAAGTAGTCGCGCAGCGCTCCGGGCTTGGCGATGGGGTTCCAGGTCGGGTTGGTCACGGCCCGAGCCAGCCTGCCACCCACAAGGTGGTGCTTGCGGCCGTCTATGTCCACCCACTGCACCACCCTGGACTGCATGCGGGGGTCTACGTGGCGGGTGAACGCGTCGAGGGCCTCGTAGTAGTGGTTGTCGGCGTCGAAGGGCCGGTAACCGAGGTCGTCGGCGGTGAGTGGGGGCGACTGGTCGGGCGGGGCGGATAGGTCGTCGGGTGCCACGGGGTCACGCTACCGTGTGGGCCGATGCCGCCCAAGGTCTTCACCACGTCACAGTTGCAGGCCCGCACGCTCAAGCGGGGCGAGAAGGTGAGGCTCGTGTCGGAGCTGCCCGGCGTTCCCCGGGGCACCGAGGGAAAGGTCGCCATGGCCAACGGGTTCACCTGGAACCGCTACTGGGTGAGGCTGGTCGACGGCCGGGTGGTGGGCCACATCGATCACGACGACTTGGTGCGCACCAAGGACTACGAGCGGTACCTGGTAGCCCGCGATCGAGAGGCGGAGGAGGCCGAGCAGGCCGCGCTGGCGGCAGCCGAGGCGGCCGACGCCGCACCCGAGGAAGCGGCCGGCGACGGCGCGGACGCGGACGGCGGCTCGGGAGAGGCCGTAGTCAACGGCGTGCCCGTGCCCGCCTACCTGCTCCAGCGCTCAGCCGACGCCAGGTCTCGCCTCGGCGCCTGAAGCTCGCGAGGTCGGCCTATCCGCCCCACTCCCTCAGGCGGCGCATCGCCTCAGCCATGTCTTCGGTCGCTCCTGCGTAGGAGAATCGGGCGTAGCGATGGCCCTCGGCCGGGTCGAAGTCAACGCCGGGGGTGACCGCAACTCCGAGCTCGTCCAGCCAGCGGCGGCACAGCGCCTGGCTGTCGGCGGCCAGGTGGTCCACGACTGCGTACACGTAGAAGGCTCCGTCGCTGGGGGCCAAGCGGTCGATGCCAGCCGCCGGGAGTCCTTCACGCAGTATGGCTCGGTTGGTCGCATAGCGGGCCACGTTGGCCTTCAGCTCGTCGTGGCAGTCGAAGGCGGCCACCGCGGCGATCTGCGAGAGCGTGGGCGCCGAGATGAAGAAGTTCTGGGCCAGCCGGCGCACCGGCTCCACCAGGTCGTCGGGGGCGACCACCCAGCCCAGCCGCCAGCCGGTCATGGAGAAGTACTTCGAGAAGCTGTTGACCACCAGTGCGTCGGCGTTGAGGTTCAGCGCGGTGGGGGCCGGGTCGCCGAAGGTGATGCCGTGGTAGATCTCGTCGGCCACCAGGCGGACCCCATGGGCTGCGCACCAGTCCGACACGGCTGCCAGTGCGCGGCCGTCGAGCATGGTCCCTGACGGGTTGGACGGAGAGGCCAGCACCAGGCCGTCGACGGAACCGCTGCGACGGACAAGGTCCTCCAGCAGGTCCGGTGACGGCTGGAATCGGGTATCCGCCGAAGTGGGCAGGGTCACGACCTCAGCGTTGAGGGCTTGCAGGGCGTTGCGGTAGCACGGATAGCCCGGGGACGACACCACGACCCGGTCGCCGGCGTCGAACGCGGCCAGGAACGACAGGACGAAGGCCCCCGAGGCGCCGAAGGTCACGGCGATGCGGCCGGGGTCGACGTCGACGCCGTACCAGGACTCGTAGTGCTCGGAGATCCGTCGCCTCAATGACTCCAACCCCGCGGCGGTGGTGTAGCCGAGCACGTCCGATCCAAGGGCGGCCTGAGCGGCCTCGATGACGCCCGCAGGCGCGGGGGTGGACGGCTGGCCCACCTCGAGGTGCAGCACCTCGCCCCCGGCAGCCTCGCGTTCCTCGGCAGCCCGCATCACCTCCATCACGTAGAACGGGCTGATGTCCGATCGCCTGGACTCCTGCAACGCCACGACGGCCATGATGCCAGTACGACCGGCCGGGTATGGTGTCGGCCCGTGGACGTGTTCGTCTTCGGCATCTGCGGCGGCTCCGGCGCGGGCAAGACGACCCTCACCAGGAGACTGGTCGAGCGCCTCGGCCCGGGTGCGGTGAGTGTCCTCGCCTTCGATGCCTATTACCGCGACCTCAGCCATCTGCCCTTCGATGAGCGGCGACGCCGCAATTTCGACCACCCTGACTCTCTGGACAGTGACCTCTTCCTTCAGCACCTCGACGCCTTGCGGCATGGCAGCGACGTGGACGTGCCCGTCTATGACTTCTCCACCCACACCCACAGCGGCCGCTTCGAGCGGGTGCGAGCCGCCCCCCTGCTGCTGGTGGAGGGCATCCTGCTGCTGGCCTTCGAGGAGGCCGTGGGGCGACTCGACTATTCGATCTTCATGGATGTGCCCGAGGAGGTGCGGCTGCAACGCCGCATCCATCGGGACGTGACCGAGCGGGGCCGGCCCGAAACCCATGTGCGCCGACAGTTCGTGGCAACAGTCGCCCCCATGCACGACGCATTCGTGCAGCCCAGCGGCCGTAGGGCCGACCAGGTCGTGACCGGTGACGCCTCCGACGAGTTCGTCGGCGAGTTGATGGCCGTGCTGGCGCCCGGCGTGGCCGCGGCGACCGCGGGATAGCCGCCGCTAGAGGGCTACGCCCTCGTTGGCGAGCAGTTTGGCCTTGAGATCGCTGCTGAAGCCATAGTTGCCCACTCCCCCGCTGCTGGGCACCACCCGGTGGCACGGAACCAGCAGCGGCACCGGATTGCGGGCCATGGCCGTGCCTACGGCGCGGGCGGCTCTGGGCCGGCCCACGACGGCAGCCAGCTCGCCGTAGGTGCGGACCTCGCCCCGGGGAATGCGGGCGGTGGCCCGCAGGACCTCCTGGTGGAACGGCGAGCGCGACGACAGGTCGACGGGCACGTCAGTGCGACCGGTGGCGAGGGCCTCGCTCACCCTGGCCACCAGCTTCGGATCAGGATCGGGATCGGGCTCGACGTCTGTGCCCACCTCGTCGAGCATGTAGTCGACGAACCGTCCAGGGTCGGGCTCGCGGCCGCCGGGGGTGATCTGGAGACCGGACACCCAGCCGTTCGAGTGGGCCACGAACACCGGCCCCGCGGGACTGTTGGCCAAGAACCACAGGTGCGGCTGGCCTGCCTTCTCGGGTACTGAGTCCGGCGCGCCCATGGTCGTACCGTAGTTGCCGGCTACGACAGCTCCGGGATCGCCCAGTCCACGGGCTCTCGCCCCGCCGCGACAAGGGCCTCGTTGGCCCGGCTGAAGGGACGGCTGCCGAAGAACCCGCCCGAGGCCGACAGGGGCGACGGATGGGTCGACTCGATCACCGTGTGCCGGCTGGCGTCCACCAGCGTTCTCTTGCGGCGGGCCGAGCCGCCCCACAGGATGAACACCACCCGCTCACCCTTGTCGTTGACGACTCGTATCACCTCGTCGGTGAAGGTCTCCCAGCCTCTGCGCTGGTGGCTGGCCGCCTGGTGGGCCCGGACGGTGAGGGTGGCGTTGAGCAGCAGCACCCCCTGGCGGGCCCAGTGCTCCAGCGAGCCGTGACTTGGGACAGCCGCGCCGATGTCGTCGTGCAACTCAGTGAGGATGTTCACCAGCGACGGCGGCTTGGCTACTCCGGGGCGCACCGAGAAGCAGAGCCCGTGGGCCTGCCGGGGTCCGTGGTAGGGATCCTGGCCCAGGATCAGCACCTTCACCGAGGCGTACGGGGTGAGGTGAAGGGCCGCGAAGACTTCGTCGTGGGGCGGGAACACCTGGTGCCGGTCCCGCTCGGACCGCACGAAGTCCTGCAGCTCGCGCCAGTAGGGCCTGTCGAACTCGCCCCGCAGCAACGGGTTCCAGTCGGTCTTGGGCGCCATCGGCGACACAGTAGATCAGCTCGAGCGGGACGTGGCGCGACCCCGGGCCGGGGCTCGCGCTCAAGCGGGGCGTGTGCCTACGATGCTGGCGCGCTCCATGATCCGGACGTCGGGGTAGTAGTCGCTGGCCGCGTAGTGCTGCACAGAGCGGTTGTCCCAGAACACCACCGTGTCGGGCGCCCAGCGGACCCTGAACTGGTACTCGACCACCTTGGCCTGGCCGGCCAGGTGCTTGATCAGCTCGACGCCCTCGTCGGTGTCCATCCCGTCGATATGGGAGGTGAAGTAGCAGTTGACGAAGATCAGCTTGCGGCCCGTCTCGGGATGGGTGCACACCACCGGGTGGCGGGCCTCCGGGTAGCGGGCCCGGAACTCCTCTTGCTTGCCGTCGGGGACTTGGTGAGCGAAGGCGAGCATGAAGTCGTGGATGGCGAACAAGCCGGCGATGTGCTCCTTGGTGTCGCCGTCGAGCCCGTCGTAGGCCGCTCCCATATCGCAGAACAACGTGTCGCCGCCGGTGGCCGGGACCTGTATGGCATGCAGGATCGCGCCCATCGACGGAACCTCGCGCCAGGTGACGTCATGGTGCCAGCCGTTCTCGAATCCGCCGGTGTCGACGCCCTTCTCGAAGCGGACCAGCTCGGGGTGCTCGGCGTTGCCGGTGATGAACGGGTGGATCTCGAGATCCCCGAACCGGCGGGCGAAGCCAACGTGCTGGGCGGGAGTGATGGGCTGGTCGCGGAACACCAGGACCTTGTAGTCGAGCAGCGCCCGCCGGATCTCGGCGATCACCTCGTCGGGCAATTCGGCCCCGAGGTCGACCCCGCTGACCTCGGCGCCCAGTGTTGCGCCCTGGGGCGCGACGCTGATATGGGCGAACGACGGGCGGGCCAGCCGGGATCTCTCCTCGGCGAGGTGCAGCCACGGGCCGAGGTCGAGACCGTACTGGTCTATGCGGACCCTTCCGGGCGCGATGCCGGCAGCGGGGTCTGAGGTTCCGGCCTGCTCAGGGCCGCCATTGGAGGCCACTTCGCCGTCGCCTTCCACAGTGATCGAGGTGGTGGCGGATGACATGCTGCGAATATACCGTTGCAGCATGGTCAGCGCCGTGGAGGTCACCGACCTGACCGTCAAGTTCGACGCGGTCACCGCCCTCGAAGGAGTGACTCATTCCTTCGAGCCGGGCACGGCCACCGCGGTCATGGGGGTCAACGGATCGGGCAAGACCACGATGCTGGAATGCCTGGCCGGGCTGCAGAAGCCCACCTCGGGCACCGTCAGAGGCATGTCCGAGAACCTCGCCTACGTGTGCCAGCACCTCCCGGCCTTCTGGATGCCCATAACCGCGGGCGAGGTGCTGGCCATGGGCCGCTTCGGCAAGCGGGGCCTGCTCGGGCGGCTGCGGGGCGAGGATCGGTCCGCCATGCACCGCGCCGGCGAGCAGCTCGACGTCAACCAGTTCACCAATCGAAGCTTCGGCGACCTGAGCGGAGGGCAGCAGCAGAGGGTGCGGATCGCCCAGGTGCTGGCCGGCGAGCCCGACCTCCTCATGCTGGACGAACCGGTGACCGGCCTCGACATCCCCAGCCAGGAGCGGATCCTCGAGGTGATTGAGGACTACTCGAGCCGGGGAGCCATCGTGATCATCACCACTCACCACCTGGACGAGGCCCGGCACTGCGACTCGGTGATGCTCCTGGCCAACCGGCTGGTGGCCGCCGGCACGCCCGACGAGATGCTCACCGAGGAGCGGCTCCGCCAGGCTTTCGGAGACCGGCTGCTCGGGGATCACGCCGACCACGACCACGATCAGGGCTTCATCGTGCTCGACGATCACGGCCATGGGCACGACCACCACGGAACCGGTCACAGTCACGGGCACAGTCACGGCCACGACCACAGACACCGGGACCACAGCCATGACCACGGCCACCATGGCCATCAGGACCACGGACCCCACGCTCATTAGAGACAAGGCGGCACGATGAGAGCGGTTCGGCGGGATGTGGCCGTCATCGGCGCCGGTCCGGCCGGGGCGGCGACAGCCATCCGGGCCGCCCGGGGCGGTGCCCGGGTGACGGTCTTCGAGAAGGGGTCTCCCGGTCGGGACAAGGTGTGCGGAGACGGCCTCACTCCCAGAGCGGTGGCGGCTCTCGATGAGCTAGGCATCACCCTCGATGGCGCGCACCGCATCGACGGACTGCGGATGATCGCGGGCAGCACCCGGCGTGAACTGCTGTGGCCCTCGAACAACCGGTTCGGCCCCCACGGAGCGGTGTGGCCCCGCCGGGCGCTGGACAAGCACCTCGTCGAGGCGGCCGAGGAGGCCGGTGCCGAGATCGTGTGGAACACCGAGGTCATGCCCACCCTGGCCGACGACGGCACAGTCGTCGGCGTGGAGAGCGCCAAAGACAAAGGGCGCTGGCCGGCCGACCTGGTCGTGCTGGCTGCCGGTGCACCCGGCGCAGCCGCCCGCGCTCTCGGCGCCGAACGGGTCGAGTCGGAGCCCTTCGGTCTTGCCATCCGCACCTACGCCCCCAGCCCTCGCCACGCCGACCGGCACCTCGAGGCCTGCCTCACCCTGCGGGGAGCCGAGGGCGGGTGGGTTCCCGGCTACGGCTGGATGTTCCCGGCCGGCGACGGCACGGTGAACATCGGCGCGGGCTCCATGTCCACCATGAAGGGCTTCCGAAAGCTCAACCTCAACCAATTGTTGAGCGATTACCGGGATCTGGTGGCTGAGGAGTGGGAACTCGGCGACTTCCTGGAGCGGCCTCGGGCCTGGAGGCTGCCCATGAGCGTCGGCCGTCGCCACGGACCCGGATGGGCCGCAGTAGGCGATGCGGCCGGACTGATCAACCCGATGAACGGCGAGGGCATCGACTACGGGTTGGAGTCGGGGATGCTTCTGGCCGATCTGTTCCTGGCCGGCCCGGCGGCTGCTCCCGACGCCTACGACCGCATCATCGGCGAGCGCTTCGACGGGTTCCTGCGCACCGGGCGGCGCTTCAGCTTCCTCATCGGTCACCCCTGGATCCTGCGCAACGGCCTGCGCATGGCCGTCGGCACCCAGGCGGTCGCCAACATCACCCTCCAGGTGATGGGCAACCTCGTCGACGGCGACACGCCGGGGCTTGCACCCCGTGTCCTGGACGTAGTCGACCGGGGCCTGAGGCTCGCCGATCCGATCCTGCGCCGCACCCGCGCGGCCGCCTAGAAGCCGAGCGGCAGGAAGCACCATGGAACCAGTGCTCGATGGACCGCTCGGAGAACTCGACTCTGCGCTGCGCGGCGACATCCGGCGTATCGGCACCCAGCTCGGCGACACGCTGGTCCGCCAGCACGGTCCCGGGCTGCTCGAACGGGTGGAGCAGGTTCGCGGCCTGGCCCGGGGTCTGCGCCGCAGCGATGAGGACAGCACGGCGCTGGCCGAACTGCTGGCCGATGTGGACGTGGCCGAGGCCGGTCTGCTGGCCAGGGCCTTCACCGTCTACTTCCACCTTGCCAACACCGCCGAGCAGGTGCACCGCATCGACGACCTCACCGAGAAGCGAGCGGCCGGCTCCAACCGCTTCGGCGAGATGGTCGGCCGGCTGCGAGAGATGGGCTACGCCGACGACGAGATAGTCGCCACGGTCAACTCGGCCGAGCTGCGACCGGTATTCACCGCCCATCCGACCGAGGCGTCGCGCCGATCGATCCTCGACAAGCTGGCCGAGATCTCCAGCCTGATCGAGCAGCGGGCCCATGCCGGAGCCGACGACACGGCCCGCCGCAGGGTGGACCGCAGGGTGGACGAGTTGATCGACGCCATCTGGCAGACCGACGAGTTGCGCCGGCAGCGTCCCGACCCCGTGGATGAGGCCCGGTCGATCCTCTACTTCCTCACCGAGATCGCGGTGGAGGGAGTGCCCGAACTGCTCGACGACATCGACTCCGTGCTCGAGTCTGTGGGAGGGGAACTCGATCCCGATCGGTCGCCCGTCCGCTTCGGTTCGTGGGTGGGCGGCGACCGGGACGGCAACCCCAACATCACCCCGGCCACCACCGTGGAGGTGCTCGAGTTCCAGCGTCACCGGGCCCTGCGCATCCTGGTGGAGGAGATCGAAGGGCTGTCGTCGGAGTTGAGCGTGGGACTGGCGGTCCGCGGCGTCTCCGAGGAGTTGGCCGAGCAGCTCACGGCCGACCACGAGCAGTTTCCCGACGTCACGGCCCGGTTCGACACGCTCAGCGCGGGCGAGCCCTACCGCCAGAGGCTGGCCGTGGTCCACCGGCGCCTGACCGAGACGGACCAGCCGGTGCCGGGAGCCGGCGCCTACCGCTCGACCGACGAGCTGGCCCACGATCTGGGGGTGATCGCACGATCGCTGGAGGCCAACCACGGTCGGCTACTGGCCCACGGTCGGCTGGCCCGGGTGCGGCGCATAGTGGCCATGATCGGATTCGACCTCGCCACCCTGGACATCCGCGAGCATTCCGAGCGTCACCACCGGGCTCTGGCCCGCCTGTTCGCGCCGCTGGGGATCGACTACAGCGGGCTCTCGGGAGCCGAGCGAACCGAGCTGCTTGCCGGTGAGCTGGCCGGCCCCCGGCCGCTGGCGCCCCGCGGGCGGTCCCTGGGGGACGGCGTCGAGGACGTGCTGGAGCTGTTCCGGGTACTGCGCCGTCAGATGGACCTGCGGGGCGACCAGATCGTGCGCAGCTACATCGTGTCGATGACCCGGGGCGTCGACGACGTACTGGCGCCGGCCGTCCTGGCCCGGGAGGCCGGGCTCGTCGACCTGACCGCGGGAGTGGCCCGGCTGGGGTTCGTGCCCCTGTTCGAGACCATCGATGACCTGCGATCGGTCGGACCGGTACTGCGGGACCTGCTGGCACTGGAGCCCTACCGGCGCCTCGTCGAGTTGCGGGGCGGCATCCAGGAAGTGATGGTCGGCTACTCCGACTCCAACAAGGACGGCGGCATCACGACGTCGCAGTGGGAGATCCACAAGGCGCTGAGGGCCATCGCGGAGGTCTCGGACGCCACCGGAGTCCAGATGACGGTGTTCCACGGCCGTGGAGGCACCGTCGGGCGGGGCGGAGGACCCACCCACGCGTCGATCCTGAGCCAGCCGCCCGGTGCGGTGCGCGGCTCGGTCAAGATCACCGAGCAGGGCGAGGTGATAGCCGACAAGTACGGTCTGCCCCGGCTGGCTCATCGCAACCTCGACCTGGCCTTCGCAGCTGTGGTCGAGGCGTCGATGGCCCACCGGTCACCTCGCCACGACCCCGCGGTGACCCGGCGGTGGGACCAGGTGATGGAGGTCGCCTCCGGCGCGGCCTATGACGCCTACCGGGCCTTCCTGCAGGCCCCTGGCCTGGTCGAGTACTTCCAATCGTCCACTCCGGTGGAGGAGCTGGCCGAGATGAACATCGGCTCCCGCCCGGCCCGGCGCAGCCGCGCCGACGAGGGGATCGACGGGCTGCGAGCCATCCCCTGGGTGTTCGGCTGGACCCAGTCCCGTCAGATCGTGCCGGGCTGGTTCGGAGTCGGCGCAGGGTTGGCCGCGGCCCGCTCCGCCGGCATGGGGTCGGAGCTGGCCGACATGTACGAGTCCTGGCAGTTCTTCCGTACGTTCGTGTCCAACGTGGAGATGACCCTGTTCAAGACCGACCTGGCCATCGCCCGCCACTACGTGGCCACACTCGTGGAACCGGCCCTGCACTGCCACTTCGACGCAGTTTGCGCCGAGTACGACCGGACGGTGGCCGAAGTCACCTCGCTTACCGGCCGGGGCCTGCTCGAGGACCTGCCCATCCTGCGCCGCACGCTGGCGGTGCGCGACGCCTATCTCGACCCGATCAACGTGCTGCAGGCCGACCTTCTGGCCCGGCACCGGGCCGGGCGGTCCGGAGGCTCCACTGAGGACGAACTGCTGCTCCGCACGCTGCTGCTCACCGTCAACGGAGTGGCCGCCGGTATGCGCAACACCGGTTGAGCGCTCCTAAATCAGCTCGAAGTCTGCTGGGCTCGGGGCGCGGGTCTGGCGCCAGTAGTCGATCAGCGGCAGCGGCCAGTTCTGGGCAATCCGGCCGCTCGGGCTCTTGTACCAGCTGTTGACGGGCGAGATACCCCAAGCCATCTGCGAGTTGTGCTCGTCCATCCTTGCGGCGTAACGGTCGTAGGCGTCGGACCGGCAGTCCATGGCCGCCGCGCCCTGGGAGGCCAGGAGGCGCAGGCACTCGACCACGTAATGGGTCGCGCACTCCGCGAAGTAGATGATGCTGCCGTTGACGACGATGTTGGTGTTGGGTCCGTAGAGGCAGAACAGGTTGGGGAATCCGGGGACGCAGACGCCGTTGTAGGCGCGGGCGTCGCCATTCCACGTCTCGTGCAGGTCGGCTCCTCCCCGCCCCGCCACCCGCATCGGCATCAGGAACTCCGAGGCACGAAAGCCGGTGCCGAACACGATCACGTCGGCTCGGTGCAGGCGCCCGTCGGCTCCCCTCACTCCCGCCGGCTCGACCCGCTCGATGCCGTCGCTGACCAACTCCACGTTGGGCCGCTTGAGCGTGCTGGCCCAGATGCCGTTGTCGAGCACGACCCTCTTGGACCCCACCGGGTAGTCGGGCACGACCTTCTCGAGCAGGTCGGGGCGGTCGCCGAACTGCGACCTCAAGTAGAGGGTCAGCAGGCGGCGGGTCTCTTCGTTGCGGCGGCTCACTGCCTGATCAAGCGGTCCGTCCCAGGCCGGGTCGCGTCGCAGCGCACCGACGGTGCCCTCGTGGGTGCACCAGAACAGCCGCAGCCGGAACCAGTGGGCGTAGCCGGGGATCAGCCGGAAGAGTTCCAGCAGGCCCTCGGCCAGCGGCTCGTGGTAGACGGGCCGCGGGATCAGCCACGGCGGCGTGCGCTGGAACACCGTGACGTGGGCGGCGTCGGTGGCCAGGTGCGGGATGAACTGCAGAGCGCTGGCCCCGGTCCCGATCACGGCCACCCGCAGGCCGTCCCAGTCGATGTCGTGGCGCCACGAGGAGCTGTGGAACTTCTCCCCCGCGAAACTGCCGATCCCTTCGATGTCGGGCATCAGCGGCCGGTTGAGCTGGCCGACCGCCGACACGACCGCCCCGGCCGTGACGGACTCCCCGCTGTCCAGCTGAAGGGTCCAGCACCGAGCGTGCTCGTCCCAGGACATCGCGTCGACTCCGGTGCCGAAGCGCATGCGGTCGCGGATGCCCCATCGGCGAGCGCAGTCCTGGAAGTAGTCGAGCAGGACAGGCTGGCTTGAGTGGTACTGGGGCCAATCCGGACGCTGCTCTCCGGCGTATGAGTACACGTGGTTGAACACGTCCACCCGGCAGCCGGGATAGGTGTTCTCCAGCCAGGTGCCGCCCACGTCTGGGTTCTTCTCAAGAACCACGCAGTCCACTCCGGCCTGCTTGAGCCGGTGGGCGGCCAGGATGCCCGACATCCCCGCCCCGATCACGGCAACTGGGTAGTCGGCATCGGTGGGTGGCCAGCCGTCCCCGCGGATCGGTTCGGGCACCCGCAGATCCCCGGTGACGGCCAACTCCTCGGCGAGCATCCTCCGGTAGCCGTCGTCGAGGTCGGCGCCGGTGAGCCAGTCGATCAGGAACGGAACCAAGTCATCGGCCGGACCGTCGGCGCCGGTTCGTGGCGACATCAGGCGCTGAAGGCCGGAGGAGGCGAGCACGCGGGCCTTCTCCGTTTGCTGCTCGTCCCAGCCGCCGTCGGGTTGGAGGGCCAGATCCGGGTTCAGCCAGAGATCGGTAGGAGCCAGACCGGGATCGCCGGTGGCGTGGGCCAGCGCGGCCAGCAGGCTGGGAAGGTCGGCGGCTTCCAGCAGCTGCTCGATCTGCTCTGCGTCCATCTCCGGTCCCCGCCGGGACTACGACCGGTCGAAGGTGATGACCTCGCCCCGGTTGATGCTCACCCAGTCGCGGGCCTCGATATAGGGGCGGAAGACCTCCGCGATTTCCCGTTCGTCGTCACGGGACTTGGGCCGTTGGATCTCGTAGAGGTGAGGGAACTCCAGCCATGCCGTCACCGCGTCCCACAGCCGCAGGGCCTCATCCCCGAACGGCGGGTCGATCAGCACCGGTCCGAACAGAGCCTGATCGCCGAAGAACAGCGTGGGCACGCCGAAGCCACCCGCGGCCACCACCCGGTCGTGCTCGACCTTGACGACGTCGTGGGTGGTGGTGTCCTCGAGGGCCTCGTCAACTGTGGCCGGGTCGAGGCCTATTTCGTCCAGAAGCGCCCGGGCCACGTCGGGCTCGTGAACTCGCAGCCCCTCCTCGTGAAGCGCCCGGCCCGAGCGCTCGTACCAGGCGTCGAGCTGGTCCATGCTCTCCCGGCGCAGCACCGCGCCGATGCGCATGAGTGACCAGCCGTAGGACCAGGGCCGTTCCCACGGGTGCTTCTTGCCCTCGAAGCGGTTGATCTCCTCCAGGCTGAAGAAGCGCCAGTTGATCTCCAGCCCGTTCTGGCTGCGGACGTCCCGGATCCACCTGGACGTCTGGTAGGCCCACGGGCACAGCACGTCGAAATGAAAGTCCACCACGCTGTAATCGACGGTGTCGCTCATGGCGCCCATCATGGCACCGCCGCAGCCATCCCCCACCGGTCCCGGGCCACGGGGCCCAGTCTCAGCCGCCGTAGTGCTCGGTCATCTTCTCGCCGGCTCGCATCTCGTCTATGGCCCGCCGCACATCGCCGACCGCTGACTCGAGCGCCGCGATGACGGCGTCGCGGTCGCTGGTGAACTCGAGTTCGTCGATTAGCGACTGGAGCTGCCCGCGAGCCCGCCATGCCGCTGTCTTGGCCCATTCAGTCCACAGCGACTCGTGGTCGTCCACGATGATCAGATCGGCGGTGCGACTCTGGTCATCGCGAGAGGTGTCCAGCGCGATATAACCGTTGACCATCGAGATCCGCTCGGTCAGCTCTGCCAGTGGCGCGGCCCGGTGGACCACCATGTCGCCGTGCAGGGCGATCGCGTACCCGGGACCACCGAACTCCGGCACCGCGGTCCGCCCCGGCGGTGGGGTCCGATCCTGGGCGGCAAGTGTCGCAGCTTCGTGCTTAGTGCCCAGGAAGTACTCGAATCGCCCGCCTGGAACGAGCGCTGGATCGGTGACCGTCATCACGTAGTCGAGCGGAAGGGTGTCGTGGTGCCACTTGTCGACGGCCGTGTCGATGGTTGACGGCTCGTAGTTGATGTGGCCCAGATGCACCGGCATCGGGTGAGGCGAGATGGCGGTCCCGTAGATGCGTTCCAGGTGGTCGCTGACCTCTGGGCTGGTGCACAGATCGCGCAGCCACCGCGACCGGTAGCAGCCGCCCCGGCTCATCCGTTCGATGCGGTTTCCGGCGGGTCGGGCAAGGCTACGCAGTCGCCGGGCAACGCCAAGCATCACGGTCGCGCCCTCGTCGCTCAGGATCCGGAACGGTGAGGAGGCGGCCACCTGGGTGGCCTTGGTGGCGATCTCGGCCGGGTCGTAGCCGAGGTCCGCGAGCATGACGACCTCTTCGGGCTCCTCGAGTTGGAGATGGCGCTCCGGGTCGAACGCAGGCTCGTCGTCGAACCACTCGTAGCCGGCCGGCTGCGTCTCGGGAAACGGCACCGCGACACCCATGCCCGAAGGCTAGGCCACTTGTTCTTGGGCGTTCGCGCCGGACAGGGTCACCGCTACACGCGGACGCGGGGCCGGTGCTGGAGGCGGGCGGCGGTAGTTTCTCTGCGGTGAAGATCGACGCTGGCGACGCTGCCGGCCTGCCCCGGCTGCTGGCACCCGCGCTGCCGACGGCCGTGAACGCGGACAGCGAGGCGTTCCGCCAGAACCGCGACGACGTGCTGGAGCAGCTCGCCGAGATCGAGGAACTGCTCGACGAGGCCGATGCAGGCGGCGGCGCGGCGTCGATGGAGCGGCTGCGGTCGAGGGGCAAGCTGCCCATCCGGGAGCGCATCGCCAACGTGATCGACCCCAACAGCCCGTTCCTGGAGATCAGCGCGCTGGCCGCCTACCACTCCGACTACACCATGGGCGGCGGGATGGTGGTGGGCGTCGGCGTGATCGGCGGCAACGAGTGCGTGATCATGGGCAATGATCCCAGTGTGCTGGCCGGCGCTCTCACCCCGTACGCCAGCAAGAAGTGGATGCGGGCGCTGGAGATCGCCCGCGACAACCACATTCCGTACGTCAGCTTCGTCGAGTCGGCGGGCGCCGACCTGCGCCTCGGGGGCAGCGATGGCGGCGGCTCGCAGTTCACCGGCGGGGGCAGCAGCCGGGTCCAGACCACTCACTTCGCGGAGTCGGGCCGGTTCTTCTACGAGATGATCGAGCTGTCCAAGATGCGCATACCGACGGTGTGCGTGGTGTTCGGTTCGTCGACGGCCGGCGGCGCCTACCAGCCGGGCCTGTCCGACTACAACATCGTGGTGGCAGACCAGTCCAAGATCTTCCTGGCTGGCCCGCCGCTGGTGAAGATGGCCACCGGTGAGGAGTCCGACGACGAGACTCTGGGCGGCGCGCGCCTCCACGCCGAGGTGTCCGGTCTGGGCGACTACTTCGCCACCGACGAGATGGACGCCATCCGCATGTGCCGCGAAGTGCTCTCGCACCTCAACCGGCGCAAGCCCCATCCCGGCCCGACCATGGCCGCCGATCCGCCGGTCCATGATCCCGAGGAGCTGCTGGGGCTGGTGAGCCGGGACCTGCGCCAGCCCTTCGACATGCGCGAGGTGATCGCCCGGGTTGTGGACGGCTCCCGCTTCGAGGAGTACAAGGCCCGCTACGGAACGACGCTGGTGTGCGGCTGGGCGTCGATCTGCGGCTACCCGGTGGGGATCCTGGCCAACAACGGCGTGCTCTACCCGGACTCGGCCCAGAAGGCCGCCACCTTCATCCAGCTCTGCAACCAGATCGACGTCCCCCTGGTGTTCCTCCAGAACATCACCGGCTACATGGTCGGGCGGGACTACGAGGCCGACGGCATGGTGAAGAAGGGCTCGCAGATGATCAACGCGGTGACCAACTCGACGGTCCCCCACCTGACCGTGATCATCGGATCTTCCTACGGGGCGGGCACCTACGGCATGTCGGGGCGGGCCTTCGGGAACCGCTTCACCTGGCTGTGGCCCACGGCCAAGATCGCGGTGATGGGCCCCAAGCAGATCGCCGGGGTGATGTCGCAGGTGCGCCGGGCCCGGGCGGCCCGCAAGAGCGAGCCCTTCGACGAGGAGGAGGACGCCCGGATCGTGGCCCAGGCCGAGGCCATCCAGGAGCGGGGCTCGCTGGCGTTGCGGGCCACCGGCGCCATCAGCGACGACGGGATAATCGACCCCCGCGACACCCGCAATGTGCTGGGAATGTGCCTGTCGGTCGTGGGCAACCGGCCCATCGCCGGCGCCGAGGGCTACGGGGTGTTCCGGCTGTGAGCCCGTCTCCCGAGAATTGGCAGCGTTTTGTGCCCTATGGGGGGCATTCTGCTGCCAGTTCGCGGCGGGTGTTCGGTCTGAGGCGGAATTGGCAGCGTTTTGTGCCCTATGGGGGGCATTCTGCTGCCAATTCGGGTGGGAGCGGGGTGTGACGAGGATCGGGACGCTGCTGGTCGCTAATCGGGGTGAGATCGCCCGCCGGGTGTTCCGTACAGCCCGGGCCATGGGCATGCGCTGCGTGGCCGTGTTCTCCGACGCCGACGCCGATGCGCCGTTCGTGGCCGAGGCCGACGTGGCTCTGAGGCTTCCCGGCGGGTACCTCCAAGGTGATGCCGTGGTGGCCGCCGCGGTCGACGCTGGCGCTGACGCCGTGCATCCCGGTTACGGCTTCCTGGCCGAGAACGCGGATTTTGCCCGGACGGTGACCGCCGCCGGCCTGGTGTGGGTCGGCCCGGGCCCGCAAGCAATCGACACCATGGGCGACAAGCTGGCGGCCAAGGCCGCGGCGGCGGCTGCGGGCGTGCCCACCCTGCCGTCCTCCGAGGACCCCGGCGACCCGGGCGATGTCGGCTTCCCGCTCATGGTGAAAGCGGCCGCTGGCGGAGGCGGCAAGGGCATGCGCCTGGTATCGGATCCCGCCAACCTCGCCGAGGCGGTGGCCGCGGCCCGGCGCGAGGCACTAGGCGGCTTCGGTGACGACACCGTGTTCCTCGAGCGCTACCTACGCCGGTGCCGTCACATCGAGGTCCAGATTCTGGGCGACACCCACGGCAACGTGGTCCATCTCGGGGAGCGGGAGTGCTCCATCCAGCGCCGCCACCAGAAGATCATCGAGGAGTCGCCGTCGACCGCGGTGGACGACGGCCTTAGGGCGGCCATGGGCGACGCCGCGGTACGGTTGGCACAGTCGATCGGCTACTGCTCGGCGGGCACGGTGGAACTGCTGCTCGACGATGACACCGGCGAGTTCTTCTTCCTAGAGGTCAACACCCGCCTGCAGGTGGAGCACCCGGTGACGGAAGAGGTCACCGGCATCGATCTGGTCCGCGAGCAGTTGCGGATTGCTGCCGGCGAGCCGCTGGGATACGGGCAGGCAGACATCGCCTATCGGGGCCACGCCGTCGAGGCCCGGCTCTACGCCGAGGACCCCGCGGCCGGCTTCCTGCCCGCGGTGGGCACCTTGGCCGCCTTCGCTCCCCCGTCGGACCCGGCCGTCCGCTGGGACAGCGGCGTCGAGGCCGGCAGCAAGATTGGGCTCGACTTCGATCCGATGCTGGCCAAGGTGATCGCCCACGCCCCCACCCGGGCCGAGGCGGCCGGACGGCTGGCCCTGGCCCTGGAGCGCCTGCACACGGGTGGGGTGACCACCAACCGCCACTTCCTAGTGGCCGCCCTCCGCTCGGACGCCTTCCTAGTCGGCGACACCACCACCGACTTCATCGAGCGGGTCGATCCGAGCCGGGCCGCCGCCCTCTCGCCAGCCGAGTGCCGGCACGCCGCCGTGGCCGCCGCCATGTGGCTCCAGGCCGCCGAGCGGCAGGAAGCCCGGACCCTCCGGTGGATGCCCAGCGGGTGGCGCCACGGCTGTCTCCCGTTCGAGCGGGCAGAACTGGCCATTGAGACCGCGGCCGGCCCCGTCGAGGTGCGCGTCTCGTACCGCCCCCAGCGCGACGGCTCCTTCGTCGTGCGAGCCGGATGCACGGATGACGCAGGCAAGGCCACGGCCACCGTTGCGGCCGGGGCGTCGGGCGCGGGTGGTGGCGCGCAGGCGGAGGCCGACGCCCTCGACGATGCCGCGGCTGGGTCGTCGGGCGCGCAGGGTGCCCAGCAGGTGGGCGCCGGCGACGAAGTCGAGGCGCCGGCAAGGATCGCGGCCTGGTCGCCCGAGGGCCTCGACCTGGAGTGGTCCGGCCGCCGCATCGGCTACGCGGTCACGGCCGACGGCGAACGGCTGCACCTGACCGGCGACTCCGAGACGGTGACGGTGGCAGTGGTGCCCCGCTTTGGTGCTCCCGACGGCGGTCTGGCTGCCGGCGGGTTCGCGGCTCCGATGCCGGGCGTGATCATCGAGGTGCGGGTCACCCCCGGCGAGCAGGTGGCCGCGGGCAGCACCCTGGTGGTGATGGAGGGGATGAAGATGGAGCACCACGTCAATGCGCCGTCCGACGGCACAGTCGTCGAGGTGCTGGTCAACCCCGGTGACCAGGTGGACAACGGCTCGCCGCTGCTGGTTTTCGAAGCGGCCGCTTCCGGAGAGACCGGCGGTGGCTGAGCCCATCCGGATCGCCAACTGCTCCGGCTTCTATGGCGACCGCCTCTCGGCCGCGGCCGAGATGGTGAACGACGGACCCATCGATGTTCTCACCGGTGACTGGCTGGCCGAGCTGACCATGTTGATACTGGCCCGCACCCGCTCCAAGCGCCCCGGAGGGGGGTACGCCCGCAGCTTCGTCAAGCAGATGGAGCAGGTGATGGGGACCTGCCTGGACACGGGCATCAAGGTGGTTTCCAACGCGGGCGGGCTCGATCCCCGCGGTTGCGCGGAGGCCGTCGCCGATGTGGCCGAGCGGCTGGGACTTCATCCGAGGATTGCCTGTGTGGAGGGCGACGACCTCATGGCTCGGCTGGATCCCGACGTGGCCGACGCGGTCACCCTCAGGTCGTTCGTCACCGGCGAGCCGATGGCCGACACTTCCGATCTCATCACCGCCAACGCCTACCTGGGCGGCTGGGGCATAGCCGATGCCCTGCGCCGCGGCGCCGACATCGTGGTGACCGGGCGGGTCACCGACGCCGCGGTGGTCTGCGGTCCCGCCGCCTGGCACCACGACTGGGCGGTCGACGACTGGGACGCGCTGGCCGGCGCGGTGGCGGCCGGGCACGTCATCGAGTGCGGCACCCAGGCCACCGGCGGCAACTACTCGTTCTTCACAGAGGTCGGGGGCATGGACCGGACCGGCTTCCCGTGGGCCGAGATCGCGGCCGACGGTTCGTCGGTCATAGGCAAGCACGACGGGACCGGCGGCGCGGTCACCGTGGGGACGGTCACCGCGCAGCTGCTCTATGAGATCGACGCGCCCGGCTACCTGGGCCCCGACGTCACCACCCGCTTCGACACTATCCGGCTGACCCAGGCCGGAACTGACCGGGTGCGGATCGACTCGGTGCGGGGCGAGCCGCCCCCGCCGACTCTCAAGGTGGCCACCAACGAGCTGGGCGGCTACCGCAGCGAGATCAACGTCGCGCTCACCGGTCTCGACATCGACGCCAAGGCCGCCTTGGTGCACGACGCGTTCTGGCAGGCCTGTCCCCACGATCCGGGCGACTACGCGAAGGTCACCGAGCGGGTGGTGCGTACCGACAAGGCGGACCCGGGCACCAACGAGGAGGCCGTCGCAGTGTGGCGGATGACCGTGTTCGACCACGACGAGGACCGGCTCGGGCGCACCCTGTCGGATGCCATGAACGAGCTGGCCCTGGCCACGATTCCGGGAATGTTCTCCGCCGGCTCGTCGGCCCGTCCCCGCGCCTTCGGCATCTACCGGCCGGCCACCGTGCCCGCCGAGGCGGTGCCCCAGTACGTGACCTTCCTCGACGGCGAGCGCACCGTCGTCGACCCGGTGCCCGTGGTGGCTGCGCCGGTGTCGCCCGTGCCGTCCCCCGCCCCAACCGCAGCCGTCCGGGACTGGGGCCCGACGGTGCTGTCGCCGCTGGGACGGGTCGTGGGCGCCCGCTCCGGGGACAAGGGCGGCAACGCCAACTTGGGCGTGTTCGCCCGCTCCGCCGATGCCTTCGAGTGGCTCGACGGCTTCCTGACCACCGAGCGGGTTCGAGAGCTGCTGCCGGAGACGGCCCCGCTGCGGATCGACCGGCATCGGCTCGGAAACATCTGGTCGCTCAACTTCGTTGTCCACGGTCTGCTCGGTGACGGGGTGGCCGCCTCCGATCGCCAGGATCCCCAGGCCAAGAGCCTCGGTGAATGGCTCCGGGCCAGGGTCGTTGCCGTTCCGGAGATCCTCCTCAGACAGTGAGTTGGCAGGAACCGCAGGATTCGCTACCGCGGCGGCGTCACACGCGGTATCTTCCTAGGACGGTAACTTCCTAGGAAGGGACTCGCCGACCGTGAACCTGGCCGACCTGCTGCAGGATCTGCTCGATGAGCAGGCAAGCCTCGACGAGGTTGCGGCATCGCTGGATGAGCGCGACTGGGACCGGCCGACCCCGAGTCCCCGCTGGTCGGTGACCGACCAGATCGGCCACCTGCGCTACTTCGATGGCGCAGCCGCGCTGGCCATCCGCGATCCGGATGCCTTCTCGGCCGAGGCCAAGCAGCTCATGGAGGCTTCGCTTCTGAGCGAGACCTCCGGAGACGACTTCACCCTGCGCGACTTCCGTCTCCTGTCCCCCGCCGACCGTCTTGAGAGCTGGCGGCAGGGTCGGGCTGCGTTGGCTGCGGCCGCCGGCACCCTCGGCGAGCGCGACCGGGTGAGCTGGTACGGGCCCTCGATGGGGGCCAAGTCCTTCGTCACCGCCCGGCTCATGGAGGCGTGGGCCCACGGCACCGACGTGTGCGACACCGTGGGCGCTCATCGCGAGCCCACCCACCGGCTCCGCCACGTGGCCCAGCTCGGCTACATCACCCGAGCATGGACCTACATCAACCGGGGCCTCGCACCGCCCGACGGCGATGTCCGTGTGGAGTTGGCCGCCCCATCGGGGGACGTGTGGTACTGGGGCGACGCCGACACGTCCGGAGAGGACGCGGTGACGGGACCGGCACTCGATTTCTGCCTGGTGGTGACCCAGCGCCGCCACGTGTCCGACACCGCCCTGGAGGTCTCCGGGGAGCGTGCCCGCGAGTGGTTGACCATGGCGCAGGCCTTCGCCGGCCCGCCCACCGATGGACCCAGGGCCCGAGCGGCCCGTGAGCGCAGCGAACAGGAGCGGGAGACCAGGGCCCGAGCGGCCCGTGAGCGCAGCGAACAGGAGCGGGAGACAGGCGCACGCGAGAGGATCGGATCGTGAGCCTGGTCGAGACGGCCCGGGACAGCCGTGGCGTGGTCACCGTCACGCTGGCCGACGAGGCCAACCGCAACGCTCTGAGCCGCCGGCTGCTGGCCGAGCTGTCCGCGGTCCTGGACGGCGCCGACACCGACCCGTCGGTGCGGGTGGTGGTGCTCACCAACGCAGGACGGGTGTTCTGCGCTGGCGCCGATCTGCGGGAGAGCTCAGCCCCTGCCGGCGACAACCCGGTCGTGGTCAGGGCCAGCGAACTCTTCGGGCGGTTCCGTCGGTCCCCGAAGCCCTACGTGGGACGTATCGCGGGGCACTGCGTGGCCGGCGGGTTGGGCCTGGCCGCGGCCATGGACATCTCCATCGCCCGCGACGACGCCAGGTTCGGGTTCACCGAGGTGCGGGTGGGGGTGGCTCCCGCCATGATCTCGGTGCTGTGCCTGCCCAAGATGCGCCGGGCCGAGGCGGCCGCGGCCTTCCTGCGGGGCAACCGTTTCAGTGCCGTCGAAGCCGCCCGTCTGGGCCTCATCAACGCAGCCGTGCCCCCGGAGAGCCTCGACGACGAGGTGGAAGCGGTGGTCACCGACCTGCTGGCCGGAGGCCCGTCGGCGCTGGCCGCGGCCAAACAACTGGTCTATCGAGTCCCTGAGATGTCCTTCGACGACGCCCTCGACTGGGCTGAGCGGCTCTCGGCCGAGCTGTTCGCCAGCGACGAGGCGGCCGAGGGCATGGACGCTTTCTTGAACAAGCGCACCCCTGAATGGGTGCCCGACAACGGGGAGAACCCATGACAGAGATCCTCAATTCAGTGGCGACGATGACTCCGCAATGGCTCCAAGAGGCGCTCACCGAGGCCGGGCACGCCCCGCCGCCGATATCGGCGGTCGAGGTACGCCCCATGGACGACTTCCTGGGCGCCATGGGCGAGGTGGTGATCGTGTCCGTCGACTACAACGGAGACACCGACCTGCCGGACGAGTTCGTGGCCAAGTGCCCCATGGACAACGAGTTCGCCCGCCAGAACGCCCAGGTGATGGTGTCGTACCAGCGCGAGCACGGCTTCTACGACCACCTGGCGGGACAGGTCGCAGCCCGCACCAACATCACCATCCCCGCGTGCTTCGTCAACCTGTTCGACCCTGAGACCCACGCTGCCACCCTGGTAATCGAGCGGATCCATCCGGCCACCAAGGGCGACATCCTTGACGGCACCAACTTCGAGCGGATGCACACCCTGGTCGGGAACCTGGCCGGGATGCACGGCGCCTACTGGATGGACGGGTCGCTGCACGAGCAGGCCTGGCTGATCGACTGGAACGCACCGACGCTGCTGGCGGGAATCCCGCGAACCCAGGAGTGTTGGCGCAACATGCGCGAGCAGTACCCGCAGTACCACTCCGACGACCTCGTCGCGATGGCCGATGTCTTCCTGGCCGACGTCCCGGCGTGGCTCGGGCGCTTCGCCCAGCGACCCTGGACGCTCATCCACCAGGACTACGAGTTGGACAACGTCCTGTTCCGGGACGACGGCCCGGTGATAGTCGACTGGCAGTCGCCGATGCGGTCGTTCCCCGGGATGGATCTGGGCTGGCTGCTGATGGCCAGCCACAACGACGAGACCCTGGCTCGCGAGCCCGAGTTGCTGGACCACTACCGCCGCGAGCTGGCCGCGGCCGGCGGGCCCCAGTGGAGCGCCGAGGACCTGGCCGAGGACCTGGCCTGGGCCGCTTTCTTCTGGGTGTCGGTCTCGCACGTTCCCTACATGGAGACGGTTCAATTCGGCGAGGAGTTCCGCTTCCATCGCCGCTTCAAGGCCATGCTGGAGGGCACCATCGCCGGGGCCGAGCGCTGGGGCGCGGCCGAGCGCATGAAGGCCCACATGTGATCCGGCCGTAGGTTGGGGGCCGACGGCTACACGGCAGAGGAGGCCGCCGCGTGCAGGGACTGATACTCGAGGGCACCACCGAGGACAGCGTCCGCCTCTCCGGCGACCTGGAGTTGGTGGGTTCGCTGGCGCCCCGCCAGGTGCGGGTGGAGGTTCGGGCGGCCGGGGTTTGCGGCAGCGACCTGAGCTGCGTGCTGGGCAAGTACTACATGCCCACTCCCTTGGTGCCCGGCCACGAGGCCGCTGGAGTGGTGCTGGAGGTCGGCTCGGCCGTCACCTACTGCACGGTGGGCGACCACGTGATCCTGTCCACGTTCGGCAACTGCGGACACTGCCCGGACTGCGAGGGCGGCGACCCGGGCAACTGCACCAACGTGGCGCTGGGGTCGCTGAGCCAGCCCTTCGCCGAGAACGGCCGGCCCATCTACAACTTCGCCAACATCGGCGCCTTCGCCCAGCAGGTCGTGGTCGGCGAGAACCAGTGCATCCCCGTCCCTGCGGAAATGCCCCTGGCCGCGGCCGCGCTCATCGGCTGCGGGGTGGTGACCGGCACTGGCGCGGTGTTCAACCGGGCCAGGGTACAGATCGGCGACACCGTGGCCGTGATCGGCGCGGGCGGGGTGGGCCTTAACGTGATCCAGGCGGCCCGGCTGGTCGGCGCTTCCGCCATCATCGCCATCGACCGGGTCGCGGCCAAGGAGGCTTTGGCCCGCGAGTTCGGCGCCACCGACTTCGTACTGGCGGAGGGCGACGACTTCGACCCGGTGGCCGCGGTCAAGTCGCTGTGCCCCGCGGGCGTGCACCACGCCTTCGAGGTGGTGGGCAGCACTGCGCTGCTGGCCCAGGCCATCTCGATGACCCGCCCGGGAGGCAACGTGTGCGCGGTGGGTGTGCCGGACCTGGGGGCCAAGGTCACCTACCCGTTCCTGGACCTGCACCAGAACAAGAGCCTGCTCGGCATCCGGGCGGGCGGCGCCCGTCCCCGCAAGGACTTCGGGATGCTGGCCGACCTCTACCTGCGGGGCCGGCTCAAGCTCGACGAGATGATCTCCCGCACCGCCGGCCTCGACGGCCTCCAGGGCGCCTTCGACGCCCTCAAGACCGGTGCCGAGGCCCGCACCGTCCTGCTTCCCAACGGCTAGGAGCGCGTCTGGAAGGGGATATCGTCGAGCCCGCGGGTCAGCTGCTCCATCTCCGCGACCAGGCAGGCCGACACCGATGCTCGGGCGACGGCTTCGCAGCGGGGAAGGTCCTCGATCTCCAAGGGACTGATCGCCACAAGCGTCACGCCCAGACCGTCGTCCCTCACCAGGCTGGCGCACAGCGCCACCCCCTCTTCGTGCGAAGCACCCGAACCGTCGGTGGCACGCTCGAGGGCCGGAACAGAGTTGAGGCTTGTGAGAACGTCGTCCACTTGGTCTGCGGGCAGCGATGTGGTGAACGCGAACGACGTGGTCTCGCAACCTGCGACTCGGTACAGGCCGCCCCCGAGGTGGTCCATATCGACACCGGAAGAGGTCAGGGTCAGCGTCGGCTCGTCCACCAGGGCGAAGCCCAGCAGCGTCCCGAGCGTCGGGCCGTTCCCCGCGGCTATGACCAGTTGGCGGAATTCGGCGGGGTGCAGTGTGCACCGAGGATCAGTCATCGGTCCGATCGAGCAGCGGTCGCCGCTGGGGCTGCTCAGCTCGAGCCGGGCGCCCGGCAGGTGGAATACCAGGGCAGCCGCTATCTGAAGGGTTCCGGCCGTGTGGACGGGCGAGGGCATGGGTGTGCTCCTTTCGGCGTGGGTGAATGCCGCAACGAGAGCTGCGGCAGCGAAGGGAGCGGGCTTCATGCGGGCGCTCCGACCCTGGCCTGGTCCGTCGCGTGGGGCGAGGGCTCAGCGATCGGCGGGTGACTCTAGCCACCAACCCGGCCTACCCGCGTCGCTAATTCCTGAGGGCGCGCCAGCCGTCGCGCAGTTCGCGCATGGTGGTCAACTCGTAGGGGCGGGACTCCAGCCAGTCCCTCCACCCGGCCGTACTGAACAGCTCGTACTCCTCGGTGCGCACATGGAACTGGTCCGGCTCGATGACCTCGATCTCGGCACCGCCCGGGGCGTTGGGGTGGAACGCGCAGTAGGTGAGACCGGCATCGAGGTCACCGAGCACGGCCCGGTAGTCGGCCGGTCGGCCGCGCGGCCGGGAGAAGTCCGTCTCCAGCACCCGGTCGAAGACCGGCATCCCTGCCGATCGGGCGGCAGCCACCGCTTCATCGAAGGGATCCTGGTCGACGCCGGCCAAGTGGTTGCACGGTCCGTAGTCGCCCAGGGTGCCGGTGATCAGCACGGGGACGCCGTAGTCGATCCCGACGGCCACATAGCGTTCGCACCACTCCGGGGCGAGAGCCGAGCCCATGTGCGCGTCGAGGTGGGTGACATCGATGCCCGCCGCCAGCGCCCGGTCGATCTGGGCCCGCCACTCGGCCTCGACGGCCTCGGGATGGGCGTGGCGGCGCACCGACGCCACATCGGGCCACAGGTACCCGTGCTCGTCGACGAGCCCGGACGCCGGCCCCGGTCGGGTGATCGGGCCCCAGCGATAGTGGGTCATCTCCGAGTTGAGGGTCAGATGGACGCCGCAGTCGAGGCTGGGGTCGGCCGCGGCTTCCTCGGCGATCTCGCTGAACCACGGGCACGGCACCATCACCGAGCCGGCAGTAACGGTGCCTAGGCGGGACAGTTCGACAAAGGCCCGGTTGGCGCCGTGGTTCATCCCGACATCGTCGGCGTGGATCACCAGCCTCATGGCCGCTGGGGCGGGCGGCGATGCACCGGGATCAGACACGCGAATGAGACTAGGCGAATGGCCCTACCATGCCCGCCGTGGGTCTACACCACTTCGCGCCCGATGTCGATCCCGGAGAGGTGAGCGACCATCTGGGCCGTTTCGGCTACGCCATCGTGGAAGACGTCGCTGACCAGGGGCTGCTGGACCGCTTGGAAGCCGAGGCCATGCCTCACATCGAGGCGTCGGCCGTCGGGCGCGATACCTACGACGGGCGGTTCACCCGACGCACCGGCGCGCTGGTGGCTCGCTGTCCGTCGGTCCGTCCGCTGGTGATGCATCCGCTGGTGGTCGGGGCGGCGAGCCACTTCTTGGGCCACGCCAGCGCGGTGCAGTTGCACCTCACCCAGATCATCTCGGTCGAGCCGGGCGAGACCCGCCAGAAGCTCCACCGCGATGAGATGGCCTTCGACTTCTTCGACTTCGGCCCGGAGTACCACGTCCAGTGCAACACCATGTGGGCGCTGACCGACTTCACCGCTGGCAACGGTGCCACCTGGATCCTTCCCGGCACGTCCGGCATAGACGACGAGGCGGCCTCCGGGACGGCTGGCGCCCAGGCCGAGATGCGGCGCGGAAGCGTGCTGTTCTACGAGGGCAAGGTGCTCCACGGCGCCGGGGCCAACACTTCCAGCGGCATTCGCCGGGGTGTGAACATCACCTACGCGGTGGGGTGGGTGCGCCAGGAGGAGAACCAGTATCTGGCCTGCCCGCCCGAGATCGCCCGCACCCTCGACGATGACCTGTTGCGCATGATGGGCTACACCCAGGGCGCGTTCGCGCTGGGGTATGTGGGCGACCAGACCGACCCCCTCGCCGCGCTCCGAGGCGGCTCGGCCAAGGCCAAGACCATCGGCCAGGTCGCCGAGCGCAACGCCGATGCCCGGAGCTTCGTCGCCGACATCTAGGGTGACGAGCCATGCGGCGAATGCATATCGGACTGCAGGTGGACGACCTCGACGAGTCGATCGAGTTCTACACACGGCTGTTCGGGGTGGAGCCCACCCTGCGGCGCCCCGACTATGCCAAGTGGATGCTGGACGACCCTCGCGTGAACTTCTCACTCGACACCCACGGCTGCGGGTTTCCCGGCTCCGCCCACTACGGCATCCAGGTCGAGTCGCATCCCGAGCTTGAGGAGATGCGGGAGCACATCGACTCGGTGGGCATGGCCCGTGCCGACCAGGACGATCTGGTGTGCGGCTACCAGCTCCAACACAAGTCCTGGGTCACCGACCCCGACGGCGTCATGTGGGAGACGTTCTTCACCGAGGGTGTGGTCGGCTCCGGCTACGGCACCGCCGAGATGCCAGACCCGGCTTGACGGCCTCGAGACCGCCTGGGGACTAGTCGAGGCTGGGACCGGTGGTGTGGGTGCCTGAGCGCAGCAGGGTGCCGGGACGGGCGCCCGTGAACCGCCCCTGGCGGACGATCTCGGTGCCGTTGCAGATCACGTGCTCGATGCCTGTGGCCCCGGCATAGAGCCGGGACGCTCCTGCGGGCAGGTCGGAGCGGAACTCGGTGGGCCCTGAGCCGACAGCGCTCTCGTCCAGTACCACCACGTCGGCGTAGGCGCCCTCGGCCAGCACTCCCCTGTCCACCAGGCCGTAGAGGTCGGCTTGCTCCTCGGTGAGCATGTGCACGGCCTCCTCCATGGAGATGAGGCCCCGCTTGACCACGGCCTCGTTCAGCATCGTGGTCGCGTAGTTGGCCGACAGGAACAGGTCGAGATGGGCCCCGGCGTCGGAGGCACCGACGACGGCCCGCGGGTCGCGCCAGATCTCGACGCGGGCCTCCCAGTCGGCGGTGGGCTCGGGCATGGCCGGATTGCCGAACGACGTCTCCAGGTCGTCGGCCAGGGCCATGTCGCACAGCGTGTCCCAGGGGTCCTGGCCCCGCTCCTCGGCGATCTCGCCGACCGTGCGGCCCGCGCAGCCCTCGTTCTCCGGCGCCGGGGAGTGGAACACGACTTTGCGCTCCCAATGCGCCAGCCGGCGCAGAGGGTGGTCCCCCTGGGCCAGTTCGTCGAGACGGCGTCGCTCGGCCGGGTCGGCCAGGACGCGGAGCTTCTCCTCCTTTCCGAGGAGCATCACCTCCTCCCAGCCGGGCAGGGCGTCGAGCACGAAGCCGCTGTTGAAGTTCAGGTGCAGTGAGAGCGTGAGAGGCACGGTCAGAGCCACGATCTTTCCGCCCCGGACCGCGGCCTGGTCTCCGGCGGCCAGCTCGGCCCGGTTCGTCTCCAGCGAGCGGGCGCTGACCGCCAGCACGTTCCAGTTGAGCGGCCGGCGGGCTGCGGCCGACATGTCGGCCATGAGGTCGAAGGCCCACGGCTCGAACGGCCTCAACGCGGGGTTGAACTCGACGGAGGTGCCGTCGTAGCCGGCCAGCACCGAGCACAGGGCTATCAGTTCGTCACGCTCCGCGTACCGGCTGGGGACCATGTTCCCCATCGGGTCGTTGTGGGTGCGCGACCACGACGACGAGAAGCCCAGCGCCCCGGCCTCCAGGCCGTCGCGCAACAGCCCCTTCATCGTCTCCATCTCGTCGCCGGTACAGGTCCGGAGGACGCTGTCGTCGCCCATCACCACCCGGCGCAGGGCCGAGTGGCCCACCTTGAACCCGGCGTTGACGGCCACGTTGCCGTCGATGGCGTCGAAGTACTCGGCGGTGGTCTGCCAGCTCCACGGCACGCCCTGCTGCAGCGCCTCCAGCGGGATGCCCTCAACCCTGGCCAGCATCCGCATCAGGTAGTCGCCGTGGGCCGGGTCGTCGCCCAAAGGTGCGATGGTGAACCCGCAGTTGCCGCCGATGACGGTGGTCACGCCGTGCAGCGGCGACGGCGACAGGTCCGGGTCCCAGAACACCTGAGCGTCGAAATGGGTGTGCACGTCGACGAACCCCGGCGTGACGGCCAGGCCGGTGGCGTCGATGGTGGCCGCGGCCTCCGCACCTCCGTTGACGAGGTTCCCGATGGCCGAGATCCGGTCCCCGACGATGCCGACGTCGGCCCGGCGCCGGGGCCCGCCCCTGCCGTCGATCACGTCGCCGCCCTGGATGAGAAGGTCGAACATGGCGCCGACGCTAGCCGAGCCGCCGGCTGGTCCAGTCAGGAGGCCGGCGCCCCTACCTCGTGGAGTTTGCCGTCAGCGACGTCGTACACGAAGCCACGGATGTGGTCCTTGCAGGGCAGGAACGGAGAAGAGTGCAGGCGCCGCATCGACTCCGCGACGTTGCAATAGGGATCCGTGAACGCTTCGAGCGGCCATGAGGGCCTGATCCCGGTCTCCGCTTCGATCTCGGACAGGAACCGTTGCTCGTCGAGCCGCTGGAGTCCGCAGCCGGTGTGGTGCACCAGCACCACCTCCCGCGTACCGAGCAGTCGCTGCGACAGGCACAGCGAGCGAATCACGTCGTCGGTGACCACTCCCCCGGCGTTGCGGATGACGTGGGCCTCGCCGGCGTGCAGCCCGAGGATCCTGAGCACGTCGAGCCGGGCGTCCATGCAGGCCACCACGGCCAGCTGGCGCGCCGGCGCGGCCGGCATCCCGGCACCGTCGAAGTGTCGGGCGAAGGCGGCGTTGCCGGCCAGCAGGTCCGGCGTGCTGGGATTGAGGTCGCCCGTCACGGCAGCCCTGTCAGGAGATCTCGAGCAGCAACAGCAGCCGGCCCGAACCCTCGAGCTCCACCTCGAACACGCCGGGAATCTCCGCGATGAAGGCGAAGTGGGCCGGGTGGCCTTCAGAAACGGCTCGCAGGATGTCGTATCCGTGGACGTGCACCTCTTCGGCGATGTCGGAAGTGACCATCAGGGCCACCACCGAGCCGAGATCGACCTCGACTCTGCGGACGCCATCCACTGGAGCGCCACCCGCCACGTCCACCGTGATCGTCTGGACGGCGTCGGCCAAGTCCGCGTCGTACCGGGTCGGTTCACCCGCCGATCCGTGGTCGTGGTCATGGTCGTGTTCGTGGCCGGCCGGCGTGGTGGTTTCGGGCGGAGTGGTTGTCGTGGTGGCGTCGGATGCGGTTGCGCTGGTCGCATTGTCGGATCCACCGCATCCGGCGGCCAGCAGGAGCAGGACCAGGGCTGCTGCCTTGAGACTCAGCCAGACGGGCGTCGCGGGATTCTTCAAGTCGGGGACCTCATGTCGGGGTGTCCGCTTGGCCCGCACGCTAACGACCTGCGTCTAGATTGGGGCGCGTGACGAGCATCGAGGCCCGAGCATCCGAGCTCCAGGCGCCCTCCAACGGCGACAGCACTTCCGCCGCGGGAATCGCCACGGGTTACGACCCCGATCCGACCCGTTCGATGTCCCTGCACGCCGACGCCTACGTCGAGCCCCGCTGGCTCGAGATCGAGCAGCGCGAGATCTTCGCCCGCTCCTGGCAGTGGGTGTGCCACGTCGCGTCGCTGCGGGAGCCGGGCTCCTATCTGGCGCTGGAGGTTGCCGGCATGCCCGTCGCCCTGGTGCGGGGCGGCGACGGCGAGCTGCGGGCGTTCTACAACGTGTGCCAGCACCGGGCCCACGAACTGCTGGCGGGATCGGGACGCACCGACAGCATCGTGTGCCCGTACCACGGCTGGACCTACGAGTTGACAGGCCGGCTCGCCCAAGCCCGGCGCACTGCGGACGTGGCCGGGTTCGATGTCTCGAGCATCTGCCTGAGCGAGGTTCAGGCGGAGGAGTTCGGCGGCTTCGTGTACGTCAATCTCGACCCCGGGGCCGCGCCCCTGGCCGAGCAGTCCGAGGGCCTTGGCGACGAGATCGCCCGCTGCGCGCCCGACGTGAACGACCTGACCCATGTGCGCCGCATCCACTACGACATCGCCTCCAACTGGAAGAACGTGGTCGACAACTTCCTGGAGTGCTACCACTGCCATGTCGCCCACAAGGACTTCGTGACGCTGGTGGAGATGGACACCTATGAGGTCACCACCCACGGCATCTACTCCAGCCAGATGGCCCGGGCCGGGTACTCGGACAACGCTGCCTATGACGTGTCCGGGTCCACGGTGAAGGACCTGGCCGTGTGGTGGCTCTGGCCGAACACGTGCCTGATGCGCTATCCGGGTCGGGGCAACTTCAGCGTCATGCAGATGGTCCCGGCCGGGCCGGAGCGCACGCTGGAGACCCTCGACTTCTATTTCGAGACGTCTGAGCTGACCGAGGCCGACACCGAGTCGATCCGCTACATGGACGATGTCCTCCAGCCCGAGGACATCGCCATAGTGGAGAGCGTGCAGCGGGGCATGCGCACCCCGGCCTTCGACCAGGGCCGCATCGTGTGCGACCCGGGCGGCTCGGGCCTCTCAGAGCACGGCGTGCACCACTTCCACGGCTTGGTGCTCGACGCCTACCGCCGGGCCGGCGCGGCCTAGCGGGCCGTCCAGCCGCCGTCTACGAGAATCGTCTGGCCGGTGATGTAGCTGCCCGCGTCGGAGGCCAGCAACAGCAGCGCCCCGTCGAACTCGTGGATCTCCCCGGCCCGCCTCATGAGGGTGTTGCGCTGGATATGGCGCAGACCGGGGGCGTCATCGGCCGCAAACATTTCCTCGGTCAGCTCGCTGCGGAAGTAGCCGGGGCCGATGGCGTTGACCCTGATGCCCTCCGGGGCCCACTGCTTGGCCAGCTCCCGGGTGAGTCCGATCAGGCCGCTCTTGGAGGCGACGTAGCCGGCCTGGTGGTTGCCGCCCGACGCCACTGTTCCCAGCATCGAGGCCACGTTGACGATGCTCCCGCCGCGGCCGTGGTCGATCATCTGTCGAGCCGCGGCCGCCGACAGCACGAAGGCGGCGGTGAGGTTGATGTCCACCACCCGCCGGAACTGATCCGGATCCTGCTCGTGGGCTCGTACGACTGCGTCGGTGACGCCCGCGTTGTTAACCACGATGTCGGGGCCGCCGCGCTCCGCGGCCACCTCGACCAGCCGCTCGAGCTGCGAGTCGTCGGCCACGTCGCAACCCACCGGCACCACCCCGGAGACCTCGACGGCCAGAGCCTCCAGGCGGTCGAGCCGGCGGGCCGCGGCAACGACGGTGGCTCCCCGGCCGGCCAGCACCCGGCAGTACCGCGCTCCCAGGCTCCCGCTGGCCCCGGTCACTATGGCGACCTTGCCGTCCAGCGCGAATATGTCGCCGCGCCGTGGTTCGTCGGGTGCGGCCATTCCGGTCTAGCCGTGGATCTGGCCCGCTGCGCCGGTCGGCGTGAAACGAGCCACTAGCCGGCCTTCGTCGATCATTGCCTGGCGGTACTCGTTCCAGTCGGGGTGCTGTCCGGCCATCCGCTCGTAGTAGTCGACCAGGGCGTCGCTGGTGGCGTCGCCGGGTGTCGTGGTGGGGGGCGACAGCTCGACCGTCCCGTCGAGCGACACGTAAGACCACGCCTTCTCGTCGGAGATGTGCAGCACGGCCCTCGGGTCACGCCTCAGGTTGACCGTCTTGGCCCTACCAGCGGTCATCGAGATGTGGAACACTCCGGTGTCGACGTAGTAGACGATGTCGGACGACTGGGGCCGGCCGTCGGATCGGATGGTGATCAGCACGCCGAGCTTGCGCTCGGCGGACCAGTCGATTGCCTCTGAGAGTTCCATGCCGCGTTTCCTAGCGCTCCGGCGACGGCTTTGCTCAGCCGGGGCCCGGCAGGCCGGGACCGTCGATGTGGGGGCCGGTGGTGCCGCCGACGTTGGTCGGGCCCATGCCCAGCTTGCGGTGGTCCCAGCTGCGGACGCGCTCGGTGTCGAGGCGCACCGCCACCCGCTTGCGCAACATGGCCTCCACGAACGGCTGGAACTCCTCGGAGTAGGGAGCGGTGTAGCGCTCCCAGACGTTGACGCCGACCCGCCAGAGCTCGTCGGGGTCCTCCACGATCACGCCGCGGCCCTCCAGCGTGACGCCTCGCAGTGTCTCGTAGGTGTTGCCTGCTTCGATCATCACCGACAGCCGGTCGTCGCGGCGCAGGTTGACGATCTTCTGGGCCTTGGCCTTGGACTCCAGCCAGATATGGCCGTCGAGCCAGGCGTACCACATGGCCACAACATGGGGCATGCCGCCGGGGCCGACGGTGGCCATGGTGCAGGTGCGCGACTGGTCGATGAAGAGGGCTGCCTCCTCGCCGGTCATCTCGATCTGCGATCGCTGGTTCTGTCCCACCTCGGCTCCCTTCCGGACAACCTTCGGAATCTCGGTTGAGAATTGTGTAGCCGAGGCACAATACCGGCACCGAGAATCTCCAAGAGAAGGACGAGAACCATGTCGAAGGTCTCAGTGTTCGCCAAATTCTCCTGCCAGGAGGGCAGGGGCGACGAGATGGACGAGGCCCTGCGGGCCATCGTCGCGGCGAGCGAGTCGGTGGACGGCGTCGAGTCGTACTCCTATCACCGGGGTGAGGACGGCACCTACTGGTTCTTCGCCCTCATGTCGAGCATGGAGGCGGCCCAGCAGCACGGCAACAACGAGGCCATGCAGGCGGCCATGCCAGCGTTGATGGCGCTCATGGCCGGCCCGCCCGACATGGCCATGACCAGCCCGGTGGCCGCCAACGGCTTCGACTTCTGACACGAGCCGGGCTCAGGCGCGATCCCCGCAGCGGGATCGTCGCGCTGGACGGGAGTGCGGTGTCCGACGAGGCGACCAACGAGGAGCCGGTCCATGTGGTCGGCGTCGAGGAGTTGACCGCCCTCGCCACCGATGTGATGACCCGCGTGGGGTGCGACCTCGACATCGCGGCTGAGATCGCGGAGCATCTCGTGGGCGCGGACCTGTGCGGTGTGCCGTCGCACGGCACGATGCGGCTCACCCAGTACGCCCAGCAGGCTCAGACCGGCTACCTCAATCCTGCGGGCCGGCCCAGCGGGGCGCGCAATCCCGCCGGCCGCATCGTGGTCGATGGCAACGGCGGCTTCGGCCACCCCGCCGTCGCGCTCGGGATGCGGCTGGGCATAGAGGAGTGCCGCGACGCCGGGATGTCCGTGGTCGTGGTCCGGAACTGCGGCCACACCGGCCGGCTCGGCACCTACTCGGAGACGGCCTCCGCGGCCGGCATGTTCTCCATCGTGTGCGGAGGCGGCCGGCGCGACTTGTGGCCCCAGGTCGCTCCCCACGGCGGCATCGACCCGAAGCTGCCCACCAACCCCTACTGCTTCGGGTTCCCGGCCGGCGACGGCGGGCCGGTGATCGCCGACTTCGCCACCGGCATGGTGTCGGGCGGCAAGGTGATGAACGCCCGGGTGCGGGGCATCCAGCTCGACGGCGAGTACCTGCTCACCGCCGACGGCACCCCAAGCGCCGATCCCGGCGCCTATCTCGACGGCGGGGCCATCCGGCCGTTCGCGGGCGCCCGGGGCTACGGCATGGGTCTGGTGGCCGAGATCATCGCTATGGCCCTGATCGGTGGGGACACGCCGGAAGGCAACTGGCTCATTCTCCTGGTCGACACGTCCTCCTACCAGGCGCCCGATGCCCTCCGAACGGCCGTCGGCGAGATACTCGACGACGTGCGCTCATCCCGCACCGCACCCGGAATCGAGCGGGTGGAGATCCCCGGCCAGCGGGAGCACGCCCTGGCCGAACAACGTCGCCACGAAGGCATCCCCATGCCGGAATCGGTGTGGACCGGCCTCATCGACCTGCACGAGAGACTTGGTCGTGGGCGGACGCGAACCTAGGTATCTCTGTCAACCGCAGTAGTCGGACGCCCTAGCTGCAGCTTCCCCGGAGGCGCTCCAGGGCGATCTCGGCGGCCGCGCCGGCGGCGGAGAGTCCGTCGACGCGGGCGCACAGCGCTGCGGATCCGGATACCAGTTCGTCGCAGCCGACGGCGGTGGCGTCCCGGGTCTGTTCGATCATGGCGTTGCCCAGCCATTGTCCAGCGCTCGCCACCGCCTGGCTCGGCTCGGCCAGGTCCACCTCAGTGGCCGTCCCGAGCCGGTCGAGGTACTCCTGCTGGAGCGCGGCCCACCGGTCGGCCAGCGCCCCACATCCGAATGCGGCCTCGAGCTGGACTGTCGTCGATCCGCCAGTCATCGCCGGCTCGTCGTTGGCCGTGCTGCACGCGCCCACGACGACCATCAGAATCGCCGCCACACAATGTCGGCGACGCCAACGCCTGTGCATCAGGATCGTGGGCAACCTTGCCCGGTTACGAAACCCGACGACCGAGCTCTACCCGGCGTTCGGTGAGGTCGAAGTTGCGCAGGCCTCCCCCGCCGCACATCTCGGCCAGCCAGTGGGGTTCGGCCGGCCCCGCTTCGGGGTCGATGCACAGGTCCCATGACCGGTCGCCTGTCCGGGTAGTCACGCACCGGGGGTTGACGGCCTGGGCCATGTGGATGAACCCGTCGAGCCAGTCGAGGGGGCTCCGGCTCACGTCGTCGCCGATGCCGGCGCACTCTCCGAACGAGATAGACCCGCTGGCTTCGTCGTGCACCTCCACCGAGTAGTCCACGTAGTCGTCGACCAGGAACGGGTCGACCTGAAGGATCTTGCCGACCGCCGCCATGTCGTCGCCTTCGATGCCCAGCGCCTCCCGCAGGCGGGCGACCAGGACCGGGGCGATCGCGGCCCGGTGCTGGGGCGCGACCTCGTCGAGTAGTTCCGGACCGAAGTTCTCGTCGACCGAGAAGTAGGCGGCCCGCATCAGCAGGTGTACGTCCAGCGCGAACTCCTTGGCCTGCCTCACCAGCAGCGCGTGCGACAGGTCCTCCAGCCGGAAATCGGGCCGCATCGGCCCGGCGTAGTCCTCCATCCCGCCGGGCTCACGGGATTCTCCCAACTCGAATGTGAACGTGGCTGCAGCCGACTGCCGCACGACCGCCAGGGACGGCTCGCCGAGCCGGGGGCCGGGCTCGTCCTCGACCACCCGCACCTCCCACCGGCAGTGGTCGCCGGTGAATTCGTCCGGCTTGGGCGGCCGATGCACCGGTATCGCCCGCAGCTTCGGGTTGGTCACCCCGAGGGTGGCGTCGAAGGTTCGGTCCTCCATGTGATGGCACATGTTGGTCACCAGATGCGGGTCGTTGCCGGTCAGCTCACGCAGGTAGTGGTGCGCACCGCAGAACGGCAGCCAGAAGTAGCCGAGATCGTGGTCGACCACCTCGAAATGGAAGTCGAGGAAGTGGTGCGGCGCGCCGACGTCGAACTGGAATCCCTTGAAGGCTTCGCCCACACCGTCGCCCACGATCCCCAGGTTCCGTTTGTTGCGCTCGGTGTAGACCGGGCTCGACCCCATCCACTCGCTGTCGGCCTGGCGGATGGTCGCCTCCTGCCCCGCCGAGATCGCGATGTGGGGCATCAGCGCCCGATCGTGGTACATCGACACCACCATGTACTCACGGCACAGGCGGGCCAGCGCGGCTCGCGACAAGCGGTCGAGCGTCCACTCAGGATCGAAGCGACCGGCGTATTCTCCGCTGACCGTATTTTCTGGCATGGCGACTACCTTCTCTGTGTCAGGTCAGGTCAGAAACGTACCCTGGAGGTTCGTTGGCAGCGATGAGCGACCCTGACATGCAGATCGGCTTCACTCTGGCCGAGTCGTCGGTGTCGCGTCCTCCGAGTCCATTCCCCCCGGGCGGACCCAACGTCCTGATGGTGGTGCTCGACGACTGCGGTTTCGCCCAGCTCGGGTGTTACGGCAGCCCGATCGCCACCCCTACCATCGACCGGCTGGCGGCCGAGGGGCTGCGGTACACAAACTTCCATACCACCGCGTTCTGCTCGCCCACCCGGGCCTGCATCCTCACCGGGCGCAACCACCACCGCGTCGGCATGGGAGTGTTCCCCGATTTGCCCCTCCCTTTCCCCGGATACACGGGAGTGGTTCCGCCCGAGGCCGCCACGTTTCCGGCCGTGCTGCGCGAGGCCGGCTGGGTGACGTGGGCCGTCGGCAAGTGGCACCTCACGCCGCGCGACCACCGTGGCCCGGCCGGGCCGTTTCACAGCTGGCCCACGGGGCAGGGATTCGACCGCTACTACGGCTTTCTCGGCGGCGAGGAGTCGCAGTGGACCCCCGACCTGGTGCGCGACCAGAGCTATGTCGACCCGCCCCGGACGCCGGAGGAGGGCTACCACTTCACCGAGGACATGGCCGACGAGGCCATACACATGATCCGCGAGCTGCGGCTGCACCAGCCCAGCCGGCCGTTCGTGCTGTACTGGGCCACGGCCGCCCCCCACGCCCCGCACCATGTGCCCGACGAGTGGATCAAGCCATACGAGGGTGCTTTCGACGACGGTTGGGACGCGCTGCGTGAGCGCACCCTGGCCCGCCAGATCGAGCTCGGCGTGGTGCCGGAAGGAACCGAGCTGAGCCCGAGACCGGACTGGATCGAGGCGTGGGATGGCCTCGACGCCGATATCCGGCGGCTGTACGCACGGCTCCAGGAAGTGTTCGCCGGCTTCCTCACCCACACCGATGCGCAGTTAGGCCGGATCATCGACTGCCTTACCGAGCTCGGCGAGCTGGACAACACCATCGTCATCGTGATGTCCGACAACGGCGCCTCGGGTGAGGGCGGTCCCCACGGCTCGACCAACCACTTGACCCAGATCAACGAGAGGCTCGAGTCGCTCGACCGGTTGAAGGACACCGTGCACACGGCGGGCGGCCACCGCGGCTACAGCCACTACCCGTGGGGCTGGGCCCACGCCGGCAACACTCCCCTGCGGCGCTGGAAGCGCTACACCCTGGAAGGCGGCGTCCGTGATCCTCTGGTCGTCCGCTGGCCGTCCGCAGTGCCGGATCCCGGCGGGTTGCGTACTCAGTACTGCCACGCCATCGACCTCCTGCCCACCGTGCTCGACCTGCTGGATGTCAAGATGCCGGCGACAGTGCGCAGCGTGCCGCAGATGTCGGTGGACGGCGTCTCGCTGGTCCCGTCGATCGCGGACGCCGGCGCACCCGAGATCCGCACCACGCAGTACTACGAGTGCTGGGGCAGCCGGGCCATCTACCACGACGGCTGGAAGGCCGTGACCAACCACGTCAACCAGTTCAATCCGTACGAGCGGGACATGATCGACGGCAGTGTCGACTTCCAGGCCGACGAGTGGATGCTGTTCGACACGGAGAGGGACTTCGCCGAGTCGACGGACCTTGCCGCGACCCACCCCGAGCACCTCGCCGAACTGGGCGCCCGCTGGGATGCGGAGGCGGAGCGCAACGGCGTGTTGCCGCTCCAGGACGGACCGGCCTACCTCCAGAACCCGCACCTGATCCATATGCCCTTCGCCGGATACCGGCGCCGCTACGAACTCCGCGCCGGTGAGCGGCTGAACTTTCAGGCGGGGCCACTGATCTTCGGCGGGTTCACGGCGTCGGCGGAACTCGACAGCCCCCTCGGCAGCGGCGACGGTGTGATTGTCGAGCATGGCAGCTGGATCGCGGGATGGGCGTGGGTGGCGCTGGGCCCTGAGCTGGTGGCGTTCATCCAGGTGCCCGACCGCGGGCTTCGCCGGTTCGGGGTGCCCCGGCCTGCGGGTGCCACCGAGCTTGGGCTAAGGATTACCGAAATCGACGGCGGCAGCTCGGTCGAGCATTTCGCCGACGGCTCGTCGCTGGGATCTACGACCATCGACGCCGTCATCCCCTTCATCTCCACCGCCAACGGCACTTGGACCACGGCCGGATACGGCAGGGCTTTCCCGGTCAGCGACGAGTACCAGCCACCACTGCCGCTGGCAGCTCTGCGGCGGATCGTGATCGATACCGACGCGTCGACACTCCCCGGTCTGGACGATCTGCTCGACGAGGTCATGCGCCATCAATGAGCTAGCCGGATGACCTAGTCCCAGACAGGAGGGCGAGTGGAAAGGACCCGAAACCCGATCCGTGCGGTCGCCATGCCGTCGGAGCACGGCGGCTGGGGTCTGACCATCGAGCCCGGACTGCTCGGGCTGCTGGTCGCTCCGAGCGTGGCCGGAGCCTGTCTGGCGGTGGCCGCCCTGTTGCTGTTCCTGTTGCGGACTCCGCTGGAGTTGGCTCTCGTCGACCGCCGCAGGCACCGTCGGCTCCCCCGCACCCGGCTGGCCGAGCGCGTCGCGGCTGCCGAGTCTGTGCTTCTGGCCGCCGTGGTCGTAGTGGCGGCGGTAACCGCCCATGACAGCCGCTGGTGGATACCCGCGGCCGTCGCGGCGCCGCTGGTCGCGGTGGAACTCGCCTACGACATCCGCTCGCGACGGCGTCGCCTAGTGCCCGAACTCACGGGCGCAGTCGCCATCGCCGCGGTGGTGGCCGCGGTGGTCATTGCCGGTGACGGCGACCCTCGCCTGGCCGCCGGGCTCTGGCTGATCCTGGCAGCCCGGGTCACGACCTCCATTCCCCACGTGCGGGCCCAGATCGACCGCCTGCACAATCGAGGCTGGCAGCCGGGCCTCGTCCTTGTCAGTGACCTGGCGGCGGTGGTTGTCACCGGGGTCGCCGTAGTTCTCGACGGGCGGATCATCGTCGGGGCGGCCGTCCTGGTCGCGGTCGTCGTTGTCCAGCAGGTCCGCCGGCGCCGGCCTGTCGCCCCGGTGAAGATCATCGGCGTCAGCCAGATGGTCCTCGGCTTCGTAGTGGTGATAGCGGCCGCTGTTGGCGTGGCGCTGCTATAACTCGCCCGATGCCTAACGAACTTCCTGATCCCGGCGAGGTGCCGGCACCGCCGAAGGGGTTCCGCGGATCTGGCCGCCTGCTGGTGTCGCGGCCCTTCCGGGTCATCGGCCCCCACGTCTTCCCTCCGCTCCACCGGGCGATCAACCGGCTCACCGGGGGCCGCACCCTGCTCGACACCCCGGCGCAGCCCATGCTCATGCTCATCACGACGGGCGCCAGGACGGGCCAGTTGCGGGAGACACCGCTGGGCGCCGTCCCGCTGGAAGGGGGCCGCTTCCTGCTGGTGGGCAGCAACTTCGCCCGCGAGCACCATCCGGCCTGGACGGCCAACCTGATCGCCAACCCCGATGCCGAGATCGTGTTCCGAGGCAAGCGGACCCGGGTGAGGGCCCACCTGCTGGAGGGCCCCAAGCGCGAGCGACGGTGGCAGACCGCGGTGACCTGGTTTCCCGTGTGGACCCGGTACGTGACCGTCACCGACCGCGAGTTCCGCCTGTTCGAGCTCGTACCGGTCGCCGATGACGATTAGGCGAGGTTCCCCAGCGTGATCGACGGGCTGCTCCGGCGGATCGCCGAGTTCCACCGGAGTCGCCCAAGCGTCCCGGAGTTCCCGATGGTCGCGCCGGTGCTCGACGCGCTCGACAGGGCGCGCTGTCCCGGAGACGTCGAGCCCCGCCTCCTGCCGGTGGTGCAGCACCTCGACGAGGTCGAACCGAGCGGCGATGCCGCTGTCGACGCGATCCTTGAGGAGTTCCGTCGTCTCGCGCGGGCTCTGCCCTGGCGCCAGACCGTCGGCTACCTCGACGTGTTGAGCCGGGACTATCTCGACAACTACGGCTACGTGCAGCTGCTGGGCCCGAACGCGATAGTCGAGCACACCGATGTGAGGGTCGGGATCGGTCTGTGGGGTCCGAACATCCACTATCCGGCCCACAAGCACGAGGCCGAGGAGCTGTATCACGTGCTGGCCGGCGAGCCGTCATTCGTCGACTCCGACGGCGAGAGCCGCTTCACCCGGCCGGGCGATGCGGTCCACCATGCGCCCTGGCAGGTGCACAGCCAGGACTTCGGGGCCACGCCGACCGTGCTCCTGTACTGCTGGACCGGGGCCGTCGAGCCCGACGCGGTGCTGGTGGACGCCGGCTGAATCCTGTCCCGGGTCGAGGATCCGGCCTAGGTCGGTCAGCCGTGGATGTAGTGGGAGGGGTCCTCGGCGGGGTCGGGGGTTCGGCTGATCGTGCAGTCGTTGGCGATGTCGAGGATGGCCATCGTGCGGCCCATGGCCACGCAGTAGCCGATCAGCGTTATCAGCTCGAGGATCTGCTGGTCGGTGAAGTGCTCCTTCATGCGGGCCCAGTAGTCCTCGTCGCTCATCATGGCCTCATGGGTCCAGCAGAAGCGCTCGGCCGTCTGGGCCGCCAGCTTCTCGGCGTCGCTGAACGCACCGCTCGTGGCGTAGTCGGAGACCTGCTGGTAGAGGTCCTCTTCCAGTCCTTGCTGCATCGCCGATGCAGACCGGGTGTCAATTCAAATGTGGCACCGGTTGATCTGGGCCACCCTCATGCGGGCGATCTCGCGGACCCGCACATCCAGCGAGATCTTGGTGTACAGCGTCTTGGCGGCCGCCCCCATGGCCATGCCCACGTCGGGCTGGAGGCTCCACATCCGGATGCGCTCCAGGCCTTCGCCGTCAGGGAAGTCGATGCGTGCCATGCCGGCGTCCTTCGGGGCTAGCCCTTCTCGGTGGTGGGATCGATGATCTTGCCGACCTCGGTGACCACCGTCGCCGGGAACCCGCTGCGCTCGGCGTGCTCGTCGATCAGCCCCGGTTCGTCGCAGACATAGACGCAGAAGGTCTTGTCGCCGGCCACGTAGCTGTGCTCCCACTGGATGGCCTTGCCCTCGGATTGCATGGCCCGCAGGACCGAGTTGGATTGCCCGGCCGCGGCCCGCAACTGCTCGCGCTCGGCCGAGCCGATGTCGGGAATGTCCCGTTCGATGATGAAGCGTCGCATCTCGCCTCCTGGTGTCCGCTGGCTCGACTCTAACGCTCCAGTAGTGTTGCCGCCTCCGGATAGTAGACAATTACGCATGCAAAATGTAGACTAAGGGTGTGGCTACCACGACGATCCGAATTGACACCGATACTCACGCCCGGTTGGTCGAACTCAGCGACGCCGCCGATGCATCGCTCATCGACACCGTGCGAGACGCGGTAGAAGCGCTCAGGCGTCAGCGGTTCGCCCGCCGAGTCACGGCTGAAATCGCCGAGTTGCGTAGCGATCCCGAGGCGTGGGCGTCCTACCTGACCGAAGCCGAGGGCACGTCGGTTCCCGATGGCCTCGGTTGACGACCTCTGGCTCGTCGACTTCGGTGATCCGTATCCTGGCGAGCCTGCCGCCCTTCGGCCGGCGCTCGTTCTGGGGCCACCAGAGACGTTCGGTCCGGACTTCCCGTTTGTGATCGTGGTGCCGCTGACGACGACCCGGCGCGGGCTCTCGCTTCACGTTGAGATCGAGCCAGGCGCAGAGACAGGTCTCGACGAGACCAGCTACGCCCAGTGCGAGTTGATCCGGTCGGTCAACCGCCGTCGCCTCGTGCATCGATTCGGGCAGGTCGACGCAGACGCGAGTTACCGAGTCACCTCTGTCGTCAAGACGCTACTCAACCACTGACGTCGCCGCCTCTGCTGGAGTAGGCGCTTCCAGCCCCGAGACGTCAGTCGGTGTCGATGTCGTAGTGGCGGGCGGGGCCCCGGGCGGTGTGGCTGACGTGGAAGCGCTCCAGCGCATCGACCCGTTCGCTCATCCCGGCCGGGCTCAGGTCACTCGCGGCCGGGTCCCGGACGCCGTGGAGGTAGTCCTTGGGGGCGATGTGGTCGACGAAGCCGAAGTTGGACGACCCCAGGGAGTACCCCATCAGTTCCTGGAGCTCGTCGGGCAGCGTCCGCGCCTGCTCCTCGGTGACGGCCAGGTACTGGTTCTCCTCCTGGCGCAGCCACCCGAGGGAGTAGTGCAGCGCGACGCCGGTGCGGGCGCGGTCCGAGCGGTTCGAGCCGCCGCCGTGGACCACGTTGCCGAGGTAGATCAGGACCGAGCCCGCCGGCATCTCGGTGGCGACCACGTCGGCGCGCGTCGGCGCACGGTCATTCGTCCAGCGGTGGCTGCCGGGGCAGATCCGGGTGCCGCCGTTGGTGCGCGTGAAATCTGTGACCGCCCACATGGTAGCCACCGTCAGCGGGGGGCACGGGTTGGCGATGGGATACACCGTCGTGTCGCGGTGCAGCACCTGCTGCTTCTCCCCCGGCTCGAGGTGCATCACGCCGGTGTAGTGGAGCCGGTAGGCGACGCAACTGGGCAGCAGGGCATGGTCGGCGACGGCCAGCACTGTCGGGTGCATGATGAGCGCTTGCACTGCGGTCGATTTGGCGACGAGTGCGCCGAATCGCTTGGTGAGGCTGCCCATGAACTCCTCGTGGCCCGTGTGGGCGGCATCGAGGTACGGCTGCAGATCAGCCGCGACCGCTGCGAGGGTGCCGGCATCCATCGCGTCGCGCACCACCGCGTAGCCGTCGCGGGTCACCGCGGTCGCAACCTCGGTCACGTCCGAGCCGGCCTCGAAGACGTTCTGCATGCTCAACTCTGAGGCCCCTCCCCGGAACGCTCGCCGGCCAGAACCGGCCTCGCGGTCTCGAAGATGCGCAGGATGGCGGTCGTTGCCGGCGAGTACACGTCGAGAAAGACTGCCGGCTCGTCGCCGAGCACCTTGCCCCCGTGGGGCATGTCGGCGGGCGCGTACCAGCCGTCGCCCGGCCCGATCTCGCGGGTCTCGTCCCCGACGGTCAACAGCAGGCGCCCCGACAGCAGCAGGCTGAACTGCTCGTAGGGATGGCTGTGCGTCTCGTAGATCGCGCCGGGCTCGTAGACGGCCCGGATGAGGTGCATGTGCTCACCGGTGACGATCTGGGCGTCCACCCCGTCGTCGTCCCAGCGCACCCCGTCGAGTGCATCCCAGCTGAAGATGCGCGGCGCGGTGATCTCGGCACCGTGCTCGTTCAACCGCGGTTGGCGCGTGTCGCCCGCTCGTGCTGGTTGGGCCTGTCTGATGCCCGCCGACTGTACAACCCGGGACCCCGACAGTCGGCGAGGAAATACATGGCCGGATGTTCTAGCCCGGCTCAGTTGAGGGAGTCGACTATCAGGTCGGTGTTGGTGCGCAGGTATCCGGTGTAGGTCTCAGCGCCGCTGCCGGGAGGCCCGAGGCTGCCGGTGTAGAGGGTGACCACTTCTACGCCGCCGATCCGGTCAGCCAGAGCCTCGATGTCGTCGCCGGAGTGCTGTGTCTCGGCGAAGATGGCCTTGATCCCCTCGTGCTCGATGATCTCGGCCAGCTCCTCGAGCCCGGCGGGATTGGCCTCCGCCATGCTCGACAGTGACGGGATGACCGTGCCGATGACCTCAAATCCGTAGCGGGCCGCGAAGTAGGCGAACGCGTCGTGGTTGGTGACCAGCTTGCGGCTCTCGGGCGGTAGCTGCTCAATCTTGGCGGCGATCTCGGCGTCCACCGCCTCCAGTTCTGCCCGGTAGCTGTTCATGCATGCCTCGACTGCAGCCGGGTCGAGGCCGGCGTGGGCCGTGAGTGCCTGGGCGAGGACCGGCAGAGCCTCCGCCACGCGGTGGGGGTCGAACCACACGTGCGGATCTTCCGCTCCATGGGCGTGGTCGTGGTGGCCGTGGTCGTCGTGGTCGTCGTGGCCTTCTTCGTCGTGGTCGTCGTGGTCGTCGTGGTCGTCGTGGTCGTCGTGGTCGTCGTGGTCGT
>VYFQ01000029.1 GCA_009842325.1 Acidimicrobiaceae bacterium | reverse complement strand
GCGCCGCGGGGAGATCCGGGTCTCGGCCGATCTCCCGGAGGGCCGCGAATCCGCCACCCCCACTGCCCGGACGGGAGCCGAAGGTGACAGTGCCGTCGGCCTCCACCACAGGATCGGGGAATTCGACGCCGTTGTCGCGCATGCACCCAGCGAAGGCCAATAGCCGTTCCTCGTCGGTCAGGTCGTCGCTCTCAATGGGCTCCTCGCCGGTCGTGTCCTCGGCCTCGGCCGGCTCCTCACCGGCCATGTCGGCCTCCGCGGGCTCCTCGCCGGTCAGGTCGGGACCTGCGAGCTCCTCGTCGGCGTTGGCCACGGGCTCGGTTGAGGCCAACGCGCCGGCGGCTTGGTCGGCTTCGATGCCTGCCGCGTCGGCCTCCGCCGATGACACGGGCTCGGCTGCCCCAGCCGCTTCCGAGGCGAGGTTCGTCACGGCCGTGGGCTCCGACACCGGCTCGATGTCCGCGGGATCGACGGGCGGCGCGGTCGTCGCGGTGTCGATCAGGGTGGGGAGTCCGCTGGACTCGCCGCCTCCGCAGGAAGCCGCCAACAGCGCCACGGCCGCGACCACCGCAATCCGGCGCCTGGAGCCTCGCCCACTCATGGCAATGTCCTTCCTGTCGGTAGTGCAGCCGGGCGATGCAATCACAGCCACGTAAGGGTATGGAAAGCGCGGGCTCAGCGCAGGATGCGGGTCTTGCCGAAGATGGTGCCGTAGAGCAGGCGGCCGTCGTCGTCGACGGTGACTCCGCCGCCCAGGGTGTTGTAGCGCGACCCGCCCACCACGTAGTGGAAGCGGCTCTCGCCGGTGGTCCAGTCGACGGCCTCGATCGTCCACTGGCTGTCCCGCGTGCCGCACGTGTACACCAGGTCAGATTCCTCGGCCACGAAGGGCACTGAGTTGGGCGAGGACACCTCGGTGTTGACCCAGGCCTCCCGCAGGCAGCGCTCGGCCGGGTCCCACTCGTACTTGTGCATGCCGTAGGGCGTGTATTCGGGTTTGTGTCCCAGGAAGAAGCTGAACATGCGGGCCCGGGTGGTCGGCCAGCTGTCGGGCAGAGAAGCCGGCTCGTTGTTGACGGTCATGGCGCCGTAGCCCGACACCGTGATCGACTGCTCGGTCTTGATCTCAGTGCGGGTCGGATCGCCCATGTGGGCCGGGCCCATCCCCGCGATCCGCCGTGACGGAGCGTCGGGAAGCTGCTCCCAGTCATCCGGAATCTCGTCGCGCCACAGCAGCGTGATGTTGACCACGTCGTCGCCGTCGCCGATGACCACGAAGCGGTCCTCGTCGGGCCCGAAACCCATTAGCGACGGCGTGGTGCCCGAACCGTCCCCGCCGCCGTTGCGGTAGCGGGCCGACCAGGCTCCGTCGGCGGGGTCGAGCGACAGCCGTTCGCCTGTCCAGACCACCTTGTGGATGGTGTCGACCGAGCTGACGTAGATGCCCCCGTCGTCACCAGTGCAGCTGCTGGTGCGCACCCAGCCGTAGCTGGTGTGGCCGTACCGGGCAGCCCGGTCGGCGCAGTGCTCGGCCGCGTCGGTGCCGGCTCCGGGAAGCTGGATGGCGTCGTAGGTGCTGAAGTCACGGGCCAGGCACACCACCCAGCCGTGGTCGGTGGTCATCACCAGCCGGCCGTCGAAGGTGATGTTGATCCCCACGAAGTGGCCGTCGATCCCGTCGGGCCGGTACCAGCGGTCCCGCTCGACGATGGGGCTGGCCGGGTCCGAGGGGTCGACCTCGACGTAGGCGGCGGCGTGGTCCTTGCGGCCCAGGAACAGGGTGTGGTCGCGGTCGAGCAGCGAGTAGATCCCGTCGAGGCCGGTCATGAAGCGGAGGGCGATGCTGATGGCGTGTGCGACGACGTCGTCGCCGTCGAGGTCGTCGAGGCCCGCTTCGAGGGCCGCCAGTTCGGCCTGGTCGGTGATGGGCTCGGTGCTGGTGGGCAGGGTGGCCAGCACTTCCAGAGTGTCGTAGTCGAGCTTGGCGATGACCTGGCGGCCGTTGGACCAGATGACGCGCCGGCCGTCGGGGTAGCGCCCCGAGATGACCCCTCCGAAGTGGCCCGGACCCAGATGGACGTACTGGATGTCGGCCGCCTCCATGATCTCGGTCGGGCCCTCGGGGCCGCTTCCCGGCGTGTTGTCCTGCTGGTCGCAGCGGCCGTGGGCCATGGCGTTGCCGCTGTCGGCCAGGTACGGGTTGCGCGGTCCGCTACGCATTCGGGTCACGTTACGGCCGCGGCGTCGAAGGCCTCCACCCAGGGCGCCAGGTACTCCGCAGCGCGGTCGACGCCCGGTGGCGATTGCAGATGGACACGAAGATCGGTCGCGCCCGCAGCGATCAGCTCGGGGACCGCGGCCATTGTGGGCCCGATCTGGGGTTCGCCGCGCTCGTCGCGGGCCAGCCTCACGTTCGCCGCGACCTCGATCCCGGACGGGTCCCGGCCCGTGGCGGCTACCGCCTCGCGCATCTTGTCGATGCCCGAGGCGATGTCGGCTGCATCAGGCCCCCACGGAATCCAGCCCGAGCCGAAGCGGGCCAGCCGGGCCATGGAGCGCCGGTTGACGGTGCCGCTGACCCACACGGGCACGGTCCCGGCAGTCGGCTTGGGCATCTGATGTATGCCCTCGAAGCTCAGCTCCGGCGTGCTGACCGAGGCCCGCTCCTGGGTCCACAGCGCGTGGCATATCTCCAGGGTGTGATCGAGCAGGCGCCCCCGGGCCGCGAAGTCCAGGCCCGCCGCCTCGTATTCCTCCTCCTGCCAGCCCACCCCCACGCCCAGGTCGAGGCGCCCTCCGGTGAGCACGTCGATGGTAGCCGCCGTCTTGGCCAGCACGATCGGGCGGCGCAGCGCGGCCAGCAGGATCATCGGGCACAGCCGCACCCGCTCGGTCAGGGCACCGACCATGGCCAGCACGGTGAGCGGTTCCAGCCAGGCGCCGTCGGGGCCGGTGGGCTGGCGGCCGCCGGCCAGCCCGCCCAGGGCCGGGTCGCCGTAGCGGTCGAGGCGCTCGCCGTAGGCCACGTGGTCCGACACCACCAGCCGGCCGATGCCGGCCCGGTCGGCCGCGACGGCGAGGTCGAAGAGGCGCTGCCATTCGCCGGGCGGCTCGGCTGCGAAGTTGACAAGGTGTATCGACAGACGGGGCTTCATCGGGATCCGTTCTCCTCGCTGGTGCGGGCGGCCCGGCTGGGAGCCACCCGGGGCGGCTCGTTGGGCATCTTCGGGTAGACGGGAGGCCAGGGGGCGTCCATCAGGCCGGAGTCCATGTCCCGAGCGTGCCACTCCATCAGCGGCTCCAGCGAGGCGGGCACGCCGTCCATGGCCGCCCACGGATCCCCGACTTCGGCCACCCTGGCGCCGACGCTGGCAATGGTCAGGTCTTCGGGCTGCACGTCGTCCAGTTCGTCCCAGCTGATCGGTGCCGACACCTGCCCGCCTACCCGGGGGCGAGCCGACCAGGCCCCGAACACCGTCTTGTGGGGGGCGTTCTGGTTGAAGTCCACGAACACCCGCCGGCCCCGCTCCTCCTTCCACCAGGCGTCGGTGATCAGGTCGGGCCGGCGCCGGGCCATCTCCCGGGCCAGGGCCACCGCGCCTGCACGGACGTCGTAGGAGTCCCAGCGGGGCGCCAACCGGGAGTAGACGTGCAGTCCCCGCCGTCCCGAGGTCTTGATGTAGACGGTCATACCCAACTCGTCGAAGGCGGCCTTCACCTCGCGGGCCGCCTCCCGCACCTGCTCGAAGTCGACGCCGGGCTGGGGGTCCAAGTCGATGCGCAGCTCGTCTGCGAAGTCCGGGGCGTCGGCTCGGTAGGGCCAGACATGGAACCCGAGGCAGCCCATGTTGACGGCCCACGCCACATGGGCGAGGTCGGTCGCCACCATGGCGTTGGACAGGGTGCCGTTGGGGGTGCTCACCACTGTGGTGGTGAGCCATTCGGGGGCACCCTTGGGAACTCGCTTCTGGAAGAAGGACTTGCCCCCCGCGCCGTCCGGGTAGCGCTCGAGCAGCACGGGCCGGCCTCCCATGGCCCGCAGCAGGGGCCCGGCCACCGACAGGTAGTACTCGACGAGGTCGAGCTTGGTCTCACCCCTCGTCGAGAAGAAGACCTTGCCGGGATTGGTCACCCGCACCTCGCGGCCATCCACCTCCAGCATCACGACGTCGGAAGCCACGGCGGCCTCAGAGCGAGCGCGGAAACCCGAGCACTTCGTACCGGCGGTCAGTCGCCCAGCAGATCGATGAGGGCGTCCACTGCCAGCCGGTAGCTGGTGGCGCCGAAGCCGGTGACGACCCCGGCGCACACCCCGGCGATGGCCGACGTGTGGCGGAAGTCCTCGCGGGCGTACACGTTGGACAGGTGGGTCTCCACCACGGGCACATCGACCGCGGCGATGGCGTCGTGCAGCGCGATCGAGTAGTGGGTGAGAGCGCCCGCGTTGAGCACCACGCCGTCGGCGGCGCCCTCCCCGCCGGCCGCGGCAGCCTGGATGGCTGCCACCAGGTCGCCCTCGACGTTGGACTGCACGTGGCGCAGCACCGCGCCCCGCGACTCGGCGTGGGCTGTCACTCCAGCGATCAGCTCATCGAGGGTGGCGTGGCCGTACACATCCGTCTCGCGGGTGCCGAGCATGTTGAGGTTGGGGCCGTTGACTACCAGGATCGTTAGCGCCATAGCGCAGTTATAGCCCGAGCAGCGACAGAACCGCGTCGGCTACTTCGTCGGCACTGCGGCCCTCGGTGTCCACCGAGGCGAACCGTGCGTAGCCCTCGGCCCGTTCGGCCAGCAGTTCCCGGACCCGTGCCGGGGCGTCCGCGACGTCCAGCAGCGGCCTCCGGGCGGTGTCGCCGATGCGCTCGATGATGGTGTCGGGGTGTGCGGTCAGGCAGACGATCCATGCCACCGGTTCCAAGCAGGCCGAGCACGACGGGTCGAGCATCATGCGACCTCCGGTGGCGATGACGAGGCCGGTGCGTCCGGCCAGCTCCCGGGCCACCGACCGTTCCAGCTCCCGGAATACGTCCTCGCCATCACGCTCGAAGATCTCGCCTATGGGTCCGGCACGCGACTCGATCACTCCGTCGGTGTCGACGAAGCCATAGCCCAGCCGGTCGGCCAGGATCCGGCCGACTGTCGTCTTGCCCGTTCCCATGAACCCGGTGAGGACGAGATTCCGCTCAGCTCCACCGCCCATGCACACGAGGCTACGCCCCACGGTGAACCTCAACTTGGGCCGGGCAGACTCGTGGACGTGGACGGCGGCTTCTTCGGCCTGCTTCGCAAGCGTTTCGCGTCCGGGATGGCGCGTCCGATGTTGCGCGTTCCGGGCGGCCTTACCGTGACCTACGGGGAGATGGACGCCCGCTCGGCTCTGGCCGCAGGATGGCTGGGCAGCCAGGGGGTGGCGGCCGGTGACCGTGTGGTGGTACAGATCCCCAAGTCGAGCGACGCCGTGGCCCTCTACCTCGGAGTGCTGCGTCTGGGCGCGGTGTATGTGCCGCTCAACACGGCCTACACCGAGGCCGAGGTCGACTGGTTCGTATCGGACGCCGAGCCCGCCGCGGTCGTGCGCGACGCCGCCGCCCTGGCGGCGGGGCTGGAACGGGCCAAGCCGCTGACCGGATTCGCCGATCGCCGAGACGATGACCTCGCGGCTCTCGTCTACACGTCGGGCACGACCGGCCGGCCCAAGGGAGCCATGCTCACCCACGGCAACCTGGCCAGCAACTCGCTCACGCTCAACAAGGCCTGGGCGTTCGAGCCCGGCGACGTGCTGTTGCACGCCCTGCCGATCTTCCATGTGCACGGTCTCATGGTGGCGCTGCACACCGCCATGCTCAGCGCCTGCGAGATGATCTTCCTGGAGCGCTTCGATGCCGCAGAGGTGCTCGCCTGCCTGCCCGAAGCGACCGTGATGATGGGCGTGCCTACCTACTACAGCCGGCTCATGACCCTCGACGGCTTCGACGCGGCCACTTGCGGCCGCATCCGTCTCCTGGTGTCAGGCTCGGCACCGATGACTGCCGAGTTGCACCGGGCGGTGGCTGAGCACACCGGCTGCGAGGTGCTGGAGCGCTACGGGATGAGCGAGGCGCTGATGATCACCTCGAACCCCTACCACGGCCCCCGGGTGGCCGGGACGGTAGGTCCCGGCCTGCCGGGCATCGAGGTGCGGGTATGGGGCGATGACGGATGTGCACCGCCGGGACAGGCGGGGATGGTTCAGGTGAGGGGTCCCAATGTCGGCCCCGGCTACTGGCGGCGGCCCGACGCCACCGCCAAGTCCCGCACCGCGGACGGCTGGTTCATCACCGGCGACATCGGCCGCCTTGACGACCAGGGTCGCCTGACGCTGGAGGGTCGGGCCGGAGACATGATCATCTCAGCCGGTCTGAACATCTACCCCGTCGAGGTCGAGCAGGCTCTCGACGGCCATCCTGCCGTCGTGGAGTCCGCGGTGGTGGGCCTGGAGCATCCCGACCTCGGCGAAGCGGTCACGGCCTTTGTGGTGTTGGAGCCCGACGCGGGCGGTGACCCCGATGAGCAGGCTCCGGACCTGGCTGGCACCCTCGACGACCTAGCCCGGTTCAAGCATCCCAAGCTCTACGTCATCGTGGATGAACTGCCCCGCAACGCCATGGGCAAGGTCCTCAAGGCCGAGTTGCGGGCGCTTCACGCCGATCTGTTCTCGAAATGAGCGGCTGGACCCGGGGGCGGCGATACTGTCCGGGCGTGCACAGGATGAAAGGGCGCGCCGGGCTCCCCACCGCGCTGGGGTGCGCCGTCGTCTTGGTGCTCGCAGCCGCCGCCTGCGGCGGTGGCGCCGACACCGCTCACGTTCCTGAGCCCGACCATCTCGGCGACGGCTCCCTGGGCACCGTGGAGGTCGAGCCGGGCGACGCCGTCCAGATCCGCTCGCTCAACACCATCACCGGCGATGTCGCCTACCTCGGCATACCCAACCAGCGGGGCGTGGAGCTGGCCGTGGCCGACTTCGGCCCGGTCCACGGCTTCGACGTCGACCTCGGAACCCGCTACGACGACCTGTGCTCCTCCGACGGCGCCCAGGCCGCTGCCCAGCAGATCGTGGCCGACGAGGACGTGATCGCCGTGATCGGGCCGTCGTGCTCCACCGCGGCAGTCGCCGCTTCACCCCTTATCACCGCCGCCGGGATGGTTCTCTTCGCCCCGTCCAACACATCGCCCACCCTCACATCCGACCTGGCCGGCAATCCCGGCCTCAACCACAGCGTCGGCTACTACCGGACCTCCAACAACGGCCTGTACGTGGGCGAGACCATGGCCCGATTCACATACGAGGGGCTGGGCCTGACCACCGCCGCGGCCATACACGACGGTGACCCCTACTCCCGGTCGATCGCCCAAGCCTTCGCCGACAGCTTCGAGCGGCTGGGCGGCACCGTCACCGGGTTCTCGGCCATCAACAAGGAGGACACCGACATGGTGCCGGTGCTGACCGAGGTCGCCACCGGCAGTCCCGAAGCGCTGTTCTTCCCCATCTTCCAGCCCGCCGGCGACTTCCTGACCGATCAGGCGCCCGGAGTGGCCGGCCTCGAGGAGACGATCCTGCTCACCGACGCCGCCCTGCTCAACGACGGCTTCATGTCGCTGCCGCAGTCGGCCGGCGTGTACTTCTCGGGGCCGGACCTGCGGTTCGGAGCCACCTCCAACCAGAGCACCGGCAAGACCCCCCAGACCCTGCTGGACGCCTACGGCGAGATCTACGGCGAGCCGCCCTCCGCGCCGTACTGGGCCCATGCCTACGACGCCACCACCCTGCTGCTCGAAGCCATAGCGGCCGCTTCCTCAGTCGAGGACGGCACTCTGATCGTCGACCGAGCTGGCGTGCGGGAGTACCTGGACTCCGTGAGCGGTTACGGCGGCATCATCGGCACGATCAGCTGTGACGACTTTGGAGACTGCGGCTCTCAGAAGACCACCGTCATCCACCACCTCGACCCTGAGGACATCGAGGCCAGCCTGGCCAACATCGTCTTCGAGTTCGCCCCAGCGTGAGAAGACGCACTCTGGCGGTGACGGCCGCGCTGGCGGTCTCCTCCATGCTGGTGTGGGGGCATCCGGTGGCCACGGCCCAGCAGGCGGCGCCCGACCACGAGATCGAGGCCCGTATCGGGGCGCGGTGGCATGCCGACGGGCGCGTCGAGTTCGGGCTGCAGGTGCGGGCCGACACGGGCGGCTGGGGCGAGATCCTGCAGCCGTCCCGGCGCTTCATGCCGGCGGCCCGCCCGAGCTGGCGGTCGACCTCCCGCTGGCTGTCGACCACGCCCGTTGCCCTCCCCGGCGCCGAGGCCCGCGTCGTCGCCCGGCGGCTCGCCGACGGCCGGGTTGAGGCCTCCGTGAGGGTGCGCATCGAACTGGGGGAGTGGAGCGAGCGCCTGACCGAGCGGCGACGCTTGCTGACCGGGGGTGGAGCGACCGGCGTCTGGTACTGGTCGTCACCGGTAGGGCTGCCCTCGCAGTGGGCCCAGATCGTCGCGTTCTACGGCCATCCCGGGGTCCGCTCCATGGGGGTGCTCGGCCACGGCACGCCGGCCGACGTGGCCGCCGAGATCGCGGCGTGGACCGAGCGCTACGACCGGCTCAACGGACCCCGCGGCGCCGTCGGGGCCTACCACCTCATCACGGGGGTCGCCCAGGCGAACCCGACATCGGACGACACCTGGCTCTACCGGCTCCCCCACGACCGCATCGCCCCCTGGGTCGAGGCGGCCCGCCAGCACGGGATGCTGCTGTTCATCGACAACCAGATCGGCTGGAGCGACCCGCTGGCGGAGGTGAAGCTGCTCGAGCCCTTCCTGCGGGAGCCGTTCGTGCACATGGCGCTGGACCCGGAGTTCGCGACCCAGCCGTTGGGGGTCCGTCCGGGACGAGCCATCGGCGGCATCACCGGCGAACAGGTGAACGAGGTGCTGCTCTACCTCTCGGAGCTGGTGCAGCGGGAGGGGTTGCCGCCCAAGATCCTGATGGTGCACCAGTTCGCCGGCCGCATGCTGCACAACCGAGACGTCATCGTGCCGCAACCCGGCGTCGAGCTGTCGATCGACATGGACGGCATCGGGAGCCCCGGGGCCAAGCTGTACGGCTACGAGCTGTTCGCCGTCACCGCACCCTCGCAGCGTCCGGCCTTCAAGCTGTTCTTCGACCAGGACAATCCGCTGATGAGCCCTGAGACAGTCCTAGCGATGGACCCCGTGCCCGACGTGATCATCTACCAGTAGCGGCGCCGCTCGGTCTCTCAGGTCAGCAGCAGCCCGATCTGGCGGGAGGTGGCCACCAGCGCGCCGGTGGAGTCCCACAGCGAGCCCGATTCGATCATCCGGCCGTCGTGGAGATCGTGGCTCTCCTGGCGGACCTGGAGCCATCCCGGCGCCGGGATCCGCCGGGCGTGGACAGTGAGTTCGATGGTCGGCACCCAGCCGATGTAGCCCAGAAGGGGAAACAGCGAGGGCGGCAGGGCGTCGGCGAAGAAGGGCAGTGCCATCGTGGACGGTTGGGCGCCGTCGCTGAAGCGGATCCAGCCGTCGATGAGGGCCCGGTCGCTGCCCCCTGCGGGCGCGTGCTCGGGATGCACGTGCACATCGACTCGGGAGAGGATCGGCAGTTCCACCCCCTGTTCGAGCGATCCCCGATGGACGCAGTCCTCGACCGGCGGGATCGTCGGCGGCGCCTGGGCGATCTCCGGGCCACCGCCGCCCGCAGCCAGATTCGCGAACGCGGCCAGCACCTCCAGGCGCTGTTTGCCCTCCTGCCACAAGGAGCCTCTCAGGGTGCTGACGGTGCGACCGGAGCGGACGACCTCGGCTCTCACGTCGCCGTCGGTGTCGCCCCGGGCCGGACGCAGGAAGTGAGTGGTGACCGAGATCGGGTCGGGATGGGGCACAAGCGAGCGCATGGCTCTCAGCACCGACGTGAGCGCGTAGCCGCCGTTGCTGTTGTCGGCGATGTTCCACCCGGCCGACAAGTGGGTTGCCCACCGGCCCTCGCCCACAGGCTCAACCGTCGTCTCAGAGTGGAACCGACTCATCGGCGCACCTCCAGAGGAGGTCTCCAGCCCTCGCAGCCTCCAAAGGCGCCCATGAACACGCTGGTAGTCTGGCGCTTTCGTGCGTCCACACAACTCGGAGAATCCCCCATGCGCCTTGTGACCGTCCGGATCGATGGAGCCACCCGTGCCGGTCGGCTGTCGGGCGATGAGATCGTCCTGCTCGACGCTCCCGACGCGCGGGCGGTGCTCGAAGCGGGCCCGGTGACGGCGGGCGGGCTGCCTGTGGCCGAATCGGGAGGCGCGTTGGCCGCAGACGGCACCGACCTGGCTCCCGTGATCCCGGCACCCGACAAGATCATCTGCGTGGGCCTCAACTACCGCGACCACGCGGCGGAGACCAACAGCCCGCTGCCCACGGCGCCCATCTATTTCGCGAAGTACCGCCGAGCGCTGACCGGCCCCTCCGACCCGATCCGGCTCCCACCACCGGAGGTGTCGACCAACGCCGACTGGGAGGTGGAACTGGCTGTGGTCGTCGGCCGCGAGGTGCGCAATGCCGGACCGGACGAGGCGCTTGAGGCCATCGCCGGCTTCACAGTCCTCAACGACGTGTCGATCCGCGACTGGCAGACCCGCACGACGCAATTCCTGGCCGGCAAGACCTTCGAGGGGTCCACGCCGGTCGGCCCGGCGCTGGTCACCGTCGATGAGATCGGCGACGGCCGGGGCCTGGACGTGAGCTGCACCGTCGACGGAGTCACCAAGCAGTCGTCCAACACCGACCAGCTCGTATTCGGTCCGGCCGAGATCGTGGCCGACCTGAGCACGATCATGACCCTCGACCCGGGCGACATCATCGCCACCGGCACGCCCAGCGGCGTCGGCATGGCCCGTAATCCCCAGGAGTGGCTCACTCCGGGCGCAGTGGTACGCACCGCCATTGAGGGCATCGGGGAGATGGTCAACACCTGCGTAGTCGGCTAGAGGCCGAGCGTTGGGCCCGGTCCGGCCAGCGACAGCCATGACGACCGGGGGCGCTCCGCAACAGCTGCCTGAGACTCCCACGGTCGCGTCGATTGCGGTCGCCGGACTCCGATCGCTGGGCGTGGACACTCTGTTCTGCCTGCCCGGCGTGCAGAACGACGACTTCTTCGACGCCCTCGTCGACGCCCGCGACATCCGGCCCCTGGTCACCCGCCATGAGCAGGGCGCGGCCTACATGGCCCTGGGCGCAGCCCAGGTCACAGCCCGGCCGGCCGCGCTGTGCGTCGTGCCCGGTCCGGGCATGCTCAACGCCGCGGCCGGGCTCACCAGCGCCTATTGGGGCAACGCCAGGGTGCTGGCTCTGGTCGGGGCGGTTCCCTCGGGATTGCGGGGCCGCAGCACCGGAATCCTGCACGACCTGCCCGATCCGGCCGCGGTGCTGCGCCAGCTGACCAAGCACACCGGTTATGTCGGCAGCGGCATCGACGCCGTCGGCGTGTGGCAGCAGGCCATCGACGCGCTCACCTCCGGCGTTCCCCGCCCGGTGGCGGTGGAGGTACCCGTCGACGTGTGGAGCCAGCCCGCCGACGGCGTGCTTGAGGCGCCCCGAACGACCAAGCCCGTGATCGACACCGACCAGATCGAGGAGGCCGCGCGGGTGCTCGGGCAGGCCCGCCGTCCGCTGATCATGGTGGGCGGCGGCGCCCAGGACGCCTCCGAACCCGTCAGGAGACTGGCCGAGATGCTGGAGGCGCCGGTCTTCGCCCGGCACATGGGCCTGGGGGTGATGGACACGCGCCACCGCCTGCACGCTTACCTCACCGTGGGCCGCGATCTCTGGCCTACCTCCGATGTTGTGCTGGGCATCGGCACCCGGATGGAATTCCCGAACGTTGAGTGGGGAGTGGACGCTGCCCAGACGATCGTGCAGGTGAGCATCGACGCCGACGAGATGGACCGGCACGGCACCGGCACCGTGGGCGTCCACGGCGACGCGGCCGAGGCGTGCCGGCTTCTCATCGAGGCACTCGGCCGCCACAACCGACGGCGGGACGACCGCACCGAGGAGCTCGCCGAACTGCGAGCCCGTCATTTCGAGCGGATCGCCTACTTGGAGCCCCAGCTCAGCTACCTGCGCGCCATCCGGTCGGTGATGCCCGACGACGGGATCGTCGTCGAAGACGTCACCCAGGTCGCCTTCGTGGCCCACATCGCCTACGAGCACCGCCGGCCCCGGACTTATCTGGCCACCGGCGGGGCGGGGACGCTCGGCGCGGGCGTGGCCCACGGCATCGGCGCGGCCGCCGCGGCGCCGGACCGGGCCCAACTCACCATTGTCGGCGACGGCGGGATGCTGTTCACCGCCACGGAGCTGGCGACCGCGGTGCAGCACAGCATCAACACCACCGTGCTGCTCTTCGACAACGCCGGCTACGGCAACGTGCAACGCCTGCAGCGGCAGCGCTTCGGCCCGGACCGGACCATCGCCTCGGCCCTTCGCAACCCCGACTGGGTCATGCTCGGGGAGAGTTTCGGTGTCCGCACAGAGCGAGCCGGCTGTCCCGAGGACTTGCCGCCTGCGCTGGAGAGGTCGCTGGCCCATCCGGGACCGTCGATGGTGGTGGTGGACATCGCCGACGAGCCCGACCCCTGGCCGCTCATCCGCGTCCGGCGCTGACACTAGGATCGCGGCGATGATCCGAACCAGTGGGCCTCGCCGCGGGGCGCGGCGCACCGGAGTCGATTGGTTCCTGACCTTCATGCGAGTGGCGATCCTCACGTTGGTCGCCGTCGGGATCCTGGCGTTCATCTGGCAGGAGATCGACACCGACAATCCCTTCGCCCGCTGGGCCAATCCTGACGCCACCGGCCTAACCGGAGCCCAGTTCCGGGGGCTGATCATCTCCGGCGTGGCCCAGGGCTGCATGTACGGGCTGATCGCGCTGGGCTACTCGATGGTCTACGGCGTGCTGGGGTTCATCAACTTCGCCCACGGCGAGGTGTTCATGGTGGGCGCCATGACCGGGATGATCACCTCCAACAAGCTGGCCGACGCCGGCCTGTGGGAGAGCAACTTCATCGGCTCGCTGATCTTCATCGTGATCGTCTCGATGATCGTGTGCACGCTGGTGGCGGTGATCATGGAGCGAGTCGCCTACCGGCCGCTGCGGGGGTCGCCCCGGCTGATACCGCTGATCACGTCGATAGGGGTGTCGTTCTTCATCCAGAACGCGTCGATCGTGCTGCTGGGCCCGGCGGCCAAGGCCTATCCCGATGTGCCCGACTGGGTGAAGGACAAGCACACGTTCCTGCAGATCGAGGGGTCGAGGATCCTCGTCGTGGTGGTGGCCGCGGTGTCGATGGGGGTGCTGTGGTACCTGGTGGAGCACACCAAGGGCGGCAAGGCGATGCGGGCGGTGGCCGAGGACGCCGAGATCGCCGCCCTTATGGGCATCAACGTGAACCGCACCATCGTGAAGGTGTTCGCAGTGGGCGGCGCCATGGCCGGGCTGGCCGGGATCCTGTGGGGGATCCTGTTCCGCAGCGTGATCCACACCACCGGATTCTTGCCCGGCATCAAGGCCTTCAGCGCGGCGGTGGTGGGCGGCATCGGCCATCTCGGCGGAGCCATGGCCGGAGGACTGTCGATCGGTGTGGCCGAGTCGGTGGGCCCGCTGCTGATCCTGGAGCCGCTGGGGGTCAGCGGCGTGTCGCAGTTGCGCGACGCGGTGGCATTCGCGGTGCTGATCGGCGTGCTGCTGCTGCGTCCCGCCGGGATCTTCGGCGAGCGTCTGCCTGCAGAGGACCGCACATGACCGCGACACTTCCGCCGGAGACGGGAGCGGTGGGCGGCCCGGCCGAGACGCCGCTGGCGCCGTCGCGGCCCGTGATGGCCCAGGACTGGCGGCGGCTCGTGCGAATGGGTGCCGTCGGAGCGGTCGCGCAGATCTTCATCGCCCTGTCGAACATGCCGGTGCGCCTCGACGAGCGGGTGGTGGTGAAGCCCGTGCTGAGCCTGGGTTATCTCACCCTGCTGATAGTGCCGTTCGCGGCGGGCTATCGCGTCGGCCACCAGATCAAGCGGGAGGGCATGCCACAGTACGCGGCCGGCGCGCATGAAATCGCGGGCGGCGCGGCGTGCGGGGCCCTCGCCGGCGGCGGGCTGTCGCTGCTGGCAGTGCTTCTGGCCAACTTCGACCTGCGCGAGCCGCTGGTCAACTGGAGCCCGATGCTGGCCGAGCTGCTCGCCTTCGGCGACGCCACATGGTTCGCGGTTGTCGTCTGGCTGCTGATCGGCGCGGCGATCGGTGCGGTGGGCGGGATCCTGCGAACGCTCGGCCCGCGATCCCGCCGGGCGGTGGTGACCATGGCCCTCGCGGTGGCGGGCGCCGCCGTGCTGGAGCCGCTGGTGGTGGACTTGGCCGAGGGCATGAGGCTCGAGGCGCTGACCGACCGGCTCTATGCCCGCCGGGGAGGGGTCAACTGGACGAGTGCGCTGGGCCTTGCGGCCGCGTCCGGGGTCCTCGCGGTGCTCGGCCGGGGACGGATCCGCCAGGCCCGGAACCACATCGCCTCGCTCGAGGGGGCCAGGCGCAGCCGGGCCAACTTCGGGCTGATCCTTCTGACCGGTGCGGCGCTGATCATCCTGCCCTTGTTCGCGGGAAAGCTCACCAACGAGCTGCTGGCCAACGTCGGATTGTTCGTGCTGCTCGCGTTGGGCCTCAATGTCGTGGTCGGGCTGGCCGGCATCCTGGACTTGGGCTATGTGGCCTTCTTCGCGGTGGGGAGCTATTCGGCCGCCGTTCTCACCGCCGCGACGTCACCCAGGATCAACCCGGAGATGCCGTGGCTGGTGGCTCTCATCGTGGTGGTGATCATCACGGGCCTGGTCGGCCTGTTCATCGGAGCGCCGGTCATCCGGATGCGCGGCGACTACCTGGCCATCGTCACGCTGGGCTTCGGCGAGATCATCCGGCTGATCTTCCTGTCGGACTGGCTGTCGGGCTGGTTCGGGGGCTCCCAGGGCATCACCAAGATCCCCGGCGCGGGGATCTTCGGGCTGACCAGCGTGGCCGGCACCGATCCGCGCCGCGTGTTCTACCTGGTGCTGGCCTTCTGCGCCATCGCCATCTACGTCTCGTGGCGGCTGGAGCGGTCCCGGCTCGGGCGGGCCTGGATGGCCGTGCGCGAGGACGAGACGGTGGCCGAGGCGATGGGCATCAACACCGTCAACGTCAAGCTCCTGGCCTTCGTGGTGGGCGCGATCCTGGGATCCTTCAGCGGCGCGATCTTCTCGGCCAAGGTCGGCTCGGTGTTCCCTAACAGCTTCCTGATCCTGGTGTCCATCGTGATCCTGGTGGTGGTGATCTTCGGCGGAATGGGCAGCATTGTGGGCGTCATCGCCGGCTCCGCGGTGCTGATCGGCGTACTGGGCGGCCCCAAGCAGCCCGGCCTGCTGGCCGAGTTCTCAGAGTTCAAGCTGCTGATCTACGGGGCACTGCTGATCTGGATGATGCTGGCCCGCCCGGAGGGCCTGATACCCAGTGTGCGCCGGTCGCGTGAGCTCCACCAGGAGGAGATGGCCCAGGACGCCTGGCTCAGGGGTCAGGTCGAGGATGACGACGGCAGCGGCGCGCAAGCCGCACCGACGCCATGACCGCCACCAACGGAACCAGGCGCGCCCCCGGCGCGGACGCCACCAACGGAACCGGGCGCCGGCCGCTGCTCGAGACCCGCGGCCTGAGCGTCGACTTCGGCGGTCTGCACGCCCTTGACGGACTCGACTTCGAGGTCCACGAGGGTGAGATCGTCTCGGTGATCGGACCGAACGGTGCCGGCAAGACCACCTTGTTCAACGCCATAACCGCCACCGTCGAGCGGTCTGCAGGCGACATCCTCTTCGAGGGCACCTCGCTGCGGGGCCTGGACCCCAACCGGGTCACGGCTCGGGGCATTGCCCGCACCTTCCAGAACGTGCGGCTGTTCGCCAACATGACCGTGCTGGAGAACGTGATGGTCTCGCAGCACTGCCGCACCCGCCAGCACGCCTTCGGCGCCCTGTTCTACACCCCCTCCTTCAGGCGCGAGGAGGCCGAGATCCGCCAGCGGGCCGAGAAGGTCCTTAGCTTCTTCGGGTCTCGGCTCGTCGGTTACCGCTTCGATCAGCCCGCCTTCACCCTGTCCTATGCCAACCGGCGCCGGCTGGAGATCGCCCGAGCCATGGCCACCCAACCCAAACTGATCCTGCTCGACGAGCCGGTTGCGGGCATGAACCCGGTCGAGTCGGCCGAGCTCACCGGCATGATCGGACGCCTCCGTGACGAGTGGGGCTTCGCCATCGTGGTCATCGAGCACCAGATGGACGTCGTGCGGGAGGTATCCGATCGGGTGGTGGTGCTCGACCACGGCACCAAGATCGCCGAGGGCGACTACGCCGACGTCTCCACCGATCCCCGGGTGATCGAGGCCTATCTGGGCCAGGGAACCGAGACATCATGAGCACCGACCAGGACGGAGTGGCCGCGACGCCCTTGCTGGAGATGCGCACCGTCAACGCCCACTACGGAGCAGTCCACGCTCTGAGGGATGTGGACCTCTCGATCTACGCCGGCGAGTTGGTGTGCCTGCTGGGGGGCAACGCCAGCGGCAAATCCACCACACTCAAGACCCTCCTCGGCATGCTCAAACCCACCTCCGGAGAGGTCGTGCTCGACGGCGAGGTCGTCAACGACAAGCCCACCAGCTACCGGGTGGCCCGCGGCGTGACCATGGTCCCGGAAAACCGCCGCCTGTTCAAGCGCCTCAGCGTGCGCGAGAACCTCGACCTGGGCGCCTACCTGCGATCCGACACCGACGGCATAGCCGCCGACCTGGAGCGAATCTTCGAACTGTTCCCCAGAGTCAAGGAACGCCTCAACCAGAAGGCGGGCACGCTGTCGGGAGGCGAGCAGCAGATGGTGGCCATGGGCCGTGCCCTGATGGCCAAGCCCCGGGTGCTGCTGATGGACGAGCCGTCGATGGGCCTGGCCCCCGCGCTGGTGCAACAGAACTTCGAGCTCATCCAGCAGATCCACGAAGCCGGCCTGACGGTGTTCATGGTGGAGCAGAACGCCAACATGGCCTTGTCCATCGCCGATAGGGGCTGGGTGCTCCAGACCGGCCGGGTCGTGCTCGACGACACTGCCGAGAACCTGCTGGCCCACCCCGACCTGCGGGCCTCCTACCTGGGCCAAGCCGACACCTAGCGCAGCCCGAGACGGCACGCGACGGTGATGCTGTCAGCGGGTTCGTTGGATGACAGGTCGTCGGCTGCTAGTAACTCCTTCGTGGCTGGGACACGCGACGAGGCGGGGGGTGTGCACCGGCCGCTGGACTTCATCCGGGAGCGGGTGCAGGCCGACAACGCGGCCGGGACCTACGCCGGGCGGGTGCAGACCCGCTTCCCGCCCGAGCCCAACGGGTTCCTGCACATCGGCCACGCCAAGGCGGTGTGCCTCAACTTCGAGGTGGCCGCCGAGAACGGCGGGGCCTGCCGGCTTCGCTTCGACGACACCAACCCCGAGGGCGAGGACGCGGCCTACGCCCAGGCGATCGCCGACGACATCGCTTGGCTGGGCTTCGAGCCCGACGGCCGGGCCGTGCACGCCTCGGACTATTTCGAGCATCTCTACCAGTGGGCCGAACACTTGGTGAGCGAGGGCCTGGCCTACGTGGACGACCAGGACGCCGAGACCATCTCGGCCACCAGGGGCGACTTCAGCACGCCGGGGGTCGAGAGCCCCTGCCGGGACCGCTCAGTGGAGGAGAACCTGAGCCTGCTGCGGGACATGCGGGCGGGGCGCTACGACAACGGCGAGAAGGTGCTGCGGGCCAAGATCGACATGGCCCACCCCAACATGCTGATGCGGGACCCGGTCATGTACCGGATCCGCCACATCCCCCACTTCCGCACCGGCGACGCCTGGTGCATCTACCCCACCTACGACTGGGCCCACGGCCAGAGCGACGCCATCGAGGGCGTCACCCACTCGCTGTGCTCGCTGGAGTTCGACGCCCATCGCCAGCTCTACGACTGGTTCCTGGAGCACCTGCCCCTGCCGGGCGACCGGCCCCGCCAGTACGAGTTCGCCCGCTTGAACCTGACCCACACCGTCATGTCGAAGCGGAAGCTGATCACGCTCGTCACGGACGGCCTGGTGGACGGCTGGGACGACCCGCGGCTGCCCACGCTGCGGGGTCTGCGCCGGCGGGGCTACCCGCCCGAGGCGATCCGGGAGTTCTGCGCCCACATCGGCGTGGCCCGGGTCAACGGCGTGCACGAGATCGAGCTGCTGGAGTCGTTTGTGCGGACCCACCTCAACCGCACCGCCCAGCGCCGCATGGCCGTGCTGCGCCCCCTGGAGGTATTCATCACCAACTGGCCGCGGTGGGACCGGCCGGTCGAGCACCGCAGCGCGGTCAACAACCCCGAGGACCCGCCGGCGGGCAACCGGCTGGTGCCGTTCACGGAGCGGCTGTGGATCGAGCGCGACGACTTCATGCTCGACCCGCCCCGCAAGTTCTACCGCCTAGCCCCGGGCCGCGAGGTGCGCCTGAGGGCCGGCTACTTCCTGCGATGCAACGACGTCGAGACCGACTCCGACGGCAAGGTGGTGCGGCTGTGGTGCACCTACGACCCCGACACCGGCGACGGCCAGGCCCCCGACGGGCGCAAGGTGCGGGCCACCATCCACTGGGTGGCCGCCGACCACGCGGTGGACGCCACCGTGGCGCTCTATGACCGGCTCTTCACCGACCCGGTTCCCGGCGCAGACGGCCGCGACCCACTGGAGTCGTACAACCCGGACTCATGGGAGCTGATCGCCGACGCCAAGCTCGAGCCCGAGTTGGCCAAGACGGCGCCCGGCGAGGTGGTGCAGTTCGAGCGCCTCGGCTACTTCGCCCACGACTCCGGCACGCCCATGCTGTTCCACCGCACGGTCGGCCTACGAGACGAGTGGGCCAACATCCAGAAGCGCCGCCAGCAAGGATCCTGACCGTTGTGAATCCCTGGATGCTGGAAGACGGTGTGCTCCACCTGAACCACGGGTCGTTCGGGGCAACCCCGGCGGTGGTGCTGGAGGCGCAACAGCGGGTGCGCAGCCGGATGGAAGCCAACCCCACCAAGTACTTCCTGGGCGGCGAATACCAGCGCGAGCTGGACGCGGCTCGCCGGACGATGGCCGGCTTCGTGGGCGGCGACGAGGCCGGGATGGTATTCGTCAACAACGCCACCACGGGAGTCAACGCGGTGCTGCGGTCGCTGGAGGCGACCCTCGAGCCCCGCGACGAGATCGTCGTCACCGACCACGAGTACAACGCCTGCCGGAATGCGGCCACGGTGTCGGCGGCGCGGGCCGGAGCGCGAGTGGTGGCCGCCCCGGTGCCGTTCCCGCTGGAGTCGTCGCAGCAGGTCGTGGACGCCGTACTGGCCGCCGTGACCGGGCGGACCCGGATACTGCTGATCGACGCGGTGACGTCCGCCACCGGCCTGGTGATGCCGGTGTCCGACCTAGTCGCGGCGCTGGAGCCCGACGTGCGGGTGCTGGTCGACGCCGCCCACGCGCCTGGGATGATCGACTTTGACGTCTCCGAACTGGGCGCTTCGTATGTGACAGCCAACTGCCACAAATGGATGTGCTCGGCCAAGGGTGCCGGGTTCTTGTGGGTCAGAGCCGACCGGCGCGACGACCTGTACCACTCGGTCATCAGCCACGGCTACAACGGCGGCTGGCCCTCCAGCGGCGGCCGCTTGCACGCCCAGTTCGACTGGACGGGGACCGAGGATCCGAGCGCCTGGCTCACCGTGCCTGTCGCGCTGGACGCGGTGGAGGCCATGCACCCCGAGGGCTGGCCCGGCGTCCGCCGGTCGATCCGGGAGCTGTGCCTGTCGGGCCGCCGGATCCTGATCAACGCCCTGGGGATCGACCCACCGGCTCCCGACGACATGATCGGGTCGATCGCATCAGTGCCGGTTCCGCCCGCCGACCACTCCGGCAGCGAGATCTTCGACCCGCTGATGGCCGCGCTGGAGCAACGGCACCGCATTCAGGTCCCGGTCTTTATCTGGCCCGCGCCGCCAAACCGCCTGCTGCGGATCTCCGCGCACCTCTACAACGACGAGTCCCAGTACCACCGCCTAGCCGAGGCTGTCACCACCGAACTGGACCGCTGAGAGGCGCTCGGGCCGCTGGCGGCCGAGCTACCAGTCGGCGGCTATGTACTGGGTCTCGCAGAACTCGTAGATGCCCTCGCTGGCGCCCTCGCGGCCCAGCCCGGACTGCTTCATGCCGCCGAAGGGAGCGGCCGGATCCGAAACCGCGCCCCGGTTGAGGCCGACCATGCCGGCCTCGATCCGCTCACTCACGTGCAGGCCCCTGGCCAGGTCCTCCGTGTACACGTAGCCGATCAGACCCATCTCGGTGTCGTTGGCCGCCGCGATCATGGCGTCGGTGTCGGTGAAGCTGGTCACCGGGGCGACCGGTCCGAAGATCTCCTCCCGGGTGATGGGCGCCGCCGGGTCCACCCCTCCGAGCACGGTGGGCTCGTAGAAGAAGCCGGGCCCGTCGAGGGCGGAACCGCCGGTGACCGCGCTGGCCCCGCCGTTGATGGCGCCCTGCACAAGCCGGTCGATGTTGGCCACCGCACCGGGGTTGATCATCGGGCCGCAGGTCACGTCGGGATCGAACCCGCTGCCCACCTTCATCGACCCCATGGCCGCGGCCAGCCGCTCCACGAACTCGTCGTGGGCCGGCTCCTCCACGAAGAACCGGTTGGCCGCGGTGCAGGTCTCGGCCGAGTGGCGCATCTTGGCCACCATGGCGCCATCGACGGCCGCCTCGAGGTCGGCGTCGGCGAACACCACGAAGGGTGCGTTGCCGCCCAGCTCCATCACCGTCTTTAGGATCCGGTCGGCGCAGCGCCTCAGCAGAACCCGCCCCACCTCGGTGGAACCGGTGAACGACACCATGCGCACGGCTCGATGGTCCACCGCGGCGTCGAACCAGGGACCGGACGCGGCAGTGGGCACCAGGTTGACCACGCCGGGCGGCACCCCGGCCTCCGCCAGCAGCTCGCCGACCCGGAGCGCGGTGAGGGGCGCCTCCCGGGGCGGCTTGATGACCACCGTGTTTCCCGCGCCCAGCGCGGGGGCCAGCTTGCGGGTGATCATGGCCGCCGGGAAGTTCCACGGGGTGATCATCACCACCACCCCAACCGGCGGGTGGCGGGTGATGATGCGCTTGTCGCCGCCCGGGGCGGTGCTGATCGTGCCGTGGATGCGCACGGTCTCCTCGGCGTTCCAGCGGAAGAACTCGGCCGCGTAGGCCACCTCGCCCACCGCGTCGGCCCGGGGCTTGCCGTGCTCGAGGGTGATCAGGTCGGCCAGCTCGTCGGAGTGCTCCATGAGGATCCGGTGGCAGTCGCGCAGTATCTCCGAGCGGACCCGGGGCGCGGCCGCGGCCCAGGCGGGCTGAGCGGCGGCGGCCGCGTCGCAGGCCGCAGTGGCCTCGGCCGGGCCGCCGGCGGCCACCTCGGCGACGCCGTCCCCGGTAGCCGGGTCGAGCACCTCGATCCGATCGGCGGAACTGTCCTGCCAGGTTCCGCCAATGAGCATCTGTGTCTGCATCGTGTCAGCCTCCGAGCTTGGGAATGGCGTGGCCGCCGTAGGCGACGGCCACGTTCTTGGTCTCCATGTAGAAGTCGAAGCTCCAGTCGCCGCCGTCGCGGCCGATGCCGCTGCGCTTGGTGCCCCCGAACGGTGTGGGCAGGTGGCGCACGTTCTGGGAGTTGACCCACACCATGCCCACGTCGACGGCGTCGGCCACCCGGTGGGCCCGGCCCACGTCGCCGGTCCACACGTAGGCGGCCAGCCCGTAGTCGGTGTCGTTGGCGATGGCGACCGCGTCGGCCTCGTCATCGAAGGCGATGGCGGTGAGGGCGGGGCCGAAGATCTCCTCGCGGGCGATGCGCATGTCGTTGGTGGCCCCGGTGAACAGAACCGGCGCCACAAAGTTGCCCTCGGGCGGGGCCTCGGCCCATCCGGTGCCCTCCACCACGGTGGCGCCCTCGGCCGAGGCCAACTCGATGTAGCTGCGCACCTTGTCGCAGTGGCGGGGGTGAATCAGCGGGCCGATCACGGTGTCGGGGTCGAGCGGGTGGCCGACACAGATGTTGCGCAGCTTGGCCGCCAGCCGGTCGGTGAAGTCGTCGTAGATGCTGCGCTGGACCAGCAGGCGGCTGGAGCTGGTGCAGCGTTCGCCGTTGAGGCTGTAGATCATGAACACCGCGGCGTCGAGGGCGCGGTCGAGATCGGCGTCGTCGAACACGATCACCGGGTTCTTGCCGCCCAGCTCGAAGTGGAGCCGCTTGAGGGTGGCCGCCGACTGGGCCTGGATGGCCGACCCGGTGGCCGACTCGCCCACGAAGGCGATGGCCGCGATGTCGGGATGCTCGGTGAGGGCCCGCCCGGCGGTCTCGCCCATGCCGTGCACGACGTTGAGCACCCCGGGGGGCAGGCCGGCGTCCTGCGCGATCTCGGCCAGCAGGCAGGCCGTGAGCGGGCTCCACTCCGCCGGCTTGTGCACCACCGTGCAGCCCGCGGCCAGCGCGGGGGCGATCTTCCAGGTGGACAGCATGAACGGCGTGTTCCAAGGGGTGATCACCCCGACCGAGCCGATGGGTCGCCGGCTGGTGTAGTTGAGGTGGTGGGCCGACGGCAGGGCCAGCCCATCCGATGCGGCCGGGGCCCGGTCGGCGAAGAACCTGAAGTTCTCCGCGCCGCGGAGCGCGGCCGACGACATGAAGCGGATGGCCTGCCCCGTGTCCACCGACTCCACCACCGCGATCTCGCCGGCCCGGGCCACGATGGCGTCGGCCACCGCGTGCAGCACGCGCTTGCGCTGCTCACCCGGCGTGCCCGACCATTCCTCGAAGCTCACGCGGGCCGCCGTGGCCGCTGCCGCGATGTCGGCCGAGCCGCCGGCGGCCACGTCGCCGAGGTGCATCCCGTCGATGGGCGAGGCGTTGGCGAACGTCTCACCGGAGGTGCTGGCCGCGGGCTCTCCATCGATCAGATGCAGCGTCGGGGAGGCCGCGAAACGCGCCAGATACCGCCCGGCGGCGGCAAGGTTCTCCTCGAAGCTGGCTGCGGTGGCCATGGTCGTCTCCTGTCGCGGCCTCTGAGGGAGGCTAGGTGCGATCACCCCGGGCGAGATGGGTGCGGATGTGGTTGCGGTTAATGCGCATAGCCGGGTCGATCAACTGGACTTCAGCACTAATAGCCACTGGATGGTCGGCCTGCAGAGGCTCCAGCACCTCGTCGACGGTGTCGATCAGCCGGTTGAGGAACCGCTGGACGGCCTCCGGTTCCCGGCCAGGCCCGATACGGGCGGTGACGTACACAAAGCCGTAAGCCGGGTCCCCGTCAGCGATGCGATAGTGGTCACGCGGCGCGGCCCGAGTGCGCAAAGCGTCGAGGGAGGGAAGCCCATCGTCGAGTGCCGCCTCGTGCACGGCGAGAACCAGAGCATCGATGTCGGTCAGGTCGGCCACGTTGGCCGAGTGTTCGATGATGATGTGAGGCATGGGCGGTCCCGTCCGCCACGATTGTACGGTTCCCTCCCTCCCTGCCGATCCGATGAGGTTGCGCATGCGCCTTCTCAGCTACAGCGTTCATGGAGCTCCGTCGTTCGGGGTGCTCACCCCAGACAGCACTGGCGTCGTCGATCTCGCATCGCGCATCGAGGGAGTTGCCGACCTCGGCGATCTGATCGCTCAAGGTCGGCTCGCCGAGGCGGCCGACTGGGCCGCATCCGGCACCACCGCCGACCACGCTCTCGACGACATCGACTTCGAGCGCCTGCTCCCCCGGCCCGGCAAGATCATCTGCATCGGCGTTAACTACGGCGGGCGGGGGGCGGAGTACGCCGAGGATCCCGGTGACGCATACCCCAGCGTGTTCGTGCGCTTCCCCGAGACGCTGGTCGGCCACGAGCAGGCCCTGCTGCGACCCCCCGAGTCCGAGCAGCTCGACTACGAGGGCGAGATCGTGGTGGTGATCGGCACCGGCGGGCGCCGCATCCCGGTCGAGGATGCCCGCAGCCACATCGCCGGGATGAGCCTCGGCAACGAGGGCACCATCCGCGACTGGGTGCGCCACGGGCGCTTCAACGTCACCCAGGGCAAGAATTGGCACCGCAGCGGCTCGGTCGGTCCGTGGCTGGTGACCCTCGACGAGATCGGGGACTTCGCCGGACTGCACCTCACCACCCGGGTCAACGGCGAGCTGCGTCAGGACGACCTCGCCGGCAACATGCGGTTCGGGATCGAGTACCAGATCCACTACCTGTCCACCTTCATCGAACTCGACGCCGGAGACGTGATCTTCACCGGCACCCCCACCGGCGCCGGAGCCCGCTTCGACCCGCCCAGATGGCTGGAGCCCGGTGACGTGGTCGAGATAACCGTCCCCGAGATCGGAACGCTCCGCAACCCGGTCCGCGACGAATAGACCTTCTATGGCGCCACGGTCGTAGCCTCACGTCGGACAGACCAACAGGAGGCGCGGAGATGACCACAGCAACCGGCGGGACGAGTGCCGCGGTTCAGATTGCCGAGACCGGCGGGCCGGAGGTCATGCACGTCGTCCAGCGGCCCGACCCGGTGGCCGGTGAGGGCGAGGTGACGGTGGCGGTGGCCGCGGCCGGCGTGAACTTCATCGACACCTATCACCGCTCCGGCCTGTACGAACTGCCTTTGCCGCTCGTGCTGGGCCAGGAGGGGTCGGGAACCGTGCTGGAGGTCGGCACGGGAGTGGACGGCTTCGCCCCCGGCGACCGGGTGGCCTGGGCCGGCTCAACCGGCTCCTACGCCGAGCGGGCCGCGGTCAAGGCCTCCGTGGCGTACAAGGTGCCTGACGGCATCGATCTCGAAACGGCCGCCTCCATCGGAGTGCAGGCCCTCACCGCCCACTACCTGGTTACCGACTGTCCCCGGATCGGGCCCGGCGACCGGTGCCTGGTCCACGCCGGCGCGGGCGGCACCGGACGGCTGGTCGTGCAGATGGCCAAGCTGCGGGGTGCCGAGGTGGTGGCCACAGTGGGCTCGGACGCCAAGGTGGAGGTGGCGCGGTCCGCGGGGGCCGACCACGTGATCAACTACTCGACCACAGACCTGGTGGAAGGGGTCGAGGCCGCGGTCGGTCCCGAGGCCATCGACGTGGTGTACGACGGGGTGGGCGCCGCCGTCTACGACGCCAGCATCGAGCTGTTGCGCCTGCGGGGGTCGATGGTGACCTTCGGAAACGCCTCCGGAGCGGTCGAGCCCAAGGCTCCGCTGCATCTGTCGGGCAAGTCCCTGTGGCTGACCCGTCCCAAGTTGTGGGACTTCATCTCCACCCGCGAAGAACTCGATGCCCGCACCGAGGAAGTGTTCGGCTGGATAGCCGCGGGCCGGCTCGAGGTACGCATCGGAGCCCGCCTGCCGCTGGCCGAGGCGGCCGATGCCCACCGGCTTTTGCAAGGCCGCGGCATCGCGGGAAAGATCCTGCTCATCCCGTGAGTCAACGCCCTTCGGGAGACGGGCAGCTGTGCTGACCGACGGGGAACTAAGGGCCGAGGCCGGACTGCTCGACACCGCCGAGCGCGAGCGCCGGCAGGTCCGCCAGACAACAGGCGTCTACCCGCAAATGACCATCGACGAGGCCTACCGGGTGCAGGCCTTCTGGCTGGAGATGCGCCTGGCCCGGGGCGAGCAGGTGATCGGCCACAAGATCGGCCTCACCAGCCGGGCCATGCAGCAGGCCATGAACATCGACACCCCAGACTCCGGCTTCCTCACCGACGCCATGGTGTTCTCCCCCGGCGAGCCCATCGCAGCCGCCGACTTCTGCGATCTTCGCTTGGAGGTGGAGCTGGCGTTCGTGCTGGACGATGACCTGGCGGGCGCCGACCTCGCGATCGACGATGTGCTGGACGCCACCGGCCACGTGACCGCCGCGGTGGAGCTGATCGCCTCCCGTACCCCCCGCACCGACCCCGCCACCGGCCGCACGCGCGGGGTGATCGACACCATCGCCGACAACGCGGCCAACGCAGGGATCGTGACCGGTGGTCATCCCGTGGGGCCCCGCGACGCAGACCTGCGCTGGGCAGGCGCCCTCGCGTACCGCAACGACGTCGTCGAGGAGACCGGACTGGCTGCGGGCGTGCTCGACCACCCCGCCAACGGCATCGTGTGGCTGGCCCGGCGCTACGCCGAGCAGGGCATGTCCTTAAGGGCGGGCGACGTGATCCTGTCGGGCTCGTTCACCCGCCCGATGGCGGTTGCGCCGGGGGACGACTTCCGCTTCGACTTCGGCCCGCTGGGCTCGTTCAGCGTCCCGATCGTCTGATCGAACGCGCCGCCGGTTGCGGCGCAGCAAGCGCCTCCTGCCTCTAGCGGCGCTCGAACACGCTCTGAAGGCCTCCGATGACCGAGCCCTCCCCCTGGGAGCCGCCGGGCCTCAGGTTGGCCACCACCCGGTCGGCGAGCCGGTTGAACGGCATCGACTGGAGCCACACGCGGCCCACGCCGGTGAGGGTGGCCAGGAACAGGCCCTCGCCACCGAACACCATCGACTTGAGGTTGCCGGCCCGCTCGATCGAGTACTGGATCGACGGCTGGAAGGCGACGATGCAGCCCGTGTCGACCCGCAGGGTCTCGCCCTGGAGCTGTTTCTCGATGATGGTGCCACCGGCGTGCATGAAGGCCAGGCCGTCACCGGAGATTGACTGGAGGATGAAGCCCTCCCCCCCGAACAGGCCGGTGCCGAACTTGCGGTTGAAGACGATGTCGAGCTTGGTGCCCGAGGCGGCGCACAGGAACGCGTCTTTCTGGGCTATGAGTTGCCCGCCCGCGGCGGCCAGGTTGATGGGCAGGATCTTGCCGGGGTAGGGCGCGGCCATAGCCACCCGCTGCTTGCCCTGGGGCGCGCTGTTCATGAAGTGGGTCATAAACAACCCCTCGCCGGTGATACCTCGCTTGGCCGCCGACTTGAGCTTGCCCCAGCCGCCCTGATCGGGATCGGAGCCGTCGCCCATCTTGGCCTCGAAAGTGATGCCCTGTTCCATGTACATCATCGCGCCGGCCTCGGCGACGACGATCTCGCCGGGGTCCAACTCGACCTCAACGAACTGGAGGTCGTCTCCGTAGATCTGGTAGTCGATTTCATGGCTCCGCATGGCTGCCTCCTGCATGTTTCGAGCCCGCCGCGCCGAGGCTAACGGTCGCAGGGTAAGAGTCAGTTGATCCTTCGCTCCGGGCGCTGATCCGGAGCACTCGAGGTTGGTTCAGGTCCAGGACCAGCCGTGAGTGCGCACCAGGGCGGCGGCTGACACCAGGACGGCCATCTCAGCGACCTGTTCGGTTGCTCCGAGGACGTCACCGGTGACGCCTCCGAACGCCCGCCACGCGATTAGGCCCACCAGCACTGCTCCCGACGCGGCCGTTGCGAGCGACACCGCGCCCGGCGGCCCGAGGCTGGCAGCAGCCGCCGAGGTGATGACGATTGCGGCAACGGTCCAGGCCCGTGGCCGGTGGGCCGTGTAGCTGTGGCCCAGGCCGGTGCCGGCGGCTGCGGGGGCCGCGCCCATCACCGCCACCGCCATCGTGCGACCCAGCAGGTGGGCCACCACCAGCGCGATCAGCCCGTCGGTGGCTGCCAGCGAAGACACCGCGAACACCCGCACCAGCGTCGACAGCACCAGCGCCAGCACCCCGAAGGCACCTACACGGGGGTCCTTCATGATCGCCAGGCGCCGCTGTCGGGTCGTTCCGCCCAGGGCGTCGGCGGTGTCGGCCAGGCCGTCCTCGTGGAAGCAGCCGGTGGCGACCGCGCCGGCCGCCACGGCCAGCACAGCCGCGAGCGAAGCGCCCAGCGGACCGTGAAGGGCCCAGTAGACGGCGCCTGACAGGGCTCCGACCACCGCACCCACGACCGGGAACCATGGGACGCTGCGGCCCAAGTCCCGGTCGGTCTCAGGATGGGCACCACCCGGCAGCCGTGTCAGGAACGCCCACGCCCCCCGCAGGCTCATTGCTGGAGGCCCCACTCCTCGAAGGTGGCCACGTCGGTCACCGCGGCTGCGGCCATCCGGATGATGGGCACGGCCACCAGCGCCCCGGATCCCTCCCCCAGCCTCAGATCGAGCCGCATCAGAGGATCGAGCCCCAGCGTCTCCAGCGCCCGCTGATGGCCGGGCTCGGCCGAGCAGTGACCGGCGATGCAGTGGTCGAGGCTGCCGGGTCGGACCACCGCCAGCGGAGCGACCGCGGCGGTTGCGATGAACCCGTCGAGCACCACCGGCAGCCGGCGGCGACGGGCCGCGGCGACGGCACCGGCCATGGCCGCCAGCTCCCGGCCCCCAAGGCGCCTCAACGCCGCCAGCGGCGAGACCGTCGCCACCCGGTCAAGCGCAGCCTGGACCACGTCACACTTGTGGGCCAGCGCCGCTCCGACCACGCCGGTGCCCGGCCCGACCCAGTCGGCGGCCTGTCCACCCAGCACCGAGGCCGCCACCGCCGCGGCCGCGGTGGTGTTGCCGATCCCGATCTCGCCCACCACCAGCAGGTCGGCGTCCACCGACTCCACCGCGCTCGCGCCCGCGGCCGCGGCCTCGTCAAACTCGTCGGTGCTCATTGCGTCGGCCACCCGGATGTTGCCGGTGGGCCGTCCCACCCCCACATCGACCAGTTCGAGGGTCGCGCCGACCTCGCGGGCGAGCACGGAGATCGTGGCTACACCGCTCTCGATGGCGCCGACCATGGCCGCAGTGACCTCCGCCGGGTAGGCGCTCACGCCGTCGACGGCCACGCCGTGGTCGGCGGCAAACACCACCACATGGGGCCGGTCCACCCGCGGTGTGTCAGTGCCCTGCCAGCCGGCCAGCCAGGCAGCCACCGCGTCGAGACGGGCGAAGGCGCCGACCGGGCGCAGCACGGTGGCCGCCCGGGCCGCTACCGCGTCACGTGCGGACCCGTCCGGACCGGGAAGGTCATCAAGCAGCCCTCCAAGAACGCCGCTCTCCGCTGTCACAGCCGCGCCCGCACGCGAACTGGCAGCGGAGAGCGCCCTATAGGGACCTGAACGCTGCCAATTCGCTGGACCGGCAGCGTCCGGAATCGAATTGGCAGCGGAGAGTGCCCAAAAGGGACTCCACCACTGCCAATTCGACAGGCCGGGGCCTGCGCCCTCACTCGCCCCGTCCTTTAGGACCCAGCCCGTCGGCCGGATCGACGAGGGGCAGCAACCGGCCCGCGACCACCAGGTATGCGCGGTCCGCGGCCCGCACTATCGCCTGGTTGATCAAGCCCAGCAGATCCCGGAAGTCGCGTCCCAGCGGCGTGGCCGGTACCACGCCCGAGCCAACCTCGTTGGTGACCACCAGCGCCTGCCCGGGCCTGGCCGCCAGCTCATCGGCCAGCCGGGCCGCCTCCTCCTGGATGTCAGCGTCGCCTGGGCGCGGCTCGGCCAGCATCCGGTTGGTGACCCAGATGGCCAGGCAGTCGACGATGATGGTCTCGGCTGGGTCGACCTCGGTCACGGCCCCGGCGAGATCGTGGGGCGCCTCGACGGTCGTCCAATGAGCGGGTCGCTCGGCGCGATGCCGGGCTATGCGCTCGGCCATCTCGTCGTCACCCCGCTCGGCCGTGGCGATGAAGGTCACCGGCGCGCCTGAGGTCGTCGCGGCCACCACCGCTGCGGCTGACTTCCCTGACCGGGCGCCGCCGGTGAGCACCGTCAGTGCCACCGAACCCAGCCTCCGGGTCCGTTCCCGACGAACTTCAATGGGTTGACCACCGTATATGTGGTGAACTCATTGAAGTTCGTCTTGCAGCCATTCGCATCAGAAGTCGATGCCTTTCTTGGCCAGGATCCCGGCGTCGTAGGCGTGCTTGGTCTTGACCATCTCGGTGGCGGTGTCGGCCAGTTCCATCATCCAGTCCGGCGCGTCCCGACCGGTCAGCACCAGCGACACCTGCTCGGGGCGGTTGCGGAACGTGGCCTCCACCTCGGCAGCGTCGATCCAACCCCAGTTCAGCGGGTAGGTGATCTCGTCGAACACCACCAGCCGGTGCTCGCCCGCCTCCACCACCGCCTTGCCGTGCCGCCACGCCTCGCGGGCCTCGGCCTCGTCGCGGGTCAGGTCGTCGCTGTCCCAGGTGAAGCCCTCCCCCAGCGACCAGAAGTCGACCCCGAGCGGCTCGGCCATCAATTGCTCGCCGGTCACCCAGTCGTCCGACTTGAGGAACTGCACCACCGCCACCGGCCAGCCCCGGGCCCTGGCCCGCATCACCATGCCGAACGCGGCCGAGGACTTGCCCTTGCCGTCGCCGGTGTTGACCACCACGAGGCTCTTGGCGGTGCGCAGGCCGCCTGGGCGGGGATCTTCGGTGGGCGGGGAGTCGCTGGTCGTCATGGTTGGTCTCCATTCTGGGCGCTCGCGGCGGCGGTGGGAACGATCACTGGACCCTCGGGGTCGTCGACGATGCGCACGTTGGCCCCGAAGTGCTCCGCGATGTTCTGCACTGTGAGCACCTCCGCGGGTGGGCCCGTCTCGGCGACACGCCCTCGGGCGAGTATGGCGATGCGGTCGCCGTAGCGAGCCGCCAGGGTCAGGTCGTGCAGGGTGGCGATGACAGTGAGGCCGCGCTCGCGCCGCAGCGCGTCGACCAGCTCAAGCACGTCCTGCTGATGGCCGAGGTCGAGGGCGGTGGTGGGCTCGTCGAGGAGCAGGACATCAGCCTGCTGGGCCAGCGCTCGGCCCATCACCGCCCGCTGCCGCTCGCCGCCCGACAGCGACTGCACGGTGCGCTCGCCGAAACCGCCCAGGTCGAGGCGGACGAGGACCTCGGCCGCGATCCTGCGGTCGTTGGCCGTCTCGGCCGCGAACACGCCCCGGTGGGGGGTGCGCCCTAGCAGCACGTAGTCCGCGACCAGCATCCCGGGCGGGATCACCGGCGTCTGCGGGACGTAGGCGACCTTGCGGGCCCGGGCCGAGCGGCGCCGGTCGCTGAGCCCGTCTATCACGATCTCGCCGTCGAAGGCCACCAGACCGAGCAGCGCTCGCAGCAGGGTGGTCTTGCCCGCGCCGTTGGGGCCGATGATGTTCACCCACTCCCCCTTCGACGCGGCCAGGTCGACGCCCCGCAGCACATGCGTGCCGTCGAGGGTGACGTCCAGATCCTGCACGCGGACCGCGGGGGTCACCAGATCTCCCTGCGGCTGGTGCGCAGCACCAGCACGAAAAAGGGGGCGCCCAGGAACGCGGTCACCACGCCGATGGGCAATTCGGCCGGCGACAGCGCGGTGCGGGCGGCCAGATCGGCAAGCACCATGAACGCTCCGCCGAACAGAATCGACAGCGGCAGCACGAGCCGGTTGCTGGAGCCGAACGCCAGCCTCACGGTGTGGGGCACGATGATGCCGACGAAGCCGATGAGCCCGCTCACCGACACCGCCGCGGCGGCGCCGAGCGACGCGGCCAGCACCACGATCAGGCGGATCCGGCGGGGCTCCAGGCCCAGAGCGGCGGCCTCCTCGTCTCCGACGGCCAGCACGTCGAGGGCACGGCGGTAGCGCAGCACCACGACCACGGTCACCACGAAGTAGGGCAGCATCAGCGCGGGCTCGGACCATCCCGATGTGGCGATCCGGCCCAGGATCCAGGCGAAGATCTGGCGGAACGCGTCGCTGTTGGCCTGCAGCACGTAGGTCTGGCAGGCGGTGAGGAAGCTGGCCACCGCGATGCCGGCCAGGATCAGCGACGCCGTGGAGCGGCCCCCGAGATGGCCGGCCACGTACGACACCGTCACCGAGATGAGCGCTCCCGCGAAGGCGGCCAGCGGCACCGCGTCGAACACGCCCGCGCCGTCGCCGAGGTTGCTGGTGATGGCGATGGTGGCTCCGAGCCCGGCCCCGGCCGCGATGCCGAGCAGGTACGGATCGGCCAGCGGGTTGCGGAACGCGCCCTGGTAGGTGGCGCCGCTGACGGACAGGGTGGCCCCCACCAACAGGCCGAGAACCACCCGAGGCAGCCGGATCTGCTCCACGATGGCCGCGTGGGCGTCGCTCAATCCGGAGTCGATCGTCAACCCTGGCAGGCCGTCGAGCAACTGCAGCGCCACCCGGTGCGCAGCGATGTCCACCGGGCCGATGGTCAGTCCGGCGACCACGGCGACAGCAGCCGCGGCCAGACCGGCCATCAGCGAACGCGGCCGCAGGCCGGACGCCTGCAGGACAGTGCCCGGTCCGCCCGAGTGCTGCGGATCGCTCACGTCAGGCCCACCTGCCCGTCAGGCGTCTAGCTCGCTGCGCCGATCGACACCAGGACATCGGAGATGGCCGCGATGAAGTCCACCAAGCGGGGACCCCAGCGCGACACGATGTCGTCGTTGAGCTCGACGATCCGGCCGGTCTGCACCGCGGTGAGCTGGTCCCAGCCGGGGCGGGCCGCGATGGTCTGCGCGTTCTGGCCGCAGCAGAGAGTGTCGGCCAGGAAGATCACGTCGGGGTCGGCGTCCACGAGGTACTCGTCGCTGAGCTGCGGGTAACCCCAGGCGCTGCCGTCGGCGTCGGCGGGATCGGCGACGTTGGTGAGGCCGAACAAGCCGTACACCTGCCCGATGAATGTGCTGCTGGTGACGGTGTAGAGCGTGTTGTCGAGTTCGTGGTAGTAGGTCAGGCCGGACGCGTCGGGCGCGGCCGCGATGAGTTCGCTGATCTGTGCCTGCATGTCGGCGACCACCGCGGCGGCCTCTTCCGTCTGGCCGGTGACCTCGCCGAGCTGCTCGATCTGGACGTACACGTCGTCGAACACGAACGGGGCGTCGTGAGCCCACACCTCGATTCCCAGTGCCTCCAGGCTGGCGCCGACATCGCCGCTGCTCTGCATCACCACCAGATCGGGGTCGTAGGAGGCGATGGCCTCGATGTTGGGGTTCCAGCCGTCGAGATCGGTGACCGGGGCATCTTCCGGGTAGTACGAGAACTGGTCTACGGCCACCACGCGATCGCCCGCGCCGATGGCGAACACCATCTCGGTCGCGGTCGGCGAGATCGACACAATCCGCTGCGGGGCGAGCGCGGCATCGTCGGCCGCGGCCGCCTCGTCGCTCTCCGCGGGGTTGTCCGGCGCCTCCCCGGCCGCAAGCTCGGACTCGGCTCCGTCGCCGGGCTGCTCCTCCTCGACGGCTGCAGGCTCGGACTCGGTCCCGTTGCCGGGCTGCTCCTCCTCGACGGCTGCAGGCTCCGCGCTGTCCGGCGCGCCCGTCTCATCCGGATCGGCAGCCTCGGCGGCATCCTGCGCGACCGATGTCGGAGCGGGCTCGACCCGGCCGGAGGCATCGTCGTCGGAGTCGCCGCAGGCGGCGGCCACGAGGGTCAAGGCAAGCACTACCAAGAGGGACTTGGCCCACAGGGAAGCTCGCCTGGTTGCGGTGTCGGTCATCTGGTTCTCCCTTCTGCTCGAGTTCGGGGCCGAGCAGCGGGAGAACCCACCGCACGAGCCGGTCCTTCCTCGAGGAATCGGATCGTGTGATGGCGGCCGGAAGGCGACCGGACTCGTCCCCCGAAGGGGCATCACCGTTGCGGGACAGTGCCGGGTTCTCACCGGCTTCGCTCACGACAGCCGAGCGGGATTATAGGTCAGTCAGCGGCAGACCGGCTCGTAGCGCAGGTCTCGGTCGGCCAGCCGCTCCAGAGCCATGTCCAGGCCCTGCACCGTCGTGGAGCGGTCGCCGCCACCGTCGTGCATCAGCAGGACTACTCCGGGCCTGGCCCATTGCACGATGTAGTCGGCGATCTCCTCTGCCGGGGGACGGAGCCAGTCGGAGGGGCTGGCATCCCACGTCAACAGCGACAGCCCGTGGTCCGACGCCCATTCCCTCGTGAAGGCGTCGATCGAGCCGTACGGCGGGCGCAGGCAGGGCGTGGCGAGGTCCCCCAACACCGCCTGGGTGCGGCTGATCGTCTCGTCGAAGGCCGCCCGGGACAGCCCGGCCAGGTCCTCGTGTCTCCAAGTGTGGTTGGCGATGGTGTGTCCCTCGGCCGCGATGCGCTGGATGATGTCGGGATAGGCCTGCGCCAACGAGCCCACCACGAAGAACGTGGCCCGGGCGTCGTAACGGGCCAGGACGTCGAGTACCTGCGGCGTGTAGTCGGGATGGGGGCCGTCGTCGAAGGTTAGGTAGACGACGTCGCCGTCGTCGTCGGGGGTGACCGGTCGGGGCACGGTCACCGCCTCCGTGGTAGTCGTGGACGCGGGGTCGGCGCCGCCCAGCGGCAGTACCTCGACAGTGAGCTCGTAGCCGGACTCCCCTGCGTGCGAGGAGACCACAGTCACCTTCCACGGTCCGGTCGCCGGCAACTCCGCCTCCACAAGCTGGGACCGCCGGCCGGCGGAGGCGACCACCAGGTGGTCCAGGCGGACATCGAGCCACACACCCAGAGGTGCTCGCAGCGTGGCGGTGAACGGCTGGCCCTCGGATGCGTACACGGTGTAGGTCTGGCGCTCGCGGAAGTCGATGGTCCCGGACTCCGTGCCGCTCACCGCGCCCGACTCGAAGCGGATTGTCACTTCCGGACGTTCGGGGCCTGGCAGCGGTTTCTCCTCGATGGGTTCGGTATCGATCACCGTCACCAGCGGTGCCGATCCCGACAGGTCGATCTCCAGCGTGGTGTGCCGGGAGATGACGGTGAAGGGTTCGTGCCGGGCCCGGTCGAACAGCGACACCTCGATCAGACCGTCCCGCACCGTTATGGCGTCCATGACGATCCGGTCGCCGACGAAGATGGGAGGTCGCGCCACGGCCGCGCCTCCATCGTCAATCACCGGCACGACCAGGTGGAAGACACCGGTCCCCGGCGACTGTTCGATGATGTGGGCGACCACGTCCTCGTCTCCGTCGCCGTCGAGGTCGCCCTGGGCGACGCGGTTCTGGAGCGTGAAGATGCTGGCGGAGGCGCCGCCGTACGACACGGTGGCCCTACCTCCCTCCAGGCGCACGACCTGGCCGTCGATCTCCACGGTGAGGTGCTCGAGATCCTCCCAGCCGATGGGATCGGACTCCACCGACGTGACGGGGGGCGGAACCTCCACCTCGTCCGGTGGGGATGTGGTGACGGGAGGGTCGACCTCCGCCGGGGTCGTAGTGGTCGAGGTGGTGCGCGACACCGTTGGAACGGTGGTCGCAGTCGCCTCGGGCTCCCCTCCCGACATGGCCGGATCGCCGCCCGACGACCGCTCGCCGCTGCATCCGGAAGCCACCAGAACCAGCCCCAAGCTGATGGCGAGAATCCCAAGAACGTGCGAGGGCAGGTGCGCTCGGCCTCTAGACAACACGCCGCAACACCCGCAGCGAGCCGACCGCCGCCCGCTCCTCGAAGAACCCTTCGGACAGGGCCCGGCACCAGATCTCGTACGGCGGCCGTCCACCGTCGGCGGGGTTCTCGAACACGTCGTGTATGGCCAGGAGTCCCCCGGGCCTTACATGGGGCGTCCAGCCCTCGTAGTCCCGGTGAGCGGGCTCAGTGCCGTGTCCACCGTCGATGAACACCATCGCCAATGGAGTGGCCCACAGCGACGCCACCGTCGGCGAGTCGCCCACGACAGCGACGATAGTTCCCTCCAGGCCGGCGTCGGCGACGGTGCGCCGGAAGAACGGCAGCGTGTCGATCAGGCCCAGATCGGGGTCGACCACCTCCGGGTCGTGATGCTCCCAGCCGGGCTGGTTCTCCTCGGAGCCGCGGTGGTGGTCGACGCAGAACAGCACCCGCCCGGCTTGCCGCGCGGCCGCGCCCAGATACACCGCCGACTTGCCGCAGTAGCTGCCCACCTCCAACAGCGGCCCGTCGACCTCGAGCGACGCGGCAGACCTGTAGAGGGCCAGTCCCTCGCCGGCCGGCATGAAGCCGCGCGCTGCCTCAGCCGCGAGCCGGAGCCGATCTTCCATCATCACCGGGCCGGGGCCACAACACCCGGTCGAGGAACACGTACTTGGCCACCCACACACTGCCGTAGGCACCGAGGTTGCCGGCCACGACAAGCAGCGTGCGCTGCGTGAAGTGCTCGATGACCGCTACCGCCAGCGACGACAGCGCCAGGCCGACCAGCGCCATCACCCAGAAGGTGAGCACCTCGCCGCCCAGCCGGTGAGGACCGCTGCGCTGCCACACCCATGCCCTGCTCAGGAGGTATGCGGGCGCGGTGCCCACCATCCAGGCCGCGAGGTTGGCCCCGACCGCGGGCCACCCCAGCACGCCATGGCAGATCGCCAGCACAGTGAGTCCGACCGTCACGTTGACGACCGACACGCCGCAGTAGCGCAGGGCCTTCAGCCCGTGCTCGACTCTGAGCCTCTGAAGGGCGGAGGTCGGCGTGGTGGTCACGACCGCAGGCTATTGCCCACAACCGGGGCATGATGGGCTGATGCAGACGGCGCTGGACAATGTGGTGGCCCTTCTCGACCTCGAAGCCATCGAGGTCAACATCTTCCGGGGCCGCTCACCCGACGACGACCGACAGCGCATCTTCGGCGGCCAGGTGGCCGGCCAGGCCCTGGTGGCCGCGGCCCGCACAGTGGAGCGGGGCTCGGTGCACTCGCTTCACGCCTACTTCCTGCGGGCCGGCGACCCCAAGGCCCCGGTGCTCTACGACGTGGACCGCATACGCGACGGCCGGTCGTTCACCACACGGCGTGTCGTCGCCATCCAGCACGGCCGGGCCATCTTCCAGCTGGCGGCGTCGTTCCACGTCGCCGAGGACGGATACGAGCACGCCGACCCGATGCCCGAGGTGCCCGACCCGGAGTCCCTGCAGCCTCGCATCAAGAAGATCGAGGCCGCCGACCCGGGCCGGGCTCGACCCGACCGCCTGCAGGCACTTGACATCCGCTACGTGACCACCAGCCCGCTCGATCGCAGCGGTCCGCTGCCGCCCCGGCAGATGGTGTGGATGCGGGCCAACGGCACGCTGGGCGACGACCCGGTGCTGCACGCCTGCCTTCTCACCTACGCCAGCGACCTGACCCTGCTCGACACTGCGCTGGCGCCCCACGGCACAAGCGCGGCCAACCCGCGGGTCATGCTGGCCAGCCTCGACCACGCCATGTGGTTCCACGGGCCGTTCCGGGCCGATGAATGGCTGCTGTACGACCAGCACACCCCGGCCGCCAGCGGCGCGCGGGGGCTTGCCACCGGCAGGGTGTTCACCCGTGACGGACGGCTGGTGGCATCGGTGGTGCAGGAAGGCCTGATCCGGCGGATCAAGTAGCCATGCTGGCTTCTATGAGCAGATATGCCGACTGAGGCGGCTTGGTTGCGCACAAAATCGGCCGCCGTCCGCCGGGGGTTGGTTGTGGTGATGGTGGCCGTATCGACCGTCGGCGCCGCGTGTGCCGCTGACGACGAGTGGTCAGTACCAAGACCCACCGTTCCGACGGTGACATCGGTCGATTCGGCCCAAACCACCGAACCGCCGACTGGGGAGCCCGCAACCGGAGCGACGGAGCCCACCGAGGCTGCAGCCAGCGATCGCGAGGAAGTCCCGGCCCGAAGCGTCCCCGCGAGAGGAACCCGCTCCCGGGACTGCTGGCGACGCGCCCGAGCCGGTGGACCCCGATCCGTCGCCGGCCACGACGCGGCCGGATGGCGACATGTTTGCGGCCGACGTGGCCCTTCAGGCCGTGCTCACCCTCGACGAGCCGATCGACATGGCGGTGGCCCCAGGCGACGACCTGGTGTGGATCGCGGAGCGGGCCGGCCGCGTGTCGCGGGTGGATATGGAGCGGGGCGAGGTGGTGGAGACGGTCCTGGACATCGGTCCCGAGACCGAAGCCACCGGCGAGCAAGGCCTCCTCGGGATAGCAGTGACCGACCGATGGCTCTACACGAACTTCACGGACCTCGCGGGAGACACGCGAGTCGACGCCTTCGAACGGGAGGGCACCGGCCTGAGCGGCCGTCGGCGGGCGATCCTGTTCCAAGCCCAGCCCTTCAGCAATCACAACGGTGGGGACCTGGCCATCGGCCCCGACGGGTTCCTCTACGTCGCCTTCGGCGACGGCGGCTCTGGAGGCGACCCGCTCAATGCCGGACAGGATCCCACGACCTGGCTGGGGGCCGTTCTGAGGATCGAGCCCACTCCCGACGCCGCCGAGCCCTACGCCGTGCCCGCCGGCAATCCTTTCGCGGCCGACTCAGACGGAGCGGGACGGCCCGAGATCTTCCTCACCGGAGTGCGCAACCCGTGGCGCCTCTCGTTCGACCGCGCCACCGGCGACCTCTGGATCGCCGACGTGGGCCAGGACGCCTACGAGGAGGTGACCGTGCTGCTGGCAGCCAACGGAGGCGGTCTCGGCGCCAATCTGGGCTGGCGCCTCCGCGAAGGCCTGCACCGCTTCACGGGCGACGAGCCCCTCAATCACGCCGACCCGGTGTGGGAGTACAGCCAGGACGACGGCTGCAGCGTGACCGGCGGGTACGTCTACCGGGGCAGCGCCATCGAAGACCTCTACGGCGCATACGTGTTCGGCGACTACTGCACGTCGCGCCTGTGGGCCCTGCAGATCTCCACCGGCGAAGTCGAGTTCCGCGAGCTGGGAGCGGAAGTGTTCGGCGGCTCCCTGGCGTCGTTCGGCGAGGACGCCCACGGCGAGCTCTACGCGCTGTCGCTCAACGGCACTGTTGCCCGCATCGTCCCCCGATGAGGCCGCGGCGGACCGCCGAGACACTTGCAGGCAGCGTCGAGGCGGCGCGCTTCGTCTACCCTCCGCTGCTGTGACCGCGCCTTCAGACGACACTGCGGCCCCCGCACCCGGGATCGAAGTCCACGAGTGCCTCGCCGTCACCGACGAAGTCGTTGACGCCATGCAGCGGCTCATCCCGCAGCTGTCGTCATCTAACCCTCCGCCCGGCCGGGCCGAGCTGGAGGAGATCGTGGCCTCGCCCGCCACCACGCTGTTCGTGGCCCGGCGCCGGGACCGCATCGTCGGCGCGTTGACCCTCGTCGCCTTTCGCATCCCCACCGGCGTGCGTACCCGCATCGAGGACGTGGTGGTGGACGAGACGCTGAGGGGCCAGCGAGTGGGCGAGCGCCTCAGTGAGGCCGCCCTGGAAGCGGCCCGAGGTTTGGGGGCCCGCAGCACGGACCTCACGTCCAGGCCCTCGCGGGAGGCGGCCAACCGGCTCTATGCCCGAATGGGCTTCGAGAGGCGAGAGTCGAACGTCTACCGCTACACGCTGTGAGCAGCCCGGATGCCCCTACTGCGCCCCAGTGGTCGCCGTCGCCGCAACGTGTAGCCGGTTCCAACCTCGAGAGCTTCAGGGGCTGGTTGCGCGAGCACCGCGGCCTGGACCTGCCGGATTGGGCCGGCCTGCACCGGTGGTCCGTGCGGCACAGCGGCGAGTTCTGGGCCGCAGTGTGGGACTGGTGCGGCGTCGAGGGCGATCGGGGCGAACGCCTCGTCGAGTCGCCCGGCGAAGACGTGTGCCCGGACCCGGGCGAGCGGATGCGGCGCACCCGGTTCCTGCCCGACGCCAGGCTCAACGTGGCCCGGAACCTGCTGGGCGAGCCGTCAACGGACACCGCGCTCGTCTTCCGCAGCGAGGACGGCGAGGCCGTCGAGCTGACCCGGGCCGAGTTGCACGACATGGTCGGCCGGGTCCAGCAGCTGCTGATCGACGCGGGGGTGGGTCCCGGGGACCGGGTGGCGGCCTGGATGCCCAACCGCCCCGAGGCCTACGCGGTGATGCTGGCCGCGGCCGGTCTCGGCGCGGTGTTCAGCTCCACATCGCCCGACTTCGGCACCGCGGGCGTGCTCGACCGTTTCAGCCAGATCTCGCCCACCGTGCTGTTCGCCTGTGCCGACTACCCCTACGGCGGCCGCCGCCATGACCGCACGGAGCACCTGGCCGATATCGCGGCCGGCCTGCCGTCGCTGCTTCGCACCGTTGTTGTGGAGCCGGGCTGGCTCGACGGCTACGGAGCCGGCTTCGGGTCCGGACCGACTCCGGCGGTGTTCCGGGAGCTGCCCTTCGACCACCCCTGGTACGTGCTGTACTCATCGGGCACGACCGGCCCGCCCAAGTGCATCGTGCACCGGGCCGGAGGGCTGCTGGTCAAGCACCTGGCCGAGCACCGGCTGCACTGCGACGTGCGGCCCGGCGACCGGGTGTTCTACTTCACGACCACGGGCTGGATGATGTGGAACTGGCTCGTCTCGACCCTGGCGTGCGGCGCGACGGCGGTGCTCTACGACGGCTCGCCCGCCCATCCGGGCCCCGAGCGCCTGTTCGACCTGGTCGACGACACGGGCATCACCCTCTTCGGCACATCGGCGAAGTTCATCGACGCCTGCCGCAACGCGGGAATACGCCCGGCCGCCACCCACGACCTGTCGTCGCTGCGCACCATCACGTCGACCGGCTCGACACTGGTGGCCGAAGGGTTCGACTGGGTGTACGGCAACGTCAAGGCCGACGTGCATCTGGCGTCGATCTCGGGAGGCACCGACCTGTGCGGCTGCCTGGTCGCCGGCGACCCGACATCGCCCGTCCGGCGGGGCGAGATCCAGCGTCCCGGCCTGGCCATGGACATAGACGTGGTGGACGACTCGGGCGAGACACTGCCGCCCGGGATCGAGGGTGAGCTGGTGTGCCGCAGCCCGTTCCCGTCGATGCCGCTGCGCTTCTGGGACGACCCCGACGAGGCCCGCTACCGGGCCGCCTACTTCGAACGCATCGACGGCGTATGGCACCACGGCGACTTCGCGTCGCGGACCCCGTCGGGCGGCTTCGTGATCTCCGGCCGGTCCGACGCCACGCTCAATCCCGGCGGGGTGCGCATCGGCACCGCCGAGATCTACCGTCGAGTCGACACGATGCCGGAGGTCGACGAGAGCATCGCGCTGGGCCAGCCGTACGGCGCCGACACCCGCGTCGTGCTGTTCGTCAAGATGTCATCCGGACACGAGCTGACCGACGTGCTTCGCGACGTGATCCGCAGCCGGATCCGCGCCGAGTTGTCGCCCCGCCACGTGCCTGCGGTGATCGCCGCGGTGGACGACATACCCCGCACCCGGTCGGGAAAGATGACCGAGACCGCGGTACGGGATGTGATCTGCGGGCGCCCGGTTCGAAACACCTCGGCGATGGCCAACCCCGAGGCTCTGGAGCACTTCCGCGACCGCCCCGAGTTGGCCTGATCGGCACCGCTGCGGCGGCGGTATGGTGTCGCCCGTGTCGATTGAGCCAGAGCATGTCTTGTGGTCCGGGCCACGGCCCAGGCTGAACCGTCCCACGCTGATAGCCGCCTTCGAGGGCTGGAACGACGCCGGCGACGCGGCCACCACCGCAGCCGGTCACCTGGCCGGTCGCTGGGGGTGCGTACCGGTCGCGGAGATAGATCCGGAGCCGTTCTTCGACTTCACCGCGGCCCGTCCGACCGTTCACCTCGACGAGAGCAAGGCTCGAAGCATCAAGTGGCCTGTGAACGAGGTGCGGGTGGCCCATCTGGACGACGCGGGCACCGACGCGGTCGTGCTGATCGGCACCGAGCCGCAACTGAGATGGCGGACGTTCACCCACCAGCTGATCTCTCTGGCCGGGATGCTGGACGTGGAGCGGATAGTTACCCTCGGCGCGCTGCTGGCCGAGGTGCCCCACAGCCGCGACGTGGAGGTGTACGGCTCCACCGACGACGAGGAGCTTCGAGCCGAGCTCGGCCTCACGCCGTCCACCTACGAGGGGCCCACCGGGATCGTGGGCGTGCTGTCGTCGGCCTGCCGTGACGCCGGCTATCGCACCGCTTCGTTCTGGTCTGCGGTGCCGTCGTACATGCCGGCCGCGCCGTCTCCCAAGGCTGCGCTGGCGCTGGTCAACCGGGTGTCTGCCCTTATGAAGGCTCCGGTGCCGACCTTCGATCTGGAGCAGCGGGCGATGACCTACGAACGGGAGATCACCAGGATCGTGGCCGAGGACGAGGAGACCGCAGAGTATGTGGCCCGCCTCGAGAGAGCCTGGGACGCCGGGCAGGCCGAGGACACCGACGACACCTCCCTCAGCGACGACCCCGACCGCCTGGTGGCCGAGGTCGAGAAGTTCCTACGCGAGGGCGGCTAACTCGCTAGGTATCGGGCTCGCCCCGCCAGGGCGGGTCGCGGGGATGGTCGAAGAGCACTTCCACCGGCTCGCCACGGATGGCGCTGAAGGCGTGCGGGGCCCACAGCTCGGGGCGAGCGGTGCGTTCAGGCAACTCGCCCTCGGCGAAGAAGCCCACGTCGGAGCACTCCAGCGGGTGAGCCTTCAACTCTCCGCCCAGGCTGCGGCAGTGAAACACGATCGACACCAGCGGCACTCGGTGGAAGCCGAGGCGCATCCCGTCGAGAATGGCGATGGGCCGCACGACCTCGCAGTCGATCCCGGTCTCCTCCCGGACCTCCTTGACGGCGACCTCTGACGGCGAGTAGCCCACGTCCGACCATCCAGTGGGATACAGCCACCAGCCGGAGTCGGCTCGCTGCACGAGCAGTATCCGACCATCGTCATCGCCGACGATGGCACCGACGGTGATCTTGGGCGTGACGTATCCGGCGATGCCGGAGCCGACACCGCCCAGCCAGTCCTGCACCTGCTCGTCCGCGTCGATCCCGACCTCACTGTGGGCCCGGATGTCGGCTGCCACCGCCAGCACTTCCTCGAAGCGCTCTTGTTCGTAGCGGCTCTCGGTGAAGCCCAGGCCGGTCTGGGCTATGCCGGCCAGGCTCTCGGCCCAGCGCAGGATGTGGATCTCGCCCACCGGTGGAAGCTGCCGTCCGGAGGGTTCAGACACGGGCGAGGATCTCGTCGGCCGGTCCCACCAGGCCGGTCACGAATGGGCCGAACTCCGCGTAGGCGGCCGAGGCCCGGTCGTAGCGCATGGTGTAGACGGTCTCCTTGAGGGCGCCGATGTCCTCACCGAAGAGGGTGACGCCCCACTCCCAGTCGTCGAGCCCGGTGGAAGCGGTCACCAACTGCACGATGCGCCCCGCGAACTTGCGTCCCGAAGCGCCGTGCTCGTGCATCAGCTCCTTGCGCTCGTCGAAGGAGAGCTCGTACCAGTTCTGGGCGACGTTGCGCCGCTTGGTCATCGGGTAGAAGCACCAGGCCGGCTTGTCCGGTGGGGGCAGCTTCGGGTTCAGGCGCATGTCGGCCATCTCTGCCGGAAGTCCCAGCGCGTACTCGGACAACTCGGTGATCGACACGTAGCTGTCCACGATGTCCAGGCCGGCCCGCACCAGGCCGGCCTGCAGGTCGCGCAGCGCCCAGGCGTCGGCGTGAAGGCCCATGAAGCACAGCTGGGCCTTGTGGCCCAGCACGGCCACCGTCACCACCTGGGTGCCCGCCTCGGTGGCATCCTTGACCGCGTTGAGCACCGCGGCGTCGTCGGTGTCCGGCTTGCGGGCGCAGAACAGGTGCACGACGACCAGCCCCTGGCTCACGCCCACTGCTTCCATCATCAACGCAGTCTACGAAGCCCCAGCTCGGGGGCAGCCATCCCGCTCTTGTTCGCTGCGCTCACGGGCCGCTCGGGCCACGGCCTCGCTGCGCTCGCCCTCAGGTGTCGACGTAGACGGTCATGGCGCCGTTGCGGGCGAAGCCGGCCAGCTGCATGCCGGCGGCATCGGCCGTGGCCGCGGCCAGCGCGGTGGGGGCGCTCACCGCCACGAGGGCGCGGAAACCGCCGGCCCAGGCCTTGTGCACCAGCTCGAAGCTGGCCCGGCCGCTGACCACCAGGCCCAACCCGGTAGCCGGCAGGCGGCTGTCGAGGAACAGCCGGCCGATGAGCTTGTCGACGGCGTTGTGGCGGCCCACGTCCTCACGGACCAGCGAGACTGAACCGTCGGCAGCCACTACGCCCGCGGCGTGGACCGCGCCGGTGGCGTCGAACAGCTCCTGTCCGGGCCGCAGTTGTTCTGGAGCGGAGGCCAGCGCTTCCCACGGCATCGACCCGCCGGCGACCGCATCGAGCTTCGAGACGAGTTCGTCGATCTCGCTGGTGCCGCAGAAACCGCACGACGACGTGGTGGTGGTGAGCCGGGGCCGGGGCGCAGGGGCCTTGCCGCCGGTGGACACCGACACCACGTTGAAGTCGGTGGCCGCGGCCGAGCCCTTGGCGCAGTACTTGACCTGGGTCACGCGGTGGCCGTCCAGAAGCCCCTCGGCGAAGCAGAAGCCCACGGCCAACTCGAAGTCATTGCCGGGGGTGCGCATGGTGGTGGCCACCCGCACGTCGTCGAGCTCGATGGCCATGGGCTCCTCGGATGCGAGCCGGTCGGCCCGCCGGTCCTCGCCAGAGCCCTCGCCGGTCCAGGGTCGCACCAGTCGCTGCTGACTCCTCGACTTGGTGGCCATAGTTCCAGGCTACGTCGGCACCCGGGACAGTTCCGATCGCACGTGGTGGATGAGATCGGCCTCGCCCACCGCGGCCATCCAGAGCTCCGAGATCAGCGTCGAGCCGGTTACCTCCAGCCGCCGCCGCACGGCCGTCACCGACTTGGCCGTGGACGTGAGGCCGACTTCAGCGGACTCCAGTTCGACGACTAGGCCGCCGGAGGTCTTGGTCACAGAACCCACATCGACTTCGACGACGCCCGATGGCTGGGCCACCGTGAGTTCGACAGCTCCGTCGGGAAGGGCTCGCAAGTACCCGGCCTCGGCGTGCAGCGGCTCGCCCGTCAAGAGGTCCCGGCTGCGCTGGACCATCGACAAGAACGGCTTGCCGACATGGCCGAAGACCAACTCCTCAGCGTAAGCGAAGTCGTCGATGGTCGGATAGCTGCCCTGGCCCCGGCCGCGCCACGTCCCGAGCAGCGCTGCCAGCGGCTCACACAACGGATGCAGCTCAGCCATGCCTGCAAGCTATCCGAGCGCGCAACAGCCCGGCCTTGGGGGCGGGCCGGGCTGTTGTCTTGGGGGGACTGGAGTATCGGGACTAGAAGTCCATGTCGGGCATGCCGCCGCCCGCGGGCGCATCTTCGGGGGACTCGGCGATCACGGCCTCGGTGGTGAGGAACAGCCCGGCGATCGAGCCGGCGTTCTGCAGGGCCGAGCGGGTGACCTTGGCCGCGTCGATGATCCCGGCCGCGATCAGGTCCTCGTACTCGCCGGTGGCCGCGTTGAGGCCGTCGGGACCGCTCAAGCCACGGACCCGCTCGACGACCACGCCGCCTTCAAGGCCGGCGTTGACCGCGATCTGGCCCAACGGCGCCACCAGCGCCTTGGCCACGATCCGGGCCCCGGTCTGCTCGTCGGGGTCGCTGAGCCCGTCGATAGCGGCGTCAACCGCGTCCACGGCCCTCAGCAGCGTCACGCCGCCTCCGGCCACGACGCCCTCCTCGATGGCGGCCTTTGTGGTGCTGACCGCGTCCTCGATGCGGTGCTTCTTCTCCTTGAGCTCGACCTCGGTGGCTGCCCCGACCTTGAGCACGGCCACGCCGCCGGACAGCTTGGCCAGGCGCTCCTGGAGCTTCTCACGGTCGTAGTCGGAGTCGGTGTTGTCGATCTCGCCCTTGATCTGGTTGATGCGGCCGGCCACGTCGGAGGCGTCACCGGCTCCCTCGACGATGGTGGTCTCGTCCTTGGTGACGATCACCTTGCGGGCCGAGCCCAGCATGTCGACGCCCACGCTGTCGAGCTTGAGGCCGACTTCCTCGCTGATGACCTGGCCGCCGGTGAGGATGGCCATGTCCTGCAGCATCGCCTTGCGGCGGTCGCCGAAGCCGGGCGCCTTGACCGCGGTCGACGTGAACGTGCCCCTGATCTTGTTGACCACCAGCGTGGCCAGGGCCTCGCCCTCCACGTCCTCGGCGATGATCAGCAGCGGCTTGCCACCCTGCATGACCTTCTCGAGCACCGGCACCAAGTCGCGCACGTTCGAGATCTTCGATCCGACCAGCAGGAGGTACGGGCTGTCGAGCACGGTCTCCATGCGCTCGGGGTCGGTGACGAAGTACGGCGAGATGTAGCCCTTGTCGAAGCGCATGCCCTCGACGGTCTCCATCTCCAGGCCGAAGGTCTGGCCCTCCTCGACGGTGATCACGCCGTCCTTGCCGACCTTGTCGATGGCGTCGGAGATGGTCGAGCCGATCTCGTCGTCGGCGGCCGAGATGGCGGCCACGTTGGCGATCTGAGCCTTGTCGGACGACACGTCGTGGCTGTTGTCCTGGATCGACTCCACCGCAGCGTCCACCGCTGCCTCGATGCCCCGCTTGAGCGACATCGGGTTGGCGCCGGCGGCCACGTTGCGCAGACCCTCGCGCACCATCGACCACGCCAGCACGGTGGCGGTGGTGGTGCCGTCGCCGGCGACATCGTCGGTCTTCTTGGCGACCTCCTTGACCAGCTCGGCGCCGATCTTCTCGTAGGGGTCCTCCAACTCGATCTCCTTGGCGATCGACACGCCGTCGTTGGTGATGGTGGGGGCGCCCCATTTCTTGTCGAGCACGACGTTGCGGCCCTTGGGGCCCAGCGTGACCCGCACCGCGTCGGCGAGCTGGTTCATGCCCCGTTCGAGCGCACGGCGAGCCTTCTCGTCGAACTGGATCGTCTTGGCCATTTGAACCTCCGGAACGGCCCTGCGCAGGGCCGGATGTCTCTTGTTTGCCTGGGTTGGCACTCTCGTGCCACGAGTGCCAAGTCAACCGGCGCAGGGCCGCGATGACAACCCGTCAGAGCGCGAATGTGGCCGCCCGGAAGAGGCGAGTATCAGGGGCGATGGTGGTTCAGCCGCGGCCGCCCGCGACTGCGGGCACGATGCTCACGGTGGCGCCGTCGTCGACCGCAGTGCCGAGCCCATCGAGGAAGCGGACGTCGTCGTCGCTGACGAACACGTTGACGAAGCGGCGCAGTTCGCCCGCCTCGTCGAGGATGCGGTCGCGGAAGCCCGGATGCGAGGACTCCAGCGAGTCGAGCACCTCAGCGAGCGTGGAACCGTCGACGGCAACCTCCGACGCGCCGGCAGTGAGAACTCTCAGGGTTGTGGGCACTCGGACGGTGACGGCCATGGCGTTCCTCGCTGGGCTTGCGACGGGCTCGACGGGACCGGGCCATGGTATAGGCCCGGCGGTAGGATCGGCCCGTGGAAACACCCATGGAGAAGGAGGCGGGCCGAGCCGTGGCGAGGCTGGGCCGCCTGCCCTGGCCGGCCCAGCTCATTGTGGGCGCGCTGACCGTGGTGGGGGCGGTCACCGTGGTGCAGTGGGTAGTGACCATCTTCGCCTGGCTGGTCACGCTGCTCGCGATCCTGGTGGTGTTGATCGGCTTGGTCTTCTTGGTCCTGACCGGGAGGCTGCGCCGCAAAGAGGGCTAGTAGCCGAGCGCCTCCGCTACTGCCTCCCGCACGCACCCGCAGGGGTCGCCATGAGCCCGCTCCGATCCGAACATCGCGGTCAGGTCGAGGATCTCCAAGCCGTCGGGCCTCGGCGCCTCGGGATCCGAGCCGCCGACCACGGCCAGCGCCCGGGTGCCTGACTCGGCTGCAAGCTCGGCCACACCACCGACGACCTTGCCCTGCAACGACGTGGCGTCATAGCGACCCTCACCGGTTACGACCACGTCGGCGTTCAGGATCCGCTCCCCCAAGCCGATCTCGTCGGCGACCACCTCGAAGCCGTTGACCAGGCTGGCACCCCGGGCCGCGAGGCCTCCGGCCAGGCCACCGGCCGCGCCGGCGCCGGCCATGGTGGTGACGTCCACTTCAAAGTCCCGCTCGTAGATCTGTGCTAGGCGTCTGAGTCGCCGGGTCAGCAGCTCGACCTGGGCGGGCGAGGCTCCCTTCTGCGGACCGTACACAGCGGCGGCGTCCAGGAAGGACGTGCGCACGTCGCAGGCCACGATCATCTCCACCCCCGACATCCGGGCAACCGACGGCAGGGCCTCCAGCGCACCGAGACCGCCGTCGGTGGTGGCCGAGCCGCCCACCGCCACCAGCACCCGCTGCGCTCCGCCCTCGACCGCCTCAGCGATCAACTCGCCTGTGCCCGCCGTGGTGGCGTTGACCGGATCGTTGCTCGAGGCGCCGCCCGCCACGGCCAGGCCCGAGGCCAGGGCCATCTCGATGACGGCGACGGCGCGGCTGAGCCGCCAGGGTGCGGTGACGGGCTCACCGAGCGGCCCGGTCACCACCGAGGAGCGGTTGGGACCACCGAGCGCGTCGAGGGTTCCCTCGCCCCCGTCGGCCATGGGCGCAAGGTCGCACGACGCCGATGCCGCGCCGGCGGCCTCGGCCACTGCCCGAGCGACCTCTCCGGCGGAGGCCGTGCCGCGGAACTTGTCGGGTGCAGCCAGGACGCGCACAACCGACATTCTCGCGGCATCGCCGCGCGAGGAGTGATCAACCAGCTCCGTTAACCGGAATCAGCGGGTGGATCGGGGTCGAGGATCACGTTGTCGGTGCCGACCACGGCGAAGATGTTGAACTCCTCCAGGTCCGCCGGCGACTCCGGATTCCTGATCAGGGTCATGATCGTTCCCGGAGCGGGCGTGATGATGTCGGGGGGCGCGCCGAGCACGGACGCGACGGACTTGGCGTCGTCGCCGTATCCCGGCCGGTAGTAGATGACCGAGGCTTCGACCCGGTCCTGCTGGGTGTTCTTGGCTGCGGTCACGAACCCTGTGGCGTTGAGTGTGTCGGCTGTCCGTCCGGCCCGTCCCCGCACGCCGGTGCCGTTCATCACGGCCACCTTGACCTCACCGGGGGGGTGGGTGATCACCGGGGGAGCCGTCGTCGTCGTTGTGGTGGTCGTTGTGGTGGACGTCGTGCCGTTGGTGTCAGTCTCTTCGGGGTCGCCGTTGGTCGACTCTTCCGTCGTGGCGCTGGAAGAGGCCTCGGTGCTGTCGTCGGAGTCGTCGAAGCCTCGCGCCAGCAAGAACGCGCCCAGCGCAACCGCCACGATCACAAGCACGATGGCCCGCCCCGCCGAGCCGCCTCCCGAAGATTGAGCGTGCTGGGGAGTCATGGCCCGAACCTTAGCCGGTGATGCTCGTTTAGTCTCGCACTGCTTCCGGTCTGAGTCCGGATCCCTAACCAGCCGAGCCGGGGGCCTGGCCGCCGGCGGATCGGGAGGCGAAGCGGGCCGCGAGCCGGCCGGCCCCGGTTCCGCTGCGGACCGCTCCCTCCATCGTGGCCGGCCAGCCGGTGTCGGTCCAAGCGCCGGCCAGATACACGCCGGGAAGGCCGGATTCGGCTCCGGCCCGCAGCGAGTCGGTGCCCGGCACGCCGAGGAACGTGGCCGAGTTCTCACGGGTGACGATCGATTCGGTGACGGTGGCTCCCGAGGCCGCGGGCAGGAGCCGGGCGATCTCCGCGGTGAAGTGCGACACCAGATCGGCTGAGGCCATGCCGATGTAGGACTCCGCGGCCGAGAGGGACACGGCCAGGCATTGGCGGCCGTCGTCGAGCCCGGCGCCGGCGGTGCGGTCGAACACGTACTGCGCGTCGCTGCCGACGGTGGCGAAGAAGTCCAGGTGGGTCACCGGGCGGTCGTACACCAGATGGACGTTGACGATCGGGGAGGTGCCCAACTCGACGAGCCGGTCCTGGGCTGCGACGGTGCCGGACGGCAGCAGCGCGGCCACCGCGTCGTGAGGCACGGCCACCACCACTGAGTCGGCTTCGATGACCTGCTCGTCGGTCTGCACCTCCAAGCCTGCTTGGCCGGGGCGCACCGCCTTCACGGGGACGCGCGAGCGGACCTCTCCTCCGGCGGCCTCCAGGGCCTGGCGGGCGGCGTCGCCGTGCAGGGCCGACAGGGGCACCCGGGCCCAGCCGATGTCGGCCGCGCCGGCCTCGGTGAGCAGCCCGGTCACGAACACCTTGGCGGCCAGCTTGAGGGAGGCGTCGGCCGCGCCGGCGTTGACCGTCGGCAGCACGATCAAGTCCCAGAAGGTCTCGATGGCGGTCGTGTCCTGGCCGCGGGCCGTCAGCCAGTCGCCGAAGGTCACGTCATCGAGGGCCGGATCGTCGGGGTCGAGCCGCCTGAGCGCCAGCCCGGCCCGCAGCACGGCCAGCCTCTGGCGCAGGCTCAGATGCGGGTAGGACAGCAGCGCGGGCGCCAGGTGCAGCGGGGCCGGGCCGGGCGTGCGCCTGATCGACCCGACCGGCCCGCCCGGTGCCATCACGGGAACGTCGAGCCGGCTCTGCATCGACGCTCCGCCGGCTGAGCCGATCCGCTCCAGGAACGCCCGGTAGGCGGTGCAGCAGCGCATGAACACGTGCTGGCCGTTGTCGAACCAGATGCCGTTGCGCTCGAACGACCAGGTGGCGCCGCCCAGGCGGGGGCGGCGCTCGAGCAGGGTGACAGCAGCGCCGCGGTCGGCCGCTTCCACCGCGGCCGACAACCCGGCCAGACCGCCGCCGACCACCACCACCCGCGCCGGCCGCGGGCCGGATGTCACGGCCGCAACCCGGACAGGCTGCGGGCCGCCACCAGGGCCTTCTGGTGGGTGGGAAGGCTGACCCGGCCGCTCAGAGGGGACGCGGGCTCGGCCAGGATGCGGCCCAGCAGCCGCCGGTAGATCCCGGCCATGGCCGCGGTGCACGCCCGGCTGCGGTAGTCGAGATGGTCCAGCAGCACCAGTCCTCGCTCGAACCATGTCACCGCCTGGCCGGCCACGAACTGCACCAGCGTGGCCACGGCGTCGGGCGGGTCCCAGCGGCCCGGGGCGATCCCGAAGCGGATCCGCTCCTGCTCGGGCAAGTAGATGCGCCCCATGCGGTGGTCCTCGACGATGTCTCGCAGCATGTTCGTGAGCTGCAGGGCCACGCCCAGGTCGTCGGCCAGGTCCTCGACGGGCCGGTCCTGGCCGGCCGCCGCAGCGTCGCGGCCGGTCGGGCCTGCGGCGACGGCACGCGCAGGCTTGGTGCCGAACACGCCCAGCGACAGGCGACCCACCGAGCCGGCCACCAGCCGGCAGTAGCGCACGGTGTCGTCCATGGTGGCGTAGGCCTCGCCCCGCACGTCGTGCTCGCAGCCCTCGACGATCTCGTGCAGGGCGGCCACGGGGATCGGGTATTGGGCCGCGGCGTGGCCCACGCCCACCAGCACCGGGTCGGCGGGGTCGGTGATCTCGCCCGCCTCCAGGGCCGCGATGGCGTTGTGGAGGTCATCCAGCGCGGCGAGCTTGCGGTCGTTCGACCAGTCGCCGTCGCCTACGTCGTCGATGCGGCGCGCCAGTGCGTAGAGGGCGGCCATCGCCCGGCGCTTAGGCGGCGGCAGCAGGCGGATCCCGTAAGCGAAGTTGCGGGCCTCGGACCAGGTGATCTCCTCGCAGCGGCGGTAGGCCGCCTCGGCGCCGATCACGGGTTGCCCGTCCCCCGCCGGAGCGCAGCGGCGAGGTACACGCCGACGAGTCGGCCCAGCACCCGTGCCCCGCCCGCCTTGCGGGTGCGGCTCAGCACTTCGAAGCCGGCGGCCTCGAGGGCGTCGAGATTGGCCAGCCCTCCGGCCACGAATCCGGCCACAGCCAGGCGGGCGGGCCCCCGCAGCGAGGCCACCAGTCCCCTGCCGCCCTCCAGCATGGCCCGGGCCCGGCTGGCCTCGTAGGCCACCAGGCCGCGCAGATTGGCCGATGCCACCGCAGCGCCGAGGTCTTCGACGTCGACGCCGAAGCGGTCCATGTCGTCGGCCGGCAGGTAGACGCGCCCGTTGGCCGCGTCCTCGCCCACGTCCTGGAGGTGTTCCAGCACCTGCAGGCCGCTGCAGACCTGGTCGGAGGCGGCCAGGCGGACGGGGGTGGCCGCCTCGAACACGGCCAGAACCAGATGCCCGACGGGATTGGCCGACAGCTCGCAGTACTCCATCAGTTCGTCGAAGTCGGCGTAGCTGGTCTTGTGCTGGTCGAGCCGGTTGGCGGCCAGCAGCCCGTCGAAGGGCCCGCGGTCCAGCCCGAACTGCGCCACCGTGGGCGCCAGCCGGACGAAGGCCTCGTGGCGGGGGGCGCCGGCGAACAGGTCGTCGAGCTGGGCCTCGACCCAGTCGAGCGCGGCCAGGCGGTCACCGGGGTACTCGTCACCGAGGTTGTCGACGAGCCGTGCGTAGCCGTAGATGGCCCGCAGGTGGCCCTGCACCGCTTTGGGCAGCAGCCGCAGCGCCACCGGGAAGTTCTCGGATGGCGCCCGGGCCATGACCGCGTCGAGCCCGACATGGCGCTCGACCGCTTCGTTCACCGGGCTGAAGCTACCACCCGGCTGCGGCCGACTAGGGGCGCTTGCGTGTTCGGACGCACGCAGAGGATCAAATAAGCACTGGTAAACATAGAAATATCACAAAACAGTTGCAAATATCTGAAAATACGCTTAGATCATCAACCATGAATTTCATGTGCTTTCGATTGGCGGCTCTCGCGGTGGTCGCGGCTAGCTGTGGCAGCGGTGCCGGCTGGGTCGGCCAGACACCCCTGACCGAATCGGCGACGGCCGACCCCGGCCCTTCGGTGTTGGCGGGGTCGATCGAGGAGGCGCGGGTCGATCTCGCGCAGGCAACGCCGACCACAACCACGACGACAACGACGACAACGACGACAACGACGACAACGACCCTTTCACCCCCCACGACGATCCCCCCGGTCGCGGCGGGTCCGGCGCCAGAACCTCAGGGCGGCCATCCGCCGCATCCGGAGGTGGGGATGATCCCGCGGCAGCTTCCATATTGGGACTACCCCACCTGCGCGCCGGGCCCGCCGTGGCCCTCTGACTGCTACCCGCCGTCAGAGTGGGAGGTCCCCCAGGACCTATCTGACTGCGTGCACAGCGCCTATCCCGGCGAGGGCGCCGGCGGCATCTGTGCCGGTCGCCGGGCCGGTGAGATCCCGAGATGGACCCGCGACGTGGCCCGCTGGACGAGTTGGTGCTTCGACCAGCCGCGGGGCAACTGCACCTGGCTGCTGCACGAGATGAAGTGGGCACTCGACTTCCTGGGCGCCGATCCGTGGTGCGTGCTCAACGAGTACCAGGACCGGGCCGACGCCTACGGCGCGGGGGCCCGAGGCACGGGCGTCAAGAACCGCCACGGCTGGCACAACTGCGCCACCGTCATAGACCCGCTCGCCGACGGCACGCGTCCGGGCCAAACCAACGACGCCGGCCTTCTCCTGTCCGACGGGACGACGCTGGCTGAGCAGTGCCGGATCGTGCTGCCCGCCGGCATCCAACTCGAAACCCGGGTCCGGCGTAGATCGGAGATACCCGAACGGTTCGGCAGCGACTGCGACGCCTGGGCCGAGTGGGTCCAGAGCCGCCCCAGCGCCGAGGACTGGCGTGACTGCGACCGCTCGGCCCGGCTGGCCGAGGAGTGGATGGAGCACCACCACGCCACCCCCGAGCGCTACTTCCCCGCGTCCTGCTGAGCACCGAGAGGAGTTGCCCCGCCATGTCTGACACTCCGTCTTCTGCCCAGCCGCCGTCCCGCGAGCCGACGCCGAGGCGGTGCCTGGCGGTGAGCGCGCTGGGGATTGCCGCGGTGGTGCTGGGCGCGATGATCGCCCAGCAGCGCGCCGAGGCCGCTCACGCTCATCCGCAGCCGCCGCCGGGGCACAGCCACGCGCCGACGACTACGGAGCCGCCCGTCTGCAGCCCACCCCACGGGTGCGCCCCCGCCCCCCCCACCCCCCCGCCCCCCCCCCCCACGGGGCCCCGCCGGGGCGGC
>VYFQ01000030.1:14489-54250 GCA_009842325.1 Acidimicrobiaceae bacterium | reverse complement strand
GCCCCGCCACCCCCACATCCGCCGCCCGGTGCCGTACCATCGCCGGCTCCAAGACGACGCCGTGGCCGCTCGGTCCTCGGCTCACTCACCGTAGCGGCACTGCTCGTCTACAGCGGCGCAGCCGTGATACTGGAGCGTCTCGATGTTGTCGAGATGGATGTGGGCGCTTTCTTCGCCATCGCGCTGGCTATCACGGGAACCGGGCTCCTCGTCTCCGCCTTCACGGGCCCCGCCCGAGGCCTGATCTTCTTGGGGGCGGCGCTGGTGCCGGTCGCGTTGCTGTTCGCTAGCACCGACGTCAAGTCCTGGCGGGGGCTGGGCGAGGTTCGGGTTGCGCCCGCCAGCCTCGACGAACTGGAGCAGGACTACGAGCACGGCATAGGCCGCCTCGTGGTTGAGCTTGAAGACCTGCAGCTCGACGGCAGGGACCGCTCGGTGGACGTGAGCCTCGGCATGGGCGAAGTGGTCGTGTACGTGCCCGACAACATCCGGTTCAGCGCGGACATCGAAGTCGGCGTCGGCGCCATCACGGAACGTTGGGGCTACATGAGGTCCGGAGATGCCGGCGTCTGGCATTGGGAGAGGCACGATTCCACCGGCGGGATCGGGGTCGGCGCTCGGGTCGTGTTGCCGGCAGTCGGCGATCCCGACGGTGAACTCGACTTCGACATCGACCTCGGCATGGGCGAGGTCGAGATTGTGACCGTGCCGTCACGGCTCCCGTGAGGATCCCGTCAGAACGGCCGGCTCCATGAGCGCAAAGGACGAGACGGATATGGATGACACACGAGACGAGACCGGTGCTACGTGGGCGGATTCCCCCGAGTCCCCGGAGTCAACGCGCCGTCGGGTCGACCCGTTGTCCCTCGTGGCCGGACTGGTGTTCATCGCGGTCGCGCTGGCGGCTCTCACCGATCGCTACTGGGCCGACATCGATGCTGCGCTGGTGTTCGGGGGCGCCATCGTCGCCATCGGTGTGGCCCTGATGGCCAGCGTGGTGCTTCGCCATCGCCGCCGGGGACAGCCCGACGACGGCCTCGCCGGTTGACGTCGCGGATGCCGAATGGCGCAGCCCCTCAGTCCTCGGCCGCGACGGCGAAACGGTCCAGATAGTCGCCGAAAGCCGACCGGATCCCCCCGGCGGTCAGGCCGAACGCCTCGGGCGAGTATTGGTGGCTGCCCCTGGCGCCCTTCGGCTTGGACGCCAGGTACGCCCTGACGGCGTCCGGCAGCCCTGTTGGGAGAGCCAGGCCGAAGTGCTCGTACGCCGCGCCGATGGCGGCCACCGGATCGGCGAGCAACTCCGCGTAGTGCAGATCGAAGAAGCGGTTGTCGGGCAGCCGGCCCGAGGCCCGGTCGGCTATGGCCCTGCGCTGCAGATGGGCCACCCCCGCCACGGTCGGCTCCACGAACGGCTCCATGTCGACTGCGTCGGTGCGCATCCACCGCAGCGTGCCCATGAGGCTCAGCATCGACGGCAGGGTGCGGGCCGGATCCCGGTGGAGCTGTATGACCCTGGCGTCGGGGTAGACCGCGAACAGCTCGCGCAGGGTGGCCAGGTGGCTCGGCGCCTTGAGCACCCAGCGCCGGCCCTGCTCGCGCCGGCTCAGCGTCTGCAGGGTGCGGCGGTGCCACTCGTAGGCGGGACGGTGGTCGGCCACGGCCAGATGGCGGCTGTAGCCGGGCACGGTGTGGGTGCCGGCCCAGTTGTCCGACAGGAATGTGGGCACGGTCAAGAAGATGCACTCGGTGGGGAGGTCGCCGCCGTTGTGGTGCATGGTCTCGTACTCGGGCTGCACGTCGTGCCAGAAGGACACCACCGAGTCGACACTCCGTCGTGCGGCGGCCACCGTGGCGGCGTCGCCGGTGGCGGCCGCCACAGGACGGTGCACCTTCCAGGTGGTCGGGGTGCTGTGGGCCGGATCGAGGGCCAGCAGCTCGTGCAGGATCGACGTGCCCGACCGGGCCGCGCCGATCACCACCAGGGGCCCGTCGACCGGCTGCTCGCCGATGTCGGGCCGGTGTCGCCATAGATCGACGAGTTCCAGCCGGTTGCGCAGCGCGGCCAGAAGGTCGGTGCGGGTCAGGAGCCGGCCGGTGAGGTGAAGGTTGCCCTCCCGTTCCAGCGCCTCCATGAAGGTCTCGAAATGGGTCTGCCAGCCGGCGCCGCCGGCTCCACCGTCGCCGAATTCGCCGGGCCGTCCGAAATCGTCCAGGCCGGCCCCTTCGGTGGCTGCCGCGAGCAGCTCGTCCGGCTCGAGCGGCACAAGCAGCCGGGCATGGCCGGCGTGGTCGGCGTGGCCGTTGAGCCGGTCTACCCAGCGAGGCCGGGGCGGGGGCTGCCAGTCCATCGGAGATGACCCCCGACGCCGTGCGAGATCAGCGCCGGAACCGCCGGTGCACCCCCCGGCGCCGGGCCGCCATCACGCTCCGGCGCTCGTCGGGCGTGACCGTCGGATGGTCCGCCGGCAGGTGACCGCGCAGCTCGGCCAGCGGGACCACGGCACCTTCGGCAACCGGCGAATCGGATGCACCGATCCAGCGGTAGATGCACATGCCCACCGGGCGGCCCTCGGTGTCGATCCAGTTGGGCGTGCCCGGATCCTGGTGGCTGACCACCGCCCGCACCAGGCCGTCGCGGTCGGTGTGGGCCTGGGTGTCGTTGATGCTGGTCTGGGCGTGGGCGAGGTCGCCCGACTCGAACCAGGGCCACGTGTGGGTCTGGATCGACCATGTGAAGGCCTCGGGCGGCTCGAACGTGATCAGCCATGCCTCGTCGTCGCCGAGATTCCAGAACCCGCCGCCGTAGGCGATGTTGTCGGCGCCGCCCGCGGCCTGCATGGGCGGGGTCAGGACGTTGTCGCCGTTGCGCTGGCGGACCCCCTCGACGAAGCGCAGCCAGAAGGGAACCGAGGTCGCCACCCAGTCAGCAGCCTCGTCCAGCGCCTGCGCCATGCGGTCAACGGTGAGCCGCTCCGGACGGTCGCCGGCCCGGTCGAGGCGCTCGATGTAGAAGTCGGGCACGGCGTCGGTGGTCCAGTCGCACACGTAGACCCTGATGCCGAGATAGCGCGCCTCGGGGTTGGTGGCCATCCAGTTGGCGGCCCCGGTGGGCCGGTCGGGGGCAATCATCACCTCGAGGCGCCCGTCCTCGAGGCTCAGTTCACGCAGCGCGCACTCGCTGAACACGCCGTAGCGGCCGAGCTGCATGTCGCCCTCATACAGCGAGAGGATCGCGTCGCGGCAGCCGGCCACGTCGGCGGTGAGCCGGTAGAGGCCGGCCGGGTCGATGGAGCAGCGCAGGTAGTTGTTGTCGGTGTTGGGGCCGCCCCACTTGGTCACGTCGTCGTCGAAGCGGTGGAGGGCGGGGAAGTCGGCGTCGCGGAACTCCACCGCGTCCTGCACGGCGAACACCAGCTGCCGGGTGAGGCACCGCAGCCCCTCGGCCTGGTTGCGGGCGCCGGCCGCCGCCGGGTCGTCCAGCACGGCCGCTCCCGCTTCGGCGATCCGGCTACAGAACTCCCTCCAGACGGCGGCCGGGTCGAGTGAGTCGGTCATCTGCGGATCCTCCTGGGACTCGGGCATGGCTCGGCCGCGTCAGGCTTCGAGGGTGGCGCGCCAGCCGGAGGCGATGTGCTCCAGCCACCACTGCGGGGCGTTGTCGAGCAGGTTCGACAGGTTGGAGTAGTCCCACCAGCGTGTGATCCTCCCCGCGTCGTCGAACTCCATCACGGAGGTGAACGGGTGCCTGACCACCTCGCCGGTGTGGAACCACCAGACCTCGAGGTGCTCGGTGACGACCACTGAGCCCTCGGCCACCACCAGGCCCGGCTCGTGGGTGTGGCGCTCCACCGGCTCCAGCCCCAGCCGCAGCCGGGCCACGATCTGGTCGGGGCCGTGGGCACCTCCGCCCGACTCGCCCGTGCCCACGTCCGCGTAGTTGGCCTCGGGGCTGAAGAACCCCCCTACGGCGTCCCAGTCGTGGGAGTACAGGGCGTGCCAGAACCGGGCCGCAGTCTCCTTGTTGCGTTCTTGGACCTCGCCCACGCTGACTCCTCTCGCGGCGCCGACCGCGACAGGTTAGGGGGAGGCTGCGCTGGAAGCGGATGGGGGAGGCGGGGGCGATGCCTGCTTGCGGGCCCGACGGCGGCGGCGACGCCACCAGACCAGGGCGATGATCACGGCCACGAACGGCAGGAACGGAATCAGGACCCCGACGACCACCAGGGCCACCCCCACGATCGTGCGCAGGAAGCCGGCCCCGTCGGAGACCGAGTCAGCGAAACCGGGCAGCGAGTCGTCGGTGCGGGAGTCGAGCCACACATAGGTGCTGCCGGAGACCTCGGGAAGCTCAGTTCCCTCCGCGTCCACCGGGACGGCCTCGGCCTCCAGCCGGATCTCCAGGCCCCGGGTGGCCACCCGGCCGGCCAGCCGGCCATCCTCGACGGGAACCTCCAGCACGGCCACCAGCAGCCCGCCGGGCTCGATCCGGTCGAAGCTGCCCTGCCGCGTCTCGAAGGCGCCGATGTCGAGACGCACATCGAGGGACCGGACCGACACATCGGTGAGGGTCGAGGCGCCCGGGTTCTCCACCTCCAGGCACAAGTACACGGTCGAGTCCGGATCGGCCGTGAGGTGCTGGGCCCCCAGGCACGGGTCGTCGGCGTCGTCGGACACCCAGGCCGCCACCTCTATCCCGGTGTCGGGCGGCACGGTGGGCGACTGGGTGATCGTCAGAGTGATCGTGGCCAGGTCCACCTGGTCGCGCAGCGTGCGCAGCTGACCGCGCAGCACTTCGAGGGTGGTCTCGCGGTCCAGCAACTGACGCTCGATGGCGGCCACGTCCTCGAGGTCGACCGCTTCCTCCAGGAGTCGGCGCAGGCGGGCCACGCTGGTCTCGGCGGTGCTGATGCGGCTTTCGAGGTCGACGACCCGCTCGGTCACATCGTCGGCGCTGATCGACTGGTCGACTAGCTTCCCCACGCCGGCCAGGCGCTCCAGCGCAGTCGAGAAGTCGGCGGGGAGCACTTTGAAGACGATTTCGGCCCAGGGCTCGGGCTCGGTGCGGGTCGTCTGGGAGAACACGATCCCCCCCAGGCCCTGGACTATGGCCACCGCCTCGTTGCTGGCCGCGCTCACATCGTCGGCCTGAACGCCGATCGCGGCTCGGTAGATGATCTCGCGTCCCAGATCGGCGGGCGTGAGCGCAGTGGGGACGGCCAAACCGGCCTCGGCGTCAGGCGATGACGCCGCTGTGGTTGTGGGTGCCGGGGCCTCTTCGGCCTCGGGCTCCGCCTCAGTCACTGCGGTCTGCCACAATTCGTCGGCCGGTGCGTCAGCCGAAGCAGCTGATTCGTCGCCATCATCTCCTGCGCAGGCGCTGAGCAACACCATCGCTGCGCCCAGAAGGGCCAGCGCCAGGATCCTCAAGGGACGGTGAGGCGTCCTCACATAGAGGTTGATCGCATCATGCATAGGTGTCCTCCCGTCTAGGACGGTCAACACCTATGACGCCCGCCGGGTCGGTCTGGTTCCCGGCCGGCGCAGCGGGCCTGCTATTGCCCCTGTTCGCCCTCGCCCTCGCCGAAGCCTGCGGTGGCGGTGGGCGGAGGCAGAGCCTCGCCGCAGGGCGCCCCCGGGCCGGTGTAGTGGCCCTCGACGATGTACCAACCGGACTCCTGGCCCAGCTGGTTGAAGGAGGTCGCGGTGAGCCGCAGCGGCACGTTGGCGGGCAGCCTCCGAGCCGGAGCGGCCCAACGGTCGCCGCTGGAGTCGATCTCGCCGATGGTGTACTCGCCGTTGGTGATCATCGGCCCGCCGTCCACCGACACGTAGACACGGATCTTGGAGATGTCGGCTGGATTGGGAAGGGCGTCGAACGCCACCAGGAGCTCGTTCTCGGCTGTGCCGGCCTGGCACCTGACGTTGCTCGGCGGGGGAGGCGGACCGATGCTGACCGCGGCGTCAGGCGGTGCCGTCGTACTAGTAGTAGTGACCACTTCCACCACTGTGGTAGTCGTCGTCTCCGGCGGGGCCGTCGTCGGTGTGGTCACCCGGGGCTGGGTCGTAGTCGGAGCGGAAGACTCGGTGGTCGTCGTCACCTCGTCGACCGGCTCTCCCTCGCCGTTCTCGTCGTCGCTGCACGCCGCCGCGACCAGCGCCAGCGCGAGCATCGCCGCTGCGAGCCTCAGTGATCGCATGAGGAACTCCTTTCCAGGCGCCCACCCTACACCGCGGACGCGGCCCCACCGCGTCACGAGACAGAACCGCGAAGCCGGATCATAGGCTTGATTACGGTGATGATCGTGGATGCCCGGCAGACCCACCGAGAAGAGCTGTGCACCCTGCTCAGCGGCGATGATCCCGCGCCACGGCTGTGGTCGGCCATCGACCGAGGCGCCATGGCTCAGATCGTTCCGGAGCTGCCGGATCTCCAGATGGAGCAGGATCCGATACACAGGCACAAGGACGTGCTGGCCCACACGATCGCGGTGGTGGCCAAGACTCCTGACGACCTCGTGGTCCGTTTGGCGGCGCTCTTCCACGACATCGGCAAGCCCCGCACCCGCAGCTACGAGCACGGCGAGGTGACCTTCCGCCATCACGAGGCGGTGGGCGCCCGGATGACCCGCAAGCGGCTGGCCGAGCTCGGCTTCGACGAGGGCACCGTCGACGACGTGAGCGAGCTGGTGCGGCTGTCGGGACGGTTCAAGGGCTACGCGTCGGGATGGAGCGACGCTGCCGTGCGTCGCTACGCCCGGGACGCGGGGCCGCTGCTGGGTCGTCTCAACCAGTTGGTCCGGTCGGACTGCACTACCCGCAACCTCCAGCGGGAGGCCGACCTCCACCACCAGATCGACGATCTCGAGCGTCGCATCGCCGAACTGGCCGACGCCGAGCGCCGGGCAGCGGAGCGGCCGCAGATCGACGGTGGCGCGGTCATGGCCCATCTCGGCCTGCCCCCCGGTCCGAAGGTGGGCGAGGCTCTGGCCTGGCTGCTCGAGGTCAAGCGCACCGAAGGGGAGCTTCCCGTTGACGAATTGCTGGCTCGACTGGACGGCTGGTGGGCTGAGAATCGGCAGTAATTCCCGCTCTTGTTCGCTGCGCTCACGGGCCGCTCGGGGCCACGGCCTCGCAAGCTCGGCCTCTAGGCCGATAGCCTCGTTGAGCGTTCGAAACCCCAGCAACTGCACGGACTAGACCAAGGAGACATCGTGACTTATCGGGCTGAGTATTTGTGGATTGACGGCGTTGAGCCGGTGGGTGAGATCCGTACCAAGACGAAGATCTTGGCCAACGATGAGGCACCGCCGATCTGGGGGTTTGACGGCTCCAGCACCAATCAGGCGACGGGCGACAACTCCGATGTCGTGTTGAAGCCGGTGTTCACCTGCGGTGACCCGGTTCGCGGCGGTGACAACATCTTGGTGCTGTGTGAGACGCTGCTCACCCATGATCTGTCGCCGCATCCCACCAACCGGCGGGCCGAGTGTGTGGCCGTGTATGAGAAGTACAAGGACCAGGCTCCGCTGTTCGGGATGGAGCAGGAGTACACGCTCTTGGACGCGACCACGCGGTGGCCGGCCGGCTTCCCCCCGGCGGGCTTCCCGCCTCCGCAGGGCCCCTATTACTGCGGGGTCGGCGCCGGCCGCATCTCGGGCCGTGACCTCATCGAGGAGCACACCACGGCCTGTATCCAAGCTGGTCTCGACATTGCGGGCACCAACGCGGAGGTCATGCCGGGCCAGTGGGAGTTCCAGATCGGACCGTCCGACACCGTCACAGTCGCGGATCATGTGTGGGTGGCCCGCTACCTGCTGTTCCGCCTGGCGGAGAAGCACGGCATCGAGGTGACCATCGAGCCCAAGCCGATGCTGGGGGATTGGAACGGCGCGGGCATGCATTGCAACGTGTCGACCAAGTCGATGCGCGAGAGCTATGAGCCGATAATCGCGGCGTGTGAGGCTTTGGGCGCGGCGGGCAAGCCCGAGGAGCATCTCGGCGGCTACGGCGCGGGCATCGAGTTCCGGTTGACCGGTGAGCACGAGACCGAGCGCTATGACCAGTACTCCTACGGTGTGTCGGATCGGGGTGCTTCGGTGCGGATCCCGTGGCAGGTGGCCCGCGACGGCAAGGGCTACATCGAGGACCGCCGCCCCAACGCCAACGCCGACCCCTACCACGTGACCACCCTGCTGACGAGAACCATCTGCGAAGCACTCGTCGGCTACAACTAGCCCACCCCGCCCCCGATGGCCGCCGACGCTGCTAGGGGAGCGGGACCCGACCGCCTGAGGGTGGCGATCTGCCAGGTCAACCCGACCGTCGGCGACCTGGAAGCGAACGTGGCCCTGGCTGCCGAGGCGCATGCCCGGGCCGAGGCCGCCGGCGCCGACCTCGCGGTGCTGCCCGAGCTGGCCATCACCGGCTACCCGCCCGAGGACCTAGTCCTGAGACCGGGCTTCGTCGCGGCCAGCCGGGCCGCGCTCGACCGGTTCGCGGCCCGCACCGGTTCGTGCGCAGCCGTGGTCGGCTTCGTCGACGGCGCCGGCGAGACCAGCCGGCGGGTGCCCGACATGGCCGGGGTCGAGAGCTTCAGCGAGGCCTTCAACGCGGTGGCGGTGTGCGCCGGCGGCGAGACGCGCGGCGTCTACCGCAAGCGCCACCTGCCCAACTACGACGTGTTCGACGAACTGCGCCACTTCCGGCCCGGCATCGAGGAGCCGCCGCTCTTCGAGATCGGAGGCGCCGTGGTGGGGGTGACCGTGTGCGAGGACGCCTGGGTGCCCGACGGGCCGGTGAGCGATCTGGCCCGGGCCGGCGCACAGCTGGTGGTGAACGTCAACGGGTCGCCGTTCCGGGCCGGCAAGCAGGCCACCCGCGAGCAGGTGATCGGCCGGCGGGTGGCCGAGGCCGGCGCGGCGGTGGTCTGCGTGAACCTCGTGGGCGGCCAGGACGAACTGGTCTTCGACGGCGGATCGTTCATGATCGCCTCCGACGGGTCGGTGGCGGCCCGGTGCGCGTCGTTCGCCGAGTCGGTCGACGTGTTCGATGTGGACCTGCCGCCCCGCAAGCACATACCGCCCCCGCAACACCGGCACCACGTGGTTGCAGTGACGCGGGAGAGCGCATCGGCATCCGGGCGCGGGCGTCTGGCCGCGCCGATCGCACCGCACATGGACCTCGACGCTCAGCGCTGGGCCGCCCTGGCGCTGGCCACCCGCGACTACGTGCACAAGAGCGGCTTCAGCGATGTCTGCGTCGGACTCTCCGGCGGGGTGGACTCGTCGTTGACCGCAGCCGTCGCGGTCGACGCGCTGGGTGCAGACCATGTTCACGGCGTGCTGATGCCGTCGCGCAACTCCAGCGAGCACTCGGTCACCGACGCCGAGAAGCTGGCCGCCAACCTCGGCATCGATGCTCGCATCGTCGGCATCGAACCGGGTCACGCGGCGCTGGCCGAGATGATCGAGGCCGATCTCGGCCGCGGGCTGGACGCGGGCGGGCTCACCGACCAGAACCTCCAGGCCCGGGTCCGGGGCACGACCCTGATGGCGCTGGCCAACGAGCACGGCTGGCTGGTACTCACCACCGGCAACAAGAGCGAGCTGGCCGTGGGCTACTCGACCCTGTACGGCGACACGGCCGGTGCGTACGCGGTGGTCTCGGATCTCTGGAAGCTCGACGTGTACGAACTGTGCCGCTGGCGCAACTTGCAGGCGGGAAGCGAACTCATCCCGGAGACGGTGCTGGCCAAGGCGCCGTCGGCCGAGCTGGCGCCCGGCCAGCGCGACGATCAGTCGTTGCCGTCCTACGAGGTGCTCGATCCCATCCTGCGGCTGTACGTGGAGGAGCTTCGAAGCGTCGGTGAGATCCAGCAGGCCCAGATCGCGCCGCCGGAGGTCGTGGAGCAGGTGTGCCGCATGGTGGACACCGCCGAGTACAAGCGCCGCCAGACGCCGATCGGCCCCCGGCTCACCGGCCGGGCGTTCGGCCGGGACAGGCGCATGCCGATCATCAACCGGTACCGCGGCGCGAGCGACCAGTGAGCCGCGGCTACTCCGTGGCCCAGACAGCCCGGCTGGTGTGCGCGCTGCGCTGGGCCTGCGGCCGGCTGTCGGAGATGCTCGAAGACTGGGCCGCACAGACGGCGTCGGCTTCCGGACACGCCGAGGCCGTGGCATCGATGTCGGAGTTGGGCCGCCGGCTCGCCTCACACCGGGAGACCCTCGACGGGCTTCAGCCCGACTCCGAGCTGATGGCCCCCTGGCGTCAGGCCGCGCCAGCCGATCCGGCGCTGGCCGAGGCTCTCGACGAGATCGCCGGCCTGGCGGGTCCATTGGAGCGTCTCGCGGTGGCCGAGGAGGCGTTCGTCCCGGAACTCTCGGACGTCTACCGGCAGATCGGCGAGCACGCCGCACCCCACTGCGACGCCGCCCTGGCCTCGGTGGCCCGGGCACTGCAGCATGACCTGGATCGCGAGGACTCGTCCGCCGGGGTCGCCCAGCCCGGCGCAGTCGAGGCGGCCGCCAGCGTGCTGTCGGCGGCCGGTGGCATCGTCGAATCGTCCCTGCTGCGCCCCGTCGACTGGCCCTAGCCGCAGGTGTGGTTGGCGATAGGGAAAACGTCGTTATCGTGATCGCAGCAATGGCGCGTGGGGCGGCGGTCGTTGGACCGGCTCCTTTTCGGACCTGGAGTGGGGGTACGTGGTAAAGGTCAAGGAGCGAGTTGAGAGAGACGAGGAGGATCTGGTCCGCCTCTATCTCACCGACATCGGCCAGTACCCGCTGCTGACCAAGGACGACGAAGTCCGGCTGGCCCAGGAGATCGAAGCCGGACTGGCGGCCCGCAAGGAGCTCAAGGAGGCCACCCCCGGCTCCCTGACCGACCACCGCCGCCGTGACCTGCGCCGCAAAGAACGCCGCGGGCTTGAGTCCGAGCGCACATTCGTGCAGTCGAACCTGCGCCTGGTGGTCTCCATCGCCAAGAAGTACCAGGCATCGGGCCTGCCCCTGCTCGACCTGATCCAGGAGGGCAACCTCGGGCTGATGCACGCCGTCGAGAAGTTCGACTGGCGCAAGGGGTTCAAGTTCTCGACCTACGCCACCTGGTGGATCCGCCAGGCCATCACCCGGGGCATCGCCAACACCGGCCGCACCATCCGGCTGCCGGTCCACGCCGGCGACACGCTGGCCCGCCTCCAGAAGGCCCGCTCCCGCCTGGAACTCAAGTACGGCCGACCGCCCACCCTCTCGGAGCTGGCCGCCGAGGTGGAGATGCCCGAGGACAAGGTCACCGAGGCGCTGCGCTTCCAGTCCGAGCCGCTGTCGCTGTCGGAGCCGCTGCGCCAGGACGGCGACGCCGAGCTGGGTGACGTGGTGGAGGACCGGTCGATCGACTCGCCCTTCGACACCGCGGCCACCACCATGCTGCCCGCCGAGATCATGCGCCTGCTGTCGCCGCTGGACGAGCGCGAGCGCGACATCCTCAAACTGCGCTTCGGCCTCGATCGGGGCGAGCCCCGCACCCTGGAGGAGGTTGGCGAGCACTTCAACCTCACCCGGGAGCGGATCCGCCAGATCGAGGCCCGGGCCATGTCGAAGCTGCGCCATCCCTCCAGCGACACCGGCGCCCGCGACCTGCTCAACGTCTGATCGGCCCCCGGCCTCGGCCCGCCGACCCGCGGGCCCGTTCTGGCCGAGAATCGAACTCGGACCGCGCCGGGGCGTCTAGGGGGTGGCGGCGCGGTAGCCGACGCCGGGGACGGTGAGGATGTAGGTGGGGCTCCTGGCGTTGTCGCCGAGCTTGACTCGCAGGTCCTTGACGAGAGTGCGCACCCGTTGGACATCGCTGCCGGAGTCCTGCTCCCAGATGCGGGCCAGCAGTTGCTCATAGCTGAGGGCGCGGCCGGCGTTGGTGCAGAGTTCTGAGAGCAGCTTGTACTCGGTGGGGGTGAGCTTGACGGCCCGTCCCTCGACGGTGACGATGCGGGTGATGTAGTCGACAGTGAGGTCGGCCACGCGGTAGGGCTCCGTGTGCCGGGACAGCGCCTGCCTGCGCAGCGCGGCCGCGATGCGGGCCAGCAACTCGGTCGGCGAGAAGGGCTTGACGATGTAGTCGGAGGCCCCCAGCTCGAAGGCCTCGGCCACCTTGTTGTCGTCGCCGCGGCCCGACAGGATGATGACCGGCACGTTCAGGATCTTGGGGATGCGCCGGATGAGCTCGAAGGCGTTGGTCGCGGGCAGCACAAGATCCAGCAGAACCAGGTGGGGCCTCTCCGCCTCGAGGAGGTGTTCGAGCTCGCCGGGGTCGCTGGTGACTACGGGCGTGTAGCCCGCCTGGGCGAGCGTGTTGCGGACATAGCGCAGCGCCTGGGGGTCGTCGTCGATGGCGAGGATGGTCTCCACCTTCGACGGCGCCGGCTGCGCCTCGCCGCCGGCGGGGCCGGTGGCGTCGGTGGCGGTGGCGGCGGGCTCGTCCAGTGCGGGGATGGTGAAGGTGAAGCGGGTGCCGTGGCCCTCGCCCTCGCTGTGGGCCCGGATGCGGCCTCCGTGGGCTTCGACGATGCCCTTGCAGATGGCCAGGCCCAGGCCGTAGCCGGTCCGCGGGCCGTGGGGGTCGTCGTCGTGGACCTGCGAGAACTTGGTGAACAGCAGCCGCAGCCGCTCGGGCGCTATGCCGGCGCCCTCGTCTGTGACCGAGACCGCCACATGGGTGTCCTCCAGCGACGCGGAGAGGGTGATGGTGGACCATTCGCGCGAGTTGGCCGCCGCGTTGGACAGCAGGTTGTGCAGGACCTGCGCCACTCGCCTCCTGTCGGCCCACACCGGCGGCAGGCTCGAAGCGGTCTCGATGTCGACGCTGTGGCGGTGCCCGCTGCTGAGGAAGGCACTCCTGGCCTCGTCGATGACCACCCCGAGATCGGTCGGCTCGGGGGACACCGACAGGGTTCCCGCCTCGATGCGGGTCATGTCCAGCAGGTCGTTGATCAGGTCTCGCATGTGGTCGGCCTGGTCCTCGATGAGGCCGAAGAACTGGCCGACCTCGGCGGGGTCCAGCGGCATCGACGAGTCCCGTACCGTGGCCGCGGCGCCCTTGATAGACGTGAGCGGCGCCCGGAGCTCGTGGCTCACCATCGCCAGGAACTCGCCCCGCAACCGCTCCAGATCCTCCAGCGGTGTCATGTCCTGGAGTGTGGACACCACCGACACCAGCTCGCCGTCCTCGGAGCGGATCGGCGAGGCGTTGATCAGGGTGGTCACGCTGGTGCCGTCACGGCGCTCGATCACCAGCTCCTCAGCCTGCACGGCCTCGCCGTCGCGTACCGTCCGCACCACCGGCAACTCCCTGAAGGCGACCTCGGATCCGTCCATGCGCCGGCAGGTCAGCCCCCACACATCCTGCGTCGCGTCGCGCGCCCCCGCCGGAGGCGCGCCGACGATGCGTCGCGCCTCGCGGTTGGCCATCACCACAGTGCGCGAACCGGCGTCCACCACCAACACCCCCACCGGCGATGTGTTGACCAGGGCTTCGAGGTCGGCCTTGGCCCGCTGCTCGTCGCCGTAGCGGCGGGCATTGGTGACCGCCATGGCCGCCTGGGCGGCGAACATCGCCAGGGTCTCCTCGTCGTCCTGGGTGAACATCGAGTCGTCGTGCCTCTCACCGATGAAGATCGTTCCCACATGGCGGTCCCGCACCTTGATCTGGGTCGACAGGAACGCCCCGATGTCGGGCCAGAACCCCGAGAAGCCCTCAGACTCCAGATGGGCCACGAAGTCCGTGGTCCGCAACGGCTCGCTGGCGTCTCGGAGGTACGCGAGCAACTCCCAGCCCCGGTCGTAGCCCACCACCTTCTGCTGCTGTTCGGGGGACAGTCCCGACAGCACCAGATCCTGCAGTCCACCGGCGTCGTCAAGGGTGGCGATCGCGCCGTAGCGGGCCCCGGTGAGTTCCCGGGCCGTGTCGACCACCTCCTGCAACACCACGTCAACATCCAAGTCCTCGCTGATGCGCAGGATCGCGTCGGTCAACCCCAGCATCCGGGCGCGCAGCATGTCGATCTCCGCACTCAAGTGGTCACCGTCGCCCAACCCGGCACGCTCCTAACAACCCGCACTGCCATGACGCGGCCTATCCACGGCATAGCTAGCGCGAGCAACTCGCCCTGACGTCCGGTCAGCATAGGGCGAAGCGAAAGGGAGTCCCGGGCATTGGGATGCCCGGCCCCGCGGGAAGGCAAGTCAGGTACGAGTCACTCAAACGGGGCCGGGCCAGCACACTATAAGCCCTGACCCGAGAGCAGATACATATATCGCTCATCCTCTTCCAGTTAATCAGCAAATACATATGCCATCCGCGAGAAGGGGCACCATGCTTCTCGTTCCAAGCGCATACATCATAAGGCTGAGCCATCCCATGCTCGACGCGTATTGCGTCTTTCCTCATGTGAAGTATGATGTCGGCTCCTTCGATTGGTCTATCCAAGAGCTGAGCAAGAGGAAAACGACACATACGCGATGGTGAGTATCTCTAGTCCTCATAGAGCGAGCCGGCGCCGCCTCGTGTCCTGCTTCGGCTTCTCCGCCGGGGGGGGGTATGGCTGGTCGCGCCCGGGCGGGTCGGGGCGTGCTCGGATCGCGTCCCGCTACGGCAGCGGTCCCTCGGCCCACAGGCGCCACGCCAATACGGCCGCGGTGCCGGCCACCAGCGCCGGAGCCCAGCGCACCCGGGCGCCGCGGCCGTGACGGGCCAGCGCCACGACGGCTACCGGCCACTCGGCGAGCGCTCCGGCCATCAGGGCCCACAGCGCCCAGGCCGGACCCCACCAGCCGGCCAGCAGGCTGTTGACCACTATGAGGCGCACGTCGCCGAAGCCCATCTTGTCGGGCCACCGCCGGTAGACGACCTCCAGCGCCAGGGCCACCGCGGCGGCGACCGCCACGGCCCAGCCGAAGCGGGCCAGCTCGCCCGCGGCCAGAGCCGCCGCGCCCAGCAGCACCGCCACCGCCCCACCGGCCGGCCACACGGCCCGGCGCGGGATCACAGCCCGGCGTATGTCGGTGACCGACACGTAGACGCCCATCGCCGCCCACACCGCCACCGCGGCCCAAACCAGCCCGGCACTCATGTCTCTCCCCCCCCCGGATTCTGTGAACCGTCGAGCCATTCGGCGAGAACCATGAAGCCTACGGCGCAAGGCCCCCGGGACAGGCGACCCCGCCAGGAAGCCCCCCCCATAGCCGCGGCGGCCGCCTCAGGCCGCGCCCATGTCGATTGACCAACGATCCCCACAAGGAGCATTACCGATGACTGATACCTTCACCCGTCCCGCCCGCTCGCTGAAGCAAGCGCTCGACAGGCAACTGCCGAAGCGCCGCGACGACAGCGGCCTGACCACCCTCGAGTGGCTCCTGATAGTCGCCGCCGTAGCCGGCCTAGCCGCCCTAGCGGTCGTGCTGGTCACGAACGTGATCAGCGATACGTCCGAGCAGATAGAAGGTCAGTCGGCTCGCAAGACGGCCGCAAAGGTCGCCGGGGCCAGGATCACCGGGAGAGCCGCAGATCACGATTTTGGTACCGCCACTTTGTCTGCCACCGTGTTCGACGACGCTGCCGACGAATATGAGCGAGACTGCGAAGAGATCGAACTCGTCTATTCGGATGTCGATGACCTCGACGTGACTTGGACCTACAGCGCGGGGAGTACCTTCACCGCCGCTGCATGGGAGGCATTGTTTGCTGACCCAGAGACGCAAGGCTGCGTAGTCACGTAGGGCGTAGCAGTCGGTGGGCATCAGGCTGCCGTCTAGTCGCCTGGTGCCCACCCGACCGCTTGAGGAGCTTGGACGGGATGAACTCGACCGGCGGAACAGCCTTCGACGCAGTCGCGGCCGGATACGCGGCGGCGGGCGACGAACAGGCGGCCACAGCCACCAAGGCCCAGGTGCAGTGCGAGGTGGGCTGAGCAGCGGCCTCCGCGGGACGGCGGGGTCAGCCTGGCGCGCCGCCGGGCCCGGCAGCCGCGGGCTCGGAGTCCAGGAGCCTGCCCTCGAGGGCGGCGTCGACCTCGTCGGTCTTGTTCAGCGCGGCGATCAGCGCGGTCAGCTTCCGGTCGAGTTCGGCAATCTGTGCGGTCAGCCTCCGGTCGACCTCATCGATCTTGGCGTCGAGCTCGTCGATCTTGGCGTTCTGCGCGGCGAACCCATCCGCCACGGCGTCCTCCAGGCGGTCAAGGCGGTTGCTGTGGTCGTTGAGAATGAACAGGAGCAGCGCCACCACGGCGGTGGCGAGCACGGTCTGGAGCGGGTTGTCGCCGAGGATGGCCCACCGGCGGGTCCGTGCCCCGGCCGCGGTCGGCTCCGCGGCGGCGGTCGCCTCCGCGGGCGGGTCGGGTGGCATGTCGGGGGTGTCGGCCATCGGGGTCGCCTCGGCGGCGGGATTCGGGGCGGTTGCGGTCACGGGGAGCCTCGCAGGGGTCTCGCGGCAGGGGTCCTGTCGGGTCGTGTCGTACTGGTTGGCACACCGCTGACACCCGGTGGCAAGGCTCGTTGGTCAGCATATCAACTCATGTATTGTCATACAAGCCAGCGTCCTGACAGGCGCTCTGATTGCACCACGGGGTCAGCAACTTGACGGACGCCGACATCAACTCCGAGCCAGACGCACCCCGTCGGGGCCGATCGAGGCGCCGCCGGAAGGCCGATTCGCCCGAGGCCGGATCACCGGAGCCGGGCCGGCCGGCCGAGCTCGACGGCGAGGGGGCGCCCTCGCCGCGGGCGGCCCGGGCCCGGAGGACCCGCCGCCAGATGCCCGAGTCCACCAAGCGGATCCTGCTCATCGTCGCGGGAGTGTTCGTGCTGGTCGCCAGCGTGATGGGGTTCTACCTGACCTCCGACGCCTTCGACGAGCGCACTCCGGTGCTGGTGGCCGCCCGCGACATCGCCGACGGCGAGACCGTGAGTGCTGCCGACTTCACCTCGGCCCTGGTGCTGCTGGATCCGGCGATCCCCCACGAGCCGTGGACCGCGACGGCGCCCCTGTTCTATGAGGGGATGGTGGCGGTGCAGCCGATCGCGGCCGGCAGCCTGGTGCGCTTCGACATGGTCCGCGAGGCCGAGAGCGGGGCGGAGGGATCGGAGTTGGAGGTGATCGTCCCCCTGGACCTGACCCTGGCCACCCAGGGCGTGTTCGACGGAGACGAGGTGCTGCTGGTGGACCCGGGCCAGCCCCCCGGCGAGGACGGCGAGGGCAGGCCCCGCCAGGTGGTCCGTGCGTTCCGGCTCACCAACTTCGACGGGTCGAGGATGCGGCTGTTCCTGCCGCCGGAGCAGTGGGCGGAATGGGACGCGCGGCTGGAGGAGGTCGGCGGCTCGCTGATGGTGATGCCTCTGGGTGACGGAGACGACGCCGAGGAGGTGGCCAGGGCCTGGGACGCGCTGTGGCGGGCGCAGTGGGCCGAGGACGTCGAGGCTGTCGCGTTGGCCGTCGCCGAGGCCGCCGCCGAGGCCGAGCCGGTGGCCGGGCCGGGCGAGTTGGAGGTGATCGTGTCGTTCGACACGAGCCTGGTGCCCACCAGCGTCGACGAGGGAGCCCTTGTGCTGCTGGTCGACCCCGGCGCCGAGCCGCTGGGCAACGACCCGGGCCGCCCCCGCGAGGTGCTCGGCTCGCTCGTGCTGGAGAACTTCGCCGACGGCCAGATGAGGATGTTCCTGCCGCCCGAGGAGTGGCAGTACTGGCGGTCGCTGCCCACCGAGCTGGGCGCGGAGCCCATGGTGCTGCCGGTGCCGCCGGGCTCCGACATCGACGACATGTCAGCCCGGCTGAACGCGCAGTGGCACGAGGCCTGGCAGAGGTCGGTCCGGGAATCCGGGAGCGGATCGTGACGCCGGAGGCATCACCGACGCCGCCGGCGGGGCCCGGCCGCCGCGCCGCCGGCGGAAGGCGCCGGAGGCGGCCGTGCTAGTGCTCCTGGCCGCCGAGGGCGCCCGCCTCGACGCCGGGGCGGTGGGGCTGGCCCTTGCCCGCCGCCGGAGCGAGGCGGGCGAGCAGGCGCTGTTCGTGGACGCCGACACCACCGGCTCCCGGCTGGCCCGGCGCCTCGGCGAGGTCGCCCACGCCGACTACTCGCCGGCGGCGCGGGGCCTGCCGTCGCTGATGGTGGCCCGTCAGCCGATGACCCTGCGACTGCTGGCCGAACACTGCTACAGCCTCGACGCCGGCGCGGGATCGCTGTGGGCGCTGTTCGCACCGTTCCACCCCGATGGCGGCGAGCACGCGGCGGCGTGGCTGGCCGAGCAGACCGGCGAGCTCGCCTCGGTGGACCGTGAACGCTCCGTGATCGTGGCGTCCTCGTTCCCGGCGGGCGCGCGGAGGCTGGCGCCGGCGGTGCAGGCGGGCGCTGTACTCGTGCTGCTGGCCCCGGTGGAGTCCGTCGAGGCGGCCGAGGCGCTCGGGGCGCTGTGCCGAGGCTTCGACCTGTCGGGCCGGCGGTGCCCGCACCGGGCGCTCATCGTGGAGGGCGACTGTCCCCTCGGCGACGACGAGGTCGGCGCGGCGACGGGCATGCATGTGGCCGGGAGAGTGCCGGTCGTCGACGAGGAGAGGATGTTGCGTCTGGGAGGCGGGCGCCGGGACCGGGCCTTGGTGCGCAGCGTCGATGAGATCGCGGGCCGCCTGCTGTCCTACTCGCGCTTGGTCGCCTCGCAGTTGGCGACGCACCGCGTCACCGAAGCGCCTGCGACGCAGGTCGAGGCGTTGGGTGCGCTGGAGGGTCCGACGGAAGTCACCAACGTCAATGGGGCTCCCACCGAGGCAGCGCGCCGGGGAGGCCAGGTCGTCGAGGCAACCGACGAGCGGAGGGGTTGACGGTGGCGCTGCGCGAGGAGATCTGGGAGGCGGTGCTGCCGGAGGTCCGCGAGGTCCGCCTGAACGCCTCCACCGGCGGCACCGACACGCTCGAGGCCTGCCGCGACACCGCCGCCTCCGCCGTACGCGCCCGGGAGGCCGAGGCGCTCAACGAGACCGGCCGCATGCTCTCCGATGACGACCTGGACTGGGTGTGGGACCAGCTCGCGGCCCTGCTGGGGGCCGGGCCCATGGAGCGGTTCCTGCGCCGCTCCGATGTGGAGAACATCTATGTGTTCGGACCGGACTACGCGGTGCTCAGCCTCTCAGGCGGCCGCCAGGAGCATGTGCGGGAGCCGGTGTTCGCCGACGAGGACGACATGATCCGCTACATCTCGCACCTGGCCACCACCCACGGCCAGACCGGGCGGCGCTTCGACCAGTCGGCGCCGCTGCTGGACCTGCGGCTCAAGACCGGCGAGCGGATCTTCGCGGCGATGGCGGTGTGCGGCACGCCGTTCCTGACGGTGCGCTGCCACCGCCACCGGGCCATCCGCTTGGAGGACCTCGTGGCCGGCGGGTCGCTGTCGCAGCAGGCCGCCGACTTCCTGCGGGCCGCGGTGAGGCCCCCGGCGCCGGCCAACGTGCTGGTGTGCGGCGCCCTGAGCGCGGGCAAGACCACCCTGCTGCGGGCGCTGCTGGCCGAGATCGGCCCCGCGGAGATCGTGTGCACCCTCGAGCAGACCTTCGAGCTGTTCCTGGACGAGTCCCATCCGCTCACCTTTGCGGTGGAGACCCGGGAGGCCAACAGCGACGGCTCGGGCGAGATCCACATGGAGGAGCTGGCCAAGCGGTCGCTGCGCTCGGGCGCCGACCGGGTGATCGTGGGCGAGCTGCGCGGCCCCGAGGCGGCCACCTTCCTGTCCGCCTGCGGCACCGGGTCCGACGGGTCGATGGCCACCATCCACGCGTCGTCGGCCCGCCAGGCGCTGGCCCGGCTGGTGCGCTACTGCTTGGGCGCGGTCGGCTCGCCGGCCCAGTCGGCGCTGATGCAGGAGGCTGCGGAGGTGATCCACCTGGTGGTGCACTTGCGGGGCGACCCCCGCACCGGGTTCCGGGGTGTGAACACCATCTCGGAGGTGGTCGGCTCCGAGGGCGACCGCTTCGAGATGCACGACATCTTCGGGCGCCGCCAACGGGGCGGTCCCCTGGAGCTGTTCGGCCGCCCCTGCAACCCCGAGGTGCTCGAGAGGATCCTGGAGGGCGGCCTCGACGTCACGCAGTGGCCCGAGGACGGCTGAGATGATCCAGGCCCTGGTGTTCGGCGCGCTGGCCGCGGCGGGGCTCTGCCTGGTCGCGCTGTCCGGGCCGCTGAGCCGGGTCCGGCCCAATGGACGCCCCGGCGCGGCGCGGCCCCCACGCCGCGGTCGGGCCGGGCCGGACCCGGCGGCGCCGGCGCGCGCCGGCAGCCCGCGTCCCGCGCCGAAGCGTCGTGCCAGCCCGCTGATGCTGGTCCAGCTGGTCGCGGCCATCGGGGGCGCGGCCGCGGGCTGGGCGGCGACCGGCCTGCTGGGGATGATGATGCTGCTGGGCGGCCTGGGCGCGCTGCTGCCGCCGTTCATGGCAGCTCCCGCCAGGCGCCGCCGCCAGACCCGCCAGGCGCTGGCCTGGTCGACCTGGAGCCGCCAGCTGGCCGAGCTGGCCCGGGCCGGGTCGGGCCTTGCCGAGTCGCTGCGCGGCACCGTCGACCACGCGCCCTCCGAGATCGCGGCCACCGTGGCACGCATATCGGCCACCGCGGAGATCGACGGCCTCGACGTGGCGCTCGACGAGCTCGCCTCGTCCGGCACAGTGTGGGAGCCCGAGGTCGCCGCCGGGCTGCGCATGGCCGCCACCTCGGGCGGGGCGGTGGCCGACCCGCTGCTCGACCTGTGCGGCCGGATCAGCGACGTTGTCGACCTGCACCGCTCCAAGACTGAAGCTGTAGTTCAGCTTTGGACCCAGACCATCGCGCTGCTGGGGCTGGCCGGGGGCGTGGTCGTGCTCATGTACCGCAACAACCCCGCCTACTTCGAGCCCTACCGGGAAGGCACCGGGCAGCTCGTGTTCGTTGGCATCGCCGGCCTGCTGCTGATGTCGACCGCGTTCCTGGTGTACCACTCGGTGGTCCGCGAGGAGTACTCGGTGCTGGTCCCGCCCCGCCGCGCCAGCCGGGCCAAGGATCCGATATGAGCCTGCTGGTCCTCGCCGCGGGCCTGGTGTTCTTCGCCGGCGTGGTGCTGGTCGGGGTCGGCGTCATCGGCCCGCCGAGGAGGACCGGCGAGGCGCAGACGCCGGGCGAGACCCTGCGGGACCTGCTCCCGACCATCAAGGAGGGCGAGGAGCAGAATCTGCGCCTGGCCGGCATCACCCCCGAGTCGTACGCGGTGCAGCGCTTCGGCGGGCTGCTGGCCGGGCTGGCGATCGGCGCGCTGATCGGCGTGCTGACCGGCCGCGGCCCCATCGGCATGGTGCTGGCCGTGGTGGCGGTGGGCGCGGCTGGCTGGGTGCTGCCGATGATGGGCGTGCGCGACACCGCCAAGAAGGCCCGCGCCGAGATCGACCAGGTCATCCGGGTGTGGATCGCGCTGGTGGCCCAGCAGGTGTCCGCCGGCGTGGACCCCACCATCGCCATGCTCGCCGCCGCCGAGACCGGGCGGCGCGACAAGTGGCGGCTGCTGCACCGGTTCCTGCTGGCGGCCCAGCAGCAGCGCCGGCCCGCCTGGGAGGGGCTGGTCGACATCGTGGAGCGCTACGGCGTCCACTCGCTGGCGCCGGTGGTGTCGGCGCTGGGCCTCGCGGCCGAGCGCGGCACCCGCATCTCCGAGGCGGTGCTCGTGGCGGCCGACACCCTGTGGCGCGACACCACCTCGCGCGAGCGCGAGAAGGCCGCCCGGCGGGCCCAGGTCATCGTGCTGCCCGCCACCGGCGTGGCCCTGGCGCTGGCCGGGATCCTGGTCTACCCCCCCTTCACCTCCCTCACCGGAGGCGGCGGTGTCGGGGGCCTCCCCTGAGGGCCGAGGCGTGCCCGGCGCGCCCCGTTTCCCTCCCGGCAGCCGGCCCCGCCCGGGCCGCCGAGGCGAGCGCGGCCTCATCACCCTGGAGTGGCTGCTGGTCGTCGGCGCCATCGCGGGTCTGGCCGCGTCGTCGGTGGTGATCGTGCAGCAGGTGCTCGACGACCACTCCGAGGTGCCCGACGACCCGCTGGTGCGGATGCTGGAGGCCGACGTGGCCGCCGCCTGGGTGGCCGCCGAGGCCCAAGCGGCCTTCGACGACAACCCGGGGGGCTACGACACCGCGGTCAACCAGAGCTTCGCCTACCGCTGCGACGGCGTCGAAGGGGACTACGGCGATGTCGTCGCCGCTGGTACTGCTGAGTGGGTAAGCCCTGCGGGCCAGGACGGCGTTCCGAGTTCGGACGACGAGCCGGCGCGGTGCACCGTGGACCCGCAGCCGAACCTCGGGGCATAGGCGGCGGCGGTGGGCGTCAGCGGATCAGCAGGACGGCAGGTCCACAGGGACCGCGAAGGCGGGGCCGGTCCCGTCCGGGGGAGCCAGGATCGCGGGCCCCTGCGCCGAGGTGTGGATGCGGTCCCAGCGGTTGGGCCACAGCGCCGCCAGGGGCCCGAACACCTCGCCCGACACGGTCACCCTCACCCATCCCGTCTCGTCCCCGGCGGGCCGGTAGTCGCCGGCCGTGTCGTCGGGGTCCCTCAGAGACACCGCGGTGTAGTCGTGGCACCAGTCGCTGTAGACCTCGGCGGCGTCGGGGGTCCACCAGCGCCAGCCCCCCTCGGTGGCCGCGGCCCGGGCCACGGCGTCCTCCGCGGCGCTCACCATGGCCAGCACCTCGGGGTGGGGGGCGTCGTCGGTGTAGAGAGCGGGCGGGGCGCTCCCGGGTTCGACGAGGAAGTCGGAGCCGGCCGCGGCGCGCCACGCCGAGCGCAGCCCCTGCGACGCGGCCAGTTCGGCCTCGGCCCGGGCGTTGGTGACGATGAACGCATGGACCAGCATCAGCAGGATCGCGGTGATCAGCGCGGGCCACACAATGAGCAGCGCCAGCGTCTCGCCGCGCTCGTCGCGCCGGCCCGGAGCCCGGCGGGGGACCCTGCTCTCGTGCACGCCGGTGACGCTACCCGAACGCAGTCGTTGACATAGCCGAAACAACCATCAGGAGGCAGCAAATGGCCTACAACAAGAACACGAGGACCCTGGCCGCGGCCGCTGCTCTGGCCGTGCTGGCACTCGTGGCGGCCGCCTGCGGCGACGACACTGAACCGGGACGCTCGGGCGGGTCCGATCCGGCCGCCGTGGCGGCCCCCGATCCCGATGGGGGCGGGTCGGCCGGCACGACGGCGGCGCCGCCGACCACCACGGAGGCGCCCGCAACCACGGAAGCGCCCGCAACCACCACGACCGAGGCGACCACCACGGAGGCGCCAACCACCACCACGGAGGCGCCGCCGACCACCACGACCGAGCCGACCGGGCCTCCCCATGTGGCCGAGCTGGCGTGGGGGAACTTCGTGCTGGCCGACCGGATCGCGGCCAAGCTGGCTGCGGGCGACGCACTGAACTTCGTGCTGTCGCTCACCGCGGTGGGCGCCGACGCCGCGCCGGCGCTCGGATCGGGCTGGTCGGGAGCGGCCGCGGAGGTGGCCGAGCAGCACGGGATCGACGTCAACGCCCGGGTGATCGGCCCGAACAGCGCCGACGCCGAGGCCCAGGCGGCCACCATCGAGTCGCTGGTCGCCTCGGCCGACATCGACTGCCTGGCGGTGCAGGCGGCCAACCCGAGGCTGCTCGACGACGCCATCGACGCGGCGGTCGAGGCGGGCGTGCCGGTGTTCGCGGTGAGCGGCGACAGCCCCGACTCCAGGCGCTTCGCCTTCTACGGCATCGACGCCCACGCGGCGGGCTTCTCGGCAGGGCAGCTGGTGGGCGAGTGGGCTGCCGACGGCGGGATCCTGGTGCGGCGGGCCGCGGTGCTCACCGGCGACGCCGGCACCCAGAGCTACTTCGACCTGATGCGGGGCTTCATCGAGGGGTTCGGCGAGATCCACTCCGGGGTCGAGTTCGTCAACGGGCCGGCCGACGTCGAGTCGTTCGGCTTCGAGCCCGTGGCGGTCTACGACGCGACCGAGGCGTGGGTGCTCGACAACCTCGACGTCGACATCGTGTTCCACACCGACGCCGGCGTGGAGGCGCTGGCCGAGGTGATGGCCGACCAGCTGCTGTACGGCGACATGTACGCGGTGGGGTTCCACATGAGCCCGCAGGTGGCCGACTACATCCGCGAGCGGCTGGTGGTGGCGTCGATGGTGACGGGGTCGGCCGAGCACGCCCGCCGGGCCGGCCTGGCCTGCGGCGGCTTCCTCCTGGAGGGGGTCCACGAGACCGGCCATGTGGTGCTGGAGCCGGCGGCGGTGACCCGCGACAACGTCGACGACACCGACTGGACGCTGCCGGAGAGCCCGTAGGCCTCCACCGGAGGGTCGGGTGGTCGAGCGGTGACAGCGGCAGCGCCCGAGCCGGCGGGAGCCGGGCGACGCCGTGGCTGGCCTCGCCGCCACGACCGCGGCCGCGTCCGGGAGCCGGGGCGCTGCGACGAGCACGGCGGCGCGGTGAGCCTGTGGGTCGTGCTGATGGTGCCGGTGTCGGCGTTCGCGGCCGTGGTGGCCATGGCCGGCCCCCAGCGCCTCGCGGCCGAGTCCAGCGTGCAGGAGGCCACCGAGGACCTGGCCGTGTTCACGGTGGCCTGGCGCGACGGCCAGCAGGCCCAGGCGGGCGTGCTGCCCGCGTTCCCGCCCGACTGCATGGCCCGCACTCCCGCCCAGGAGGGCGAGTTCGACAGGCTTGGGACGGAGATCGGCGGGCTGAACCCGACCGATCCCAACCTCGCCAGGGAGATCGCGCGACTCGACACCGATCTCGACACGCTGTTCCAGAACTTCTGGCTGCCGCTGCCGGGGGCGGCCACCACCATCGACGAGCTCGAGGGCAAGCGGAACAACTTCGACGGCAGCCTGGGCGACTGGGAGCAGGCCTGCCGGGAGTTGGCGGAGGCGCTGTTGCGCGACCTCGGCTACCTCGGCATGGACATGGGCTCGCTGCGGGGGTTCTACAGCGACTCCCTCGATGGGGTCTGCTCCGACCGGCAGTACACGACTGAGGCGGCCTGCACCGGCGCGGGCGAGACGTGGGCGGAACCGGAGGTCTGCTCCAACCCGGCGTACACGACTGAACTGTCCTGCACCGGCGCGGGCGAAAGGTGGTTGCACGTGCCGTGCTGGATCTCGCAGATTCCGGGGGGCCAGGCGATGGTGGTGCGCGACGCCGTGCACGTGGCGCTGGCCGCCCGCTGGCAGGAAGCGGGCTGGGCCGCGGCCCAGGTGTGGCCCGAGGGGCTGCCGATGGCCGCCGAGTCCGTCGGCCGGCTCAGCCAGCGCGACCTGGCACCCCCGGCCGACCAGTGCGTCGACCAGTTCGACGTGCTCGACAGCCAGGGGCGGCCGGTGTGGGCGGACTTCGATCCGGCCGATCCGCCCGACGCTCGGCAGCTGGCGGAGTCGGTGCCGCGGCGGGCGCTGGCGGGCTGAGCGGAGCAGGCTGTGGCTCCTGGGCCTTTCACGGCGAGCCGGCCCGGCGCTCCCGGCCAGAGCCCTGCAAGGCACCCGATCATCAACCTCGACTTGTGGTCGAGGGTTCGGATGAGGACCCGCGGTGGGCCGGGTCGGGGGTGTCGTGGTGATGCGGGGTCGGTGTCGTTGGAGTTGGTGCTGCTCGTGCCGGTTCTGGTGTTGTTGACGTTGTTCGTGCTGTGGGCGGGTCGGGGCGGTCGGGCCGGGTTGACGGCGGATTTGGCCGCGGAGGAGGCGGCTACTGCGGCTGCGTTGTGCTGTGATGAGGGCGTCGGGGGCGAGGCCGACCGCGAGGCGTTGGCTGCCGATGTGCTCAGGGCCCGGCCGGGGTTGGAGTTCTTGTGTGTGGGGGGTCTGCGTCCTGACGCGTCGTCTGCTGGTGGTGGTGGACCGGGGTTCGTGTCGGAGCATTGGCTGGATTTCGATCCCGACCCGGCTGTGCGCACTGGCGGGGTCGGGGTGCTGGGGGTGCGGTTCTTGTGTGAGAGCGACGGCGCGGTGGCGCCGCTGCGGGGCCTGTTCCCGACGGTGACGTTCCACGGTCAGGCTTCTGAGGTGGTCGTCCGTGAGCCCCCGGCCCCGAATGTCGGGTTCGAGGAGCTGAGCGTCTCGGTCGGTGAGGACGAGGCGACACTGGACTTCGTGGTGGAGCTGGCCTATCCGATCCTCGACGACATCTATGTGCAATACAGGCTGGATCCCGCCAACCCGCCTGATGCGGGCCTGATGCACGCGCTGCCTGCGTCGGATTCGTCGCCGCCGCTGCAAACGGTGCTGATCCGCGCTGGCGGCGACGAGGCAACGATATCGATAGCCCTCACCGAGGTCGACAATCTCTTTGAGGGCACCGAGCGGCTGGTGCTGGAACTGCAGAACCTGCTGGACGCGAGCGGCAACACCCTGACCGGTTTGACCCCTCCCGTCGTCGAGCTCGACCCCAGCAGGAGCACAGCCACCGGCGAGGTCACCGACGACGACCCGCAGCCCTATCTGTTCCTGTCGCCCGCGGCTTCGTGCCAGGTCACCGAGGGCGGCACCGCCACCTTCAACGTGCGTCTGCGCAATCGTGCCAACACCGCTAACGCGCGCAGCGCCACCCGCGTGACCGTGGATGTTCGGACCGACGCCAGGACCGGCGACGGCATCGCCACCGCGGGCACCGACTACACCGCGGTGGTCGCCACGACGGTGACCTTCACCCCCGGCGACGTCGTCGGCACGCCGGCGGTGGACGTGACGATCCTCGACGACGACCCCAACGCATCGCCCCCCGGGGTGCCAGAGGGCGAGCCCACCGAGACGTTCCATGTCGTGTTGGAGAACGAAGCCGGCGCGGACCTGGGAACCGACGACCCGGCGACCTGTGAGATCCTCGACGACGAGGCGAAGGTGTCCGTCGCCGACGTCTCAGCAGACGAGGGCGGCGACGTCACGTTCACGGTGAGCCTGAACCCCGCACCCCAGGCCGATGTCGTGATCGGCTACGCCTTCCACAACGACGCCCTAGCGGCCACAACCGCGACCTGGGGAGCCGCCTGCACCGCCGGGGTGGACTACGTGCTGCCCGCAGGCGTGGCGGTGCCCCCCGCCGGGGTGGAATATACCGGCGTGGTCAATCTGCCAGTGTCGGCCGGGTCGGTTTCGGCGGCCATCCCGGCTGTGACGACCTGCGACGACTCGATCGCGGAACCCGACGAGAGGTTCTGGCTGGACCTGTCGGTCGTCAGCACCAGCGAGGCCGTCCTCAAGGGTCGAGATCCAGCACGGCCGGCCCGCCCTCCCTTTGGAGGGTGGGCCACCATCACCGACAACGACACGCTGGCGATCTCCGTCGACGACGCGAGCGCCGCCGAGGGCGAGACGCTGGAGTTCGAGGTGGGCCTGGAGGTGGGCGGCGACCCGACCACCCTGCTCACGCCGGTCACCCTCGACTACGCCGTCAAGGAGGCCTCCCCGTCGGTGTCCGCCGTCGAGGGCACCGACTACACCGCCGCGCCGGGCCAGCCGCTGGAGGGGTCGCTGACGTTCCAGAACGACACCTGCTCGGAGGACCCCGAGACCCACACCACCCAGACGGACTGCGAGAACGCCAACGGAGACTGGATAGCCGCCGAACAGACCCTGCAGGTGGCCCTGCTCGCCGACTACGACGTCGAGGGCGACGAGACGTTCGTGCTCGAGCTCAGCGACACCGCCGACAGCACCCACGGACTGGAAATCGCCGACACCGAAGCAACCGGCACCATCGAAGACGACCTCCCGCCTGAAGTCTCGGTGCGGAGACTCGTCGGCCGCGAGGGCAGCACCCCGAGCTTCATCATCAGCCTCGACGATCCGCCCCGCAGCGGCGACATCGTGAAGGTGGACTACGCCATCGAGGCTGCAGGCACATGCACCGTCGAAGGCCACGACACCCTTGGAGAATGCCAGCTCGCCAGGGGCAACTGGAGGGATGCGGCCACCGAGGGCGCCGACTACGACGCGCCGGGCACATGCACGGTCGACGGCCACGACACCCGCAGCGAGTGCCAGGACGCCAGCGGGATCTGGGAGGTGCCCATCCCGCTCAGCGGAACCCTCGCATTCGAGTCCGGCGAGACCACCATGACCGTGCCAGTGGACCTGCTCGCCGACTACCTGGTCGAGGGCGACGAGACGTTCAGGATCACGCTGAGCGGCCCCGACAAGGCCATCCTCGACCCGGGCGCCTCCACGGCGACCGGCACCATCACCGACGACCCCCCGCCTCAGTTGTCTGTGGAGAGATTCACCGGCCCCGAAGACAGCACCCAGAGCTTCACCGTCCGTTTGCGCAATCCGCGCGGCGACACCGTCAAGGTGGACTATGCCATCGGGGCTGTGGAGCCGTGCACGGTCAGCTCCGGCTCCGGCTCCCGCAGCGAATGCGAGCTCGCCGATGGGACCTGGAGGCCTCCGGCCACCGCCGGCGTCGACTACGCCGCGGCGGGAACCTGCGCCGTCGACGGCCACCAGGACCCGGCCCACCAGGACCAGGCCGCATGCACCGGGGCCACACCGACGGCAGGGGTGTGGACGGTGACCACTCCGCTCAGCGGAACCCTCGAATTCGAGTCCGGCGAGACCGTGCCGGTGCGGCTGCTGGCCGACACCGTCCGCGAGGACGACGAGACGTTCGGGATCGTGCTGAGCAACCCCGACAACGCCATCCTCGACCCGGGCGCCTTCGCCGCGACCGGCACCATCACCAACGTCGACCCGACCAAGCTCACCGTAAACGACCCCTCGGCGAAAGAGGGCGAGACGCTCGTCTTCGTAGTCACCCTGGAGGCGGCAGAGCCCGGCCAGAGCGTGGACGTGGACTACCAAGTGCAGAACCGCAGCGCAAAGGCCGGACGGGACTTCACCGCCATCGACCCGCTCACCGGCACCCTGACCCTCCACAACACCAGCACGACCGACACCGTCAACGTGACCGCCCCCGTCAGAGTGCAGGCCCTCAGCGACACCATCGTCGAGAACGACAAGACCCTGCACCTCGTGTTGAGCCCCGGCGAGCCGAACATCGGCTCGGTGGGGCTGGCGAAGTCCATCGGGGTAGGCACCATAGAGAACGTCAACCCGACCAGCGTCCGTGTGAACGACGCCGCCGTGGTCGAGGGCGGCGAACTCGGGTTCGTGGTCTCGCTCACCGACGACGCCGGCGATCCGGCTGTGATCAGCCAGCTCGTACCCGTCTACTACTACGCCCCTCCCTATGAAGAACAGATCGACGATGGCGGTGCCGACGACACCGACGATGGCGGCGCCAAGCACGGCACCAACTGCTCCCAGGACGACGTGGACTACCGGCAGGTCAGCGGCGGCGTTTTCTTCGTACCCTCGGACTCCGACCCGATCGCAGCGCCCGTGCGGACCTGCACCGATCTCCGTCACGAGGGCGACGAGACGCTGCAAATGGAGTTGGCCCTGCCCCTCGACTCAACCAACGCCAGCCTCGCCGACGGTATCGGCATCGGCACCATCGTCGACGCAGCGCCTCTCGCGCTCCGCATGGAGGACGACTTTTCAGCATTCGCGGGCGACCAGTTGATCTTCTATGTGCGGTTGGGAAAACGTGACATCTCCGGCGTTTTCAACGCGACGCCCGCCGGCCGAGTCGTGGAGGTGACGGTCACCACCGAGGACCTCACGGCGACGGCGGGAGCCGACTACATCGCCGCCTCGCGGAGGCTGACCTTCGGTCCCAACGACGCCATAAAGACGTTCCGGGTGGACACCATCATCGACGACGAGGGGGGGCCGCCCGAGACGATGCAGGCCGTGCTCAGCGGTGCCCGCAACGCGCTGATCGAGCGGGCCGCCGGCATCGGCGTCATCTTCCCCCGCTGCGTCGACCGCAACGCCGAGGCCACCGACCCCGACAACCAGCCCCCGACCATCACATTCCACGACTTCTCCGGCGAGGAGGGAGCCCAGGCCGTATACAGAGCCAGCTTGAGCCGCCCGGTGTGCGGCGACGCATCCTGGATAGATTACTGGATGGAGTCCGATACCGCGGAATGCGGGGTTGACTCGGGTTGCAGCGGGACCATTGACGCTAGGTTTACCAGAGAGTTTGCCTGGCCCTATGCACCCTTCACGCTCGTATCCTTCGACGGCTGGGACGACACCCTGGACGAGGACGACGAGCGGATACGCCTCTGCATGAACTGGGGGGCGCGCATGCCCCGGCACTACCAGAGCGAGCCCGATGTCTGCGGCTATTACACCATCATCGACAACGACGACGAGCCCAGCCTGCGGGTGGCGGAGGCCTCGGCGGACGAGGGCGACACTATGACCTTCACGGTGTCTTTGGACGCGGCCAGCGGCAAGACGGTGACCGTGGCGTACAGCACGATCGACGGGAGCGGCACCGCTGAGAGCGCCGACTACACCGCCGCCTCGGGGACGCTGACCTTCACCCCCGGCGACACCAGCAGGACCTTCACGGTGGTCACCGCGACCGACGCCGACACCGAGGACGACACGTTCCTGGTGGAGCTGAGCGCTCCGATGAACGCCCGCATCGACGACGGCACCGCGGTGGGCACCATCCTCGAGGGCGACCTGCCCGAGCTGCGGATAGCCGACGCCCGCGGCGACGAGGACTCCAACATGACGTTCACCGTGACATTGAGCGAGGCGGCCACAACGCCGGTGACGGTGAGGTACGCCACCGTGGAGAGGCCGCAGAGCGTCTGGGCCGCCACCGAGGGAGCCGACTACACCGCGCCGGGGTCGTGCTCGGTCGGCCCCCACCAGGACGAGGCCTCATGCATCGGGGCCACACCGACGCCAGGGGTGTGGACTCCCGGCGGGACGCTGAACTTCGCCATCGGCGATAGGACGAGGACCATAAGCGTGCCCATCGCCGACGACGAGGTCGACGAGGTCGACGAGACGTTCCTGGTGGAGCTGTCGAACCCCTCGGACGCCTCGCTGGCTGACCCCAGCGCGGTGGGCACCATAAACGGCAGCGTGACCTGCGTCGACGCGACCGAGCCGGGCGCGGTGCCTCCCGTCCTGACCATCGACTTCTCGAGCGCGTACGAGGACGCCGGCGCGATGGTCTTTACCGCGACCCTCGACCAGCCGTTCTGCGACCGCCGCGAGCTCTCCGCGTTCGTGCATGCGGCGAGCACCGCCACCGTCAATCGCGACTTTCGCCGCCCGGGAAGCGCGTACTTCGATGCGCTCAGTAGAACCGCGAGCTTCAGCGTGGAGATCATCGACAACGACATCGCCGAGCAACTGGAGACCATCAGACTCGTATTCCGCACCAGTGGCAGAGGCGTGAACATCTCGAACGTCCTCGCTCTGGGCGCCATCTTCGACGACGACACCGCGAGCCTGTCGCTGGAGGCGTCCTCGGTGGACGAGGGCGACGTGGTCAACTTCGTCGTGAGGCTCGACCGGCCCGCCGAATTCGACGTGACCGTCGACTACGCCACCGCCGACGGAACGGCCACCTCGGGATCCGACTACGCGGCGGCGTCGGACACGGCCACCATCCGGGGCACAGGGTCACTCTACGAGACCGAGCTGTCGGTGACGGTGCCGGTGGCCACGGTCCAGGACTCGATCGGCGAGGACGACGAGACCTTCGAGCTGCGCCTGAGCAACCCGATCGCAGGCGTGCAGCTGCCCGACGCCGAGGCGACCGCTGTCGTCACCATCCGCGATGACGACCTCCCGGGCGTGCGCATCTCCGACGCCTCGGCGAACGAGGGCGGCACGCTGACCTTCACGGTCACCCTCGACACGCTCAGAGCGGCGGCCACGACCATCGAGTACAAGACCCGCGACGGCACTGCCACCGGCGACGAGGACTATACGACGGCGGACTCCGAGGTGACCATCGGTGCGGGCGAGCGGTCGGCGACCATCAGCGTGGCGGCTCTCACGGACGGTGTGCTCGAGGCCGACGAGCGCTTCTTCGTCGATCTGGCCAGCAGCAGCTCTTATGACTTGGACGACGGTGTCGGGGTGGGCGTGATCCGCGACGTCAACGATCGGACACTGACCGTCTCAGATGCCTCTGCGGTGGAGGGCGGGACCCTCAACTTCGAGGTGGGCTTCAACGACCCACCCGGCGGCCGCGACATAACCGTGCGGTACCGCACCGTCGCGGGCACCGCCGCCGCGGGCGACGACTACAGCGCCAACTTCGAGTCCGCGGCGGGGACTCTGACGATATTGGCGGGCGACACGTCGGCGACAGCCAGCGTGCCGACGGTGCAGGACACCCTCGACGAGGACGCCGAGGCATTGGAGCTGGTGCTCAGCGACCCGGTCGGCGGGGTGCTGGGTACCAGCCGGGCCAGCGGGGTGATCATCGACGACGACCCCGAGCCGGTCGTGTCGGTCAGCAACGCCGAGGCCACCGAGAACGGCGACGGCACGCCCATCGCGTTCACGCTGAGCCTCAGCGAGCCCAGCGGCCGCGACGTGACGGTGCCCTACAGCACCGCCGACGTCACCGGCGAAGACGCCGCCACCGCCGGCAGCGACTACGTCGCGGCTGCCTCGAATGCCGCCGAGACGATCGCAGCCGGGGACACCACTGCCACCATCGATGTGGCGCTGCTCGACGACAGCGACCAGGAAGCGGTGGAGCGGTTCCTGCTGAACCTGTCGGACCCGACCAACGCCGGCCGCGGCGACGGCATCGGCGTGGGCACCATCTACGACGACGACGGGCTGCAGATACTGGCCGACGACGCCCCGGCCGTCCATGAGGGCGAAGGAGCCTCCGCGGTGTTCACGGTACGCCTCAGCGAGGCCGCGGCCGACGACGTTACCGTCAAGTACTCCACCGAGGACGCCACCGCCACCGCCGGCGAGGACTACACCGCGGTCGCGTCGCCTCTGCCGACGCTGACGTTCGCGGCCGGCGAGGAGTCCTTCAAGACGGTCTCGGTGGCGCTCCTCAACGACGACATCGAGGAGTCCACCGAGATTTTCCGGCTGAAGCTGTCCGATCCGAGCGCCAACGCGAGGATCGGCGACGGCACCGCGGTGGCCACCATCATCGACGACGACAGCCTGCCGGAGCTGTCAGTCGGCGACGCCTCAGCCACCGAGGGTGCCTCGGCCAGCTTCACGGTGAGCTTGAGCGAGCCGTCGCCCCGCGACGTCACCGTCGACTACGCCGCGGTCGCCGATCCCACCGCCGGCGACGCCGCCGCGGTGCCGGTGCAGGACTTCGACGCTGTCTCGGGCACGCTCACCATCGCAGCCCGTAGCAGAACCGCAACAGTGACGGTGACGCTGCCCGACGACAGCCTCGACGAGCACAACGAGACGTTCTGGCTGCGCCTCCGCGACCCCTCCGGTGCCACCATCGTCGACGGCACCGGGGTGGGAACCATCGCCGACAACGACCTCCTGCCGCGACTCTCCATCGCGAACGGCTCCGCCACCGAAGGCGACACCGTCGGCCTCACCGTGCAACTGGAGCCCGTCAGCGGCCGCACCGTGACCGTGCCGTGGACCACCGCGGCCACCACCAGCGGCAACCCCGCTACCGCGGGAGAGGACTACACCACAGCCTCGGGGACTTTGACCTTCGTCTCAGGCACCACCAGCGCCCGCATCGAAGTGACCACCCTCCAGGACGAGACATCCGAGCCCGACGAGACCTTCCAGGTCAGCCTGGGCCAGCCCACCCACGCCACCCTGGCCGACGCCGTCGCGGTGGGCGCCATCCGCGACGACGACGGCCTGCCCCGCATCTCCATCGCCGACGCCGAGGTGTCCGAGGACGACAGCCCCGCCACCTTCACGGTCACCCTCAGCCGCACAAGCAACGAGGCAGTCACCGTCGACTACGCCACCTCCGACGGCACCGCCACCGCCGGCGACGACTACGCCACCAGCACAGGCGCCCAAGGCACGCTCACCATCCCCGCGGGCCTTAGGCGCGGCGAGATCTCAGTGTTTGTCGCCGACGACGACGAAGCCGAAGAAGCGGAGACGTTCCACATCACCCTCTCCAACCCCGTCAATGCGGTCATCGCAGAGGACGAAGGCACGGCCACCGCCACCATCCGCGACGACGACTCCGTGACTGTCAGCATCGCCAACGCCGAGGCCTCCGAGGGCGACGGCACCATCGACTTCACCGTCACCCTCAGCCAAGCCCACAGCCAGACAGTCACGGTCGACTACACCACCTTCGACGGCAGCGCCGTCCAGACCCTCGACTACGCGGCCGCCAGCGGCACCGTCACCATCGCCGCCGGGAACAGCACTGCCGCCGTCTCGGTGACACTCACCGACGACACCCATGCCGAGGACGACGAGTCCTTCCAGGTGCGCCTCAGCAACCCACGGGGGGACGCCTTCCTCGAGACCGCAGAGGCCGTCGGCACGATCATCGACGACGACCAGCTTCCGCGGCTCTCGCCCAGCCGGAACCTGGTCGTCGACGAGGACGCCGGATCGGTCACCGTGGAGGTGACGATGGACCGCGTCTTCGACCGCGAGGTGAGCGTCGACTACTACAGCTTCTGGAGCTGGGGAGGAATGAGAAGCTCGCAAACCAGCTGCCCTTGGGTGCACGCGAGCGGAACTCTTGTGTTCGAGCCCGGCGCCACCTCCGCCACGATCCCCGTCTCGGTATTCTCCGACCCCGGTACGTGCCGGATCCGCGGCAGTGTCAGCGGTTCCGCGCGATTCGCGGTGGCCTTTCTCAATCCTGTGAACGCTGTCCTGGAGGAGTACCAGGCAGACATCACTGTGCGGGACTCGATCCGTGTGCCGGGTGCTCCACAGACCGTGCGGCTCAACATGCACCGGACCTGGGGGGCGACCGAGGGCGTCGGCAACGCCCAGGTCCCACTGAGGCTGAGCGCCCCCCACAGCCAGGCTGTACAGGTTGGCTACACCATCAGGGCGCTCACCGCCACGGCCGGTGTGGACTATGTGCACTCCGGAGGTTCGCTCACAATTCCCGCAAACCAACAAGAGGCGACGCTGCAGATTGCCATCGTCGATGACACCGAAGTCGAGCAGACGGAGTCGTTCGTGATCGAAGTCACGAGCGTGACGAACGCCAAATGGGTGTCAGGCGGCACGGGCACCGCCTTCTCCATTCATGACAACGACACCGACAACGACAACGACGCCGGCATCTCCGTGAGCGGACCTACTGCAGTGGGCGAAGGGTCGGGCACCGTCCGCTTCAGCGTCTATTTCCCGGCGAGCATTACCGAGACCGTGACGGTGGACTACTCCACCGTCGACGGGACGGCCAAGTCCCCCGGAGACTACACCGCGGTGTCGAGCACTCTGACCTATACACCTCCTGAGTCCCCCAGCCCCTTCTTCTGGGGCGAATGGCAAAGCGTCGAGGTGCCGTTGATCGACGATGACACAGTGGAGACGAACGAGACCTTCTCGCTCGTGCTCTCCAACGCGGTGGGGGCGAGCATCAGAGAGTCCGAGGCGGAGGTGACGATCATCAGCGACGACGGCCGCGCCCTGCCGCTCATCAGTCTGGCAGATGGCAGCTTCTATGAGGCTGACGAGATTGCTTGGCTGACCTACACGCTCAGCGAAGAGAGTGCCGAGACGGTGACGGTGGAGTTCCGGTTTGTCGAAGCCCCTGAACTCGGTGTCTACGCAGCAGAAGACAGCTCCGATTACAGCAACACACGGTGGGATACCTACACCGTGCGTGTCCCGGCTGGTCAGACCAGCGGGATCGTCTTCGTCAAACCCATCGACGACGCGATCGACGAGCACGACGAGCGCTTCAAGGTGGAACTCTACGACCCGGTCAACGCCGAACTCGGCACCGCGGAGGCGTGGGCCACGATCCTCGACGACGACGACCCAATCGTGTCTATTGCGGACCAGACCTTCTCAGAGGGCGCGGCCGCGGTCGTGTTCGGGCTCGTGTTGGACAAGCCGGGAATCGTCGCCTCCAGCGTCGATTACACCACAGCTCCGATCAGTTCCCGGGACTCGGCCGCCATCCCCGATCAGGACTACACCCACACCTCAGGCACCGCCAGATTCGCTGCGGGCTCCACGACGGCGACGATCACCGTCCCGATCATCAGCGACGACACAGACGAGCCGGACGAGATGTTCCAACTGCGGCTGAGCAACCACCAGCGGCTCAGAATCGATGACGCAGTCGGAGTGGGCACCATCGTCGACGACGACCCGGGCTGGATCATCGACGATCAGAGCGTGCGGGAGGATCCCGTCAGCCAGGGCCGCGGCGAGGACGAGGACCCAGTCATGGTCTTCAACGTCGAGCGCGACCACACAAGCACCGAAGCGGTCACCCTCAACTACCGGATCGCGGCCGCGGGCTCCGCGATGGGCGGCGACGACTGCGACACCGCGGGCGTGGACTTCATCACGCCGTCGGGCTCGGTGACGCTCCAGGCGGCCGACACCACCGCCACCATCACCATCACCCTCTGCGACGACGACGAGGTCGAGGGCCGCGAGACCCTGTTGATCGAGCTGACCGGCGTGCCCGGCCGCAAGCTCACCGGCACCGGCACCATCACCAGCGACGACCGCTGATGCCACGCGGGGCCCCGCACCCAGATCTCAGTCGGCCCCTATTGCGCCTGCGGTGTCCGCGGCACGGGACCGGTGCAATGCTGGTTGTCGCGGTCCTCGCAGGCGGATGCGGACCCGGCGATGCTGCGGTCCCGCAGCAACAGGCGCCGCCCACCGCGGACTCGAAGAGCGACGTCACCTCAAGCCGTGACACGGCACAGGATCAGGCCCAGCAGCGAGACGCCGGCACGGACGCTAACCACGATGCGGCGCCCGCCCAAGCCGTCGCCGGAACAGACGTTGCCGGAACAGACGTTGCCGGGGGAACAGACGTCGCCGGAACAGGCGTTGCCGGAACGGACGTTGCCGGTGCGGTGGCGGTCTCGGCGGGCGGCGGCCATTCCTGTGGTGTGCGCACTGACGGTGCGCTGCGGTGCTGGGGGGAGAACGATGAGAGCCAGGCCGACGCTCCTGTGGGGGACTTCGCTGCGGTGTCGGCCGGGCTCGAGCATTCCTGCGGGCTGCGGGTTGGCGGCGCCGTGGAGTGCTGGGGCAACAACACCTCGGGGCGTGCTGATCCGCCCGACGGTGTGTTCGCGGCCGTCTCCGCGGGCGGTCTGCATTCCTGCGGGCTGCGGGTTGGCGGCGCGGTGGAGTGCTGGGGCAACCACAACGACCGCCAGACCGAGACGCCGCCAGGCGCATTCGGCGCGGTTTCCGCGGGCGGTCTGCATTCCTGCGGACTACGGGTCGACGGTGCCGTGGAGTGCTGGGGCAGCAACCGCGCCGGTCAGGCAGATGCGCCCGCGGGCTCCTTCGGTGCGGTGTCGGCTGGTGAGTCCCACTCGTGCGGGCTGCGCACCGACGGCAGTGTCGAGTGCTGGGGCGACAACGACGACGGCAAGGCTGACGCGCCCGCGGGCTCCTTCGGTGCGGTGTCGGCTGGTGAGTCCCACTCGTGCGGGCTGCGCACCGACGGCAGTGTCGAGTGCTGGGGCAGCAACGACGACGGCAAGGCTGACGCGCCGTCAGGCTCCTTCAGCGTGATCACCGCCGGAGGCGACCACTCGTGCGGGCTGCGCACCGGCGGCAGTGTCGAGTGCTGGGGGCCGGCAGCTGCACACACCCCGGACTTCGTGCGGTGGGCCGACGACCAGCCGGCCCGCTCCGGCGCTGCACCCGGCGACACAGCCGCCGCGGCGGCCGAAGTCCGGGCGGCTGCCGACGACGCCGACCGGCTGGAGGCCGCCCATCAGGCCGCCGCAGCCCTAGCAGAGGTCGAGTTCCGGGCCGGCGTCCACCACCGGGGGCTCGCGTCAGGCGCCTATCACGCGTGCGCGGTCCGCTTCGACGGCACCGTCACCTGCTGGGGCAACAACGACAGGGGCCAGGCCGACGCGCCCGAGGGGATCTTCACGGAGGTCTCGGCGGGGATCGCCCATTCCTGCGGTCTGCGCTTCGACGGCACTGCCCAGTGTTGGGGCGACGGCATCGGTGTGTACGACGACGCACCCACCGGCACCTTCACCGCCGTGTCCGCCGGCGGCTTCCACGCCTGCGGGATACGCCCCAGCGGCCCCATCAAGTGCTGGGGCGACAACCACTACGGGCAGTCGGTCTCCCCGGCGGGCACCCACACCGCCGTCTCGGCCGGGACGTACCACTCCTGCGCGCTCAACGCCGACGGAACTCTCAAGTGCTGGGGCGACAACCGGTGGGGCCAGGCCGACCCGCCCGAGGGCACCTTCGTGTCGGTGTCGGCGGCGAACAGGCTGTCATGCGGTGTGCGGACCGGCGGCACCACCGAGTGCTGGGGCGACAGCTATTGGGGGTTTCCTTACTCCGGGTCGCCGGTCGGTCCACCGGCCGGCCACTTCACTGCAGTCGCCGCTGGCCGCAGCCACGGGTGCGGTCTGCGAAGCGACGGCACCGCCGAGTGCTGGGGCGAGAACAACAGTCTGCAGACCGACCCGCCGAGGGGGGCCTTCGTCGCGGTGTCCGTCGGTGATGAGCACTCCTGCGCCATGCGCGCCGACCGCGAGGTCACCTGCTGGGGCCACTACGGACTCGCCGACGCGGTGGCCGCGCCGGAGCAGGCCATCGCGCCGTCGGGCACCTTCACCGCCGTCACGGCCGGCTGGTACCACTCGTGCGGGCTGCGCGCCGACGGCAGCGTCGAGTGCTGGGGTGACATCTACGCGGCCGAGATCGACCCGCCCCCCGGCGAATTCACGGCGATCACCGCGGGTTCCAGCTTCACCTGCGGCGTCCGCACCCACGGGACGTTGTCTTGCTGGGGCCGCGACGCGGTCGGGCAGTCCTCCCCGCCGTCGGGCACCTTCGCGGCGATCGACGCCGGTGACGGCCACACCTGCGGGCTGCGCACCGACGACACGCTCGCCTGCTGGGGCGTCAACCGCAACCAGCAGACCGACGCCCCCGCAGGCGCCTTCGTCGCCGTGTCTGCCGGCGAGTTGCACTCCTGTGGTGTCCGCAGCGACGGCACCGCCGAATGCTGGGGCTACAACGACGAGGGGCAGGCCGATCCCCCCGCAGGGGCGTTCCGCACAGTGTCCGCAGGCGCGAACCACACCTGCGGGCTGCGCACCGACGACACGGTGGCCTGCTGGGGGCAGAACTACGAGGGCGCCACCGACCCGCCTCCGGGCGCGTTCGCGTCGGTGTCGGCCGGGTGGTGGCACACCTGCGGGCTGCGCCCCGACGGACGCGTCGAGTGCTGGGGCAACAACTGGTGGGGCCAGGCCGACCCGCCCGCCGGGTCCTTCACGGCCGTGTCCGCCGGCGAGCAGCACACCTGCGGGCTGCGCCCCGACGGACGCGTCGAGTGCTGGGGACCGGCGTTCGTACCTTCCCCGGAGTTCGTGCAATGGAACTGAGCCAAGCCCGTCGCAACCGGTCGAGGAGGCCCGCCCGGGTCCTGGCTGGCGCCGCGGCAGTGGTCGCCGTTGCCGTCGTCGCCAGCGGATGCGGGACCTCTGATCCAGCGGGCCTACAGGATGATCCGACGCCCGTCGATGATCCTGCTGCCGACCTGCGAGCCGGCGACGCCGCGCCCGAAGTCCCAGGCGGCGACGCGGGTGAGGTCCTGGTCCAGGAACCGGCTCCGGTCTCGTCCGGCGACGCCGCGCCCGAAGTCCCAGGCGGCGACGCGGGTGAGGTCCTGGTCCA
>VYFQ01000030.1:0-14479 GCA_009842325.1 Acidimicrobiaceae bacterium | reverse complement strand
CCGGCGACGCCGCGCCCGAAGTCCCAGGCGGCGACGCGGGTGAGGTCCTGGTCCAGGAACCGGCTCCGGTCTCGTCCGGCGACGGCGCGCCCGAGGTCCCGGGCGGCGATGCGGGTGAGGTCCTGGTCCAGGAACCGGCTCCGGACTCGTCCGCCGCCGCCGAGCTCGTCGATGCCGCCGCGGTGGCCCTGGACCCTGATGCCGTCGGGCACAGGGTTCTCGCGGTGGGCGGCGCCCACGGGTGCGTGATCCTCAGCGACAGCGCTGTCGAGTGCTGGGGCAGCAACCTCTACGGCTCGGCCGAGGCCCCGGCGGGGGAGTTCAGCTCCGTCGCCGCCGGCACGGCCCATACCTGCGGGCTGCGAGCCGACGGCATGATCGAATGCTGGGGCAACGACTACGAAGGCCAGGCCGTCGCGCCGGCCGGGACCTTCGCCGCCGTCGCCGCCGGCGGGGCCCATTCGTGCGGGCTTCGCGCTGACGGCGCCATCGAGTGCTGGGGCAACAACGACGAAAGCCAGGCCGACCGGCGCGACGGGAACTTCACCGATGTGGTCGCGGGCGAAGCCCACACTTGCGGGCTGCGCGCCGACGGCCGCGTCGAATGCTGGGGCAACAACGACTACGGCCAATCAGACGCTCCTGATGGAGCCTTCACCCGCATCTCCGCGGGCACCGCCTACTCCTGCGGTCTGCGCACCGACGAGACGATCGCCTGCTGGGGAGACGCCGAGTGGAACATGATCGACTGGGGCGCCAGTGACGACGAGGAGATCGAGCCTCCCGGCGGAGCCTTCACCGACGTCTCCGCGGGTACGGCCTACAGCTGCGGGCTGCGCCCCGACGGCACCGTGGAGTGCTGGGACTTCGACCACGAACCGGCGGGAGCATTCACCGCGGTGGCCGCCGGCTTCTTCTTCTCCTGCGGGCTGCGCCCCGACGGCACCGTGGAGTGCTGGGGCACGCGGGAGCTGTTCGAGCGGGTCGACGCGCCCTACGGCGCCTTCACCGCGGTGTCGGTGCGGTGGGACCGCTACTGCGGGCTGCGCCCCGACGGCACCATCGAATGCTGGGGACAGATTGAGCTCTACGACAGCGAACCGCCGCCGGGCATCTTCGACGAACCACCCCCGGGCACGTTCACAGCGGTGACCTCCAGCGGTTGGCACCACTGCGGGCTGCGCCCCGACGGCACCGTCGAGTGCTGGGGCTACAACAAATACGGCCAGGCCGACGCCCCTGCAGGCACCTTCGCCTCGGTCTCCACCTGGACGGTCCACACCTGCGGGCTGCGCACCGGCGGCACCGCCGAATGCTGGGGCCACAACGAATACGGCGAAGCCGACGTCCCCGACGGCGCCTTCAGCGCCGTGTCGGCCGGCGGTCGCCACAGCTGCGGGCTGCGCCCCGACGGCAGCGCCGAGTGCTGGGGCCACAACGAGTACGGCGAAGCCGACGCGCCCGCAGGCGCCTTCAGCGCGGTGTCGGCCGGCGTCGACCACAGCTGCGGGCTGCGCCCCGACGGCAGCATCGAATGCTGGGGCCACAACCGGTACGGCCAAAGCGAAGCACCCGTCGGCTCCTACACGTCGGTCAGCGCAGGGTTCGAGCACACCTGCGCGGTGAGATCCGACCAGACGCTGAGATGCTGGGGCAACAGCGAGGACGGCCGCACCGACGCCCCCGCGGGCACCTTCACCGCGGTGTCTGCCGGCGGCGAGCACTCCTGCGGCCTGCGCACCGACGGCACCCTCATCTGCTGGAGCCCGCCCTGGATACCGACACCACCGTTCGTTCACTGGACTCCGCCGCCCGAACCCGCCAGCGAGTCAAGCGACTCTTCCACAGGCGCAGACGGCGGCGGGGCGCTGGACTCCGACTCCGCCCCGGTGGTGGCCGATCCGGACCAGGCTGTTGCCGTCTACGAGGTGCGCGACATCGACCGCTTCGAGACGGTCTCAGCCGGCGACACGCATGCCTGCGGCCTCTCCACAGACGGGACGGTGGCCTGCTGGGGCAACAACGAGTACGGCAAGGCCTACGCGCCCTCCGGCGAGTTCGTGTCGGTGTCGGCCGGCTGGTGGCACTCCTGCGGCGTGCGCCGCGACGGGACCATCGAGTGCTGGGGCAGCGACCACGAAGGAAGACTCGCCCCGCCAGACGGGACCTTCACGTCGGTGTCGGCGGGGACCTGGCACACATGCGGACTGCGCACCGACGCCACCGCGCAGTGCTGGGGCGACCTTTCCCGCGACGCCGAGCCACCGCCCGGCCAGTTCACCGAACTGTCCACCGCCCGCTATCTCACCTGCGGCCTGCGCCCCGACGGCACCATCGAATGCTGGGGCATCCGTACCGGCCTCGACGCGCCCTCCGGGGCGTTCAGCGCGGTGTCGGCCGGCTACGAGCACGCATGCGGTCTGCGGACCGGCGGGACCGTCGAATGCTGGGGCAACGACGTCTACGGTCAGGCCAGCGCTCCTCAAGGAACGTTCGTGTCGGTGTCGGCCGGCGACTACCACTCCTGCGCAGTCCGAGACGACGACGCCGCGATCTGCTGGGGCGAGGACGTCCTCGGAGCCCTCAACGACTTCTGGCCCGGCTTCACCCCAGCACCCGGCCGATACACGTCGGTGTCGGTCGGGAGCAAGGTCGCCTGCGGCCTGCGAGCCGACGGCACGGTCGCCTGCTGGGGCCACAACGAAGCCGCGGCGAGCGAGCCGCCCGCAGGTGGATTCATCGCGGTCTCAGCCGGCAGAGACCACACCTGCGGGCTGCGCCCCGGCGGCTCAGCCGAATGCTGGCATCACCGAAACGCCGGAACTGAACCGCCGGCGACGGCCTTCACCGGGCTCTCCGCGGGCAAGCTGCACACCTGCGGGCTGCGCGCCGACGGCGGCGTCGAATGCTGGAACAACCTCCGCAACGGCAATCGGTTCGGACAGTCCGACGCGCCGCCGCACAGCTTCACCGCCATCTCCAGCGGCGGACTCCACACCTGCGGCCTAACCGTCGACGGAGCGGTGGCGTGCTGGGGCAAGAACGACTCCGGCCAGTCCGACGCACCCGAGGGGACTTTCAGTGCGGTGTCGGCAGGGGATGAGCACTCCTGCGGTGTGCGCACCAGCAGCCGGGTCGTGTGCTGGGGCTACTACCGGGACAGCCAACTCGACGCGTCCGAGGGATCCTTCAGCACGGTCTCGGCGGGAGCGTGGCAGACCTGCGGTGTGCTCGTCGACGGCGACATCCGATGCGGCATAGGCGTGGACTCAGAGCCATACACCGTCACCGGGCCCTTCGAAGCCGCTGCTACAGGCAGCAGCTTCTCATGCGGGCTGCGCACCGACGGCGCGGTCTTCTGCTGGGGCCGGACCCCGTCGGACTACCTAGTGCGCCTAGCAGGCACGTTCAACACGTTCTCCGCGGGCGAGCAGCACGCCTGCGGCGTGCGCACCGACGGCACCGTCGGCTGCTGGAGCCCCTACCACGTCGCGTCGCCCCGCATCGTCCGATGGACCGAAACGACCCTCGAACCGTGATCCGATGATCGAGCACCCACGACCCGCGATCGCGACTGCCGCTCGGCTGGGCGTGTCTGCAGTCTGCGTGGCGATAATGGCCGCGGCTTGCGGCTCGCCGGCTGACTCGGGGCACGACGCCCTCGGGGAGCGTCCTTCCGATCTGGAGATCACAGCCACCGAACCCGCGACCACGACCGCTCCCGAACTGGAGATCACAGCCACCGAACCCACAACCACTGCCGCTCCCGAACTGGCGGCCCTGGAGGCGTCCGAGCCCGCCGCGCCGGGATCCGTGGCCCGAGACGGCACAACACTGATGATCGAGGGCACCGGCAGCACGACCACTCCAGTCACTCTCGGGGCGGGCCTGTGGACCGCGGCCTCGCACTCCTACGGCGACGGCTCGGGCCAGTTCATCGTGCGTCTCGCCGGTCCGCCCGCCAGCGCCCGGCCGCTGTGCTGGAACCAGGGTCGCGGCGTAGCGCTGGCCGACTCCCAGACCGACTCGGTGTCGGTGTACCCCGCTCTGCCGATCGTGGTGGCCGGCACCGGCGACGCCTGGTGCGAACCGGGTGAGTTCACCCTGGAGGTCGTCGCGGCGGGCCGGTGGGTGGTGGTCCTCACCAAGGAGTCGCCTCCACCGAGCGAAGCCGGCGACGACTCCCGGAATGGCGACGTCGACGTTGATGTCGGCACCGGCGGTGTCACCGTGGGCGGGATCGCGCTGGAGCCGGCGCCGGACCACGCCCGGACCGGCACCGAGCCCACCGATCTGGTGTTCGTCCAGATATCTGTCGGCGACCGGTACGCATGCGGGGTGACCGATCAAGCCGCCGTCGAGTGCTGGGGACACGACAACACCTGGGGCCAGGCGAGCCCGCCTCCGGGGGAGTTCGTGCAGGTGGCCGCAGGCGACAACCACACCTGCGCGCTGACCGTCGCCGGCGCGGTCCAGTGCTGGGGTGACGGCTACTACGGGCAGACGGCCGCGCCCGCCGGGACGTTCGTGCAGGTGACCGCCTGGGATCTCACCTCCTGTGCGCTGAGAGCCGACGGGAGCTTCACATGCTGGGGAGGCCGCTACGGCCCCTCGGAGTCGCCGCCGGGGTTGAGCGTCGAACGGCTCTCAGAGAACGGCTCGTGCGGCCTGCTCGCCGACGCCACGCTCGCCTGCAGCCCGTGGACCTCCGGCGATGATCCCGGTTCGGTCGTGTCGCCGGACGCGACGGCGGGCACCTTCACCCATGTGGGCGACCTCTGCGGCGTGCGCACCGACGGCACGGTCACATGCTGGGGGGCCAACCCTCCCGATCCCTCCGCGCCCGCCGGCGGCACGTTCACCCAGACGTCGGACCTGTGCGGCATCACCACCGGCGGCGAGATCGTGTGCTGGGGCACCGGCCAGTACGGCCGAGCCAACCGGCCCGAGCAGGCCCCGCCCGGGCGCTACGTGCAGATCTCCGCGGGAGGGTTCCATGCCTGCGGGCTGCGCACCGACGGCTCCGTGCGCTGCTGGGGCAGCGGCTACGGCAGCGGCCCGGCGCCGCCGGACGCGGCGTTCGCGCAGGTGTCGGTGGGCGCCACCCACCCCTGCGGAGTGACCACGGAGGGCCGCCTCGAATGCTGGGACCGCCGCTACTGGGGTCCCGCACCCGCTGTGGAGGGCTGGCGGGCGCCCGAGCCTTCAGAGCTGCCCGAGGGCCGGTTCGTGCGGGTGTCGGTGGGCGGGGTGCGCCTCGACGACAGCGTCGCCTGCGCCCTGCGCGCCGACGGCGCCCTGGCCTGCTTCGACTACAGCGGACCGGTCGCCGCGCCCGGCGGCAGCTTCCGCGACGTGTCGGTCGGGCGCCGCCAGATCTGCGGGCTCCGCACCGACGGCACCATCGAATGCTGGGGTTGGCACGACGACGACCCGGCGCCGCCCGCGCCCGACGGGGACCGGTTCACGGCGGTGTCGGCCGCCGGCGGCTACGCATGCGGTGTCCGCGTCGACGGCAGCCTCTCCTGTTGGGGCAACGACGACGACTGGCCCGCTGACCCTCCCGCCGGGGCCTACACCCGGGTCTCGGTCAGCGACGGCCGGGCCTGCGCCGTCGGCACCGACGCCCGGCTGGTCTGCTGGAGCTGGCGGCCCGACACCTTCGCCCAATGGGGGCTGCGAACGCCTGCCGACCCGCCGCAGGGCGCGTTCGCCGCGGTCTCGACCACGTACTCCTACGCGTGCGGCCTCACAACCGCCGGTGGCATCGAATGCTGGGGTGCCGGCACCATCGGCCGGGCCGACCCGCCGGAGGGGCCCTTCACCCAGATCTCAGTCGGCCCCAGCTACGCCTGCGGCGTCCATCACGAAGGCGAAGTGAAGTGCTGGGGCTGATCGAACGCTGCACCGTATACAGCAGGCACATATACAAACGACCTATGAAGATAATCACATACAGTTGGAGCTCCGCGCCGCGTGATGCTCGGCGTTCGGTGGGTTAGATTTAGCCAGGTTCAAGCTCAAGCGCGCAGGAGAGTCATCGGTGATAGGGAAGCGGTCTCTGAGGACAGCGGCGCGTGCCGGGGCGGCGGTAGCCGTCGCCGGTGCGGTCGCCGAGCGGGCAAGACGGTCTGCTCGCTCATCTGGGACGGCGGTCGCGTCGGCAGGTGTATACACCGGACAGGCCGCGAAACGTGTCGCTCGTTCATCTGGGGCGGCGGTCGCGTCGGCTGGTGCGTCCGCAGGGCGCGCCGCGAAGCAGCTCGGCGAGCGAGTGAGCAGCGGATTCGCAGCGACTGTGCGAACCGTGACCAGTGAGGACGACTCCGTGTGGGCGGACGAGGATTCTGGCAGCCACGACACGGACGCCACGCAAACCCACGACGACGCGCTGGCGCATCTGGCGGACGAGACGGAGCGCGCCCAGCAAGCGAAGGTGACCGCTGCCAGGGCGGCGTTCGAAGCGGGAGCTGAGGTGTCTGAGATTGCTCGGACTGCGGGTGAGCGGCGTCACACGGTCAGGGAGTGGCTAGCAGACGGGTAAGTTCAGCGGACATGTCCGAGGAGACTCCGCAGTGCCCGAAGTGCGGCCAGCCCATGGTGAAGCGCACCGCAACAAGCGCAAGGGCAATACACCCCAAGTCAGCAAGTGGCGACACCAGAACATGCCGCCGCTGCTTGCAGGCAGCCTGTCTGATGAACGGGCCAGAGATGACAACGCAAAGCCAGTTATTCCGTTCAGGCGGTAAGTACTGGACTTAGGATGTCTGTATGGGTCCGAGCATCGAGCCAGGAGGGCCGAGCCTGAGACCAAGGCTGCTCACTGCGGCAGCGTCTGGGCGCAGTGCTGTTCCCATTCCTTGGGTCGGAGGCTGGGTCCTCGCCCAAGCAGTCCACCGACTACGAGGCACTCGTCGGTCCCGCCCTTCCAGTCGGTCCTTGCCTGATTCTCGCTGCGCCGCCAAGACCATGCCGTAAGGGTCTCGAAGACAAGCTGGCCAGACGCTAGGCCCGCCAAGAACGCGTAGCAGAGCAAGTACCACGTTAGGAATGCGAGTCCCCCCGCGGTGACGGTCTGGAACCCGGCCGAGAACCGCTCCAGGACAGGGAGCGCCGACACAACGACGACGAACGCGCCAGGTCCGAGAACGCCCCACATCGCCAGCGTGAGACGGCGATACCGCCCCACCCAGCGTCTGATGTAGTCCTCATTGTCAATGTCGCGGCAGTGTTGTGGGGTGGCCTCTGCCGTTGTCTGTTCCTGCCAGTCGAGGCGGTCTGACGTCTTCCACCAGGTTTCAGGCGGCGGGCTATACGCGGATGTCGGCACGATGAGCCAGACCGCGCCGTCGGGGATGTCCTGTTGCTTGCGGCTGTGCACGACGGCCACATCGACCGAGGACGGGTCGGCGCCCCGCACGGCTGCCCAGCCGCGGCTCTGCTTCGGCAGACACAGCGTGTCGGCGTCCACAACTAAGCACCGCACCCGCGCCCCGGGATCAAAGACATCCCGCGCCGACGCTATGACGATGACACGCTGGGACCTGGCCCGTAGTCCTGCCGCCTGCAGAGATCGTCGCAGGTGCCGTCGGTTCTCGTGTCGGTGAAGCCGCACACGCAGTTCGAAACCGCCGCAGAAGGGATGAGACGCCGCGGGTCCCGTCAAGGCCAATGGCTTGTATCGCCAGTCGACTACGGTGAACGCCGATTTCGGCAGGGTCTTGACCGGTAGCAGGATCAACTTCGCCGCGCGCCAGACCGCGACAATCCATCGCCGGTGTCGATAGTGGGAGATCGGTGCCCGACCAAAGCACCGCATCGACCTAGCAAGGCTCGCGGGCGTGGATCCCTGGAAGGGCCGCGCCGGGCGGTTCCCCGGCTGACGGTGCGAGCGCAGCGGCTGCCGCCGTGCGAGGCCCGGCCCACCAAAGTCCGCCTCACCCGCCTGATGGTTCCCAACCCATAAGGCCGCCCGGTGACGGTGCCGAGAAGTGGTCGCACGGCCGCCGCGACCACGGACACGACGGCGCCAACAAGGAGTCCGATGGCGACTTCAACGACTGCATTTGACAGGAATTCCACGATTGAGACGACCTTCGGGGCTTCGGGTATGCCTATGTCGAGTCGCGCTGACCCTCACACCGTGCCGCTTGGGGCGCTTGGGGTGGTGCCAGCACACCTAGCAGCGCGATGGGGTAGGTATTACTTGAGTTTGTCATGGCGGAGGTGGACGGGAATCGAACCCGCCGGACGGGGATCGCCCGTCCCACCCGCTTTGAAGGCGGGGGAGCCCACCAGGCACTCGGACACCTCCGAGCGGCAGGGTAACCGGCGTCGCGGCCCAGCCTCCCAGCAGCCAAGATTCCCTGGCCGCAGTGACGCGCTTGACCACTACGCTTCGCGCTGTGAAGAACTTCAAGCGGCTCATCATCATGGGCGTCCTGGTGACAGTGATCGTCGTGCTCGCCCGCAAGATCCGGGAGACCTGACCCACCGGCAGAAGCGTGCGGGTCACCAACCTGGCCGGTGCCGCTGAGGCCCTCGGGCTGGGACGCCGGTCGCTGGTGGCCCTGGTCGGCGGCGGCGGCAAGACGACCCTGCTGTTCGCGCTGGGCCGGAACCTGCCGGCCCCCACGCTGCTCACCACCACCACCCGCATGGGGCGTGACCGCACCGGCGGCTTTCCGTGCCTGATCGGGCCCACCGACGACGAACTGGCCTCCGCTCTCGACCATGACGACACCGTGCTGGCGTGGAGGACGACCGACGAGCGCAAGGCCCTCGGGTTCGCGCCCGCCGAAGTAGACCGCTGGTTTGCCAACGGGGCCGCCGATCACATAGTTGTTGAGGCCGATGGAGCCCGTCGCCGTCCCTTCACCGCTCCCGCGCCGTGGGAACCGCCCATCCCGTCCGCCTCCACGCACGTGGTGGCCTGCATCGGCGCCGACGCGCTCGGCTACGTGATCGCCGACCGGGTCCACCGACCGCTGCGGGTGGCCGCGGCCGCCGGCTGCTCGCCGTACGAGCGGCTCACTCCGGCGAGGGCCGCACAGGCGCTTACCAGTCCGGTGGGCATGATGAAGAACGTCCCGGAGTCCGCCCGGTTCACGGTGGCGGTCGCCGGGGCCGACCCCGACGACCCGCAGGTGCAGGACCTGGTCGCCGAGCTCGACCGGCGGCAGGCCGAGTCGGTGGTGGTCCGCCCGGACGGGGACCCGACGGCGACACCGCCGTGACCGCCGCCGGTGTCGCCCCGGAGGTCGGCGCCGGGTCCAGCCGCTCGGGAACCGTCGGCGACGCCGACGCGGTGGTGGTGGGCGGCGGCCACAACGGCCTCATCTGCGCGGCCTACCTGGCCCGGGCCGGAGTGGACACCCTGCTGGTGGAGGCCCGCGACGAAGTGGGGGGCTGCGCCTCGACGGTCGGCGACCTGGACGCCCGCTTCAACATCTGCAGCTGCGACCACACCCTGGTGCGGGCCATGCCCTTCATGGACGACCTGGACCTGGCGGCCCACGGGCTGCGATACCTGGAAGCCGATCCCAGCACCGTCTACATGGACCACGACGGCAGCCCGCCGTGGCTGTTCTTCAACGACAGCGAGCGCACCGTCGAGTCGATCGGGCGCCACCGCCCCGCCCAGGCCAAGGCCTACCGCCGCTACCTCGCCGACGCCCGACCAGTAGCCGAACTGGCGCTGGAGATAGGCACCGGACCGGCCTCCACGCCGCGCATGCTGGCCCGCGTCCTGGCCCGCGGGGGGCGGGGCGGCGCCCGGCTCCTGCAGTGGAGCCGGGCCAGCGCGGTCGACGTTCTGAGGTCGTACTTCGACGACGAGGCCCTCGTCATGCCGGGCATCTCCAACGGCCCCTCCGTGTGGGGGGTGCCGCCGGACGCCGCCGGCACCGGACTGGCCGGCGCGGCCTACGCCATGCGCCACATGGTCAAGACCGGCCGCCCGGTGGGCGGCAGCGGAGCCCTGACCGACGCGCTGGCCGCCTCCTTTGTGGCCGCTGGAGGCCGTCTGAGCTGCGGCACGCCGGTGGCCGGCCTGCTGGGTGACGGTCAGAAGGTGACGGGCGTGCGGCTCGCCGACGGAACCGATATCTCGGCGGAAGCGGTGGTATCGGCATGCGACCCGGTCGTGGTGGCGTCGCAGTGGCTCCCCGATCCCGAGCGCCGGTCGGCCCGCCGCTTCGTCGACCGGGCCCGGTCGCAAGCGCCCGGGGAGGGATACCAGTCCAAGATCGACGCGGTCGTCACCGACATCCCCCGCTACCCGGTGCTGGAGGACTCGGACCTGCTCGACCTCTTCGAGGATCGCGACCCCGCCCAGTCGAACTACGTGATCTCGCCCTCGATGAACGAGGTGCTGGAGGCGCACCGGCTGCGGAGCCTGGGGCGGGTGGCGGGGCGTCCCACCATGATGGCCAACGTTCCGTCGGTGCTGGACCCGTCGATGCGCAGCCGCGACGGCCACCACGTGCTGAGCCTCGAAGCGCTGTTCACCCCGTACGACCTGGAGGGCGGCTGGGACGGCTCGCCGGAGCCGGCCCGCTGGCTGGAGGTGTGGTCCGGACTCCTTCAACCGGGATACCTGAAGTCGATCGACCGCTACCGGACCATGACCCCGGACCGCTACGAGCGCGAGCTGTTCCTGGGCCGCGGCTACACGCCGTCATACGCAGGGTCCCCGCTGTCGTCGCTGTTCGGACGGCGCCGGGAGCTGAGCCGGTACCGGGCGCCGGTGCCCGGACTGTTCCTGTCGGGGGCGGGCACGTTCCCGGGCTCGGGGATCTGGGGCGCCCCGGGCCGAAACGCCGCCGACGCCGTGCTCAGGAACCTGTCCTGAGGAGACGAAGGGGTTACTCCCCCCAGCGGGGGAGGCCGGAGACCTCGACACCCAGATGCTCGAGGGCCCGCACCACCGAGTGGTCCACTATGTCCTCGATCGATTCGGGTCGGGTGTAGAAGGCCGGAACCGGCGGGTACACCACCGCTCCGATCTCCGAGGCCTGCACCATCAGGCGCAGATGACCCAGATGCAGCGGCGTCTCGCGCACCATCAACACCAGCGGCCGCCGCTCCTTGAGCGTCACGTCGGCGGCCCGTGACACGAGGTCGGCGCCGAAGGAGTTGGCCACCGCCGAGAGCATCTTGATCGAGCACGGTGCGATGATCATCCCCGCGGTGGCGTAGGAGCCCGACGAGATCGGCGCGGCGATGTCGCGCGAGCCGTGCACCACGTCGGCCAGCGCCTCCACGTCGGCCGGCGCGAGGTCGGTCTCGTAGGCCAGGGTCTGGCGGCCGGGCCCGGTGATCACCAGGTGGGTCTCCACATCGTCGACTTCGCGCAGCAGCTCCAGGGCCCGGACGCCGTAGACCACGCCGGTGGCCCCGCTGACGGCCACCACCACCCGCCGCGGCCCGCTCACTGCAGGCACTTCCCCGGGGCGCGGACGAGGACTCGACTCGCGGCCGTCACGACAGGTACTTCCCCAGATCAACCGGCGCGTAGGCCACCCGCTCGCCGTACTCGCGGCGCTCCCGCTTGTAGGTGGCGTCGATGCCCACCTTGGTGCTGACGCCCCGGTTGTCGGCGGTGGGATCCATCTCGTGGCCCTGGGCATGGCCGGCGGTGAACACGTCGTCGAGCCAGTGGACCCGGTTGGTGAGGGCCCAGTGCAGCTCGGAGGGCTGGCTGACGTCGATGTCGCGGTCCACCACGATCACGTTGCGGATGTTGATGTGGGCCGCCATGGCGGCCATGGCCAGGTTCTTGGGCGTGCCCGGGTTGTCGCGGTCGATTTGGATCACGGCCAGGAAGCCGTTGCCGTAGGGCGGGATGTGCACATCGGCACCGGGGTCGAGGTGGCGCACAAAGCGGCGCAGCAGGGGCTCGCGGGGCAGCACGTTGCCGATGAACACATGCTCGTACCACCCCGGGATGATCGTCTGGTAGATGGGGCTGTGGCGCCACGAGATGGCGGTCACCTCGACCGTGGGGCTGGGCCACATCTCGCCGTGATACCCGTGGAACTCGGCCAGCGGCCCCTCGTCGGCCCGCTGGTTGGGCCGGATCCGGCCCTCGATCACCACTTCGGCGTGCGCCGGCACGTCCACGTCGACGGTCCGCCCCCGGCACACCTCGACCGGCCGGCCCCGCAGGGCACCCGCGATGAGCAGCTCGTCGACCGGCGTGCGCACCCCGGCCGCGATCATCACCGCCGGGTCCAGACCGATGGCCAGGGCCACGTCGAAGGGCGCTTCGGGGTCGGGCCGGCTGCGCATGAACGTGCCCACGTCGCGCCATTCGTTGACGTTGAAGCCCAGGACGTTGCGGTCCAGCATCAGCATCCGGTTGTACGACAGGTTCCCCCGCCCGCTGATCGGGTCCTTGGTGACGCTCACTGCCCCGGTGATGAAGGCGCCGCCGTCGCCCCGCGAGTGCGTGGGGATCGGTATGGCGGCCAGGTCAACGTCGTCGCCGGTCATGCCGTCGTCGTGCCAGGCCGCCGAATCCACCCGAGCGGTCGGCACCCCGTTGGCCGGTTCCAGGGCGTGGCCCATGCGGTCCACCACCTCGTCGGGCTCGCAGCCCAGGGCCAGCGCCGCGGTGCGCCGGCTGCTGACCGCGCCCGAGAAGATCGGCCACGGCGAGTCCTTGGGCGCCTCGAACAGCGCCGGTCCCGCGTCGGAGCGCTCCAGCGCGGCGGCCACGTCGGCCAGCTCGTGCTCGAGGCTCACCGGACGCGAGATGCGGTTGAGCATCCCCGCGGCTTCGGCGACCGCCATGTAGCTGCGAAGATCGCAGACGGCTCCAGTCATCTCCTCACCCTACGCCGCCCTTCGCTCTACTCTGAAACCGATGGTTATCGAGTTCCTCACTTTCGAGGTCGCCCCCGACGAGCTCGAAGAGTGGCTGACCGTCGAGGAGCAGCATTGGAGCCGCTACCTGGAAGGCCGCCCGGGCTTCATCGGCAAGGAGATGTGGGTGGAGGAGGGCGACCCCGGCCGAGTGCACGCGGTGATCCGGTGGGAGTCGATGGAGGCTTGGGACGCCGTGCCGCCCGCCGACGTCGAGGCCGTCGACGAGGCCATGGGCCGGTGGTGCCGGGAGGCCACCATGCGGGCCTACCGAGTGATCCGCGACTGCTGAATCGGGTTCTACAGTAGGGGTAGTGCGCACCGGGGTCTTCCTATTCGGCGGGGTCGAGTTCCCCGACGCCGGCGCGGGCCCACCGGCTCCCACCGACCGCCGCTACAGCTCCAAGGAGGTGTGGCGCGCCACCGAGCAGATAATCGATGCCGGCGTGGTGTGTGACCGGCTGGGTTTCGACTCGTACTGGCTGACCGAGCACCACTTCCAGTACGAGGGCTACGAGGTGATCCCCAACGGGATCCTGGTGGGCACGATCCTGGCCGAGCGCACCGAGCAGATCCGTATCGGGATGGCGTTCAACATCGTGCCGCAGTGGCATCCGCTGCGGCTGGCCGAGGACTTCGCCACGATGCACAACGTCTCAGGGGGCCGGGGGATCCTCGGCGTCGGAAGGGGAACGGTGCCACGCGAGGCTGAGACGCTCGGCACCAAGATCGGCAGCTTCGACAACCCCGACAAGGCCGCGGCCGACGAGTTGAACCGCAAGCAGTTCGACGAGGCCATGGAGGTCATCCTCCGAGCACTGAACAACGATACGTTCAGCTTCCACGGCGAGGTGTATGACTTCCCGCCGGCGGGGATCCCGGACCGGGGCGGGTTCGTGACCGAGCTGTCGCTGGTGCCTCGGCCGCTGTACCCCTACGAGATCTGGCAGGCGATCACCTCGCCCCCGACCCTGGAGCAGGTGCCCCGCTGCGGTTGGGGCGGCGTGTTCTGGAACAACCACCACTCCTTCGTGAAGATGCGCTGGGAGAAGTTCGCGGAGATCTACGCAGCCGAGCACGGCCGTGAGTTGGACCGGGGCGAGCACCGCCTGCTGGTGCTCAACGTGCGGGTCGGCGACAGCCATGAAGACGCGGTGGCGTCGGTGCGCGACGGCCACGACGAGTTCTGGAAGTTCCTCGGTCCCTACGGCTGGAGCAAGGGCTACATGGGTCCCGACGGCAAGCCGGCCAAGCCGGGGCTGATACCCACCCTGGAGCAGTCCATCGACCAGAAGATGTGCCTGGTGGGAAGGGCTGAGGACGTGGCCGAGACCATCAACTGGTACGACGAGCAGATTGGGTTGGAGAACCTGCTGCTGTTCCCGGCCATGCCCGGCGACCCTTACGAAGAGGTCGAGGAGCATCTGCACCGCATTGCTGAAGAGGTACTGCCTCTTCTGCCCAGCTCCTGAGAGCGCCCTTCCGGCCGGCGGGTCCTGTCGTGGGGGGGGGGGGGGGGGCGCCCGCGGGGCGGCGAAAGCCGGGGCCCCGAGACGCCCCCCCCCCCCCCCCCGGGGGGGGGGGGGCGGGGCAACCGGGGGGGGGGGGTGGG
>VYFQ01000016.1 GCA_009842325.1 Acidimicrobiaceae bacterium | reverse complement strand
ACCATCGCGGGCATGAGCTTCGGCTCGCTGTCGGCCCAGGCCAAGGAGGCCCTCGGCCGGGGCGCGTCGGCGGCCGGGACGTCCACGACCACCGGCGACGGCGGCATGACCGAGGAGGAGCGCCAGCACTCTGCCACTCTGGTGTACCAGTACCTGCCGTCCCGCTACGGCATGAACCCCGACCACCTGCGGGTGGCCGACGCCATCGAGGTGGTGGTGGGCCAGGGGGCCAAGCCCGGCGGCGGCGGGATGCTGCTCGGCCAGAAGATCACCGAGCGGGTGGCCGAGATGCGCACCCTGCCCGAGGGCATCGACCAGCGCTCGGCGTGCCGCCACCCCGACTGGACCGGGCCCGACGACCTAGAGATCAAGATCGGCGAGCTGCGGGAGATCACCGACTGGCAGGTGCCGATCTACGTGAAGGTGGGCGCGGCCCGCCCCTACTACGACACCGCGCTGGCGGTGAAGGCCGGCGCCGACGCGGTGGTGGTGGACGGCATGCAGGGCGGCACCGCAGCCACCCAGGACGTGTTCATCGAGCATGTCGGCATTCCCACCCTGGCCGCCATCGGCGAGTCGGTGCGGGCACTGCGGGAGCTCGGCGTGCACCGTCGCGAGGTGAAGCTCATCGTCGCGGGAGGCATCCGCTCCGGCGCCGACGTGGCCAAGGCACTGGCACTGGGCGCCGACGCGGCCTCGATCGGCACCGCCGCGCTGATAGCCATCGGCGACAACGACCCCGCCTACGAGGCCGAGTACCGGGATCTGGGTACCTCGGCCGGGTTCTGGGAGGACTTCCAGGCGGGCAACGACCCGGCTGGGATCACCACCCAGGACCCCGACCTGTCGGCCCGGTTGGACCCGGTGTTGGCCGGAAGGCGTCTGGCCAACTACCTGCAGGTGCTGACCATAGAGACCCAGATCCTGGCCCGAGCCAACGGCAAGTCGCATGTCCTGAACCTGGAGCCCGAGGATCTGGCCGCCCTCACCGTGGAGGCTGCGGCCATGGCCAAGGTTCCCTTGGCAGGAACCAACTGGGTACCGGGCGTAGACTGACCCATCTGGGCCGGGCTGTCCGGGCCACGAGATCGACGGAGGGGAGTTCGATGGTCCAAGGGCTGCCCGACCGAGCCCAGGTTGTGGTGGTGGGCGGCGGCATCGTCGGCTGCAGCGTGGCCTACCACCTGGCCCGCCGGGGCATCACCGACGTGGTCGTGCTCGAGCAGAACAAGCTCACCGGCGGCACTACCTGGCATGCGGCCGGACTGGTGGCCCAGCTCAAGTCGACCTTCAGCCTCACCAAGCTGGCCACCTACTCGGCCCGCCTCTACGAAGCGCTTGAGGACGAGACCGGGCAGGCCACCGGATGCCGCACTCCCGGGTCGATCTCGGTGGCCGCCGACGTCGAGCGCTGGGAGGAGATAAGGCGGGGCGCGGCCATGGCCATGTCGGTCGGGGTCGAGACCCGCGAGATCGACATCGACGAGCTGCAGGAGCGCTGGCCGCTGATCCGCACCGACGACATCGTGGGTGCGCTGTACATCCCCCGCGACGGCCATACCTCCCCGGTGGACACCACCATGGCGTTGGCCAAGGGGGCCCGCAGCCGGGGAGTGCGCATTCTCGAGGACATCGCGGTCACCGGGTTGCGCACCCACGACGACGCCGTCGTCGGCGTCGACACTGAGCAGGGCAGCATCGAGACCGAGACCGTCGTGCTGGCCACCGGCATCTGGACCCGCCAGCTAGCGGCCCAGATCGGGGTCAACGTGCCGCTGCAGGCCTGCGAGCACTTCTACGTCGTGTCCGAGTCCCTCGACCTCGACCCGGACACGCCGGTGCTGCGCGACCCCGGGAACTACACGTACTTCAAGGAGGAGACGGGCAAGATCATGGCCGGCTTCTTCGAGCCCCGGGGCAAAGTGTGGAACCTCGACGGCATCGGTCGCGACTTCTCCTTCGGCACCCTCGGCGAGGACTGGGATCACATCGGCCCGATCTTCGAGCGGTCCATCCACCGGGTGCCGGCGCTGGGGGAGTGCGGCATCCAACTGTTCCTCAACGGCCCCGAGGCTTTCACCCCCGACGGGGTGTACTACCTCGGCGAGGCGCCCGAGGTGGACGGCTGCTTCGTGGCGGCCGGGTTCAACTCGGTGGGCATCCAGTCCGCGGGAGGGGTGGGCTGGGCCCTGGCCGACTGGATCGCGGACCGCCACCCGCCCATGGACCTGTCGTCGGTCGACATCCGGCGTGCGTTCGAGTTCCAGGCCGAGCCCGCCTACCTGGCCGAGCGCATCCCCGAGAGCCTGGGGCTGCTGTACGCCATGCACTGGCCCTTCTACCAGTACGAGAGCGCCCGGGGCCAGCGGGTATCGCCCCTGCACGACCGCCTGGACGCGGCCGGGGCGGTGTTCGGCGAGACCGCGGGCTGGGAGCGGCCCAACTGGTACGCCTTCGACGGTCAGGCCCGGGAGTACGTCTACAGCTACGGCAAGCAGAACTGGTGGGCCAACGCCGGCGAGGAGTGCCGAGCCGTGCGGGAGCGGGTGGCCCTGTTCGACCAGACCTCGTTCGCCAAGTTCACCGTGGACGGCCCCGACTCGCTGGTGGTGCTGGACGAGCTGAGCACCGCTCGCATCGACGTGCCGGTGGGCAAGGCGGTGTACACGCAGTGGTGCAACGACCATGGCGGCATCGAGGCCGACCTGACCGTGACCCGCCTCGGCCTGGACCGGTTCCTGGTGGTGACCGCGGCCGCGGCCCAGACCCGGGACTGGGCCCGCCTGCGCCGGGCCAGCCGCGACCGCAACGTGGAGATCTCCGACATCACCGAGCACTGGGCCATGATCGGGCTGATGGGCCCCAAGGCCCGCTTCGTGCTGGCCCCGCTCACCGACGCGTCGCTCACCAACACCGACTTCCCGTTCGGCACATCCCAGCGCATCGACATTGCCGGCATCGACGTTCTGGCCCTGCGCATGAGCTACGTGGGCGAGCTCGGCTGGGAGCTGTACCTGCCCAACGAGCACGCGGTGGAGCTCTACGACGCGCTGATGGAGTCGGGTGAGCCCCACGGCCTGGCCCTGGCCGGCTACCACGCCATGAACACGCTGCGGCTGGAGTCGGGCTACCGGCACTGGGGCCACGACATCACCGACGAGGACACGCCGATCGAGGCCGGGCTGGGCTTCACCGTCGGCTGGGACAAGCCCAACCCCTGGAGGGGCCGGGCCGCCCTGGAGAACCAGCGTGAGCGGCCCCGAAACAAGCGGCTGATCCAGTTCCGCCTGGAGCATCCCGAGATGCTGTGCTACCACGACGACCCGATCCTGCGGGACGGCGAGCCGGTGGGCAGCACCACGTCGTCGATGTGGAGCTACGTCGAGGACCGCTGCCTGGCCATGGGCTATCTCCAGCGCTCCGGTAACGAGGGCGTGGTCCAGGAGTGGCTCGACGCCGGCACCTTCGAGATCAACATCGGCGGCGAGTTCGTGCCGGCCACCCCGTCGATCCGCAGCTTCTACGACCCCCGCAACCAGAGAGTCCGCCTGGAAGACGGCCCGTAGCCGTCAAGCCGGCGTGCGGGGGGTGGCCACGACGGTGCAGGGCTCGGCCGCGCGGGCCACGCCGCCGATCTGGCCGGGCAGCGGCACGGCGTCTGAGAATCGGCGCTCCAGGTCGTAGGCCCCGAAGAGCCGCTCGATGACCCGCACGATGGCGGTCACCGAGAACGGCCGGGCCGGGCAGGCGTGGGGGCCGTGGCCGAAGGTGGTGATGGCCTCGGCCGGCAGCCCGGCCGGCACCACAAAGTGGCGGCCGCGCCAGCGGTCGGGGTCGTAGCGGTCGAGTCCGGACCCGCCGGCCAGGTTGGTGAGGGGCAGGAACGTCGCCAGGGTGGCGCCAGGCGACACGTCGTAGGCCTGCGAGCCGTCGTCGACGACCACCGGTTCCAGCACCGTGCGCAGCATGATGGAGCGCTGGCCGATGCGGATCGACTCCAGCACGCAGCGTGACGCCAGATCCGCGTCGGCACCGTTGCCCGAGCCCGATCGCAGCCGGTCCAGCACGTCGGGATGCTGGACCAGGTGCACCAGCGACCAGCCCAGCGCCGCGAACAGGTTCGACATCGACCCGATGTGCACCAGGATCACGTCACGGGCGATGCCGGTCATCCTCTCGGCGCCTGACGTGTCGTCCCAGCGCTGGATGATCGTGCCCAACAGGTCGTCGCCCGGAACGCTCCGCGCCCCGATCGATTCGGCCAGGATCTCGGTGGCCTGAGCCATGGCCTGCTGCTCCGTCGCCTTGCCGGTGCGGGCCACCTCGCGCATCCGCGCCGGCGCCACGAACGCCTCGGCCCCGTCGAGCGCGTCCAGCGCGGCGATCAGCTCGTCGAACCGGGCCGATCCCAGGACCTCCCGGCCGGCCCAACTGGCCAGGCCCAGCCGGTGGCCGAGACGGCGCGAGAAGTCGAACAGCTCGATCTCGCATCCATCGCTCAGCTCGGCCAGTTGCAGCGAGATCGCATCCTCCAGCGCGTCGAGGTAGGAGGCGACCGCTTCCCGGCCGAACAACTCGTGGGGCAGCGTGCGCCGCCCTATAAACAGTTCGTCGGGCAGCTTGCGGCGCAGCATCTTCCAATCGGCGATGCCCTTGCTGGCCTGCGTCTCGGGCACCGCGTAGAAGGCGGCCAGTCCTGCCGGGGTGAACAGGAAGAGGTAGCGGTCCTCGCCGCTGTCCACCACGAACGTGTCGCCGCAACCAGAGCGGGCCCGACCGATGGTCGCAACCGTGTCGGCCACCGGCCCGTCCCAAGGCAACACGCAATCCGCTACCGGCGGCATCGGGTCGATCACCGGCAGGGCGGCCATACGGAACGTTACCCAGCCCCGCGCCCGTCATCCGCGCCGCGCTCAAGCGGTTGCGGCCGGGGGCAGTCTGGACTTGTAGGCGTCCATCAGGCGGGGGAACCATCGGTTCCAGAACGCGGTCGATGTCTCTTGAAGGGAACGGTCGATCTCGGCGGTGAAGGACTGCATCAGCTGCGAGTTGCTGAACAGCTCGCTGTGAGCGCTCACCGCTGAGTGGGCCGCTCTGAAGGCCCGCCGGGCCCGCTCTCCGGCCCAGTCTGCCTCCAGAAGCTCGGCGGGCAGAAGCGGATCGCTCCGAAGCACCGCCTCGATGTCGAGCGTGGCTGAGAACATGGAGGCCGCAAGCATGTCGTCGTCCGTGATCGGGGCATGCTCGGCGATGGAGATCAGCCGCCGCTCGATCGCGTCGTAGTGATCGGCGAGCGATGCCAGCGGCCAGAGACGGTTCACGATGTCGGCGGGTCGCGTGTGCTCCCCGACCTGGATTGTTGTGGTGACGAAGCTGGTGACCGCTCCGGACACCCCGAGGTGGGAGGCGAGCTGGCGCGCGAAGTCGGAGAGGTCCCCGGCGTGGAGATACAGGCCCGACTGCACAGGCGCCGCGCCCGACTCGACAAGGAGACTTCGGATGGCGTCTCGGGCTCCCCGGCGCCTCTCGGGGATCTCGAAGCCGATGAGGTGCCAGCATCCGTCCCAGGGTTCGAGGCCGGCGTCCACGCGATGCGCGAACGCCGTCCATCCGATGTCGGCGTCAAGTTCGGCCTTCCCCAGGCCGGTCGCCACGTATTGCGCCGAGCGCCCGCGGCCCGCGACACGGATGAGGAGCCCGTCCCGCACGACCCGGGCCAGGCAGTCCCTCATGGCCTTGTCGCTGTGTCCCGCGGCGGCGGCCACTGCGAAGAGCGGTCCGGCATCGAGCGTGCCGTCCGCGCCGATCGCCGACAGCACGAGCGTGCGGGTGGGTAGAACGCCACTCTGGTCTGCTCCCGAGCCGGTCGGCGGGTTACCCATATGGCGCATTATATCAACGACCGTTTGAAATATACGTCATACCTGCTACGCTGATTGCCATGACCACATCCGCAGTGACCTTCGATCCAAGGCACGCTCTTCCCAACGCCTTCTACCGGGACCCGGTTGTCCACGCGGCCGAGATGGACGGCATCTGGCACACCGACTGGGTGTTCGTCACTACCGAGGACGCCGTCGCCGCGCCCGGCGACCAGCTGCCGGTCATCGTCGGCGATCAGCCGGTGCTGCTCCTGCGCAGCCAGGAGGGAGAACTCCGCGCTCTGTCCAACCTGTGCGCCCACCGGGGCACGCTGCTGGTTGAGCGGCCGGCCAAGGCCAAGCGCATCCAGTGCCCCTACCACGCTTGGACCTACAACGACAGCGGCCGGCTGCTGGCGGTGCCGTTCACATCGAAGGACGACGTCGACAAGGCCGCGCACTGCCTGCCGGAGTATCGGGTCGAGTCGTGGCACGGCCTCGTCTTCGTCAGCCTCGACCCGGAGGTGGAGCCGCTGGCCGAGCGTTTCGCGGCGGTGGAGCCCCATGTGGCCGGGCGTGGCATCGACGAGCTGCATCACTACTCGGACTACCAAGAGACGCAGCAATGGGACTGCAACTGGAAGCTCGCCATCGTCAACGCCATGGAGAGCTACCACCTGTTCCAGGTCCACCCCAAGACGCTCGAGCCGCACACGCCGACCCGGGACGCCTACTACATCACGGGCTCGGCCCGCGCCACGGCCACCGGCGGCCGCGTCGAGGGCGCTGGTGACTACCTGCTCATCAGCCTGCCGCCCAGCTTCGTCGGCGTGTTCAGCGCGGGCGGCTTCTACTGGCAGGCAGTGCATCCCATCAGTGCGCACCGCTGCGCAGTACGCACCGGGGGCGCCTTCGCCTCATCCGGCGGCACCGGCTCTCGCAACACCGGCTCCCGCGGCCGGTTCTCCCGGTGGCTCGCCCGGTTCGGCAGCGGTGCCGCGGGCTATTCGCTGCCTGATTTCCTGCCCGAGGACAAGGCCATCTGCGAGCGGGGCCAGCGGGGCGCCTCCGGCGACTTCTCGCCCGGGCGGCTCGTTCCCGCTGAGCGGGTCGTCGCCGACTTCGGCCACTACCTCAACTGGCGACTCAACAACATCGAGCCGCCCGGCGTCCATACGGAGGCAAACCAATGATCCCCACCTGGCAGCACCCGTCGCCCACCCGCACACGGGGAGCGTGGCCCGTATGGATCGCGCTGGCGGCGCTCTGGTTGATGACGCTCGCCGAGCAGTACTGGATCTACGCCGTGCTGTTCCTCGCCTGGGCCGTGTACGACCTCGCCACCGGTGAGAGCCACTTCATCCAGCGCGTCACCCGCGGCGGTGAGCCGGTCACCTACTGGCTGGTGGTGTCCACCTGGATCCTGCTCACCGTTCTGTGGCTGATCTACCCCTACGGATAGTTCCGCTTTCGGCTACCTGAGGGGCTGCGTCGCAACTACACTCCCGGTTCGCCGCGGCCGACCGACGCGGCTCGAGTGCGCACACCTTCGGGAGGGGCCGTGACACAAGAGGCGCGGTGCGTGATCATCGGCGGCGGGGCCATGGGGGTCGGCCTGCTGTACTACCTGGCCCATGAGGGCTGGACCGACACCATCCTGCTGGAGAAGGGGGAGTTGACTTCGGGGTCCACCTGGCACGCGGCAGGGCTGATCCCCAACTTCATCGGCGATCTGAACATGGCCAAGGTCCACGAGGAGGCAGTGGCCCTGTACCCCCGTCTCGAGGAGGAAACCGGGCTGTCGGCCGGCTGGCACGGATGCGGAGCCATCCGGCTGGCCCGCACCGACGACGAGGTCGACTGGCATCGCTACGTCCACGCCATGCTCACCCAGATCGGCATCGAATCGCACCTGATCGGCCCAGCCGAGATCCGCGAGCGCCATCCGCTGCTGGAGGACCTCAGCGACATTCAAATGGGCTTCTACACCCCCAACGACGGCTGGACCGACCCGTCGGGCTGCACCAACGCCATGGCCCGGGGCGCCCGCAACCTCGGCTGCGAGATACGGCGCCACACGATGGTCACCGACATGAACCATCTCCCCGACGGACGATGGGAGATCATCGCCACCCCCGGCGGCATGCACGGCAAAGGCGCCGATGAGAGCTACCGGATCGTGTGCGAGCACGTCGTGAACGCGGCCGGCCACTACGCCCCCCAGCTCGGGGCCATGGTCGGGCTGGCGGTGCCGATCGTCTCGGTGATCCACCAGTACCTGGTCACCGAGCCCCTCCAGGCCATGATCGACCTCGGCTACGAGCCTCCCGTGACACGCGACCCCCGGTCCTCGTGCTACTACCGCCGGGAGATCGACGGCCTGCTGGTCGGCCCCTACGAGATGTCCGACTCCAGGGTGTACGGGGTGGAGGGCATCGACTGGGCCCACGACTTCCACCTCACCGGCGAGAACGTGGACGTGCTCGAGGAGTGCCTTGAGTACACCGTCATGCGTATCCCGGCCTTCGCGGAGGCCGGCATCAAGCAGATCGTGTCCGGCCCCATCACCCACACCCCCGATTCCGGGTACCTGATGGGGCCTGCGCCGGGGTTGCGCAACTACTGGCATTGCAACGGCGCGTCCATCGGCATCACCCAGGGCCCCGGCGCGGGGAAGTACCTGGCCCAGTGGATGATTCACGGCCAGACCGAGATCAACGTCCGGGGCATGGATCCCCGCCGCTTCGGGGACCACAGCGGGCCTCGCTCGACCTTCGCCATAGCCAAGGCCCACGACGAGTACCACGAGATGTACCAGGTGCGCCTGCCCGGTGAGTACCGGGCCGCGGGACGGCCCCAGAAGGTCAACCCGATCTATGGCCGCCTCGACCGCCTGGGCGCCCAGTGGCAGGAGGTGTACGGCTGGGAGCGGCCCCAGTACTACTCGCCCAACGGGACCGGTGAGCGTCACTCGTTCCGCCGCTCCAACGCCTTCGACCCGGTGGCCGACGAGGTGCGGGGGGTGCGCGAGCGGGTCGGCATCGCCGACATCACCGCCTTCGCCTCCTTCGAGGTGACCGGGGCCGACGCGGGCGCGTTGCTCGACCGCCTGTCGGCCAACCGGCTGCCGGCCCGTGACGGCGGCATCCGGTTGACGCACATGCTCACCGACCTGGGCGGCATCGAGTGCGAGATGACCATCGCCCGCCTGGCGGACGACCGCTTCTACCTCACCTCGGCCATCATGGGCCAGAGCCACGACCTCGACTGGCTGGTGCAGCACATCGGAGATGGCGAAGATGTGACCGCGGCCGACGTCACCGACTCCACCGGCCTTCTGGCGGTGACCGGCCCCCGGGCCCGCGACGTGCTCGCGCCGCTCACCGACGCCGACCTGGGCAACGAGGCGTTCCCGTGGCTGACCGCGGCCGAGATCGGTGTCGCGGGCGTGCCGTGCCTGGCCCTGCGGGTGTCGTATGTGGGGGAGCTGGGCTGGGAGCTGCACTGCGGCATGGACCGGCTGGCCGAGCTGTACGACGCGGTCGTGGCCGCGGGCGAGCCCCACGGGATGGTCCACTTCGGCAGCTACGCCATGAACGTCATGCGCATCGAGAAGGGCTACAAGGCGTGGGGCTCGGAGCTCACCACCGAGATCACCCCGATCGAGGCTCGCCTCGAGCGCTTCATCGACCTCAGCCGGCCGTTCATCGGCCGAGACGCCACCGTGGCCCGGCGCGACCAGGCCGAGCCGCTGTCGATGGTGCTGGTGTACTGCGAGGTGGACGCCACCGACAACGACGTGCGAGGCAACGAACCCGCCTTCGATGCCGACGGCAACGTCATGGGCATCGCCACCAGCGGCACCTGGGGTCATACCGTGGGTTGCAGCCTTGCCTTCGTGTATGTGGCCCCGGAGTTCGAGGCGCCGGGATCGACGTTCGAACTCGACCTGCTGGGGGAGCGCCGGGTATGCACCGTGCTGGCCGACCCGGCCTACGACCCGGCCAACACTGCGCCCCGTGCGTGATGTGAGGAGGTGACGCTGGTGTCCGATGGATCAGGCGGACGGCGCCGGGGCGGCGGACGGGCCGGCCGCATCGCGGCTCGCCAGGCACCGCTGGAAGCCGATGTCCGGCCGTTGCGCCCCGGACTGCCCGGCGGCAAGTTCGCCCCCTTGAGGGAGTCCGACATGCAGCAGGTGTACGACACCGCGCTGTCGCTGCTCGAAGACGTCGGCATGGGCTCGCCCATCGAGGAGTTCGTCGACGTTGTCACCGCCGCCGGCGGCCATGTCGACAACGCTGAACGCCTGCACTACCCGAAGGGTTTGGTGGAAGGCGCCATCGCCACCGCGGCCAAGGAGTGGGTCTGGCACGGCTTCGACGACGACCGCTCCATCACCGTGGGCGGCGACCGGGTTCACTTCGGCACCGCCGGCGCCGCGGTCCTCATGTACGACCACGTCGACGGGGTCTTCCGTCCCTCCACCGCGGTGGATGTCTACGACTGCGCCCGCCTGGTGGACTTCCTCGACAACATCCACTTCTTCGTCCGGACCGTCGTGGCCCGCGACATGGAGGACGCCCGGCTGCTCGACCTCAACACCGCCTACGCGGCGATGGTGGGCACCACCAAGCCCATCGGCACGTCGTGGTTCGAGCGTGAGCACGTGTACGAGACGGTGGACATGTTCGACATGGCCCTGGGCGGACCCGGCGAGTTCCGCAAGCGGCCCTTCGTGGCGGCCAACAACACGTTCGTGGTGCCGCCGCTGCGCTTCGCCGAGGAGTCGGCGAGGGCCATGGTGGCCCAGGTCGAGACGGGCATGCCCATCAACCTGCTGTCGGCCGGGCAGGCCGGGGCCACTTCGCCCGCGGCGCTGGCCGGGTCGCTGGCCCAGGCCCTGGCCGAGTGCCTGGCCGCGCTTACCGGGGTGAACCTGCTGAGCCCGGGCCATCCGTGCGTGATGGGCATGTGGCCGTTCGTGTCGGACCTGCGCACCGGCGCCATGAGCGGCGGCTCGGGCGAGGAGGGCATCCTCAATGCGGCCGCAGCCCAGTTGCTCAACTGGATCGGCCTGCCTTCGGGAGTGGCCGCCGGCATGGCCGACTCCAAGGTCCCCGACAACCAGACCGGCTACGAGAAGGGCATCAACATCACGCTGGCCGGCCACGCCGGGGCCAACCTGGTGTACGAGTCGGCCGGGATGCTGGCCAGCATCCTGAGCTGCTCGCTGGAGGCCCTGGTGATCGACAACGACATGCTCGGCTCGATCAACCGCACCGTGCGGGGGATCGAGGTGAACGAGGAGACCCTGTCGGCTGAGCTGATCGCGGAGGTGGTATCGGGCCCTGGCCACTTCCTGGGCTCGCCGCAGACCCTGGAGCTGATGCAGCGCGAGTACGTCTACCCCGAGATCGGCGACCGCGACACCCCCGACAACTGGCTCGACGCCGGAGGCAAGGACTCGCGGGCCCGGGCCCACGAGTACGTGCAGAGGGTGCTGGCCGAGCACCGCCCGACCCACATCAGCACCGAGACCGACGCCCGCATCCGAGCCGCCTTCCCCATTCACCTGCCCCAGCCCTAGGCTCGGCCGGACATTCCCAGCAAGGAGGCGCCATGAGGGTTCGCATCGATCAGGAGGCCTGCCAGGGCCACAACCGCTGCTACATGCTGGCGCCCGAGCTGTTCGATGTCGACGATGAGGGCACCGCCTTCGAGATCGGCGACGGTGAGGTGCCCCCCGGGCTGGAGGAGAAGGCCCGCCTGGCCTTCGACAACTGTCCCGAGTACGCGGTTGAGCTGATTGAAGACTGAGCAACAGGAGGGATAGTCAGCGTGTCGTCGCAATCCATAAGAAACGTCGTCCTCGTCGGCCACAACGGCAACGGCAAGACCACCCTCGCCGAGGCAATGCTGTACCGGGCCGGTGTGTTGAGCCGGATGGGCCGTGTAGACGACGGCACCGCCCACTGCGACCACGACCCCGAGGAGAAGGCCCGTCACCAGAGTCTGGGTGCGACGGTGGCGTCGTTCGACTGGCGTGACCACAGGGTCAACATCATCGACACCCCGGGCTACACCGACTTCGTGAGCGAGGCCGTCAACGGCATGCACGCAGCCGACCTGGCGGTCTTCGTTGTGGATGCGGTGTCGGGGGTACAGGCCCAGGACCAGGTCATGTGGCGCCACGCCGAGCGCTTGGGGCTGCCCCGGATGGTGTTCGTGAACGGGCTCGACCGGGAGCGCTCGTCGTTCGAGCGCACCCTGGACGGCCTGCAGTCGCACTTCGGCTCCCATGTCGAAGCAGTGGAGCTCCCGCTGGGAGTGGAGGCGTCCTTCCACGGCATCGCCGATCTGGTGGGCGACGGCGCCCTCGACTACAGCAGCGGGCAGTCGGCGGCCGCGCCCATTCCCGACGACGTGGCCTCAGCAGCATCCGACGGCCACATCCAGCTCGTGGAGGACGTCGTCGAGGGCGACGACGAGCTCCTCGAGCAGTACCTGGAGGGGGAGGAGCCCACCCAGGAGCAGCTGGAGCAGCTCATAAGGACCGCGGTCGTGCACCGCAACGTTTTCCCCGTGCTGTGCGGCTCGGCGGCCAAGCCCATAGGCGTCGACCACCTGCTCGACTTCATCTGCCGGGCCGGGCCCGCGCCGGGCGACACCGGCCCGGTCGCCGCGGTGCGGGGCGGTGAGGCGGTCACCCTGGAGATCGACGATGCCGGCCCGCCGGTGGTGCTGGTGTTCAAGACCCGCATCGACGACTTCCTGGGGCAGATCTCGTTCATGAAGGTGCTGTCGGGCACGATCCGCTCCAACGAGACGCTGGTCAACAGCCGCACCGGCGACAAGGAGCGGCTCCACAACCTGATGTCGTTCACCGGTGCCGACCACCACGCGGTGGACCATTTCGATGCGGGCGACATCGTGGCCGTCACCAAGCTCGGCGATGTGCGGACCGGCGACACGCTGTCCAACGATGCAGCGCTGTCGGTGCCGATCACCCCGCCCCCCGTCCCCGTCTACGGCGTGGCGGTCCATGCCACGGCCCCGGCCCAGGAGGACAAGCTGGCCTCGGCGCTGCGCCGCTTCGCCACCGAGGACCCCAGCCTCCTGATCCGCCAGGATCCCACCACCCGCCAGACGGTGCTGTCCGGTGCCGGTGAGGCCCATATCCGGGTCGTGCGCTCCCGGTTGGACCGCATGGGGATCGACTTCGAGGTCGAGAACATGCGGGTGGCCTACCTGGAGACGCTGGCCCGGCCGGCCGATGTGGAGGCCAAGCACAAGAAGCAGAGTGGCGGGCACGGGCAGTTCGCGGTGGCCATGGTCCGTTTCGAGCCGCTGCCGCGGGGCGGTGGCTACGAGTTCGACACCGAGGTGACCGGGGGCGCCATACCCCGCAACCTGATTCCCGCTGTGGGCGCGGGCATCGAAGACGCCATGGCCAACGGGGGCCGGCACGGCTTCCCGATGGTGGACCTGAGGGCGGTGTGCTACGACGGCAAGCACCACTCGGTGGACTCCTCTGAGATGGCCTTCAAGATCGCTGGATCGCTGGCGCTCAAGCAGGCCGTGGAGCAGGTGGGCAGCGCGGTGCTCGAACCGATCAGCGAGATCCAGGTAGAGGTTCCCGACGCCTACCAGGGCGATGTGCTGGGCGACTTGAACTCGCGGCGGGGCCAGGTCTTCGGCACAGAGCCGGGCTCGACTGCAGGCACCAGCGTGATCCGCGCCCACGTTCCAACGTCGGAGATCCTCAGCTACGTGATCGACCTGCGGTCGATGACCGGCGGTACCGGCACCTTCAGTGCCGAGCACCACGACTACCAGCCGCTGCCGCACGCCCTTCTGGCCAAGGTTGTCGTCGCCGACGACTGAAGCACCGTCGACGGCGGTCCAGCCTGGCAGCAGGTGGGCTCAGCGCGCTCGAAGGGACTCGAACCCCCAACCTTCTGATCCGTAGTCAGATGCTCTATCCAAATTGAGCTACGAGCGCTGGGGAATCGCCAGTGTACGTCGCAGAGTCCGCTATACACATACGGTCACCCCGAAGGGAGCCCGAGTGACCCGCAAGCCCGACCCGTTCACCGTCCCGTTCGGGACCGTCCTGTGCGACTGGATGACCACCGCTCGCGCCGACGGCGGTGCTTACGTCTACGGCGGATCACCCGAGCCCTACCGGGACCACGTGATCAGCCCGGCCGCGCACGCGCTGCATTACGCCAGCGCGATCTTCGAGGGCCTCAAGGCCCATCGCCAGAAGGACGGTTCGCTGGCAGTGTTCCGCCTTGACCGTCACGTCCAACGGATGGCGACCAGCGCGGCACTGCTGCGACTGCCCGAGATCGATCCCGGCACGCTGCGCCGGATGATCGTCGACGCGGTGGAGGCCAACGCGCCGGAGGTCCCCGATCCGCCGGGCTCGCTGTACATCCGCCCGACCCTCGTGGGCACCGATCCTGACATCGGCGCGGCCGCCCGCCCGTCCCGCAGCGCCCTGCTGTACGTGGTGAACAGCCCGGTCGGCGACTATTTCAAGGGCGGAGTGCGGCCGCTCACCCTGCTGTTGGAGACATCGGTGCCCCGCACCGTGCCCAAGTTCGGCATGGTCAAGTGTGGCGCCAACTACGCCATGGCCTTGGGTGTGACTCTGGACTCGATGGCCGCTAGCGAGGCGATCGACCAGATCCTGTTCGCCACCGACAACGACATCACCGAGACGGGTGCCGCCAACTTCTTCCTCGCCGACGACGAGCGGGTGGTCACCCGGCACCTGGACGAGTCCTTCCTGCACGGGATCACCCGGGCCTCGGTGATCGAGTTGGCCGATCACCTCGGCTACCAGGTCGAGGAACGTACGATCCATCCCGACGAGTTAGTCGACTGGGCCGAGCGGGGTGAGGCCTTCCTGACCGGCACCGCCGCGGTCCTGGCGCCGGTGGGCAGCATCGTCCACGACGGCGAGACGCTCAAGTTCGGCGGTGGGCAGCCGGGCCGCAACGCGATGAGGCTGCGCCAAGCGCTGGTGGACATCCAGGTGGGAGCGGCACCGGACCCGTTCGGCTGGCGCACCCCGGTCTGCGGCTGAACCGACACCACGAACTCTCGATCGCGGCCGGGGCCTGCCATGGCCCACTGTGCGGCGCCGCGGCCCTATTCTGCTGGCACGACGGCTTCGCGTTCTGTGGTGCTGGTGGTATCGATCGACGGGTTGGCCCCGCGCCATATCACTCGCGCCACCATGCCCGCGCTCACCACCCTCGCCCTCGAAGGGGCTTCCTGCTTCACGGCTCGCACGGTCATACCGCCGACGACCTTGCCGGTTCACACGTCGATGCTGCGGAGTGTCGACCCGTCCACCCACGGGTTGTACAGCAACACGCCAGCACCCCTGCACACCGACGCTCCCTCGTTCCTCCAAGCGGCCCGCAGCGCCGGCCGGTCGACCGCGGTCTTCATCAACTGGCTGCCGCTGGACGCGGTGATCGAGCGGGAGGCAGCCGTGCAGCGGTTCGTTATCGACGGCGGCTATGACCCCGACGAGGACCGCCGCTGCGTAGACGCCGCCATCGCGGCCGTGACCGGCGGCTGCTGCGACGTCGTCTTCGTCTATTTGGTTCGTCCCGATCTCGCCGGTCACGCCTACGGCTGGGACAGCGCCGAGTACGCGGCTGCGGTCACCCGGTCCGACAGGGAGCTGGCCCGGTTGCTTGACGCTGCAGGCCCCGAGGTCGCTGTGCTGGTGACCACCGATCACGGGGGTCTCGGCACCGGCCACGCCGACAAGGTTTCCGACGTGATGGAGACGTTCATCGTGGTGCGGGCACCGGGCCGGGTTGCGGCCGGGTCGGGCTGGCCGGCCGCGTCGCCGCTGGATGTCGCTCCCACGGTCGCCGACCTGTGTGGCTTCGGGCCCGATCCCCGCTGGGAGGGCTCGTCGCTGCTGGGCCGGGAGCTTCCGCTGGTGGAGGTCGTGTTGGACCTGCTGGCCGCCATGGCCCAGGAGACCTACGGCGAGCGGGTGACGATGCTCGACCACGCGCTGCAGTCAGCGGCGCTCGCCTCGGCGGACGGTGCCGGTGACGAGATGATGCTCGCCTGCCTCCTGCACGATCTCGGTCACGTCCTCGGACGGGCCAGCCAGTGGGGCCTGCCCGGCCATGCCGAGGTCGGGGCCCGGGCCCTGCAGCCGGTTCTCTCTCCCGCCATCGTCGAGCCCATCCGGGGCCACGTCACCGCCAAGCGGTACCGCGTGGCCGTCGAGCCGGCCTACCACGATCGTCTCAGCGTCGCTTCCAGGATGTCGTTGGTCCAACAGGGAGGCCCGCTGGCGGCCGGCGACGCCGAGGCGTTCGCCGCGGGCGCCTTCGCGGCGGAGGCGATGCGGCTGCGGGGTTACGACGACGGAGGCAAGGTCGACGACCTCGTCGTCCCTGCGCTCGAGACTTACCGGGGCCTGATAGCCGCCGCCCTCAAGCCGGAGCATCCGATCGACCCCTCGTGGGCACGGGATGCCTGCCGTTGCACCTCGTGCCGTGACCCGGGCAACGGACAGCACCTGATCGATGCCTCCGTGCTCGAAGGGTGGACGGTGGTCCGCACCGACCGGACCAGCGACGAGTTGACCGTCACCCTCCACCACCGTTCGGGCGAGCGCCACGTCTGCCGCATCCCCGCGGCAGGACCCGGCGACCTGCCCGCAGAGCCGTGGGGGCCGGCGTTCGCCGAGCAGCTGCGCGCCGGCAGCACGAGCTGGACCGGTGATCATGGCCCGCTCGTCGATCAGCTGGCCCGGCGGGGCATCGCCCTGCTTCACGACTGCGGGGTCGAGCCGGGAACGGTCCTGGAGGTCGGCAACACGATCGGGTTCGTGCGAGAAACCAACTACGGCGCACTCTTCGACGTCGTCGCCGAACCCGACCCTGTCAACCTCGCCTTCACGCCGCTCGCCCTTCCCGCCCACACCGACAACCCCTACCGGGAGCCGTGCCCGACCGTGCAACTGCTGCACTGCCTGGCCGCGGCGAACGACGGCGGCTCCAGCCGGTTCGTCGACGGCTTCGCCGCCGCTGAGATGCTCCGTGCGGAGGATCCAGCCGCGTTCGGGACGCTCACCACAACCGACGTCACGTTCCGCTATCGCAGCGGCGGTGTTGATCTGCAGGCCCGGCGTCCCCTGATCGAACTCGACTGCGACGGCGCAGTACGGGCTGTGAGCGTCAACAACCGCTCAATGGAGCCGCTAGGGGCCGACCGAGCCGACGCGGTGACGTTCTACCGCGCCTACCGGACGTTGGTCGATCTCCTCGACCGCGACGACGTCGGGATCGAGATCACTTTGCGGCCCGGCGAGCTGGTGGCGTTCGACAACCGCCGGGTGCTGCACGGCCGGCGGGCATTCCCGGTGACCGAGCGCCGGCACCTGCAGGGCTGCTACATCGACATTGACGCCATCCGTTCGGCGGCACGACTGGCGGGCACTGGTCGGTAGAGGAGCCGTCGCAGCGCGACCAGAGGATCAGGCGCCCCAGTGGGAGCGGCCGAAGCAGTAGCCCACCGACCTGATCGTCTGGATCAGGCCGGCGTGCTCTTCACCCAGCTTGGCTCGCACCCGGCGAACATGGACGTCCACCGTTCGGGCCCCGCCGAAGTAGTCGTACCCCCAAACCCGGCTCAGGAGGTCCTCGCGGGTGAAGACCTTTCCGGGCCGCGCCGCCAGGAACCGCAACAGCTCGTACTCCATGTACGTGAGGTCCAGGGGCTGGCCCGCGATGGCGGCCTGGTAGGTGTCGAGGTTCAACACCAGCTCGCCGAAGGTGACCGTCTCGGGTTCCGATCCGGCCGACGACCGGCGGGCCAGCAGGTGGCTGAGGCGTGCTTCGAGCTCCCCGTGGGCCGGCGGCCACCGGCAGAAGTCGTCGAACAGATCGAGATGAGTCTCCAGTTCGGCGATGCTTCGGTGGCTCACCACCACCAGCACGCCGACTGGCCCCTCGGTGTCCCGTAGGGTCCGGCAGAACCCGAGCGCGGCCTGCCTCGCTGCGGCCCCGTCGCCAACGGCCACGACGGCGGCGGCGTACCGACCCCCGCTGCCGGACCCGGCTCGAAGGAGGTCCTCGGCACCGTTGGCCCCCCTCCAGGAGTACCCGGCCACATCGAGGGCCTGGGCCAACTCCGGTGGTGGAGGGTCGGGATGGACGATCAGCAGCCGGTCAGTCAAGCCGCCATCACCAACGGGGCAGGTAGCGCTCCAGTTCCCAGGGCGTGACCTGGGTCCGGTAGCTGTCCCACTCGGCGCGCTTGTTGCGCAGGAACCACTCGAAGATGTGTTCGCCCAGCGTGTCCCGCACCAGTTGCGACTTCTCCATCACGTCGAGCGCCTCGTCGAGGGAGCGGGGCAGCAGTTCCACACCGCTCCCGGTCCGGTCGAGGGACGGGTCGAACAGGTTGTGAGTCGTCTCGTCGGGCAGCTCGTAGCGATGCTCGATGCCTCGCATCCCTGCAGCCAGCAGCAGCGCGAAGGCCAGGTACGGGTTGCAGGCTGGGTCCAGGGCCCGGTACTCGATGCGGGTCGATTCGGGCTTGGCCCGCCGGTGCCGCGGCACCCGCACCAGCGCGGAGCGGTTGTTGCGGGCCCAGACCACGTGCTGGGGCGCCTCCGACGCCTCGCCGAGCCGCTTGTAGGAGTTGACCAGCTGGTTGGCCACCGCGGTGATCTCCCGGGCATGGGCCAGGACCCCGGCCATGAAATGGCGCCCGACTCCGGAGACCCCGGCACCGTCGTCGGCGTCGTGGAAGGCGTTGGCGCCCTCGCGGAACAGCGACATGTGGGTGTGCATGCCCGAGCCCTGCACGCCGTTGAGCGGCTTGGGTATGAACGTGGCGTAGGCGCCGTGGGCCATGGCGATGCGCTTCACGACCAGCCTCAACGTCATCACGTTGTCGGCCATCTCCAGGGCCTCGGTGTAGCGCAGATCGATCTCGTGCTGGCTGGGGCTGTCCTCGTGGAACGAGTACTCGACGCCGATGCCCATGGCCTCGAGCATGTGCAGCGTGCTCCGGCGCAGGCCGCTGGCGACGTCGAGAGTGGTGAGGTCGAAGTACGACGCTTGGTCCAGGGGCTGGGGCCGGCCGTCGGCCGGATCGTCGGACTCGAAGTAGAAGAACTCCACCTCGGGCGCCGTCATGAACTCGTATCCCTGCTCTCGGGCCGCGTTGACAGTGCGGCGCAGGACCTGCCGGGGATCGCCGTCGAAGGGGAGCCCGCCGACCGTCTCGATGTCGCAGAACATGCGGGCCGTCGGCTCGCTGGCGTCGGCCCAGGGCAGCAGCTCGAACGTGGCCGCGTCGGGCCTGGCCAGCACGTCGGCCTCGTTGACCCGGCTGAACCCGTCGATCGCGGACCCGTCGAACTCCACGCCCTCGCTGAAGGCATCCTCGAGCTCGGCCGGCGATATGGCCACCGACTTCAGCTGCCCGAGCACGTCGGTGAACCAGAGCCGGACCAGGCGGACGCCGCGCTCTTCCGACGTCCGAAGCACGTAGTCCTGCTGGCGATCCATGGTCCTCGAGGGTAGGCCCTTGAGCCGGGGCCTCTGCCGGCGTTAACGCAATATTCACAATCGGGCAACAGGCGCGAAACAAAGTCCCACCAGATTGCCCTGCGACAAGCGTCCGGCTCCTGCTGGACGCGTGCACGCAACTAGGAGGCGTCGTGACTTATCGGGCTGAGTACTTGTGGATTGACGGCGTTGAGCCGGTGGGTGCGATCCGCACCAAGACGAAGATCCTCCAGAACGACGAATCCCCTCCGATCTGGGGCTTTGACGGTTCTTCCACCAATCAGGCCACGGGCGACAACTCCGATGTGGTGTTGAAGCCGGTGTTTACCTGCGGTGACCCGGTTCGCGGCGGCGACAACATCCTGGTGCTGTGTGAGACCCTGCTCACCCATGATCTGTCGCCGCATCCGACCAACCGGCGGGCTGAGTGTGTGGCCGTGTACGAGAAGTACAAGGACCAGGCTCCGTGGTTCGGGATGGAGCAGGAGTACACGCTGCTGGACGCCACCACGCGTTGGCCGGCCGGCTTCCCCCCGGCGGGGTTCCCGCCGCCGCAGGGCCCGTACTACTGCGGGGTCGGTGCCGGTCGCATCTCGGGTCGTGACCTGATCGAGGAGCACACCACCGCGTGCATCCAGGCCGGTTTGACCATCGCCGGGACCAATGCCGAGGTCATGCCGGGCCAGTGGGAGTTCCAGATCGGACCCTTGGACACCGTCACGGTCGCCGACCACATGTGGGTGGCCCGCTACCTGCTGTTCCGCCTCGCGGAGAAGCACGGCATCGAGGTGACCATCGAACCCAAGCCGATGCTGGGCGACTGGAACGGCGCGGGAATGCACACCAACGTGTCGACGCGTGCGATGCGCGAGGGCTACGAGCCGATCATCGCGGCCTGCGAGGCCCTGGGCATGGCGGGCAAGCCTGAGGAGCACCTGGCCGGCTACGGCGCGGGCATCGAGTTCCGGTTGACCGGCGAGCACGAGACCGAGCGCTATGACCAGTACTCCTACGGTGTGTCGGACAGGGGTGCCTCGGTGCGGATCCCCTGGCAGGTGGCCCGCGACGGCAAGGGCTACATCGAGGACCGCCGCCCCAACGCCAATGCGGATCCGTACTACGTGACCACCCTGCTGACGAGGACCATCTGCGAAGCACTCGTCGGCTACAACTAGCCCGCTCTTCCTGGCTCAGGGGGGTGTATCGTCACGCCAGACATTGAGTGACCAGGGAGGCGCTGGCGATGGCGGACGCCCGCTCTGCTGCCGGCACCTCGCCCAGCCCGGGGGCGAGGGGTTTCGAGCCGGACGTGCCCATCACGGTGTCGCCGATTCTGGACTGGCCACCACGGCCGGCGGCGACGTTGCGGCACATCTTCTCGATGATGCTGCCCCAGGGGATGCTCTGGGTAGGCGTCGCCGCGGTGGCGTGGAACTTCTTCACCCCGTCGATGGAGCGCATGGCGACCCTGAGCCCGAGGTGGGTTCTGGAGATCTACGCCCGCAACGTCGTGATGTTCACCCTGGTGGCGGGAACGCTGCATGTGGCGCTGTACGTCCGGCGGGTCCAGCAGCAGCGCTACAAGTACGAGCGCCAGTGGCTGAGCACCACCAACCGGGAGTTCCTGTGGAACAACCAGACCCGCGACAACATCTTCTGGTGCCTGGTCAGCGGCTGCTCGGTGTGGACCGCCTACGAGGCGCTGACCCTGTGGTTCTACGCCAACGACTGGATCCGGCAAGTGGAGTGGAGTTCGGGGTGGCTGTACCTGTCGGCGCTCACCGTGTTCACGTCGCTGTGGTCGGTGACCCACTTCTACTTCATCCACCGGGTGCTGCACACGCGCTGGGTGTACGACCATGTCCACTACCTGCATCACCGCAACGTCAACCCGGGGCCGTGGAGCGGCCTGTCGATGCACCCGGTCGAGCACATGATGTACCTCAGCATGTTCGTGCTGTGGTGGGTGGTGCCGGCCCACCCGTTCATCCTGATCCTCACCCTGTCGTCCAACAGCATCGCCACCGCGGTGACCCACTCGGGGTTCGAGCGCTACGAGCTCGGCCGGCGCGGGGGACGCTCCATGAAGGGCGCCGACTACTTCCACCACCTGCACCACCGGTACTTCGAGTGCAACTACGGCAACCGGCCCGTGCCGCTGGACAGGCTGTTCGGCACCTTCCACGACGGCACGCCCGAGGCCCACGCCAAGATGCGCCAGCGAATGAAGGCCCGCCGCGCCGCCCGGACCCGCTGATAGCGCCCGCGCAGGGCCTTTCGTGGTTGTATTGGCCCCATGAAGCGACTGACCGCTGTGGTCTTGGTGCTGGGGTTAGTGCTGGGGTCCTGCACCTCCGGGGAGCGGGAATCCCCCGCCGCAGAGAGCGGTCTATTGGATGAGGTCGGGGCCAGGGGTGAGCTGATGTGTGGGGTGTCGGGCACATCGGTGGGGTTCTCTGAGCGTCAGGCCGATGGCTCCTACGCGGGCTTTGACGTTGACTACTGCCGGGCGGTTGCCGCCGCCGTGTTGGGTGACGCCGATGCGGTGATGTTCGTGCCGTTGGCGTCCTCTGAGCGGTTCGGCGCGGTGCGGAGCGGGCAGGTGGACGTGCTGTTTCGCAACACCACCGTCACTCAGAGTCGTGACACCGCCGAGGGCGTGGACTTCGGGCCGGTGATCTTCTACGACGGGCAGCAGTTCATGGCCCGGGCTGCGGACGGCTACACCGAGTCCTCGACGGTGGCTGACCTGGCTGGGGCGGTGGTGTGCGTCAACGCTGGCTCCACGACGGAGCTGAATCTCATCGACGCAGCCGCCGAGGCCGGGGTGCAGGTCACCGTCAGGAGCCTCGAGGGCCGAGACCTGGTGGTGGAGGACTTCGTCTCCGGTGCCTGTGACGTGATGACCACCGACGGCTCTGGCCTCGTGGGCCGCAGGTCCACCCAGCAGCCCGAGGGGCAACGCTGGGTGATCTTCCCGCCGACCCCGATCTCAAAGGAGCCGCTGGCGCCGGCCTATGCGCACGGCGACCCGCAGTTCGGCGACGTGGTCGACTGGGTGGTGTACGCCACCATCATTGCCGACGAGAAGGGGGTCACCCGGGCCAACGTCGAGTCGGTGGCTGCCGATCCCCCCGACGTCGAGGTCGCCCGCCTGCTGGGGTCGGAGGGGGAGCTGCAGACTGCGATGGGCCTGGCCCCTGACGCGTTCTACCAGGTCATCAAGCAGGTCGGGAACTACAGCGACATCTTCGACCGGCACCTGACCCCGGTCGGGTTGAGTCGCCAAGGCACCGTCAACGCAAGCTGGCTAGACGGCGGGCTCATTTATGCCCCGCCAGCCCGCTAGAGGGGGTTCGTCTGATGCCTCGACCGAGACAGTCGAGGCTTCTTGCGTCGGTCGTCGTCCTGATGCTGGTTGCCGCCGCGGGGTGCGGCCGTCAGGACGTCTCGTCCCCGGCACCACTGGCCGAACCGATCCCACCGGTGGAATCGGATGCTCCGGAGGCCCCTGAGGGGACTGTCGCCAGTCCGACCCCGGCCCCTGAGCCCGCCGAGGTGGTGGACACCACGCCCACCACGAACCAGCCGGCGGAAGCGCCTGTTCCTGCGGAGGCGTCTACTCCTGTGGAGGCGTCTACTCCTGTGGAGCCCGACGCCCCGGGTGAGGCCGACGGGACCGGTATGGGGCTTGAGGGCCTGGAGGGGCGCTGGGAGGGCGAGATCTCCATACCGGGACCCACCGATCTGCCCTTCGTGGTGGACATGACCGCATCGGGCGACGGTCTTCGAGCGACGATCGACATTCAGGGCGTGTCCGGCCTCCCGCTGTCGAGCGTCGTGCTCGATGCGGGCCGCATCCACTTCGAGTTGAACTCGCCCATCGGGCTCGCCGTTTGGGACGGGGAAGTGCGCGACGGGGTGATCGAGGGAGATTTCACCCAGGCCGGCATGGCGCAGACCTTCTGGATGCAGCGCTTCGACGACGCCGCGAGCGGGGACGGTGAAGGTACGGCGTTCCGCCGCGAGGAGGTGGTCTTCGCCAACGGCGACATCGTCCTGGCTGGCGAGTTGACCTTGCCCGAAGGCGACGGGCCGCACCCCGCAGTCGTGCTGATCAGCGGAAGCGGCGACCAGGACCGGGATTCCGACATCGGTGGCTTCCGTCTGTTCGCAGTGCTCGCCGACCATCTGGCCGGAGCCGGTGTGGCCTCGTTGCGGTTCGACGACCGGGGTGTTGGCGGCTCTACAGGCGACGGTCTTCAAGCGACCCTCCAGATCCGTGCCGCCGATGTCGAGGCCGCCGTCGACGTGCTCCGTTCCCGCGACGGGATCGACGCGGGCAGCATCGGGCTGGTCGGCCACAGCGAGGGCGGGATCGTCGCGCCGGTGGTGGCCAACCGCACCGAAGGTGTCGCCTTCGTGGTCCTGCTGGCGGCCCCTGCGGTGCCTGGTGCCGAGATCTTGGCGGCACAACAGGCCCAACTCTTCGAGGAGTCAGGCGCTACCGCCGAGGAGGCTGAGCAGTTCCGAGCGCTCTTCGAGCTGGTGTTCCACGCCATCGCCACCGGGCAGGGGTGGGATGAGGTGGAAGCAGCCATGCGGAGCATGGTCCAGCAAGGGTTCGAGGCGCTGCCCGAGCAGGCGCGTGAGGCGATTCCCGACGAGGACGGCCTGGTGGACTCGATCGTCGCCGAGGAGATGGCGACATGGCAGAGCCCCTGGTTCGGGTCGTTCCTCGAGCACGAACCGCGGCCGGCCATTGTCGCCCTCGACGTTCCGGTCATTGCTCTGTACGGCGAGCTGGATGTGCAGGTTCCGGCGGCTGTCAACTCGACTGCCATGTCCGAGGCGATCGCCGAGTCGAACGTCCCGACTCACACGATCGCCACGATCTTCTCGGCGAATCACCTGTTCCAGGAGGCCGTCACCGGCAGTGTCGACGAGTACCGCAGGTTGAAGCGCGAGTTCGTTGCCGACTTCGTCACGATCCTCACGGAGTGGCTCACCGACGTCATCGGGACATGAGCGCCGCAGTGATCGGTCTCATCAGTCGAGGTCTAGTTCCAGGCTGCCATCGACTAGGGCGGCAGGGCCGCCGATCTGGGGGCTACGGGGACGGTCGGTGGAGCAGGGCTAGCACGTCTGTAGCTGCGTAGACCCTGGCGTACGGCTTGCCGGTGATCTCCTGCACGATGCCCATCTCGAGCAGCCGCTTGAGTGCATGGTTGGCAGCACTTGCACTCACGCCGTGGTGGTCGCTTATGGCGCGCGCCGTGGTCATGGGCTGGCTGATGAACTGGTCGATCACGTTGTGTGCTGTTCCTCGCACTCCGGCGTCGCGCAAACTCGCCAGCGTGCTGTCTCGCCAATCGAGCAGCTCCCGAATCCGTTGAACCCCGTCTGCTGCCTGTGACGCGAGCGCGTCACAGAAGAAGGCGACCCATTCGTCCCACGCCCCGGTGGCACTGACCTGCTCGAGCAGTCCGATGTACTGGTCGCGACGGGCTTCGAAATAGGGAGACAAATTGACTACCGGCGTGTCGAGGATGCCGGCTTGGATCAACTGGAGGATGGCGAGCAGCCGCCCGATGCGGCCGTTGCCGTCCGTGAAGGGATGCAATGCCTCGAACTGGTAGTGCGAGACCGCGACCCGTACCAACGGATGCATGACGGCCGTGTTCGACCACTGCTCCCATTGGCTCAGGCCGTCGATCAGGACACGTCCCGGTGGCGGTGGCACGAACCGGGCGTTGCGCAGTCGCTCGGCGGGCGTCATGGTGACGCTGGCTCCGACGGCTACTTGCGTCTCGCGGACTTGACCCCTCTGGTAGTCCTCGCTTGGTGTGCCTTCAACCAGGATCGCGTGCAACTCGCAGGCCAGACGCATACATACGGGCAGCTCTGCTAGTCGCTCCACGCCATGATCGGCTGCATGGACGAAGTTCAACACCTCGGTGATGGCTGTCGTGCGGGGCGATAGTGGTGATGCTTCACTGGCGAGCACGTCGATGACCGGCGCATAGGTTCCTTCGAGAGCAGATGTGCTGAGCGCTTCGCGGCGCACCGTCAGGCCGGCCAGCAGCGTGGGCTCGACCTGCAGGCTCCGAGTCATTCCCGCGAGCTGCCCCAGTTCGACGGCAGCGTTCATCGCCGCTGACCAGGTTGCTTGTGAGAGGGTCAATTCATCGGGCAGAGGAGATGGCACGAACGCCAGTTGCCGCACCAGTTCGTCGCCGACGGGCACCTCGACCGGCACCAACTGGCCGACGGGAGAGTCAGCGAAGCGCTCCATTCGCACGCTCCGAGGCTAGCGTCAGCGTCCGAAGTTTTGCAGGTTACATCTTAAACCCGAAATTTGAAGGCTATAATCCACTGTCTATGGCATTCTGCGACGGAGTTTTGCAGGTTATAGCCGAAACCCAAATTTCTTGCTTCATCTACGGGCCAACAAGATGGGTGCTCAGGGCATTGCGAGGTGCAGTCTCGAAAACCCTTGGAGGGAGCCGGTCATGACATAGGCGATGAGAGGTTGGATCGTTCCTGAACCGGCCCGTCCGAGGGAGGCGCGTTCTCGCCGCGGGCCGGCAATGGCGGTGATCGCTCGCGTTTCATGCGTCGCTGTGCTCGTGCTCCTGTCGGTGGCCGTTGTCTCGGTCGTCGAACCCAGCCGGGCCCACGCCGGCCACGTAGACCTGACTTGTCCCGATCCCGTGACCGAGGGCGACACCGCGCAGATGGGGGTTCGCACCGCGGGCTGGCTGCGAGGACCGAAGGTCTTCACGTTCCGGATCGGCCACACCGCGAGCTCCGATGACTTCACCCCGTACTACGGCACCAGGTTCGAACCAGGGGACCCAACGCTGTGGATCCCGATCGAGACCACAGAGGACGCCCGGCCCGAGCACGATGAGACGTTCTCCATCGGCTTCTTCTCCCACGGGATGCTCCACGAGTGCGTAGTGACCATCGTTGACGACGACCGGCCGAGGATCATCGGCGTGGACTTCGCGTCGAGTCCCGCCGACGGTGTCGCCTACCGCGCCGGCGACGCCATCGACGTCGCGGTGAGACTGGACCGCAACGTGGAGGTCGAGGGATCTCCGCTGCTTGCCCTGGACCTCGGTGACAGCGGCTCCAGCACTTGGCGGGGTGCTGGCTATCACCGCGGCTCGGGCAGCAGGGACCTCGTCTTCAGGTATCTCGTCCAGCCCGAGGATCTCGACCTCGACGGCCTCGGCGTGGCCGCGGCCGAGGACCGCACGCCCGCCTACGGCTTCACCGGCACCATCAACGCCGCGGGCACCGATGTCCCCATCGACTACACCCATCCCGGCATCGCACCCTCATGGCATCAGAAGGTTGACGGGCGGCCCTATGTCCGGAGCAGCCGGGTCGTCTCGGTGCCCGGTGCCGGACAGGGCGTCTATCGAGCCAATGAGGTCATCGAGGTCGCCTTCACGTTCAACACCCGCGTGGTGGTGGAAGGCGATGTCTGCGTGGAGCTGTACGTCGGATACGACGGGAACCACTCGAACTCAGCGCGAGAGGCCAACTACCGCCGCGGCTCCGGTACCGACACGCTCGTGTTCGGCTACACCGTCCGTCCCGGAGACATGGACTCCAGGGGCATCATGCTGGCCCGTGGAACCGAGATCACGGGCTTCTGTGGGAGCGGCACCATCAAGGCTCACGGCACCGATGTGCAACGCAATCCCTGGTACCCGGACATGAACGTCCAGCGCGACCACAGGGTCGACACCGAACCGCCGGCCGTTTCTACAGTCTCCATCGTGTCACGGCCTGCTGACGGCGATGCTTACACCGCCGGCGAGACCATCACCGTCGAAGTCGCCTTCAGTGAGGAAGTGATGTTGGGCGGGCTGCCCTACATCGAGCTGGACATCGGCGGGGAGACCCGGCACGCGACGATAGCTGCAAGCCTGAAGGCCAGCAGCCGGATCCCCTTCGCATACCAGGTGCAGAGCGGCGACACCGACCGCGACGGCGTCAGCATCAACGCCAACAGCCTGCGCCTCAACGGCGGCGGCGCCCACGACCGCGCCGGCAATCCGGCAGACCTGTCCTTTGGCACCGTGGCGGCCGACCCCGACCAACGGGTCTCCACCTCAACCGAAGAGGCCGCGTCCTGAGCAGATGGGATGGCTGGCCGGGTCCTTTTGGCCACCAGCCGTTTATGCAGTTCAGCGGACGCAAGTCCTAGTTGCTGAGAGGCCTTACCCATCGAGAAGGCCGTCTATACCCCATTGAGCGTTCTTGGAGTTCAACAGGGGTTTCTGGACTTGATTTGACTCCCCCTTCCGACAGGGTTTGCAGCGGCGGAGAGGGCGAGCCTGGGAGCAGATCGCGGTTGACTGGGTGGCTCACGCTCGGATCGTCCTCGGGCGTCAAGCAGCGGTGAGAAACTCAAGATCGAAGGAGACGGAACGACGGTACTCGTCGACGGTCATATCGTCGGTACCAACGAGCGCAAACTCAACTGTCGCGATCCTTCCTACGCAGTCGCATCGCTCCGACCACAGCAGTTCCAGACGTTCGCACATGAGCCCGCCTCTCTCCGCACCGGCGCTCCCAGTGCAGATCTGCTCGGCAAGTACCGCGGCTGGGAGCCCGTGGACTTGCTCGACATCGCCCACGTCTGGCACCGCTTCGGGATTAGTTGGTGGCAGGAAGCCTGGATCGAACAGCACGGTCACACGCACATGGATTCTGTCCGCGTCCCACGCCGGGTCCGCGGAAACGAGTACGTCCACCGCCGCACGGTACAAGGCCCCCTCTGGGCTGTTCTCTCTGCCGTACCTCGATATGACGTGTTCACGCCACTTCGAGAGCGACACGTGCAAGTCATCGGGAAACGCGTATCGATCGAACTTCCGAGCGAGGGCCCGAGCGAATGACGCTCTCTCCGCATCGTTGGAGAGCCCCGGTGTGCGGTTCTGGAGCAACAGGAGTCCAGTCTCGATGGTTGTTATCCGATCTAGGTCCGCGAAGCATGAACCGTCCCGGAAGGCCGGTACATGCGCGTACCGCGGCATCCTCCCGCGCCGAGCGAGGGTGGCTTCATCCTCCTCAAGCTTGACTAACGGAGCGAGCGCCACGAACGGCCGGTCTCGTCCGGCACGGGGCACGAGATCACATGTCTGCGTCAGGATGACCTGTCCGTCCGGCGCGGCCTCATGCACACTTGAGAGCGCCCCTCTTGCCGCGTGGTCACGCGAGTACGCGGTGGTTGGTAGATCTCCGTGAGCGAGCCACACCTGGCGCGGCAGCGAGACGACGTCCCCCTGCCGGTACTCCCTGAGTCGATTGATCTGCTCGTCAGTGAGCCACTCGCTGCGGGGAGACACGAATCACCGGTCTTGCTCACCGTCGTCGATGACCTCAGTGAAGAGAAAGTCGCCGTGGATCGTCTCCCCAGCGCCCGTCGACTCTGTCAACGCTTCGATGTCGATGCCCGTAGCGGACGTTGGGCTGGCCGAGTACGCAAGTTCTTGGAAGATCGAACGACCGGTCCCCCTAGGCGAGAGCAATCGGCTTCGTCGGTCAGCGGGGGTCTTTCCGCCTAGTGCCGCCACAATCTGCTCCACAAGCACTAGGCGGTCTTCATTCTGAGCGTTGATCCGGCCGCCCCCAGCCCACATATGAACGGCTCGTCTGCTGACTCCCAAGAGCCGCCTCAGCTGGTCCCAGGTCAACCCCGAGTCTTCCTTCAACTGGCGGACGCGAGATGCGGCCGCCGGCTTCGGATGGGGATCACTCTCGATGCCGCGGATCAACAGACCTTGTGACGATGTGGACGCTTCCGACTGCAGTCGCGCCGCGACCTCATCCCAAGATCCGCCAAAACATAAGCCGGCCCACGGGCTGTGGTAGGCAAAGATAGCCATTGCCTCCTTGGCCTGATCATCCTTGGCGGCCGCAGCGCTCTCGACTACCCGCGTGGCGAGAATTGGGAAGTAATCGCTGTACTGGGCGCCTATCGTCCCACTCTCTCGGTCGGCTGGTGCGTGTGTCGCGATGTCGGTCATAGTGGCGCCCCATGGGCCACCAAGAACTCGTCTGACACTGCCCATCGGAAGAAACCGTATACGATGCCAGCGAAACGTTCGGCCTCTGCTGAACACCTCTCTGGGTCGAACGGCGTAGTGACAGCGGTGTAAGCATCCAAGTCGAGAATCCAACTTGGATGGTCAAGTGCCTCGATCGAGGGATCGTGTGTAGCGCTGGCTGGAAGATGCCCCCACCGGCCCTGCAGGTTCACTGCGTTCGTGGTGAATTCCGCCTGTGTCAGCTCGTTGACAGCCTCGCCCGCGCCCAGTTCCGCGCTTGCCATCCCCAATAGCGCCGGTCGGACGAAGTCGGGGAGCTGGCCGATCTTCTCCATCCCACTGAGGCGGTTCGTGTACCGCACACCGACCCGGTTCGTGAGTACGGGTCGAACATGGGCAGCAACCGCACGGAGCGTCTCGCCCAACCGGCGGACGAAGTCCGTGCGATCGCTGTAGTTGCTGCAGTCGAGCGCGACGAAGTCCTGAGCAAGCGTCACCTGCCAGTTGCGCTCCGCGTCGGAGAACCTCCATAGCACAGCCTCGCCCAGCGTGAGTTCGCCACCTACACCCTGCGCGACGTGCTGCTGCATCTCCTGTTCGACAAGTGGATATGTGTGTCGGATCTCCTCCTGGAACGGAGCAACGAAACTCTGCTCCCTGATGCTGAGCACGGGAGAGAAGCGGATCTGAGCGAGGACTCTCACGAGAGGGTCCGCCGCTAGGAGAATGCGCTCCGGGTTGACGCCGAACGGCGTCCGCGGAGCCCTAGTCCAGGTCGGCATGCTTCACACTCTACTTCACATCCCGCCGGTTCGCGTACTAGAGATCGGTGACTGTGGTCTGCATCTCCGATGCTTGGGCCTTGGCTGAAACCTGGTCGAGCGCACTCGGTTGTGGCGATCGTGTGATGGTTCACCTCATAGACCCGAACACCAGTTCTAGACTGAGCAACCAAGAGAGAAAGGCCACCGAAGATGTCCGCTGAGATAGAGCCGTTCCCCACCGCACGTCTCGGCGATCACGCGCGCGCCGGTATCCAAGCCGCGGTTGCGGCACTGCCATTTGGGGGTGCTGTCAACGAGCTTGCAAATGCCGTTATCTCTCCTGCGCTTGAGCGTCGCCGAGAGCGGTGGCATCAGAAGCTCGCCGAAGTCGTGGAGGAGATCAAGTCCAAGGTTGACGACTTCGAGCAACTCGCCGATAACGAGCTGTTCGTGACGGCGGTCCTTGAGGCGTCACGTATCGCGGCGATGACCCACCTCGACGAGAAGCTGGACTTGCTGAAGAACGTTCTCGTCCGATTGGCAGTCGACACCGACAACGACGACTTCCTGGCGCTGCAGATGCTCAGGTTCGTAGACGCGTTAACGCCGGAGCATTTCCTCGTGCTCAGGTACTGCTCGGACCCCGAGGGCTGGTTCGACGCGAGGGGAATAAATCGTCCCAATCTCTACATGGGTTCACCGAACAGCATCATGAACGACGCACAGCTGCCAGTTGTCGGCGCGAGCCGTGAAATCGTGTTGCGAGACCTGTCGGACTATGGCCTCGCGAACACCGAGTCACTCAGGACCACCATGACGGAAACGGGCATGTGGGGGTCACTGGCGACTGATCTGGGCAATGCGCTGCTGGCGTTCGTCTCAGAAACGGATCGTGACTGACCGTCGGGCATTCGACACCTAGTTAACTCGACGCGATTCGAGGTTTGGCCGCTGTCTCGCGGCGCTGTCTTCCCGCCGGTCGCGGCCAGCTAGGGGCGAGGAGGCAGCGTCCAGTCGAGCAGGCCGGGCTCGATGAACGTGGACCAGCTCGGGAGAGCTCCCTTGTCCGCTGTCCCGGTGTCGCTAGGTGCCTTCGTCGTCCTGGAGTGCGGCGGGAGCCACTTCACGGCGTCGGCCAGCGTCGATCCAACTAACCAATCTCTCAACTGGGATCACCATGAGCGTGCCCTCGGGATCGTCCGCCATGGCCACATATACGGAATCGTGCGGAGCCAGGTGAACCCGTCTCATCAGTTCAGCTGGGAGCGTTATCTGACGGTTGGCTCCGATCTTGAAGGGTCCGCGCGGCTGCACCCCCTCAGGCTACCCATGGCCCATCCTGTCTACGAAATCTTGTAGATTTCGTAGCAATGGCCGAACTTGGGAAGCTCATCGCGGAGGCACGCTCGATCGACGTAGGGCAGGCGTCGTGGCTGCTAGAGGCGTCGACACTGTCAAGAGCGATCTGCGAAACCGTGCTCAGCGATCCCACGGAGTTGGCAAGTGTTCAGCATGCGGTCAAGAAGACAGCGGAACAGGCGGGTTGCGACTGGATCGTGGGGGCGAGCCCCGCAGCGGATCGAGTAGTTCGCGAGCTGAACCTCCCGAGTGGGCAAGAGCCGTCACGGGCCTTGTTGTTCGAACTCGTGCGCGTAACGGGCGCCACCTTCGCTAGAGCCCAACAAGAGCTTCTCCATGTCGACGTGGTTCCTGCCGTGTTCGTCGATGTGAACCCGTCGTCGCGCCCTGGCGCTGTCCTAGAGGTGGGAGGCGTCGGACCTCAGTCGCTCGGCAGCTAGCGCAGCCGCGGTCGCCTCTTTCTGCTTCTCCGATAGCAGCTCAGCGGCGCGCGCATCGATCTTCGGCTTCGATGTGCCGCATCTTTCGCCGATGGCCCTGCCTGTCAAGCAGACGACTCTGTCGACGTGGGCTCGTGCAGTCGAGAGGAGGACTCCCTCGCCGCGCAATCGAATGGCCACATACTCTGCGAGCGAGCGAGCTGCGTAGTGATCCGCAGTTCGTACTACAACACTCTCTACCTCCAGATCCTTGAGGCGCGTGTCGAGAGCGTTGCCCAACGATCGCATCTGCAACGCCAAGTCCTCCCCGCGCGCGGCCGCGAAATGAAACACCTCTTCGGCCGTGCCGTCACGCAGCAGAACACCGCGTACCACGATGCGCCTGTCCCTTACGCTGCAACTGAATCCCAAGGCTGGCATTCGCAAGATCGTATCTTGTGGACCGTGAGGTATTGGGCCGATCGCTACGAGATCCTCGGTGAACTCAGCACCCGTGGCAGCAGCGCGGTGTACCGGGTCCGGGATGACAAGATCGGCCGACACCTCGCGCTCAAGCTCCTCAGCGACACCGAGGAGATGCTCGTAGTACGCGAGGCGCACGCGCTGACCGCCCTGGAGAGCCCCCACATCTTGAAGGTGTTCAACGCAGGCATCTACGAGGATGTGCCGTTCATCGCCACAGACATCGCGCCCATGGGATCCGCTGAAGATCAGATGACGGAAGGGGTTGGTGTCGCGCCTGAGCTCGCGGTCCGGTGGGTTCGCCAGGCTCTAGTCGGGCTCGGCCTGTGTCATCGGAGGAACATCCTCCATCGCGACATAACGCCCGGGAACATCTTCTTAGACTCGCAAGACCACGCGCTTCTCGGCGACTTCGGAAGCGCCGCGAACCTCGACGCCGAGGGCACAGCCGCGCCAGCCGGCAACCAGAGGTGCCGCGCCCCGGAGGGATACGGGGGCCGCCTAACCGCGAGATCCGACCTGTTCTCGGCGGGTGTGACCCTCTGGCGGCTGCTGACCGGATGCTGGCCCTTTGATGCCAGCACCGTGGACGACCTGCTAGTCCTCATGCGCAAGGGACCACCGCGCCTGCGTGAGGCGGCTCCCCACGTTCACGACTCGATTGCTCAAGTGGTCCAGAGCGCCCTCAACCCGAACCCTGAACTCCGCCCGTCGAGCGCCGATGAGATGGCACGTCTCCTCTCACGAACGCGGACGCATCCGAGGAACTGGGTCCGGCACTCGGTCAACGGGCACACCGTCGAGTACCGGACCACAGCGGGCGGCTCACCCATCGCGTTGGTCGTCACCAGCGCTGGGCAACGACGCACCATCGAAACCCGCTACATCGCGTCCGATAGGCGTGCCACCAAAGGGTGCTTCGAGACAACACAACGCCGACTCGGCGTAGAACTCCGCAAACTCTTCGACAAAGTGATCCTCTGACGAAGGGGTGAACCGTCCGGGTAACGACAAACGTTGAGCGGCAGAGATAGATGGCTAACAAAATTGGTCTCAAATGGATGAGATCCCCTAGCTAGCGGAGACGGTGGGATTCGAACCCACGAACGACTTGCATCGTTACTTCCTTAGCAGGGAAGCGCCTTCAACCAGACTCGGCCACGTCTCCGGAAGCTCTGAGCGTACCGGCGTGCCGGCTATGAGCAGTCGACGCAGGTCACGTCGTCGACCTCTTCGCCTTGCAGGAACCGGGTGAGCCAGTCGAGGAAGGCCACTCCCTCCACCTCCAGGTAGTACATGCTGTCGGAGTAGAGGATCCCGTGGCGCTGCCCGGGCGCGGTGTAGCTGGCCTGGTTGACACCGGCGGCCTCGATGTTGGCCTCGTTGAGCGCCATCAGCTCGTCGATGCGGCTGGCGTCGTAGCCGACCAGTGCGGCGTAGAACTCCTGGGTGCTGTCGAAGGCGTTGTCGTAGCGGCCGAAGCGGATGCGGGGAGCGTGGAGACCGGCCTGGATGAACAGTGCCTGCGGGCCCCAGTCCTCGGCCGTCAGCCCCTCGTTGACCGGCCAGTCGGGGAGGACCGTGTCGGCCCCGTACAGCGCATTGAAGGCGGCGTTGATGCCCGGCACGCTGGGGTAGGCACCCGACGCGTCGGCCAGCACCGCGATGCTGGCATCACCGAAGGCGTCGGCGGCCAGCCCGCCGTACAGCGGCGCCGCGGCCGAGCCGGCGCTGGTCCCGGCGACCACGACCTCGGTGGCCCCGCCGAAACGGTCCACCGCCTCGGCCAAAGCCGTGTTGGCGTTGACGAAGCCGTTGTGGCGCACCACCATCCCGTCGCCGTAGTCGGTTACGGCGTTGCCCAGGTGACCGTCGCCGCTGCAGTAGGGCACGAACACGAACGAGTGGTCGCGCAACGGGTTGAGCGGGTTGTCGAAGTTGAAGATCCCGCCGAAGTTGTTGGGGTCCTCCCGGGGGTCGTTGGGATCGACATCCGGGTCGTAGGTGCCGTCGGTGAACGAGCAGCTCTCGGCACTCCAGCACGCGCCGCCGCCCTCCAGGTAGAACACGACCTTGGCGGGGTCGGCCTCCCGCACCCAGAAGATGTAGTCGCTGCCGTCGGCGCAGACACAGTCCTCCGTGCCGGGCACTATCTCCCACTCCGGCACCGGTTCCGGTGCCTCCGTTGTCGGTGGTGCGGTGGTGGCGGATGCCGTCGTCGGTGCGGCTGTTGTGGGTGGTGCATCGGTGGTGGGGGTTGCCGTGGTAGGTGGCGAGGTGGTGGCCGGCGCGGCCGCGGTGGTTATCGGCGCCGTGGTTGGTGCGGCCGCATCGTCACGGTCGGCGTCCCCGTCGTCCCCGCCGCAGGCTGTGGCCAGCACAGCGACGACGGTCAGGGCGGCCAACAAGCGTCTGCGGGTCATGGCGCCTCCGCCACAGCCAGCAGCTATGAGCAGTCCACGCAGGTCACGTCTTCGACCTCCTCGCCTGCCACCAGTGCTGTCAGCCAGTCGAGGAACGACACTCCCTCCACCTCCAGGGTGTACATGCGGTCCAGCGGCAGGATGCCGTGGTCGGTCCCGGGTGCCGTGTAGCTGGCCTGGTTGACGCCGGCGGCCTCGATGTTGGCCTCGTTGAGCGCCATCAGCTGGTCGATCCGGCTGGCGTCGAAGCCGGCTAGACCGGCGAAGAACTCCTGGGTGCTGTCGAAGGCGTTGTCGAAGCGGGCGAAGCGAATGCGGGGCGCGTGCAGCCCAGCCTGGATGAACAGTTCGGGCAGCCCCCACTCCTCGGCGGTCATTCCCTCGTTGACCGGCCAGTCGGGCACGACGCTGGTTGTGCCCCACAGGCCGCCGATAAAGGAGTTGATGCCCGGAACACTGGGGTAGGCGCCCGACGCGTCGGCCACCACGGTGATGGCCGCTTCACCGAAGGCGTCCGCGGCCAGACCCCCGTACAGCGCCGCCGAGGCCGACCCGGCGCTCGTACCCGCCACCACCACCTCGGTGGCGTCGCCGAATCGCTTCACGGCCTCGGCCAGGGCGGTGTTGGCGTTGACGAAGCCGTTGTGGTGCACGAACAGGCCGCCGCCGTAGTCGTTGGTCCGGTTGCCCAGGTGCACATCGCCGGTGCAGTAGGGAGCCCCCACGAACGAGTAGTCCCGCAGCGGGTTGAGCGGGTTGTCGAAGTCGAAGATTCCCCCGGCATTGGCAGGATTCTCCGCAGGATCGTTCGGATCGACATCGGGGTCATAATTGCCGTTCGTGAACGAGCAACTTGCTCCCGTGAAGCAGGCCCCTCCGCCCTCGAGGTAGAAGACGACCTTGGTGGGGTCGGCCTCCCGGACCCAGTAGTAGTACGGGCTGCCGTCGGCGCAGACACAGTCCTCGCCACCATGGATCGCCACCCACTCAGATTCCGGAAACGAGATCGTGGTGGGGACAGTGGTGGTGGTCGTAGTGGGTGCGACGGTGGTCGTGGGGGCCGCAGTTGTGGTGGGCGCGGCGGTCGTGGTCGGGGCTGCAGTGGTTGTGGGGGCCGCAGTCGTGGTCGGTGCAGCGGTGGTTGTTGCGGGCGCGGCCGTGGTAGTAGGCGGCGCGGCCGTGGTGGCAGGCGCCTCGGTGGTGGGGGCCGCGGTCGTCGGAGCGGCTGCCGGCGCGGCTGCCTCCCCGCCGTCATCGGAGCCGCAGGCCGCGGCGACGAGAGCCATGGCTGCTAGAGCGGCCAGCATGCGGATGCGGATCATGGGTGGCTCCTCCAAGTGATCGTGTTGGCAGGCTAGGCCCGACCGGCCCAGCCGGATGCTGCACGCGGAGGGAGGGGGATTCGAACCCCCGGGACCCGTGAAGGCCCAACGGTTTTCAAGACCGTCGCAATCGTCCGCTCTGCCATCCCTCCGCAGCCAAGGATAGGCGGGACTCTCAGCGGAGGATGCGGCCCCTCAGGTCGTCGATCCAGGCGGCCGCCTTGCGCACCTCCACCTGGTTCATCACGTGGTCGTGATGGTCGGCCGAGGCCGACGGGTAGGAGCCGAGGAACTTCACCCGAGAGGTCTTCATGTTGAGGTTGCGCAGCGCGTCGGCCACCACCTCGTTGGCGATGTGGCCCTCACAGTCCAGCAGAAAACAGTACTGGCCCAGGCTGGCCTTGGTGGGCCGGCTCTGGAGGCTGGTCAGGTTGATGGCCCGGGCCGCGAACTCCTGGAGGATGCCGATGAGCGAGCCCGGTACGTCGGAGCGCTGGTAGACGACCATGCTCGTCTTGTCGTGGCCGGTCGGCGCGGCGATGAAGTCCTTGGCGACGAGCACGAAGCGGGTCTGGTTGTCGGCATGGTCGGCGATGTCGGCGGCGAGCACGTCGAGCCCGTACACCTCCGCCGAGCGCAGCGGCGCGATGGCCGCGGCGGTGCGGTCACCTGCCTCGGCCAGGCTGCGGGCCGCGTCGGCGGTCGAGTTGGCCGCCTCGAACACCGCGCCGGGGAGATGGGTGGCCAGGTACTCGCGGCACTGGGCGTGGGCTACCGGATAGGACCGGACCCGCTCCACCGACTCCAGCGCCATGCCTGGAGGACCCAGCAGGTTGAGGTTGACGTCGATGATGACCTCGCGCTGGATGAACAGGTCGGTGTCGAAGGCCAGCGCGTCGAGGGTGGCCGTCACCGACCCTTCGATCATGTTCTCGATGGCCACCAGGCCCAAGTCGACCTCTCCGCTGCTGACCGCCTTCAGCACGTCGATGATCGAGTTGATGGGGCGGTGGTTCATGGCGGCCAGGTCGGGCTGGGAATAGATGGCCTGCTCGGTGAACGTCCCCGGCGGACCCAGGTAACCGACCGTCAGATTGCGCGACTCGCCGAGCTGCCCCATCTACCGCAGGGTACGGCCCGACGAACCGATCAGCGCCATTTGAGTCCCTTGTTAGGGTGACGGGCGTGGACGACCGGCTCTACTTCCGCCAGCTGCTGTCGGGACGCGACTTCGCAACCGACGACGGGGTGGCCCGCCAGATGGTGAACTTCGTCTACGCCATCGGCGACCGCGCCACCGGCCAGGCCGTGCTCGTCGACCCGGCCTACGACACCTACGGGCTCATCGACCTGCTGGAGGCCGACGGCATGACCTGCACCGGCGTGCTGGCCACCCACTACCACCCCGACCACGTGGGGGGCGAGATGATGGGCTTCAGCATCGAGGGCATCACCCGGCTGCTGGAGCGGGTGTCGGTGCCGATCCATGTGCAGGCCGAGGAGGCCGATCTCGTCAAGAAGGTGACCGGCGTGGACGACGATTGCCTGGTCAGCCACGCCTCCGGCGACGTGGTGATGGTGGGGGCCATAGCCATTGAGCTCATAGCCACGCCGGGGCACACCCCCGGCAGCCAGTGCTTCCTGGTGGACGGGCGCTTGGTGGCCGGCGACACCCTCTTCCTCGAGGGCTGCGGCCGCATGGACCTACCGGGATCCGACCCGGCCCAGATGTACGAGAGCCTCACCACCCGGCTGGCCCGGGTGCCCGACGAAGCGGTGCTCTACCCCGGGCACCGCTACTCGGTGGAGTCGTCGGCCACGATGGGCATCACCCGCGAGCGCAACTACGTGTTCCGGCCTGCCAGCCGCGAGCAGTGGCTGGCCGCCTTCGCCTGACCGGCCCCAGAAATCTCGGTGTGATCTTGGGGAGTAGATACACAAAACCAACCCGAGATTTCTTGATGGCGCGGGCGAGCTAGACCCAGGGGCAGTTGGAGTTGCGGTCGCCGAAGGTGGCGCCGGTGCGGTAGCGGTCGAGGGTGAACGGCTTGAGCTCGTCGGGCTTGTCGCCGTGCACCATCATCTGGGCGGTCAGCTTGCCCACGCCGATCATCTTGAACCCGTGGTTGGAGTCGGCAATCACCCAGGCGTTGTCGCCCAGGTAGTCGAACACGGGCACGTTGTCGGGAGTGAACGCCCCGATCCCGCCGTTGCGGCGCTCCTTGAAGAACGGCCGCAGGTTCTCCAGGCGCTTGAAGAGCATGCCCAGCGTCGCGCAGTAGTAGTCGGCAAACCACTCCTCAGCCTGGTACTGGTCGTTCAGGTGGCCGTACGGCTCCACCGCCGCCCTCGGCCCGATCTTCACCGGGATCGTCCCGCCCTGCAGGCCGGGCGCACCGACCCGCTCCGCGGCGTAGCGGACATAGGAGTAGAAGTGGTCCTTGAGGAACCGGCCGTCCTCGGAGTACACGGGCGTGTTCATCAACTCCACGTGCAGCACCGGCGAGTCGCGGTGCTGGGCGGTGCGGAAGTCGACGCCCTCGGGCAGCATCACCTCGCCCTCCAGCAGGCGCCAGTAGGTCCACATGTCCATCTGCTCGGCGACATGGCCGTCGGGGTAGACCACGTCGAGGTGCGACGGGCCGCCCAGCCACTCCCAGTGCTCGGGCGTCCACGCCCCCGCGCCCACCACCACCTGCTCGCAGGAGATGGAGCCCTGGTCGGTCTCGACCGCGGTGACCGAGCCCGAGGCGTCGAGGGTGTAGCCGGTGACGGTGGCTCCGTACACCCGCTGCACGCCCCACTGGCGGCACTTCTGGTCGAGCCCCCACACCGCCATGTGGGTGCCCGCATACCCGGAGCGGTGCTCGTGCAGCACCACGTCGCAGTTCTCGGTCTTGAAGTCGGGCCACAGGTTGGTGAGGAAGGCGTGCGCCTCGGTGCCGGTGTACACGTCGGACGGGTAGCCGCTGGCCGCCTGCGACGCCTGGAGCTTGAGGTAGTCGTCGGTCTGGTTCGACTCGCCCACCGACACGTAGCCGACCTGCTGGAAGCCGAAGTTCACGGGATCTGACTCCCACACCTCCACGCTGGCCCGCAGGATGGCGTGCAGCGGGCCGGTCATGTACAGGTTGCGGATGCAGCCGCAGGCCAACCCGGTGGCGCCCGCGCCCGGCCCCTGCTTGTCGATGAGAACGACGTCGGAGCCCGAGCCCTTGCCGGTGCGCTCCAGGTACATGGCCAGGTGGTAGGCGCTCGACAGTCCGTGCACGCCTGCCCCGACCACCACGAACCGGGCGCTCGGCGGCAGCCGCACCGCGTCGAACACCGGGATGACGGCCGGGTTGACGGTGCGGCCCTCCACCTCGGGGGGCAGGGGCCGGTTGGCGAACGGGTACCACTGGTTGTGCTCGGTCGGGTTGGGGATGTCGATGGTCATCGGTTCTCCTTGGGATTCGGGTTCAAGTCTGGTCGCCGGCGGGCTGGAGCCGGTAGTCGGCCCCCAGGGTCCGCCAGATCAATGGGACGCCCGGCCGGTAGGCGAGGTGGTGCCGGCTGGGCGCGTCGAGGATCGTCATGTGGGCCGGGCCGCTGGGCACGATGCGGCCCACGTCGCTGCGGCGCAGCGCGGCCGCGCCGCCTGTGGTGACCGCGGCCACGGCCTCGTCGATGGTCATGCCCATGTCGCGCACGGCCAGCGCCATGCAGAACGACAGCGAGCTCGTGTAGCTCGATCCGGGGTTGCAGTTCGAGGCGATGGCCACCCGGACGCCTGCGTCTATGGCCCGCCGGGCGTCGGGGTAGGGCTGGCGGGTCGAGAAGTCGGTGGCCGGCAGGAACGTGGCCACGGTGTCGCTGGATGCCAGGGCCTCGATGTCGTCGTCCGAGAGGTAGGTGCAGTGGTCCACGGACGCGCAGCCCATCTCCACCCCGAGTTGCACCCCCGGCCCGTGGCCGAGCTGGTTGGCGTGGAGCCGCAGGCCCAGCCCTGCATCCCGGCCGGCGGTGAGCACGGCCCGGGACTGGTCGGCGTCGAAGGCGCCGGTCTCGCAGAACACGTCGATCCAGCGGACATGACCGCGGACCGCGTCGAGCATCGGACCGCACACCAGCTCGACGTAGTCGTCGGCGCGCCCCTGGTACTCGCCGGGCACCAGGTGGGCGCCCAGAAAGGTGGCCTCTGGGGTGGCCTCGGCGGCCAGCGAGGCCAGCTCGGCCTCGGAGTCCACCGACAGCCCGTATCCCGTCTTGATCTCCACCGTGGTGCTGCCGGCCCGGTGCACCTCGGCCAGGCGCCCGTCGAGCGCGGCTTCGAGCCCCGCTCGGCCGGTGGTGCGGGTGGCGTCGGTCGTGACCCGGATGCCGCCCCCGTCGTAGGGCTCCCCGGCCATTCGCCGGCTGAACTCCTCGGCCCGGTCGCCCGCGAAGACCAGGTGGGTGTGGGAGTCCACGAACCCGGGCAGCATGCACCGGCCGCCCGCGTCGAGGCGCTCATCGGCGGCGGCCCCGGCCGGACCCACCGCCACCACGGTTTCGCCGTCCACGACGACGGACGCGCCGGCGACCACCCCGAGCGGGCCGTCCCCCAGCGAGGGGTCGTTGGTGACCAACTCGCCGATGTTGTCGATCACCAGCGTCGTCACGACACGACCTCACGAATCGCGGCTCGCAACTCCGGGGCTGCGTTGATGGATGTGTGGGCTCCGCCGCGCACGATCGCCCTGCCGCCCACCACCAGGTGGCGGACGTCGGCGGCGGTCGCCGCGAAGACCACCGCAGCCAGCGTGCTGTCGTCGTCGATGCCGGCCAGGCGGACCGAGTCGAGGCCGACGGTGGCGAAGTCGGCCAGCGCGCCCGCCTCCAGGGTGCCCCCGTCGGGCCAGCCCAGGGACCGGTAGCCGGCGACGGTGGCCATGGCGGCCAGCTCCTCCACCCCGAACACGCCCCGGCCGCCGGAGGCGGCCCGTTGATCGAGCTCAACCACTCTGACCTCCTCGAACAGGTCGATCACAGCGTGCGAATCCGAGCCCACGCACAGCCGGGCGCCGGTCCGGGCCAGCGCCTCGGCCGGCCCCACCCCGTCGGCGAGATCGTGCTCGGTAGTCGGGCAGAAGCAGCAGTGGGCTCCCGCCTCGCCGATGAGGGCGAGGTCGTGCTCGGTGACGTGGGTGGCGTGGACCAGGGTCGTGCCGGGACCCAGCCCTCCGGCCTGCGCGATCACCTCTACGGGGGTCCGGCCGTGCACGGCGAGGCACTGCTCGTTCTCGGCGGGCTGCTCGGAGGCGTGGAAGTGCAGCGGCGCGTCCCCGTCCCGGGCCCACTCGACGGCCACCTTGATGGACGCCGGATCGACGGCCCGCACCGAGTGCACCGCCGCGCCCACCCTCACCGCTGGCCCGGAGACGGCTGAGGCCAGGCCGTCGACCCGCTTGGCCCAGCGCTCGGCGCTGCCGTCGCTGAACCGGGCCTGCTCGGGTCTCAGCGGGCTGTAGCCGCTGGCCAAGCCGGGTGTGCGCGGGCTGTAGCCGTGGGTTGGGTCGGGTGTCCGCTGGTTGTGGCCGCGGGTCGAGCCGGTGTCCAGGCCGCCGTGTAGGTAGAGAGTGTCGAGCAGGGTCAGCCGGACGCCGGCGTCGCGGGCCGCGGCGACCACCGCGGCGCCCATCGCGTTGGGATCGTCGTAGCTATCGCCCCCGGGTCGGTGGTGGACGTAGTGGAACTCGCCGACGACGCCGATGCCGGTCAGCACCATCTCGGCGAACACCGCCCGGGCCAGCCGGTAGTAGTTGTCGGGGTCGAGGCGGGCCGCCACCCGGTACATGAGGTCGCGCCAGGTCCAGAAGTTGCCCCGCCCGCAGTGGGTCCGGCCCCTCAGGGCCCGGTGGAACGCGTGGCTGTGGGCGTTGGCCAGCGCCGGCAGGGTGAGGCCCGCCAGGGGCACGGCGTCCTCAGGGCGGGTGCGCACCCCGGCAGCCACGCCGGCGATGCGGTCTCCCTCTACTTCGATCACGACACCCGGCTCAACTCGGGGTCCTCCCAGCCACGCCAACTCGCACCAGTACCGGGCCGTCATGCTTGCGGCTCGCCGGTGTTCTGAGCCGTTGGAGGCCGCGCGAAGGGGTTCTCGCCGAACTTCTGTCGATTTTCCCACCTGTGCGGTGGTTTCTTGACAGAAGTTCGGCCGAGGAGTCCGTTGACGTTCTGCACTGTCATGATCCGACCAGTTCGGTGAACTTCGAGATCCGCTCGATGAACGCGTCGCGGTGGTGCCGCTCGAACTCGTCCCAGGTGCTCAGGGTGGCCGGGTCGGCCCGGTCGGTGATGAGGATCCCGTCGAGGTGGTCGCACTCGTGCTGCCAGGTGCCCGCGGTCAGGCCCCGGGCCTCGACGCGGTTCTCGATGCCGTGACGGTCGAGGTAGCGGACCCGGAGGTTGACCGAGCGGACCACGTCGCCCCGCAGCGGCACCGACAGGCAGCCCTCGTTGATGACCACGGTCTCGTCGTCGAGTACCTCCAGTTCAGGGTTGATGGCCACCGTCAGAGGGATGGGCGGCTTGTAGGGATAGCGGGGGTTGCCGTTCACCTCGAGGACGACGATCCGGTCCGTCTCGCCGATCTGGTTGGCGGCCAGCCCGGCGCCGTTGGCGTGGTGCATCGTGTCGATGAGGTCGTCGACGATGCCCTGCACGCGCTCGCCGACGATCTCGGCCACCGGCACCGCTGCAGCCGGGGTTCGCAGGGTCGGGTGGCCGATCGAGAGGATGTCCCGCACGGTCATCGGCTCACCTGTCGCGCCGCAGCGGTCACGACGCGACCGCTGGATCGGCCGGTATGTGCACGCCGCGGTCGGCGGCCACCTCCCAGGCCCGGTCGTAGCCGGCGTCGGCGTGGCGCATAACGCCGGTGGCCGGGTCGTTGAGCAGCACCCGCTCCAGCTTCTGTGCACCCAGGTCGGTCCCATCGGCCACGCTCACCTGACCAGCGTGGATCGATCGCCCGATGCCTACCCCGCCGCCGTGGTGGATGCTCACCCAGGACGCCCCCGAGGAGGTGTTGACCAGCGCGTTGAGCAGGGGCCAGTCGGCGATGGCGTCGCTGCCGTCGAGCATGTCCTCAGTCTCGCGGTAGGGCGACGCCACCGAGCCCGAGTCGAGGTGGTCGCGTCCGATGACGATGGGTGCAGACAGCTCCCCGGACCGGACCATCTCGTTGAACCGCAGCCCCAACCGGTGGCGCTCGCCGTAGCCGAGCCAGCAGATCCGGGCCGGCAGGCCCTGGAACGCGACCCGCTCGCCGGCCAGGTTGATCCACCGTTTGAGGCCCTCGTCCTCCGGGAACTCCTCGAGCACGGCCCGGTCGGTGGCCGCTATGTCGGCCGGATCACCCGACAGCGCCACCCAGCGGAACGGGCCCTTGCCCTCGCAGAACAGCGGCCGGATGTAGGCAGGCAGGAAGCCCGGGTAGTCGAAGGCCCGTTCGCAGCCGCCCAGAACTGCTTCTGCTCTCAGGCTGTTGCCGTAGTCGAACACCTCGGCTCCGGCGTCGAGGAAGCCCACCATGGCGTCCACGTGGGTGGCCATGGCCGCCCGGGCCCGGCGGATGAGTTCGTCGGGCTGGCTGCGGCCCATCTCGCTGGCGGCCTCGGGGGTCAGGTCGTTGGGGACATAGGTCAGCGGGTCGTGGGCCGAGGTCTGGTCGGTGACGATGTCGGCTGCCACGCCGTCGGCCAGCAGGCGGGGCACGATGTCGGCCGCGTTGCCGACCAGTCCCACCGACAGCGGCCGTCGCGCCTCGACCGCTTCAGTGCAGCGGCGCAGGGCGTCGGCGTAGTCGTCGGCCACCACGTCGAGATAGCGGGTCTCCACCCGCCTGGCGGCCCGCACCGGATCGACCTCGATGCACAGCGCCACCCCCTCGTTCATGGTGATGGCCAGCGGCTGGGCGCCCCCCATACCGCCCAGTCCGGCGGTGACGGTGAGGGTTCCCGCCAGCGATCCGCCGAACCTCTTGCGGGCGATGGCTGCGAAGCATTCGTAGGTGCCCTGCAGGATCCCTTGAGTTCCGATGTAGATCCATGAGCCCGCCGTCATCTGGCCGAACATCGTCAACCCGAGGTGCTCGAGCCGCCGGAATTCGTCCCATGTGCCCCATTCCGGCACGAGGTTGGAGTTGGCGATGAGCACCCTGGGCGCCCACTCGTGGGTTCGCAGCACGCCCACCGGCTTGCCCGACTGCACCAGCAGCGTCTCGTCGCCGGCGAGCTCGGTCAGGGCCCGGATCATGGCGAAGTAGGCATCCCAGGATCTGGCGGCCCGTCCCGTCCCGCCGTACACCACGAGGTCGTCGGGGCGCTCGGCCACATCGGGGTCGAGGTTGTTCTGCAGCATCCGGAAAGCGGCCTCCTGGGGCCAGCCCCGGCAGGTCAGCGCAGTGCCGGTGGGGGCGCGCACCCCGCCCGGAGGAGCGCTCGAGCTGTGCTGGGAGGCGGGCATCGTGAACCTCGTCCGGTAGAGGCGGGTCGTCGGTTGCACGGTACCGGCTCTCCGCCTATTGTGTCAATATGCAGCAAGAAGTTTCACAAACTGAAAACCAACCGACTGCGGACCGGCCCGCTTCCCCGCTGCACAGGTCGCGCTCCGCGGGGCGGGTGCTGGATCTGCTGGACACCGTGATCACCGAGGGCGCGCTCAGCCTCACAGCGGCCGCGACCCGAACGGGCATGCCGGCCAGCACGGCTCTGCGCCACCTGCGGGTCCTGACTGATCGGGGCTATCTCGTCCGGGACGGCGTCGGGACCTATTCCGTCGGGCCCTCGTTCGTGCGCACCGCACTGGCCTCGCTGCAATCGGGTCCCTACGCCCGGCTGACCGCAGCAGCCCGTCCCGAACTCGAGCGCCTGGTCGAGGCCACCGAGGAGTCCGCCTACCTGGCCGTGCGCGACGGCGATGAGGCGGTCTATATCGACACCGTCGAGGGCCACCGGGCCATCCGCCACGTCGGCTGGGTGGGCCGGTCGGTCCCAGTCGGCGGCACAGCCGTCGGCGAGGCCCTGTCCGCCGCTGCGCCGGCGCCGGGCACGCGCCCCGCACCCATCTTCAACACCGGAGCCATCGAGCCCGACGTGACCGCGGTCTGCGCGCCGGTCCACGGTCCGGCGGGCCCGATCGCGGCCCTGTCGGTGCTGGGCCCGGCCGACCGGCTTGCCGGCGGCCGCCTCCAGGCCGCGGCCGCCGCGGTGGTGGACGCAGCCGTGGCGACATCTCAGGGCCTGTCCGGGCAACAAGAGGTGGCCCTGGCGTGACCGTCGAGCTCGACGGCGCGGGTGTCACGGTCGCCGACGTCGTCGCCGTCGCCCGCAGCGGCGAGCAGGTCAGGCTCAGTGATGCCGCCATGGAGCGCATGGTCGCGGCTCGAAGTGTCGTCGAGAGGCTGACCGAGGGGGAGCCCGCCTACGGGATCTCCACCGGCTTCGGGGCCCTGGCCAACACGGTTGTACCCGCCGAACGCCGGGCCGTGCTCCAGCAGTCCCTGATCAGATCTCACGCGGCCGGCATGGGCCCCCCGGTGGAGGCCGAGGTGGTCAGGGCCATGATGTTCCTGCGGGCCCGCACGCTCGCCCTGGGGGCGTCGGGGGCCAGACCGCAGGTCGCCGAGGGCCTGGTGCGCCTGCTCAACGCGGGCGTGGTGCCGGCGGTGCCCGAGCACGGCTCCCTCGGGGCCAGTGGCGATCTCGCGCCCCTGGCCCATGCCGCGCTCGTGCTGATCGGAGAGGGGGAGGTGCTGGCCGGTGGCGGGGGAACGACCGCGGCAGCCGCGGCCCTGGCCCAAGCGGGCTTCGAGCCCCTGGAACCCTTGGAACTGGCGGCCAAGGAGGGCCTGGCCCTCACCAACGGCACCGACGGGATCCTGGGGACGCTGTGCCTAGCGGTCCACGACGCCAGGCAGCTCATGACCGTCGCCGACATCGTGGCGGCCTGCAGCGTCGAGGCGCTGCTGGCCACCGACCGGGCCTTCGCGGCCGATCTGGTGGCGCTGCGTCCCCATCCCGGCCAGCAGGCCAGCGCGGCCAACCTCCGGGCCGTGCTGGACGACTCGCCCATCGTCGCCAGCCACCGGGTTGACGACGACCGGGTGCAGGACGCCTACTCCATCAGGTGCACTCCCCAGGTTCACGGTGCAGCCCGCGACACCCTCGATTTCGTGGCCGCGGCGACAGACCGGGAACTGGGTTCGGCCATCGACAACCCGATGGTGCTGCCCGACGGCCGCGTCGAGTCGTGCGGGAACTTCCACGGTGCGCCGGTCGCATTGGCGGCCGACTATCTGGCCATCGCCGCGGCCGAGGTCGGCGCCGTAGCCGAGCGCCGCATCGACCGGCTGCTCGACGCCGGCCGGTCCCACGGTCTGCCTCCGTTCCTGGCCGACGATCCGGGCGTGGACAGCGGCCTGATGATCGGCCAGTACACCGCGGCCGCCCTGTGCGCCGAGAACCGGCGCCTGGCCGCTCCGGCCTCGGTGGATTCGCTGCCCACCTCAGCCATGCAGGAGGACCATGTGTCGATGGGCTGGGGCGCGGCCCGCAAGCTGCGCCGGGTCATCGCCAACCTGCGCCGCATCCTGGCCGTCGAGTGGGTCGCGGCCGCCCGCGGCATCGAATTGCGCGCCCCCCTTCAGGCCGCGGCGGGGACAGCAGCGGCTGTCGGACTGCTGCGGACCCGGGTACCCGGTCCGGGGCCGGACCGATGGCTGTCGCCCGAGTTGGCCGCGGCCGAGGAGATGCTCATGGACGAGGCGCTGGTGCCGGCAGTGGAGGCCGCAACGGGTCCACTTGTGTGATGATGTGCGCGAGGGGGGACTTGAACCCCCACGTCCTTTCGGACACAGGAACCTGAATCCTGCGCGTCTGCCAAATTCCGCCACTCGCGCGTGGCCCCGACCCACCGCGGGCGGACCGGGCACACGAGGCTAGCGGCCCGCTCAACGAATCGCCTGCCTGCAAGGGCGGTCCCGAGTCCGGCTGACGAGGGCCGTTAGCATCGCCGGAGTGCGCCTGGATTACGGGGCTGCCACCCATGTGGGCCTGCACCGCCACGAGAATCAGGATCGTTACCTCGCCGGCGGTGACGTCTTTGCGGTGGCGGACGGGCTGGGAGGCCACGCGGGAGGGGGCACCGCGGCGGGCATAGCCACCGACGTCCTCTCCCGTGACACGGGCGTCGACTCGCTGGCCCAGCTGATTGCGCTGGTGGGCTCGGCCAACATCGCCATCCTGGAAGCGGCCAGGGACGATCCGAGCCTGTTCGAGATGTCAACGACCCTGTGCGTACTGGCCGGAATCAATGGCGCCGAGGATCGGCCCATGCTGGCGGCGTGCAACGTCGGCGACTCCCGGCTGTACGTGCTCACCCCGGACGGCTTCAGCCGCATCACCATCGACCACACGATCTCCGAGAATCTCGTCCGCGACGGCGTAATCTCCGAGGCTGAGGCGGCCACCCACGCCGACCGCCACACTCTCACCCGGGCCGTCGGGTTCGAGCGCCGGGTGCACGTCGACGGCTGGGAGCTGGCGGCTGTGGAGGGGACCCGCTTCCTGCTCTGCAGCGACGGGCTGACCAACGAGGTACCCGACTTCGAGATCGCTGAGATCCTGCGATCCGTCGAGGACGCTGGAGCCGCAGCCGGCAGCCTGGTGGAGCGAGCAGTGCGGCCGGGTCACGGCCGCGACAACGTCACCGCGGTGGTCGTCGACGTCGTGGGTGACCCCGGACTCCAGCCTGACGGTTCGGGCCAGCTCATTGTGACGTTCCAGCCCGCCGTGCTGACCTGATCGCGGCGCCGGTCAGCCGCGCGATTCACGGCTCTGATCCCGGCTTAGGGCCGCCCGTTACAATGGCTGACGGTGTCAGATGAGGGCCTGACCGTCTTCAACGGTCGCTACGAGTTGCTCCGCCGCATCGCGCGCGGCGGGATGGCCGATGTCTACCTGGCCCGGGACGCGTCGCTCGACCGGCAGGTGGCGGTGAAGGTCCTGTTCCCGGAGTTCGCCAATGATCCGAGCTTCGTCGAGCGCTTCCGCCGGGAGGCGAAGGCCGCGGCCAACCTGAACCACCCCAACATCGTCGGCATCTACGACTGGGGTCAGGAGCAGGGCACCTACTACATCGTCATGGAATACGTCGTGGGCCGCAGCATGGCCGACGTGATGCGCTCCACCGGGCGTCTCAGCCCGGACCGGGCCGCAGAGATCGCGGCCGACGTGGCCGAAGCGCTCAGCAACGCCCACAACGCCGGGCTCGTGCACCGCGACATCAAGCTCGGCAACATCATCGTCAGCGACGACGGCCAAGTGAAGGTGGCCGACTTCGGTATAGCCACCGCCCTGGCCCGCAGGACGGGTGACAACCTCACCCATATCGGGTCGGTCATGGGCACGGCCACCTACTTCTCGCCCGAGCAGGCCCAGGGCAAGGCCCTCGACGGTCGCAGTGACCTGTACTCGCTCGGGGTCGTGCTCTACGAGATGATCGTCGGAAAGCCCCCCTTCACCGCCGACACCTCGACCGCGGTGGCCGTCAAGCACGTGCAGGAGCGTCCGCTCGCGCCGTCACTGCTGGGCGTGAGCATCGTGGAGTCCCTCGAGGCCATCATCCTCAAGCTGCTGGCCAAGAATCCGGCCAACCGCTACCCCAAGGCGGAGGACCTGCGCGCCGATCTTCAGCGCTACCTGGCCGGCGCCCACAGCATCCCGACCCGGACCGGCCAGTCGCCCCGGGTCCGGACCGGCCAGTCGCCCAGGGTCCGGACAGGCGAGCGTCCTGCGACCGGACCGCAGGTGCCGCCGGCCCCGGCAGCAGCCCGGCCGCGCACCGGCCCGGTTGCGACCGCTCCCCCGCCCGGTGGCGGTCCGCCCACCGGGCCTCGCGCCCAGGTGCCCGCCGCGCCGGGGCCGGGGCCTCCGCCCCAGTACGTGCCGCCGGCCTATTACTACGAGGAGGTCCACCGATCCGACGGCTGGAAGCGGACGGTGCTCATGTTCTTCGGCCTGGTGGTCCTCGTGGCCGCCCTCGGCTTCCTGGGATGGGTCTTCTACGATTCGCTGGGCCTGGGCGACAACAACGGGCCCGCAGAGCCGACCATCCCCGACAGTGCCCTGATCGAGGTGCCCGACGTGTCCGGGCTCAGCTACGGCGAGGCGGACGCTCTGCTGAGGTCGGCCGGTCTGGAGCCGGAGCCCAGCTACCAGGTCAACACGGGCGTGCCCGAGAACACGGTGTTCGCCCAGAGCCCTCCCGGGGGCCAACGGATCGAGGAGGGCGCCACGGTGGCGCTCACTGTCAGCCAGGGCGAGATCCCGAGGGTTCCACCCGTTCGGGGCCGCAACCGCGTCGATGCCACCGAGATCCTTCGGAGCGCGGGCTACGAGGTCATCGTGATCGAGGGCACCAGCCAGGCCGAGGCGGGCATCGTGGTGGGGCAGGAGCCCTCCTCGAACACTGAGCTTGCACTGGGTGAGGCGGTGACCATAACGGTCTCCACGGGACCGGGGCAGATCTTCGTGCCCGACGTGCGGGGCCAGACACTGATACAGGCCATCCAGACTCTGGCCGACCAGGGGTTCCGCGTCGCCGAGCGGCGCGAGCCGTCGGCCACCGTCCCGGAGGGCGAGATCATTGAGACCGATCCGCTCCACGGGTTCCCGGTGGCTGTCGGCCTGGAGATCTACATCATCGTTTCGGACGGCCCTCCGCTGGTGGCTATACCCGACGTCCAGGGCCTGCTGTTCGACACCGGGAAGCTGACCATTGAACGGGACGGGCTCGTCGTCGGCATCGTGACGTTCGAGCCGGTCGAGCCGGGCTCGTCGGACGTGGGCCGGATCCTGGCCCAGACGCCGCCCCCCAACCTTGAAGTGTCGGCTGGGACCGAGGTGGATGTCGTGGTGGGGGAGTCGTCCGAGACCGAGGGCGATCAGATCGGGCCTGAGCAACCCGAGGGCGAAGGCGGCGAGACCGAAGGCATCGACCAGGCCGGCTAGCTACAACGGGCCAGGAAGTTCTTGAGCAGGTCTCGGCCCGCGTCGGTGAGCACCGACTCCGGATGGAACTGAACCCCCTCGGTCGGGTGGTGCCGGTGCCGCAGACCCATCACCAGGCCCTCGTTGCAAGTGGCGGTGACCTCCAGGATGGGCGGAACCGAGGCGCGCTCGACGATCAGCGAGTGATAGCGAGTGGCGGTGAAGGGGTTGGGCAGGCCCGCGAACACCCCCGAGCCGTCGTGATCGATGACCGACGTCTTGCCGTGCATCACTTCCGGTGCCCGGATCACGGATCCCCCGAATGCCTGCCCGATGCACTGCATCCCCAGGCACACCCCGAAGATGGGTACCGAGCCGCTCAGCGCGGCCAGCAGATCGTTGCTCACGCCCGCGTCGTCCGGCGTACCCGGTCCCGGACTGATCAGCACCCCGTCGGGCTCGAGCGCCCGCACCTCGTCGGCCGTGACCGCGTCATGCCGGTACACCAGAGGCTCAGCCCCAAGCTCCCCCAAGTATTGCACCAGGATGTAGACAAACGAGTCATAGTTGTCAACAACGACAATCCTGGGCGCCATCCCTAAGACGCTACCGGCACGACGCGATCAGTCAGGTTGGCAGCCGCACCGGAGAGGCCGGGGGGTGGCGGCGAGTCAGATGACCGACGAGTAGGGCGAAGCCCGTGTCGGTCATCTCGGCTCGACGACAGGACCCGCCGGCCGGGGTGGCTTAGTTGGCAGCAGAGTCGCGAGCTTCGACAGCCTCCAAAACATGCAGTGCGATGTCCGCGACCTGCACCGAGTCCTCTTCCACACCAGCCGCCCGCACCCCATCGTCCATCATGATGTAGCAGAACGGGCAGGCGGTGGCGATGCGCGACGCCCCCGTGTCGAGCAGCTCCCGGGACCGCTCATCGTTCACCTTGGTGCCGATCGTCTCCTCCATCCACATGCGGGCCCCGCCCGCGCCGCAGCACATCCCCTTGGTGCCGTTGCGCGGAGCCTCCACCAGGTCGATGCCGCCGAGCGATCCGAGCACCCGCCGGGGCGCCAGGTACACGTCGTTGTGCCGCCCCAGGTAGCAGCTGTCGTGGTAGACGACCCTCTCGGCGAGGGTGGCCCCTTCGAGGTCCAGGCGGCCCTCGGCCACCAGCGCCTCGAGGAACTGGCTGTGGTGGACCACCTCGTAGTGCCCGCCGAGTTGCGGGTACTCGTTGGCCAGCGTGTTGAAGCAGTGGGGGCACTGGGTGACGATCTTGCGCACCCCCATCGAGTTGAGGGTCTCGATGTTGGCCGACGCCAGCATCTGGAACAGGTACTCGTTGCCTGAGCGCCGGGCCGAGTCGCCGGTGCAGTTCTCGGCCGGGCCGAGAATGGCGAAGTCCACGCCGGCCCGCTCCATGAGCTGGGCCATTGCCCGGGCCACCTTCTTGTTCTTGTCGTCGAACGACCCCGCGCACCCGACCCAGTACAGGTACTCGGCGTCCAGCGGGTCGCCGCCGGACAGGACCCGCACGCCGTCGAGGTCCCGGGCCCAGTCGGCCCGCTCGGTCTGGCTGAGCGACCACGGGTTGGACGAGTTCTCCATGCCCCTGAAGGCCTGGCCCAGTTCCGAGGGGAAGTCGCTCTCCATCAGGGTGAGGTAGCGGCGCATGTCGAGGATCTTGTCGAGGATCTCGATGTTGACCGGGCAGATCTCGTCACAGGCCCGGCACGAGGTGCAGGCCCACAGCTCCTCGGTGCTGATGCGCTCGAACATCCAGTTGGCCGGCACCTCGACGGTCTCCTCACCGCTGCTTAGGGGCGGCGACGTGGGCGGGCTGCCGGTGAGGGCCATGACCTCGCCCGTCTTGAGCACGATCTCCCGAGGATCCAAGGGCTTGCCGGTGGCGTGGGCCGGGCACACCGAGGTGCAGCGGCCGCACATGGTGCAGGCGTCGGTGTCGAGCAGCTGCTTCCACGAGAAGTCCTCGATCACCGAGGCGCCGAACGTCTCCAGCTCGGTGTCGCCCTCCACCAGGTTGGGCATGGGGCGCATCGCGCCCTTGGGCCGGTCACGGTGGCGCAGGTACATGTTCAGCGGCGATGTGAATATGTGGCGCAGCATCGTCGTCGGCAGGATCACGAGGAAGGCGACGAAGGCGATGACGTGGGCCACCCACCACGCCTGGTGCCATCCGTGAACTGCGCCTGACCCGTCGACGAGGGTGGCCAGCGGGTAGCCGATGAAGCTCCAGCGCTCGTGGTCGGGCAGCCCGTCGGCTGCGATGCGGAAGGCCTCCGCGCCGAAGCCGGTGATGCCGATGGCCAGCAGCACCCCGCCGATCACCGCGTGCTCGGGCCGGGTCTTGATGCGGATGCGGTAGGGCCGCCACGCCGGCGGTCCGAAGCGGCGCAGGATGGCCCACAGCATCCCGATCACGAAGACCAGCCCGGCCGCGTCGCCCACCGCGGAGTAGGCCCGGTACACGTCGCCGTGCAGGAACTTGGCTCCGTCCGGGAGCTGGTGGTCGACCTCCAGGGTGGTGGTCACTCCCAGCAGCACCAGGAAGCTGAAGTAGATGAGCGAGTGCATCACGCCCGCGCCGGGCTCTCTCAGCAGGGTCTGCATGTACACGCCGGCCCGGAAGTCGGCCATCCGGTGGTGCACGTTCTTCGGTGTGGTGCGGCGGTTGTCGGGCCGGCCTCGCTCCCAGTTCTTGACCCGGTTGGCGAACAGGACCGCCCCGTACACCAGCAGGATCGGGATGACGGTGTAGAAGGCGGCTTTCAGCGGGGCGGGGATGTTGCCGAAGACCTCACGAGTGATCGGGCTGTCACTGTGGAAGCCGGTGATCCCGGCGACGATGCCGGAGGCGGCGGTGAACAGCGCGATGGCAACGCCGAGCGCGACGACGATGTGGTGGGGCTTGATCCGCATGACGGCGCGACAATACCCGTCGCGGCCGCCTCAGGCGTGGGAGGGGCGGGACGCTTGGGCGGCCACCTCGGCGGCTGCGGCGGCTGCGGAGACAGGATCGAGGGCCCGCTCCAGGGGGTGCTTGGGCTCGGTCGGGAACATGTCGGAACCCAGCACGTAGTGCAGGGGCATCCCGGTGGGAATGTTGAGGGCACCGATGTCGTCGTCGGAGATGCCGTCCAGGTGCTTGGCCAGGGCGCGGAGGCTGTTTCCGTGGGCCGAGACCATCACCGTGTGGCCGCGGCGCAGGTCACCGACGATGGCGTCCTGCCAGTAGGGCAGCAGCCTGGCCAGCACGTCCTTGAGGCTCTCGGTCATCGGCACGAGCCCGGGATCGAGGTCCGCGTAGATCGGCGAGCCGTTGGGGTTGAACTGGTTGTCGCTCCGGATGGGCGGCGGCGGGGTGTCGTACCCCCGGCGCCACCGTTGGAGCTGCTCGTCGCCGTGGGCCTTGCGGGTGGCCGCCTTGTCCAGCCCGGTCAGGTCGCCGTAGTGGCGCTCGTTGAGGCGCCAGCTCCTGCGAACCTCCAGCGAGCTGAGCCCGAGGTCGTCGAGCACGATCTGGGTGGTCTCGGTCGCTCGCCGCAGCACCGAGGTGTGGACCGCGGTGGGCATGAGACCGGCGGTGGCCAGCATCTCGGCGGCCCGGTGGGCCTCGGCTCGACCGGCTTCGTTCAGCCCGCAGTCGTACCAGCCGGTGAAGAGGTTCTTGTCGTTCCAGGTGCTGCGGCCGTGGCGGAGAAGGATCAGGTCGTGAGCCATGGCTGCCAAAGGTACCCGGCTCGGCTCCGAGAAAGTTGATAAAGATAGACTCAAGTTTTTGTGCAAATGGGAATGAACTTCGCTACTCTGTGCGTTCTAGGTTAGGCAAGACATAAGTGAAAGGAAGCCTCACCATGCCAAAGGCCGTCGGTATCGATCTCGGTACCACGAATTCTGTCGTAAGCGTCCTCGAGGGCGGCGACCCGGTCGTCATCCCCAACGCGGAGGGATCGCGCACGACTCCCTCCGTCGTGGCGTTCAGCAACGACGGCGAGGTGCTCGTGGGCGAGGTCGCCAAGCGCCAGGCCATCACCAACCCTGATCGCACCATCCGCTCGGTGAAGCGGCACATGGGCACGGCCAAGAAGTTCAAGGTCGACGACAAGAGCTACGCCGCCCAGGAGATATCGGCCCGGGTGCTGATGAAGCTCAAGCGCGACGCCGAGGAGTACCTCGGCGACACCGTCACGCAGGCGGTCGTCACCGTGCCCGCATACTTCGACGACGCCCAGCGCACCGCCACCAACGAGGCCGGCAAGGTGGCCGGGCTCGAGGTGCTGCGCATCATCAACGAGCCCACCGCGGCCGCCCTCGCCTACGGACTCGACAAGGAGTCCGCCGACCAGACCATCCTGGTGTTCGACCTCGGCGGCGGCACGTTCGACGTGTCGGTGCTGGAACTCGGCGACGGGGTGTTCGAGGTGAAGTCCACCTCCGGCGACACCAAGCTCGGCGGCGACGACTGGGACGAGGCCGTGATCGACTGGCTGGTGGCGTCGTTCAAGGGCGACCACGGGGTGGACCTGTCCACCGACGCCATGGCCATGCAGCGTCTCAAGGAGGCGGCCGAGAAGGCCAAGATCGAGCTGTCCCAGACCCCGTCCTCGCAGATCAACCTGCCCTTCGTGACGGCCACCGACAAGGGTCCGCTGCATCTCGACTACACGCTCAGCCGGGCCAAGTTCCAGGAGTTGACCGCCCACCTGCTCGACCGCTGCCGCGGCCCCTTCGAGCGGGCCATCTCCGACGCCGGCATCGCCAAGGGCGACATCCACCACGTCGTCCTGGTGGGTGGGTCGACCCGCATGCCGGCGGTAGCGGAGCTGGTCCAGGAGATGACCGGCCGCGAGCCCAACAAGACGGTCAACCCCGACGAGGTGGTGGCCATCGGTGCGGCCATCCAGGCCGGTGTGCTCAAGGGCGAGGTCAAGGACGTGCTGCTGCTCGACGTGACCCCGCTGTCGCTGGGCATCGAGACCAAGGGCGGCGTGATGACCACCCTCATCGAGCGCAACACCACCATCCCCACCCGCAAGAGCGAGATCTTCACCACCGCCGAGGACGGCCAGCCGTCGGTGGAGATCCACGTGCTCCAGGGCGAGCGGCAGATGGCCGCCTACAACAAGACCCTGGGCAAGTTCCAGCTCGTCGACCTGCCGCCGGCACCCAGGGGAATGCCCCAGATCGAGGTGACCTTCGACATCGACGCCAACGGCATCGTCCATGTGAGCGCGCAGGACAAGGCCACCGGCAAGGAGCAGTCGATGACGATCACGGGACAGTCGTCGCTCGGCTCCGACGTCATCGACCAGATGGTTGCCGACGCCGAATCCCACGCCGAGGAGGACCGCCTGCGGCGTGAGGAGGCCGAGATCCGCAACGCGGCCGACACGCTCGTGTACCAGACCGAGAAGCTGCTGAAGGAGCATGAGGACCAGGTGTCCGACGACGAGAAGGAGGCCATCAACTCCAAGCTCGCCGATCTGCGCAGCGCGCTGGAGGGCGACGACGTCGAGGCGGTCAAGTCGGCCACCGAGGCCCTCATGACGGCCAGCCAGGAGTTCGGCCAGAGGCTCTACGACGCGGCCGCCGCGGCCGAGCGCGAGCCGGGCGCGCCCGGAGATGCCTCCGATGACGACGACGTGGTCGAAGCTGAGATCGTCGATGACGACCGCGAGACGGCGTGAGCGCATCGTCCCCCGACGTCAGCGAGCTGGAGGCTGTCTCCGACGAGCCCGGCGCTGACATCGGCGAGGCGGCCGAATCCGTGACCGCCGAGCCGGAGCCCGTCGAAGGTCAGACCGCCGCTGACACCGAGCTCGACCTGGCAGCGGTCATCGCGGAGCGAGACGCCTACCTGGAGGACCTCCAGCGGGTCACCGCGGAGTTCACCAACTTCCGGCGCCAGACGATGAAGCGCAACACCGAGCTGGTCGCCCAGGCGGCCTCGAGGCTGGCCCGAGAGCTGCTCGTCGTCCTCGACGCGTGTGAGGCTGCGGTCAGCCAGGGCGTGGAAGGCATCGAAGCCTTGCAGTCGCAGCTGCTGGGCGTGCTGTCCGCGGAGGGCCTCACCGTGCTCGGCACGGTCGACGAGCCCTTCGATCCCGGCTACCACGAGGCAGTCATGAGCGAGGAGTCCACCGGTGAAGGCCAGGACGCTCCGGTCGTGTCCGAGGTGCTGCGCACCGGGTACGCGTGGAACGGCCGGGTGCTGCGGCCGGCCATGGTGAAGGTGCGCGGCTGAGCCCGGGCCCGAGCGGCCCGTGTGAGCGCAGCGAACAAGAGCGGGAATAGCGGAGAACGAGGAGGTGACAGTGGAGCCCCAGCGGGAGTGGTTCGAGAAGGACTACTACAAGATCCTCGGCGTGGCCGAGGACGCCTCGGCCTCCGACGTCTCCAAGGCCTACCGCAAGCTGGCCAAGAAGCTGCACCCCGACGCCAATCCGGGCGACCAGGCCGTGGAGGAACGCTTCAAGGAAGTGGCCTCGGCCTACGACGTGCTCGGCGACGACTCCAAGCGCAAGGCCTACGACGAGGTGCGCCGGCTCGGTCCCATGGCCGGCTCCTTCGGCCCGGGCGCGGCCGGGGGCTTCAACCTGAACTTTGAGCAGATGGGCGATCTCGGCGACCTCTTCGGTGGTCTCTTCGGACGGCGCCGCCGCGGCAATCCAGCCCAGCGGGGCGCCGACATCGAGACAGAGGTGAAGCTCGAGTTCGCCGACGCCGTGTCGGGGACCACGATCGGTGTGCCCGTCACCGGCGAGGCTCGCTGCCGTACCTGCAAGGGCCTGGGCACCAAGCCGCCGGCCAAGCCGCAGCCGTGCCCGACCTGTTCAGGCACCGGCGTCAACGACGAGAACCAGGGTCTGTTCTCCTTCAGCCGGCCCTGCGTGGCCTGTTCAGGCCGGGGGACCGTCATTGAGAATCCCTGCGCCGCCTGCGGCGGCCGGGGCATGGAGCGCCGGCGCCGCGAGGTCAAGGCCCGCATCCCGGCCGGGGTGACCGACGGGCAGCGGATCAAGCTGGCTGGCCGCGGTGCTCCGGGCCAGGGACCGGGCGGCAGACCCGGCGACCTATACGTGCGGGTCCATGTCAAGCCCCACCGGTTGTTCGGGCGGGACGGAAAGAACCTCACCCTGATCGTGCCGGTCACGTTCTCGGAGGCCGCGCTGGGCGCGCAGATCCCGGTGCCCACCCTCGACGGGTCGACGGTGACCATACGCATCCCCCCCGGCACACGGCCGGGCCGGCGCCTCCGCATCCCCGCTACTGCCTCCACGGGAGGCGCCGACCTCATCGTGGAGGTCGAGGTCGTCGTACCCCAGAACCTGTCAGATGAGCAGCAGGCCGCAATGGAGGCTCTCGCAGCCGCCGGTGGCGAGGACCCGCGGGCTCACTTCAAGAATGATCTCAACCACGGAGAATGACCGATGACCGATGACCGATTCCACCGAGCCGTGTACGTGATATCAGTGGCCGCCGAATTGGCGGGAGTCCATCCGCAGACGCTCCGCATCTACGAGCGAAGGGGCCTGCTCGCGCCGGCCCGGACCGCAGGTGGCAGCCGCCGCTACAGCGATGCCGACCTCGCCCTGCTGGAGCGCATCGCCGAGCTCACCGACGAGGGTCTCAACCTCGCCGGCGTGCAGCGGGTCCTGGAACTCGAGCAGACCGTCGCCGAATTGAAGGCCCAGCTCGACGACGCCCGCCAGGCCCTCGAACGCCAGATGGCCGAGTTGACGGCTCGCGGCTTCAACCCCGGCGGCCTAGTGCCGGCCGTTCCCACCAGCAGGGCGGTGACCATCTACCGCGCCACCCGCGGACCGGCGTCCGTGGTTGAGCCGGTCACGAGGGCTGGCTGAGCATGGCCCTGGACCCCAATCGTTGGACGCTCAAGACGACCGAGGCGTTCGCGGCCGCCACCGAGGCGGCCAGGGCCGCCTCCCACGCCGAGGTCACGCCCGACCACCTGCTGATCGCCCTGCTGGCCCAGACCGAGGGCCTCGTGCTGCCGATGCTGCACTCCGCGGGTGTCGACCATTCCGCCGTGCTGGCCCGGTCCCAGCAGGCGGTGGCCATGCTGCCGCGCGCCTACGGGTCAGAGGTCGGTGTCTCCCGCGAGTTGCACGACGTGTTGACGGGCGCCGACAAGCTGCGCCTCGACCTCGGCGATGACTACCTCTCCACCGAGCATCTGGTCATCGCCCTCGGCGACCGCCTGGACCTCGACCGCGAGCTCCTGCTGAAGGTGCTGCACGATGTTCGGGGCAGCCATCGGGTCACCACCAAGGCGCCCGAGGATCAGTACCAGGCCCTGGAGCGCTACGGCCGGGACCTCACCACCGAGGCCCGGGCCGGCAACCTCGACCCGGTGATCGGCCGCGATGACGAGATCCGGCGGGTGATCAGGGTCCTGGCCCGGCGCCGCAAGAACAACCCGGTGCTGATCGGCGAGCCCGGCGTGGGCAAGACCGCCATCGTGGAGGGCCTGGCCCAGCGCATCGTCGACGGCGACGTGCCCGACAGCCTGGCCGGCAAGCGCCTCGTGGTGCTCGACCTGGCCGCCATGGTGGCCGGCGCCAAGTACCGGGGCGAGTTCGAGGAGCGCCTCCAAGCGGTGCTGGCCGAGATCACCGACGCCGGCGGCGAGATCGTCACCTTCATCGACGAGTTGCACACCATGGTGGGTGCGGGCGGCGCCGAGGGAGCGATGGACGCCGGCAACATGCTCAAGCCCATGCTGGCCCGCGGCACCCTGCGGATGGTCGGTGCCACCACTCTCGACGAGTACCGCAAGCACCTCGAGACCGACGCGGCTCTGGAGCGCCGCTTCCAGCCGGTGCTGGTGGAACCGCCCTCCGTGGAGGCCACCGTGGCCATCCTGCGAGGCCTGCGGGAGCGCTACGAGGTCCACCACGGGGTCCGCATCAAGGACTCCGCCCTGATCGCCGCGGCCGAGCTGTCGGACCGCTACATCACCGGTCGGTTCCTTCCCGATAAGGCCATCGACCTGATCGACGAAGCGGCCAGCTCGCTGCGCATCGAGATCGACTCGGTGCCCACCGAGATCGACGTGGTGGAGCGCCGCCTGCGGCAACTCGAGATGGAGCGGGTCGCGGTCGGGGCGGAGAGCGACGCCACGTCGCGGGCGCGTCTCGACGACCTGGAGCGCGAGATCGCCGACCTCACCGAGGAGTCCTCCGCGCTGACGGCCCGCTGGAAGGCCGAGAAGGAGGCCATAGGCGTCATCCGCTCCCTCAAGGAGGAGCTCGAGACCCGCCGGTCCGACCTCGAACGCGAGCCCGACCTGGAACGGGCTGCCGAGATCCGCTACGGGATCATCCCCGACCTGGAGCGCCGCATCGACGAGGCCACCAGCCATCTGGCCGGGTTGCAGCGCGACTCGTCGATGCTCACCGAGGAAGTAGACGCCGACCACATCGCGGTCGTCGTCAGCCGGTCCACCGGCGTGCCGGTGTCGCGCCTGATGGAGGGCGAGGCAGCCAAGCTGATCCGGCTGGAGGAGCATCTCCACGAGCGGGTGGTGGGCCAGGACGAGGCCGTGAGCGTGGTGGCCAACGCCATCCGTCGCAGCCGGGTCGGCCTCAGCGACCCCCACCGCCCCATCGGCAGCTTCCTGTTCCTAGGCCCCACCGGCGTGGGCAAGACCGAGTTGGCCCGGTCCCTGGCCGCGTTCTTGTTCGACGATGAGCAGGCCATGGTGCGCATCGACATGTCCGAGTACCTCGAGAAGCACTCAGTGTCGCGCCTCATCGGAGCGCCGCCCGGATACGTGGGCCACGACTCCGGCGGCCAGCTGACCGAGGCCGTTCGGCGCCGCCCCTACGCGGTGGTGCTGCTCGACGAGGTGGAGAAGGCCCATACCGAGGTGTTCGGCGTGCTGCTCCAACTGCTCGACGACGGCCGTCTCACCGACGGGCAGGGCCGCACGGTGGACTTCAGCAACGTCGTGCTGATCATGACGTCCAACCTCAAGGGCGAGCCGGGCAACTTCTTCCGGCCCGAGTTCGTCAACCGCATCGACGACATCGTCCGGTTCCGCGCCCTGGAGCCGGAAGACCTCGTGCCCATCGTCGACATCCAACTCAAGCAGCTGGAGGACCGCCTACAGGCCCGGCGTCTCGGGCTGGAGGTCACCGACGAGGCCAAGGCGCATCTGGCTCGCGCCGGCTACGACCCCGCCTTCGGCGCCCGGCCCCTCAAGCGCCTCATACAGCGCGCCATCGGGGATCCTCTCGCGGTGGCCATGCTGGAGGGCCGCTACACCTCCGACGACACCGTGGTCGTCGACGTGGACCACCCCGACGAGACGGACCCGTCGATAGTCCTTCGCTAGCCAGAGGCCGAGCTTGCGAGGCCGTGGCCCGAGCGGCCCGTGAGCGCAGCGAACAAGAGCGGAAAACCAGTACAATCGGCAGGTAACGCCCGCCCCTGAAGGAGAGCGCCGTGCCTGCGACCGTTGTCGTCGGTACCCAGTGGGGCGACGAGGGGAAGGGAAGGTTCACCGACCTCGTCGCTGCCGAGATGGACATGGTCGTCCGCTACCAGGGCGGCCACAACGCCGGACACACGCTGGTAGTGGGCGGTGAGACCTTCGCACTCCAGCTGATACCCAGCGGAGTGCTCTATGAGCACATCACACCGGTGATCGGCAACGGCGTCGTCGTCGATCCCAGGGTTCTCATCGCCGAGATGGACGCGCTCCAGGCCCGAGGCGTCGACTGCAGCTCTCTGCGGCTCTCGGGCAACGCCCACCTGATCATGCCCTACCACCAGGAACTCGACGCGCTGCACGAGCGCCATCTCGGCGACGCCAAGCTGGGCACCACCAAGCGGGGCATCGGACCGGCCTACGCCGACAAGTCGATGCGCATCGGCCTGCGGGTCCAGGACCTGCTCGATCCACGGATCTTCCGGGCCAAGCTCGACGTGGCCCTGGGCCACACCAACAAGGTGCTGGCCAAGGTCTTCAACCGTCTGCCCATGCGCGCCGACGACATCGTGGCCGAGTACCTGGACGAGTGCGCGCCCCGGCTCAAGGCCCATATCTGCGATGCCGTGGCCCTGCTGCACGAGACTCTCGAGTCCGGCCGGCAAGTGCTGTTCGAGGGGGCCCAGGCCACCTTCCTCGACCTCGACCACGGCACCTACCCCTTCGTCACGTCGTCCAATCCGGTGGCGGGCGGGGTCTGCATCGGCGCCGGGATCGGTCCCCGCCGCATCGATCGGGTCATCGGCGTCGCCAAGGCATACGTGACCCGGGTCGGGTCGGGGCCGTTCGTCACGGAGCTGTTCGACGAGGTCGGGGACCACCTCGTCGACGCCGGCGGCGAATTCGGGACGAACACCGGGCGCCGCCGCCGCACCGGATGGCTCGACCTCGTGATGCTGCGACACGCGGTACGGCTCAACTCCCTGACCGAGGTCGCCCTCACCAAGCTCGACGTGCTCGGCGGGCTCGACCGCCTCAAGGTGTGCGTCGCCTACGAGCTGGACGGCGAGCGCTATGAGCACATGCCCTATCACCAGTCGGTGATCCACAAGGCGGTGCCGGTGTATGAGGAGCTCGACGGTTGGAGCACCGACCTGAGCGGCATCACGTCGTCGGCCGAGCTGCCGGCCGCGGCCGCCGACTACATCGCCTTCCTGGAGGAGGGCATCGGCGTGCCGATCCGGCTCGTCGGGGTCGGCCCGGGCCGCAGTCAGTACCTCTACTGGCAGGAAGCCGCCTAGCAGTGGAGGCCTCCCACCCCAATGTGCTGGCGGGCCGTTACGCCAGCGAGCGGATGCGGGCCCTGTGGTCCCCAGAGCGCCGCGTGGTGCTGGAGCGCCGGCTGTGGCTGGCGGTGCTGGAAGCTCAGCGCAAACTCGGGCTTGATGTCGATCAAGCCGTCGTCGATGCCTACGAGGCGGTCGTGGAGGTTGTCGACCTCGAGTCGATAGCCACCCGGGAGGCCGTCACTCGCCATGACGTGAAGGCCCGGATCGACGAATTCTGCGCTCTCGCGGGCCATGAATCCATCCATCTCGGCATGACTTCACGTGATGTCACCGAGAACACCGAGCAGCTGTTGATTCTCGACTCGCTGAAGGTGATCCGCGACGACCTGGTGGCGGTGATCGCCCGGCTGGCCGATCTGGCTGAGGCCCATGCCTCGACCGTGATGGTGGCCCGCACCCACAACGTGGCCGCACAGGCCACCACGCTCGGGAAGCGCTTCGCCGACGCCGCAGTGGAGACGATGCTCGGGTACAGGAGGGTCACGGAGCTATTGGACCGGTACCCGCTGAGGGGAATCAAGGGACCGGTCGGCACTCGCCTCGACCAACTAGACCTTCTCGGGTCGGCGGAGGCGGTCGACGAATTGGAGAGCCTGGTCGCCGAGCACCTCGGCTTCGGAGATGTGCTCGATGCGTCGGGCCAGACCTACCCGCGCTCTCTGGACTTCGACGTGGTGGCTGCGCTGGTCCAGGCTGTATCCGGGCCGGCGTCCCTGGCGACGACTGTGCGGCTCATGGCTGGGCACGGGCTGGTGTCGGAAGGGTTCCGCGACGGTCAGGTCGCCTCGTCGGCAATGCCCCACAAGGCCAACGCCCGCTCCTCCGAGCGCATCGGTGCCCTGGTGGCCGTGCTCGACGGCCATCTCGCCATGGCGGCCTCACTCGCGGGGCGCCAGTGGAACGAGGGCGATGTGAGCTGCTCGGCCACCCGGCGGATCATGCTTCCCGACGCCTTCTGCGCAGCCGACGGTCTGCTCCACACCGCGCTGGGAGTGTTGGAGGAGCTCCAGATCGACAAGGCTGCCCTCGCGGCCGAGTTAGAGCGCTCTCTGCCTCTGCTGGCGACCACCCGTCTTCTCACAGCCCTGGTTCGGGCCGGGATGGGACGGGAGGCGGCCCACGAAGTGCTGGCCGAACCCACCCGGCGGGCCGCGCAACAGGCGACCGGCGACGATCCCGTCGACCTGGACGGGCTGCTCAATCAACTCGCCGCCGATGAGCGGGTGCCACTGAGTCGCCCGGATCTGGCCCCACTCATGACCGAACCGGGGCGGTTCGCAGGAACAGCGTCAGAACAGACCGCGCGGGTAGTCGAGACGGCCCGGCGCGTCGTTGCCCTCCACCCAGAGGCCGCTACCCAGCCTGCTGAACTTCGATTGTGAAGGGTGTCAGGTGCCGCCGCGGGAGATGCCGGCGCGCTTGAGGGTCGCGGCAGGGACTCCTACCTCACGCCACGCCGCGTATGTGATTCCCTTTCGGCCACTGTAAGAAACGGCGACTGCCACGAATGCGTCCTCGAGTTCGCTGATGTCGACTGTCTCCGCGGGCGCGCTGAGGGCTCGCTCAAGATCGATGCGCTCTTGGACTAGCTGGACCCGTCGTATCGGTGTTGCCGACTCGAGCGCTTCGCTGATTGTTTCCATTCGCTTCTTGATGGATTCGGCCGTGCGCTTGCGGCCCGGTCGCGGCCGATTCGATTCCAGAGCTTCCAGATATGCGCTCACGGCCCTGTTCTCGGCCCGAGCTTTGGCATTTGCAGCCTTGTGTTCATCTGACATGTGTCGTACCACTGACCGCTTCCTTTCAACGGTTCAAGTTATTCGAAACGAATAGTAGTCACGCTATGAAGCGGCTACAACTATACGATTCACTGAGTGCCTTAAAGGGAGTTGAATTGGACACACCCACGCCTGCTTACTCAATCACAATCAAGGTGTCGCTGGGAAACCGTCCCGGGACGCTGGGCCGCTTCGCCACTGCCATCGGTGACGCCGGGGGCAACATTGCCGCCATTCCGGGCTTCGAGGCCAAGGGTCCGGTCATCATGCGGGAGATCGATGTGCTCGCCGAGTCTCCCGACCACGCCCGTCACATAGTTGCCGCCGTCAGCGACCTCGACGGTGTCACCGTGCTCGACTGGTGGGACCGCACATTCCGCCTCCATGAGGGCGGAAAGATAGAGGTCAACGCCCTCTGTTCGGTCGGCGACGCCCACGATCTGGCTATGGCGTACACGCCGGGGGTGGCCCGTGTGTGCAAGGCGATCCAACGGGAGCCGATGCTGCGGCACACCCACACGATCGTCAAGAACATCGTCGCCATCGTCACCGACGGAACAGCCGTCCTCGGGTTGGGGGACATCGGCCCTGCCGCGGCCCTGCCCGTGATGGAAGGCAAGGCCCTGCTGTTCAAGGAGTTCGGCGGGGTCGATGCGTTTCCGGTGTGCCTCGACGTCACGACAGCCGACGAGCTGGTTGAGACAGTAATACGCATGGCTCCTTCTTTTGGCGGAATAAATCTGGAGGACATAGCCGCACCGGCTGCCTTCGAGATTGAAGACAGGCTCATCGAGGCGCTTGATATTCCAGTGTTTCACGACGACCAGCACGGAACAGCCATCGTGACGACGGCTGCGCTCTGGAATGCTCTCAAGCTTGTCAACAAACAGATCGCCGATGTGTCGGTAGTTATCTCGGGAACGGGCGCGGCCGGTCTGGCGGTTGCAAAGATGCTCCACGATGCCGGGGTCGGCGAGATAGTGGGCGTCGATCGTGCCGGCGCGATCCATGCAGGCCGCAGCAATCTGAACGACGCCAAGCAGTGGTTTGTGCACCACAGCAATCCGGATGGCAAGGCTGGGTCGCTCTCCGAAGTGATTCGCGGGGCCGATGTGTTCGTGGGACTGTCGGCTCCCGGGCTACTCAGCGCGGAGGATGTGCGCTCCATGGCGCACGATCCGATCGTCTTCGCCATGGCGAATCCCGATCCGGAGATACGCCCGGAGGAGGTCGACGGCCTGGCTGCGGTGATGGCCACCGGCAGGTCCGATTTTCCCAACCAGATCAACAACGTCCTGGCCTTTCCCGGCGTATTCCGGGGGGCTCTGGATGCCGGCGCAACCTGCATTACCGAACGGATGAAGGCAGCCGCGGCCCGAGCCATCGCCGAGGTGATCGGCGACGAGGACTTGGACCGCAACTACATCGTGCCGTCGGTCTTCGATCGGAGGGTCGCCGCCAGGGTGGCGGCCAGGGTGGCGGCTTGCGCGGTCGCCGAGGGCTGCGTGCGTGCTGTTGCTCCGCCGGTCCCTTCGGACCTGCTCTGAGTGCCCGCTCGGCCTCTATCCGCTGAGGCGGCTGACGTCGCGCACGGCGCCTTTGTCGGCGGACGTGGCCATGGCCGCGTAGGCCTGCAACGCGGCTGAGACCTGGCGCTGGCGGACCGGCGGCTTCCAGCCTCCCTCGCGCTGATCCTCGGCGGCCCGGCGGCGCTCCAGTTCAGCGTCGTCCACTCTGAGGTTCACGGTGCGGTTCGGAATGTCGATGTCGATCATGTCCCCGTCGCGGATGAGCGCGATCGCTCCCCCCTCGGCCGCTTCCGGCGAGGCGTGGCCGATGGACAGGCCCGAAGTGCCGCCCGAGAACCGGCCGTCGGTGAACAGCGCGCACTCCTTGCCCAACCCGCGGGCCTTGATGTACGACGTCGGGTAGAGCATCTCCTGCATGCCGGGCCCGCCGCGGGGGCCCTCGTACCGGACGACCACCACGTCGCCGGCCTCTATCCCACGCTCTTCGTCGAGGATCCCGTCGCACGCCTCGTCCTGGCTCTCGAACACCCTCGCCGGGCCTGAGAACCGCAGGATCGACTCGTCCACGCCCGCGGTCTTGACGATGCAGCCGTCGGGGGCGATGTTGCCGTAGAGCACGGCCAGCCCGCCGTCGGCGTTGTAGGGGTTGGCCACCGAGCGGATGCAGCCGTTGTCGCGGTCGGTGTCGAGCGTCGGCCATCTGGTGGACTGGCTGAACGCCTCCTGGGTGGGGATGCCGGCCGGGCCGGCCCGGAAGAACTCGACGACCTCACTGGACGGGCCCCGCATAACGTCCCACACCTCGAGGGCGTCGGCCAGCGTGACGGAATGGACGGTGGACACCGACGTGTCGAGCAGCCCGCCCCGGTCGAGCTCGCCGAGGATGCCCATGATGCCCCCGGCCCGGTGCACGTCCTCGACGTGGAACTCGGCGGTGGACGGAGCCACCTTGCAGATGTTGGGCGTGCTGCGGCTGAGCCGGTCGATGTCGGCCATGGTGAAGTCCACCTCGCCCTCGCGGGCCGCAGCCAGGATGTGCAGCACGGTGTTGGTGGAGCCGCCCATGGCGATGTCGAGGCGCATGGCGTTCTCGAAGGCGGTCTTGGTGGCGATCGAGCGGGGCAGCACCGACTCGTCGTCCTTCTCGTAGCAGCGGCGGGCCAGATCGACCACCCGCCGGCCCGCCTCGCAGAACAGCTCCCGGCGGTCGGAGTGGGTGGCCAGCACCGTGCCGTTGCCGGGCAGCGAGAGACCGAGCGCCTCGGTGAGGCAGTTCATGGAGTTGGCCGTGAACATGCCCGAGCACGACCCGCAGGTGGGGCAGGCCGAGCGCTCCATCTCCAGCAGGTCCTCGTCGCTGACCGACGAGTCGCCGGCGGAGATCATCGGGTTGATCAGGTCGAGCTTCACGCTCACCCCCGCCAGCTTGGTCTTGCCCGCCTCCATGGGCCCGCCTGACACGAACACCGTCGGGACGTTGAGCCGCATGGCCGCTATCAGCATGCCCGGGGTGATCTTGTCGCAGTTGGAGATGCACACCAGCGCGTCGGCGCAGTGGGCGTTCACCATGTACTCGACCGAGTCGGCGATGAGGTCGCGGCTGGGGAGGCTGTAGAGCATCCCGTCGTGGCCCATGGCGATGCCGTCGTCCACCGCGATGGTGTTGAACTCCTTGGCTACCCCGCCCGCGGCCGCGATCTCGTCGGCCACGAGCTTGCCGAGATTGCGCAGGTGCACGTGGCCGGGCACGAACTGCGTGAAGGAGTTGGACACCGCCACGATCGGCTTGTTGAAGTCGTCGTCGGTCATGCCGGTGGCTCGCCACAGGGCGCGGGCGCCGGCCTGGTTGCGGCCCTGCGTGGTGGTGTGCGATCTGAGCTGCCCCATGGTCTCAGGCTACCGAACTCTGCTGGGGTGTGTCCCCCCGGCGGGCGCTGCGGGCATTCGCTTGTGTCCCCCCGGCGGGCGCTGCCGGCATTCGCTTGCTCGCACGGGCTTCGCCCTATTCGCTCGCAAGTCGAACGCCCGCATCCCCCGCCTGGGCGTCGCCGGCCGCATCTCCCGCCTGTCGCCTGCTTCTGCGGCCTGGCGGGCCGCTGTTGTTGAGGTCAGTGCTGGGTTGATCTGGGCTTGGTGGGGGTGAACTGGGCGGGGAGGTGTTTGATGCCGTGGATGAAGGCTGACGAGAGCAGTTCGGGCTCGCCGGTGGCCTCGATGTCGCCGATGCGGGTGAACAGCTCGCGGAACATCACCTTGATCTCGCGGCGGGCCAGGTGGGCGCCTAGGCAGTAGTGCGGGCCGGGGCCGCCGTAGCCGACGTGGGAGTTGGGGTCGCGCAGGACGTCGAACTTCAAGGGGTCGTCGAACACCGTCTCGTCCCGGTTGGCGCACAGGTAGTGCATCACCACCTGGTCGCCCTCGTCGATCTTGACGCCCTCCAGTTCGGTGTCGCACATGGCGGTGCGGCGCATGTAGGTGACCGGGCTGGCGATGCGCACGATCTCCTCCACCGCGCTGTGGGCCACGCCCTCGAAGTCCTCGGCCCAGATGCTGCGCTGTCCGGGATTGTCGGTGAGGTACACCAGGCCCCAGCTGATGGCGTTGCGGGTGGTCTCGTTGCCGGCCACCACCAGAAGGATGAAGAAGCTGGCCAGCTCGGCCCGGGTCAGCCGCTCCCCGTCGACCTCCGCGTTGACGAGGAGGCTGGTGAGGTCCTCGGACTCCACGCCGACCTTGGACTCGGCCACGTCGTCCATGAGCTGGCTCAGGCGCTCGCCCGCGGTGAGGATGGCGGTCAGCAGGTCGTCGAACTCGGGCACGTACTCCTCGTCGGCCGCGCCCAGGATGATGTTGGACTGGTCGAACACGAAGTCGTGGTGGGAGGCCGGGATCCCCATCAGGTCGCAGACGATGCGCAGAGGCAGGCGGGCGGCCACGTCGGTGACGAAGTCGCACTCGCCCCGCTCGCAGACCTCGTCCACGATCATCGAGGCCTGGTCCCGGACCGCGTCCTCCAGCCGGGCCAGCATCCGGGGAGTGAAGCCGGCCGACACCAGCCGTCGCAGCCGGGCGTGGCGGGGGTCGTCCATGGCGATGATGGAGTTGAAGTACTCGTTGAACTCGGGCGGGAAGTCGTTGATGGTGACTCCCCGGGACGAGGAGTAGATCTGCGGTTTGCGCGACACCTCCAGGATGGGAGCGTGCCGGGGCACGACCCAGGCTCCCGGCGTCTTGATGCCCGACAGTTCGTCCACGAACTGGAATCCGGGAAAGAACGTGAGCGGCTCGGCGCGGAGCCTCGTCAGGTCCTCCTCCACCTCGTCGCGGTGCCGCCGCCAGAAGACATTGTGGATCGGGTTGCGAGGATCCGCCTTGTCGGCCGGAGGGGGCTTGGTGGAGGGGCCGGGCGTGACAACGGTCATGGCATCAGGATGGCGGCGAACCGCCGCTTTGGGGGATCGGTGCTCTGACTGTAGTGGTCGGGCGCGGCGTCGATCCGCGGACCTTCCGCTTTTCAGGCGGACGCTCTGCCAACTGAGCTACCCGACCGGGGTTGTCGCCGGCCCCGGAGGGCAGCAACGCGGTCCTGACGGGATTTGAACCCGCGGCCTCCACCTTGACAGGGTGGCGATCACTCCAGACTGATCTACAGGACCGGGTGCACGACGAGCGTGCGGACTCCGAAACGCTAGCGAGCCGTCCTAATGCTCGCACCCCCAACGGGATTCGAACCCGTGTTACCGGCGTGAAAGGCCGGCGTCCTAGGCCGCTGGACGATGGGGGCCCGCCGGCCGTCGCCGACCCGCTCAGACTACCGGGCGCCACACACCGTCTCCCCACCTGCCGAAGTAGACTCACCTCGTGCTGCCTGGGGTGAGAACGACTACCATCCGCGGCGTGAACATGAGGAAAAGCCCTCGATGAGTTCCACAAGCGGTGTGATGACCAAGCCGCTGAGCCTGATCGACGAACTCGTCCTGACACTCCTCAACGAGGAGAGCGGCTACTTCCGCCAGGTTCCGGGCTGGAACCTGAACTGTGCCGTCGTCGGCGCGGCCCTCGCCGAGCTGTCGCTCATGGCTCGCATCGACACCGACATGGAGTCCCTGATCCTCTTGGACGGGACCGCTACCGGCGATCCCGCGCTCGACCCGGTCCTCTACCGGATCGCGTCCGAGACGGATCAGCGCAACGCCCAGTACTGGATCGAGCGACTCGCTCCCCATGCGGAGTCGATCATCGACATGACACTGGACCACTTGTGCCACCTGAAGATCCTGCAGCACCACGACGGCGATTTCTGGTCGCTGGCCGGGTCCGCATGGAGGATGGGAGTCCACACGGGCTCCGAGGTTGGCACGGCCGTCGAGCACGTCAAGACCCGTATCAGCAAGGCCATCTTCAACAACGAGATCCCGGACCCGAGAGACATCATCATCATCTGTCTCATCGACACCTGCGACGTCTTGCGGTTCATCTTCGAGCTCGACGAGGAATCCGAGCAGCGGGTCCAGGACATCTGCAGGATGGACCTGATCGGGCGGGCCATCGCTGATGCCGTCGGACAGAACATCACCGCGCGGTTGTTCAGGCAGACCGCCCTGACCAAGCAGATCCCCGTCGTCCCGCTGCGGCGGCTGCTGCGCAGCAAGCATGTTCGCACCCGCAACCTGCCCGCGTTCTTTGCGGAGCTCCAGGAGGAGTTCGGCCCGGTCTTCGAGATCAAGCCGCCCTTCGCGCAGGACATGATCTGTCTTGTGGGCCCGGAGACGAATCACTGGGTGCACCGTCACGGCCGTATGCACCTGAGAGCCAGGGACTATCTGGAGGACTTCGAGAAGGTCTACGGCGGGGTGGGGCTGCTGCCCGCCCTCGACGGCGCCGACCACTTCCGGTATCGAAAGTCGATCCAACCTGCGTACTCGCGCACAAGGCTGGAGGAGCAGCTGGACGAGTTCCTCTCAAACGCGCGGAAAGAGATTGCGACTTGGAGGGTCGGAGACACCCGCTCTGCGGTGGACATGTGCCGGAAGCTGATCAACTCCTCGATGTCGCCGCTGTCGGTCGGCATCGACTCGCAGGACATCGTCGACGACATGCACAAGTTCAAGGACCGCGCCCTCAAGACGCACATCGGCAGGACTCTGCCCAAGTTCATGCTGAAGACCCCGAGCATGAGGCGCCGGGCGAAGCTGGTCGGCGAGGTGGTGGAGCGGGTACTCCATGGCCACACACCCGCCCAGCGGGCCGGGTGCCCGCGGGATCTGGCCGACGACCTGCTGACCATGCACAACAACGATCGGCAGTTCCTGCCGGAGTCGAATCTGCGGTTCGTGCTCTCGGCTCCGCTGATCGCCAGCATGTACGTCGGCGACCAGCTCAGCTTCATCGCCTACAACATGCTGGCGCAGCCGGAGTTCTACGACAAGATCCGTGATGAAGCCGATGCCGTGTTCGCCGGCGGCGACCCGGACCGAGAGACGCTCACCGGGCCGGCCACCGACGTCACCCGCCGGTTCATCATGGAATGCATGCGCCTGTACCCGATCGTCCCGCTGTCGGTGCGGAACGTCGCGAACGCCTGCGAGGTCGAGGGCTACGAACTGCCCGAGGGCAGGCGGGTCTTCATCATCCAGACGGCAACGCACTACATGGATGACCTCTTTCCCGATCCCTTCAAATTCGACATCGACCGCTATGAGGCGCCCCGCAAGGAGCATGTCGGCACCGGGTACGCCCCTTACGGCCTGGGCACGCACACCTGTCTCGGCGCCCGGTTGACCGAGATGTACCTGGCCACCAACCTGCTGATGATGGTGCACCACTTCGAGCTCGAGATCGCCCCCAAGAACTACAAGCTGAAGATCAGCCCGTTCCCGTCGATGTCACCCAGCAAGAAGCTGAAGTTCCACATCTCCGAGCGGAGGCGCGAGCTACCCGTCTGAAGCGCCCTCCTTGTCGCTGTGGCGCTCGTGGATCTCGTCGATCGCCGTGTCGAGGTCGTCCCACATGCGCTGCACCGTCGAGCGCAGGCGCATGTTCTCGTAGGCGCCCCAGACGGTCATCGCCGGCGGTACCACGAGGATGGCGACTAGCAGCGAGTACGCGATGGAGATGGCGGCGGTGACGCCGAACTGCTGGATGCCGGCCAGCGGCGAGAACATGAGCACGCCGAACCCGAGCGCCGTCGTCAGCGCGGAGCCCAGCAGCGCCGACCCGGTGGTCGCCAGCGTTCGCACCGCCGCTTCCTCCGGGTTGCGCACCCGGGAGAACTCCTCCCGGTAGCGATGGATCACGTGGATGGTGTAGTCGACGCCGATCCCGATGGAGAGGGCGGTGATGATTGAGGTGATCAGCCCGTAGGGGATGTCCAGCAGCGCCATCGTTCCTAGGATCCAGATGAGAACGAGCACGATCGGCCCGACCGCGATGGCCCCCAGGGTGGGCCGGCGCAGCGTGACCCAGAAGAAGAGGACGAGGATGCCGAGGGCGACGGCCACCGTCGAACTGATGGCCTCCGTCTGGCGGGATGTGATCTGGTCGGTGACCGTGACCGACAGGACGCTCGTCGACGTCACGGTGATGGCGTCGTCGTCGCCGGACCACAGCGCTTCGATCTCCTCCTGGAGCACGGCGGTGGCTCCGGGGTCATCCGTGTAGGTCGGGAACTGCAGCAGGATCGCGTCGATACCGGCGGGATTGTTGGCCAGGATGTGGCTAAGGGCCGGATCCATCGCGTCGAGCCTGTGCAGCAACAGTCGCATCATTAGCGGATCGAGTTGGACTCCGGCCGATGCCTCGGAGAAGATCGCGGCCAGTTCGGGGTCGTACTTGTCGCCGGGCTGCCCGCTGTCGTTGGTCCAGTCGTTCAGGAGCGACACGTAGGATGTCTCCATGGGCCCCGTGGCCGCCTGGGGGCGCCGCTGCGGGTCCGCGAAGGCGTCGGTGAGCTCCTGCACGTTCAGCAGCGTGCGGGTCTCGGTGGCCTCGGCTCTCACCAGAACGCTGGCCAGTTCCGTGGACCCCCCGACGGCCGCGTCGAGGGTCTCCAGGTCGTCCATCACGCTCCCGCCGCGGGGAAGGATCTCGCGGATGCTGAACTCCGAGTGGAGGCCTGTGGCCGCGATCCCCATCCCGATGGTCACGGCCAGCACACCGATGAGGTAAGGCGCCGGCCGGCGGGCCACGCTCGCGCCAAGAACCCTCGCCACCCGCTCGATCCCGGGCAGCGCGCCCGAGACCGGCCGGGCCGGCCGCAGCTTGCCGCGGGCCTCGCGTCGTCGGTCGATGATCGTCCGTCCGGCCGGGACCAGCGTGAGCATCACGATCAGGCTCAATCCGACTCCGAGCCCGGCGACGATGCCGAAGTCGCCGATCACGTCGATCGGGGAGAACAGGGTGGCCAGGAAGCTCGCGATCGTGGTGACGGCGGCCAGCGTGAGCGGCACGGCGACGTTGCGAAGTCCCGTCCGGACCGCCTGGATCACCGGCTCGCCCTCGACCCGCTGCTCGCGGTAGTGCGACACGGCCTGGATCGCATAGTCGACCGTGAGGCTGATCACGATGATCGGCACCATCGCCGTGAGCGAGCTCGGAGGGCCTATCCAGCCCAGCGCGTCCGGCCCGAGCCAGCCCTCCGCCCCGATGATCCAGACCAGCGAGAAGACCAGGCCCACCAGTGTGAGCAGCAGATCGGACAGCGTCCTCAAGAAGAGCACGATCAGCGCCGCGATCAGCAGCAGGGCCACCCCGACCAGTTGCCCCATCCCTGTCTCGATGGCATCGGAGTACTCGTCCTCGATCACGATGGTCGAGAGGCTGCTGACTCGCAGGGGGCCGGCCGAGCCGGTCGCCAACTCGTCGATCCTCCTCTCGACGTCCTGGACCCTGGTGTCGCCCGTGTCGGTCAGGCGGATGCTGGCGATGGTGATGGTCGTGCCGTCCGTGTCGCTACCGCCCATGGCGGCCAGGGCGCCTTCGATCTCAGGGACGCTGAGGAGGGAGTCGATCTCGGCCTGGGTGGCCGACGCGGCATCGACCCCGCCCAGAGCCTCGATCACCAATGTGGGCGCGATGATCGGATCGGCCGGTGTCAGCAGCTCCGCCACGCCCGGGCTGGCCAGGATGCTGTCGAGGAGGGCGTCCATCTGTGCGAGCCCGCCCGGGGTGAGCGCTTCGCCGCGGAACACCAGCGTCACCACGCTCACGTCGCCGGACTCCCCGAAGAACTCGTCCAGTTCCTCCACCGCGGTGGCGATGGCGCTCCCCGGGGGAAGGAACGCCACTGAGGCTCCCTCGACCGGGGGCAGGCGGCGGGTCGCCCCCGCGGCCAGCATGACTGTGACCAGCAGCAGGACGATGATCGTGATGTACGGGCGGGCCGTGACCAGCCGGCTGAACCGGTCGAGCGGGCGGCTCATGGCGCGTCACTGTACCTTCCGGGCGTCGGCCCCCTAAGGCAGGGGGCTAGTTCCAGGTCACGTCCAGGGGGAGGTGCTCGTGGCGGCGCACGAACATGCTCTTCTCCCAGCGGGGCTGGTCGTCGTCGGCCAAACTGAACCATGAGGTGTCTTGCAGCAGACGCTCTAGTGAGCAGAGGGTCTCCAGGCGGGCCAGCGGAGCGCCTACGCAGTGGTGGATGCCCCGTCCAAAGGCCAGGTGGCTGCGGGGTAAGCGGCGGTCCAGAACCACTTCGTCGGGCCGGTCGAACTCGGCCGGGTCGCGGTTGGCCGACGACCACAGCAAGAAAGCGGTGGTGCCAGCAGTGAGGGTGAAACCCCCCAGTTCGCAGTCGCGCTTCACCTGGCGGTAGTGGCCTCGAAACGGCGATTCGAGCCGTACGGCTTCCTCGATGAAGCGCTCGATGAGGCCGTGGTCGGCCCGGACTTGCTCCTGAAGGGAGGGATCGTCGGCCAGCATCCGCACGGCGTTCCCGATCAGCGATGCGGTGGATTCTCCGCCCGCGCCGAGCAGCACGGTGAGGGTGCCGACGGCGTCGCGCACGTCCAGATCGCCGCTGGCCACCGCTTGGGCGCACACCCCCAAGAGGTCGTCGCCGGGATCGCTGCTGGCTTCACTCAGCTTGGCGTACAGAAACCCGTTCGCCGTGTTCGGCTCCTTGGTCAAGGCGATGAGGTCCTGCCGAGTGAGCACGCCTGCCAGCACCCTGCCGCCGCCGAGGGCCCACTTCATCACCTGGGGCCAGTCTTCGTCGGGCAAGCCAATAAGCCGTCCGATGACCCGGGCGGGCACAGGATGGGCCACGGTGTTGGCCCACTCCACCCTGGTCCCCTGGGATCGGGCGACGGCCAACCGCTCGTCGATGAAGACCTCGATTTCGGGTCGCATGGCCTCCATGCGGCGGGCGACCAACTCGGGGAATACCAGGCTGCGGTGAACGGTGTGCTCGGGCGGGTCGGCGGTGGCCAGGGTGGTGGTGCCCTCGCCGAACTCGGCGGTGTGGAACAGGTCGGGGTTGCCGTCGTTGCCGGTGATGACCAGCATGTCGAGGTGGCTGGAGAAATCGTCGATCCGGCGGACGGCGTCCACGATGAGATCGTGGGTGGCGATGTAGGCCAAATCGAGTCCTGGCACCAGCCACACGGGACGCTCCCGGCGGAGCCTCTCATAGAACGGATAGGGATCGGCCCAGACTGCCGGATCGATCACCGTTCGAGCCTCCAAGGCAACGGCGGCAGCGGCAACCGCCTCATGGCCGGCCTTCGAGGGCTCAACGCGCCGCTGTGATCTCGGGGTCATTGCAGGATCTTACGGAATCGCGAGCCGTGCAGGATGCTGCCGTAGAAATTGAATGACCGCTTGGCGGCGGGATCATCGAAGGGATAGTCGGCGCCGATCTGCGTTGCAGCTGCCAGTCCTGTGACGAAGCAGGTCTCCTGGCTGTTGATCAGGGTATGAGCACCGCAGTGCCATGTCCGTCTCCTGCCCTGGATGAAGCGGAACAGGTTGACCAGCACAGCCATGTGGCGCACATCGTGGACGATGTGCTGGAACCACCACTTCTTGATGATCTTGCCCTCGTCGATGGGACTGGTCGGGTTGTAGGTGACCAGGCAGGGTTTGTCCGACCGGTTCGCCCATGGCTGCTGGTTGTGCATGATGTAGGTGATCTCGTAGTTGTCCGGCCTGGCCCCGTACTGCTCGATGTGGTTGCTGCGAGTCTTGAGGGGCTTCACCTCGTTGTCGGGCAGGACTGAGGCGTCGGAGTGCACGACCGTGTGGTTGTGCAACTCGCTCTCGTACCGGATCGACGACAGCAGGTAGCGCTCGAGGGCGGTCGGATTGTCGAGCATCATCAGCGCCTGGTTGGCGTTGCACGCCAAGATCACCTCGTCGAACGTCTCGCGCTCTCCCGCGCCGTCCTCGACCACGACAGAGGACTCCGACCGGTAGACCTTCTCAACCGGCCGGTTCAGGTAGATCTTGTCGGTGAAGCCGGCCGACAGGTGCTCGTAGATGCGCCGCGTTCCCTGGTCCCAGGTCTGCATGGGCGTGGCCGACTCGATGTCGAAGAACTCGAGGTAGCGCGCGAAGAGCGCGGCCGGCATGTCGAACACGTTCGTCGCCATGAGGAAGTTGACGAACATGGGCTTGAGGATCTTGTACCTGAAGTCCCCGGAGAAGCCGCCCAGATTCAGCAGCGTCCCCATGCTCACGTAGTTGAACGGGTTGAGCGCGTTCAACGCTATGGACTGGGAACGGCTCAGCCAGCCGAAACGGTGCAGGCGTTGCAACAGTCGCTGGAATCTCTCGATCTCGGGTTGCAATTGCTCTCTGATGTCGGAATCGAAGTCGTGGGCGTAGATGCGCCCCCCGTACTTGACGCTGTAGCTGAACTTGGTGTCGAGCAACTCGATGCCGAACTGCTCCATAAGCAGCACGATGTGGTCGTACACGGACGGGATGCAGGCGGTGACCGAGATGTCGAAGGGGATCGAGCCGCCGTCGTCCTGGGGCATGTCGGCTGTGACCGCATTGCCGCCGATCTGCTCTTGCGCCTCGAACAGACGGAAGTCGAAGCGGTCCGGATGATGGTTCAGCGCCCATGCGGCTCCCAGTCCCGAGATGCCGCCGCCGACGATTGCCACTCGCCGGGGCCCCGTCCGCGTCTCGTTGGAGGACATTGCCTGCGGTTCGATGTCGCTCTATCCGTCGGCCGCAGGCCGCAAGTCGACGACAGTCCCGATGTCGTCGGCGGTCCCGGTGTCGCCGGCTGCTGCGGGCAGGGTGGGGTAGAACTGGGCGCAGTAGGCGCGGTACCGCATGATCTCACCGTCGGAGCGGGCCAGGCGCGGGCGGGACCGGTAGCTCTTGGTGCTCCATATCGGCACGTCCTGGAGCACGTCCCGCTTCTCGAAGGCCGCCATGATCCTGTTCATGATGGGAGCGCGCAGCCTCACCGGCAGGAAACCCAGCCCTGCGATCCAGCGGCTCGGACTGCGTATCTCTCCCGTCTGTGAGACCACCGACAGGTCGATGAGCGTGCCGTCGACGGGCGTGGCCAGGATCCACAGGCGCATGTCCAGGCCGATGGTGTGCTCGCGTATCTCCACGAACGAGTAGCCCAGGCCGACCACGAGTGTGCGGGCGGACACTCTGAGCTTGGTTGAAGCGAAACGGGTGATCTTCCGGGTGGTGGCGAAGTCGAAATCACTCAGCAGCACGTGCCCGTCCACCGCCAGCGCCTCGACGCGGCTGACGCTGTCGTATCCGTGCACGTAGCGCAAATGGGCCAGGTCCACCGAGTTCTCGGTGGTCTCCTGGGGATGGCCAACAAAGCGCGAGGTCCAGACGTGCAGGTCGCTCCAGCCGGTCTGGTCCAGTTCATCCGCGGGCAGGTGCCATTGGGGCTGACGCCCGCCGGCGCCCCACCAGGCGAAGACGAGGCCGGCGATCTCCCGAGGCTCGAAGACTCGCAGCCGGGCTGCCTTCGGCGCGGGGGCGAAGGGGGTGGCAACGCACTGGCCGCCGGTGTCGTACTCGAAGCCATGGAAGCCACAGACGAGCCGGCCGCCGCGGACGTGCCCTCCTGCGGCGGGCCCCAGATCGGCGCCCAGGTGGGGGCAGTAGGCCTCCGCGATGCAGACCTGCCCGGTGTCGTCGCACCAGGCGACGATCTCGGTACCCATCCACGTCTTGCGGACGATCCCGGCCTTCTCCAGATCCTTGCGGTTCGCCACGAAGTACCAGCCCTCGGGAAACGGCGATGGCAGCGAGGCGCTCGCGGGCTCCTGTCGTTGGACCGGCATCCTTCGAGGCTACTCGTCGGGACTTCGGCTCTCAGTCGTCGCTGCCGGGCGGGAGGGTTCCGGCTGCGGTCGCGACCAGCTGGTCGAGCAGGCCGCCTAGCCATTCGTAGAGCATGTAGCGGGCTGCTTCCTGAGGCTGGTCCCCCGGTCGGGGCGGATCGAAGGTGGCCGCTCCGACCTCCAGAGTGTTTCCCAGGTAGAGACGCAGGCTGTTGAGAGTCTGTATCCAGGCCGAGACCGCTTCGTCGTCCAGCGCGGCGCCGGCCAGTCCGGCTTCCACGATGTCGAGGGCCTCCAGCCGGTGCCGCAGCAGGGGTCCGGCGGCCATCTCCCAGAACTCGTCGGAGGCCTTGTGGTCGTGGATGTGCACCGGCGGCTGGAAGCGCAGCATCGAGGCATCGGTGCCCTCCAGGAGCAGTTGCCGGAACTGCTCGAGCACCGCCGCCAGCCCCGATCGCTCGGCGTCGCGCAGCGTCACCGTGATGCCGTCGGGGCCTGACCGGAACTTCCCGCGCGCCATCAGACCGCTCAGTCCTGCTCGAGGATGGCCCACAAGCCGTGCTCGTGGAGCCGGTATACGTCGAACTCGGCCTTCTCCCGCTGACCCGACGCCACCACGGCCTTGCCCTCGGTGTGGACCTGCATCATCAGGCGATGCGCCTTCTCCTGCGAGTAGCCGAACAGCTTGCGGAACACGTAGGTGACATACGACATCAGGTTGACGGGGTCGTCGAGAACGATCACCTTCCAGGGCAGGTCCGGTCTCCGGTCAGTCTCGTCCACCGGATCCAGGACCGGCGTGGTCACCGGCGAAGTCATGGCCGCGCCCCGGCCATCGGCACGATCTGGAGTGACTTCGAAGATCCGGCTGCTGGGTCGTGAGCGGCCTTGACGATCTCGATCCAGGTGATCGACGCCAGGGCCACGTGGATGCCCACGAGCAGCACGGGCACGCCGGTGAAGTACTGCGTGTAGCCGACCGCGCCCTGCACGGCGAGGAGCACCGCGATCCGTCCCATGCGGGCGTGCCCCCCCGAGCTCGATGCCCGCAGCCGCCACCACGTCCACACCACCATCCCTAGCAGGGCCAGCGCGACGATGCTGTGGACTCGGGCGACCTCGCGCACCAGCAGCGGGAGCCGCTCGGCCCGGCTGTCGCCGGCATGGGGTCCAGCCCCGGTTACCAGGGTGCCGGTCACCAGCAGCGCGCCGCCCACCACCAGCACGGCCCACTGCATCAACCGGGTCGCTGCGTCGGGCGGCCCTTCACCGGGCGTTGACCCGTCGGGCCGTCCTGAGGCGCCCGCGGCGACGGCGTCATTGCGGGCTCTGATGTCGAGCACGGCCGCGTTCCAGAGCAGCACCATCGACAGCAGGAAGTGCCCCATGGTGAAGCGGGGATCGAGTTCGCTCAACACCAGCAGTGCTCCCAGCCCGACCTGGGCCAGCACCCCCGCCACCAGGCCCAGAGACAGCACGATGAGATCGGTCCGCCGCGGCCGCCGCCTCCAGGAGCCGAGCACGGCCGCGATAACCGCGATCGCGACAACACCGGTGAAGAGCCGGTTCACGAACTCCACCAGGGCGTGGTATTCGAGGTCGGCTACGAAGCGGTCCTCTGAGCAGGTAGGCCAGTCCTCACAGCCCAGACCCGACCCCGTGAGGCGGACGGCCACACCGGTCACGACTATCGCGGTGAGCGCCCACAGGGCGAAGCGAGTGAGCCGGGTGTAGGCATGCGGTGCCACACATCGATGGTAGAGGCCGAGCGGGCGAAATCTATGGTGCTGGATTCCCCGCTTGGCTGTCGTATGGGCCTCTCAATGTCCTAGCCTTCCGGGCGTGACCGGAACCGTGACCGGCGGGGTACGCGCGCCTCGCCGAGCCCGCGCTGCGGCCTTCGTGGCTCTGACCAAGCCCCGGATCGTCGAATTGCTGCTGGTCACCACCGTTCCGTCGATGATCCTGGCTGAGCAAGGCCTGCCGTCTTTGTGGCTGATCGCGGCCACGGTGGTGGGTGGGGCGCTGGCCGCGGGTGGCGCCAACGCGCTGAACATGTACGTCGACCGCGACATCGACCGGCTCATGCACCGGACCCGCAACCGGCCGCTGGTCACGGGCGCAGTCCGTCCAACCGAGGCGGTCGTGTTCGCGGTCGCTCTCACCGTGGGTTCCTTCGTGTGGCTGTGGGCGTTCGTGAACCTGCTGTCGGCCGCGCTGGCCACGGCTGCGGCCGCGTTCTACGTGTTCGTCTACTCGCTATGGCTCAAGCGCACGTCCATCCGGAACATCGTGATCGGCGGCGCGGCCGGAGCAGTGCCGACCCTAGTGGGCTGGACCGCGGTCACGGGCTCGCTCGACTGGCCTCCGGTAGTGCTGTTCGCGGTGATCTTCTACTGGACGCCGCCTCACTTCTGGGCCCTGGCCATCCGCTACCGCAGCGACTATCAGGCTGCCGACGTTCCCATGCTTCCCGCGGTGGCCGGACTGCGGTCCACCGCTCGCCGCATCGTCGCCTACACGGTCGTCCTGGTGGCGTTCTCGCTGCTGCTCGTGCCCGTGGCTCAGATGGGCGTCCTTTATCTGGTGGTTGCGGTCGTCAGTGGCGCCGGCTTCGGTGGCCTGGCGCTCGATGTTCTGCGCCGCCCCGATCCCACCCGGTCGATACGGTTGTTCGGCTGGTCCAACGCCTATGTCATGATCCTCTTCGGGGCCGTCGCGGTTGACGTGCTGATCCGCAACGGCCTGTGATGGATAGCATCGCCTCCCGATGACGCTGACCGAACCGGCCATCGCGGACTCGGAGGCTCCCCCGAGCGAGGACGGCGCAGCCGCGCCGGAGTCCTCTGACGAAGCGCCCGAGGCGCCCAGCGTCCTGGCCCAGCCCTTCGTCACCAGCGACGCGGCCACCGTCGGCCGATTGTTCGTGGTGACGTCGTTGCTGCTGGGCGCGGGCACCTCTGTGATCGGGGTGCTGCTCTCGCTCGGGCGGACCGAGGCGGTCGCTCCCTGGGACCTGTTCGGCGGGTTCAACGCCTACTTCCGCATGTGGACCCTGTACCGGATGTCCTTCATGTTGCTGGTGGTGATGCCGCTGCTGCTGGGCGTGGCCCTGGCCGTGGTGCCGTCTCAGGTCGGTGCCGGCAATGTTGCCTTCCCCCGGGCTGCGCTGGCGTCGTTCTGGTCGTGGCTGATCGGTGCGGTGATCATCGTGGTGTCGGTGTTCGCCGGCGGGGGCTGGGGCGCCATTGACGGCGTGACCGGCAACGAGAGCGATGCCATGGCGCTCACCCTGCTCGGCACCGGCATGGTGATCGTGGCGCTGCTGCTCGGTGCGGTGACCGTGGCCACCACCGTGATCTCGTTGCGGCAGACGGGTATGAGCCTGCTGGACGTGCCCCCCTTCTCGTGGTCGATGCTCGTGGCCGCCGCGGTCTGGCTTTTCACGCTGCCCGTCGCTATCGCCAACCTCGTGGTGATCTACGCCGACTTGCGGGGCAGGCCGGCCATCGCCTTCGGTCGGGCCGAGAGTCCCGACATATGGCTGCAACTCGACTGGCTGGTGGAGCAGCCCGCCGTCTACATCATGGCCGTGCCGGTGCTCGGCATCGCGGTCGAGGCCATTGGTGCCACCGTGGGGGCCCGCTCCAGCCGCCCCGAGGCCATCACCGTAATCGTGGGGTTGTTCGGACTGCTGGCCGTGGGCGGCTGGTCGCAGGACTACTTCACCGCCCCGCAGGACCTCCGCGACGGGCTGGTCTACGTGGCCTTCGGCCTGGCCGCGGTCCTGCCGCTGGTGGCGCTGGCCGGCGGCGCGGCCGAGCTGGTGCTGAGGGGCACCAAGACGCCGGACCGGCTCCTCGATGTGAGGATGCTGGGCGCGGGCGCGGCCCTGAAACTCTTGGGCGCCGCCGCTCTGGTGGGGGCTCTGCGAGTGATCGAGCCGCTTGATCTGCTTGAGACCACCGCCACCTGGGCGGTGTTCCACGGCGTCGTGGCCGCGGGCCTCATCGCCGGCGTCGTCGCACTGCGGAACTGGTCGCACGAGCTGCTGATCGGCCCGCTCTCGGTGGTTGTCGGCCGGGGGGCGGTCGCGCTGCTTCTGGGCGGCGGCGGGCTGCTGGTCCTGTCCGATCTCATCTCGGGATTCCTTGCCGATGCCCCCGACCTCATGGCCCTCTCGCTCGACGGCAGCGCCGTACTGAACGTGGTGGCCTTCGCCGGATCCATCCTCGTGGCCGTAGGCGCAGCCGCGGCCGCCCTCGGAGCAGTCTCCGCTCTACGGACTCCCCTCACGGCAGAAAGCGAAGCGGGATGAGAACGACGGCGCTGCCCGCCGCGGAGGCGACCCGGCCTCGCACCGTCGTCGTCGGTGCCCTGCTCGCTACCGGCGCGGTCTTCATGGCCTTTGCTGCGCTGGTCGCCGTGTATGTCCAGCAGCGTCAGCTGGCTCGGGCCACCGGCCAGGAGTGGTTCCCGGAGGGCAGCGTCGAGCTCGGCCCGGCTGGGATGATGATGATGACGCTGGTGCTGTCGATGGTGACGGTGCAGTGGGCCGTTCAGGCCGCCCGGGACGAGGATCGGCCCCACGGGTTCATCGCGCTCGGCGTCACCCTGATGTTCGGGGCGGCGGTGATCAACCAGTTCTGGTTCGTGTACCAGGACACCGCCTTCGCTATCGACGGCGGTCGGGCCGAGTTGCTGTTCTACGCGGTCACCGGCTCATTCATCGCCATGCTGATCTGCGGGATGGCGATGCTGGCCGTCACCACCATCCGCTCGCTGATGGGGCCCTTCGGGCGGGACCTGGCCCACGGCGTGCAGGCTGCGGGCGCCTACTGGCACATGTGCGTGCTGTGCTACTTCCTGGTCTGGTACGTCATCTTCATAACGAAGTAGGCCCAGCGTGTTCACTACCGGATTCAAGTTCTTCTTCGGACTGTTCGCAGCGTTCTGTGCCGCCGCGCTGGTCTATGGCTACACCACCGGCGGCAATCACGTCGGACCCTTGTCGCTGGGATGGAAGGGCGGCGTCGGCGACCACATCGGCTACGGCGTGCTGGTGGGCTTGGCCGGCGTGTCGCTGACCATCAGCCTCGTGCTGGTGTCGTTCCGCGATGCCGACGCAGCGGCTCAGGCCCACCTTCAGAATCTGGCTGAGGTGCTGACCGACCAGCCCGTCACCGCGAGCTTCTGGCCGGTGGTCGCCTCCTTCGGGGTGGGCGCGGCGGCCGTGGGCCTGGTGCTGCACCCGATGGTGTTCGTGCTCGGCCTGGCCGTGATCGTGCTGTCGATGGTGGAATGGACAATGGATGCCTGGGCCGACCGGGCCACCGGTGACACCGCCGTCAACCGCGAGCTGCGCAACCGGATCATGGCCCCGATCGAGATCCCCGTCGTCGGAGCGCTCGCGGTCGGGGTGATCGTGCTGGCGGCATCGCGGATACTGCTGACCGTGTCGAAGCTGGAGGCGGTGGCCGTCGCCGGCGTGGTGTCCGCCCTCATCCTGGGCGGTGCCTGGGTGTACGCCTCCCGGCCCGGCCTCGGCCGCCGTCTTATGCGCATCCTGGGGACGGTCGGTGCGCTGCTGCTGCTGATGGGCGGGGTACTGGCCGCCGTAGCGGGCGAGCGGGAATTCCACCACCCCACCGATGACACCCACGAAGAGTCCGGCGAGCCGACCGGCACCACAGGTCACGGTGGCTGAGATGCGAACCCTCACGCGCCGACTCATCTCGTGGACACTGGTCCTGCTGGGCGCGGCCGTGGCCACCGGCTGCGCGTCCGATGCGGAGCTCGACACCTTCGCCCCGCAGGGCCCGATCGCCAGGGAGCTGCACAGCCGGGGGGTGCTGCCCGTCTTCTGGATCGCGGCGGTGGTGTTCGTCGGCATCACCATCGCCATGGTCTGGCTCATCTGGAAGAACCGGGTCAAGACCTACGACGGCGACGACGAATGGCCTGCGCAGACCCACGGTCACGTCCCGCTGGAGATCGGCTGGACGGTCGGATTCCTCGTGACCATGATCGCGGTGGCCGGCATCATGCTGTGGTCGCTGCCCACCGTGGACGCCACCGAGGACAACACCATGGCGGTCACCATCGACGACCACAGCGTTATGTGGGAACCGACCATCGTGGTGGTGGGCAACCAGTGGTGGTGGGAGTTCCGCTACTACTTCTCGGACCAGATGGACCTGGCCGACATGCGGGCCCACGGAGACGCCAAGACGCTGCCCCCCGCCGACATCGTCACCTCCGGCCAGATGGTGATCCCCACCGGCGAGGAGGTCGAGTTGATCATCACGTCGCGCGACGTGATCCACTCCTTCTGGATCCCGGCGCTCAACGGCAAGCGCGACGCCGTCCCCAACCGCTTCTCGCCCTGGAAGATCGAGGCCTCCGATCCCGGCTTCTACTTCGGGCAGTGCACCGAGTTCTGCGGCCTGTCGCACTCGCGCATGAGGATGCAGGCGGTGGCGCTCAGCCCGGCCGATTTCCAGGCGTGGGTGGACAGCACCAGCGCCGACGCGGTGGAGCCCACCGATCCGGAGGCGTTGGCGGGCTTGGAGGTGTTCTCGGGCATCTGCACCTCGTGCCATCTGATCGAGGGAGTGAACGACGACGTGTACGAGGGGGCCGACCAGGCCTCGGGGGCCGCACCCAATCTGACCCACTTCGCCAGCCGCAGCACGTTCGCCGGTGGGATCCTCAACACCTACAACGCCGACGGGTCGCTCAACCGCACGGACCTGGAGGCCTGGCTGCGCGACCCCAATGCTCTCAAGGAGAACTACACGGTGCCGGGCGAGCAGTACCGGGGCATGCCCGACCTCGATCTGAGCGAGCAGCAGATCGACGACCTGGTGGCCTACCTTTCAGGGCTGGGAGCGAAGCCCGCCGGCTGGATAATCGAAGCGACCCAGGTGGAGTGACGCCATGGCGATAACCGAGAAGACTCCGCTCGAGCTGGGCCCCGGCGACTCCGTCCGCTATGCCGAGCGGCCCCTCGGCGTGTTCACCCGCCCCCAGGGGGGCCGGGGCTGGCGCGACTGGCTCAGCACCGTCGACCACAAGCGAATCGGGATCCTGTACGGCGTCTCGGCCATGTTCTTCTTCCTGGTCGGCGGGGTCGAGGCTCTGCTGATCCGCCTGCAGTTGGCCGCACCGGAGGGTTCGGTTCTCAGCGCCGACGTCTACAACCAGGTGTACACCATGCACGGCGTCACCATGGTGTTCCTGTTCATCATGCCGCTGGCTGCGGCCTTCTCGAACTACTTCATCCCCCTGCAAATCGGTGCTCGCGACGTTGCCTTCCCCCGCCTGAACGCGCTGTCGTTCTGGATCTGGCTGTCGGGAGCCATCTTCTTGAACACGTCGTGGATGGTGGGCGGCGGCGGGGCCGACTGCGGCTGGTTCTGCTACTCGACCAACAGCGGGGTGGCCTTCTCGCCGAGTCACGGCGTGGACTTCTACGCCATAGGCCTGCAGATCCTGGGCATCGCCTCCCTGGTGTCGTCGGTGAACCTGATCGTCACCTGCCTCAACATGCGGGCCCCCGGCATGACCCTCATGCGCATGCCCGTGCTCACCTGGATGCTGCTGATCACGCAGTTCCTGCTGCTGTTCGCGCTGCCGGTGATCACCGTGGCGCTGTTCCTGCTGATGTTCGACCGGCTCTTCGACGCCCAGTTCTTCAATCCCGACGCCGGGGCCGACCCGCTGCTGTGGCAGCACCTGTTCTGGATCTTCGGCCATCCGGAGGTGTACATCATCATCCTGCCCGCGTTCGGGGTGGTGTCCGAGGTGATACCCACCTTCAGCCGCAAGCCCCTGTTCGGCTACGAGTTCATGGTGTTCTCGGGCATAGCCATCGGGTTCATGGGCTGGGGCGTGTGGGCCCACCACATGTTCGTGTCGGGTATCGGCCCCATATCGGTGGCCGCCTTCTCGTTGTCGACCATGTTCATCGCGGTGCCGACGGGGGTGAAGGTTCTCAACTGGCTTGCCACGATGTGGGGCGGGAAGTTGCGGTTCACCGTGGCTATGAAGTTCGCGGTGGCCACGGTGGCCATGTTCACCATCGGCGGCCTGTCCGGCGTGACCCATTCGGTGGCGCCGGCTGACACCCAGCAGACCGACACCTACTACATCGTGGCCCACTTCCACTATGTGATCTTCGGCGGTGGCGTGCTCGGCCTGTTTGCCGGCATCTACTTCTGGTGGCCCAAGATCTGGGGGCACTTCCTGAATGAGCGGCTCGGCAACTGGAGCTTCTGGATCATGCTGGTGGGGTTCAACCTCACCTTCGGCCCGATGCACATCCTGGGCCTGCAGGGGATGTCGCGCCGTATCGACACCTACGCGAGAGGGTACGGCTTCGAGTTCTGGAACATGGCGGCCACCGTCGGTTCGCTGCTGATCGCGGTGAGCGTGGTGCTGTTCATCTGGAACGTGGTGAAGTCCAAGCGCGACGCCCCCCACCTGCCGCCTCCCGGTCCGGATCCGTGGGACGGCCGCACTCTCGAATGGTCGATCCCGTCGCCGGTGCCGGTGCACAACTTCGACACGGTGCCGCAGGTGCACGGCCGCGACGAGTGGTGGCACACCAAGTACGCCGAGAACGACGAGGGCAAGGTGGTGCGGGTCGCCACCGTGGAGGAGGTCGCCCAGACCGGCGAGGCGACCGGTGTGCATCTGCCGTCGCCGTCCTTCTGGCCGCTGGCCGTGGCCGTCGGGCTGCCCCTCATCGGCTACGGCCTGATCTTCAACCTCTGGCTGGCCCTCATCGGCGCCCTATTGACGATCGCCTCGCTCTACTCATGGGCCCTGGAACCCGTAGACGACCCCGACGCCGCCCACGACCACCACGAAGAAGACCACGAAGACGACGAGAACGAAGACGACCAAACCGGAGGTCACGACTCATGAACGCCGCCGCACTGACCGCGTCCTGCGGCGAAAGGGGCGGCGCCGAGTCGGGACGACCGGCGAGTAGGGCGAAGCCCGTGCCGGTCGTCACGAGCTCGGTGGCGACCCCAAGCCTGAGGGACGTGCCATGAGCGCTGAGGCTGTGACTGCCGACCTGGGCCACGCGGCCGACGAGCACGGCCATGACGAGCACGCAACCACGACCGGCCTGTCCCACACCAAGCTGGCCATGTGGGTATTCCTGGGCTCGGAGTGCCTGCTCTTCGGCGGGCTGATCTCCACCTACCTGCTGTACAAGAGCCGCGGCAACGGCCGCACGCTGCCCACCGATGTGTTCGACATCCCGTTCACGTCGGTCAGCTCGTTCGTGCTGCTGATGAGCTCGCTGACGATGGTGCTGGCCCTGTCCGCCGTGTCCCGCGGCGAGGACGAGGCCGGCCGCACCTGGCTGCTGGCCACGGCCCTGCTGGGCGGCGTGTTCATCGGCGGGCAGGTGTACGAGTTCACCAGCTTCGTCCGCGAGGGCGTGGCCTTCACCACCAACCCGGCCAGCAGCGCCTTCTTCACCCTGACCGGCTTCCACGGAGTCCACGTGAGCCTCGGCATCGTGATGCTGATGTCGCTGTTCGTGGCCTCCGTGAAGGGCAAGCTGACCCAGCGCAACGCCGAGACGGTGGAGATCGTCGGCCTCTACTGGCACTTCGTGGACATCGTGTGGATCTTCATCTTCACCGTCATCTACCTGATCCCCGCCGACTAGACCCATGAGCGACACCGCCACCTCAGAGCACTCCGAGCCCGAAGCCGACGAGGCTGTCGAGCATCACGACGACGAGGGCCACGCCCATCCCTCGGACTGGGCCTACGTCAAGATCGCCGTCGTCCTGGCGGCGATCACCGCACTCGAGGTATTCACCTACTTCGAGTCGGTGGTCGACTGGGGGGTGGCGCTGGTGCCGTCGCTCATCTTCATGATGGTCGTCAAGTTCTATTTGGTGGCCACCTGGTTCATGCACCTGCGCTTCGACAGCAAGCTGTTCGGCCGGATGTTCACAGCCGGACTGATCCTGGCCGTCGGTGTGTACCTGGTGACGCTCACGGTCTTCGAATTCTGGGTTTAGCGACCATGGGCGCGCTGGCCGCAACCGACGCCTGGCGCTTCCAATTCCACCCTGAGGTGTGGCTGATGGTCGCCGCGATCGTCGGCCTCGGCTTCTACGTGGTCCGGGTGGTGGCTCCCGCAGCCGGCCCGGCCGGCCCTGGAGGAGGCACCGCCGCGGTCACCGGCCGTCAACGGCTGTGCTTCGTTGCTGGTGTTGCCCTGCTGTGGGTCTCGGCCGACTGGCCCATGCACGACATCGCCGAGGAGTACCTCTACTCGGTGCACATGGTGCAGCACCTGCTCATCAGCTTCGTGGTGCCGCCGCTGCTGCTGATGGCCGTGCCCGAGTGGCTGGCCCGGCTGATCTTGGTCGACGGCTCGCGCTCGGCCAGGGTGATCCGCCGCCTGGTCCACCCGCTGGTGGCCGGGGTGGCCTTCAACGCTTTGCAGGCGCTGATGCACTGGAACACCGTGGTGGAGCTGTCGGTTCGCAGCGGCCCCTTCCACTACGCCATGCACCTGCTGATGTTCGCCAGCGCGCTGGCCATGTGGACGCCGGTGGTCGGACCGTTGAGGGAGCTGCACCTGTCCGAGCCGATGAAGATGGTGTACCTGTTCACCATGTCGATCATTCCCACCGTGCCGGCTGCCTGGCTGACCTTCGCCGAGGGCTCGGTGTACCCCATCTACGACCACGCCCAGCGCCTGTGGGGCATCTCGGTGGCCGCCGACCAGCAGGCCGCCGGCGCGGTCATGAAGGTGCTGGGCGGCCTCTACCTGTGGACCCTCATCGCCATCCGGTTCTTCCGTTTCTCGGCCGCCCAGCGCCACGCCGACACCGAGGAGCGCCGCCGACGCTTCGCGGCCGACACCCTCACGACTGCCGATGTCGAAGCCGAGTTCGAGCGCCTAGGCCCCCCGCCCCACGAGCCGACTCTCTAGTTTCCGGGCCACGCGCCGTGAGCGGAGTCCAGCCGACGCAGCCGCATTGAGTGCATCGGGTGATTGACGTAGAGCCTTAGGAACCCCGCACCTAGACTTGCGGGGATGTCCAAGCTGTTGCGGGTGCTCGCTGGCCTGAGGGCGGCAGACCGGGTCGAGGGGGGAGTAGCCCGCCGGATACGGCGCTTCGACGGTTGGCTCGACCGAGCGTCGGCGCGGGATGCCGACGCGGCCGACTACGACCACACCGAGACCGTCAAGGAGTACTACGACATCAGCAACGCGCTGATGGTGTGGGGCTGGGGCGAGTCCCTGCACTTCGCGCCGCTGTCGCCCGGCGAGAGCGTGAAGGACTCCAAGATCCGTCACCAGCGGCTGATGATCGACAAGCTGGAGCTGCGCGATGGCATGACGGTGGTTGATATCGGTTGCGGGGTCGGCGGCCCGATGCGCCGGGTCGTCTCGGAGGCCGGCGTCCGGGTCGTCGGGGTCAACATCAATGAGATCCAGATGGACAGGGCGAAGTCGTTGATCGCCGAGGCCGGGCTCGACCACATGGTCGACTACCTGGTGTGCAGCTTCATGGACATGTCGGCCGTGGCCGACGGCACGTTCGACCGCGGCTACGCCATCGAGTCGACATGCCATGCACCGGACAAGGAGGGCGCGTTCGCCGAGATCTACCGCGTGCTGAAGCCCGGAGCCCTCTTCTGGGGTCAGGAGATGTGCATGACGGACAGGTTCGATCCCGGCGACGAACGGCATCGGGCCATGAAGCAGGACCTCATGCACGGCATCGCGCTCAAGGAGATCGCAACGTTCGGCGAGGTGAACCGGATGCTCGAATCGGTGGGGTTCGAGCTCATCGAGGGGATGGATCGGGGCGCGGAGGAGCACGGCTCGACCACGCCGTGGTATCAGCCCCTGGAGACTTGGAACAGGACCTTGGGCAATTCCCTGATCGGGGTTCCGCTTGGCCGCAAGACGGCCGGCGGGGGATCCAGGCTGGCCGAGGTGCTGAGGATCCTGCCGAAGGGCTCCGCTGACGTCGTCAAGATGCTGGATCAGACCGCCAGCGCCTACGCCGCGGGCGGCCGATCAGGGATCTTCACGCCCCTGTACTGCTTCCTGGCTCGCAAACCCCTCTAGGTCCCAGACCGAGCCCGTCAGATTCCCTGAAGTCCAATTCCCGGAAATGTTGATCGAATATGTCGGGATTTGGTGGGCGCGCCTCTAGATTGCACTGTCACCGTTGCAAACGCGGTTCGTGACCGGCCCGTAGCTCCGGTGAGTCAGCGCCATCAACACAGGAGGCAGCAACCCGATGACCAGCGCAAACGTCGACAACGGCGTGAACGTCGAACACCTGCTGGGTGCCCGCAACGCCCTCACCGAGGCACGCGAGGCGGCCCAGTTCACCTGGAAGGCCACCAATGAGTGGTTGAACGGCACTCACAGCCGCTCCTCGGTCGACAGCTACCACGGGCTCGGCGAGGAGCACCAGCATCGTTCGACCTTCACCTTCGAGGCCGATCATCCCCTGGTGTTCGGGGCCGAGGACAATGCGGCGACGCCGGTTGAACTGGTCCTGGCCGGCCTGGCCAGCTGCCTCACCGCCGGGGTGGCCGCGGTGGCCCAGAACCGCGAGATCCAGCTGCGATCGGTCAAGGCCACGCTGGAGGGCAGCATGGACATCCTCGGCATCCTCGGCGGCGACCCGGACGTGCGCAACGGGTTCAACGACGTCAAGGTCTCCTATGACATCGATGCCGACGCCACGCCCGACGAGATCAGGGCGCTGGTGGCCCAGTCCCAGAAGCGGTCGGCCGTCTACGACATCATCACCAATCCGACCAACGTGAGCGTAGAGGTCAGCTAGCCCGGACCCGGCCGCCTGCGGGGTCGCCCGGCGAGTTCATGAAGACGACAACTGTCGTTGTGGGGGCCGGGCACTCCGGCCTGGCCGTCAGCCGTCGCCTCACCGAGCGCTCCATCGATCACGTCGTGATCGAGCGGGGCGAGGTGGCCAACTCCTGGCGGACCCAGCGCTGGGACTCCCTGCGGCTGCTGACCCCCAACTGGCAGAGCCGGCTGCCCGGCTACGACTACGGCGCCCACGGCGGCCGCGACCCCGACGGCTTCATGTCGATGCCGGAGGTCGTCCGGTTCATGTCGGACTACGCCCGGCTCGTCGACGCCCCGGTCAGGACCGGCACGACAGTCACCTCGGTGCGCTCTGCGGGTGCCGGCTACATCGTCGACACCGACCGGGGCCGCTGGGAGTGCAAGACCGTGGTGCTGGCCTCAGGCGGGTTCAACGTCGCCAAAGTGCCGGAGCTGGGCGGTGCGCCACCGGCGTCCGTGACCGCTATGGGCGCGTTCGAGTACCGCAACCCCGCCGCGCTGGCTCCCGGCGGGGTGCTGGTGGTGGGCGCCTCCGCCACCGGCGTCCAGATCGCCGACGAGGTGCACCGCTCCGGCCGTCCCGTCACTGTGGCGGTCGGCGAGCATGTGCGCATGCCCCGCCTCTACCGGGGTCGCGACATCCTGTGGTGGATGGAGCGCTCAGGCCTGTTCGACGAGCGCTACGACGAGGTCGACGATGTCGTGCGGGTGCGTCGCACCCCGTCTCCGCAGCTGGTGGGCACCCCCGAACGGGCCACGCTCGATCTCAATGCCCTCACCGACCAAGGCGTGAGTCTGGTGGGGCGGCTCGCGGCCCTGCGGGGCACCGAGGCGCTGCTGTCGGGATCGCTGACCAACAAGTGCGAGTTGGCCGATCTCAAGCTGGGCCGGCTCCTCGACACCTTCGACGAGTGGGCGGCGGAGAGCCGCGTCGATGCGGTGGGACCTCCTGAGCGGTTCGCGCCCACCCGGGTTCCGCCGTCACCGCCACTGCGGCTGGACCTGGCAGGCGGGGAGATCCGCACCATCATCTGGGCCACCGGCTTCAGGCCCGACTATTCGTGGCTCGACGTGCCGGTGCTCGATCACAAGGGCCAGATCCGCCACGACGGCGGCGTCGTCATCGGGTCCCCCGGCCTATACGTCATCGGGCTGAACTTCCTGCGTCGACGCAAGTCGAGCTTCATCCACGGCGCCGGCGACGACAGCCGGGACCTCGTCTCACACCTGGCCCGCCACCTCGACTCGCAGGTGGCCGCCTGAACCCCAGCGCCGATTAGGTGCTCCGGGGCTGGACCGGAGTCCGGTGCTTGTGGATCTCCTCGTCGCGGTGGCGCTCGGCCGGAGTGCGGCGAGTCGGTCCCGCAGAGCTCGACCCCTCCCGGGCGACGGGTATCCGCACTCTCTGGGGCCTCTGGAAGTTGAACAGGCCAGCCTCGTCCACGATGACCCTGTCGTCGTAGTCGTCGAACCAGAGGGCTTCGGGGTTGCGCCCGACGATGGCCGTCTTGCCCCGGTCGCCTGCGCCGGCCGGGCTGCGGAGCACTTTGAACACCACCACCCCGTTCTCGGCACCGGGCAGGCCCGGGATGGGTTCGTCGGTGACCGCCGCCACCTCTGTCTTGCCTTTGAAGTGCACCACGGTCAGCCGGGCGTGGGCCTCCACTCCCGACAGTCCCCGCTGGGACTCGTTGAGTATGCGCCAGGCCGTCTCGATGGGCACGTTGAACGCCTTGTAGGCGACGATGTTGCGCCCGCCGAAGAAGTAGTGGTTCTCGATCCGGGCCGCCTTGAGAGTCCTTTGCAGGATCCTGAGGGCGTCGGGGTCGTCGTTGACGCCCCGGATGATCGGCGACTGGTTCTCGACGCAGATCCAGCCCCTGGAGGTGACCGCGTCCACGGCGCGCTTGACGCTGGGATGCCACTGGTAATGGCCGTTCTCGCCCTTGGCGTAGTCGTCGCCGGTCTTGATCAGCAGCTCGTCGGGATGGTTGAAGTGGACCATCAGACGGAGCGCCACGTCGGGGTAGACCTCGTGGAATCGGTCGAGCATCGACATGAACGCGTCGTCGAACCGGTCGGGATGGAAGGCCAGCTCCTTGGTGCCCACGCGGATCACTTCCACCCCGGTCTCGGCCAGTGCGGTGAACCAGCCGGCCAGCTTGGAGTTGGGCAGCACCATCGGATCGCCGCCTGAGAGCAGTACCTCGCGCAGCTTGGGCCGCCCGGTCTCGGGGTGTGCGCCCCCGTTGGTGGTGACCGCGGCGTTGTGGGCCCTGATGTAGTCGGTCACCTCCTTGAGTTGGGCGAGGCCCTTCTTCTTGACGGTGCCGTCGGCCCGCGCGATGTCCTTTCGGGCGATCAGTTCCTCGCGGTAGCAGAACCGGCAGTGGGCCGAGCAGGTGGAGATCACGTACAGCAGCGCCATCTCGTACTTGTGGAGCAGTCCCTCGACCGGGCTGTAGTCGAGCTGCCCGGCAGGGTCCTCGTCGCCCTCGAGGTTGGCGGTCTCGTCGGCCGAGGCCTTGACGAGCTTCTGGAGGGCCGGACTGACCCTGGCCATCTCGAAGTAGTGGCGGGTGATCTTCACCGGCATCCGGGCCTCGACGTCGCGGTCCGTCCCCCGGAGTTCTCGCAGTCCAGCCAACTCCTCCGGTGTGTAGAAGCCCTCCATGTCGGCGGGCGCGCCGTCGTCGATGAACGGGTCCAGGCCGTTGACGATCTGCCGGTCGTAGCGCGGGTTCTCGACTTGATCGAGGACTAATCGCTCCCGATCAGTGGGCTCATACTTTGGTCGGCGGGTCTTGGTCTGTTCTGTGCGTGTCATGTCAATTCTCAGGTCCCTGTAGCTGGCGCCGGGGGGCAGTCCATCGAGCGGGCTGGCTCTGGGGCCGTGCCTGCCGGAATGTCGGTCCGTCACGTGCGCCGATTGGGGACTAGTCATCATGGCAGGTATTCCACAGGTGTGCAAAACGATGAACTACTAGTACACGTTTCGCGAGGACTTCACCCCGCGTCTGCGGTTGAGCCGGTACCGTCTGCGGCGTGCTCGACCTACGCCTGCTGAGGACTGAGCCCGACACTGTCAAGGCCGCCGTCGCCCGGAGGGGCGAGCCCACCGCGCCCCTGGACCAGGTTGTGGTCCACGACGAGCGCCGTCGGGCCGTCGTCAGCGAGGCCGACGATCTGAGGGCGGAGGTCAAGCGCATCTCTGCCGAGGTCGGTGCCATGCACCGCGACGGACGGGCCGACGATGCCGACGAGTTGCGGGCCCGCAGCCGGGAGCTGGGCTCCCGCATCGACGAGTTGACCGCCGAGGCCGCCCAGCTGGAGGAGTGGATCAGGCGAATCCTGCTCTTCGTCCCCAACATGCCGGCCGACGACTGTCCCGACGGCTCGGGCCCGGACGACAACGTCGTGGTACGCACGGTCGGCTACGACCCCGGCTCCTACGGCGACCACCACCGGGTGCCGCACTGGGACATCGGCACCGAGCTCGGCATCCTCGACATCGACCGGGCCGTGCGAATGTCGGGTGCGATGTTTGCCATGTACCGCGGGCTGGGGGCCCGGCTGGTGCGGGCCCTCATCGACTACGGGCTCGATCGCAATCGCGACCTGTACGAGGAGATCCGGCCGCCCACGCTGGTGCGCACCGAGACGATGACCAGCACCGGCCATCTGCCCAAGTTCTCCGACGACGCCTACCAGCTCGAACGCGACGGGCTGTGGGCCATCCCCACTGCTGAGGTGCCGCTCACTTCGTTGCTGTCGGGTGAGATCGTCGACGAGGCCGATCTGCCCATGAGGCTGATGGGCCACACGTCCTGCTTCCGGCGCGAGGCGGGCTCTGCCGGGCGTGACACCCGGGGGCTGCTGCGGGTGCACGAGTTCGACAAGGTGGAGTTGTACGGGTTCTGCACGCCTGATCAGGCCGCCGACATCCACGCCGAGATCCTTGACCGGGCCGAGCGGGCCATCGGCGACCTGGGCCTGGCCTACCGGGTGCTCGACCTGTGCGCCGCCGATCTGGGCGATGCCTCGGCCCGGACCTTCGACATCGAGGCCTACGCGCCCGGATCGGACCGCTGGCTGGAGGTCTCGAGCGTGTCGTGGTGCCGCGACTACCAGACTCGCCGGGCCGATGTCCGGTACCGCCCGGCCGCCGGGGGGCGCACCCAGATGGTGCACAGCCTCAACGGCTCGGGCCTGGCCGTACCCCGGGTATGGGCCTCGCTGGTCGAGACGTACCGCCAGCCCGACGGCTCGGTAGCGGTTCCAGAGGCCCTGCACCCCTACATGGGCGGGATCACGTCCATCGGGCCGGCCTGAGGGGTGCCTGGAACGATCGCCTGGCTCGAACCGGCGCGCGAGGTGGTGCAGCCGGCGCGTTTCGGTTCCGGCCACCCGATGCGGACCGTCACCGAGCAGATCGGCGCCGGCGACGGCTGGTCGCCGGAGCGGGCGTCGTTCGTGGCCGGAGTCTTCGACGAGCTGAGCGTCGACTGGCACGCCGATCACAGCAGCGACCTTCGGCTGGCGCCGCTGGAGGACGCGCTCGACCGGGGGAATGTCGGGCGGGGCCGGTTGGTGGAGATCGGCTGCGGGACCGGCGCGGCCACCGAGCGGATAGCGACCCGCTGCCCGGTGGCCGCCGCCGTGGACTTGTCGCCGAGAATGCTCGCCCTCGCTGATTCGAGCGTGGCGCCGTTCGTGCGGGCCGATGCGAGTTCGTTGCCGCTGGCGACCGGCTCGGTCGACGTGATGGTGCTGGTGAACATGTTCATGTTCGCGGCCGAGTACGACCGGGCATTGGCTCCCGGCGGGCGGTTCGTGTGGATCAGCACCATGGGCGACGAGACGCCCATCTACTTGCCTCCCCAAGAGGTGATGGAGTTCCTGCCGGGCCGCTGGACGGCCACCGGAAGCTACGCCGGCACCGGCTTCTGGCTACTAGCCCGTCGGAGTTAGCCAGCGCCCCTAGAGTCGGGGCGTGGACCTTGCCCAGATGCGCGAGCAGTACTCCGAGGTGGGGCTCCGCGAGGCCGACGTCGCCGACGATCCGATCGTCCAGTTCAAGCGCTGGTTCGATGAGTGGCTGGCGGCCAAGCCCTACGACGCCAACGCACTCATCGTGGCCACCACCGACGCCGACGGATGGCCGTCGGCTCGGGCGGTACTCCTCAAAGGCTTGGACGAGCGGGGCTTCGTGTTCCACACCAACCGTCACTCAGCCAAGGGGCTGGACCTGGAGGCCTCGGGCCGCGCCGCGCTGTGCTTCCTGTGGCACCCGGTCGAGCGCCAGGTGCGGGTAGTGGGCACGGTCGAGCATCTGCCCGACGACGAGAGCGACGCCTACTTCGCATCCCGGCCCCGCGGCGCACAGATCGCCGCGTGCGCTTCGCCGCAGTCGCAGGTGATTGCCGACCGGGCCGAACTGGAGCGCATGACGGCCGAGACCGAGGGTCGCTTCGCAAGTGACGAGATGGTGCCAAGGCCCTCGCACTGGGGCGGCTATCTGGTGCGACCCCACACCGTGGAGTTCTGGCAAGGTCGACGCAGCCGCCTGCACGACCGGCTGCGCTACCGCCGGAAGGACTCCCCAGGCGGCGTCAACTGGCTGATCGAGCGCCTCGCGCCCTGAGGGGCGGTCCAGGCGTCGACGGCGTCCACCAGGGCGTCGATGAGCGTGCTGACCTGGGGCGCTCTGGGTGTGCCCTCGTGATCGGACCAGTTGCGGGCTTCCTTGTTCCAGCGGATGGTTGGGGGCAACTCCAACTGCACGCCCGCGCCGGGGGGCAGGTTGACCGGGTTGGCCTCGTGCAGGCCCCGCAAGCCGCGCGGGATGTCGTCGAGATCGTCGACCACCCCGAACGCGTCGGGAAGAGCGGCTCGCAAGTGCTCGGCGAGGTGGTTGGCCAGCTCCCGGTTGCGGCCCCCCAGCAGCACGTTCCAGAACTGGGTCTCACGGCCGTAGCCGTGCACGGCGATGACCGTGTCGACGTGGTCGAGGAACTCCTGGAGCAAGGCGGAGTGCTCCGGTCGGATGGTGATGGAGGGAACGTGCTCCCGCAGCGGCGCGTGCTGGATCACCGCGTACAGGGAGGCTCCGGTGCGAGTTGCGACTTCTCGGGCGATCACGTCGGTGGTGCGTTCCAGGTTGCCCCCGTGGAAGGCCATGATCCCGAACGGGTCCCGCAGCTCGCACACCTCGTCCACATTCGGGTGGGCGAGCAGCGCCGGAAACATGCTGGTCAACTTGGTGGGCTGAAAGTGATCGGCGCGGGCCGCTCGCGGTGCCTGACCCGTCTCACGGCCCGCCAGGCGATCCAGAGGACCAGGGCTGTGAACAGGATCTCCAGCGGTACTCCGTAACGGGCCGGGTCCGTGAACCAGTGGCCGATGCGCAGCGGCCATCCCGCCACGAAGCGCCAAACCGGCAGGACCACGAACTCGGCCTGGTTGAAGTAGAACTCGACCACCAGGTAGAGCGCCACATAGGCCGCGCTCACCGTGCGGCGCAGAAGTGCGCTGGTCTCGCCCTGGCGCCAGCCCAGCACCAGCACGCCTAGCACCCCCAACCCGCACAGAACGCCGATGCGCTCGGCGGTGGCGTCATCGATCCAGTTGCTGACCGCCGCCTGGAACTCGGTGAACTTTTCGACGAAGACGTTGCTGGCCAGCGGATCGTCGATGACCTGCAGTTCCCACCAGCCGTAGTTGGCGACGTAGATCCCCGATGCGATCAGCACCAGTCCCGAGACCGGGTTGATCCAGCGGAACATCTTGCGCATCGCGGGGACCACGCTGGAGCGGGCCAGCGCCAGCGCCAGGGTCAGGAACGTGATGACCGCCCCCATCCCGACGCCGTAGGCCACGAAGTTGGCGGTGCCGTTGGCCACTCCGTCGGCCGAGAAGCTGGTCGCCACCGCCGCGATGAACAAGCCGATCGTGCACGACAGCGACACCACCGCGTAGCTGACGCCGAACATGAACACCGACCCCAGGCCCCGGCTGCCGGTGCCCCGGTTCATCTTCGGCAACCGCAGGTTGATGGCCCGCCCGGCCAGCAGCCACAGGCCCAGCAGAGCCATGATCGCCCCGATGGCGATGGTGACGTAGCCGATGCGGTCGAGCACGGTGCCCTGGCTGAGCACCGTCTCGAACAGCGCTCCGAAGGCACCGAACACGACCACGAAGCCGGCGGTGAGCGTGAGGGCCACCACCATGGCCCGCAACATCGCGCCCAGCGCTTGCGCGCCCGATGACGGCCGTGCATCGTCGGACTGCTCGACACCGATGAAGTACCCCAGGTATGCGGGCAGCAGGGCGAAGCCGCAGGGATTGAACGCGGCCACCAGTCCCAGCGAGAAGGGGTAGGCGAGTGTGGCCAGATCCATGGTCCTAAGCTCCGGTCGCCGCGTCGAGATCCATTGCCCTACGGTCTAGCCGCTATGCCGAGCCCATCCTCGATGAACTCGACCAGCGACTCCGCGTCGAGCGCTCCGGCGAAGGTGTCGACCAGCTCTCCGGTGGGCGAGACGAGTGCGGTGGTGGGCATCGCGATGCTCCCGGTCGCCTCGTACACCTCAAGGTCCGGGTCCCAGCCCACGTCGTAGGTGACGCCGGTCCTCTCGACCAGATTGAGGGCGGCCTGGGCCGACTGGTCCTGTGAGAGTCCGAGGAACACCACCTGCCCGTCAAGTTCCTCGAAGACTTCCTGGAAGTCGGGCATCTCCCTGACGCAGGGCGGGCACCACGACGCGAAGAAGTTAACCACCAGGGGCGTGCCCTCGTAGTCGGCGAGGGTGCCGGCACCGCCGTCGAAGCGGTCGAAGGTCAGCTCGGACAGGTCGGTGCCGTCACCGGCGCCGGGCTCCAGGACGGCCTGCGCGACGAATGCGATCCCGGCCGCGGCCAGCACCACGGCAATGCCGGCGAGGAGGCGCGGTCGGATGCTGCCTCGCGGGTCTGGCTCGGCTTTCGTGGCGCGGCCATCCTCGGCGGCACCGGCGTCTCCGTGGTCAGTCACGCGGTGGGGACCCCGCCCGTTCGGGTGTCCGAGGTTGGTAGTGCAGCAGGCCGTCGGGGTCGCGACTGCTATCGGCCTCTCCGATCACACGGAGGTGCTCCAGGTGAGCGAAGGTCTCGCTGGCGGCCATGTCGCCCCAGGCCCGCTCGCCGAACAGCTCCTTCATGTAGGCCTCCACCGGAGCTCTGCCCAGCGCGGATGCGGCCGCCCGGAGCGTGTCGAGCCGCTCGCCGTGGTGGCGGCGGATGCTGGCCGTGCGACCCCGCAGATCGGTGAAGGGATGACCGTGGGCGGGCAGGCACACGTTGACGCCGGTGAATGCGCCCACCCGTTCCAGGGACTCGAAGAAGGCCGCCAGCGGGTCGTCGAGGTCGGTCGAACCCGCGATGTGGGGCGTGATGGTGGGCAGCACGTGGTCGCCCGACAGAAGCACGCCCTCGGTCGGATCCCACAGACACAGGTGGTCGGTGGTGTGGCCTGGTGTGTGCACGGCGAACCAGTCCCGCCCGGCCAGGCGCACGGCGTCGCCGTCGGCGACCCGGATGGTCGGCTCCGGCACCCTGAAGCGGGGCAGGCTGCCGGCGACGTCAGTCTGGATGAAGAGCCTGATGGCCTCGTCGGGCGGCGGCTCGCGCCGCGTCCCCCAGGGGGTGCTGCCCCGGTTCGCCAGCTTCGCCTTCCACAGCTCGACCAGCGCGTCGGGATCCAGTTCCAGCAGTTCCAGGTCGATGTCGGCGTTGGCGTCATCGGCGGCGGGACTGGACGTGAACGCAGCGTGGGCCAGCAGTTCGGCGCCGGTCTCCTCCCGCAGCTGGTGGCTGCCGCCGTAGTGGTCGGGGTGAGAGTGGGTGACGACGGTCGTGTGCACCCGCCGCATGGGAATGCCGGCCTGCCGGAGCCGGTCGCCCAGCGCGGCCCACGACTCCTCACCGGGCAGTCCCGGATCCACCAGCGCCGCACCGTCGGAGTCGACCAGGGCGTAGCAGTTGACGTGGCCGAGGCCGGGCATGCTGATGGGCAACTGCATCCGCAGTACCCCCGGTGCCACCTCGGTCACCTCCGAGGCTGCGGGCTCCTGCTCCTGTTTGGTGTACGTCGTCCGGGTCATCGAAGTTCTGAAGGCTGGATGCCGATGAACCCTGCCCGCCGGTACCAGCGCAGCTCCTTGAGGCTCTCGGTGATGTCGTCGAGGGCCCGGTGGCCCCCGGCCTTGGCCGGTGCACCTTCATACACCGATGGTTGCCAGCGGCGGGCCAGCTCTTTCACCGTCGATACGTCGATCGACCGGTAATGCAGGAAGTTCTCGATCTCCGGGAGGTACTGGGCCAGGAAACGGCGGTCGGTGCCGATGGAGTTCCCGCACAGCGGGACGGTGCGGGGCTCGTCGATGTGTTCCCGCAGGAACCCGAGCACGGCTGCGCCGGCGTCGGCCAGGCTCACCGTCGACGATCTCACCTGCTCGAGCAGGCCGCTGGTGGTGTGCATGGTCCGGACGGTGTCGTCCATGCGGGCCAGTGCCTCCTCTGGCTGGTGGATGACGAGATCGGGTCCGGTGGCCACGATCTCGAGGTCGTCGTCGGTGATCAGGGCGGCGATCTCGACGATGGAGTGGAACCCGGGATCGAGGCCGGTCATCTCCAAGTCCATCCAGGCGAGCACTGAGGCAGGATAACTAGGCCCATAGGCGCTGCGGGATGGTCGCCCACCCGCTCGACCTCTTGGCTACTCTCGGCCAGTGCTCGAGGTTCCCATACTGCGGCTGGACCCGGACCTGCCCCTTCCGGGCTATGCCCGGCCCGGCGATGCCGGTATCGACCTGATGGCCCGGAGCGCCACGGTCCTGGCCCCCGGAGGGGGGCGGGCGCTGGTGCCGACCGGCGTGGCCGTGTCGTTGCCCGAAGGCTGCGCAGGCTTCGTTCTCCCTCGCAGCGGGCTCGCCCTCAAGCATGGTGTGACCTGCCTCAACACTCCCGGCTTGATCGATTCCGGCTACCGGGGAGAGCTGAAGGTGATCCTGGTGAACACCGATCCGTCCGAGCCGTTCACCCTGGAGCGGGGCGAGCGCATCGCCCAGCTGGTGGTAATGGCGGTTGAGCAGGTGCGCCTGGTGGAGGTGGAGAGCCTCGAGCCGTCGACGCGCGGCGACCAGGGCTTCGGCTCGACCGGCCGCTAGACCAGCGGTCAGGCTGCGGGGCGGCTGCCGGGGCGGCCGACAGGTTTGCGCATCAGCAGCCAGCCCCGGTCAGACTCCACCGTGGCGGTGACGTTGGAGGCGTCGACCACCTTCTTGAACCGGGCCGCGTCCGTCGCCGCCACGCTGGCCTCGTCGGTGCGCCGGGCCTCCACCTCCAGGCATCCGCCGTTCGCCCGGAACACGCACTCGATGGCCGCGCCGTCCGCGGCCGGCTGGGCGAGCAGCAGCTCGGTGGCTTCGTCCATGGCTGCCCGGAGTTCGTCGATCTCGGTAAACGACATCCCCTGCCGGAGGGCCACCGCGGCGGCGCCGACCCGCACGACTCGGGCGTAGTCGGCCGACGCCGGGACCCTCAGGACGATCTCGTCGATGGCGAGCGCTTCGCTCACATCCCAAGATTGCCACGATTTGCAAGGATTCCTGCGGCATCCTCGCCATGAATCTCTTCAATCTCGTGGGCCGGGCTGTTCGGGGGGCGCCGGTAGCCTGATCAGCCGTGGCATTCGTCGTAGAGAAGTTCGGTGGCACCTCGGTGGCCGGCCCCGACCGCATCAGGGTCGTGGCCGACCATGTGGCGCGCCGTCGCAGCCGCGGCGACGAGGTCGTGCTGGTCGTCTCGGCCATGGGAAGTGAGACCGACCAGTTGCTGCGCATGGCCTCGGATGTGGCCGCCGACCCGCCCGGGCGCGAGGTCGACATGCTCATCACCGGAGGCGAGCGCAAGGCCTGCGCCCTGATGGCCATGGCGCTCAGCGACCTGGGGGTGCCGGCCGCGTCGTTCACCGGCAGCCAGGCCGGGTTCCGCACCGACTCCTGCCACACCGACGCCAAGATCGTCCAGATAACGCCGGGCCGGATCACCGAGGCTCTGGCCCGCGGCATGGTGCCGGTGGTGGGCGGCTCCCAGGGGGTGTCGGGCGACGGGGACGTGACGTTCTTCGGCCGCGGCGGATCCGACACGACCGCGGTGGCCCTGGCCCACGTCCTCGGCGCGGACTACTGCGAGATCTACACCGATGTGCCCGGGGTGTTCAGTGCCGACCCCCGGATCGTGCCCGAGGCACGGCGCATGGACCTGGTCTCGTTCGACGAGTTGCTGGAGATGACCGCCAGCGGTTGCCCCAAGCCAGCTATGAGGGCGGTGGAGTTGGCCAGGACGTACGGCGTCGAGCTGCATGTGCGGTCCGCCTTCAGCTGGATGCCGGGCACCACAGTTACCGGGGAGGAAGCCATGGAACACGCCATCATCTCTGCCGTCACTCACGACGCCAGCGAAGCGAAGATGACCGTCTCGGGAGTCGCCGACAAGCCCGGCGTGGCCGGCCGGCTCTTCAGGGCGCTGGCCGACACCGACGTGAACGTCGACATGATCGTGCAGAACGTGTCGAGCCAGGGCGTCACCGACATCAGCTTCACCGTCCCGCGGGCGCAGATGGACGCGACGCGCGCTGTCGCTCAGGGACTGATCGACGAGCTGGGGGCCGACGACGTCTCCGCCGACGACGGCATCGCCCGGGTGAGCCTGATCGGGGCCGGCATGCAGACCAACCCGGGTGTGGCCGCCCGGATGTTCGAGACGCTGGCCGCGGCCGGCATCAACATCGAGATGATCTCCACTTCCGCCATCCGCATCTCCTGCGTGATCCGGGCTGGTGACATGGAGCAGGCCGTCGGCGCGCTGCACGAGTCGTTCGAGCTCGCCAAGGACCCCGCCGACCGCGCCAGCGTCTACTGACCCCACCGGTAGCCTTCCCCTTATGGACGTAGGAGTCGTCGGCGCAACTGGTCAGGTGGGCGGGGTGATGCGCGCCCTGCTGGACGAGCGCGACTTCCCGATTGACGACCTCCGCTTCTTCGCCTCGTCTCGCTCGGCCGGGCGCACCCTGCACTGGCGGGACCGGGCCATCGTCGTCGAGGACGCGGCCACCGCCGACTTCAGTGGCTTGGACGTGTGCCTGTTCTCCGCCGGGGCCACCACCAGCCGGGCCCTGGCCGAGCGGGTGGCGGCCGCCGGAGCGGTCGTGATCGACAACTCCTCGGCCTGGCGGCGCGACCCCGACGTGCCGCTGGTGGTGTCCGAGGTCAACCCGCATGCGCTGGATTCGATCCCCAAGGGCATCGTGGCCAACCCCAACTGCACGACGATGGTGGCCATGCCCCCGCTCAAACGCCTCGACGCCGAGGCGGGCCTGGTCGCCATGGTGGTCTCCACCTACCAGACGGTCTCCGGTGCGGGCCTGGCCGGGGTGGACGAGTTGCACGAGCAGGTGCAGAAGGCGGGCGAGGACGCGCCGTCGCTGACCTTCGACGGCGGAGCGGTCGGCTTGCAGGCGGGCGAGAAGTTTCCTGAGCCCATCGCCTTCAACGTGATCCCGCTGGCCGGCTCGATAGTCGAGGACGGCACCGGCGAGACCGACGAGGAGCAGAAGCTCACCCACGAGAGCCGCAAAATCCTCGAGCTTCCCGATCTGGCCGTGGCGGCCACCTGCGTGCGGGTGCCGGTGTACTGCGGGCATTCCCTGTCGATCAGCGCGTCGTTCGACCGCCCGATCAGCCCGGAGCGGGCTGTCGAGGTGCTGGCCGGCGCGCCCGGCGTGGTGCTCAGCGACGTCCCGACACCCTTGAAGGCAGCTGGCGCCGATCCGACCTATGTGGGCCGCGTGCGCCGCGACCCGACCCGTCCCAACGGCCTGTCGCTGTTCGTGGCGGGTGACAACCTCCGCAAGGGCGCCGCCCTCAACGCCATCCAGATCGCGGAGACCATGGTCGCCCGCGGCCTGCTCCCCGCCGCTTAGGCACACGCTGTCACGGTGCTCTCGGCACCGCCTCTGTGTGGACTGAGTTCTTCTGTGCAGCGCAAGAGAAACTCGCATCTCTCGTGACCGCTGAATCTGATCGAGATCACTACATCGAGAGGGATGTCTCGGACTGGCTGTTCCTTAGCGACGAGTCTCTTGGAACGAAGCCCAAACGCTGGCTCCGAGATCCCGCGACCGGGTATCACTGGCTCATGAAAGATGCCACGTACAGCGATCGGAGCGATGGGACCCGATACCGGAAGGGCGACGACTGGTCGGAGCGCGTCGCGAATGGGGTCGCTGAGCGTCTTGGTCTACCTGCGGCCGAGACGGAACTCGCCACGACAGGCGGTGGCGAGGATCTGGTCTATGGCGTAATCAGCAGGTCGATGCTCGTCCCGCCTGCTGCGGGCAAGACACATAGTGAAGAGGAACTTGTTGACGGCAACGAACTCCTGCCCGATCCCGTGGTAGCTGGTCACCGCGAGGGGTACACCGTTGAAGCGGTGCAGCAGGCGCTAGTCGAAGTAGGGCCTCCTGCCCACATTGAGGGTGATCTCAGTGCTTGGGACGTCTTTGTCGGGTATCTGACCTTAGATGCCATTGTGGGCAACACGGATAGGCATGAGGAGAACTGGGCGGTTATTGCTAAGGGCGACGATCGTCGTCTAGCCCCCACTTTTGACCATGCTTCCTGCTTGGGCTTCCAACTCGATGACGACCAAAGGCAACGACGTCTGTCCACGAACGACACCGGGTACATGCCCGAGGCTTGGGCCGACCGGGCGGGCTCGACGTTCCACGGCAGCCCACATCCCATCAGCGCCGCGGTGCGGGCAATGAGCATCTCCGACCCGCAGACAGGCCGTCTCTGGGTCAGCCGGTGCGAAGACGTGGATCTTCTCGTTGAGCCAGTCTGGATGGTGCCGCAGCACCGAATGTCGATTCCAGCACGTGAATTCGCCGAGCGCGTCCTGCGACGGAATTGGCATCGGTTGCTTGAAGAGTGCCACTAGTGTTGATGTCACACCCCGGTCGTACGGTGATTTCTATGTCCGAACACGGCGAGCGTCGCCTCTACGCGACTTGGCGCAATCCTGACGGCCTAATCCGTCCGGTGGGCGTCTTGACGCGCCGATTGACGTCTTGCGGAGAGAGCTTTCGCTTTGTCTACTTGAAGGCAGCAGAACAATTCGAGGGCTTCGTTTCCCTTCCCGGACTGCCTGACCTACATAGCGCCTACGAGAGCAAGCGCCTGTTTCCGGTGTTCCGCAACCGGCTCATGCCGCGGCGCAGGCCCGACTATGGCGACTTCGTACAAAGACTGGATCTCGACGCTGACACCGATCCATTTGAGGTGCTGATCCGGAGTGAGGGTTGGAGGGCTACGGATCGCATCGAGGTCTTCGGACACCCGGCCCGCACTTCTGACGGCGAACTCACCACCCTGTTTTTTGTGCGAGGTATCCGTCATCTCGAAGGAGCTGCCGAAGCGGTAGCCGAAGTGCATAAGGGTGATTTCCTAGGGTTTGAGGACGAGCCTGGCAATCCCGTAAATCGCCGCGCCATCCTCGTGAACTCTCGTACTGGCCGGAAGGTCGGGTGGGTACCGGACTGTTTGCTGGAGATGGTTCACGACTTGCGCGAGATGGGAGATGTTGAGCTAAGGGCCGAACATGTCAACCCCGACACGTCTCCGCCGCATATGCGGTTGCTCTGCAAGTTGACAGCGCCATGGCCTGACGATTACGAGCCTCTCGCTGGACCCGATTATCAACCCATCGTGGCCTGAGACTTCGGCCCCGTAGAAACGGCACCAACATCGGACGGTCGCCTCACCGACGCGCTTAAGCGACTCGATGCTGTAGCGGGTGACCTTCAAGCATCGCCAACAGGTTGGTGTACTCCGCCCGGCGCACGTCCACGTCGATGACCAGCCCGGCCTGGGCCGAGTGAGGCGTGAGCACCACGTTGGCCCTTCGGTCGGAGGCCAGGTCGATGAGCGGGTTATCGGGCCTGACCGGCTCCCAGGCGAAACCGTCGGTGGCCACGCCGCCCAGACGGCCTGTCCGGTATGCCTCGGCCACGGCCTTCTCGTCTAGCAGACTGCTGGCTCCGGCGTTGATCAACAGCGAGCCGGGTCGCAACCGGCGCAAGAACTCCGCATCGGCGATTCCAGCAGTCTCGGCGGAATGGGGCAGAAGCAGGACCACCACGTCGGATCGGTCGAGCAGCTCGTCGAGTCCGGCGTAGGCGATCTGGAGTTGCTCTTCGGCCCAGTCCGGCAGCCGGTTGCGGCGATGGTAGCGGAGTTCGCAGCCGAAGCTGCCCAGGCGCAGCGCCAGCTCGGTTCCGATCTCGCCGAGGCCGACTATCCCCACCGCGCAGTCCCGCAGTTGGCGAACGCCCTGCATTCTCGACCAGTCGATGAGGAAGGTGTCGGCGTCGCACCGCTGGGGCGTCCCCCATGCCTCGCTGGCCTCGACGACGATCTGCTCGGCCTCGCGGGTGCGTCTGAGCAGGGCCATCATCTGCATGACCACATGCTCGGCCACCATCGTGCACTGCGGCAGGGGCCAACGGCACACCGGCACCCCGGCCCGGCGGGCCGCGTCGAGGTCGATGTCATGGACCTGTAGTCCGAGGCGCTGGATCAGCCGGAGTCGGCTCCCAGCCTCGATGATGGGCGCATCGATCACTCTCGACCGCTCGCTGACCAGGAACTCGGCGTCGGCCACCGCGTCGATGATCTCGGCGGTTGAGGGCGACACGAGCATGACCAGCTCGATCTTGTCGGGGCAGGCCGCTCGGGCCACTTCCTGGTGAACGGGTGCCCGCTGCGTCACGTAGACAGCGCGGTGCAGATGCCGGTTCACACCGTCGGCCACTCGGATTCCAGCCCGGTGACACCGGCTCGTGCGGCCACGGCCCTATAGCGGCTGCGCACGTCGTCCAGCACGGCCGCTTCGTCCATGGTGAGCACTGCCCGATTGCGCATGACAACCCGACCGTTGATCACGACGGTGTCGACGTCCCGGCCCTGGGTTGCGAACACCACCGTCGCCACCGGGTTCCATACCGGCTGAAGGTGCGGGGCGTCGGTGTCGATGGTGATGAGGTCGGCCTTCTTGCCCGGCTCCAGCGAGCCGAGCGAATCCCCCAGCCCGAGGGCCTTGGCGCCGTTCAGCGTGGCCATCTCCAGCACTGTCTCGGGGCCGATGGCCAGGCGGGTTCCGGCCCGTTGCCGGGCCGAATGGCAGGCGATGCGCATATCCCGCAGCAGGTCGAGATTGGCGTTGGAAGGGGCTGCGTCGCAGCCCAGTGCCACGTTGACCCCGGCTTCGAGCATGTCGGTGACCGCGGCCGGACCCCAGGCCGCGGAGGCGTTGTTGGCCGGGTTGTGCGACACCGACGTGCCGGTGGAGGCCAACAGCCGGTGGTCATCATCGTCGGCCACGGTGCAGTGGGCCAGCACGGTGCGGGGCCCGAGCAGGTCGTGGCCACCGGCGAGTTCGACGTGGCTGCGGAACCCGAGGCTGCGGGCGAAGTCGTTGTCCGCGGGTAGCTCGGCCAAGTGGATGGTGATACCCATGTCGCGGGCCCGGGCCAGTTCCGACACCTCGTCGTAGAGCGATAGATCGCAGGCTGGCTCGGCCGAGCGGCAGCCGAACCACACCTGGAGCCGGCCGTCGCCGGCTCCCTCCCAGCGATCATGGGCGTCGAGTGTCTGCCGAATGGAGGACTCCCGGGTCTGCCACATTCCGTGATGCCAGCCCAGCTCGTCACGGGTCTCGGGACTGACGGCCATAGCCACCTTTCCGAGGGCGGCCCTTATCCCCGAGGTCACGCACACCTCGGCGATCCCGTCGAAGCCGTAGCGCTCGGCCAGCAGGCACTCCACGAACCCGGTGGTTCCCGACTTGATCATCTCCAGGACGCCCAGGCGGGCGCTGGCAGCCGCGTCGGCCTTGCTGTAGGAGCCCTGCAGCGGGAAGATGCGGGCGAACAGCCAGCTCGAGAAGTCGGGGAGCCGCTTGCCCTCCGACACGCCTCGCAGCATGGTCTGGGCCAGGTGCACATGTGTGTCGATCAGCCCGGGCATCACGATGTGACCGCCGACATGGACCTCTTCGGCGTCGGGATGGCGGTTGCGCAACTCCGCTGTCTTGCCCACCGCCGCGATGCGGTCGCCGGAGACCACCAGCGCGCCGTCTTCGATGATCTCCCGGTTCGGGTTCATCGTGATGATGGTTCCGTGGGTGAAGATCACGGGCGACACCGTAACGGCGGGGATCGTGCTCGTTCTAGGCCGACGTCGCGCCGGGGCGGCTTCCGGCAATTGCCAATATCACCAGGCCGATGCCGAGCAGTTCTTGGCCGCTGGGCACCTGGGCCAGGGCGGCCAGCCCCACAACGGTGGCGGTGACGGGCAGCAGGGCCTGCAGCAGAGCGAAGCGGGGCGGGTCGACCCGGCGCATCACTGCCTGATCGATCCGGTAGGGGATCACGTTGGACAGCAACCCGGTGGCGACGCCCAGCGCGATCACCAGCGGAGCGTCCAGCGCGTCACCAACGGCCGAGATGCCGAAGGGGCCGATGGCCACCGCGCCGGCGAGCATCCCCAGACCCAGTCCGTCCACCGAGGCCGGGCTGCGGGCCACCCGGTGGCCGAGCAGGATGTAGCCCGCCCAGAACGCGCCGGCCAGCAGCGCGAAGGTCACCCCCCGGGCGGTGCCCTCGGCCTCCACTCCGGCCAGCACCAGCACACCGGCGATAGCCAGTATCAGCGCCCCCGCCGAACGCAGGGTGCGGGCCCCGACCGCGGCCACCACCACCGGTCCGGTGAACTCGATGGCTACCGCGTTTCCCAGCGGCAGCTTGTCCATGGCCAGGTAGAAGCACAGGTTCATGGCGGCCAGCGACACGCCGAAGGCCGCGGCCCTCCCCAACACGGCCAGCTCCCAGCGACGGCGCCACGAGCGTCGCAGCAGCACGATCATGGCGCCCGCGCCCAGCACCCGGAGCAGAGCCACCCCGCTGGGCGCCAGTTCGTCGAACAGCGTGGCGGCGACGGCTGCGCCCAGGTACTGCGAGACCGCTCCGACCATGAACAGAGCCTCAGGAGGGAGCCCTCGGAGGCGCATCACGACCCCGGATAGGGTGAGGTCATGGCACTCGACGACCAGCTCGTGAACCGGCTCACCTGGAAGATCCCCAACGCCCTGGCGCTGATCGGGTCGCGCTCAGGATCCGAGCGCAACGGCATGACCGCAAGCTGGATCACGCAGTTGTCGATGGAGCCGGTGCTCATAGGTGTGGGTGTGGACAATACGGCAGTCACGCACCGTCTCATCTCCGAGGGGGGCTCGTTCACCGTGAACCTGTGGAACGCCGAGGACACCCGGGTGTTCGTCAAGTTCTCCAAGCCCGCCACCTACGCGGACGGAACCCTCAACGGCCGGGCCGTGAAGGAGGCGACCACCGGCGCGCCGGTGTTCACCGAGGCCATCGCCTGGATGGACTGCGAGGTGCGCCACGCCATCGACCTCGGCACCCACACCCTGTTCGTGGGCGAGCTGGTGGACGGCGACATCCACGTCGACGAGGCCCGCTCCGCCTCGATGAGCGACACCCGCATGAAGTACGGAGGCGTCAAGCGCCACTGAGCTCGCGGCCGGCGGCGCCCGAACGGCTGCGGGCGGCGGCCACGAGGCCAAGTCCTGCGCAGGCCGCGGTGATGGCTCCCACCGCGACCAGGGCGGTGCGGCTGCCGAAGGAGTCCACCATCCAGCCCAGGATGGGCCCACCGACGGCGCGGGCCCCCACGAAGACGACCCCGTAGGCCGCGGACACCCGGCCCTGCAGGCGCGGATCGGCCGCGGTCTGCACCGATCCGTTGGACAGGCTCAGGAACCCGCCGCCGAAGGTGCCTACCACGAAGATGACCGCTACTCCGGCAAGCAGGTGGTTCACTGCAGCCAGCGGGACCATGGCCGCGCTGAACACCGCCAGCAGGATCGCCAGGCTGCGCGCCCCCTCCAGCTTCGATGCCGCCATCATCACCGAGCCGATCAGGCTGCCGATGGCCATGACCTGGGCCAGGACCGCGAAAGTGCCCGCCCCGCTGGCCAACTGCTTGTCGGCGACGACCGGAAGCAGCACCGCCAGATTCCAGCCGAACAGGGTGAAGGAGCACAGCAGGGCCATCGGTATGGTCACTGCTGGGGTGCGCAGCAGGTAGCCGAGCACCCGGCCCCCGGCGGCTCGGGCTGCTTTCGACGCGGTGGCGGTGGTGGTCACCACCCGGAGCACCAGCATGGCTGCGAGCAGCGATGTCACTCCGTTCACTGCGAAGCAGGCCCATGCCGCGGACAGACTCAGGAAGAGCCAAGCGGCGCCGCTGCCCAGGAACCGACCTATCGACATCACTGAGGTGTGCAGCCGGGCCGCCCGGTCGATCCCGTCGGCGAGGACGACATCACGCACGAAGGCTCGCCGCAGCGGCGTGTCGATGGCACCGATCACGCCCAGCACCGCGACGGCTCCGAACAGCACCGCCAGCGGCAGGTCCTCTCCCATCGCTAGCGCGAGGAGTGCCAGCGCACCGGCGACGACGGACTTCGAGCCCTGAGTGGAGGCCAGCAGCCGGCGCCGGTCCATCCGGTCGGCCAGCGTTCCCGCCAGCGGCGCGAGAACGACGGCCGAGCCCGACCGGACCGCAACGGTGAGTCCGACTACGAATGCGCTGCCGGTGATCTCATACACCAGCCATACCTCCGCGAGGTGGTGGGCCCACATCCCTGCGCCGTGCAGGAACTGGGCACCCGCGTAGCGGCGGAAGTTGGGGTTGCTCAGCGTGTCGGTCAGCCGGCCCAGCGCGAGCCTCACGCGCTCATCACTCCGACAGTTTGACATCTCAGGCAGGTTGTCAGACAATCTGCCATGAGGGCGGGCCTCTGCGGCGCGGCCTTCGTCGTTCTCCTGGAGGATGGATGCGCACTGGGGACAGCTATGTCGAGTCGTTGCGAGACGGTCGCAACGTGATCCTCGACGGTGTCCCGGTCGAAGACGTCGCCTCCCACCCGGCCTTCTCGGCCGGTGTGCGCACCGTGGCCCGGCTCTACGACTTCGCGGCCGACCCGGCCAACCGACAGCTCATGACCTACGAGTCGCCCACCGACGGGCGCCCGGTGAACCTGAGCTGGCTGGTGCCCCGCTCGGTTGAGGACCTGCGCCGCCGCAGGCTGGCCATCGAGGCATGGTCGGAGCTGAGTTTCGGCTATCTGGGCCGGTCCCCCGACCACGTGGCATCCTTCTTCGCCGGCTTCAGCGGCTCGCTCGACACCTTCGCCAAGGCCGGAGACCGTTACGCCGAGAACGTGCAGCGCTTCTACGAGTGGGCCCGGGACGAGGACCTCTACGTCACGTACACCATCATCCACCCCCAGATCGACCGGTCGAAGGGTCCCCACGAGCAGTACGAGCCCAATCTCTACGCCTCCATCGCCCGCTCCGGCGACGACGGCGTAGTGGTGCGGGGCGCGCAGATGCTCGGGACCGGCACGCTGATGTCGGACTACCTGTTCGTCAGCTCCATACAGCCGCTGCCACCCGGCGCCGACGACTACGGACTGTCGGTGGCGATCCCCGTGAACCACCCCCGGCTGCGCATCTACCCCCGCCGGCCCTACGGCCGCGACGTCACCGCGACCGGCGACTACCCGCTGTCTGCCGTCTACGACGAGACCGACGCGCTGGTGGTCTTCGACGATGTGGACGTGCCCGCCGAGCACGTGTTCGTCGACCGTGACCGTGACATCACCTTCGCCCAGTTCAACCGCACCCCGGCCCACTTGCTGGGCAACACCCAGGCCCAGATCCGCTACGCGGTGAAGATGAGGTTCCTGGCGGGGCTCGCCTCCCAGCTGGCCGAATGGTCGGGCCAGGCCACCGAGCGGAACTTCCAGTTGAGCCTGGCCCGGGTGGCGGCTCAGGCGTCGGTGCCCTACGGGATGGTGCTGGCGGGGGAGTACAACGCCACCATCGACGGCAACGGCGTGGCCCGGCCCGACCCGGAGATGCTGTACTCCGCCATGACTCTGCAGCCGGCGCTGTACCGCGACATCACCTACGCCTTGCGGGAAATGACCGGCGGGACCACCATCCAGGTGCCGTCGTCGGTGAGTGCCTGGGACGACCCGGTCACCCGGGCCGACTTCGAGCGGTTCGTGCGCTGGCCCGACGTCGACGCCGAACACCGGGTGGCGCTTCTGAAGCTGATCTGGGACGCCATCGGCTCGGAGTTCGCCAGCCGGCACTTCCAGTACGAGATGTTCTACGCCGGGTCGGGGTCGGTGGTCCAGGGCCGCCTGTACCGCAACTACGACTGGGAGCGGGCCCGTTCCATGGTGCTGCGCTGCCTGGCCGAGACCCCCGGCCCCCACCAAGAGCCAGAGGCCGAGCGGGAAGGCAGCAGTCCGTGAGGGTAGAGGCGAGGTGCTCAGCGAGGCCGTGGCCCGAGCGGCCCGTGAGCGCAGCGAACAAGAGCGGGAAAGGCAGCGGCCCGTGACTGCGGCCGAGCCGATCGGCGTTCTCGACACCGGTTTCCGGACCGCCCTGAGCCGTCTCGACCGGGCCGGGCTGCTGGCGAGGGTGTCGCGCACCGTCGATTTCGACCTCGAGGCCGCGGCCATGATGAAGCACCACGACGCTGGCGCGGCGCTGCTGTTCGAGAGCGTCAAGGACCACGACATTCCGGTGGTCGGCAATGTGTTCGCCACTCCGGAGTCGTCGGAGGCGGCCATGGGCCTCGACCGCGACCGTCTGCGGGCCGCGCTGGCCAGGGGCATCCGCACCGACATCGAGCCCGCGGCGGCGAGCGACCCACCGGCCCAGCAGAACGTGTGGCGTTCGGGCGAGATCGACCTGGGGGCGCAGCTTCCCGTGCTCAAGCACGCTCCGGGCGACGGTGGCCGCTTCGTCACCGCCGGCGTGCTCATTGTCCGGGATCCGCTCACCGGTGTGCGCAACGCGTCCTTCCACCGGCTGCAGCTCATCGGAGGTGACGAGGTGGCGGTCAAGATCGACCACGGACGCCATCTCGGCCGGGCCCTCGACCACGCCGTAGAGATGGGCCAGGACCTGCCGGTGGCCGTCTGCATCGGCACCGACGTGGCCCTGATCTACGCCGCCTCAACCATGGGGGCGCTCATGCCTGAGAGCCGCGACGAGCTGTGCGCGGCCGGTGGCTGCCGCGGCGCGCCCCTACCGGTGGCGCCCGGGGTGTCGCAGGATGTGGACGTTCCCGCCGACACCGAGATCGTGCTGGAGGGTGTGATCCGGGCCGGCGAGAGCGTCACCGAGGGCCCCTTCGGCGAGTTCGTCGGCTATGCCTCGCCCGCCGGTCCCGCTCCGACGATGCACGTGACCGCGGTCACGGCCCGCGACGAGCCCGTCTACCACGCCATCAACGGCGCCGGCCGCGAGACCATCGTGCTGCGCAAGCACGTGCTGGAGGTGGCCGCGCTGGAGGCGGTCCGGCCGGTGACCCCGATCGTGAGCGACGTGTGCATGCCGCCCGGAGGGCTTCACCGGTTCCATCTGGTGATGGCGCTGTCGAAGCGGTCCGAGCGCGACAACGGCATGGGCCGCAACGCCGCGCTGGCCGCGTTCGGGGCCCTCAAGGATCTCAACATGATCGTGCTGGTCGACGACGACATCGATCTGCACGATCCCGACGACGTGGCCTACGCGCTGGCCACCCGCTTCGACGCCGCGTCCGATCTGGTGGTCTTACCCGGAATGCGGGGCCACGAGTATGTGCGCACATCGCAGGCCGGGGTGGGCACCAAGGCCATCCTGGACGCTTCGGTGCCCTTCGAGAGCCGCGCCGACTTCGAGCGCATCTCGTTCGCCGCGCCCTCCGGCGACGAGCTCGACGCGGCCTACTCCGGTACGACGGTGTTGAGCTGGCTGGGGGAACACCCGTGAAGCTGAGCCGCGAGACGCTCGCCGACCGGCTGCAGGAGCAGCTCAAGCGCCAGATGCTGTCGGGCCGCCTGGCACCGGGCGCGGTGATGCCGTCGGAGCGCGAGCTGCGAGAGGTGTTCGGCGTGGGTCGCACCACGGTGCGTGAGGCGCTCCAGGGCCTGGTGTCGTCGGGCTTCCTGATCCGCGAGTCGGGCCGCCTGATCGTGCAGCACCCCACCGACATCAGCCCCCGGATGCTCGACCTCGCGGCCCGGGCCTCCGACGCCTCGGTCCAGCAGGTGTTCGATGTGCGCAAGCTGCTGGAGATCCACGCGGCGGGCCTGGCCGCGGCCAATCGCACTACCGACGACCTCGCCGAGATCGCCGCGTGCCTCGGGCGCATGGACACCCAGGACGAGGCCCAGTACCACACCGCCGACCGCAGCTTCCACTGCGCGGTGGTGCGGGCATCCCAGAACATCATCCTGGCTGAGCTCTATGAGGCCGGCCTCGGGCTCTTCTTCCGCAAGCCGGCCTTCTGGCGGGTGTTCACCCGCGCTCCCGAGCAGCGCCACCGGGTGGGCTCGGGCTACGAGGGCCACCTGCAGATACACGACGCCATCGCCCGGCAGGACGCCGACCTGGCCCGCGAGCAGATGCGGCGCCATCTGCAACAGGTCGAGCAGAGCCTCCTGGCCGTGATGCACGAGACCGTCGATGTGGCCTACGAGACCCCCGCCGTGATGCACGAGACCCTCGACGCGGCCGAGGAGCCGTCGCCGGAACCGTCCCCTACCACCTCCCCCGCCGAGGAGACAGAGAGGAAGCCATGAGACAGGGATATCGGGTGATCGACGCCGACACCCACGTCACCCCATCGGTCGAGGTGCTCGTCGACTACGGCGATCGCGAACTCAAGGACCGAGCCGACGAGCTGACCCCGTATGTCCGGGTGACGAAGCCGACCGCGGGCCGGGGCCATCCCACCCAACCCTACGGAGTGGTGCGGGTCAACCCCCAGCCCTACAACCGGGTGGCCGGGCACAAGCCCGATGCCGCCGTCGACACCCGGGGTGCGGGCGCCAAGGGGGCCCTCGAGGGCCGGGTCCAGAACCTGGCGGTGAAGCCCATCGCCGACGGCATCCAGCACACCAACTCGGAGGGCCGCTTGGCCAACATGGACGTCGAAGGGGTGGACATCAACTTCATCATCCCGGGAACCTGGGCGCCGGGCAGCACCGCGCTGGACCTGAGCCTGGCCAAGGCCATGTACCGCTCCTATCACCGCTACATGGCCGACTACTGCTCGGCCGACCCGCGCCGTCTCAAGGGACTGCTGCTCGCGCCGGGCGCCGATCCCGAATGGGCCGCCGACACGATCCGCAAGCACGCCGGCGAGGAGTGGCTGTCCGCGGTGTGGCCGGTGCTGCCCGAGGGTCTGCCGGTGGACGATCCCGACCTGGAGCCGATCTGGCAGGCGATGGACGAGGCCGACCTGCCCATCATGCACCACAGCTTCTTCTACGAGGCTCCCTACTTCCCCGGCTACCGCGACATATGGGGCAACGTGGCCGTGGCCCGCACCGCCGCCCATGTCTGGGGGGCCCAGAGGCTCATGGCCTACGTGCTGGTGTCGGGGATGCTGGACCGGTATCCGAATCTGCGGGTTGCCACGGTGGAGACCGGCCACGGCTGGCTACCGCACTGGATCATCCGCCTCACCAGCCAGATCGACTACGTCAAGGGCGCCGTGCCCGCCGACCTCAAGCACACCCCGCTGGAGTACGTGCAGATGGGCCGGGTGTTCTGCGCAATCGAGCAGCACGAGGGAGCCGAGATGACCAAGGCGGTCATCGACATCCTCGGCGACGGCGTGCTCATGTACGAGTCGGACTTCCCCCATCCCGAGTGCTACTACCCGAACAGCACCGACAACGTGATCTCGTGGGGCCCCGTGATCGGCGAGGAAGCCCTGCGCAAGCTGATGGCCGACAACGCGGCCCGCTACCTGCGGCTGCTGTCGGACCCCTTCCACGACGGGCCCGGTGACAATGAACGGCACAGCAATGGACGTTGAGCAGGCGCTCGAGCTGGTGCAGCAGGCCCGGGCCATCGGGGCCGAACGGGGCATCAACGCCACCGTGGCCGTGCACGACGACGCCGGCCATCCCCTGGTAGTCGTGCGGGGCAAGCGCTGGCACGGGCCCTACATGGCCATGGGCAAGGCCCGGCTGGCGGCCGCTTTCGCCAAGCCCACCAAGGATCTCGTCGCGCAGTGGGCCGACCGGCCCCTGTTCCCCACCAGTCTCGTGGACATCATCCCTGGAGGGGTGACCGTCAATCCCGGCGGTGTGCCTCTGTTCTCCGACGGCGTTTGCGTGGGCGCCATCGGCGTGGGCGGGGGCTCCCCCCAGATCGACCACGAGATCGCGGCCGCGGCCGCGGACCAATTCCACGGTTCCCAAGGCACCTAGATCTGATGAATTCAGTTCACAGACCCAAAGGAGGAAACAGCAAAATGCGATACATCCGGAAGAGACTGGGGGTGCCGCTCGCGGCGCTCTTCGTCCTCTCGCTGATCGCCGCGAGCTGCGGCGACGACGAGGCGGACGCACCCGCGGCGCCGGTGGTCGACACGGCTGCCGTCGAGGCGGCGCAGGCCGAGGCCGACGCCGCCGAGGCCGAAGCCGAGGCCGCTCGAGCCGAGGCTGAAGCGGCCGCCGCGGCCGCCGCCGACGCTGAGGCGGCCCTGGCCGACGCCGCGGCCGCCGCGGCTGAGGCGAGCGCGGAGCAACAGGCCGAGGCGCAGGCTGCCTTGGAGGCGGCGCAGGCCGAGGCTGCCGCCGCGCAGGAAGCCGCGGCTGCGGCCGAGTCGCGGGCCTCGGAGGCCGAGACTGCGGCCGGTGAGGCCGCCGCCGCCCTGGAGGCGGCCACCGCCGAGCCTGAGCCGGCTGCCCCGACCGGGGATCCCGGAAGGGTCGTCATCGCCGTCACCACCGAGCCCTCGACGCTCGACCCGCAGGCCGTCAACGACCGCAGCTCGCGGGTAGTGACCGCCAACCTCTTCGAGTCGCTGCTGGGCCGTGACGCCTCGACGGCTCTGGTCCCGGTGCTGGCCACCGGCTACGAGGCATACGACGACGACACCTGGCGCTTCACGGTGCGCGAGGGCGTCACCTTCCACGACGGCCAGGCCCTCGATGCCCAGGCCGTGGCGGATGCCCTGAACCGCATGCTGGACCCGGACTACTCGACCCAGCGGGACTCGTACATCCGAGGCATGGTCAACGTGGAGGCAGTGGACGATGTCACCGTCGACGTTCACACGGACGGGGTCAACGCCACCCTGCCACTGCAGATCGCGCAGCTCCCCATCTTCGCGCCGGGCACGGCCGACACGGTGGGTGAGAACCCGGTGGGGACCGGTCCCTACATGTTCGAGTCCTGGGAGCGCGGCCAGCAGATCACCGCGGTGCGGAACCCGAACTACTGGGGCGATGCGCCGTCGATCGACGCGTTCACGGTGCGGTTCATCCCCGACAAGCAGACGTCGCTGGCCGCCCTGCAGGCCGGCGAGGTCGACCTGGTGCTGGACATCCTGCCGGAGCAGGTTCCGCTGGTGCCCCAGGCGCTCAGCGTGCCCGCCACCGAGTACAGCTACATAGCGCTCAACGCGCTCCGTCCCGATCTGGCCCCGCCCGAGATTCGGGTGGCCATGAACTTGGCCGTGGACAAGGAGCTGATCGCGGAGACGCTCTATGAGGGCTACGCCGAGCCCAATCACGCCCAGCACCTGTCGCCGGGGATGCTCGGCTACAACCCCGACGTCGGCCCGTTCCCGTACGACCCGGATCAGGCCCGCGAGATCATGGAATCGCACGGCTGGAACGAGGACAACCCCTTGTTCCTCGAGATCTACGCGCCGATCGGCCGGTACCTGCGCGGCGTGGAGACGACTCAGGCGGTGGCCACGATGCTGAACGACGTCGGCTTCGACACCGAGGTGCGGCTCGCCGAGTGGACCCGCTTCCGCGCCGGCAGCCGGATCAGGGGCGAGGAGCCCGGCGCCTATGACGCTCGCTACGGCTGGAACTCCAACGAGTGGTTCGACGGGGCCCGCACCCGCAACTTCCTGGTGTGCGGCGGCTCGTCCTCCAAGCTGTGCGACGAGTACGTCACGGAGCAGTTCGAGATGGCCGGCTCGACGACCGACCAGGAGCTGCGCAACGTCCTCTACCAGAGGGCCTGGGCCCGGCTGCATGAGAACCCTCATGCCATCTACCTGCTTCAGCAGGACCTGATCTACGGCGCGACGGAGCGTCTCGACTGGCAGCCCCGGCTCGACGACGAGTACCTCGTGTCGGAGATGAGCCTGAACTAGCACGTCAGGCTGGTTGGCTTGCTGTTGACCTGCTGGCCCGGCTCGGTCGCTTTGGGCCGAGCCGGGCCCGGCAGGGCTGAGCGTCCATAGGAATCGATGGGAATGCAGACGACGACGGAGACCATGCCGCCGTCGCAGCGGCCGCGGCGCGGCGGACTGCGGCGATGGCTGCGCGACCTGCGGGCCGGGTCCGATCGCCTCGCCGTCGGAGGGTCGCTGAGCGGCCTGCTGCTGCGGAGGCTGCGCGACGGCATAGTCGTGCTGCTTCTCGTGGTGACGGTGATCTTCTTCCTGGCCCACGTCGTCGGCAACCCGGCGCTGGTGTTCGCGCCGGTCGACGCCACCGATGAGCACATAGCCGAACTCCACCGCCAGTTCGGTCTGGACCGTCCGGTCGCGGAGCGCTACTGGGAGTACCTGGTCGGCCTGGCCCAGCTCGACTTCGGCGAGTCGACCTGGCAGCAGCGCCCCGCCATCGATGCGGTGAAGGAGGCGCTGCCGTCCACGATCTACCTCACCGTCGTCGGCCTGGGCGCGGCCGCGGTGCTGGGGGTGGTGCCCGGCATCGTGGCGGGTGCCAGAGCGCGCAAGCCGTTTGACAAGACCTCGAACCTGCTGTCGGTGGCGGCGCTGTCGGTGCCGAACTTCTGGCTGGGGCTGCTGCTGATCCTGGTGCTCGGTGTGCAGCTCGGCTGGCTTCCCACCTCGGGGCGTTTCGAGACGGCCAGCATCGTGATGCCCGCTCTCACCTTGGGCATTGTGCACGGCGGCCGCATTTTCCAGCTTGTGCGCTCGGCGACGTTCGAGGAGATGTCCAAGCCGTACGTAACCGTGGCCCGCAGCAAGGGCCTCACTGAGTGGAACATCCTGCGCCGCCACGTGGTCCGCAACACCGGGGTCACCACGGCGACCATCGTCGGATGGGAGTACGTGCGGATGTGGGGCGGAGCGGTGTTCGCCATCGAGTATGTGTTCGCCTGGCCGGGCGTGGGTCTCCTGACCATCGACGCCGCCCACCGCCAGGACTTCTTCGTGCTTCAGGCCGCGGTCATCATCGCGGGGGCGTTCGTGATCTTCAGCAACCTGCTCATCGATATGGGCTACCAGTTCATCGACCGCAGGATCGCGGCCAGCTGATGAGCGTCGCCGTCGCCAAACGTACGGGCACCGATCCGGGCCGCACCTCGCAGCACCGCGTCTGGAGCCGTCTCATCGACATGCTGGGCAGCCGGGGCTGGATCCTGCTGGTGCTCTTCCTGGTGCTGCTGGTGGCGGCCTCGATCGTGCCCGACGTGTTCGCCCCGCACGACCATGAGACCCAGAACCTGCGGGCCCGCCTGCTGGGGCCGGGGGAGTCCTCGCCGGAGGGTCTGCACCTGCTCGGGACCGACAGCTTGGGCCGGGACCTGTTCTCCCGGATGGTGGTCGGCACCCGGCTCACCATGTTCATCGCGGTGACCGCCACCCTGATCGGCGCGGCCATAGGCGTGCTGTTCGGGCTGCTGGGCGGCTACTTCGGCGGGCGCACGGACCGGCTGCTTATGCGCCTGGGCTAAGCCCAGACGGCCATGCCCATGTTCCTGGTCGCGATCCTGCTGCTGAGCCTGCTCGGGCCCAGCGTGGGAATCCTGCTCGTAGTGCTGCCGTGCCTGGTGTGGCCCATCTTCGCTCGTGTCGTGCGGGCCGAAGCCCTGCGGCTGCGGGAGGAGACGTTCATCGAGGCTTCGATTGCCACCGGCTGCTCGACCTCGACCATTCTCGGCCGGCATCTGCTGCCCAACGTCGCGCCCCGCATCCTGGTGCTCTGTGTGGTGGAGATCGGCCATGTGATGCTCTCGGAGGCCGGTCTCAGCTTCCTGGGCGTGGGGGTACAGCCCCCCGACACCACCTGGGGGCTGCTGATCTCCGAGGGCAGGCCCCTGCTGGCGGTGGCCTGGTGGCTCACGATCCTGCCCGGCGTGCTGCTGGGCATCACCGTGCTGGTGCTCAACCTTCTGGGCCGCTACTGGGAGGCCCGCTCGGGGGCGGCCGGATGAGGCCCCGGTCTGCAGATCTGGGGGCGGCCCGATGAGCGGCATGCCCCTGCTGGAGGTCGAGGACCTCCACGTCACGTTCCGCACCGCCTCAGGTCCAGTGCACGCGGTGGACGGAGTGAGCTTCACGATGAAGCCCGGTTCGTCGCTGGGGGTGGTGGGCGAGAGCGGCAGCGGCAAGAGCGTCACCGCCCGGGCCCTGCTACGCCTGTTCGCAATCACCGACGACGTGCAGATCTCCGGGGCGGTTCACTTTGACGGCCAGGATCTGCTGCGCATCGACGAGCGCAGGCTGCGCGATGTGCGCGGCGGGCAGATCGGCATGATCTTCCAGGACCCGCTCACGTCGCTGAATCCGCTGATGGCGGTGGGCGAGCAGATCGCCGAGTCGCTGCGCCTGCACCGGGGAATGAGTCGATCCGAAGCGGCCGCGGAGGCCGTCGAGCTGCTGGCCCGGGTCGGCATCGCCGACCCCGAGCAGCGGGCTACGGAGCTCCCCAGCAGCTTCAGCGGCGGCATGCGCCAGCGGGTGATGATCTCGCTGGCCATCGCCTGCCGGCCCCGCCTGCTCATCGCGGACGAGCCCACCACCGCCCTCGACGTCACCGTGCAGGCCGAGATCCTGCTGCTGCTCGACGAGCTGCGCCGATCGGAGGGCATGGCGTTGATGCTCATCACCCACGACTTCGGGGTGGTTGCCGCCACCTGCGACGACGTGCAGGTCATGTACGCCGGCAAGCTGGTGGAGAAGGCCTCGATGGCCCATCTCTTCGACCGGGCCAACCACCCTTACACCGAGGGACTCCTGCGCCTGGTGCCCCGTTTCGAGGACACCCACACCGGGCGGTTGCATCCCATTCCCGGCCAGCCGCCCATAACCGGAGGGGGCGGCTCGTCGTGCGCCTTCGCGCCGCGGTGCAGCTACGCCGTCGACCGCTGCCGGTCCGAGGTGCCGCCCGAGGTGGCGGTCGGTCCCCAGCACCTCAGCGCCTGCTGGCTGGCCACCGACCGGGCCAAGGACACCACCGAGGCAGGCCAGCCCTGGAGGCGGGCCCAATGAGCGTGCTCGAGGTGGACGACGTCGTCGTGGAGTTCGACACCGACGGAGGCCGCATCACCGCGGTGGACGGGGTGTCGCTGCATCTGGCCACCGGCGAGACGCTGGGCCTGGTGGGGGAGAGCGGCTGCGGCAAGTCCACGCTGGCTCGGGCCATCATGCAACTGGTGCCGATGCAGAGGGGCTCGGTGCGACTCGAGGACACCGACCTCGGCTCGTTGTCGCGGCGTGAGTTGCGCCGCATGCGCCACCGCATCCAGATGGTGTTCCAGGACCCCCGCGGCTCGCTCGACCCCCGCATGAACGTGTCGACCCTCATCGGCGAGCCGCTGAGGGTTCACGGCATCGGCGACCGGGCCAGCCGCGCCAAGGCGGTGGCCGAGGCCATGGAGTTGGTGGGGCTGCCGGCCGCGGTGGCCGATCGCCTCCCCAGCGAGCTGAGCGGCGGGCAGCAGCAGCGGGTCGGCATCGCCCGGGCCATCGTCACCGACCCGGCCGTGCTGGTCTGCGACGAGCCCGTGTCCGCGCTGGACGTGTCGATCCAGGCCCAGATCATCAACGTCCTCGACGAACTGCGCGACGAACTGAGCGTGGCCATGCTGTTCATCGCCCACGACCTGTCGGTAGTACGCCATCTCAGCGACCGCGTGGCGGTCATGTACCTCGGCCAGATCGTCGAGACGGGCACCGCCTCCGAGGTGTTCGGCGAGCCCCGCCATCCCTACACGCACGGCCTGATCTCGTCGGTGCCCCGAGCCGACGCCGAGAGCGCGGCCCGCCTCCAGACGGCCCGCCGCCTGGTGCTGGGCGAGCTGCCCAGCCTCCTCGACCCGCCGTCGGGATGCCGCTACCGCACTCGCTGCCCTTACGCCACCGCCCAGTGTGCCGAGGCCGAGCCGCCGCCCGAGCCGGTCGGTCGGGCCGACGGCCTGCACACGGTGAAGTGCCACCACTGGCGCACGATCGTCAGCGCTGCGCCGGAGCCCCAGGAGTCCGCTACCAGTCAGGAGCTAGCAATATGAGCGATCGCACTGCCATAAGCACGGACGGAGCCCCCACGCCGACCGGCCCGTTCAGTCAGGCCATCCGGGTGGGGAGCCTGGTGTTCACTGCGGGACAGGCGGGACGCAACCGCGACACCGGCGAGATGGGCGACATCGGTGAGCAGGCCGACTGGGCGCTGCGCAACATCGGCAACATCCTGGCCGCCGCGGGCGCCTCGATGGCCGACGTGGTCAAGACCACCGTCTACCTCAAGGAGGGCACGCCCACCGGACCCCTCAATGAGCAGTGGGTGAAGCACTTTCCGGAGCCCCTGCCCGCGCGGTCCTCGGTGTTCGTGGCCCGCCTGAAGAACCCCGAGATGCTCATCGAAGTCGAGGCGGTCGCCGTTGTCTGACCCCGCTTCCACAGAGGCCGAGCGGGTAGGCCGCAGTTCGCCGGTATCTCGCGGGGAGCCGAGCGAGGCCGTGGCCCGAGCGGCCCGTGAGCGCAGCGAACAAGAGCGGGAACCACGCTCAGCTGTGATCAGCGCGGGCTGCCGGGAGGCGGCCGATGTCGGCGCGGCGGTGCTGGCGTCGGGAGGGAACGCGGTCGACGCGGCCATCGCCGCCTCCGCGGTGCAGTGCGTCCGCGAGCTGCCCTGGTGCGGTCTGGGCGGTGACGGCTTCGCGCTCATATCGGGATCCGACGGCTGCGTCGAGGCGCTCAACGGCGCCGGCGCGGTGCCGCGGGCTCTGGCCACCACCCCGATTCCGGGTGGCACCCTGCCCCGCTACGGCCCGCTGTCGATCTCGGTTCCGGGCCTGGTGGACGCCTGGTGGCGGCTGTGGGAGCGCCACGGGACACAATCGTTCGCTTCTCTGGTGGAACCGGCGGCCGCGCTCGCCGACGACGGGTTTGCCCTCGACACCGCCTTCACGCGGGCCCTCGACCGGGTTCGGCATGCGACCGGCCCTGACGATCCGTTCGTCGCGGAATTCTGCGATGGCAACGGCTCGGCCATCGGCGAGGGCTTCCGGCTGCCGGCTCTGGCCCGGACGCTGCGCGAGATCGGGGCCGACGGGCGGTCGGTGTTCTACGAGGGCCGCCTGGCCCGGGCCGTCGTGGACACGCTCGACCGGCTCGGCGGCCTGATCTCGGCCGAGGACCTCCTGGAGCACTCGTCCGACTTCGAGGCGCCCCTCACCGTTCGCTACGGCTCGGCCGAGGTGTCGGTGACGCCTCCGGTGTCGATGGGTTGGGTGCTCTTGCAGCTCTTGCTGCTCTATGACCGCCTGGAGGGCCGGCTCATCGACGACGAGGCCGACCGGATCGACCTGATGGTGCGCTGCAAGCATGCCGCCTTCGCGGACTTGGGCCTGATGTCCCGCTGGCAGGAGGCGGCCGATGTGGTCCCGGTCCTCAACGGTGACTCTGTCGAACGCTGGTGCTCCCGCATCAGCGAGCAGCGCCGCTCGCAGCCTGCGCCCGTGGCCGCGTCGGTCGCGCCGGCTGCGGCCACCGGAACGGACACCACCTGCCTTTCGGTGGTCGACGACCAGGGCCTCATGGTGACCTTCATCCACAGTCTCTTCAACGAGTTCGGCTCGCGGGTGGTGGTGCCGGGAACCGGGATCGTGCTCAACGACCGGCTGGCCAAGCAGCCCGCCCGGGTCGGGCAGTCACCAGAGCCGCCGCGTTTCCGTCGCCCGCTGCACACTCTCGTCGGCTATCACGTCGCCCAGCGGGGCCGGCGGCTGGTCGGGGCCACTCCCGGCGGGCGGGGCCAGGTGCAGACCAACTTCCAGGTTCTGCGAGCCATCATCGACGACGACGCCTCGCCGCAGGCGGCCGTCGACACGCCCCGCTGGCTGTCGGGAACGCCTCGGCTGCCCGACTCCGAGGATCTGCTGTTCCTGGAGCCCGGCTTCCCCGACGGCCTCGACGCAGAGTTGGCCCGGCGCGGCCACACGGTCGCCGACGAAACGCCCGCCGACGCCGACCTGTTCGGAAGCTGCACCATCGTCGGTTGTTGCACGCAGCCCACCGGTTCGGTGGCCGCGGCCGACCACCGGAGGGGAGCCGCGCTCGCTCTCGTCGAGGATCCCGACGACTCCGGCCGTCCCCGCGCTCGAAAGGAGATCCCATGACCGACGTCCTGTCCGCCCCGAAGTTCGGGCCGAGGGCCATCACCTACCCCCACCCGATCAACCACGACTGGTACGACTGGCCGACGTTCTCCGAGGCCGAGTTCGAGCGGCGCCACAATCTGGTGAGGGGCTTCATGGCCGAGCACGACCTCGACTGCCTGCTGGTGGCCGGCGCCGCCCACCTGTGGGACCGTGGCTGGGCCAACGTGCGGTGGATCACCAACTACATGGGGACCATGGAGCTCGACAGCTTCGTCATCTTCCCTGCCGAGGGCGAGCCGACGCTGGCCATCCTCGGCCTCAACGCCCGCCTGCCCGATCGGGTCACCCGGTCGATCTTTCCCGACGTGCGCGGCGCCCTCAACACCCGCACCATCCTGGTGGACCGGCTCGACGAGCTGGGCCTGCACCGGGGCAGGGTGGGCATCGTCAACCCCACCCCGTACCTGTCGGTGTCGCGGGACCACTGGGCCGCCCTCACCGGGACCTACCCGGAGATCGAGTTCGCGGAGTTCTCCGACGAGTTCTGGAAGATGCGGCTGGTGCTGTCCGACGAGGAGGTCGCCTGCCTGGAGGAGGCGGCCCGTATCGGCGACGCCACCCAGGTGGCGGTGATGGAGCAGCTCCGCCCCGGCATGACCGAGCACGACCTGTTCCGGATCATCTACTCCACCATCGCCTCCGAGCGAGGCGAGATCCCGTGCATGGTCCTGGCCGGCAGCGAGTCGATGAGCAGCCCCACCAGCGGTTTCCAGCGGCCCCGGCCCATCGGGCGCACCATCACCTCCGACGATGTGCTGCTGATGGAGGTCGGGGCCCGCGATCCTCACGGCTACGAGGCCCAGACGGGCAAGGCGATGGTGTTCTCCGAGCCGCCGCCCGACTACGCCGACCTGCTCGACGTGATGCTGGAGGCCTACCACCGGATAGTGGCCGAACTGAAGCCGGGCTGCACCGCCAAGGAGCTGCGGGCCGCGGGCAGCATCATCAACGAGCGGGGCTACACCATCGTGGCCCCACTCGTGCACGGCGTGTTCAACCCCATCGACGCGGGGCCCTTCGTCGGCACGTCGCACCGTCCCGACAAGGACGTGGTGCTGGAGCCCAACATGGCGCTGTGCGTGGAGATCCACCCGTGCACCACCGACATCATCAAGGGCGTGTTCATGGGTGACACCTACGTGATCACCGCCGACGGCGCCCGCAACATCAACCACCGCCTCGAACCGAAGGTCTACGAACTGGGGTGATTTCCTATGGCTGAGAAACCTGAGCTGGAGTTCCACATTCCCGACGGGCCGTGGCGCCCCGCGGGCGGCCCGGTGGAGGGCATCGACGAGATGATCCTGTCCACCGACGGCCGGCCCGACGGGGCCTACACCCGGCTGATGCGCTTCGCGCCGGGCACGGACTCGTCGCCCAACGGGGTGCTCACCCACCACTTCTGGGAGGAGGTGTACATCGTGCAGGGCGACCTCACCGACCTGCGCCTGGGCGAGACCTTCACGGCCGGCATGTACGCCTGCCGCCCGCCGGGCATGCCGCACGGCCCGTGGCGCAGCGAGTCCGGAGTGCTGATGGTCGAGTTCCGCACCGGCGGCTACAACCCGTAGCCGCCCGTTCTGTGAGCAAATATGCCGACTGAGGCGGCTCAATTGCGCACAAATGCGGCGGGACGGGTTGGTAGCCGTGCGGCTTGAGATCGACGGTGCCGAGCGGCTGTTCGCGCCCGCCGCCCTGGTCGTGATCGGCTACGCGGGCCGGGACCGGGCCGCGGTCGAGCACCACATCGACGAGCTGGCCGCCTTGGGGGTTGCCCGGCCGGCCAGCATCCCGCTGTTCATGGTGTTCCCGCCCGGGTTGATCACGCAGGAGCCGTCGATCGCCGTGACCGGGCCGAACAGCTCGGGCGAGGCCGAGATCGTGGTGGTGGTCGACAGCGACGAGACCTTCGTGACAGTCGGGTCCGACCACACCGACCGCGACCTGGAAGCGGTCCATATGATCGCCTCAAAGGCGGTCTGCCCCAAGCCGGTGGCTGCATCCGGCTGGGCTGCCAACGCGGTGGGGGACCGCTGGGACGGCCTCGTGCTGCGCAGCCATATCGACGGTGACGTGCTGTACCAGGACGGATCGGCCGCCATGAACCTGCATCCGCTGGAGCTCGTGGCGGCCATACCGTGGGCCGGAGGGCCGCCGGACTGCTTCGTGGCCTTCACCGGCACCGTGCCGGTGATAGGCGACATCCGGCCCAGCACCGGCTTCCGGGCTGAGCTGGACGGCCCGGGCCTGCCGCCAATCGAGTTGAGCTACCGGGTGGAGACCGTGCCAGAACTTGCCGTCTGAGGCCCTGCGCCGGCGGTGGGCGCGCCCAGACCCAATAGCTATAGGTCGCTGCCGGGAGCGTCGTCTTCCGGTGACCAGCGGGTGTCGATCCACTCTCTGGCCTGGCGGGCCCGCTGCTGCATGATCGTGACGGGGTCGTCCAGTCCCTGCTCCCTGCGCCGGGCGGCCCAGCGGGCCCCGAGACTGGCGGCCACTGCTCCGGCGGCCGCCGCCGCGAGCGCCGCCACCAGGGCGGTGGCCGCCACGAAGCCGAGTGCGGTCGCCAGTCTTAGCAGCCCACCGATCCGCGGTACACCGATCCGCGCCGGGCCCACCGCCAGCGTCCGGTCTCGCCCCGGCCGGTCCGAGCTCCACGACACGCGGCCTTCGAGTATCAATTCCCTCACTCGGCCGTCTCCTGGAGGCGTTGGGCGTTGCGATCACAGGGTACTGCCCGACCACCGTGCCCGTCCGCGACTGGGGTAGCTTCGCGGCGTGCGATTGCTCGTTCTTCAGCACATCGATTGCGAGCATCCCGGCCGCCTGCGCGACTTCCTGAGGGCCGATGGCATCTCCTGGACCGCGGTCGAGCTCGACGAGGGCGAGTCCATCCCGCCGCTGGAGGACTTCGACGCCATGTGGGTGATGGGCGGCCCGATGGATGTGTGGGACGTGGAGGAGCACCCGTGGCTGGTGCCCGAGAAGCAGGCCATCCGCCGCTGGGTGCGGGAGCTTGAGCGCCCCTTCCTGGGCGTGTGCCTCGGCCATCAGCTCCTGGCCGATGCCCTAGGCGGGACGTGCGGCCCGCAGCGCCCGCCCGAGATCGGGGTCCTGCCGGTCGAGCTGACCCCCGAGGGCCGCTCCGACCCGATCTTCGACCAGATGGCCGGCCAGCAGCACGCCCTCCAGTGGCACTCGGTGGCCGTGGCCCAGCCGCCCGAGGACGCGGTGGTGCTGGCCAGCTCCCCGGTGTGCCGGGTGCAGGCCATGCGGGTGGGCGAACGGGCTTGGTCGATGCAGTACCACGTGGAGGTCGAGGACGACACCGTCCGCAACTGGGGGGAGATCCCCGCCTACCGCCAGGCGCTGGAGTCGGTGCTCGGCGAGGACTCTGTCGACGCCCTAGCGGCCGACGCCGACCGCCACATGGACGGCTTCATGTCCGACGCCGAGCAGCTCTACCGCAACTTCATGGCCGCCGCCTCGTAGCACCCCGAGCACCCGGGGTCTACGAGGGTCTTTCCTGTGGAACTGTCGGGCAGGCGGGATTTGAACCCACGACCTCCTCGTCCCGAACGAGGCGCGCTACCAAGCTGCGCCACTGCCCGTGTGCAGCGCCGAAGATGCTAGTCGGGGCCAGGGCCCGAGCGGCCCCTGAGCGAAGCGAACAAGAGCGGGGGACCGCTGCGGGCCACTCAGGCCGGAGCGGTCGCGTCGGCCAGGGTGGAGGCCACCAGGCGGGCCAGTGCCATCGGGTTGATCGGCTTCACCAGCCAGGCGTCGGCTTCACTGCGTCGGGCCAGGAACTCGTCGGCGTCGCGGTCGAGCAGCATTATCACCGGCCGGGGCTCCAGCCGGCCCATGTCCTCCTCCTGACGGACGGCCAGACATGCCGCCATGCCGCCCATGTTGCCGACCTGCAGGTCGAGCAGCACCAGATGAGGTTCGACCAGCTCGATCGCCTCGAGGGTGTCCGCGCCCTGCCTCACCCGGTGAAGGCGGTGGTCGCCGCTCAGCGCGGCCTCGCACTGTTCCGCGATCCAGTCGGCGTCGGTAACCAGCAACACGTCGGCCACGGCACAGATCGTACCGCCCGGCGGGGCGGGCTAACCTCGGTGGCCATGCTGGACATCGAGTCGTTCCGCCGTGATGCCGACGGGAGCGCAGAGCCCTACCACCTGCTTCGCCCAACCGGCGAGCTCGATGCCTACACCGTCGCCCAGTTCCGCGAGGCGCTGGCCGAGCACGCCGCCTCGGGTCGCCTCGTGGTCGATCTCTGCGGCGTGCCCTTCATTGACTCGGCCGGTCTCGGCGCGCTCATCGGCGGGATCCGCCGCATCCGCGAGAACGAGGGCCGGGTGGTGGTGTACTGCAACGGCACCACGCTGCTCCGCCTGCTGCACACCACCGGCTTCGACCGCATCGTGCCGGTGGAAGAGACCCTCGAGGCCGCCGTCAGCGCCCTCGACCGCGATCCCGACGCCTAGAGGCCGAGCAGGCAGGCGGCGGTACCGCTCCCTACTGCATCGTCCGATGAGGATCATCCGGCGGGTCCGCGTGCTCTCGCTCGCGGCTGTGCTTCTGGGGGCGGCACTGGTGATGGGCCTACCTGCGGCTGCCGCCTCGAACACGACCGGCGTTGCCGCGCAGGCAGGACCGGGAGTGGTGGACGTCGTCGAGGTCTCGGGCTATCTCGACCCGATCATAGCCGACTTCATCGAACGGTCCATCGACAAGGCCGTGGCAGACGGCTCGCTCGGCCTGGTGCTGCAGGTGAACAGCTCCCGGGCCACCATCGACGACCAGCGGCTTCGTGAGTTGGCCGACCGCATCGCCGGTGCGGGAGTGCCGGTCACGATGTGGGTCGGCCCGTCCGGCTCCGAGGCCCGCGGCGGGGTGGGACAACTCGCCGGGGTGGTCACCGATCTGGCTCTGGCTCCCGGATCGGAGCTGGGTGACCTCGGTCCACCGGTACTGCCGGCCGAGCACCTGACGGAGACCTTCGCCGAGGCCTACCCGAGCATGCGCTCCTCCACCGTCTCCTTCGCGGAGGCCATTGAGCTCGGCCTGGCCCGGGAGGCGCCGACGCTGCCCTTCTTCGTGCTCGACCTGCCCGGCTTCGAGTATGAGATCGACGAATCCGGCGACGAGCCGGTGAGGGTCCCGGTGAGCCGGGTCCGCTTCGCCAAGCTCGCGCTGCTCGACCAGTTCATGCACGTGGCAGCCAGTCCCGCGGTCGCCTACCTGCTGTTCCTCGTGGGCGGCGGGCTGCTCGTGTTCGAGCTCTACACCGCCGGCGTGGGCATCGCCGGCGGGATCGGCGCCATCACCTTCCTGCTCGGCTGCTACGGCCTGGCGGCGCTGCCGGCCCGGGGTTGGGCCATTGCCCTGCTGCTGGTGGCCATGTTCGGCTATGCCGTGGACATACAGATCGGTGTGCCCAGGGTGTGGACGGTAATCGCCACCGTCTGTCTGGTGGCCGGGTCGCTGACCTTGTTCGCAGGCGTGATGCTGTCGTGGATCACGCTGGTGGCGGGGATCGTCGGGGTGTTCGCCGGGATGGTGGCCGGCATGCCCGCCATGGTCCGAACCCGCTACGGCACGCCGAGAATCGGACGCGACTGGATGATCGGGTCCCTCGGCGTGGCCCGCGACGATGTCGACCCCGAGGGCGTGGTGGTGATCGACGGTGCCCCATGGAGGGCCCGAACCCAGCGGGCCACCCCCATCTCCGGGGGCGACCCGGTCCGCGTCATGGCGCTGGAAGGATTGATCCTCACGGTGGAACCGGCCGACCCGGAGGACGGCTCGCCCGACGAATCTGAGGCCGAGAACGCCCCCTGACCCCCGATGGCCGCAGCTGCCGGAGTCCGAAAAAGCTCTCCGGCGGCTTGTATCTCCGTAGGTGCATGTGCTATTTCGTCACTCGGAGGAGGCGCGCTTGTATGAGATTTGCTTCGCGCGATGAAGTCGAATGGCAGCTGCGGGCGGCTTGCCGGGGACCCCACGCCTCGGTGTTCTTCCCGCCTCCATACGTTGAGAAGCGCGACGAGAAGCGGCGCCGCGAGCTTCGGGCCAAGGACATCTGCGCCTCCTGCTCGGTACAGCCCGACTGCCTGCAGTACGCGCTCGACATCGGTGAGCAGCACGGCATCTGGGGCGGTCTCAACGAGATTGAGCGGCGCGACCTCCTGCTACGCATGGCCCGCGCCTGATCCGTAGCTCCCGGTCTGAAGCTTCTGATCTATACCTGAGGCAGCCGCGACCCGGCGATGCGCAGGTCTCCCCGCCTGCGGGTGACGCCGGTGCCGTCCAGCCGGGCCAGCAGGGCCAGGGCGTACTTGCGGGTCGTGCCCCAGGCGTCGCGGACCTCGGCCACCGTCACCCCTTCGGGCTTGTCGGCCAGCAGCCGGGCCACCACCCGACCGGCCTCGGCGACCGCTTCCGCCCCGAAGTGGATGCCGCCGCTCTCGACAAGCCGGCCCTGCCTCACCAGCAGGCGCAGCTCGTCGCCGCCGACGTCGTCGGGAGCGGGCGGTGCGAACGGAGCGGCCTCGGCCGCCTTCACGAACGGGTGGTCGGCCAGCGGATCCCCGCCGCCGGCGGGCCGGGCCCGCCCCTCGACCAAGTCGACGCCTTCCAGCGTGTCGATCACAGCCCGCTCGAAGTCATCGAGGGTGGCCAGATCGAGACCGAGCGGCCCGGCCGCCGCCACGGCCTCGGTCAGCCGCCGGCTGGTCTGCTCCAGGTGCTCGGGCGCCACCGCCCACCGTCCCAGGTCGGCTGGGCGGGCGATCCCGGTCATCCGCTCCAGGCGGGCCGCGTCGATGCGGCCCCGCTCCGCGATGATCCGGTCCACTGAGCGGTCGGGACGGGCCCTGGACGCTGGCAGCACCGGCTCGACATCGAGAACCTCGCCACCCCCGACCGTCTCGGACCGCCCCGACTCGCGCAGGATGAACCGGTCGCCCATGCAGAGCGGCAGACGCAGCGGTAGGTGCAGGCGGACGAGCCCGGTCCTCCCCGGCTCGATGGCCGTCGGCCCCAGCACCCGCAGCCGCACCGGATGCTCGCCCGAGCCGATGTAGGCCACATGGGCGCCCCGCCGGGTGACCGGATGGTCGAGCGAGGCCAGCACCGACAGCTCGGCATCGATGGTGTCGGTGGCGTGCCACTGCTCGGCCCGTACCACGGCATCTCCCCGAGCCACGTCGCGGTGGCCCGCCCCCACGAGGTTGACCGCCACCCGGTTGCCGGGACCGACCCGGTCGCACTGCTGGTACAGGCTCTGGAGGGCCCGCACCCGCACGCCGCGCCCGGCGGGAAGCAGAGTCAAGGTGTCGTCGGCGGTGAGCGCTCCGCCGGTCAGCGTGCCGGTGACCACCGTGCCCGAGCCCTTGATGGCGAAGGCCCGGTCCACCCAGAGCCGGGGCCGGCTGCGATCGGCTGCGGTGGGGGTCAGGGACAGCAGGCCGTCCAGCGCGTCGATGAGGGCGTCGAGGCCGGTGCCGGTCACCGCGTCGGTGGCGACGATCGGCGCGTCGGCTAGGAACGTGCCTGCCACGTGCTCGGCCACGTCGAGGCGGGCCAGTTCCACCAGGTCGTCGTCGGCCTCGTCCATCTTCGTGAGGGCAACCATCCCGTGGCCGAGGCCGAGCAGTTGCAGGATCCGCAGGTGCTCCTCGGACTGCGGCTTCCACCCCTCGGTGACGTCGACCACGAACACGCAGGCGTCCACCCCGCTCACCCCGGCCAGCATGTTCTTGAGGAAGCGGACATGGCCGGGCACGTCGATGAAGGCGATCTGCCGTCCCGACGGCAGCGGCATCGATGCGAAGCCCAGGTCGATGGTGAGGCCCCGCTCCTTCTCCTCGGCCAGCCGGTCGGGGTCGGTGCCGGTGAGGGCCCGCACCAGCGTGCTCTTGCCGTGGTCGACGTGGCCCGCGGTGGCGACTACGTGCATGGGTGGGTAGCCGGCTCGCCGGCGGGAATCGGAATTGGCAGCGTTATGCGCCGTATAGGGGGCATTCTGCTGCCAATTCGGTTCAGGCAGGTGGCTCGGTGACGCTGGCAGCCTCGCGCAGCGCCGCGGCCACCTCGGCGTCGTCGTCGGGGTGGACGGTGCGGAGGTCGACGACGGTGGCGCCGTCGACGACCCGGGCGATGATCGGCCGGGGCCGCGACCTCAGCCGGTTCACATGGTCGCCGGTCGCGGCGACCCCCACCGACTCGATCTCGACGCCGGGCAGGGTGCCACCTCCGGGCGTGGCCGCGGTGCTCACCTCCCGCAGGCCCTCGTAGGCGCCGAGGCGCTCTCGAAGCTGGGCGGGAGTGAGCGCGGCCATGCGCCAGAACTCGATGGCGTCGCCGTCGCCCCGCAGGTAGGCCAGCGCGGTGTGCTGCAGCGCGGCCAGCACTAGCGAGCCCGGCCGCAGGGCACGGGCCAGCGGGTGGCGGCGACAGGCGTCCACCAGATCGGCCCGCCCGGCGATGATGCCGGCCTGGGGCCCGCCCAGGAGCTTGTCGCCGGAGAACGTCACCAGCGCCGCGCCGGCCTCGATGCTCTGGCGGGCGGCCGGCTCGGAGTCCAGCCACGGCGGGGGGCCGCCGGCCAGCCATCCGCAGCGGCTGTCGAGCAGGCCCGATCCGATGTCGGCCACCAGCGGCGGGCCCAGGTCGGCCAGCTCCGCGGTACGGGGCGCCTCGGTGTAGCCCACCACCCGGAAATTCGACTGGTGCACCTGCACCACGACGGCCACGTCGTTGGCACCGTCGGCCACCGCGGCGGCGAAGTCGGCCCGGCGGGTGCGGTTGGTCGTTCCCACCTCCACCAGCCGGGCCCCCGACCAGGCCATCACGTCGGGCACCCTGAAGCCGCCGCCGATCTCCACCAGCTCGCCCCGGGAGACCACCGCGTCACGGCCGGAGGCCAGCGCGGCCAGCACCAGCATCACCGCCGAGGCGCAGTTGTTCACCGCCATGGCCGCCTCGGCCCCGCAGGCCCGGGCCAGCAGCGCGGGCGCGCCGGCCTGGCGGTCGCCGCGTTCCCCGGTCTCGAGATCCAGCTCCAGATTCGAATAGTCGGCGCCCTGGCTCCAGGCCAGCGGCGCCCGACCCAGGTTGGTGTGCAGCAGCACGCCGGTCCCGTTGATGACCGGCGCCAGCAGCCGCCGGCGCATGGCGCGGGCCCGATCCTCGGCCGAATCGGGATCACCGGCCGCGATCGCGGCCCGGGCCGCGTCCACCAGAAGCGGATGGGGCAGGTCGACGCCGGCCAGCGAGCGGGCTAGCCGGTCGACGGAGGGCGGTCGATCCTGGGTCGGCACGTCGGCCACAAGGCTAGGCATCCTGGCCAGCGGTCAATACGGGGTGATGCCCTTACGCTGGGGGCGTGTTCGTCCTGCTGCTCCTCGCGCTGCTCTGCGTGCCGCTGCTGGAGCTGTATGTGATCATCCAGGTGGCCGGCGGGATGGGGACCGGCCAGACCATCGTGCTGCTGGTCGTGGTCTCGGTGGTGGGGGCGTGGATGGTGCGCCGCTCCGGGCTGGGTGTGCTCAACCAGATCCGGGCCCGCCTGAGCCGCGGCGAGCTGCCCGCCGCGGAGTTGGTGGACGGGCTGCTGATCCTGGTTGCGGGCGCGTTGATGCTCACTCCCGGCTTTATCACCGACGCGGTCGGGCTGCTGCTTCTGTTCTTTCCCACCCGTGTGCTGGTCAGGTCGCTGCTGATGCGCCACTTCTCGAAGAAGATCACCGTCGGGGGATGGTCGGCGGGACCCGGCGGGCGAGGCGGTTTCGGCTTCGGCTACAGCTCCGGCGGTCCCGGCGGGTTCGGTGCGGGCGGTCCGGATGTCCGGGACGTGAACGAGGTGCGTGAGATCCGCGACAGTCGGCAGAGCAGTGAGGACTCAGATGGAGATTGACCCCGGCACAACCGCAACCGTGGACGAGGTGCTCACCACCACCCGTGCCGTGCGACGGCGCCTCGACCTTGAGCGAGACGTGGACGACGAGATCATCCTGGACTGCATCGACGTCGCCGAGCAGGCTCCCACCGGTGGCAACCAGGGCAGCCGGCGCTGGCTAATCGTGCGTGATCCGGAACTCAAGCAGAGGTTGGCCGACCTCTATCGCGACGTGATCGGCAACCGCATGATCGAGGCCCGCGACCGTCTGGCCGGCACCGGGGACCCGCGGGAGCGGGCCATGCTCTCCGCGGGGCATCTGGCCGAGCACCTCGGCGAGGTGCCGGTCATCGTCATCCCGGTGATCCTCGGCCGCCACGACGGCAGCGGGCGTCCCGGCCTGTTCGATTCGGTGATCCAGAGCGGCTGGAGCTTCTGCTTGGCCCTGCGGGCCAGAGGCCTGGGCACGGCTTGGACCACTGCCGGTCTGGCCAAGGCGCCCGAAATCAAGGAATTGCTCGGCATCCCCGACGATGTGACCGAGATCGCCATGTTCCCGGTGGCCTGGACCGTCGGCACCGACTTCAAGCCGGCCCGGCGGCATCCGGCCCGCGAGATCGCCTACTTCGACGGCTACGCCCGCACTTACGAGCGGGGCCCCAGCGATCCGGTGCGCATCGCCGACGGTCCCGGCACCGTCGTGGAAGTGGACATCCGGGCCGAGCCGGCCGCCGTCTGGGCCGAGGTGACCGACATCAACCTGCCGGCGCGCTTCTCCGAGGAGTTCCAGGGGGCCGAGTGGACCGGCGGCGGTGACGGCCCGGCGCTGGGCGCCTGCTTCGTGGGCCGCAATCATCACCCGGCCCGGGGGGACTGGGAGGCCCAGTGCTTCGTGGACGTGTTCACCGAGCAGGTCGCGTTCGGCTGGTGCACCAGCGACATCGGCAATCCCGGCGCCCGCTGGCGCTTCGAACTCGAGCCCGTAGTGGGCGGAACCCGGCTGCGCTTCCGGGGCATCCTCGGTCCCGGCCCCTCCGGGCTCGACGAGATCATCTCAGCCCGCCCCGACCTGGAGCCTCGCATCATCGACCGTCGCATGGCCGAGCACCGAGCCAACATGCAGCGGGTGGTGGAGGGGATCAAGGCCCACATCGAGCAGGCCGCCGGCCCTTAAGCGTGAGCGGCCCGTGAGGACCTCGGTCCAGCTCACTGCGGATTCGGCGCCGTGGCCCGAGTCGGTCGACTTCGTGACCGGGGCCGAGGCCCTGGGCGTGGATGCGGTGTGGGTCGCCGAGGCGTGGGGGTCCGACGCGGCCTCCCCGCTGGGCTACCTCGCGGCCCGGACCGAACGGGTCACGCTGGGCGCGTCCGTGTTCCAGGTCGGGGTCCGCTCGGCGGTGATGACGGCCCAGACCGCGCTGACCCTCAACGAGCTGTCGCAGGGGCGGTTCGTGCTGGGGCTGGGAGTGTCGGGACCGCAGGTGATGGAAGGTCTGCACGGAGTGGGCTTCGCCGATCCGGTGGGCCGCATGGCCGAGACGCTCGACGTGATCGCCCAGGCCTTCGCCGGTGAGCGCATCGCCTATTCGGGCCGTCATCTACGGCTTCCCCTGGCCGGCGGGGAGGGCAAGTCGCTGCGCCTGTCGATCCGGTCCTCCACGGCCCCGGCCGTCTACCTGGCCTCGATGCTGCCGAGGATGCTGGAGTTGACCGGCGAGCGGGCCGACGGCTGGCTCGGCACCAGCTTCGTGCCAGAGGGCGCCGAGGACGCCTATTTTCGCCATCTGCGAGCGGGCGCGGCCCGGGCCGGCCGGACCCTCGACGACATCGACATCTGCCAGGGGGCCGAGGTCGCCTTCGCCCGTGACGAGGCCGAGCTGGCCGCAATGATCGACACCCGCCGGGCCGGGCTGGCCTTCAGTCTCGGCGGCATGGGCTCGGGCCGCTCCAACTTCTACAACTCTGCCTACGCCCGCCAGGGCTTCGCCGATGTTGCGGCCGAGTCGCAGCGTCTGTGGCTGGCCGGCGACAGGCCGGGCGCGGCCGCGGCGATCCCCGACGAGATGGTGCTGGCCACCACCCTCATCGGCACCGTCGAGATGGTGCGGGACCGTTTGGCCGGGTGGGCTGCCGCCGGGGTCGACACCGTGCGCCTGTACCCGGCCGGCGACACCACCGATGAACGCCTTGACACCCTCGGGCGAGCGTTGGACCTAGTTCCGTAGAGGTCGAGCATCCCCGGGGGGAGGGGGGTGTCCGGCCGTGGATCGATGCGCTGACATACTGGGTCCGGTGCGAGATGGAAGCTGACCACGGCTCGAGGCCCGTGATGGGGATGTCGCTCAGTTTGGCGGTAGCCAGGCGCGCCCTGTTGCTGGCCTTGGTGGCGCTGCTGGTCGCCGTGGTGGCGCTTGTGGCCGCGTTCGTGGCCGACTCCGGCAGCGACGACGCGGCCGACGACGTCGACACCGCCGACCTTGCGGAGGCGCGAACCGCTGCTGCCGCGGCTCAGGCCAGTGCCGAGGACGCGGCCATCATGTCCGCCGCGTCGGCGGCCAAGGCCGACGAGGCGGCTGTCGTGGCCCAGGAGGCGGTCGTGATGGCCCAGCAGGCTGCGGCTGCGGCCGAGGCGGCCGCGGCTCAGGCCGCCGCGGCGGTGGAGGCCCTCGCCGCGGCCCAGGCTGCCGCTGCGGCCGATGGTGGTACGCAGCCGGCGGACACATCGGACGAGGAGACCGAGGCTGAGACGACGGGCGCCACAGAGACCGACGCAGCCGGCGCCACCGAGGAGGCCGACGAGACGGCGGAGCCTGCCGCCGAGACAGGTGCCGACGACACGGACGCGGCCACGGACACCGAGGACGCCGACGCCTCCGAAACCGGCGGCGACGAGTCCGGGGAAGCGTCGACGGACGGAGCCGACGGCGCGCCCGAGCCGGCTGTGTCCCTTCCCGGCGAGCCTTACGAGTTCGGCCCGCCGGCTGGCGCGGCGCTCGCGGTGGTGGGTGTCTCCCACGACAGCGTGCTGAACGTGCGTGACGTGCCCGCCGGAGAGATCGTCGCCCGGCTGGACAACGTGATGAACGTGGGCAGCGAGCCGGTCGTCTACGTACGCGAGGCCGACTCCGACGCACTCATTGCCACCCTCGATCTCAATCGCGGCGTGATCGCCACCGGCAACACCCGCAAGCTCCCCACCACCATCTGGCACGAGATCCGCATGGCCGAAGCGGTCGGATGGGCCAGCAGCGCCTTCCTGTCGCCGTTGGGAGCTACCTCTGACGCCACTGCCGAGACTGTCGCCGTCCTGGGCGAGACGCCCGCCGCATCGACGCTGGCCGAGCTGGCCCGGATCGTCGCCGGGGCGGTGGCCTCCGACGATCCGCCGTCTCGCGTCGTCGTGTCGGGCGCCCCCGTCAGCGGCGATCTCGCCGAGATCACCGTCGACGTGTTGGGTCTGCCCGACGACGCTGTCCGCGGCTTCCGGCTGCAGGTCTTCGCCCAGCAGGATTCCGATTCCGGTTCGTTCACCCTCAAGTCCGTCGAGAGCACGACGATCTGCGACAGCCACCGGGGCGTAAGCGAAGAAGGCCTCTGCAACTAGCCCGCTGAATCGCAGCCCCCACCTATAGTTTGCGGTCATCGTGAGCGGCGCGGTCTACGACGGAGGGGTTGGATGATCCCTGTTCATGGCGACCAGCAGGTCGACGATCCGTGGGAGGCCATCGAGGCCTGCTACACCGCCGGCTGGACCGACGGCCTGCCCGTGGTCCCGCCCACCGAGCCGCTGGTGGCCGCCATGCTGGCCGGCGGGGTCTGGGCTGCCGACGAGGTGCTGCTCGACGACCCGTGGCGAGGGATGGCCGTCACTGCCCGCAAGGCTGCCGTCAACGCCGTCATGGCCGGCTGCTTGCCCGAGTACTTCCCGGTGGTGGGCGCCGCGCTGCAGGCCATGAGCGCCCCGGAGTTCGCGTTGCACGCTGTGGCGGCCAGCACCGGCGGGGCGGCCGTGCTTGTCGCGGTCAACGGGCCGATCCGCGAAGGGATCGGGATCCACTACAAGGAGAACCTCTTCGGGCCTGGGTTCAGACCCAACGCCACCATCGGCCGCACCGTCCGGCTGGTGCTGCGCAACTGCCTCGCGGCCATACCCGGAGCGCTGGACAAGAGCACCCAGGGCTGGCCCGGCAAGTACGCCGTCTGCTTCGCCGAGGACGAGGCGACGTGTCCCTGGGAGCCTTTCCACGTCTCCCGGGGATATGAGCCGTCGCAGAGCACGGTCACGATCATGGCCGCCGAGTCGGGCCACAACATCGTCAACCACGCCTCCTCGGAGGTGTCCGAGCTGCTCGGGACGTTCGCCGATGCGATGGCGGCCTTCGGTTCGCTCAGCTCGGGCCGCTCGCTGATCGTGTTCGCGCCCGAGCACGCCCGCAAGATCTCGGCCTCCGGGTGGAGCCGGTCCCAGGTTCAGGGGTACCTGTTCGAGCACTCGGCCCGCTCCTTCGCCGACGTCAAGCGGGGTGGCAAGGTGGAGCCGGGCGGCTTCGTGGAAGGGTTCGACCCGGTGTGGTGGATGCGGTCGGACCCGACCGTGCATCCCGGCGACGAGGACATCCTGGTGCGGCGTGGGACCGGCCCGGACGACATCGCGCTGATGGTCGGCGGCGGCGACGCCGGCGGGCACTCGGCGTTCTTCCCGACGTGGAGCCGGGACCGCAGCGTCCCGCTTGTAACCCAGGAGATAATCATCCCATGACGGTCACTCTCATCGATCCGACTCTGGCTCCGGCCGGCGCAGGCCGGGAGCTGGCAGCCCGTCCTGCCAACCTCGACGGGGCTGTGCTCGGTCTGGTCAACAACGGCAAGGCCCGCGGCCGCGAGATCCTCCAGCGGGTGGCGGAGAACCTCAAGGCCAGGCATCCGATCCAGGACACGATCCTGGTGACCAAGCCCGACTCGAGCTTCCCGGCCGCACCGGAGGACGTCGAGATGCTGGCCGCCGACGCCACCGCCATCATCGCCGCCATCGGCGATTGAGGCAGTTGCTCGTCGGGCAGTGTGCTCGACGCCGTCCGGTTCGAGGGGCTCGGCCTGCCCGCGGCCGCCATCGTGACCGAGCCCTTCACGACCACCGGCAAGGTCATGGCCGAGCTGCAGGGCTTCGCCGACTACCCGTTCGCCACCGTCCCGCATCCGATCGGCAGCCTCTCGGAGGAGCAGGTGACGGCTCTGGCCGACGCGGTCACACCCGCGGTCGAGAGCCTGCTGCTGCACGGCGAGGCCGGCCCCGCCGCCGCCGCTGGTGCCGAACCGGGGAGCCTCGACGCGGTGGTGGAGTCGTTGGCTGTGGCCCTCCGGGCTGACCGCGCCGACCTGACCGCCGAGCAGTCCGGGAACCGCATCACCTTCCGGCTCCACATTCCCGACGAGGCCTGCGCCGAATGCGTGATGCCGTCGTCGATGCTGGTCCCGATGTTCCAGCACCGTGTCGACCAAGAACTCGGCCCCGGATTGACGGTCGAGTTGGAGGACCCCCGAACTTCGGCGAATTAGCCACCCGTGAGGTGGACAATCGACAGAAGTTCCTAGGGGCAGCCCGTCAGGCTTCGGCCGTGTCCACCGCGTCGAGCGCGGCCACGGCGGCCTCCAGCATGCGGGCGCTGCAGCCGGCCATCTCCACTGGCGGCACGTGCTCCTCTGACAGCGCTTGGGCCGCCGCCTTGAAGGCCTCGGCTGCCGGGCCGTCGCCCAGCACGGCAGGCTCGCCCGTGTCGAAGCCGTCGGCCACGGCAGCCTCGAGGGGGATGCGGCCCAGCAGCGGCGCACCGACCTCCGCGGCGAGGGCCTCGCCCCCTCCCGAGCCGAACACGGCGTGATGACCGCCGTCGGGGGTGGCCAGGTAGCTCATGTTCTCGATCACGCCCACGATGCGCAGGTAGTTCTTGCGGCCCATGTCCACCACCCTGGCCGCCACCTTCTGGGCGGCCGTCGCCGGGGTGGTCACGATGATCATCTCCGCTCGCGGCAGCATCTTGGCCAGGCCCATCTGCACGTCGCCGGTGCCGGGGGGCATATCGATCAGCAGGTAGTCGAGGTCGTCGCTCCAGCGCACGTCCTCACAGAAGTGCTGCACGGCCCGGTTGAGCATCAGCCCTCGCCACATCAGCGCCGAGTCCTCCCGATCCACCAGGAAGCCCATCGACACCACGTCGAGGCGACCCTCGCCGACGGTCCGGGTGAGCGGGACGATCTTGCCGTCGAGGGAGCGCAGCTCGCCGTCCACGCCCAGCATCCGGGGCACCGAGTAGCCCCAGATGTCGGCGTCCATCACGCCGACGTTGAACCCTTGCGCGGCCAGTGCCGCGGCCAGATTGGTGGTGACCGTGGACTTGCCCACGCCGCCCTTGCCGCTGGCCACCATCAGCACCTTGGTGGTGGGCGGGATGGCGGTGTCCGGCGCGCGCTGCGACACGTTGAAGCGGGCCTTTGCCATGGCCGCGGCCTTCTCGTCGGCGGTGAGCTCGGCCCACACGATGCGCACCTTGGTCACGCCGGGAAGGGACTCCAGCCGGGCCTTGACGTCGCGCTGGATCTGGGCCCGCAGCGGGCAGCCGGCAGTCGTCAACGCGATCTCGATCCGCACCTGCCCGTCGTCGGAGACCTGCGCTCCCCGGGCCATGCCCAGCTCCACCAGGTTGCTGCCCAACTCAGGATCGACCACACCGCGCATGAGATCCATCACGGCCTCGGCCGTCGGCGCGGTCGTGGTCACGACCCGATGCTACCGTGGTGCCTGTCAGGCCGATCCGGCCCGCCGGTAGCCGCGCCGGCCACCGCTCGCTAGGTTGGCACCAGACCGAGTGCCGCACCCACCAGCGCACGGGGAGCCATCATGATCACACTCACCGAGAAGGCGTCTACCAAGGTATCGGAGCTCATCAAGGCGGAGGGAGAGGACGGCCTCGCCCTGCGGGTGGCCGTGCGCCCCGGTGGCTGCTCGGGTTTCTCCTACGAGATGTACTTCGACACGGACATAGTCGAGGGCGATACCAAGGAGACCTTCGGCGACGTTCAGGTGGTGGTGGACCCGTCGTCGGCCATGCTGCTCGACGGGGCCACGCTCGACTACTCCGATGGGTTGCAGCAGGCCGGCTTCTCGATCGACAACCCCAACGCCCAGCGCAGCTGCGGCTGCGGCCAGAGCTTCAGCTAGCGCTCTCATTCCCCGGGCCGGCCGGGGGTTCCAGCGGCCGGTGCTTGGCGCGCCTCGATCTAACCTGCGGTTCAATGGTTGCCGCTGCCGCTGATCCCTTCGAACTGACCGTCGACGGCGCGGTGGTGACGGTGGCCGATGAGGGCCTCACGCTGCTGGACGTGCTGCGAGAGCAGCTCGGGGTGCGCTCGGTGAAGGACGGGTGCAGCCCCCAGGGCCAGTGCGGCTGCTGCACCGTGCTGGTGGACGGGCAGCCCAGGGTGGCATGCGTTACCCCGGCCCGTCGAGTGCAGGGCCGGGCCATCACCACCCTCGAAGGGCTCGACGCAGATGTGCGCGACGTCTGGGCTCGGGCCTTCGCGGCCACCGGAGCCAGCCAGTGCGGGTTCTGCACGCCCGGGATCATCTGTCGTTTCGCCGGGCTGCACGACAGGGGCGCCGATCACAGTGATCGCCGCGTCGCGGCCCGGGCTCTGGCCGCCCATCTGTGCCGGTGTACCGGTTGGCAGCCCATTCTCGACGCTTGGCAGGCCTACCCCGGGCTCGTTTCCGGAGTCGCCGACGCCGCTACCGACCTGGATTCTGATCAGAGAGCCGCGGCCGACCTCCGGGCGACGATCGAGGGGCGGACACCGCAGTCGACCGGGCCCCATGTGTCCCTCGGGTTGGGTGGATTCGCCGACGACACCGTCCCGGCTGGAGCCCTCGTGGCTGTGCGGGCCGGCCCGGACTGCGACGCTGCTGACGAGCACGGCTGGGTCGTGGCGGAAACCGCCGCCGAGGCGCGAAGACTCGCCGGGCAGGTTCCGGGCCGGCGCACCACCGCCAGCTGGGAGCCGCCGCTGGAGGTCCCTCCGGGCGACTGGGCCGTCACCCTGCGCACCAGCTGGACCGAGCCCGGCTACCTGGAGACCGACGCCGCCTGGTGCCAGCCCGACGGTGAGCCGGCCTCGCCGCTCGGCAACGGCGGAGCCTTCGGCGGGAAGCTCCACTCTCCGGTGGCTGAGGCCGCCCGTGTGCTCGCCAGCCGTCACGGTCGGCACGTGAGGGTGCTGTGGTCCCGCCCCGACACCGTCGAGTTCGGCCCCAAGCGGCCACCGATCGCGGCGGGAGTACGGCCTGACGGAACCGGTGAGATCGTCGTGGCGCGAACACCGGGCATTGCGGCCGTGATCCAGGAATGGGCGCCCGGCCTAGTCGTCACCGAGATCGACGTGCCGGGGCCGCCCACCTCGTCGCTGGTACGGGGGGCGGGCTGGGCCGAGGCTGCGGTGCTGCTGGCCGCGGCCCGGGGCGAGCCGGGTTGGATCGCGGGGCCCGATGGCGGATCAGCTACGGCTGCGGTCGGGCCGGATGGGACGATCGCGGTGCAAGTTCGGGCCGGCCGGACTCTCGACGAAACCGTGTTGCGGTCCTACTGCACGGGTGCGGCCCACATGGCCTATTCGTGGGTGACCAGCGAGTCACTCGGGGTGGATCCCGACGGACACGTCCACGACCTGACCGTCCGATCCTTCGGCATCGTGAGCGCGGCCAACATGCCGGCCGTGAGGATCGACGTGCTGGACGACGGTTCGGAGCCTGTCAACGGCAGCGACGCCGTGTTCGTCGCGGTGGCCGCCGCGGTGTGGATCGACCGCGGCTGCCCGCCTATCTGGCCGACCGGATCTTCGACTCGAGCTTAGAACGCAGCGACGGCGGCTCGGGCCGGTGCGGGTAGCCGGTCTCGGCCTCCTTGCGGGCCAGTTCCAGATACTCGTTGGGGCCGTCGTCGCCTCGGTTGGCCAGGTCGGAGTCAACCTTCAGGAAGCTGCCCAGTGCCGCCGCCAGGATCCCGCTGCCGATCAGCACCACCACCGGGAACACCACCACCAGCACGATCACCATCACCACCGCTCCGGCCATGTCGCCAGCATAGCGATCGGGTCAGGGCCGAACTTCTATGAAGCCGGCCGCGCTGAAGTCGCCGTCGAACGCGAGCGCTTCGGTGATCCGCTCGCGCCGCATGATCTCGAAGCTGGTGGCGTCGACGTAGGAGTAGTGCCGCTCGTCATGGCGAGCAAGCCACTCCCATGCCCGCTCGTCTATGGCCGAGTCGACGACTGCTACCGACACACGCGGCGACTGGCGAAGCATGGTGATGAAGCTGAGGGAGTGGGTATGGCCGGCGCGACGCTTCAACCATGTCCAAGTCTCTCCTGCCACCAGATTGGAGGTCCGGAGGGGTCCGCGCCCGTCGCGCCACAATCGCACGGCATCGGGGTGACGGCGATCTGCGGGAACGAGCAGACCGATCCAGAAGGACGTGTCGACGAACCTCACAGTTCGGTCCCGTAGATCACCGCGTCGAGATCGTCGTCCGGCTCAACATCCACGCTGCCCACGAGAGCGTCAAAAGGATCCGTGAGTGCCTCAGGCCCATCGTCGAGAGCCGACCTGACGGCGTTTCTCACCAGCGCTGATCGCGAGACCCCCAGCCGAGCAGCCGCAGCCGACAGAGCGTCGTCGATGTCTTCATCCAGGTATAGCTGTATACGCCGCATAAATGGAGTATACACCATCAGACACCGGCAGTTGTTCAGCCCACCCGGGCCATGAACCACCGCCGCCGTGCTGCGACCGCGTGCCCATCGGCGGTCGGGCTGGGGTCGAAGGGGATGTAGGTGTCCCGAGTGATCTTCCACATCATGCCGAAGTCGGACACTTCGGCGAGAAGGAAGTCCTTGCCGACGGCCAGCCTTACCGAGATCCTCCTGCGGGGATCGACGCCGAAGGCCTCAGACGCGGGCTGCCAGGTCCAGGCGTCACCGTCTCTGGACCAGCCCAGCCAGAGCTCGTCCGCCCGGTAGTCGCCGTGGCCGCTGTGGGTGTAGGTGCGTCCTGCCGTTCGCACCCTTGTCTGCATGAGCCCTGGCTCCCTCCTGGCGCTCCGGCCCGTCAGGCCAGCTGCTACCACCCCCGCTTGTCCGGCCGCGAAGCTGCTGAGGTTCTTGACGCCCTCCTTGAGTGCGACTGGTACTTGGCCGTCCTGGTAGCGGATGCGATCGAATCGCATTCCCTTGCGAGTGCGGGCCGCGGCCCACAGCGCTCCGTCGCCGCCACCGTCGCCCCACAGTTCCACTGAGTCCAACGGGTCCTCGTCCCATGCGAGTCCGTCGGCCGACGTGAGCAGGGCCTGCCATTCTCCCTGGGTGGCCAGCACGATGCCCTCGGCTGAGGCTGTGCCGGTGATCTTGTAGACCCATCGTTCGTACTCGGCGGTCATCGGCAGGGAGGGACCGTCTCCCGCATAGATCCTGACGACCGTGTCACGTCGCTTCTGCAGCAACTCCTGCTGCCTGATCGAGAGCCCCAGGTCCTCGTGCGACACATCCTGCTTGTGCTGGCGCCAGCGACCGCGACTGGGCCGAACGGACTCGCCCTCCGACGGGAACTCCTCGATAAACGTCAACGTGAAGCCGTGGCGTGACGGCTCCCAGAAGTTCAGCAACTTCCCAGTGGGCATCAAGCCGCGATCGGCGAGCAGAGCTTCCAGATCCAGTCTCGTGGAAGTCCGCACGACGACGACGAGACAGCTGCCCCAGGCCAGCGCTTCAAGAACGGCCGATTCCTCAATGGCATACGGTGGTAGCGGCTCGGACCTCTGCGGTGTCTCGACGTTCACCTCGGTCCAGCTTGAGCCCTGATCGTCGGAGAACCAGACCTCGCGCCCGACGTTCTCATGGGGATCACGAGTCACATCCCAGCCGAAGGCCACCCAGCGGTCACCGGCCAGATCGATACTCGCGCCGGCATCGGAGCCGAGGTCGGCCACGTGAAAGCCGTCCGGGAGTGGCAGCTCGGACCACTCGACGCCGTTCGCGGTCATGATTAGGCGGATCGGCACCTCAGGGCCCCGGTAGAGGCTCTGCAGCACCCGGCCGCCCCCGGCCGATTCGAAATGCTGGAACTCGTCGAACTTGCCGAGGTCGGGTCTGAACTCGGTCCAGATCAGCGGGCTCACGGCTGGGAGCGTAGGCGGGACGCGATGCCGACAATGCCGAGGCTGTCTAGGGTGCGGTGATGCATCAACTCATCGGGGGACAGCGCCGTCCGGGGCGGGGCGTAGAGCAGCTGGCCGTGATCGAGCCGGCTACCGGTGAGGTGCTGGCCGAGATCGACACGGCCTCGCCCGCCGACGTGGACGACGCGGTGGCCGCCGCCAACTCGGCTGCGCCGGAGTTGGAGCGGCTGAGCTTCTTCGAGCGGGCCGATCTGCTGTGGGCCACCGCCGACCGCCTCGAAGCGGATGCCTCGCCTCTCGCTGAGCAACTGGCCCGGGAGTCGGGCAAGGCACTGGCCGCGGAGGCCGTCGATGAGCTGGCCGAGTCGGCCGACATCTTCCGGCTGGCGGCCGAGGAGATCAAACGGCTCGAGACCCATGTGCTGCCCAGCGTCGATCCCCGCAAGCGGGTGTTCACCCATCGCAAGCCCAACGGCGTGTACGCGCTGGTCACGCCGTGGAACTTCCCCATGAACATCCCCGCCGAGCTCCTGGCCGCTGCGCTGGCGGCCGGCAATCCGGCCGTGATCAAGCCCTCGGAGAACGCCCCGCTGTCGGCTCTGGCTCTGGCCGAGGCCGTGGCCGGCGCCGGATTCCCGACCGGAGCGGTCTCGGTGGTGATGGGCCGGGGCGAGGTCGGCCAGGCTCTGGTCTCGCACTCCGGCGTCCACGGCGTCGGGTTCGTCGGCTCGCAGGCCACCGCGGCGGCCATCGTGGCCGCGGCGGGCATGAAGCGCACCATCATCGAGGCGTCCGGAAACGGCCCCCAGATCGTGTTCGACGACGCCGACCTGGAAGCCGCCGCCGACGCAGCGGTGTTCGGCGCCCACTTCGTGTCGGGCCAGTGCTGCGTGGCCACCGAGCGCCTGCTGGTGCACGATTCGGTGCACAACGAGTTGATCGACCTGCTGGTGGACCGGGCCGCCTCCGTCGCCCTCGGCGACCCGCTCGACGACGCCAGCCTGATGGGTCCGCTCAACAACGAGGTCGTGGCGGCCCGCATGGACGCCCACGTGGCCGGCGCGACGGCCCAGGGTGCCCGGGTGCTGCTCGGCGGGCGCCGCGAGCCGGACCGTCCGACCGGGCTCTACTACGAGATGACCGTCATCGACGACGTGACCCCGGCCATGGACGTGTTCCGCCACGAGAGCTTCGGGCCGGTCATACCCGTCACCCGTTTCGGCTCGGATGACGAGGCCTTCGCGCTGGCCAACGACTCCGACCTGGGCCTGCAGGCGTCGGTGTTCACTGCGTCGCTGCGCAGGGCCTATCGGGCCGTCGACGAGCTTCGAACCGGCACCGTGCTAGTCAACGAGGGCACCGCCTTCTGGGAGCAGCATCCGCCGTTCGGCGGGGCGTCTCGCACCGGCACCGGTTGGGGCCGCATCGGCGGCAAGTACACGATCCTCGACATGACCGACCTGCGCACCGCCATCATCGACACCGGCTAGAGGCCTGGCTGTCGCTAGATCTCGGGCGGAGCGATGGTGTCGACGATCAGCGCGTCGACGACGGCCTTGAGAGCCTCGTCCTCGGTGGCGCCCTCCTCGAGCGCACCGCGGTACACGGCGAGTTGGCGATCCGCGGACGTGCCTCGCTGGTAGATCGTTCGGGTGTGCTCGATTTCCGCCACGCAGTTCAGAGCCTCGGCGTCGGGTCTGAGCAGCTCGATCAGCTCCTCCAGCAGGTCACCGAAGGGCACCAGCGCGCTCTTGCCGAAGTCCATGAGCTCGCCGTTGATCCCGTAACGCTCCGCTCGCCACAGGTTCTCTGAGAGCAGGAAGTTGGCGTAGCTCCGCCAGCGGCGGTTCTCCTGCCTGAGCCGCCAAAGCATCCTCATCAAGCAGACGTACATGGCGGCCAACGCGATGGTGTCCTCCATCCTGGTGGGCAGGTCGGTGACCCGCATCTCCACGGTGGGGTAGCGCTCCGACGGGCGGATGTGCCACCACACCATGGTGGAGTCCTCAATGATCCCGGCTCGCACCAGCACGTCGATGTGGCGCCTGAATTCGGACCACGAGCCGAACTTCTCCGGGAATCCGGTGCGGGGCAGAGCCTCGCCCACTGTCAGGCGGTAGCACTTGAGGCCGGTGTCGCGTCCCTCCCAGAACGGCGACGAGGTTGACAGGGCCAGCAGATGAGGCAGGAAGTACGCGGCCTGGTCCATCAGATCGATCCGCAGATCGGGATCCTCGATGCCGACATGGACGTGCAACCCGGAGATGAGCAGCCGCCGGGACACGGCCTGCAGGTCGGCGGTGAGGACCCGGTAGCGCTCCTTGTCGGTGTACTGCTGCGAGAGCCACCTTGCGAACGGGTGGGACGAGGCGGCGATGGGCGCCATCCCGTATTCGGCGGCAGCCTCGGCCACCGCTTGGCGGAGCACCCAGACATCGGCGCGGAGCTCCTTCAGGTTGGAGCAGACGTCCGTGCCGATCTCGATCTGGGAGTCGAACAGCTCCCTGGCCACCAGGCCGTGGCGCACGTTGGACACTGTCTCCATCAGGCCGGGAGGCTGCTTGGTGATGAGGGCCCCTGTCTCGCGCTCCACGAGCAGGTACTCCTCCTCGACGCCCATGGTCCACGCCGGTTCGTTCATTGCTCCTGCTCCTGTCCGATGGTCGCTGCGAGACTAGCCGTGCCCCTCAGCCGGCGAAGACGGCTTCGGTGGTGAAGGTGATGCCTCGTTCGAGGGTCTTGTGCACCGGGCATCGGCGGGCGATGTCGGCCAGGCGGGCCCGCTGCTCCTCCTCGAAGTCGCCCTCGATGAAGATCTGGCTGCGGACCCGGTCGATATACCCCGATGCTTCCGACTCGCAATCGTCACAGTCGTTGGCATGCACTCGGTCGTGGGTGTAGCTGGCCGAGACCGAGTGCAGGTTCCAGCCCTTGCGCCGGCAGTACATCGACACCGTGATGCAGGTGCAGGCGGCCACCGACGACAGCAGCAGCTCGTAGGGATTGGGGCCGGTGTCGGCCCCGCCCACGTCGGCGGGCTCGTCGGCGTGCCACAGGTGCGAACCGGATCTCAGTTCAACCGAGAACTCGGCGCCGGGCTCGATCTTGACATCCGCAGTGATGGTGGTCATGGCGCAAGGCTAAGGGGCCATACTGAGACGCATGCCGGCGGCCACCTACGAGCGCGACGGGCACGTCGCCACCATCACCTACAACCGTCCCGAGGCCCTCAACGCGGTCAACGGGGCCATGCGACGGGCCCTGGACGAGTCGTGGGTGGCCTTCCGTGCGGACACCGAGGCCTGGGTGGCCATCGTCACCGGCGCGGGCCGGGCCTTCTGCGCGGGCGCCGACCTCAAGGACTCCGAGGGCTCGACGGGGGAGTGGCCGGGGTCGTTCTGGGAGTGGCCCACAATCACCACATTCGAGTCGGGCATGGAGATCTGGAAGCCGACGATCGCGGCCGTCAACGGTCCCTGCATCGGCTACGGCCTGACCGCTGTGCTGGCCTGCGACTTCGTTCTGGCCAGCGACCGGGCGACCTTCGCCTACCCCGAGGTCCGCATCGGCGTGCCCACCATCGTTGGTGCCCTCCGTCTGCCCGACCGTGTCGCTTGGCCCGACGCTCTGGAGTTGCTGCTGACCGGTGAGACCATCGACGCGGCCAGAGCCAGGGAGACGGGCCTAGCGTGGAAGGTCCTACCCCACGACGATCTCATGGCCGAGGCCCGCAACTTGGCCGACCGGCTGTGCGCGGGCGCGCCCCTGGCCGTGCGGGCCACCAACGAGATGGCCCACCGGGGCCGCACACTGCCGTGGACGGAGGCGGTCCGCATGGGCGAGACCATGCGCCGGGTGGCGTCCAACACCGCCGACGCGGCCGAGGGGATAGCCGCCTGGCAGGAAGGCCGCCCCCCGAACTGGCAAGCCCGCTAGTGGTGTATACTCCTCTTATGCGGCGTATACAGCTATATATCGACGACGACATTGACGAAGCGCTATCGGCCGCGGCTGCCCGACGGGGCGTGTCGCGCTCGGCGTACGTGCGGGACGCGGTGCGGTCATGTCTTGCTGACGGCCCAGAGACAATCTCGGACCCGCTCGATGCGCTGGTCGGCAGCGTGGATGTCGAACCCAGCGATGATCTCGATGCAGTCATCTACGGCACCGATTCGTGAGATTCGTCGACACGTCCTTCTGGATCGGACTGTTGGTTCCTGCAGATCGGCGCCACCCCGAAGCGTTGCTGCTCTGGCACGGCGACCGTAGGCCGCTTCGGACCTCCAATCTGGTCGCGGGAGAGACTTGGACATGGCTGAAGCGCCGCGCCGGTCATGCCGACGCCCTCAGCTTCATCACCATGCTTCGCCAGTCGCCGCGTGTGTCCGTAGCCGTGGTCGATACGGCCATCGACGAGAGGGCATGGGAGTGGCTCGCTCGCCACGACGAGCGTTCCTACTCCTACGTAGACGCCACCAGCTTCGAGATCATGCGACGCGAGCGGATCACTGAAGCCTTTGCGTTCGACGGAGACTTCAGCGCGGCTGGCTTCGTGGAAGTCCGACCCTGAATGGAGCATGGTGCCGACTCGAATAAGGCGGGCCGTCAACTCCGACGCTGATCCGTTGGCACGAGTCCACGTCGATACGTGGAGGACCGCATACGCCGGCATCGTTCCGGCCGACTACCTGGCGGACTTGTCGTACGAGGCGAGGGAGTCGCGATGGAATGACATCTTTACCGCCAATCAGCCCGCGACGAGCACCTTCGTTGCCGAGACCGACATGGGCGAGATCATCGGATTCGCCAGCGGTGGCCCTGAACGCCTGGGTGATCCAGCGTACGAGGGTGAGATCTACGCCGTCTACGTACTCCAAGAGCACCAGCGGCTGGGTGTGGGGCGACGCGTCTTCGATGCTGTCGTTCAACAACTCTAACGCGACGGGTTCGCTTCGATGATGCTTTGGGTGCTCGAGGACAACCGTCGGGCCCGCCGGTTCTACGAGTCGATGGGGGGCGAGCAGGTTGGGCAACGGACCACCACTATCGGTGGCGCGGACCTTACCGAGGTGTCCTACGGCTGGAAGGACATTGCTCTGATCGCTTGATCGGCTGCCCGGCCTGGGGCGGCCACCGCCGCCCCAGGCGAACGAGTACCTGCGAGCTAGCTCTTGGCTTGGCTGTGCATGTCCTGGATCAGCAGGGCCATGTCGCCCGCATGCGGGATCAGCTCGAGCCGGGCGTCGACCTCTGGCGGCGGGTAGATGCCCGGATCCTCCAGGATCTCGTCGAGGATGTACGGTGTCGAGGCCGCGTTCGGGCTGCCGTAGTAGGTCCAGTTGGTGAGCGTGGCGCCGTTCTCGGCGTCGGTCAGGAAGTTGATCATGGCGTGCGCCGAGCAGATGTTGTCGGCGTTGTGGGGGATGGCCATGTTGTCGACCCAGCGGACCCCGCCCTCGGCCGGGATGGTGTAGACGTAGTCGTCGTAGGCGTCGGCCTCGAAGAACGACAGGAAGAACCCGCCGCTCCAGCCGTGGGCCACGTCGACTTCGCCGTTGACCAGGTCGTCGCCGAACGTGACCGAGTCGTACTTGAGCAGCCGGTCGTTGGTGGCCTTCAGCAGGTCGCCGGCTGCGCGCACGGCGTCCTCGTTCTGGTTGTTGATGACGTCCTCGATGCTGTAGCCGAGGTACTTGAGCGCGGCCGACACCGTCTCGGGGGCGTCGTCGAGCATCGAGATGCTGCCCGGGACCAGTGCCGCGGTGGCCGGATCGAAGATCACCGCCCACGTGGACTCGCCGCCCAGCAGTTCGAGCACCTCGTAGGACATGCCGATGCCGGTGGTGCCCCACTGGTAGGCGACGCTGTACTTGTGCTCGGGGTCGAACGGCGGGTTGGCGAACTCGGAGCCGATGTTGGCCGAGTTGGGTATGGCGTCGAAGTTCAACTCCAGCAGCAGCCCCTCGCGGCGCATGGTGTCGACCATGTAGTCCGACGGCACCACTAGGTCGTAGATGGCCGCCTCGGACTCGACCTTGCTGAGCATCTCCTCGTTGGACTCGTACGTCGTGTACTCGACGTTGATGCCGGTCTCAGCCTCGAACGCGGCCAGCAGCTCGTCGTCGATGTATTCAGCCCAGTTGTAGAAGGCCAGGTCGCCGTCGGTCTGGCCGGCTTCGCAGTCTGCGGCCGAGGCGGCTTCGTCGTCGCCCCCGCTGCAGGCCGCGGCCAGTAGGCCGGCGGCGGCGATGATCGCCGCGACCAGGATGAGGCGGCTTCTGCGTGGCTGCCACCTTGGGGTGGCGCTTCTTGCTTTAGTCATGGGTTCCTCCCCTCGAGAACTCCGTTATAGAGCCTAGCATCCGATAGGTACTAGAGAATTTGGGTCTGTTGCGATGCACTGGCACGGCGTCGCTGCAGAGCGAGCGAGCCCAGCACCAGCGCGATCGACGCAGTGAGCATAAGCGTGGAGATGGCGTTCAACTCGGGCGTAACGCCCCGGCGGATGCTGCTGAACACATACACCGGCAACGTGGTCGAACCCGGACCGGACACGAATGCGGAGATCACGACATCGTCGAGTGACAGGGTCAGCGCCAGCAGTCCTCCGGCGGCGACACCGGGCATGATCAGCGGCAGCGTGACCCTCCTGAACGTCTGCCATCCCGTCGCGTACAGGTCGCGGGCAGCCTCCTCCAGCGTGCGGTCGAACTGGTCGAGCCTGGCCCGCACCACCACGCACACGAACGAGATGTTGAACGCGATGTGTGACAGGGCCACCGTCGAGATGCCGAGTGTGAACCTCGGTCCGAAGGAGTCGATGAACTTGAACGCCTCCGCGAAGAACACCAGCAGCATCACCGCCATGGTGATGTCGGGGATCACGATGGGCAGGTACACGGTGCCGTCGAGGGCACGACGGCCCCGGAACCGGTAACGGTCGAGGGCGAGGGCCGCCGCGGTGCCCAGCACCATCGACACGACCGTGGAGACCAGCGCCACGATGAGGGACACCCGTATGGCCGAGGTGATCACGTCGTTGCGGAGAGCCTCGCCGTACCACTGGAAGGAGAAGCCGCCCCAGATGTTCACCCGGGAGGAGGCGTTGAACGAGAAGACCACCAGCACGACGATGGGTACGTACAGGAAGGCGAACACCGCCCAGGCCCAGACGGCCAGCCCTCGCCGGGTGCGCCGCCCGAGACCGACTTCGACGACGCCGCTCACGACGCCACCGCCGCGGCCTCAGCCTCATCCGGGGCGCGCCCCCACTTTCGAGGGCGAGGCCGATCTCTGTCCTCCGCGCCGCTGCCGGATCGCTGGTTCAGCGCGACGGCCACCAGCATGGCCACGATCAGCAGCACGCTGAGGGACGCTCCGAGGGGCCAGTTTCGGGCGTCGCGGAACTGGCGGGCGATGTACGAGCCGATCAGCAGGGTCTTGGCCCCGCCCAGGATGTCGGGCACCACGTAGGAGCCGAAGCTGGGGACGAACACCAGCACGCAGCCGGCCACGATCCCCGACCTGGTGAGGGGCAGCGTGACCTTCCAGAACGCCTTGGCGCCGCTTGCGTAGAGGTCGCGGGCCGCCTCGGTGAGGCTCCAGTCCATGCGCTCCAGCGCCACGTAGAGGGGCAGTACCATGAACGTGAGGAAGCTGTAGACCATCCCGATCGTCACTGCGGTGGGGGTGAACAGGATCCGGAAGGTCCCGAAGCCCAGGCTCTCGCTGAGCGCGGAGGCGGGCCCGTTCGACCCCAGCAGGAAGCGGATGGCGAACACCCTCACCAGCGCGTTGGTCCAGAACGGGATCATCACCATCACCAGCAGCACGGCCCGCACATGGCGCGGCCGGGTAGCTATGTAGTACGCGAAGGGATACCCCACTACCACGCACAGGACAGTGGTGAGCGTGGCCAGCCACGCCGACCGGCCGATGATCCCCACGATGATGTCGTCGCCGATGGCCCGGTAGGACTCGACGTTCCAGCCGCTCAGCGATGTCCGGCCGGTGGAGGTGCGGGTGGCGAAGGAATAGACCGTGATCAGGCCGAGCGGGACGACGAAGAAGATCAGCAGGTAGAGGGCTCCTGGCGAGGCCAGCAGCATCCCCTGGCGACGACGTGCGAGGGCTGCCGCCTCCTCCCCGGCGGCTCCGGTGGTCGGTGAGGATCGGCGGGCGGGGCCCATCGGCGTCAGTCCGCGACCACTGCGGCCGCGCCGCGGTCCCAGGCGACGGTCACCTCGTCGCCGGCGGCGAACGGCTCCCCGACCTCGCCCTCCACCCGGACTTCGATGGAGACCGGGCCCGCGGCCACCTCGTACACCACGGCGTGGCCGAGATAGGTGATGTCGCGCACTTCGCCGTCGAGGCTCGAGCCCTCGGCCGCTGTCGTGCCATGCGGCTGTAGGCGGACCCTCTCGGGGCGCAGGCTGACCGCCACCCGCGAGCCCGCGGGCGTCGACGTCTCGGCTTCGATGAGGGCGCCGTTGTCCAGGCGCACGGTGCTGGCCGACTCCACCGAGGCTTCGAGAATGTTTGTCCGGCCGATGAAGTCGGCCACGAAGCGGCTGGCCGGACGGTCGTAAATTTCCCGGGGAGTGCCGACCTGGAGCAGGCGGCCCTCGGACATGACCCCGATCCGCTCGCTCATGGCGAGGGCTTCCTCCTGGTCGTGGGTGACGAACACGAAGGTGATGCCCACCTCGCGCTGGAGGGCCTTCAGCTCCTGCTGCATCTCCTGGCGGAGCTTGAGGTCCAGCGCTCCCAGCGGCTCATCGAGCAGCAGGACCTTGGGCTGGTTGACCAGGGCCCGGGCCAGCGCCACCCGCTGCTGCTGGCCGCCGGAGAGCTGGTCGGGCCTGCGTTCCTCCATCCCGGCCAGCCGCACCATCCCGGTGGCTTCGGCCACCCGCTGGCTGAGCTCGGGATTCTTGACCCGTCGCATCCGTAGGCCGAACTCGATGTTCTGGCGGACCGTCATGTGGGGGAAGAGGGCGTAGGCCTGGAACACGGTGTTGACCGGCCTGCGGTCCGGCGGCGCCATGCCGACCTCCTCGCCGAAGATGCGCAGGCTCCCCTCGGTGGGCAGATCTAGTCCGGCGATCATGCGCAGCGTGGTGGTCTTGCCGCATCCCGACGGGCCGAGCAGGGCGAAGAACTCCCCGTCACCGATGGCCAGGTCGACGTTGTCGACCGCTACGACCTCGCCGAAGCGCTTGGTGACGCCCTCGATCTCTACGGCCGCTACCGCCTCGGTCATGTCCACCTCCTGCGTGCAGAAGTATTGCCGCGTCCCGCGGGGCGCGCCCGACCGGATTACTCGGTGGCGACGGCTTCGGCCAGTTCGGCCACGGCCGGGTGGCCGTGGTCGCTGGACCAGATGAGGGCCAGCTCGACGTCGTCGATGTCGACGATGGGGATTGAGACGACGCCGGGCCGCTGATACTGCTCGCTCACAGTCTTTGCCGTGATGGCGATGCCGCGGCCGAGAGCGACTAGGTCCATGAGTTGCTCGGCGGAGTCCGGCGCGGGCTGGACCGTCACCGGCGCGGAGCCGTCGGGCCGGGGGTTGATGAGCCAAAAGTCCCGGTTGAAGTTCGAGTCGAGGACGGGATCTCCCGCGATGTCGTCGATGCCGATCTGAGGGCGGCTGGAGAGTCGATGGCCGATAGGCAGCACCGCAACCCGAGGCTCGGAATGCAGAAGGCGCGATGTCACCCCGAGCTCCGCGTGCGGCAGGTGGATGATGGCCGCGTCGACGGAGGCGTTGCGGAGGTGGGTGAACGGCTCGGACCAGTCGATGCGCATCAGGTTGATCTCCAGGCAGGGCTCGGCCGACAGGGCTGACTCGACCAGTCGGGACTTGATCCCGTGGGGTGTGCCCGCCACGCAGGCGATGTTCAGCGTGGTCGGCTCCGCGGCCCGGCGGGTCCGGGCAACGGCGGCGTCGGCGCGCTCGAGTAGAACGCGAGCCTCCTCGAGGAACACGCGGCCAGACGCGGTGAGGGTGACTCCTGTGCGTGACCGTTCCAGGAGCTGGCAGCCGACCTGTCTCTCGAAGCGCTTGATCTGCTGGCTTAGAGCGGGTTGCGAGATGAACAACTGCTCTGCGGCCCTGCCGTAGTGGCGGACTTCCGCGACGGTGACGAAATAGCGGACGGCCCGCAGAGAAAGATCCATAAGGCAATGTTATCACGCGCTCGCAAACTGGTCTTGGACAGCGGAGACGGACCGGACTTACGTTCGGTTCCGTCACCGGCTCGGTGGCAGGGCTCGGGTGGGTCGGCCACCGCTGGGGTCCATCAGCACACAGAGGGAGGACTGTGATGAGGAAGCCAAATCAGATTTCGAGACGGGACTTCTTGTGGAGGTCGGCGGTCATGGGCGGGGTAGTCAGTTCCCCGGTGCTGATCGCAGCCTGCGGCGAGGACTCGCCCAGCCCGGCGACTACCACGGCGGCTCCCACGACTACGGCGAGTCCCACCACTACAGAGGCGCCGCCTGCAGCCGCGAATGTGCGCTTCCAGTTCGACTGGATCAAGAACGTCCAGTTCGCCGGGCACTACGTGGCCGAGGACCAGGGCTACTTCGCGGCTGAGGGCGTCAAGGCGCACTTCGCCCAGGGCGGCGGCGGAATCGCCACCGAGGTCACCGTCAACGGGCCCGGCATCGAGATGGGCGCTAGCTCGTTCCTGTCCCGCACCATCGATGCCACCGCGGCCGGTGCCGATCTCGTGGTGCTGGGCGCGGCGCTGCAGCAGTCGCCCATTGGGTTCATCTACCTGCCTGACAACCCGATCAACACGATCGAGGATCTCGTCGGCAAGCGGATCGGGCTTCAGGGCGAGTCGGGCATCGCCGACGTGAACACTCTCTTCGGAGTGAACGGCATCGAGCCCGACTACGAGAACGTGCCGGTGGGCTTCGATCCCAGCCCCGTGGTCGAGGGAGAGGTGGACGCGTACTACGCGTTCTTGACCAACCAGCCTCTGGCGCTGCAGTCCCGAGGCATCGATCATGGGGTCGTGAGCCTCGGCGATCTGGGCTGGACACGCTATGGCCGGCTGTGGATAACGACGCGTACCTACCTCGCCGAGAACCGCGACGCGGTGGTCGGTTACATGAGGGCCGGCATCAAGGGCTGGGAACATGCCTTCGCCGATAATGAGTTGGCTGTCGACCTAACCGTCAACACTCACGGCGTCGATCTGGGCCTCGATCCTGCCAACGAGGCGGCTCAACTCGTCGCGCAGAGCGCGTTCATGCAGAGCGACGTAACCGCGGCGAAGGGGCTGTTCTGGCTGGACGAGGCAACTATCGAGGGCGAGTACGAGGGTCTCCGGGTCTCCGGCAAGGAGAACCTGCCCGCCATCGGCGACCTCTGGGATCAGAGCGTTCTCGAAGAGGTCTACGCCGGGGCCACGTCGCTGTACTAGCCGTAGCCTGAGTTTCTAGGCGGCAGGAGGCCGCGGCGGAGTGGATCGGAGACCCGTGAGCGACACGCTGCTCGACGCGGACGGCGAGTTCGCGCTGTACCACACGTATCGGCACTATTGGCTGCCGGTCGCCTACTCGAACGATGTGGACCGCGCGCCCGTCGGGGTTCGACTGTGCGGCAACGACTTGGTGCTCGCCCGCCTGGACGGCGAGGTCCGCGCCTTTGCCGACCTGTGCCCGCACCGCGGTGCCCGCCTGTCGCTCGGTTGGGTCGAAGACGATGCGCTGCGCTGCGCGTACCACGGCTGGCTCTATGACTGCTCCGGCGTCTGTACACAGATCCCTGGCAGTGACGACCATCGCATTCCCTCCCGAGCACGCCTGACGGGCTACCACTGCGCTGAGGCCGGGGGCCTCGTGTGGGTGTGCTTGGAGGACAGCCCTCACCTCGACCTGCCCAGGTTTACCGAGTACACCGACCCCGAGTACCGCGTCGTGACGATCCCGGCCGTCGACTGGAACGCGGGGGCTGCCCGGCGCGTAGAGAATTTCGTCGACCTCGCGCACATCCCCTGGGTGCATGATGGTCAGCTCGGCAGCCGCGACCGGGCCGACATTCCGGGCCATGCCCTGGAGCGCGACGGCGACAACATTCACATGTGGGGGTCCTTCGCCGAGATTCCGAGCATCAAGACCCGTACCTCCGAACTTGATGCAGCCGATCCCTCGCTCACGTCCAACCACAATTGGCGGGTATTCATGCCCCTTACCGTTTGGTGGCAGCAGAGCCTCCCCGACGGACGGTTCTTCGGGCTGCTGGTGGCTGCCTCGCCGGTCTCTGCCGCCGTCACCAGGACGTTCATGCTGAACTTCCGGAACTTTGCGCACGACGAGCCCGACGAGCCGTTCTGCCAGTTCCAGATAGAAATCGCCGAGCGTGATCGGGCCATCGTCGAGTCGCAGCGCCCAGAGCAACTGCCAGCGGACCTGACCGTCGAGCTGCACACCAAGGCCGCGGACAAGATGTCGATCGAATACCGGAGATGGCTGGTGGAACTCGTACGGGAGTTGTCCCCGTGACCGCCGGTCTCGCCACGCAACCGAAGGGCAGGAGTAGATGAGCGAAGATCGGTCGGCTGGGCGCGTCCGGCTCGGTGAGAGCCCCCTGGAGCTGTCGCGGGTCGGGCTCGGTGCGTGGGCCATCGGCGGTGGTGGCTACCGCTTCGGCTGGGGATCCCAGGACGACGGCGACTCGGTGCGGGCCATGCACGCTGCCGTGGAGGCGGGCGTGAACTGGATCGACACCGCCCCCGTGTACGGGCGTGGTCATTCCGAGGAGGTCATTGGACGGTTCCTGCGCGGGGCTGGCTCCGGCGAGCGGCCGATGGTCTTCACCAAGTGCGGGATCGTGTGGGATCCCGACGACCCCACCAAGTCCACCCGCACCCTGCATCCGGACTCGATCCGGATTGAGTGCGAGAACTCGCTGCGCCGCCTGGGCGTGGACTGCATCGACCTGCTGCAGTTCCATCAGCCCGACGAGGTAGGGACGCCGGTGGAGGACTCCTGGGCAGCGCTGCTGGGTCTCGTGGACGCGGGCAAGGTCCGGGCTGCGGGAGTGTCGAATTTCGGCGGCGACCTGCTGGAGGGCTGCCGCAACGGTGGGCGGCTGGCCTCCGTCCAGTCGCCAATGTCGCTGATCAACAGAGATACGGGCGGCACCATCGTGACGTGGGCGGAGCAGCACGGTGTGGGCGTGCTCGTCTACAGCCCGATGGCGTCCGGGCTGCTCACCGACTCGTTCACACCCGAGCGCGTCGAGACTCTGCCCGACGACGACTGGAGAAGCCGGGATCCGCAGTTTCAACAGCCGCTGCTCGGACGGAGCCTGGCGCTGCGGGAGTCGCTCCGGGCAATCGCGGCCCGCCGCGGAACCACCGTGTCGGCGGTAGCTGTCGCTTGGACGCTGGCGTGGCCGGGCGTCACGGCCGCGATCGTCGGGGCACGGAGCCCCGAGCAGGTTGCCGGATGGGCCGACGCGGCCCACCTCGAGCTGATTGCCGAGGACCTCTCCGACATCGAGGCAGCCTTGGGGGACTCCGGGGCCGGGTCGGGTCCGTGCCGCCCGCCCGACCGGTGAGGAGAGGTCTGGCATGAGGGTCGACGACGCCAAGTCGAGGCGAGTCATGCTCATAGGCGTCGACGGCGCCATGCTCTCGATGGTCGAGCGATACCTGGAGGCCGGCTCGATGCCGGCTCTGGCCGGCCTGCTGGACAACGGCACGGCCGTGGAGGCCCTCCCCTCGGTCCCGGTGGACACGCCCACCAACTGGACGACCATCGCCACCGGAGCGGAGCCGGTCAATCACGGCATCAACAGCTTCATTGCCAAATGGGCCGGCGAGGAGCTGACGGTGCAGGACACCGAGAGGGCCCGCAGTATGCAGTCCACGACATCAAGGGCGGAGCTGCTGTGGGAGACGGTCGGGCAGCACGGGGGCTCGAGCCTGGTTCTCAATTATCCGGTCGGATGGCCGCCGAAGGGCGAGGGCGTGCGGGTCATCGGCGGCGACACCCCCGGTGGCCTGATCTGGCACAAGACCCGGGAAGAGCTGTACGCGCAGGGGCCGGTGCAGGATTCGCTGCTGAAGCTGTATGGGGTGACCATCGATCCCACGCCGCTGTCGTTCGAACCCGCCAAGGCGTGGCCCTCGCTCACCGGATCCGACTCTGAGTCGGCCTTCCTGCCCGTAAGCGGGCACGAGCCTGCTGGGCTCTGGGCCCAGCGCCGTTTCGTCAACGGCGAGGGACGCCTGGCGATCAGCCGGGACGAGGCCGGCCAGGACCAGGTGGCTGATCTGGCGCCGGGCCAGTGGTCGCAATGGATACCGATGGACCTTGACGGCCGGGAGTCGTCCACGCGGTTCCGCCTCATCACGGCTGACACCTGCGGCGGTCTGGAGTTGTACCGCACGCGGGTGGAGCCGGTCGAGGGCTATTCGCACCCGGCCGACCTGGCCGCCGGCATCAGTTCCAGGCACGGGCCGTATGTCGAGGGACTCGAATGCCCTTACGTGCCGGCCGGCGAGGAGCGACCGTTCGGACCGGCCAATATCTGTGGCGAGGTGATGCTGGAGCTCGCCCACCAACAGGTGCGTTGGATTACCGATGTGATCTGCGAGCAGGACGCCGAACAGCCCTTCGACCTGTTGATGTCGCATTTCCATCTCATCGACTATCTGAACCACACGATGCTCGGCTACCTCGACTCCGGCTATCCCTACACGTCTGAGAGTTACCGGCGGTTAACGGAGGGGATCTACCAGGACGCCTACCGGCTGGTCGACGAGTTGATCGCAGGACTCGTGAGCGGCTGCGGGGATCCGGACACCAGCGTGGTCGTGGTGTCGGACCACGCCTGCCTGCCCTGCTGGCGCTACATATCGGTCCTCGACATACTGCGCGCCGAGGGGCTTGTCGCCTACGACTGGGACAGTGAGACCGAGAGCTACGTGTTGGATCCGGCGCGGTCGCTGGTCGGCCCCGCGCTCCAACCGCAGCACGTGTGGGTCAATCTGGCGGGCCGGGAACCCCACGGTGCGGTGCGTCCTGCGGATTTCGAGGCGGTGCGCCAGCGCGTGATCGACACGCTGAACTCGGTGGTGGACCCCGACACCGGCGAGAAGCCCTTCGAACTGGTGGCTCGCCGCGAGTCGTTGAACCTGAGCGGCGTCGCGGAGGATCGTGTGGGAGACATCGTGTACTTCCTCAAACCCACCTACACGACATGGGACGGGTCCCGAGACGCGAATTCGATAGGGGAGCTTTCGCCGAAGCGGATGTCGCGCCGACCGATCACTGCGACGCATGTGGTTGCCGGCCATCACACTCCGCACCTGCCCGCCGCCCGGCGGGGAATGTTCCACAACAGCGCGATGTCGCTGTGGTTTGGCGCCGGACTCGGAGCGCATGGCAGGCCCCCGGCACCGATCCATCTGCGAGATGTGGCTCCGACCCTGGCCCGGCTGCTCGGTGTCCCGGGGCCCCGGCACGCGGACGGTGCGGTCCGCTACAGCCTGCTGGGAGGGAGCTGACCGGTTCAAGGGTCCGGCGGGGCCGGATCAGTCCAAATCGACGGGGGGTCGAATGGTCGACAGCAGCACAAACGGAACACCGGGCCTCGGCGACCGCGCCATAGGGCTGCGAGATGTGACCAAGCGTTATGAGGTCCGCCGCGGAGAGTCGGTGACGGCTCTGGAGGGCTTCGATCTGGGTGTCGGCGACGGTGAGTTTGTGGCCTTGATCGGTCCCTCCGGCTGCGGCAAGTCCACCGCGTTGCGTCTGGCGGCCGGTCTCGAGACTGCGGAGTCCGGCTCGGTGGCGGTGTTCGGTGCACCGCCCGGGCGGACGGTTCGGGAGGGCGGGATCGGCATGGCGTTCCAGGATCACGCCTTGATGCCGTGGCTCTCGGTGGAGTCCAACATCGGCCTGCCCTTCCGCATCCGGGGCGAGCCGAGGGACCAGGCGAAGGTGGCGGAGCTCATTGCGCTGGTGGGCCTCACCGGCTTTGAGCGGGCCCGGCCGAAGCACTTGTCAGGAGGCATGCGCCAGCGTGTTTCCATCGCCCGATCGCTGGTGCTCGGTCCTCGCGTGCTGCTGCTCGACGAGCCCTTCGGAGCCCTAGATGCAGTGACCCGCCGTGCGCTCAACCTCGAACTGCAGCACCTGTGGTCCCGCCAGCAGATCACGACTGTCCTCGTTACCCACTCTGTGGAGGAGGCGCTGCTGCTGGGCGACCGCGTGGCAGTCATGTCGCGTCGGCCCGGACGCGTGATTCTGGAGGTCGCGGCTCCCTTCGAGCGCCCCAGACACAAGGCGGTGTCGCACACCGACGAGTTCAAGCGGCTGCACGACCAGCTGGTGGCTGCGCTCGACGAGCCGACCGCGCCAGCGGAGCTGTGAGGGGCCTCGGCCGCAGCCGGATCGTCCTCGGCACCGGGGGCGCAGCCTGCTTCCTCGCCCTGTGGGAGGCCGCCGGCCGCAACGGATGGCTCGGCCGCACCTTCCCGCCCCTGTCGGACGCCATCGCGAAGATCGGAGAGCAGGACGATGTGATCCGCCGGGCTGCGGTCGCGACCTTCGAACGGGCCGCATGGGGCTACCTTCTCGGCGCGTTGCTCGCGATGGGCCTGGCCGTGTTGGCGCTGCTGGTTCCCCGCCTCGAGAACGCCACCTACACCGGCTCGGTGGTAGTGCACGCCGTGCCCGCCATTGCGCTCGGGCCGGTCATAAACGCCTTGGGCTTCACTCAGCAGACTCCGGTCCTGTTCGCCCTCATGTTCGTGTTCTTCACCATCCTGGTGGCCACGGGCTCGGGGTTCACCAGCGGATCGAGGTCGACCCACGACGTGTTCTCCGTTCTGGGCTCGTCGAAGATCAAGCGCTTCGGTCTGCTGCAGGTGCCCAACGCGATCCCCAATGTCATAGACGGCCTGCGCGTCGCCGCGCCGGCCGCGGTGTCGGGCGCGGTGCTGGGCGAATGGTTCGGCTCCGAGCGCGGCCTGGGCGTGCTGCTGCTCAATGCCATGAGGAACTTCCAGGTGGAGCAACTGTGGGCTGTGGCCGTCGTGCTGGTGGTGCTGGCAGGCGGCGCGTACCTGCTGATGGGCGTCGTCGAGAAGCTCGTCGAGGAGATCTTCGGCCGGGTGGTGGTGGTTGGGGGAGTCAATCGTGTCGGCCGGGGCCTTGGCCGGATTCGCTCCCTGGCGTCCCAGCTATGGGTGGTGGTCCTGCTGATAGTCGGATGGTGGCTCTGGATCGCGATCGAGAGCGTCCCAGAGTTGGTTGCCCCGTCGCCGCCGAGGACGCTGAGCGCGGTGGTCGACAACCCCGGACTGTACGCCGAGCACACTCTGGCCACGCTGCTCTCCGCCGTTGGTGGGCTGTCGATGGGGCTGGCCCTGGGAACGACCCTCGCCCTGCTTAGCTCGCTGTCGCTGCCACTGCGCAACACCCTGTCGCCGATCGTGGTGATCATGCCGACGGTTCCCATCGTGGTGCTGATCCCGCTGGTCGCCCGCTTGTTCGGGTTCTCTCAGTTGACCGTGCTGGTGATAGCCGCGGTCATCGCGTTCTTCCCCGTCTACGTCTTCACGCTGTCCGGGCTGCGGGCCCGACCGCCCGGCGCAGACGGCGTGTACTCGGTGCTGGGCTCTTCGAGGTGGCGCCGGGTGTTGCTGCTAGAGATCCCCTCGGCAGTTCCCAACGTGCTCACCGGTGTTCGCATCACCGCGTCGACGGTCTTCCTCGCCGCGCTGACGGCTGAGTGGCTGATGGGAACCAAGGGCCTGGGCTTCCTGTTCAGCACCAGCCGCGCCTCATTCGAGAACTCGGAGGCGTGGGGGGCCATCGTGATCGCGGTGATCTTCGCGGTGATCACCTACCAGCTGGCCAGCGCCCTGGAGCGCTGGGGTCGCGAGCGCTGGACCTGAGCGGTACGAGTCAGCTAGCCGGCGGCTGAGACCAGTGCGGCGACCACGCTGCCCAGCAGGCTGGAGGCACCGAAGCGGAGGCGGTCCGGTGTGAGCCAGTCCTCTCCCAGGACCGAGCGCACGATGTCGACGTAGGTGAGAGCGTCGGCCGCGGTCCGAACGCCGCCGGCCACCTTGATGCCCACTGGGCGGCCCCCGGCGGCGCGGTGCTCGGCAACAGTCCGGGCCATTGTCAGCACGGCTTCGGGCGACGCGCCCGAGGCGCCCTTGCCGGTGGAGGTCTTGACCATGTCGGCGCCGGCGTCGATGGCCAGCCGGGTCGCCTCGGCGATCGCGCCGGCCGAGCCGAGCTCGCAGACCTCCAGGATCACCTTGAAGTGGGCCTCACCGGCCGCCTCCTTCAGCGCCCGCAGCTCGGCCGCCGCGGTGTCGCTGCGGCCCGACAGGAAGGCGGAGCGGTTCAGCACGGTGTCGATCTCCTGCGAGCCGGCGGCCACCGCGGCCCGCACCTCGGCCACCCGAACCTCCAGGGGCGACAGACCGCTGGGGAAGGCCCCGGCCACGCTGGCCACCGCCACCGGTGTGCCCGCCAGCAGCTCGGCGGCCAGCGAAGCCAGCGCGGGGTACACGCACACCGCGGCTACCGGCCCCACGGTGGGATCGGCCGGATCGGGGCGCAGGGCCTGGGAGCACAGCGCCCGGATGCGCCCGGGTGTGTCGTCGCCCTCCAGGGTGGTGAGGTCGGTGCAGGCCACCACCAGCCGCAGGTCGTCCGCTCGTCGCATGCCGTCTGCTCGGGATCCGTCCGGGGGCTCCGCGGTCCGCGTCACGGTCGCAGTCTTACCTGTCGACGGAGCCTCGTCCGCCGCGGTGATGCCATCGCGCCCGTGCCTCTCGGGATCGGCCACATACCGCACAGCCGCGTCCAGCAGTTCCGTGATCCGTGTCCGGGCCTCGACCCGGGCGGAACGCAGCCCGCCGGCGTCGTCAACGTTGACCACGGCCTCGGCGTAGACCTTCATCTTCGGCTCGGTGCCGCTCGGCCGGACGATCACCCTGGCCTCGGCGCCGTAGAGCTCGAGAACGACTACGTCCACGGGGGGCAGGTGCTCCGACCCGCGGGCCAGGTCGTGCACCGTGGTCACCGCGGCTCGGGCCAGCTCCGTCGGCGTGCTCGCCCGCAGCGCAGCCATGGCGCGGGCCATCGGCGGCTCGTCGCCGGGAGCCGCCTCGAAGCGGACCGAGCGCTGCCCGGTGGCGTGAACTCCGTGGCGGTGGTGGAGCTCGTCGAGCAGATCGGGAAGGGTCCGTCCCTCGGTCTTGAGGTGGGCCACGAGTTCGGCCATAGCCAGTGCCGCGCCGATGCCGTCCTTGTCCCGGACCGCATCGCCCACCGCATAGCCGAGAGCGTCCTCGTAGCCCAGAACCAACTCGTGGTCCGGCCGTTGCGAGCGGGCTTGCATGATCCATTTGAATCCGGTGGGCGTCTCGGCCCAGTCCGCGCCGTGACCGGCTGCGATGCGGGGCAGAAGGCGCGACGACACGACCGTGTTGATGACCAGTCTCGGACGTCGATGCTCCCCGCCGTTGCCGGGCGCGGACCGGCGAAGCAGGTGCTCGGCCAGAAGGCAGCCCGTCTCGTCGCCGGTCAGCAGCCGCCACCGCCCCCCGTCCGGCACAGCCACCGCCAGCCGGTCGGCGTCGGGATCGTGGGCCAGGGCCACGTCCGCGCCCGTGTCGGAGGCCAGCCGCAGCAGCCGGTCGAGGACGCCGGTCTCCTCGGGGTTGGGGAACGGCGTGGTGGTGAAATCGGGATCGGGTTCGGCCTGATCGGCCACCAGCGCCGGCGGGTCGAACCCCGCCTTGGACACGGCCCGAAGGAACGTGTCGGCTCCCACGCCGTGAAGCGGTGTGTAGGCCATTCGCACCGAGCGGGGCCCTCCGGGTGCCAGCAGGCCCATCACCGCCTCCAGGTAGGCCTCCACCTCCTCGTCGCCGGCCGCGGTGATGAGGGCATCGTCGCCGGGGGCCAGGTCGGACTCCGTCGGCGGGGCGGTGCGGTCGATGATCCGGCCGATCTCCTCGTCGATCGGTGCGGCCAGCAGGCGGCCGCCTCGCCAGTAGACCTTGTAGCCGTTGTCGGAACGCGGGTTGTGGCTGGCGGTGACCATCACCCCGGCCGGCGCGTCGAGATTCTTGACCGCGAAGGCCAGCACCGGCGTGGGCAACTCACCCGGCAGCATCCTCACGCCGATACCCCGCCCTGCCAGAACCCGGGCGGTGTCGGTGGCGAAGTCCTTGCTCCCATGGCGAGCGTCGTGTCCGACGATCACAGCTCCATCGGGCGGCCCGTCCTGAAGCAGCCGCTCGGCCAGGGCCCAGGTCACAGTCCTCACCAGTAAGCGGTTCATGCAGGCCGGACCGGCCCCCATCGGACCCCGGATGCCGGCCGTGCCGAAGGCGAGCCGCCCGGAGAAGCGGCGTTCGAGCTCAGATGGGTCGCCGGCCAGCAGGTCTTGCAGTTCGGCCCGCGTCCCGGGATCGGGGTCGGCGGCCAGCCACCGCTTGGCCTCTTGGTGGATGCCTGCCGGGTCACTCCCGGCTACAGGCGGCTGTCGTGTCAACTACAGGATCGCCGGTGTCGACTCGATGGCCATCTGGAACGACTCCAGCGCGTTCATGATGTGCTTGCGGCTCATCTCCCTGGCCTGCGAGGGATCGCCCGATGCGATGGCGTTGTAGATGTCTTCGTGCTCTTCCCAGGTGATGTCGCCGCGGCTGTCGGTCACCACCGAGAACACCAGCTCGGTCTGCTGGCGGAGCGGGTCGAGCACCTGCTGCAGGAAGGGGATCCCGGCCGCCTTCTCCACCGCGATGTGGAACTCGCGGTGGCACAGGGCGGCTGTGACCGCATCCCCCCGCTCGGTCGCCTGCCGGCCCTCCTCCATGCACTGCCGGATCCGCTCGATGGCGTCGGGATCCTGGAGCATGGCGGCCTGCTCGACGGCGTATCCCTCCACCAGGATCCTGATCTGCTGGATGTGGTGGACCTCGCACTTGTCGATGGCGCACACGTGGGCGCCCCGCCGGGGCACGACCTCGATCAGGCCGGTGGCCTCCAGCGATCGCATGGCTTCGCGCACCGGGTTGCGGCTCACCCCCAGCCGCTCTGCGAGCTGACCCTCGACCAGCCGCTGGCCCGGTTTCAGCTCCCCGTCAAGGATCATCAGGCGAAGCTGGCCTGCGACAACTTCTCGTAGAGGCTGCTCACCGTCCTTGTCGTTCAAGATCAATCCTCCGTGGGCGGGTGGCCGATGTTACAGGCTCGCCGATCCCGATAGGAAGCTGAGCAACCCAGCCGGGTAGACAGTCGGGCGCGCCCACCGCCCGAAGAGGCGCAGGAAGGACGAGCGATGACCACCCTGATCACCGGCGCCGGCATGATCGGCTCGCTGGCCGCGGCCCGCATCGTCTCGGAGCGGAGCGAGCGGCCCGTCCTCTACGACATCGCTTTCAGCGAGCGGAACCTCAGCGAGCGGCTGGACAGCGGTTCGGTGGAGCTCGTCAAGGGCGACATCGGCGACATCGGCGACCTGCTGCGAGCCATCGAGGAACACGGCACCGAGCGCATCATCCACACGGCGTCGCTGCTCACCCGGGACCTGATCCCCCGCCCGGTGTCTGGCGTGAGGGTCAACGTCATGGGCACCATGAACGTGCTGGAGGCCGCTCGAATGGCGGGCCTGGAGCGGGTGGTGTTCTGCAGCTCGACGGTGGTGACGATGGGCCGGCGCCGGGTTGCCCCTGACGACGACACGGTGGAGGACTTCACCCTCAGCGTGGTGAGCGAGTATCCGCCGTCGCTGTACGCGTCGATGAAGCTGGCCTCGGAGTGGCTGTGCCACAACTACACCGACTCCTACGGGCTCGACACCGCGGTGGTGCGCTTCGGCGGCGTGTTCGGACCCTGGCACGGCGTGCCCGGCGGCGGACCCAGCAAGCTCCTGAAGCAGCTCATCGAATGCGCGCACTTCGGGCGCACCTATCGCATCGCCGAGCCCGATCTGCACCGCCAGGGCATGGACTACACGTATTCCGTCGACGGCGCCCAGGCTCTGGTGAGGGCGGCCTTCGCGCCCGAGGTCCCCAACCGGGTCTACAACGCCACCATGGGCGAGCTCCACACCATCGCGGCCATCATCTCCGAGATCGAGCAGGCCGCGGGTCGCCCGATCGACCTCGAGGTCACCCAAGAGGACTCGATGACCAAGTACGGCAACCCGACCAGCCCCATGGACCTGGCCGCGTCGCGCTGCGACCTCTCCTACAAGGTGGAGTACCCGATGGGCCGGGCCGTGGCCGACTACCTGGACTGGCTGGCCCGGTGAGGGTGATCGACGCCGACGGCCACGTGCAGGAGGACTCGTCGGAGATCCTCGAGTACCTGCCCGCGACCTATCGGGAGATGGCTCTGGAGACGCCCCGCAGCGTGGGACTCGTGCCTCCGGTGGTGGGCCTGTTCCCGCCGCTCGACCACGTGCACACCAGCTTCCGGCACTCCGCGGCCAGCTTCAACCGGGCCGGGAGGGTCCGGGCCCCGCAGTGGCGCGAGTTTCTCGACACGGTCGGCATCTCCGCGGCGGTGCTGTACCCCACCGCAGGCCTGTCGATCGGCAGGGTCAACTATCCCGAGGTGGCGGTGGCGCTGGCCCGGGCCTACAACGACTGGCTCAGCGACACCCACACCTCAGCCGACGACCGGCTCAGCGGCATGGCCCTGCTGCCTCTCCAGACCCCCGCCGCGGCCGTGGAGGAGCTTCAGCGGGCGGTCACCGAGCTCGGTCTGGTGGGTGCCATGCTGCCCTCGAACGGGCTGAAGGGACATCTCGGCTCCCGGGAGTACTGGCCGGTGTACGCCGAGGCCGAGCGGCTCGGCTGCGCCATCTCGGTCCACGGCGGCTGCCACGCCAATTTCGGCATCGACCATCTCGATGTGTGGCCGTTCGTGCATGCCCTGGGCCATCCGTGGGGCCAGATGATCGCGCTGGCCGGGATCGTCTCCAACGGCATCCTCGACCGCCATCCCGGGCTGCGCATCGCCTTCCTGGAGGGCGGCGTCAATTGGTTCGTCACCTGCCTGGAGCGCTTCGACAACTCCTGGGCCGCGTTCAGCCAGCACGACCCGGCCGGGCGGTTCTGTGCGGTGGAGCCGGGCGAACGCGTGAGCGACTACGTGCTGGCCCACGCCGACGCGGGCCGGGTGTTCGTGGGCTGCGAGGGCGACGAGCTGGGTCTGGCCCGCTTCGTGGAGCTGGTGGGCAGCGCGCCCCTGGTGTTCTCGTCGGACTTCCCCCACGAGGTCACGGCGGACACCTGCCGCCAGGAGATCGGCGAGCTGCTGGAGAACCCCGACCTGGCTCACTCCGACAAGCAGGCCATCCTCGCCGGCAACGCCGAACGCCTCTACGGAGCTCTGGCTGCCTGAGCAGGACGGCGGTCGATCAGGCGGCCGGTCACTGCCATCACGGCGGCGGCCGCGCCCGAGGTGATGGCCGCGAAGCTCCAGGCCCAGCCGTAGCTGGTCGCCTCCACCAGCAGACCGAACAGCACCGGGCCGCACACCGCTCCGGTGAAGTTGCCCGTCATGGTGATGCCGGTGGCCGCGCCCGGTGCCGACGGGTTGTAGCGAACGGTGGCCAGGTGGAACAGGCCCGGCCAGGCGTACGAGGTCGCGAAGGCGAACGGCATGGCCGCGTACAGCATCGCCTTGGATCCTGTCGACAGCCCCACGAAGGCCAGTGCAGCCACCGCGAACATCGCGGTGAGCATGTGGAACGGGCTGAGCGACGCCCGGTCCGCGCTGGCTCCCATGGCGAGCCGCGAAGCGATCCCGACCACGCTTCCCGCCATCAGCAGGATCCCGGCCGCAGCCTCGTTGATGCCGATCTCCACGCTCGACAGCACGAAGAACGAGCTGAGGGCCATGGAGCCCATGGCGGCCAGGCAGGTGGAGCAGGTCACCGCGATCAGCAACCGCATGGCGACGTCGGGGCGGGGCCGGACCAGCGGACGGTCGGTGACGGCACGCTGGAGACTGGTGGCGGGCGGCTTTCTGCCGACGGCCGGCACGCCCAGCGACACCGCGAAGGCGAGCAGCCCGCCCAGCACGAAGGCCCAGCTCCAGCCGATCGTCAGCCCGACCGTCGGGATGGCCAGCCCGCCCAGCAGCGCGGCGGCCGGAACTCCCGCTTTCTGGATGCCCAGTGCGAGTCCCTGGCGCCGGCTGGAGACCCCCCTGGCCACGTACAGGTTGGCGGCCGGCTGTCCCCATGAGTTGGCCAGGCCGGCCAGACCTACGAGGATCATCAGCGCCAGCCAGGACCGGCCCAGAACGCCCGTGACGACCAGGACGGCACCGGCCGCCGCGGTGGAGAGGCGCAGCCCGGTGGTCGGCCCGATGCGTTCCACCATCCGTCCGGACAATGCCGAGGTCAGGGCGCCTACGAAGAAGAAGGCACTCACGGTCATCCCGATCTCGGCCTCGCCTATACCGAGGTCGTCCTGGATCTGGACCGCCAGGGCGCTCACCAGCGTCGGGCTGAGGTTGGCCGCCGCGGTCACCAGCAGGGAGGCCGTCACCAGGGCGGTGAACCCGGCAGGGTTTCCCGAACTCCTCACGAGGCTGCCTCGACCCGGTCCGGAGCGATCGTGCACCTGGAGCGTCCTCTCGTTGGCAAGTCTCGAACCGGTCGGCCTAGGGTATACGGCGTCCTGTATACAAAGCGCGGTCGTGCGCGGCGCGCCCGCCTCGCGGGCGATGCGCACGCTGGTGGAGGCACACCATGACGCAGGTACCTGCTCGGATCACCGTGGACGGCACAGGTGACGCCGACGAGGTCGGCATCCTGATCGACGGCGCCATCCGGCCCGGCTCGGGCCCCGAGCAGAAGCTGGTCAGCCGGAGCGACGGCCGGGTGCTGGCCGTGATGCGCAGCGCCGGCCCCGAAGACGTCCGCACCGCATACGAGGCGGCCGCCCAAGCGGCGCCGGACTGGGCCGCGCTGGGTCCCGCAGCCCGGGCCGCGGTGCTGCACCGTGCCGCCGGGCTGTTCCTTGAGCGGGCCGACGAGCTGGCCCCCATCATCTCCGCCGACATGGGCAAGCCGGCCTCGGAGGCCCGGGTCGAGGTGGCCAAGGGGGCGGCCGTGCTCGACTACTACGCCGAGCTCGGTTACCGGCGCCTGGGGACCACCTACTCCACCGACTTCGACGAGGACATCTTCACCCTTATCGAGCCGCTCGGCACCGTGGCCCTCATCACCCCCTGGAACTTCCCGTTCACGATCCCCATCCGCAAGCTGTCGGCCGCCCTGGCCGCCGGCAACGCCGTGATCTTCAAGCCGTCCACCAACGCCGGCATAACCGGCCTGATGATCGCCGCCACCCTGCTCGACGCCGGCGTGCCCGCCGGCTTGCTGCACGCCACCATCGGCCGGAGCTCGGTGATCACCGACGCCCTGCTGTCCGCCCCCGAGCTCGACGGCGTGAGCCTCACCGGCTCCTACGAGGCCGCGGTGGACATCCGCAGCCGGCTGCGGATGGAGGTGCCGTTCCAGGCCGAGCTGGGCGGCAAGAACACCATCGTGGTGTGGGCCGACGCCGACCTCGACAAGGCGGCCGACATCATCGTTGCCTCGAGCTTCCGCAACAACGGCCAGATCTGCACCGCGGCCGGGCGGCTGCTGGTGCACACCGACGTCTACGACGACCTGCTGGCGGTGCTGACGGCCCGGCTGGAGGCCATGACCGACACGTCCGGCGACGATGAACTCGGGATCATGGTCAGCGACGGCGAGGCCGGCCGGGTCGAGGACTACGTGTCCCTGGCCGAGCACCAGGCCCGCGACGTGGTCCGCCCCGAGCCCGGCGGCTGGCGCGACGGCCGGGTGGCGCCCGCCCTGCTGGTGGATCCGTCCACGGGTCCGCTGACTACCGAGGAGATCTTCGGTCCGGTCGTGACCTACGAGCCGGTTGGCGACATCGACGAGGCCGTCGCCATGGCCAACGCCACCGCCTACGGCCTCACCTCCGGCATCGTCACCGGCGACATCGCAGTGGCCCGCCGCTTCTGGAAGGGCTCGCACGCAGGCACCGTCAAGGTCAACTCGCCCCTCACCGGCGTCCCCTTCCATGTGCCTTTCGAGGGTTACGGGCACTCCGGTGCCGGCTGGGCCGAGGGCGGGGAGTCGTCGCTCGAGTTCTTCACCCGCACCAAGACCGTCTATATGCGCTCCTAGCCCGGCGCCCGCGATCACTCAACTCACAACAGAAAGAGGCTTCCCATGCTCGGACCCGTCGAATACCGCAAGGCCCTGGAGGCCGCCCGCGACGAGTGGCACTCCAAGAACCATCCGTTCTTCAAGACCTGGGCTGCAGGCGAGCTGTCCAACGCGGCCATGAGGGCCTATTGCCAGCAGCACTTCAACTTCGTCAGCAATGCGTCGCGCTACTCCGGGATCATGTACGGGCTGTGCGACTGGCACGACGCCCGGGAACTGCTGCTGGAGAACCTCAACGAGGAGGAGGATCCCGACGAGCGCCACGTCGATCTGCTCTCCCGCTTCGGCATGGCGTTGGGCATGACCTTCGAGGAGGGGCGGTCGGCCCCCGATCTGCCCACCACCGCCGCCCTCAAGGACTTCATCATCAACACGCTGATGATGAAGAGCGTGCTGGAGGGCATCGCCACCCTCACCATCGGGCTGGAGTCGCAGGTGCCCGATCTGTACGCGCCGCTGATCGACCCGCTGCGCAACGTCTACGGGTTCTCCGACACCGACATCGAGTTCTTCACCCTGCACGTCGTGGCCGATGTCGAGCACGGCGACGCCGGCTTCGAGATCATCACCAACCATTCGGTCGACGAGCGGGACCAGCGGACGGTGATCGAACAGGTGCGCCTGGCCGCCATGAAGCGCTGGTTCTATATGGACGGGCTGTGGCTGCAGTACGTGGAGGGCCGCCAGTGGTACCCCGAGGCCGGCGCCCAGGCCGCGGCCTGAGCCTGTAGCCGGCCCGGTTGCGGGCCCATCACCATGTCTGCGCTGACAGACCTGCTCGACCTGCCGGCCGGAGCGTCTGCCGGCGCCGCCGTCCCGATGTGGATCGGCGGCCGCGCGGTGGCATCGGCCGACGGCGACGCCGCCATGCGCGACGATGTCTGCCCTTCCACAGGTGCGGTCCTGGCCCGGGTGCATCAGGCGTCCGCGGCCGACGTCGACCGGGCTGTGGCGGCCGCGGCCCGGTCGCAGCCGGCGTGGGCCGCCATGGGAGTCCACGAGCGGGCCGCCCGGCTGGCCGAGTGGGGCCGGCGGGTGGCGGAGGCCGCGCCCCGGCTGGGCCTGCTCGATGCCCGCGACGGCGGCACCGCGGTCTCCTCCATGGCGGCCAGCGCGGCCAAGGGCGGCAAGTTCCTCCAGACCATCGCGGGAGTGGCCCCCGAACTCCACGGAAGGACCATCCCGGCCACGCCCGCCGGGCTGCACTTCACCGAGCCCGCTCCGTGGGGCGTGGTCGCGGCGGTGTGCGCCTACAACCATCCCACCCTCTTCACCTGCATGAAGGCCGCGCCCGCGCTGGCCGCGGGCAATTCGGTGGTGCTCAAGCCGGCCGAGCAGACTCCGTTGTCGCCGCTGGTGATCGCCTCGCTGGCCGCCGATCTGCTGCCGGAGGGCGTGCTCAACGTGGTGCCGGGGGGAGCGGCCGCGGGCGAGGCCCTGGTCGGGCACCCCGACGTGCCCCGGGTGTCGTTCACCGGCTCGCTGCGCACCGGTCTGGCGGTGCAGGCCCGCGCCGGCGCGTCGGGGGTCCTCAAGAGCGTCACCCTGGAGCTGGGCGGCAAGAACCCCATCTTGATCTTCGACGACGTCGACCCCGACACCGCCGCGGCCGCGGTGGTGAAGGGCTCGAACTTCGCCCGGGTGGGCGGGCAGAGCTGCGGCGCCACCAGCCGGCTCCTCATTCACGCCGGGCTGCGTGAGGCCGTGCTCGAGCGGGTGGTGGAGTCGACCGAGCAGATCCGTATCGGCATGCCCGACGATCCGTCGTCTGACATGGGCTGCATGGTGTCGCACGCCCACCGCGACCGGATCCTGGGGTTCGTCGAGGCGGGCAGGGTCGACGGCGGGCGGCTGCTCACCGGTGGCACGTCCCCGGCCGATCCGCGGCTCGCCGCGGGCGCCTTCATCCGGCCGGCCGTGTTCGACGGTGTGGACCACGGCGCCACCATCGCCCAACAGGAGATATTCGGGCCCGTCCTGGCCGTGACTTCCTTCACCGAGGCGGCCGACGCCGTTGCCATGGCCAACGACACCCCCTACGGGCTGACCGCCAGCATCTGGAGCAACGATGTGAACCGGGCGCTCGGCGCGGCCCGGGCCATCGACGCCGGCTACGTGTGGGTCAACGACGTGGAGGTGCGCTACCCGGGCCTGCCCTTCGGAGGCTGGAAGCAGTCGGGCATCGGCAAGGAGCTGGGCCTCGTCGACGACATCTTGAGCCACACCCGTTCCAAGGCCATCAGCATCGCCATCACGCCGGCGCGTGACTGACGGTCCCGCCTCCGGCGGCGCGGCCGACCCGGCGGCGCGGCGGGAGGTAGTGGGCCAGTACGCGGGAGCGCTGCTGTTCTCGCTGAGCCTGGGCGTGACGGTGGTGGCCTACCCGCTGTTCGTGATCGATCAGGGCCGGTCACCGACGGTGGCGGGAGTGCTGGTGGGGTTCTCGGCCGCGGTGCAGGTGCTGACCCGGTCGCGGCTCGGCTCGGTGATGCGGGTCATGTCCAACTCCGACGTCATCACCGCCGCGGCGGTGCTGCTGGGCCTCTCGGTCGGGTTGCTGGTCTTCGAGTCGGGGCTGGTCGCGCTGGTCGTCTCGGCCGCGGTGCAGGGTGTGGCCCGGGCCTGCTTCTGGACGGGCAACCAGGTGCAGATCGTGCGATCGGCCCGGTCGACTTCCAGGGCGATCGCCACCCTCAACATGGTGGCCACCATCGGCATGCTGATCGGGCCGGCGGCGGGCGGGATCATTGCCCAGAGCTCGTACCGGGCCGCGTTCGCGGTCGCATCCGCGGTGGCCCTGGCCGGCATCGCGCCCACGCTGGCGCTGTCGCGCCCGCCCCCGTTCGCCCGGGTGGGCGGCCACAGCTACCTCCAGCTGCTGCGCAACCCGGGAGTGCGAGTGGGCGTCTGGGCCAGCGTCGCGGTCGGTGCCTGGCGAGGCCTGCTGGGCTCCTATGTGCCCATCGGGCTCGACGCGGCCGGCAGCAGCGAGACCGTCATCGGCGTGGTGGTAGCGGTGGCCAACGGCGCGGCCGCGGTGAGCGGCTACCTCGCGGTCGACACGGAAGGCTCGCGGGTGGCCCCCGGCGTGGCCCGCTGGGGCGCCGTCACCCTGGTGGCCACCGCACTGGTGGGCTTCGAACTGCCCGTGGCGCTGATCACGGCCGCGCTCGTGGCCGGCGGCGCGGCCATCGGCCTGTTGCAGGTTCTGGCCATCACCGCGGTGAGCGAGGCGGTCCGTCCCGAGCTTCAGGGCGACGCGGTGACCATCGCGGGGGTCGCCCGGGGTGTCACCCTGTCCGGCGCGCCGCTGGGTGTGGCCGCCCTGCTGGTGGTGGGGCTGGGACCGGCTGTGCTGGCGGCCACGGTCGCGTTGGTCGGTCCGGCGGCCCTGTTCTGCCGGCCTCGTTTCAACCGGGAATGAGAGAGGCCGAGCGGGTAGGTGAGCGAATCCGCTGCATACGGGCGAGGCCGTGGCCCGAGCGGCCCGTGAGCGCAGCGAACAAGAGCGGGAGATACCCCGCCCCGACGCCCACGTTCTTGGAGGCCGAGCGGGGGCCGCAACCGCTGTATACAACGATTTGCAGGGTTGTCCGTGCCGGTATACCGTGAGCGGTCCGGCTGTGGATCTGAATGCCACGGCTGTCCTCGACCACGGATTCACTTGGGGGGTTAGCTCCAGATGTTGAAGAAGTTCACGTTCATGCAGCGGCTCATGGCTGCGCTGTTCGTCTTTACTCTCGTTGCGGCCGCGTGCGGCGACGACGAACCGGCGGCTCCGGATACCAGCGCGGCAGACGCCGCCGCGCTTGCCGAGGCAGAGTCTGCGGCCGCCGCTGCCGAGTCGGAGGCCGCCGCGGCGCAGGCGGAGGCTGACGCCGCCGCTGCCGAGGCCGCTGCCGCGGCCGCCGAGGCCGAGGAGGCCGCGGCTGCTCTGGCTGCTGCAGAGGCCGAAGGGGCTGCCAGTGCCGACGAACTCGCAGCGCTGCAAGCCGAGTTGGCCGCCGCCCAGGAGGCTGAGGCTGAGGCTGCCGCGGCCGCTGCGGCTGCTGACGAGGCTGCTGCTGCCGCCGAGGCTGAGGCCGACGCCGCTGCTGCCGAGGCCGAGGAGGCCGCGGCTGCCGCTGACGCGGCCATGATGGCCGCCGAGGCGCCCGAGTCGATCACCATCGCCATCCTCGAGGGTCCCGGCCGGATCGATCCCCACTACCAGGACGGCGAGATGCGCCGCACCATGGAGAACGTGTACGAGCGGCTCCTCGAGCGCGACCTCGTGAACCCGTCGATCTTCGTGCCGAGGCTGGCCGCGTCGCTGCCGAGGCTGGTCGACGAGACCACCTGGGAGCTCAAGCTGCGCCGGGACATCAACTTCCACAACGGCGCCCCCTTCAACGCCGCCGCGGCCAAGTACTCGATCGAGCGCATCATCCACGGCGAGATTGACTCCGACCTCAAGGAACAGGTCGAGAAGATCACCGGCGTGGATGTCGTCGACGACTACACCATCCGCATCAATACCGACGGACCCGACCCGGTGCTGCCGGCCCGGCTGTACATGGTGCAGATGGTCGAGCCCGGAGCGGCCGCCGACGGCCTCGAGGACGAAGCGGTCGGCACCGGCCCCTACAAGTTCGTCGAGTGGATTGCCGGCGACTCCCTGACGCTCACCCGCAACACCGACTACTGGGGCCCCGAGCCGCAGATCGACGACGTGACGTTCGTGTTCCTGCCCGATGAGCAGTCCCGGGTGACGGCCGTGCAGGCCGGAGACGTTGACCTGGCCGTCGGCCTCTCAGCCGACTCGGCTGGTGAGATGCCCAAGCTGTTCGTACGCGACGAGGGCATCGAGTACCCGTACCTGCGGCTGAAGAACTACGAGGGACCCCTTGGCGACTATCCCGAGTTGCGGGTAGCCATCGCCCACGCCCTCAACGTGGACGACTACGTCGAGTTCATCTACGAGGGCCAGGCCGGCCGGGCCCACTGCCACATCTTCGGCTCGGGCGTGTTCGGCCACAATCCCAACATCAACGACCGGCCCTACGATCCGGACCTGGCCCGCCAGATCATCGCCGACTCCGGCTATCAGGGCGAGGAGATCTCGTTCCTGGCCAACGGCACCCGCTGGACCAAGTTCGACGAGCTCTCCGAGGCCATCGCGGCCGACATGGCAGCCGTCGGGCTGAACATCGACTTCCAGCTGCTGGCCTGGGAGGTCTGGCTCTTCGACGAGTTCCTCAAGCCGATCGGCGAGGTCGGCGGCGACATTTTCTTGTCGTCCTCCTCCAACGAGCTCCAGGACGGCGCCCGGCTGGGCTCCTACATCGGCCGTGACAACGTGACATCGTCCTACGACGATCCTGTCCTGGTCGGCATGCTCGAGGCGGCTGCCAGCGAGCTCGACGAACCCACCCGCGAGGCCCAGTACCACGAGATCATGAAGTACAACTGCGACAACGTCGGCATCCTCCCGCTCCTCACCTACCTGAGCGTGAACGGCGGCGCCGAGAACCTCAGTTGGATCCCGCGCTACGACGACACGGCTCGCGTGGAGGACATGACGCTGAGCTGATCGTCGAGGCCTAACGGTCCCCTCCACCTGCGAGGGAGCACGACCCGATGAGGACCGGTCGTGCTCCCTCGTGGGCTTCTCTCTAACTCTCCAACGCCGGCATGTACCCCTGGCACGACGCCATACCCCCCGACGACACGGCCCGGTACCTAGCGGCCGGATATGGCGACACGTTCAGCGGCGACGAGTTCCGGGCCATCAGCGCGGGCACCTCGCCGGCGCTGGTCGTGGTCGACATGACGCTGGCCTTCGTGGACGGCCGCTGGCCCACCGGCTGCCCCGAGACGGCATGGCCCGCAGTGGACGCCAACGCCCGGCTGCTGGACGAGTTCCGCCGGCTCGGCTACCCGGTGTACTTCACCAAGCTCTACGCCGATCCGGGCCACGTTCCCTTCCCGGGCCAGAAGGGACGCTGGAAGACGGTGGGCCGCCGCCCGCCCGCGGAGGATCTGCCCCCGGGCGACGTGATCGTGGACGAGCTGGCTCCCAAGCCGGACGAGCTGGTGATCTGCAAGAGCCACAAGCCGAGCGGGTTCTTCGGCACCGAACTGGCCGCCCTGCTGGTCTACGACAGGGTGGACACGGTGGTGGTCACCGGGCTGACCACCAGCGGCTGCGTGCGGGCCACCGCGGTGGACGCCTTCCAGTACAACTTCGACGTGGTCATCCCCTTCGAGTGCGTCGCCGACCGCAGCCAGATTTCCCACAAGGTCAACCTGCTCGACCTGCACATGAAGTACGCCGACGTGGCCCCCCTGGACCACGTCATCGACTGGCTCAACAGCCTGCAGAATTAGCACTCAAGGCTTGGCCTTCCGGCCCGGGGGTGTGCGGCGAGGCGGGAGACGGCGGTGGTCGACTTGCGAGTGAGTAGGGCGAAGCCCGTGCGAGCAAGCGACCGCCGGCGGCCACCCGCCGGGCAGGCAGGTCAGTCAGTAATCCCAATAACGGCTGAGGTGCCATCGCGGCGAGGGTCGCTGGCCGCGGTCAGGGTGCCCTCCCTGCTGAGGACGGCCTGGGCGCCGCCGAAGCCTCCGATCACGTCTGCCGTGTCCACCAGCTCGTAGCCGGCCGCTCCGATGGCGGCTCGCCAATCGGGCTCCAGGCTGGCTTCTGTGGTGACCTGCCCTTCGCCGATCAGGCGGAACCGGCCGGCTTCGACCGCGGCGGTCAGGCTGGCGCCGCCGAGTACCCGGTGCAGGATCTGCAACTTGCCCTGGGGCTGCATGATCCCGCCTACCACTCCCATGCCCAGCATGGGTTGGCCGTTCTCGAGCACCAGCGTGGGAACGATGGTGTGGTAGGGGCGCTTGTTGGGCGCCACCGCGTTGGGGTGGCTCAAATCGGTTGAGAAGCCCCGTCCCCGGCTCTGCAGCACGAAGCCGCCCTCGGGCACGGTCACTCCCGACCCGAACCGGTCGCACACGCTGGATGTCAACACCACTGCCTGCTCGGCGGTGAACACCACCGTGAACACCGTCCCCGGCCCCAGCGGCATCGGCCCGCGCCGCGGCGCGCCCGCCATCCGGAGCCGCATCTCGTCGTAGTCGGGCACCTCGGCTGCGGCTGGGTCGGCCAGACAGTCGAGGGCTACCGCGAAGGCCCTGTCGAGCGCCTCGACCATGGACGCCGCGGCCTCGACTCCGGCATCGTCCCCGGTGGCGCCGAGCAGGCCCCGGTCGTGCACCCATTCGGCGGCCAGAGCCGTGACCGTGCCCTGGCACGGAGGCGGCACCGTGATGAGCTCGTGGTCGCCCAGGCCGACTTGCAGCGGCTCCACCCACTCGCTGCGGTGGCCGGCAAGGTCGTCGATGTGCACGTTCCCGCCCGCGGCCGTGGCGGACTCGCACACGGCCTGGGCCAGCGGGCCGCGGTACAGGGCATCGGAACCGTCGGCTGCGATCTGCTTCAGGACCGCGGCGAGGGCGGGGTTGCGCCACCGCTCTCCCGGTGCCGGGGCTGTGCCAGCCGGGAAGTACAGGGCACTACCCGCGGCGTCTAGCCGGTCTCGGGAACTCTCCCAGAGCCGGCTGCCGGTCGCGCCGAGTTCGGCGCCCTCGGTGGCGGCCTCGATGGCCGGCTCGAACAGCGACGGCCACGGCAGCCGGCCGAACCGGCCGTGCAGGTCCTGCCATGCGGCCACCGCCCCCGGCACCGTCACCGCCCACCCTCCGACCGACGGCACGAAGCCGTGGCCGTTGTCGGGTACCGACTCTGGGTCAGTGCGCCGCCCGGAGCGCCCGGCCCCGTTGAGCACCGAGACTCCCTCGTGAGTCGCCACGACAGCCATCAGATCCCCGCCGACACCAGTGCCGGTGGGCTCCACCACCCCCATGACCGCATCGGCCCCGATCGCCGCGTCCACTGCCGACCCACCGGCCCTCAGCAACCTCACTGCCGTGTCAGTGGCTCGCGGGTGCCCTGCCGCCACCGCCGCTTGTCTCTGTCGTCCCGTCACCACACCCGAATGTACGCAGGCATCAACTCTCGCGCCGATCGTCCGCATCGACGCTGGGTCGGGGGCGCTAGGTGGGGGTCGTTGAGGGTGTGCCTACCTGAGGAGGTAGGGCGTGGGCACCACTTCGTGCTTCCAGGGATCCACCGTCAACAGGAGCCCCTGGAGCGTGTGGGCCCCCAGCAGGGGACGGGCGTCATCGTCACCGAAGGTCACCCACGTAATGGCACTGCGTCCGCTGACGGTGGCCCGGGCCTCTCCCATGTCGTAGATGGCGGTCCGCCCGTCTGCTAGTTCCATCCTGACCTTCACCTTGGGCACGACTCCCAATTCGTGGAGCAGGCCGGCTGGCGCCGACGTGCAGCTGCTGCCGGTGTCCACCAGGGCGTCCAGATGCAAAGACCTCTCGCCGTCCATGCTGTCCAGTCGGATCGGCCAGTCGAATGTGCCCACCGGTCCCTCCCAGTCCTTGAAGGGCAGCCACATTCGCCCTCTTGCTCGCTCTCCGGCCCTTGTCATGATATTTCATTGTACACTGCTATAGGTGCGGGTGCAACCCGTCGGTTACCGCTTTCGTTGGTCTTGGCAGTTCGCGCCGGCTAATGAGATGCCGTCCGTGGCGGTTGTATACAGTCAGTCGCCGTGGCTGCCCGGCTCCGACACCTAGCCATCTCCGTGCCCGACGTGGCCGCGGCCCAGGCCTTTTTCGAGCAGGCCTTCGGCATGACCAAGGCCGGCGACGCCGGTCGCGGCGTGTACATGACCGACGGCGTGATGAACGTCGCCCTGCTGCACTTCGGCGGCGACCCCGTCGTCGGGGTCACCGACGAGGGTTCGGAGCCCTTCTACGGGCTCTACCACTTCGGAATGTGGGTCGACGACCTCGAGGAGGCCTCCGAACAGGCGGAGCGGGCCGGTGCCGAGCACCTGAGAGGTCGGCGCCCCGACGAGCCCAACCGCTACTACGAGGTCAAGTACCGGTCGCCCGACGGCCTGGTGTTCGATCTCACCACCTCGGGCTGGATCGGCGCGCTGCGAGACCCTGCGGAGCCCGATCCCGCAGATTCCGGTGACACGGGCTGACGACCGGGTGATCATCGCTGGCGCCGGCCCGGTCGGGCTGGTGCTGGCCCTGTCCCTCGCCGGGCGCGGCCACCGGGTGGTGGTGGTCGAGAAGCTGGTGGACCTGCTCGATCAGGTCCGGCGGGCCGGAACCATCCACGCGGCCACTCTGGAGATGCTCGACGGTATCGGCCTCTACGAGCGTCTCGAGCCCCGCGGCATCGTCGCCCCCCTCGTCCACTACTGGGACCGCGGCGACTCCGAGCCCATCGCGGTGTTCGACCATGCCGTGCTGGCCGGCGACACCCGCTTCCCCCACGCATTGCAGTGTGACCGCCTCAAGCTGGTGGAGGAGTCGCTCAAGATGGCCTCCGGCACCGACCTGATCGAGGTCCGCACCGGGGCCGAGTTGGTCGGCTTCAGCCAAGGCCCGGACTCCGTGACTGCAACGGTAGAGACTGCCGACGGGGAGCGGGAGGAACTGCGCGGCACCCACCTGGTGGGCTGCGAGGGCGCCCACAGCGTGGTGCGCAAGCAGCTCGGCATCGACTTCGAGGGGTTCGCCTTCCCGGACCGCACCATGACGCTGAGCGTGCTGTTCGACTTCGACTCGATCCTGCCCTATGGCTATCGCAACTACATCCTCGACCCGGTCGAGTGGGCCAACCTGTTCCGGTGGACCGACCTGTGGCGGGTGGTGCTGCCCGCCGACGTGAACGCCGACCCCGACGCGCTGCTCGACGACGACGTCATCGAGGCCGGGCTCCAACGGTTCCACCCCACCGGCACTCCCTACGAGGTGGTGTCCAAGTCGCTCTACACCGTGCACCAGCGGGTGGCCGAGACCTTCCGGGCGGGGCGGGTGCTGCTGGCCGGCGACGCGGCTCACGTCAACAGCCCGATAGGCGCGATGGGCATGAACAGCGGGATCCACGACGCGGTCAACCTGGCCGGCAAGCTGTCGTCGGTGCTGCGGGACGAGGCCGGCGGCGAGGTCCTGGACCGCTACGTCCGCCAGCGTCGGCATGTGGCCGTGGCCCATGTGCAGGCAATCACGATCCGCAACAAGAAGCTGATGGCGGAGGCCGACCCCGAGGTGCGGCGGCGCAACCGCGACGAGCTGCGGCGGGCCGCCGACGATCCCACCCTGGCCCGGGAGTTCCTGTTGCGGGCCTCGCTGATCTCCAGCGTCCGCGAAGCCGCGGAGATCCGCTGATGCCGGCTGGCGCGATCGAGGCTCGGCTCTCGGCCATGGGTTTGACCCTGCCCGAGCCGCGGCAGTTCCCCAGCGAGAACCGCCAGGGATGCGTGCGGGTCGGCAACGTGATGTTCGTGTCGGGCCACGGCCCGCACCATCCCGGCATGGACATCGTGCGCCGGGGGAAGCTCGGCGCCGAGCTGTCCGTGGAGCAGGGCTACGAGGTGGCCAAGGCCTGCGGGCTGTCCATCCTGGCCACCCTGCGGGCCGAGCTCGGTGACCTCGGCCGCATCAGCAGGGTGGTCCGGCTGCTGGGCATGGTGAACTGCACCCCGGACTTCGAGTTGATGCCCAAGGTCGTGGACGGCGCCTCGGATCTGTTCTTCGAGTTGTTCGGCCCCGAGCGCGGCCGCCACGCGAGAGCCGCGGTGGGCATGGCCAGCCTGCCCCGCCAGCAGCCGGTAGAGATCAGCGGAGAGTTCGAGGTGTCAGAGGCATGACCACACTGGTGACCGGGACCGGGCTGGTGGGCACGTCCTTCGCCCGTTGCGCCCTGCAGAGGGGAGAGCCGGTCGTATTCCTGGACCTGCAGTCCCGAGATGACTACCTGCGAGAACGCCTCGGACCGATCGCGGCCGACATCCCCACCGTGAAGGCCGACATCCGCGACCTGTCGGCGGTGGTAACGGCCATGCGGGAGCACAAGGTGGAGACGGTGGTGCACACCGCCGGGCTGATCGGCGACAGCGTGTCGCGACCGCTCTACACCGGGCTCGAGGTCAACGTCACCGGCACGGTCAACGTCCTGGAGGCGGTGCGTCTCGCCCGGGTGCGCCGGCTGGTGCACGTCAGCAGCTTCGCGGTGTACGACCGGCGCCGGGCCCGGGGGGCGCCCATCACCGAGGACGCGCCCCGGGGGCCGGGACGGGCCTACGGCAACTCGAAGGTGATCAAGGAGCTGGCCGCCGAGAGCTACCAGAAGGAGTTCGGCTTCGAGCTGGCCATTCTGCGGCCGGCCAACGCCTACGGCTACGGGCACTTCGAGGGGGGATCCTTCGGGTCCAAGATCCAGGCCCTGCTCGAGGCCGGCCTAGCGGGGCAGACCGCCTTCGTCAAGCAGGAGCACACCATGGACTTCGAGTACGTCTACGACCTCGACGTGGGCCGGGCCGTCGACCTGGCCGCCACCGTGGACTTGCCGGACAAGCACGTCTTCAACATCGGCACCGGCACCATCACCTCCTTCGACGATCTGGTGGCGGCCGCCCGGCGGATCGTCGGCGACCTCAAGGTGCAGGTGATCCCGGGAGCGCCTCCGGCGGTGTCGGCCGGCGACCCGCTCGACCTGTCCCACACCGAGGCCGGACTGGGCTGGAAGCCCACCTTCGACATGGAGGCCGGCTTGAGCCACTACGCCTACGAGTTGAGAGGCCGAGCAGGATGATCGATTTGCTGGTTCGTAACGCCGACTGGCTCATCACCATGGACCCGGAGCGCCGCATGGTGCGCGACGGCGCGGTGGCCGTCGACGGCGGCGAGATCAAGGCGGTCGGCCCCACGGCCGACGTTGAGGCCGCCGGCTACGGCACCGCGGTCCGCACCATCGACGCGAGCGGCCGGCTGATCACCCCCGGCTTCGTCGACAACCACCAGCACCTGGCCCCCTTCTTCGTGCGGGGTCTCGGCGACGACGTGCCCCTCAAGGTGTTCCTCCACGACCGCTGCTACCCGATGGAGGCCGGTGTCACCGACGAGGAGGCCTACCTGGCCGCCATGTGCGCGTTGCTGGAGTCGGTCCGCCACGGCACCACCACGGTGTGCGACCCGGGCTCGCAGAATCCGGAGAACTCGGCCCGGGCCGCCGACGAGATCGGTTGCCGGGCGGTGCTGGCCCGCTCGCTCACCGACATGGCCGGGGGCAGGGCCATGCCGGGCACGTTCGACTCCACCACCGACGACGCCATCGCCTCCGGGCTGGCCTTCGTCGAGTCGTATCAGGGCGCAGCCTCCGGCCGGGTGCGGCCCTGGTTCTCGCTGCGCACCGAGCGCATGGTGTCCGACCGCCTGTGCCGGTCGATAGCCGAGCTGGCCGCCGAGCACGGCACCGGCATCGTGTCCCACATGATCTCCAACCGCGACTCGGTGGAGCACCACCAGCGGGTGTTCGACGGCGAGCGCCCCATCGCCCGCTACGAGCGCAACGGCGTGCTGGGCCCCAACGTGCAGCTGGTCCACTGCCACTTCCTCACCGACGAGGAGTGCGACCTGCTGGCCGAGCGCGACGTCAAGGTGTCGATGTGCCCCACCGCCAGCGCCGTGTTCGGCTGGGGCGGGCTGCAGAGGGCCACCCACCTCAAGCTGCTGGAGCGGGGCGTGACCGTGGGGGTAGGCACCGACATCGGCGCCTGCTCGCACACCACCGACATCCTGCGCATCGCCCAGTACTTCCGGGTGTACCGCGACATCTTCGAGGACGCCTCGCTGATGCCGGCCGAGACCATCCTGGAGCACCTCACCATCGACGGTGCCCGCTCGGTGCTGTGGGACGACGAGGTCGGCTCGCTGGAACCGGGCAAGCGGGCCGACCTCCTGCTGTTCGACCTCGACCGGCCCGAGTGGGTGCCGCTGCACAACCCGCTGTCGAACCTCGGCCACGGCGTGAGCGGCGACTCGGTCCACACCGTGGTGATCGACGGCAAGGTGATCGTGGAGGGCGGCGAGTTCGTCAATCTCGATGCCCGAGCCATCATGGCCCGAGGCCGGGAGGCAGCCGCGACCGCCGCCGAGCGCACCGGCCTGGCCAAGTACGCCAAACCCCGCTGGCCAGTCGTCTGACGCGCAGGGGGCTTGCCCTCCGGCCGGCGGGTCCTGTCGCCGAGTCAGATGACCGACACGGGCTTCGCCCTATTCGTCGGTCATCTGACTCGTCGCCACCCCCCGGCCTGGCCGGTCGCCCCGGTTCTTGCGGTCCTCTTACCGGAGCGTGTGATCATTGGGTCACTCCAGCCCCCAACGGTGCCGAGGCCTCCCCCCGGGTCTCGGCACCGCCGCGTCTGGAGATGAACCGGCTGTATACCGTTTGGGCTGTTCTGCTGGCACACTGTCGCGGTGAGGATTTGCGTGGTCGGTGCGGGTGCGATCGGTGGGATGATGGCGGCTCGACTGGCTGTGGCCGGGCTCGATGTGAGCGTCATCGCTCGGGGCGAGCACTTGGAGGCGATCAGGCGCGATGGGCTGCGGCTGGTGGAGATCGACGGCACCGAGACCGTTGCCTCCGGTCTGGACGCATCCGACGACTTCGGGGCGCTGGGTGCTCATGACGCGGTGATTCTTGCTCTCAAGGCTCACCAGATCGCCGCGGTGGCCGACGATCTTGGACGGCTGTGCGATGACGGCACGATGATCGTGCCGGTGCAGAACGGCATCGGGTGGTGGTACTTCCAGCGCCACGGCGGTCCCCACGACGGGCGCCGGCTCGAAGCGCTGGATCCCGACGGCGTGCTCGCCGCGGCCATCGACGCGGCGCGGATCGTGGCCTGCATCGCCTACCCGGCCGCGGAGAAGACCGCACCCGGGGTGATCACCCATGTCGAGGGCGACCGCTTCCCGGTGGGCGAGCTTGACGGCACCAAGTCGGAGCGGGCCAAGGCGCTGGGCGAGGCCCTGACTTCGGCCGGGTTCAAGTCGAGGGTGCTAACTGACATCCGCTCGCACCTGTGGGTCAAGGCCTGGGGCAACCTGGCCTTCAACCCGATCAGCGCGCTCACCGGGGCGACGCTGGCCGGTATCTGCCGCACGCCGGCCACCCGGGAGCTGGCCGCGCAGATGATGACCGAGGCCGGCCAGATCGCGGAGGCTCTCGGGGTCAGCATTCGCATCAGCGTCGAGCGCCGCATCGATGGCGCCGAGGCCGTCGGCGAGCACAAGACCTCGATGCTCCAGGACGCCGAGGCCGGCCGGCCGCTGGAGCTCGACCCGCTGGTCGGCGTGTTCGTCGAACTCGGCGAGATCACCGGCGTGCCCACCCCGGCCATCAGCACCGTCTACGGGCTGGCCTCCTTGCTCAACCGCCGCCTAGGCGCATGACGGCCGGCGAGACGCTGCGGGGCCTGCTCTCGGCCGGAGCCGACGACGCGCCGGCGATCGTTGCGCCCGATGGCTCGGTGCTCACTCACGCCGAGATGCGGTCCGAGGTGGACCGGCTCGCGGGCCGGCTCCGAAGTCTCGGCTTGGGTCCGGCCGACCGCATCGCCATCGTCGTTCCCAACGGGCCCGAGATGGCTCTCGCCTTCCTGGCCGCGGCCTGCACCGGATGCGCCGCGCCGCTCAACCCGAAGTACCGCACCGACGAGCTGCGCTTCTACCTGGACGACCTCGGTGCCAAGGCGCTGGTCACCCTGCCCGACGACTCCGGAGTTGTCGCCCGGGCCGCGGCCGGTGAGGCTGGTGCCGCCGTGCTGCCGGTGTCGCTGACCGGCTCGGTCAACGGCCGTGCCGGTGCGCTCGATCTGGTCGCCGGGTCCGGGGCGGGCGGCGCGCCCGCGCCGGGCCGTCCCACCGCAGACGACGTGGCCCTGGTGCTGCACACTTCCGGCACCACGTCGCGGCCCAAGATCGTCCCGCTGCGCCAGCGGCACCTGGCCCGCTCGGCCGCGGGCATCGCCGAGTCGCTCGCCCTGACTCCCGGTGACCGGTCACTGCAGGTGATGCCGCTGTTCCATATCCACGGGCTGCTGGCCGGTCTGCTGGCGCCGTTGTCGGCGGGGGGCGCGGTCGCCTGCACCGAGGGCTTCGACGCCTTCCGGTTCTTCGTGCAGCTCGAAGCCCTGGAGCCCACCTACTACACCGCGGTCCCGACCATGCATCAGATGGTGATCTCCCGCTCGGACCGTCACCGCGACACGGCCCGGGCGGCCGGTCTGCGCTTCGTGAGGTCTTCGTCGGCGTCTCTTCCGGCCCCGGTGCTGCACGAACTGGGCGAGCTGTTCGGCGCGCCCGTGATCGAGGCCTACGGCATGACCGAGGCCACCCACCAGATGTGCGCCAACCCCCTGCCCCCGGCGATGGCCAAGCCCCGGTCGGTCGGGGTTCCCACCGGCATCGAGCTGGCCGTGCTCGACGACCGGAACCGGCCGCTGCCACCCGGCGAGCGTGGAGAGGTGTCGATCAAGGGCTCGACCGTGATCGACGGCTACGAGAACAACCCCGAGGCCAACGCGGCCTCCTTCACCGATGGCTGGTTCCGCACCGGCGACGAGGGCTACCTCGACGACGACGGCTACCTGTTCCTCACCGGCCGCCTCAAGGAGCAGATCAACCGCGGCGGTGAGAAGGTCTCCCCGCTCGAGGTGGACGAGGCCCTGCTGGGCCACCCGTCGGTGGCCCAGGCGGTCACCTTCGCCGTGCCCCACCCCAAGCTGGGCGAGGAGGTGGCCGCCGCGGTCGTGGCCACCACTGCCGGGAGCCCCGTCGACGAGCGGGAGCTTCGCCGGTTCCTGTCGCAGTCGCTGGCCGCGTTCAAGGTTCCCCGCCGGATCCTGGTGCTCGACGAGCTGCCCAAGGGCCCCACCGGCAAGCTCCAGCGCATCGGCCTGGCCGAGCGTCTGGGCCTCGCCCCGGCCGACGACCAGTAGCCGATCCCTCCGGCCGGCCTGCCCGCCGGCTCTGGCGGTGGCTCTCCGGGAGCAGGCTTAGACTGCCGCTTGTGGCCCGGATCGAGCTGCTGACGCTGGCCAACCATGCCGAGGTGCAGAACGGGCTGCTGTACCTGATGGGCGCGGGATGGGACACCGTCACCCGGGCCTACAAGGAGGGCAAGAAGCCCCGACCGCAGCATTTCTCCATCGCGCTGTCGGTGCTGGTCCCGTGGCTGGAGCACAACCAGCGCCACGAGATGGTGATCCGGGTCGAGGACGAGGACGGCCACCACAAGCTGATGGAGGCCAAGGCCAACATCGAGGTCGGCCGCCCGCCCGGCAAGGTTCCCGGCACCGACAGCCGCTCGCCGCTGGTGGTCACCGGCATCGTCCAGTTCCCCAAGCCCGGCGGCTACCGGGTGAGGGCCACCCTCGGCGACGAGCAGCGCGACTACGCCTTCCGGGTCATCGACAAGGTCACCTAGAGGCCGCTCGATGGTCGCCGACACAGTCAAGGACCTGCTGGCTCTGCCCCGGGCTACTTGGCCGCGGGCGGTGCTCTTCGGGGCCATCGCCGCGGTGCTCATCGCGGTGCCCTCCGACCTGATCGACACGCCCATCTTCGGCCGGCCGGTGGAGGTGCGATGGATCGACTATGTGATCCTGGCCATCACCTCGGCGTTGATCGGGCTGATCTTCGCCATCCGCCCCGAGGCGGCCGAATCCAGCGGATTGGCCGAGGCTGCCGAGCGCCAGGGCACCCGCACCATCTGGGGCGGGTTCGTGTCGTTCCTGGCCGTGGGCTGCCCGGTGTGCAACCAGGCCGTGGTGGCGCTGGTGGGCGTGGGCGGAGCGCTGTCGTGGTGGGCGCCGGTCCAGCCCTTCGTGGGCCTGCTGGCGGTGGCGCTGCTGCTCTACACCCTGCGCAAGCGCCTCAACACCTACAAGCTCACCGCCTGCCCGGTTCCCGCCTAGCCTCCACTCACCGCGCTTCGGGAGCGGCCGGTGCCGTGGCCCGGTGCATGGCGGCGGCCACCAGTGCGGGCAGGCCCAGCGCGGCCAGCATCAGCGCGAACAGGGGCACTCCCAGGCTCAGCAGGCCGCTGGCGATCGCCGAGAGCAGGGCGGCCGAGCCCAGCAGCGCGGCCCGGAAGGTGCCGATCCCCCAGCCCGACTGGGGAGGCAGCGCGGCCACCAGCATGGCGTTGGCCACCGGCAGCACCGACACCGCCATGCCCACGAACGGCACCAGCAGCCACACGCCGATGTCGGCCGGCAGCAGCAGCATCGGCAGCCCCAGCGCCGATGTGCTCACCATCATCAGCCGGGCCGTCCACGGTCCGCCCCGCTTGTCGTAGAGGGCGCCCCCGACGATCTTCACCGGCGCCGACAGGGCCCGCCCCGCGATGAGCATCGCGGCCACCAACCGCAGGTCCAGGCCCCGGTCCACGACGAAGAACGCCGTTGAGAAGCCGATCACCACGAAGTGCATCGAGACCCCTCCGAAGCTGGCGTAGAAGGCCAGCCGGTAGGTCCGTTTCCGGGCGTTCTGGGCCAGCTGAGCCAACCAGGCAACCGGTGCGGGATCCCGGTTCACCTCGGTCCAGCGGGGCACGTAGGCGATGGCCAGAGCGGCGGGCACCGCGCACCCGACGTACACCCAGCGCCAGGCCCCCCCGGCGAAGGCGCTGGCGGCCGCTGCGGCCAGCCCGAACGAGTAGGCCTGACCCCACACCGCGATGGCCTTGCCCGGCGCGTCCGGGTAGAGCCGGGCCACGCTGGCCAGCGCGGGTGGGAAATAGATCCCGAAGGCGACCCCCAGCAGGGTCTGGCCCACCAGCAGCACCCAGAACGACGGGGCCACCGCCGACAGCGCCATCCCCGCGGCGAGGCTGACTGCCGTGGCCCGCACCAGCGACCGGTCGCTCAGCCAGCGGCTGACGGCCCCGCCGATCACGTTGAACGCGGCAATGCCGCCCGCCACCGCGGCCAGGATGGCGGCCAAGTTGCTCTCCGACAGGTCCAGGTCCTCTCGTACGAGCGGGAACAGCGGCGAGATCATGGTCTCGGCGCCGCCGAGGATGAAGTACAGCGTGAACAGGTAGCCGAACGTCGCCCAGCGGGCGGTCAGACCGCTCTCGCCGCCGCCTGTGCCTCCGACGGCGCCGGTGACCGGTTCGCTCAATTCACCCAGCAGGCCACCAGGTGGCCGCTGGAGCGCTCCGTCAGCGGGGGGCGCTCGTGGAAGCACTGGTCCACTGCCAGGGGGCAGCGGGTGTTGAACCGGCAGCCCTTCGGTGGGTCCATGGGGCTGGGCAGGTCGCCCTTGAGGGGTTCGTGGCTGCGGCGGGTCGTGGGGTCGGGCACGGGAACCGCCGACAGCAGGGCCTGGGAGTAGGGGTGGGTCGGGTTCTCGTAGATGTCGTGGTGGCTGCCGATCTCCATCAGGTGGCCCAGGTACATGATGGCCACCCGGTCCGAAACGTGGCGCACCACGGCCAGGTTGTGGGAGATGAACAGGTACGACAGTCCCACGGTGTCCTTGAGCTCGACCAGCAGGTTGACGATCTGGGCCTGGATCGACACGTCGAGGGCCGCGGTGGCCTCGTCGGCCACCACGAAGGAGGGATGGAGCGCGAGGGCTCGGGCGATCACGATGCGCTGGCGCTGGCCGCCGGAGAAGGCGTGCGGGTACTTGTCGGCCGCGCTGGCGGTCATGCCCACCGTCTCCAGCAGCTCGGCCACCGCCGCCTCGAGTTCCTTGCCCCGCTTGCGGGTGTGCACCAGGAACGGCTCGGCGATGCTCTCGCCCACCTTGAGCTTCGGGTTGAGCGCCGAGTAGGGGTCCTGGAAGATCATCTGGACCTGCTTGCGCATGGCCCGCCAGTTCCGCCGGTTCAGGTCGGTCACGTCCCTGCCCTCGAAGAACACCTGGCCCTTGGTCGGCTTCACCGCTCCCAGCAGCGCCCGGCCCGCGGTGGACTTGCCGCAGCCCGACTCGCCCACCAGGCCCACGGTCTCGCCCGGCGCTACCGCGATACTGAAGTCGTCCAGCGCGTAGACGGTCCGCCGGCGGCTGCCCACCCAGCGGCTGAAGTGGACGCTGACGTCCCGGCTCTCCACCAGCGGTGTCACCGGCGCGTTCATGGCGATCCCTCTGCGGGGCGGTTGTAGCAGGCCACCCAGCGCCTCTCCGCGATCTTCAGCAGCGGCGGCGGGGCGTCTCGGCAGCCGTCCTGGGCCTCGTTGCATCGGGGCTCGAACGCGCAGCCCGGCGGGAATTGGGCCCGGTCCAGCGGCTCGCCCGGGATGCCCGTCAGCTCGCCGTCGTCGCGGTCGACCCTGGGCACCGAATGGAGCAGGCCGAGCGAGTAGGGGTGCTGGGGATCGGTGAACATCTCGTTGATCGGGGCCCGCTCCACGATGCGGCCGGCGTACATCACCTGGACCCGGTCACAGAACTGGGCCACCACTCCCAGGTCGTGGGTGATCATCAGCACCGACATCCCGAGCTCGGTGGACAGGTCGTGCAGCAGCGTGAGGATCTGGTCCTGGATGGTCACGTCGAGTCCCGTGGTCGGCTCGTCCGCGATGACCAGCGTCGGTTCGCAGGCCAGCGCGGTGGCGATCATCACCCGCTGGCGCATCCCGCCCGACAGCTCGTACGCGTAGGCCCGCAGGCGCTCGCTCGCGTTGGCTATGCCGACCATGTCGAGCAGTTCCAGCGAGCGTTGCCTGATCTCCGAGCCTTGCAGGCCGACCCTGCGCTGCAGCAGCTCGCGCAGCTGCGAGCCGACGGTCTTGAGCGGGTTGAGCGACACCATCGGATCCTGGAAGATCATGGCGATCTCGCGTCCCCGCACCCGGTTGGCCACCGCGGGGTCGAGAACGTCCTCGCCCCGCCAGCGCACCGAGCCCCCCATGATCCGGCCCGGGGGCAGGACCATGCCCAGGATGGCCAGCCCCATGACGCTCTTGCCCGAGCCCGACTCGCCCACCACGCCGAGGCGCTCGTGCGAGCCGACGTTGAGGGTCAGGTGGTCCACGCCCCGCACGATCCCGTCCCGGGTGGGGAACCCCACCGTGAGGTCTTTCACCTCCAGCAGGCGCTCGGTGCGACCGTCGCCGTTGGTGGTGCTCATCCCCCCGGCCTCTCCAGGATGATCTGCTCCCGCTCGGCCACGTCGTTGAACGACTGGAGCCACAGCGACAGGAGGTTGACGCCCAGCACCACGATGGAGATGGCCAGGCCGGCGAAGGTGACGATCCACCATCCGTCGGTTATGTAGTTGCGGCCCTGCTGGATCATCAGCCCCCATGACGAGCGGGGCGGCTGCACACCGAAGCCGAGGAAGGCGAACGCCGACTCCGACAGGATGGCCGCGGCCAGCTCCAGCACGCACAGCGTGATCAGCGAGCTGACCAGGTTGGGCAGCAGGTGACGCCACATGACCCGGCTCGACGGCGCGCCGCTGAGCTCGGAGGCTTCCACGAACAGCGACGTCTTGAGGGTCAGCACGAGGCTGCGGCCGACCCTGGTGAACACCATCCAGCTGGAGATGGCGATGACGACGATGACCAGCCACACGCTCGGTCCGAATGCGGCCACCAGGATCAGCCCGGCCAGAACGCCCGGGAAGGCCATCTGCACGTCGGCGGCCGAGATGATGAGGGTGTCGATCCTCCCGCCGACGTAGCCCGCGATCAGACCCAGGGTCGTGCCGAGGATGGCCGCGATGACGACCGCGGCCAGGCCCACCAGCAGCGAGATGCGGGCGCCGTCGATCAGCCGGGCCAGGATGTCGCGGCCGAGCTGGTCGGTGCCGAGTGGGTGCGCCCAGGTGCCGCCCCAGCCCACCGGCGGCGTGAGCTTGTCGGGCAGGCTCTGCTTGGCCGGGTCGGGCAGGAACGGCAGCCACGGCCCGACGATGGCCACCAGCGCGAACACCGAGCAGATGATGATGCCCGAGATGCCCGCCTTGGACTTGCGCAGGTGCGATCGCAGATCGGCCATGACGGTGACGCCCTCGGGCGATGTCGCATCGGCCGCGCCGGCGTCGGCGCCCGACGTCGTCGTGTCGTCGACGGCGGTCATGCCAGCTCCACCCGGGGATCGATCATCCGGCGGGCGATGTCCACCAGCAGGTTGGTGACCACCACCAGCGTGGCCAGCACCACCACCGCGGCCTGCACCAGGATGAGGTCGCGGTTCTCGATGGCGTGGATGGCGAGGCGGCCCACGCCGGGCCAGGCGAATACCACCTCGATCACCACCGTGTAGCCGGTGAACATGCGGGTCAGCTCCCAGCCGGTCATGGTCACGAAGCCCGAGGCCACGTTGCGGAAGGTGTGGTGCACGATCGTGTACGACCGGGAGAAGCCCCGCGACAGCGCCGTCACCGCGTAGGGCTTGCGCAGCTCCTCCACGATGCCCCGGCGGGTCATCTGCGCGAGGCGGCCCGCGCTGGCGAGGCCTATCGCGAACGACGGCAGGATCAGCGATACGAATCCTCGCGAGCCGAAGGTCGGCACCCAACCGAGTTGCACCGCGAAGACGATGATGAGCAGGTAGCCGATCCAGAACGGCGGGGCGCTGATCGACGCCATCGAGAAGCCGAGAACGGCGTGGTCGGCGAAGCGCCGCTCCCACCAGGCGGCCAGCATCCCCATGGGCGCGGCCAGCAGCACCGTGACCGCGGTGGCCCCCGCCACCAGCTTGAGCGTGGCCGGCAGCCGCTCCAGCACGAGCTTGGAGGCGGGCTGGTCCTGCCAGAACGACTCGCCGAGGTCACCGACCACCAGGCCCGACACGAAGTCCCAGTACTGCACTGCCAGGGGGCGGTCGATCCCGAGGGCGGCCCGGCGGTCGGCCCGGTGCTCCTCGGTGGCCTCCAGCGGCAGTGACACCGTGGCCGGGTCGGTGAAGACGTGGGTGACTACGAATACCAGGGAAGTGACGACGAACACCACCAGGGCGGCGGCGATGATGCGTCTCGCGAGCCACCGAAGCAACGCGCTCCCTCCCGTCCGGGCCAAAACTGGCCCGGGTGCCGGGCCGCGCTGTATACCGTACCCGGACTTTCTTGGCTGCTCCGAGTCAGGCGCCGAGGGCTGCTGCCCGGTGCTGGGTCAGGCGGCCCAGGAGGCTGAGGGCGGCCGCGGCAAAGGCCCAGACCGCGGCGGCGGCCAGCGCGGCCGACGAGGAGACGTTGTCGGTGATGGCTCCGAAGGCTCCTGGCCCCAGCACCGCCCCCAGGTTCAGGCCTCCGATGGCGAAGGAGGTGGCCAGGCCGGGGGCGTGGGGGTTCATCCGGACCAGGGCGACCACCATCAGCGCCGGCCACGACCAGCCCAGGATGATGGCCACCTGCCCTCCTAGCGCGTAGAGCCACGGCGTGTCGGCGGCCATCAGCGCGTAGCCGGCCGCGCTGGCGACCAGGAGGATCGCAACCGTGCCGATGTCGCCGGTGCGGCCCCGGTCGGCCATCACCCCCAGCAGGATGCGGGCGGTGATCACCCCCGCGCTGGCCAGCGACAGCAGCAGCCCGGCCGTGCTCTCGGAGATGCCGGCTGACTCGCTGTTGACCACGAAGAACGAAGCTGCGCCGATCACTGCGGCCGACGCCAAGGTGGCCGCCGCGCCCAGCACGAACAGCGGCGCCAGCCTGACGTGCGAGAAGCGCCCGGCCGCAGACCTGGCCACCGGCGGCAGCCGGTCCTGCCTGGGCTCGGCGGGGAGCATCAGCATCCCGGCCGCGGCCAGCACCGCGCCGCCCACGAACGCCCAGCGCCACCCGTCCGTGCCGCCCACGAGGGGCACCGTCAGCCCGGCCAGCAGCGGGGCCAGCGGAATGGCCGACATGTGCACCGCGAAGGCGACGCCGTGGCGCTCGGCCGAAACGTGCTGGGCCACCAGCACCTTGGCCGCGGGGCCGGCCAGGGTCAGGCCCGCGCCGGCCACTGCCATCGACGCCAGGAACGTCCCGAACGACCGGGCCAGCACGGCCACCGCCAGGTAGCCGGCCACCGTCACCCACATGGACAGCAGCAGGCTGCGCCGGGCGCCCATCCGGTCGGCCAGCTCGCCGGCGTGGATCGACGCCACTCCCGACAGCGCGTAGGTGACCGCCAGCGTCACCCCCAGGCCGGTGTCGCTGATGCCGAACTCGTCCTTGATATCGCTGCCCAGCGCCCCGGCCAGGAACCCGGCCATGACGCTGGCGGTGAGGCAGGCGATGGAGGCCGCGACCGCCCGCACCGGGACCGCGTCGGGATTCTGCGGCAACGCCGCGGGCGCCGGGCCGGCCACCGTCGCCGCGCTAGCCCGGCTTGCTCGTGAGCGCCACCGGTCGGGTGTCGGGGCTGCGGATGGCTCGCACCTGCTCGTGGAAGCGCTCCACTCCGGCCAGCTTCACGTCCTCGTAGCCCCTGATCACGTCGGGGAGATGGGCCAGCCTCACCGCCCGCTCGTAGGTGCCCGGCGTGAGGGCGTTCAGTTCGGCCTCCATCAGGGCCCGGTAGTCGGCGACGAGTTGCCGCTCGACCCGGCGGACCTTGGCGTAGCCGAACAGGTCGAGGGGCGTGCCCCGCAGCCTGCGCATCGCCTTCAGCACCGCCAGCGCGGGCCGCTGGAGCGGTCCCAGCGAGATCTTGCGCTTCAGCCCCAGGGCCCGCAGCGCCGGCGGGTGCAGCAGGATGCGGTAGTCGGCGTAGTCGCCCACCGCGTCTCGCAGTGCCTCGTGCAGGCCGGGACGGAGGTGCAGCCGGGCCACCTCGTACTCGTCCTTGTAGGCGATCAGCTTGTGCAGGTAGCGGGCCACCGCCTCGGCCAGCTCGGTCCGCTCACCCATCACCTCGCGCTCGCGGGCCGAGGCCGCGTCCACGAAGTCCACGTACTCCGAGGCCAGCGCGGCCGACTGGTAGTCCGCCAGGTCGGCGGCCCGCCGCTCCACCATCTCGGCCAGCGCGGCGGCGCCGTCTCCCGGCACCGGGGCCAGCCCCGACTCGTGCAGCAGTTTCCGGGCCGTCGCCTTGGCCCTGGCCGGCACCGAGTCGAGGCCCAGGCCGGGGACTGCGGCGGGTGCCTCCGGCGACGTCGCCGCCGGGGCCACCCCGGCCAGGCTGACCAGCCCGTCGGCACCCTCGCGCACGTAGACCCGCCCCCACCGGAAGGCGGCGACGTTGGCTGCCACCGCCACCCCGTTCAGCTCGATGGCCCGCTCGATGGAGGCGGCCGACACCGGGATGCCGCCGGCCTGGTATGCGGCCCCCAGAGCGAGCACGTTGGCCGGCATGGCCGTGCCCAGCAGGGCGTCGGCCATCCGGTCGGCGTCGAGGCGGACGCTGGCGCTGGCCCGGGTGGCGCCGTCGATGGCGGCCAGCATCCCGTCGATTTCGGGGTATGTCTCGTCCACGTGGGCCACCATGTCGCCGGTGGGCAGCTTGCTGGTCGACGTCACCGCCAGCGTGCGTTCGGGGTCGGCCTTGGCCAGGTTCTTGGGGTCGGCCGCCACCAGCAGGTCCAGGCCCAGGTAGCAGTCGGCGTCGCCCGCGCCGATCAGGTTGGCTCCGGAGGCCTCGCCGTCGAAGAAGCGCAGGTGTGACACCACCGGCCCGCCCTTCTGGCTGAGTCCCGTCTGGTCGAGGCCCAGGATGTCGAGGCCGTCGAGCAGGGCCGCGGTGGCCAGCACCTGGCTGACCGTCACCACGCCGGTGCCGCCCACGCCCGCCATGAACACGCCGTACCCGTCGGGACCGGGGACGGGCCGGTCCGGCTCGGCGATGTCGGCCGGAGGCTGGGCCCGCACGGCCCGCGCCGCGCTCGCCCCTGACCCTGCCGCGGTGGCTGCCCGGGTCTTGGCTGCCCGCGTCTTGACCCGGATGAACGACGGGCAGTCTCCCTCGATGCAGGTGTAGTCGAAGTTGCACGACGACTGGTGTATGCGGGTCTTGGTGCCCAGCTCGGTGTCGACCGGCTGCACCGACAGGCAATGGCTCTTGGCCCCGCAGTCGCCGCATCCCTCGCACACCGCCTCGTTGATGAAGATGCGCTTGGTCGGCGTGGGGCGCAGGCCCCGCTTGCGCTCCCGGCGCTTCTCGGCCGCGCACTGCTGGTCGTAGATGAGCACGGTCACGCCGGGCGTGTCCCGCAGCAGGAGCTGGGCCTCCTCGAGGCGGTCCCGGCCCCAGATCTCGGCGCCGGGGGCCAGCGGCCCGCCGCCGGCGTGACGGTCCGGGTCGTCGCTGCACACGATGGTGCGGCTCACGCCCTCGGCGGCCATCGACTGGGTCAGTTCGGGCACGCCGATGACGCCGGCCACGTCCTGGCCGCCGGTCATGGCGACCGCGCCGTTGTAGAGGATCTTGTAGGTGATGTCGACGCCGGCCGCCACCGCGGCCCGCACCGCCAGGCTGGCCGAGTGGAAGAACGTGCCGTCGCCGACGTTCTGGAACATGTGGGGCCGGTCGGTGAACGGCGCCCGTCCGATCCAGGTGGCTCCTTCGCCGCCCATCTGATGCACCACCTGGGCCCGCTCGTCGATCCACAGGGCCATGGCGTGGCAGCCCACCCCGGCCGCCGCGAACGATCCCTCGGGCACCGCGGTGGAGCGGTTGTGGGGGCAGCCGCTGCACCAGTACGGCGCGCGGGCCACCTCCGCGGCTCCGGCCTTCGAGGCCGCCTCGATGAGGGCCAGGCGGGCCTCCACTGCCATCGGCAGTGCGCCCACCTCGCCTCCCAGCACGCCCGAGCGGAGCCGGTCGGCCACAACGGCCGCGATCCGGTCGGCGCTGAGCTCGCCGTCGGCGGGCACCAGCCGGCGGCCCACCTCGTCGGTCTTGCCCACCACCCGGGGTGCGCCCGCTCGGCCGTAGAGGATGTCTCGCACGAACAGCTCGATGAAGGCCCGCTTCTCGTCCAGCACCAAGATCTCGTTGAGGCCTCCGGCGAACCGGCGGACGATCTCGGGCTCCAGCGGCCACACCATCCCTATCCGCAGCAGGCGGATCCCGAAGCGGTGCAGGGCGTCGTCGTCGAGGCCGAGGTCGCTGAGGGCCTGGCGCAGCTCCTGGAAGGTCCGGCCCGCGGCCGCGATGCCGAGCCGGGCCGCTCCGGTGGCCCCGCTGATCTCGTTGAGGCCGTTGGCCGCCGCGTAGGCCACTGCCGCCTCGAGGCGCCCGTAGACGATGTCCTTCTCCTGCTCGAGGCTCAGCGGCGTCACCAGGCCGGGCCGCTGCTCATGGCGCCAGGGCTGGCCGTCGATCTCCAGCTCGGGCAGGGTGGGAACGACCCGGTCGGGGGCCACCTCGGCGAGGCCGAACCCGTCGGCGACGGTGGTGACGACCTTGAACGCCACCCACAGGCCCGAGTACCTCGACAGCGCGATGCCGTGCAGGCCGAGGTCGATGATCTCCTGCATCGAGCCGGGGTAGAGGATCGGGATCTGGGCGTCGTAGAAGGTGGGCTCGACCTGGGTGGGCAGGGTCGACGACTTGGCCAGGGGGTCGTCCCCGGCCAGCACCAGCACCCCGCCGTTGGGGGCGGTGCCCTTGAAGTTGCCGTGCTTGAACACGTCGCCGCAGCGGTCCACGCCCGGGCCCTTGCCGTACCACATGCCCACCACGCCGTCGTGCCGGGCGAGCGGCCCGAGCAGCGGCTCCTGGCTGCCCCACACCGCGGTGGCGGCCAGCTCCTCGTTCACGCCCGGCACCCACACCACGTCGTGGGCGTCGAGCAGGGCCTTGTTGCGCTCGATGGTGAGGTCGACGGTGCCCAGCGGCGAGCCCTGGTACCCGGAGATGAAGGTGGCGGTGTGCAGGCCCCGGGCCGCGTCGGCCCGGTGCTGGTCGACGGGCAGGCGCACTACCGCCTGGATCCCGGTCAGCAGCACCCGTCCCCGTTCCAGCGTGAACTTCTGATCAAGATCGAAGTCCTGGATTTGCAGTGAGGCGTCGGGCGGCACCCAGTGTCTCCTACTCGTAGAGGTACACGAGGTCGGATTCGTCGTGGCCCAGTGCCTTAAGCAATCGCAACGCGCGTTTCCTGACGTCCTGAGCATTCAGATTGATGTCCACCCATAGCCCGGATGGAGTCTGTTTAACTCGCTTCGGGCGCACCTGCGCCGGATCATGTGATGCGTACCTGTAAGCGCCGCCGCCGAGTTTCTCAAGGGCATTCGCAAACTGGGCGCCGTGGCGTAGATGCAGCTCTTCGACCACGGTCATTATGACCTGGTAGTGCGCTTTGACAGGGTGGAGTTGGTCCCACAGCCGAACCGCGGTGGGTCGCGGCGCCGGACTCGCGATGGACGGCTTCGACGCAGGGGGCGAGTCGGGTTTGTGATCTGGCGGCTTGGGCGGGATGCGTGTGTTTCGCATGGCAGCGACTATCTGCTCGCGGCTTGGCCGCAGGCTGAGCTTCTCGTACACCCGCTCGCCGAAGAGTTCGATCAACTCGCTATCGGGCTCATCGAGCATTCCTTGCCAGATCTCGGGCATCTCCTTCTCGAGTTGAGCAGCCTCTCGCAGCGCCTCGCGAACCTGCTTTGCCCGCTCCTGAGCCTGCCCACTCACCAACGAATCCCGGCCAAGGAATGTTGTCAGGTCGTTGCAGACCTGATCGAGTGGATCCTTGTCAACGTGAAGGATGGCGAAGCGGCGTTCTTTGGGAGATCCGAGCCCTTGGGGCAGGTACAGCCACCACTGGAGTCCGTCGCTGAGGACGCAGATGTCAACACCGTCCTCGAACGCATAGCCCAAGACCTGCTTCACATGGTTGCTGAGATCGGCTCCGGGTGCCTTCGCCTCGATGAGTGCCCGGATTCGGCCCTTGGCTGTCAGCGCAATGTCTACTCTGCCCCCGCCTTTGGTCTCCCCAACCGAATGCTCCCAGAGAATCTCGGGACCGAACGGGTTCCAGCCGAGATCCTGCAGGATCGGTGCCAAGATCTGGAGCTTCGCCGTCTCCTCGTTCGGTGGCACGGGACTTGATCGGATCCTCTCGATCGTCTCGTGCAGCGCCATGGTGCAAAGGCTAGTCAGCGCTGATGTTGTTGCTAGCACCGGCGTAGCCACGTTAACAGGGTGGGCAAGTCGCAAGAGCAGGTCACCGTCGTGCGTCCTCGAACGCGGAACCTAAATCTCGACGTGCGGGTCCAGTAGTCTCGGCAGCCTCGATTCCGGGGGATTCACACGCCCGGGCGAGCGATGGAGTGATTGGAGAAGGATGGCGCAGATCGCGATTTGCTGTGCAGATATCGGCTCGGTGCGACGGGGGAAGTTCGGGTGGGCGAGTTATCCCGAAGTGGCGGACGCGGATCACGTTTCGCCTCGATCCCTCGTGAGATACGTCGCTGAGAGGCTTGAAGCGAACGTGAAGGTCGCGCTCGGCTTTGAGTGTCCCTTATGGGTTCCCGTCGCGGACGAGCCCTCGGACTTGACCAAGGCTCGTCACGGGGAAGGCAATCGCGCTTGGTCCGCAGGAGCCGGTGCGGGATCGTTGGCGACCGGCTTGACCGAGGTCGCCTGGATTTTGGACAGGATCCATCATGAAGTTCCCCGCGCGGAGTCCTTTCTCGACTGGGAGGACTTCAAGGCGGCGGCCAACGGCCTATTCATATGGGAGGCGTTCGTCACCGCGGATGCCAAGAGGGAATCACACAAGGACGACGCTCAAGCGGCAGTTGAAGCGTTCAGGGACGCGCTCCCCGATCCGAGCTTGAGCAACGCTCTGGCTGCGATGGGCCGCATACGATCGTTGATCGGTGGCGCGCTGCTTTGGTCTGGCTGGACCAAGGACTTGGAGAAACTCGACGAACCAAGCATCGTGATCAAGCCCCAGGAGCCCTACGGCGCGTAGCAGCGAAGTCGCTTCAGACGATGTGGCGGCGGATGAACTCGTCGAACATCGGGACCGTGAAGGCGAGCACATCGTGGCGTGGCGAATAGCACAGGCCTCGTTGGATCAGGGAATGGCGTACCGGGCCAACTTGCGTGGTCTTCTTGCCTAGCGCGGCCGCGACGTCGCCGGAGCGGTGCGGGCCGGGCCCCATCGCGGCCATGGCCGCCAGGTAGGCCCGCTGGGCGTCGGTCGTGCGATCCATACGGACACGGAAGAACCCGGCGTCGAGTTCCGCACGCGCCAGCGGCGCTGCGTCGAGCACGTCCTGTCGGGTTATCCGGTCGGGACCCTCGGCCATGCGCCATGCCTGCCTGCCGAACTCCTGCAGGAAGTATGGGTAGCCCTGGGTGAGCGACAGCGCTTCTTCGATCGCGCCGTCGTCCCACGACACGCCCTCAACAGAAGCCGGCTCGGCTAGTGCTTGCGCGGCGGCGCCGTCGTCGAGGCTATCGATATCGACGAAGCTGAAGAGCCTTTCCGCATAGGTGCGAGCCTCGCCCAGCAGTCCAAGGACCGAGGGAAGGCCGGCGCCCACCATCAGCAGCGGCAGGTCTAACTGGCTGATCTCATGCAGCGCGACGACCAGCGGCCTCAGGTGCTGCTTGGGCAGGTGCTGGATCTCGTCGATCGTGACCACGACGCCCTTGTTGCGGTCCTTGGCGTGCTGGGCCACCTCTCGCAGCAGATCTGTCAAGTCCCGTTGCAGGATGCGCGAGTCGGCCCGGCCGTCCACCGGGTCGACACCGAGGGTGATCGTGCCAGCTTCGGGGATGTCCCAGGACAGCTGGAACGACTTGAGCACCCCGAGCACGCGAGAGGCAATCTGCAACAGCCGGCGACCTGGCGTGAGATCGAGCAGGGCGCCTTGAGCAGCGGCCGCGATCTGGCGTACGAAGGGGCTGTCCTCGCCGGCTTCGAGGCTCTGACTGACCCAGCCGTGTCCGGCTGCGACGTCACGGAACTCGCGCAGCAGCACGGTCTTGCCCACGCCGCGCAAGCCGGTGAGCATCTGACTCCGGTCCGACCGACCGACGGCGAGCCGTTGCACTGCTATATCGAACGCCTCTATCTGGTCGTCGCGGCCGGCAAGCGCCGGCGGACGCTTTCCGGCGCCCGGACTGTAGGGATTCGAAATGGGGTCCATGTCCGACACCTCCAGCCGATCTCGGCGATTATACGAGTCTGGAAGATTTTTAGTTGTACTTCTTAAATATTGAGCAGAACGTTAAATCTCCTGGAGCCGCGGGGCCGATTAGGCGTCGATGCCGAGGAACCTGCAAGTAGGACTCGGAGTTCCGCAACAGGAAAATATATTGACATATCATGTAAATGCTTGACAGATGTCATAGGGGTGTGCGACAATGGGTTCATGGCGATCAGACTGGTTGAGCGGCTTGATGAGGCGGCCTCGGAGTTGCTGGCATGCCTCAAGCGGGGCGAGATCTCCTCGGAGGAGGCGCTCGAGGTGCTGTCTGGCACCAGGGCGGTGCGCGGCAAACTCGACACCGTGCAGGCTCTGGCCGCGGCGAGCGTGGCCGGGAGCCGCAACCACGGCGACGGTGGGGCTCATGTGCTTGCCGAGAGCACCGGGATTTCGCGGCGCGACGCCCGCAGCCAGGTGCGGACGATCAAGGCTGTTGGTGCGATGCCCGCGGTGCGAGACGCCGTCGAGGATGGCCGGATGTCGGTCGCGAACGCTGGGAAGCTCGCCGACGCGCTCGACAAGACCAGCGCCGCAGAGATCGAGTCCGATGATGAGTTGCTGGCCAAGGCGGAGTCGCTGCCGCCTGAGCAGTTTGGCAAGGAGGCCAAGCGGTGGACCGCGGCACGCCAGGCCGACGGCGGCGAGGCCGAGTACCGGCGCCTGCGGGCTCGGCGGGCGGTGCGGGTCTGGGACGGCGATGACGGCATGGTGCATCTGTATGGGCAGTTCGATCCGGTGACCGGGCGGCGTATCCGCAACCGGCTCAACCGCGACGCCCACCGGCTGTTTGACGCCGACAAACGGCACGCCCGCGGCCTGCATAGTGCGGACGAGGGACACGCCCGAGCAGGCGGCGAGACGCGCTCGTTGAAGCAGTGCATGGCCGATGCGCTGGATCACATGACCAGAATCACAGCTGGCGGCGGCAAGCCCTTCGCTGACATCGCGCTGGTGGTCCGGCTCGACCCCGACACCGAGAAGCTGATGGTCTCCACCGCTGACGGCGACCCGCTTCCCGCTTCGGTCATCGGGAGCCTGGCGGGCGAGTCGTCATGGTTCGGGCTGGTGCTCAGCGCGAAGGGCGTGCCCATGTGGAAGGGCCGTAACGTCAGACGGGCTACCGAGTCGCAGTTCCAGGCGCTGATGGCGCTCTACGGCGGCTGCGCCGGCTGTGGCGAGCCCGACGAGAACAAGGTGCACGCCCACCACATGGACCCCTTCGCACGCGGCGGCGGCACCGACCTGGACAACCTCATACCGCTGTGCTGGGGCTGCCATGCCAACATCCACGACCACCAATGGCAAGTGGTCGGCGTCGGCGACGGCAAACACACCATCAGACCGCCCGACCGCATCCACCACGGCGCGGCGCGCCTACCCGACACCGCCCCTCTGTTCGCCCTGACCGAGCAGGGCGCTGATGCTGGGTCCGGTGCTGCGGCGTTGTTCGACCCGACCGGACGATCCGCCGATGCAGCGACCTGTTCTGTGTCAGGGTCCGGCTGCCGGGAAAGCAGCTCCGCGGAGTCCGGCGACGGGGGCTGGACCGGTGCTGGCGCAATGTCCGGTGGTGGCAGCAGGGCCGGACCGTCGGGGCCCCAAGCCGCCCGAGCCGCGCTGCGCAGGGCCCGAGCGGCTCAGCACGACATCCAAGCTGTCCGGTCCTGACGAGCCGCACTGACGCCGGGCGGTCGGCTGAACGGCGTCGGCTGAATGGCGACGGCTGAACGGCGACGGGGCTGTTGGGTGCGGGGTCAGCCGATGATCGCGCAGTACTCGGGGACGATGTCGGCGGTGAGCATGTCCATCCATGCCGGGCGTTGCTCGATCAGCCGGGCCACCACGTTGCGGTGGTTCTCCCGGTTGTTCCAGGTGCCGATCAGGTAGAACCGCTCGGGGTCGTCCTCGCTCTGGTACAGAACGCCCTCGTGCACGATGCCCGGCGTGGTGTGGACGATGTTCTCGTCGCTGTGGTCCCAGGCCTCGAAGGCGTCGATGAAGTCCTGGGCCCGGCCCGGCTTGGCCTGGAGCGTGTAGTGGAAGGCGAACGATCCCTCGGGCAGGTCCTTCAGGAGCGGGTTGGCGTGATCGCCGTGGTCATGGTCGTGGTGCTCCTCGGACATGGCGGCTCCTTCAGGTGGCGGCTGTGAAGGCCGCGGCCGCGGCCTGCGAGCACACCACGTCCTCGGCGTGCTTGGCGCCGGAGATGCCCAGCGCTCCCACGATGGTGCCGGCCGCGGTCGTCAGCGGCTCGCCGCCCTCCACGGCAAGGATGTGGTGGCGGGCGGTCATGGGCGGGCCGAGCGACTTGTCGGTCTGGAAGTAGTCCGACAGCGCGCCGGTGTCGCGCTTGAACGTCAGGGCGGCCAGGGCCTTGGCGATGGCGTTCTCGAGGGCGATCTCGACGACGTTGTCCATGCGGTGCACCAGCACCAGGTTGCCGGTGGCGTTCACCACTGCCACGCACACGGCCAGGCCCTCGTCTTCGGCGGTCGACAGCGCCGCGTCGGCGGCAAGCTTGGCCCCTTCGAGGGTGAGGGTCTCGACGTTCATCGTGTTCATGGATTGCTCCTGGATTGGGGTTCTGGGGGGATTGGGGTGAATCGGCTGGGTAGACCGCTCAGTGCTTGATCTGGAATATGGCTTCGACCTCTACCGAGGCGCCCAGGGGAAGCTCGGCCACCCCTATGGCGGAGCGGGCGTGCCTGCCGGCCTCGCCGAACACCTCGATCATCAGGTCGCTGGCGCCGTTGATCACCTTGGGCTGGGCGTTGAAGCCGGGGTCGCTGGCCACGTACCCGGTGAGCCGCACCACCCGCAGCACCTCGTCGAGGCTGCCCAGGTGCTGGTGCACCGACGCCAGGATGGCCTCGGCCGCACCCCGGGCGCTGGCCTGTCCGGCGTCGATGTCCATGTTCCCGCCGAGGCGGCCGATGTGCGCGATCCCGCCGCCTCCGGGAGCCAGGGCGATCGAGCCCGACACGAACAGCACGTCGCCGACCTGGGCCACCAGGTCGAAGTTGCCCGCTCTCAGCAGGGGCATGTCGAGGTCGACGCCAGCGTCGCGGGCCGCCTGCTCGTAGGACATGTCGGATCCTCCCGTGACCGTCCGGCAAATCTTGTATACCGACCCTATCGGGCGCAGAGGCCGAGCGAATAGGCCGCGGTCGGCGGGCACTGCTGGGCTGGTGAGCGAGGCCCCGGGCCCGAGCGGCCCGTGAGCGAAGCGAACAAGAGCGGGCAGCGGGCCCGAGCGGCCCGTGAGCGAAGCGAACAAGAGCGGAAGACACAGCATGGCCTCGCCGACTCGGGCCGGGCCGCACCCGGCCGCTAGCTTCCGCCACCATGGATCTGGGATTGGCCGGGCGGCGGGCGATCGTGTTCGGCTCCACCGCGGGGCTGGGACGGGCCACCGCGGAGACCCTGGCCGGCGAGGGCGCCTTGGTGGCCGTCTCGGGGCGCCGGGCCGAGCTGGCCGCCGAGATCGCGGCCGGGCTGCCCGGTGCGGTGGCCGTGGCCGGCGATCTGACCGTCGACGGTGAGCCCGCCCGCATGGTGGACGAGGCCGCGTCCCTGCTCGACGGCCTCGACATCTGCGTGGTCAACACCAGCGGAGGACCCCCGGGAGGCATGACGGAGGTGTCCGCGGCTGACGAGGTGGCCGCCTACGAGCGGATGCTGCGGCCCGCTCTGGCGGTCACCAGGGCTGCGATCCCGCACTTGCGTGGTGGAGGCGACGGGCGCTTGGTGTACATCACCGCCCGGTCGGTGGTGGAGGCCTCGCCCGAATTGGCCCTGTCGGGGGTGTTCCGCAGCGGCGTGGCGGCTGCGGCCCGCTCGCTGGCCCTCGAGCTGGCCCCCGAGGTGCTGGTGAACGTGGTGGTGCCCGGCCAGTTCGACACCGGCGCACTGTCCCGCTCCCAGGAGGCTCGGGCCGCGGCCGAGGGCATCACCGTCGAGGCGGTGCGGGCCCGCCATCGAGCGTCGATACCGGTGGGCCGGTTCGGCCGGGCTGCCGAGCTGGCCGACGTGGTGACGTTCCTGTGCAGCGCCCGGGCCAGCTTCATGACCGGCTCCGTCGTGCGCGTCGACGGCGGCGCCGTCATCGGCTACTAGTCACCAGAGGCCGAGCTTGCGAGGCCGTGGCCCGAGCGGCCCGTGAGCGCAGCGAACAGGAGCGGGAAACCCACGCCTTCCCGGTAGGAGGGTTGGGCGGCTCAGACGGTATACAGAACGCCGTGAAGATCGCTGTCCTGGTCAAGCAGATCCCTGCCCCGGTCGAGTTCCGGATGCACGAGGGGCGCCTGGTGCGCGACGGCGTGCCGCTGGAGGTCAACGCCTACTGCCGGCGGGCCAACGCCAAGGCGGTCGAGCTGGCCGGCGCCGATGGTGAGGTGGTGGTGTTCACCATGGGGCCGCCCGCGGCCGCCGACGCTTTGCGGGAGATGATCGCCTGCGGCGCCCACCGGGGCGTCCACCTCAGCGATCCGGCCTTCGCCGGCAGCGACACCCTGGCCACCGCGGTGGCGCTGGCCGCGGCCGTCCGGCGCGAGGGACCGTTCGACCTGGTGCTGGCCGGGCTCAACTCGCTCGACTCCGACACCGGCCAGGTGCCCGTCGAGGTGTCCGAGCTGCTGGACCTGCCCTTCGCGGCCGGCGTGCGGGATCTCGATGTGGACGGCCGCTCCTTCACTGCCCGGCTGGAGACCGACGACGGCTACCACACCGTCACCGGCGACCTGCCCGTCGCGTTGTCCGCCGCCGAGCGGCTGATCGCGCCGTCCAAGGCTCCGCCCGAGGTGTACGCCGAAGTGGCCGATGACCGCATCCTGCGGCTGGCCGCGGCCGACCTGGACGTGCCTGTCGAACAGCTCGGCGCATCCGGTTCACCCACATCGGTCGGCCCGGTCCGGGTTCTCACCGCCACCAGGCGCGCCTTGCGGGCCGCGTCGGTGGCCGAAGCGGTGGACATGCTCGAGGAGTTCGGCGCCTTCGTCGACCCCCCCGAACCCGACGATGCCGCCGCCGACGCCTCGCCGGCCAGTGCGGCCCTGCTGGAGGCCGGAACTGACGGGGCCCACGCCGAGGTCGGCGAACGGTCGGTGTGGTGCTTCTTCACCGAGCCGGAGGTGGGCGCCGAGCTGCTGGGAGAGGCGGCCGAGCTCGCCGCTTGGATCTCGGGAACCGTCACCGCGGTCACCACCATCGCCGACGCAGCCGAGCGCCCCGGGCTTGCGGCCGCGGGCGCCGACCGGCTACTGCTGATCGAATCGGCCGCCGAGCCCTCCGAGCAGGCCGCCGCGCTTGCGGCCGCCGCTGCTCAGCGGCTGCCGTGGGGGCTGCTGGTGGAGGGGACCCGCTCGGGTCGGGTGGTCGCCTCCATTGTGGCCGCCCGCTGCGGCTGGGGACTCACCGGCGACGCCGTCGGGCTCGAGGTCAGCCCCAGCGGCCGTCTGGTGGCGTGGAAGCCCGCGTTCGGCGGCCGTCTCCAGGTGCCGATCCTGTCGCGCTCGCCGGTGCAGATGGCCACGATCCGGCCCGGCGTCCTGGCCCTGCGGCCGCCCCGCGCCGATGCCGCCGAGCTTGAGGCCGAGCTGCTCCCGGCGCCCCCGCCGGCCCGGATCCGCACGGTGGCTGTCGAGCGCGACGACGCCGACACCGGCGAACTGCGCCGGGCCCGCACGGTGGTGGCCGTCGGGGTGGGCGTGGAGCCCGACGGCTATCCGGTGATCGACGAGTTGAGAGCCGCCCTCGGGGACGCCGCGCTGGGCGCCACCCGGAGGGTCACCGACCGGGGCTGGGTGCCCCGCGGCCGCCAGATCGGGGTCACCGGCCACGCGGTGTCACCCCGCCTGCTGGTGGCCGTCGGCTCCAGCGGCCGCTTCAACCACACCGTCGGCATCCGCAACGCCGGCGTGCTCATGGCGGTCAACTCAGACCCCGACGCCGAGATCTTCGACCAGGTCGATGTCGGCCTGATCGGCGAGTGGCAAACGATCGTCCCCAAGTTGACCGCCGAACTAAACAAGCGAGGCATCGCCGACCGGATACGTTCATCCGACGCTCCAACCGAAGGAACCGCGACAACCAGGCGGGAGATGCGGGTGTCCGACTTGCGAGCGAGTAGGGCGAAGCCCGTGCGAGCAAGCGGACGCCCGTAGCGCCCGCCGGGGGTCGCATGATGGTCCGAGCGACGGTGGGATGACAGGAAGGTATTGACATGGCGGAAGGACTGACATGAGGATCGGCATCGGATTGCCCGTCACCACCAAGGGCACCGGCGGCGAGCTGCTGCTGGCCTGGGCCCGCCGGGCCGAGGAGGCCGGGTTCGATGTGCTCACGTCGATCGACCGGGTCGTGTACCCCGGTTTCGAGTCGCTCACCGCCATGGCCGCGGCCGCGGCTGTCACCGACCGCGTCGGCCTGCGCACCAACGTGCTGCTCGCGCCGGCCCGCAGCCCGGTGATGGTGGCCAAGCAGGCCGCGTCGGTCGACCAGATCAGCGGCGGTCGCTTCATGCTGGGCATCGGGGTGGGCCGGCGTCCCGACGACTACGAGGCCACCGGTCGCAGCTTCGGCACCCGCGGCCGCCGCCTCGACGCCGACCTGGAGACCATGCACGCCGAATGGAGCGGGCAGCCCGCCGCCGGCCGAGCCCGGCCGTCGACGCTGCCGCCGGCACGCGACGGCGCCGTCCCGATCTTCTTCGGGGGCAGCCTTGATGCCGCCATCCCCCGTGTCGTGCGCCACGGCGTGGGTTGGAGCGTCTCGTCTCGGGGGCCGGCCGACACCCACGAGATGGCCGAGCAGGTGCGGGCCGCCTGGCGCGAGGCCGGCCGCGAGGGTGCCCCGACCATCATGGTCATGCACTACTTCGCCCTGGGCGGCGACCCCAATGTCGACTACCTGTTCGACTACTACGGCTACCAGGGCGACCGGGCCCGCATGTTCGCCGAGGGCGCCTACCAGCGGGCCGCCGACGTGACCGCCGCGGTGCGGGACTTCGCCGCCGTCGGCGTGGACGAGTACACGTTCGTGCCCACGATGGCCGACCTCGCCCAGGTGGATCTCCTGGCCGACGCGGTAGCTGCAGCCGATGCCTGACCCGAACCCGACCGACCCTGCGGCATCGCCGGGCCGGCGCGCCGACCTGATCGTCGAGGGCGGCTACGTCGTGACCCTCGACGATGGCCGTCCGGTGATCGTCGACGGATCGGTCGCGGTGGCGGGCGACAGGATCGCGGCCGCGGGCTCGGCAGGCGACGTCGACGCGTCGTTCCCGGATGCGGCCCAGCGGATCGACGCCTCGGGGTGCCTGGTGATGCCCGGGATGATCGACACCCACACCCACCTGTTCCAGGTCCTGGGCCGGAGCCTGGGCGACGGGCTGGAGCTGATGGCCTGGCTCCGCGACTTCATGCTTCCGATGGCGGTGCATCTGACCCTCGACGACGTCGTGGCCGCCGTGCGCTTGAGCTCGTTGATGTCGGTCCTCGCCGGGACCACCGCCGTGGTCGACAACCACTACGCCCCCACCGACACGGCCACCACGCTGGCCGTGGCCGAGGCGGTCGAGAGCGTCGGGCTCCGGGGCGCCATCGCCCGGGGCGTGTTCGGCAGCCGGGTCGAGGGCAGCGACCGCATGGGGGTCCCCGACGAGCTCCACGCCTTCAGCGCCGCCGAGGAGCTCCGGATCATGGACGAGTGCCTCCACCAGCGCCCGCCCGGCTCCCGTGTCGAGGTCTGGCCCATGCCCGAGAACGTCGTCTACGTCGACCGGGACCTGATCGCGGCCTGCGCCGATCTGGCCGAGCAGCGCGACCTGCGCTGGCAGGCGCACTGCAGCGAGGCCCAGGAGGAGGTCGTGATCTTCACCGACGTGCACGGCGAGCGGCCAGTCGAGTGGCTGAACCGGGCCGGTCTGCTCGGGCCCCGGGCCACCCTGGCCCACGCCATCTGGCTCAACGACGACGAGGTGGCCGCCATGGGGGCGGCCCGTGCCTGCGCGCTGCACCAGCCGGTGTGCAACCAGGTCATCTCATCGGGCGTGATGCGGCTGCACGAGCTCTTGGAGGCGGGCGCGACGGTCGGTCTGGGCACCGACGGCTTGGCCGTCAGCGGTCAGAGCATGTTCGAGGCCATGAAGTCGGCCTACGGCCTCCATCGCCTGAGCCGCATGGATCCCACCTGGCCGCCCGCCGAGCAGCTGCTCGATCTGGTGTGCCGGCACGGGGCCCGGGTACTGGGTAGGCCCGCGGGGATCATCTCCGAGGGCGCCCTGGCCGATCTGGTGGTGATCGACCTCCAGACGCCGAGATGGGTGCCCGCCCACCGGCCCGTCGCCATGCTCGCCCTGATCGGCCACGGCGCCGATGTCCGCGACGTGGTGGTGGACGGCGAGGTGGTCGTGCGCCGGGGCCGGTCCACCCTCGTCGACCAGGACGAGGTGATGGCCAAGGCTCGCGAGGCTGCCGAGCGTGTGGCCACCGCCGCGGGCCTGGAGCCTCTGAGGACGGCCTGGATCGATCGCTGACCTACCCGGCGACCCGCGGTCGTATTGGCCCCGAAAATGCGATTGAATGGAGGGATGAGGCTCCCTTCGTGGGCTCGCGCCGTTCCGCTGGTTCTGGTGGCGACGGCCGTCCTGGCTGCGGGGTGCGGGCGGTCGGGCTACGAGTACGTCGAGAACGACGACGAGACCGTCTTCCTCAAGATCCCCGAGGACTGGCAGGTCGTGTCCGAGGGTGCCGTCAACTTCACCATCGCGCCCGACGACGACATCCAGCCGATCTACGGGGAGTTCGTCTGGCCCTGGAGGGCTGAGTTCGACGCGGCCCCGTCCGGCCTCGCCGGTTCGTTCGACTATGTGCAGGGCTACGTGGAGGTGCAGCCGGTCGACCGCCGGATGCAGGCTCAAGTGACGCCCGCCCTGTTCTTCCCCGAACTCACGGTCGACCCGGGATTGGTGGAGCAGATGCGCCACGACCTCGTGACTATCGGCGACGTCTCGGGACACCGCATGGCCTGGAAGCAGGTCTCCGCCACCGGCGAGACCTTCGTGTCCGACCGGCTGGTGCTGATCGACAGCCTCGGCAGCAAGGTGTACCACCTCCACGTCGTGTGCACTCTCGGCTGCTACAACGCCAATCTCGCCGAGATCGACGAGGTCATGCGCACCTTCACGGTGGAGGACTAGAGGCCGAGCGGATAGGAGCGAGTCATGCGGATTCATGCAAGGCACCGAGCGAGGCCGTGGCCCGAGCGGCCCGTGAGCGAAGCGAACAAGAGCGGGATCTAGGGCGATGAGATTGCGGCTGTGGCCCAAGCGCCGGGAGCGGGCCGGGTCGAAGCGGGCGTCCGAGCCGGTGATGACTCTCGGCTCGACCACCTCGCGGCCCCGCGATGCCGAGCGTCGGACCCGCCGCCGCCTCGACCCGTGGGACCGCTCCAAGTACCTGATCCTCGGGTCGGTGCTCTTCGGCTTCTTCTGGTGGCAGAAGCTCAACACCAACCCCATCAAGTCGGTGACCGACGGGTTCTGGGAGACGGTCGAGCAGCAGTCCTGGGTCTGGATCCTGCTGGGGCTGGAGGTTCTCCGCCAGCTGCACTTCGTGGTGGCCGAGCACTGGTCGGGCTACTACCGGTTCTGGAAGTTCAAGGTCTTCGGGCGGCTCGAGAACCGCCGGTCGGTGATGGACCCGTGGGTGCGGTTCCGTATCGGCCGGGTGCTGCGGATCCTGTTCTGGTTGCTGCTGTTCGGGGTGATCGTCGGCCAGTTCACCGACCAGAACCCCGTCGCCGCCCTGATCGGCCTGCCGGGCAGGATCAACACGTGGCTGCCGATGGCGGGGCGGTTCATCCTCTACCCGCTGTTGCTGATCAGCCAGTTCGTGCTGCTGTTCTGGTTCCTGTCGCGGGGCGGCGTGGAGACCTACTTCCCCGACGACATCGACACCCGCTTCGACGACGTCTGGGGCCAGGACCCGGTCAAGGAGCGGGTGCGGGAGAACCTGATCTTCCTGGAGAACCCCGAGTCGATCGAGGAGGTCGGCGGCTACGCCCCCGGCGGCATCCTGCTGTACGGCCCGCCCGGCACCGGCAAGACGCTGCTGGCCGAGGCGGCTGCGGGCGAGACCGGCAAGCCGTTCGTGTTCGTGGAGCCCGGCGCGTTCATGAACATGTTCTTCGGGGTGGGCATCCTCAAGGTGAAGGGCCTGTTCCGCAAGCTGCGCAAGCTGGCGTTGCGCTATGGGGGCGTCGTGGCCTTCTTCGACGAGGCCGACGCTCTGGGTAACCGGGGCGCGGCGGTCGGCGGTCAGGGCGGCTTCGGCTCCGAGCAGTTCGCGGCCTTCCTGCGCGACGCCACCGAGGCGGGCTCGTCGTACCCGTACCTGTCGCCGGGCGCGCAGCGGGCGCTGCAGGAGGCTGCCCTGGGCGGCTACGACCGGGCCGGCTTGCTGGGCGCCTACGGCGGTGACCCGTGGACCGGTCCCCGGCGGGAATCGATCATGATGATGGGCGGCGGTGGAGGCGGCATGGGCACGCTTCAGGCTCTGCTGGCCGAGCTCTCGGGCCTCAAGAAGCCTCGGGGGTTCTTCAACCGGATCGTGCGCAAGATGCTGGGGATGCGGCCCAAGCCGCCCCCGAAGTACCGGATCCTGGTGATGATGGCCTCGAACCTGCCCGAGGCCCTGGATCCGGCCATGCTGCGGCCGGGCCGCATCGACCGGATCTACAAGGTGGGCTATCCCACCCAGGAGGGCCGCAAGCGCACGTACGAGGGCTACCTCGACAAGGTCGACCACGTGCTCGCCGACGACGACATCGAGAAGCTGGCCACTATCACTCCTTACGCCACCGGGGCCACCATCAAGGACATGGTCAACGAGGCGTTGATCACCGCCATCCGCGACGGCCGCCAGGTGATCACCTGGGCCGACATGGTCAAGGCCAAGCAGCTCAAGGAGCACGGCCTGGCCGACGACTTCGACTATGTGGAGCACGAGCGCCACGCCCTGGCCATCCACGAGGCCTGCCACGCGGTGGCCCTGCACCGGGTGAGCCGGCACCGCATGATCGATCTGGCCACCATCGAGCGCCGGGGCCAGGTGGGCGGCTTCGTGTCGCACATCCCGCCCGAGGACCGCTTCACCCACTGGCGCTCGGAGTACGAGGCCGACCTGGAGGTGTCGCTGGCGTCGCTGGCCGGCGAGCGGATGTTCTTCGGCGACGACAACTCGTCGGGGGTGGGCGGCGATCTGCGCAACGCCACCCATCTGGCCGCCATGATGTCGGGCTACTGGGGCATGGGCGACACGCTGGCCAGCCATGCGGTGCAGCGCCAGTTCGGGATCGGCGGCGGGCAGCGCAAGGGCGACGACGATGACCCCGAGCGCGAGCTGCTTCGCCAGGGCTTGGGCGACCAGATTGAGCAGCGGTTGGCCGACCGTTACGACGCGGCTCGGTGCCTGCTGGAGGCCAACCGCATCGAGGTTCTGGCGGTGGCCCACGCCCTTGAGACCCACAAGACCATCACCGGCGACGACGTGAGCGCCATCGTGGACCGCGACGTGGGCCCCTTCCTGGACGGCCGGGGCTACTACACATCCGATGCGGTCAAGGCCTTAGAGGACTATCACGCCGCGGTGCTGGAGCTTCGCCGCACCGGCGGGATGCAGCTTCCGCCGCTGCCCAGGATCAGCGGCATCACCGGCCGCCTGGTCGAGACGGTCGCCGTCCCGGTCGGCGTAGGCGCCGCCGCCGGCTCCGAGTCCTCCAGCCCCAACGGCTCAGACGGCTCAGACGGCTCAGACGACTAGGACGACTGACCCGTCCTGCGGGGGCGCGGCGCGGGCTACGTTGAGGGGCGGTGCTGGCGGCGGAGGGTTCGGTGCAGGTGGCGGCCACCCCGCGGGAGGTGCTGGAGTTCGTCTGCGACCTGCGGGTCTACATGCTGCTCGACGGCAAGATCGTCAACGTGTACGAGGACCCGTCGATGGACTCCGACGGCAACGGCTTCGCGGTCATCCGGGGGTCGGTGCGGGGTATCCGCAGCCCCAAGCAGCGGCTGGCGGTGAGGCTCGACCGGTGGTGGTCGGTCACCTTCGAGAGCGCCGGCCCCTGGCTGACCGACCGTCTGATGTGGTTCCGGGGAGGCTTCGTGGCCCAGCCGTCCCATGGCGGGTCGTGGGTCACGCACTCCTACCGCTTCCGGTTCAAGGGTCCGCTCGGACCGCTGTTCGAGCTCTACATCCGCGGCTGGCTCGACCGGGACGTCCATGACGAGCTCCAGCGGATCAAGGCCTACTTCGACCGGCGGGCCGCCGGGCTACCGCCGCTCCAGCCCGCCCCCCTGCGACCCGCCCGCACCAAGAACCGGCTGACCCGGGTCGGCGCCTGGAGGGACTTCATCGGCGGGGGCGGGGTGTAGCGGGCCAGTCGCAACGGCCACGCAACGGTCAGGGGTTGGCGCCCATGCGGATCAGGCGCCGCCGGCCGGCGTCGGCGGCCAGGGCGGCCAGCAGGGCGCAGGCCGCGATCATCAGGAACCCGGCCGTGTAGGACACCCGGTCCACCAGCAGGCCGAACGCGAACGGTCCCACCACGCCGCCGACGTTGAGCCCGCCGGAGGTCATGCCGGTGGCCGCGCCGGGCGAGTCCCGGTAGGCCCGTACCACGGTGTGCACGATCAGGCCGCTCCAGGCCCAGCCCACCCCCAGCGCGAACATGGCCCCAGACTCTTATAAAC
>VYFQ01000002.1 GCA_009842325.1 Acidimicrobiaceae bacterium | reverse complement strand
GACGGGACGGTCACCTGCTGGGGATGGAACTACCATGGCCAGACAGACCCACCAGACGGGCAGTTCATCACCGTCGGTGCCGGCTCGTACCACAACTGCGGACTGCGGATCAACGAAACCATTGTGTGCTGGGGCTCGAACTCCTACGGTGAAGCCGACCCGCCCGGAGGACGCTTCGCCGCCGTCGCGGGCGGCGAGAACGTCAGTTGCGGGCTGCGAACCGACAGCTCCATCGAATGCTGGGGATACACCCGCGACTTCGTCACCAGTTCTCCCGGTAAGGGATTCGTGGCAGTGACAGCCGGGGGATACCACTACTGCGGGCTGCTGACCGATGGAGCCATTCAATGCTGGGACGGCTTCGACTACGGCCAGGCCGACCCGCCGACCGGAGAGTTCACCGCCGTCTCAGCTGGCACCTACCACAGCTGCGGGCTGCGAACCGACGGCACCGTCGAATGCTGGGGAGGTCGCGACAAGGCCATGACCGCGCCTCCGGACGGTCAATTCACCACTGTGTCCGCCTACCACGGCTTCAGTTGCGGGCTGCGAACGGACGGCACCGTCGAATGCTGGGGCCGCAACGTGTTCGAACAGAGTGCTGCTCCCGATGGGCAGTTCGCCGACGTTTCTACCGGCTGGCTCGATACGTGCGGGCTCAAGACCGACAACACCATCGATTGCTGGAGCACCTACAGCGGCCAGAGGACCGACTCGCCCCGCGGGCACTTCACCGCCGTCGCGACCGGCTCGGGTCACTCATGTGCACTCAGGACGGACAGGACCATCGAGTGCTGGGGAAGCGACAGCCACGGACAGGCCGACCCGCCCGACGGGAGGTTCATCGCCGTCACCTCTGGCTCCCTGCACTCCTGTGGACTGACCACCGGCTACAAGATCACATGCTGGGGCTACCGCTGGGAGCGGGGGCGACCCGATCCGCCGGGGTGGCAGTTCCGAGCCATCACCGCGGGCGACCTACACACTTGCGGACTGAGACCCAACGGTACCGTCATATGCTGGGGCACGAACGACGCCAGCCAGAGCGAGCCTCAATACGTGAGGTTCACCGCAGTCGAAGCCGGCCGCTATCACACCTGTGGACTGAGGCCCGACAACACCGTCGAATGCTGGGGCCTTCCCAAACCCAGTGGCAGATTCGGCCCCGAGACTACGGAGGCGGGCTCGTAGCCTCGGCCCCGACTGGAGTCGAGCGGTCGGCCCACTCCGTCAGTCGTTGCGGATCTTGCGGGCTAAGGCAACCGCGGCTCTGGCTTCGCGATTGGTCCGGTACTCGTAGATGTCGGCGCCGGCCATGAGCCAGCGGCTGCCCCGAACTCCCAGCCAGCGCAGCGGCTCGGGTTCCCAGCGCGGGTGGCGAACGTTCACCCAGGGCAGGTCAACCCGCTCGGAGTCGGTTCCGGTGATCAGGTCGGCCAGGGTGCGCCCGGCCAGGTTCGACGGGGCCACCCCCTCCCCCACGTACCCGCCCGCGCCGGCGGTGCCCGCGGCCCGGTCGAAGTGCACGAACGGGGTCCAGTTGCGGGGCACGGCAAGCACACCGCCCCACCGGTGGGTGATCCGGGCACCCGACAGCGCCGGGAACAGATCCACCAGCGTGCGGTGGATGCGCTCGTGTGATCGGTGGTGGCGCTCGATCGACGGGCTGATCCTCGAGCCGTACAGGTAGGGCACTCCCCGGCCACCGAAGGCGATGCGGTCATCAGCAGTGCGCTGGCCGTAGATCACCATGTAGCGGTCGTCGGCGAAGGTGGGCCGGTCGGCGAGGCCGATCTCGTCGAACACCGACTGCGGCAGCGGCTCGGTGCCGATCATCAGCGAGTAGATGGGCAGGAGCTGGCGCCTGCGGCCCTTCAGATCCCGGGTGTAGGCCTCGGTGGCCCGCACCACCACCTCGGCCCGCACTGTGCCCCGGTCGGTCAGTACGCGGCCGGGCTCAATGGCGGCCGCTGCGGTCTGCTCGAAGATCTTGGCCCCGCGCCGCTCCACCACGTCGGCCAGCCCCCGCACCAGCCGGGCCGGGTCGTGCGCTGCGCAGGGTGCGTAGAAGATGCCGCCGAGCACCCCGGTGGCGTTGGCGTGAGCCCGGGCTTCATCCACGGTCAGCAGCCGGATCTCGTCGTCGGTGAGACCGAGTTCATGATCATGGGCCACTTCGGCGGCCTGGCGTTCGGCCTGGGGGCGGTTGCGAGCGAACCGGATCACCCCGCCCTTGTGGTAGCCGCAGTCGATGCCCTCGGCCGCGGCCACCCGACCGATCTCGTCGACGCTGTCGAACACGGCCCGGGCGAGACGCAGCGAGGCAGGCAGGTCGGCGATGGCCGCGTACGCCTCAATGCCCGCGGCCAGCTCGCCCACCACCCAGCCGCCGTTGCGGCCGGAGGCCCCGAAGCCGCAGATGTCACGCTCGATCACCGTCACCCGCAGCGTCGGATCGAGCTGTCGCAGGTAGTAGGCGGTCCACAATCCGGTGAACCCGCCACCGACGATGGCTACATCGGCGTCGCGGTCGCCCTCCAGCGCCGGTCTGGGCTCGAGCGAGCCAGGGAAGGTGTCGAGCCACATCGACCGCTCGCGGTATCGCGCGTCTGAGGCCGGGCCGGGGGGCATCCCGCCAATGTACGCCCGCCGCGTCCGGCCTCACCGCGAATTGGCAGCCAGGAACGCCCAAGACGGCTCCCACCGCTGCCAATTCCCATGCGGTGACGAACTCGACCGCGAATTGGCAGCCAGGAACGCCCGAAACGGCTCCCACCGCTGCCAATTCCCCGGGAGGTCAGCGGATCTGGACTATCCGGCCCGAGCGGCCCCAGGACTTGTCGGCGGTCTGGACCTCGGCATCGAGGCGCTCGCCCAGCGCCAGGCAGAGTCGGTCGGCGAGCGAGAGACCCTCGCCTCGACGCCATCGGCGAGCGGCCCACTCGGCGTCGTCGCTAGTCACCGGCTCAACCTGCACGCCGTAGCTCTCCAGCAGGGCTCGGGCCTGATCCCAGTCGCGGCCCGCAGCCAGCAAGCGCTGGGCGACCTCCGACCAGTTCGCCGCGCCACACTTGGCGTCGTTGGTTAGCGCGCCCTCGACCGCGTCGGCCCCGTCCTCACCCAGCAGGAACGCCAGGATCGCCGAGGCGTCGAGCACCGAGGTCACCCGGCATCCCCGCTCTCGGCGTCCTCGACCGCGGCCGCCCTGCGCCGGTCGGATAGGAGCTGCTCCACCAGGTCCAGCCCCTTCAGATCGTTGCGAACCCGATCGCGAAGCTGCTCACGGGTCAGCAGGACCAGGCCGTCCGATGACTCCACGAGCACCATCGGCGATCCGGCAACCAGTCCGGCGCGCTCCCGGACTGCGGCCGGCACCACGATCCGGCCCCGGTCTCCCATTGCGACTATATGTGTCCCACTCATGCCTTGATGATACCACTCGACTGACATATCTGGGAAGCGGTGGCGCCGCTCGAACCGCGTACCGAGCAGCCTGCCGATGGCTTCGGCACCATGGTGCCAGCGCTAGCCTGCGGGTATGCGACGGCCGTCGATCAGGCGACTCGACCTTGCCGGATCACCCGAGGCCATGGGCAACGCCCATGGACGGGCCCACGCAGCCGAGATCCGGCAATACGCCCACGACCGGGTGGAGCTGGTCGCCGAGGGGCTTTGGAGCGGTGGACCGCTGGAGCGGGGCGCGGTGCTGGAGTTGGCCGGGGCCTGCCTTCCGGCCCACGAGGCGTTCTCGCCCCGGCTGCACGCGGAGATGCTGGCCATGGCTGGCGCGGCCGGCATCACCCCGGCCGAAGCAGTGGTCGTGGGTGGCTTCACCGACTTCGTGGACACGGTTCGAGCGGTCACAGCCGGACCTCATCCGGTGTCACTGACCGAGGACGACTGCACCGCGTTCATTGTTCCCGATCAGCGGACTGAAGGCGCCGGGATGATCGGGCAGACCTGGGACATGCATGACACCGCCACCGACCATGTGGTGCTGGCCCGCCTGCACCCCGACGCCGGTCCCGACGCGCTGGTGTTCACCACCGTGGGGTGCCTAGGCCAGATCGGCATGAACTCGGCAGGCGTGTGCGTGGGCATCAACAACCTCACCGGCAACGACGGCCGTTTCGGCGTGACGTGGCCGTCGGTGGTGCGCGAGATGCTCGCTCAGGACACCGCGGCCGGGGCGCTCGGCGTGCTGCTGCGAGCCGATCTCGCCGGCGCCCACAGCTACCTGATCCTTGACGCCGAGGGCAGGGGCTACTGCGTCGAAGCCATGCCGTCGGCCCGGCCAGTCCAGCCCCTCGAGACCGAGCCGCTGGTGCACACCAACCACGTGACCGACGCCGAGGCCCTGGCGCTCGAAAGCGAGAGGGACGGCGAGCTGATGGCCAACTCGCGCCGCCGCCTGGAACTGGCCGAGAGCCTGCTGTCCGACACCGGCGGGCCGGTCGATCCCGACCGGCTCATGGAGATAACCCGGGAGCCCACTGCCATCTGCCGCTGGCCCGACGCCAAGTACCGGGTCGAGTCGAGTGGCGCGGTGATCATGCGGCCCCGAACCGGCGACCTGTGGGCCTGCTGGGGCCAGCCCGCCGAGAACGACTACGAGCACTTCTCGCTGACACCCGCCGCGATCGGCCATGTCTGAGGCCACTGCCGACCCTCCCCAAACTGGCAGCAGAACGCGCCCTATAGGGGTCAAGACGCTGCCAATTCCCGCCGGCAGGCCCGCCCGAGCGCGTACGCACCCGCCATGGGCGAACTGACCTACACCAACATCAGGACCGAGTGGGCGGAGGCGCTCGAGCACATCGAACACACCGCGTTCCCGACCGCAGACACCGAAGACCTCTACTGGGCCGACGAGCTGCGGGCCCTGGCCCTCGAGTTCGGTGAGGGCGGCGTGGTGGTGCTCGACGGCGACACACCGGTGGCCATGGGGCTGGGCATCCGCATCGACTTCGACTTCAGCCACACGCAGCACTCGATCCGCGACCTGGTGGGGGTCGACGGCGGCACGGGCCACGTTCCCGACGGCGCCTGGTACTACGGCACCAGCATCGCGGTGCTGCCCGACTACCGCCGCCGGGGCATCGGCAAGCGGCTCTACGACATGCGCAAGCAGATATGCCGGGACCTCAACCTGGCCGGCATCGTGGCCGGCGGGGTGATCCCCGGCTACGCCGACCACAAGGACGAGATGTCGGCCGCCGACTACGTGGCCAAGGTCTCGGCCGGCGAGATGTACGACGCCACCCTCACCATGCAGATCGCCAACGGCTTCGAGGCCCGCGGCGTGATCGCCAACTACATCACCGACCCGGCGGTGGACAGCTGGGCCTCGCTGATCGTCTGGGAGAACCCCGACTACAACCCCGACCGCTGACGCCGTTCGGCGCGGGACTCCAGTTCTGCGATCAGGTCGGGGGCGTGCTCGCCCAGGGCGGGGACGGTGGTGTCCGGATCGTCGGCGTCGCTGAGGTTGAAGGGGGGCTTGTAGACCTCGGTCGAGCCGGTCGGGGTAGTCACCTGCATGAAGCGGTCGCGGGCCCTGAGCTGATCGTGCTGCCACAGCGCCATCGGGTCCCGGACGAAGCTGTGGGCCACCCGGCCGGCTCGCAGGCGCCGCATCAACTCCTGAGGTCTGACCGATGTGAACACCGACGTGATCAGGGCCTCCAGATCGTCGATGTTGGCGATGCGGTCAGAGTTGTCGGCGAACCGGGGATCGTCGGACAGCGCCGGATCGCACAGAACGTGCTCGGCGAAGTCGACCCAGTCCCGGTTGCTCTGCACGCCGATCATCACCAGCTCGCCGTCGCTCATCGGGTACATGCCGTAGGGGGCGATGATGGTGTGGCGGTGGCCGGCCCTCGGCGGCACGGAGCCCTTGCCCACGGCCGCGTAGGTCGGCGCAGCCGTCCACTCGGCGATGCTCTCCAGCATCGACACCTCGATAGAGGCACCCTCGCCGATGGCCTGCCGGCGGTACAGCGCAGCCAGGATCGACGAGAAGGCGTACATGGCCGCGGCGATGTCCGCGATCGAGAAGCCGACCTTGCACGCCTGCCCCGGCGTGCCGGTCAGCGCCACCGCGCCCCCCTCGGCCTGGACGGCCAGGTCGTAAGCCTTGTCGTCAGTGCGAGGGCCGCCCAGTCCGTAGCCGGAGATGTCGCAGGCGATCAGGCCGGGCAGGTCCGCCCGCAACTGGTCGGCGAGGATCCCGGCCCGGCGGGCCGCGGCCGGTGACAGGTTCTGCACGAAGACGTCGGCGCCGGCCACTAGCCGGTCGAAGCGGGCACGGTCGTCGGGGTCCTTCAGGTCCAACTCGATGCTCTGCTTGCCGCGGTTGGCCCAGACGAAGAACGCGGAGGTGCCGTCCATGGCCGAGTCGTAGTGGCGGGCGAAGTCGCCCTCACCGGGTCGTTCCACCTTGAGGACGCGGGCGCCTAGGTCGGCCAACTGGCGGGTGGCGAACGGCGCGGCGACAGCCGCCTCCAATGCGACCACGATCACGCCCTCCAGGGGCGCACTCATCAGGGCCGCTCCTCCGGTGGCAGGTAGCCACCGCGGGTCTGGGGCAGCTTCATGTCCAGGATCCGCGACGCCACCACTGTGCGCAGGATCTGGGCCGTGCCCCCACCGATGGTGAACATGCGCACGTCCCGGTACATGCGCTCCAGGGGATTGTTGCGGCTGTATCCGGCCGCACCGTGGGCTTGGAGCGCGTCGCTCACCACGGCGATGGCCGTCTCAGAGGTGAAGATCTTGGCCTGGGCGGCCAGGGCGGGATCGGGGAACGGGCTGCCGCCGGGCCCCCGCGAGGCTGCCGCTCGGTAGGTGAGGCTGCGGGCCGCCTCCAGCTTCACCGACATGTCGGCCAGCATCCACTGCAACCCCTGGAACTCGGCAATGGGGCGCCCGAACTGCTCTCGCTTCTTCACGAACTCCAGCGCCAGTTCGTAGGCGCCCGAAGCCAGACCGAGCGCCACCGTGCCCGCCCCCACCCGCTGGGTGTTGTAGGCGTTCATCAAGTCGGCGAAGCCCCGTCTCAGCCCCGACGGCGGCTGCACCGCCATGTCGGCAGTGACCTCCATGTCGTTGAAGCTGACCACTGTCTCGGGGATGCCCCTCAGTCCCATGGCCGGCTCGCGGGACCCGATCTCGAGTCCCGGCGTCTCGTCCCTGAAGGCCAGGAACGCGCCGATGCCCTCCTCGTCGCCGTGCTCGTCGAAGACCCGGGCGAACACGAGGTGCGTCCTCGACACGCCACCGCCGGTGATCCAGTGCTTGGTCCCGTTGAGCACGTAGCCGTCGCCGCTCCGGTCGGCTCGGGTGGTCATCTCAGACGCCGCGCTCCCGGCGTCGGGCTCGGTGATGCAGATGGCCGGCTTGTCCCCTGCCAGCACCAGCTCCGCGACCCTGGCCCGCTGGGCGTCGGTGCCGTAGGCCATGACCGCGGAGAGCGCCCCCATGTTGCACTCCACCGCGATGCGGCCCGTGACCCCGCACACCTTGGCCATCTCCTCCACCACCAGCACGGCGTCAAGCAGCGGCCGGCCAGGACCGCCGAGGGCGGCGGGCACGGTCATACCGGTGAAGCCGGCCTGCTGGAGGGCGGCGACGTTGTCCCAGGGATACTGCTCGCTGCGGTCCACCTCAGCGGCCCGCGGCGCGATCACCTCGCGAGCCAGGGTCCGGGCCTCGGCCTGGAGGGCCCTCTGCTCCGGCGTGAGCTCCCAGCTCATGCCGCCACGACCGCCGCCTGCGCGGTCAGCGTTATCAGGTCTCGCTGGGCGATGCTCCCGCCGATGTACCGGGTAGTCGCACCCAGTGCGTCCACGATCTGCACGCAGTGGCCATAGTCGCCGTGGGCGTAGCTGCCGAAGGCCTCCACCAGCGGCTCGACCACGCGGCTGAACGTCCTGTCGTTCTCGCTGGTCCCCGATGGGCGCTCGCCAAGTCCCTCGAACCAGCGTCCCGCTCCGGGATGGTCGGGCCGGCGCGTGAATGTCAAGGCGGCGTGCACGTCCAGAAAGGCGCAGGTGTGGCGCTCGGCCACGCCGTCCCAGCGCTCTGCCAGCGCGTCCCAGCGGTCGCCGGCGTCGCACCCGGCCAGCTCGAGCCGCCACAGCAGCGATGTCTGGTCGCAGAGCTGGAAGGCGGTCTTGGCATTGGGCATGCGCTCGTCGAAGACGGCCAGCGCGCTCGACTCATCCCCGGAGGCCAGCAGGCGCAGGGCCAGATGCCACCAGATGTGGGTGGCGAGGAGTTCCTGGCTGCTCCACCGCTCGACCGATCCCTCCAGCAGCTCGAGCGCGGCCGCAGTGTCGTCGGTGGACTCGTACACGTGGGCGAGCGCATGTCGGGACCACAGGTCTTCGGGGTCGAGGTCCAGGGCGGCCCGACCCAGCTCCTCGGCCTCGTCGTAGTGCCCGAGCTCCTCCAGGGCGAAGGCGTGCTGACCGGCCACGAACCCCCATCCCGGCTCGCCCTGCCAAGCCTCGGCGGCCCGAGCGCTGGATGCCAGCCGGCCGCCGTCGTCGCCGACATGCAGGTAGACGTCATGAGCGAAGCGCACTGCCGCGAAGTCGCGCTCGCCGTTGGCGACCTCGTCCCAAGCCCGGGCCGCAGCGGTGAACTCCCCCGCGACAAGCAGTTGGAGCGCCCGCACATGGGCCCGTTCACGGTCACCGGACGCGGCGGCGCGCGACCGCACCCGGGCCGTGTCCGCGGCGAGCGCGGGCGAACTGAGGGGAGTGCCGGCCAGCACCCGGTAGACCGCGGCGAACACCGGTCCCAGAACGAAGGCCTCGTCGTCGGCGCCTGCCTCCGACATCACGGCCACCGGGTCGCCCCGGTAGTGCAGGTACTGCTCCCAACCGTGCTCCCAGGCGTCGACGCTGGCCGGCTCGCCCTCCACGGAGCCCAACTCAGGCAAGCCCACCACGCTCACCCGACTTCAACCTCCAGGTGCTCTATGCCGTTGACGAAGTTCGAGTCCACGTAGACGGGATCGCCGGCCAGTCGCAGATTGATGCCCCGGGAAAGGATCGACTCGATGAGGATCGCCACCTCGAGGCGGGCCAGTGGCGCTCCGAGGCAGAAATGGGCTCCACCCCCGCCGAAGGCGACGTTGGGCGGTCGCAGCGGCCTGGTGACGTCGAAGCGCAGGGGCTCGTCGAACACCTCCTCGTCGAAGTTGGCCGCCGCGTACCACATCACCACTTTGTCACCGGCGCGCAACGGGGTGTCCTGAAGCACGGTGTCGCGGGTCAGGGTGCGGCGGAAGTACAGGATCGGCGACGAGTACCGGATCACCTCCTCGACAGCCTGGTCCATCAGCGACGGATCGGAGCGCAGCCGCTCGAACTGGTCGGCGAACTCCACCAGGTGCAGGGCCAGATGGGCCATCGACGCCCTGGTGGTCTCGTTGCCGGCGAAGACCATCAGCCGGAAGAAGTTGGTGAACTCGGCGTCGGTGAGCCGCTCGCCGTCGACCTCGGCCTCGATGAGCTTGGTGATCAGGTCGTCGGCGGGCTCGGTCCGGCGCCGCTCGCCGAGGGCGCGGGCGTACTCGTTGATGCCGTGGGCAGCCGGGCTGTTGAACGGCAGCAGCCGCAGGTCGGTTGTGTTGCCGTAGGCGCTGGGCTCCAGCGGCTTGCTGGAGGTGCCGGCCACGAGATGGTCGGTCAACTCGATCATGTAGTCGTGGTCCGACTCAGGCACGCCCATGATGTCGCAGATCACACCGATGGGGATCGGGGCGGCCACCGCCTCCACCCAGTTGCCGCCGCCGGACTGCATCAGCGCGTCGAGGCGCTCGGCGATCCGGGCCCGGACCGCGGTCTCGTAGGACTGCACGTGGCGTGGTGTGAACGCCGAGCTGACGAGCCGCCGCAGGCGGGTGTGCACCGGGGGGTCGAGGTCGATCATGGACGCCCGGGCTGACAGGGCGTCATCGTCGATGTCGTAGATCTGTATGTGCCCGACGGCCGATGAGTACAGGTCGGTGTCTCGCGAGACCTCCGACACCGGCGCATGGCGGGTGACCGACCAGAAGCCGGTGCGGTCGCCGCCGCCGGGCGGGGTCCAGCTCAGCGTCGGTCGAGCGCGCATCTCGGCGAAGGCCTCCTGCGGGATGCCTTGGGAGAAGGTGGCCGGATCCTGAAGGTCCGCCGGCGCCAGAACCCGCTCGGAAAGCACGACTATCCGAGCACGAAGGGGTCGCGGGTGGCGCCGGTCAGCTCCACCCACACCGTCTTGGTCAACAGGTAGCCGTCCAGGGCCTCCCGGCCGTTGTCCTTGCCGTAGCCGGACTGCTTGAACCCGCCGAAGGGCGCGGTGTGATTGGCGGTCCGGTAGGTGTTGACCCAGACGGTGCCGGCATGCAGCGCCCTCGACATCCGCAGGGCCCGGCGCACGTCGAGGGTCCACACGCCGGCGGCCAGCCCGTAGTCGGTGTCGTTGGCCAGCTTGACCGCCTCGTCCTCGTCGTCGAAGGTCATCATGGCCAGGACCGGGCCAAAGACTTCCTTGCGCACGATGGTGGTGTCGTTGGTGGCACCGGTGATCACGGTGGGCCGCACGAACCGGCCTCCCAGGACGGGGTCGACCGTCCCCCCGGCTGCGATGGTGGCTCCCTCGGTCCGGGCCTGCTCGATCATGGCCAGGATGCGGTCGCGTTGCGCGTCCGACGCGGCCGGGCCCATCTCGGTGGCGAAGTCCGAGGGGTCGCCCAGCACCAGCTCGGAGGCCCGGGCCGTGATCCTCGCCACGATGTCGTCGGCGACGCCCCGCTGTACGTAAGCGCGCGACCCGGCAATGCAGGTCTGGCCGCTGGCCGCGAAGATCCCGGCCAGCAAGCCGTTGGTGGCGGCTTCAGGGTCGGCGTCGTCGAAGATGATCTGGGGCGACTTGCCGCCCAGCTCCAGCACGGTCGGCACCAGGTTGTCGGCGGCGGCCCTGGCCACATGACGGGCGGTGTCGCCGCCGCCGGTGAAGGTGATCTTGTCGATGCCGGGATGGGCGGTCAGTGCGGCCCCCACCGACGGGCCTCCCGTCACCACGTTGATGACACCCGGCGGGAAGCCGGCTTCGGCGGCCCGCTCGGCCAGCAGCAGCGCGGTGACCGGGGTGAGCTCGGACGGCTTCACCACTGCGGTGCAGCCTGCTGCCAGCAGCGGCGCCAGTTTCCAGGTCAGCAGCAACAGGGGCGAGTTCCACGGGATGATGGCGCCCACCACGCCGACGGGCACCTTCTCGGTGTAGACGAGGAAGTTGGGCGTGGGGCTGGGGATCTGCTCACCACAGGTCTTGTCGGCCAGGCCGGCGAAGTAGTCGTAGTAGCTCTGGAGGCTCTTGGCCTGCGCCGAGGTCTCGCGGATGATCTTGCCGTTATCGCGGGTCTCGATGGCGGCCAGCTCGTCGGCGTCGCGGGTGAGGATCTCGCCCAGGCGACGCATGAGCCGGGCCCGCTCGGCCGCCGGCATCTGCGCCCAAGGCCCGTCACTGAAGGCCCGGCGGGCCGCGGCCACCGCCGCTCCGACGGCGTCGGGGTCGTCGGCCACCTCCGCCCAGGCCTCCCCGGTGTAGGGATTGGCAGTGGTCATCCGGCGACCGGGAGCGGGCGAGGCGAAGCCCCCGTCGATCCAGTTGTCGTAGGTCTGCATGCGGGCCTCCTACTCGCTCGGCCTCTGGGGTTGGACGATGGAGATGGCCGCGCCCGGGCACCGGTGCACGACCACATCGGCCCGGTCGCGGGGCAGCTCACCGGATCCGATGACGGACGAGATCGCCTCGTCGTCGTCGACCAGGAAGACCTCGGGCTCCAGCATCTCGCACTGTCCCCCGCCGATGCACCGCTCGGAGTCGACGGCCACCCGCACCAGGTCAGCGCTCACAATGCTGCCTCGGCCAGCGACTGGGTCAGGATGCTCAGGCCCTCGTCGACGTCGGCGTCGGTGGCCACCAGCGGCACCAGCACCCGGATGCAGTTGGAGTAGACCCCGGCCCCCATGAGCAGCAGACCCCGCTCGAAGGCGGCGTCCATGACGGCGGCGGCCGTCTCGGGGGCGGGCTCGCGGGTGGCCGGGTCCCTGACGAACTCGAGGGCCAGCATGGCGCCCAGGCCCCGCACCTCGCCGATGGCGGGCACCGAGAGGGCCAGCTCGTCGAGGGCGCATCGCAGGCGGCGGCCCAGAGATTCGGCCGCCTGCTGGAAGTCCGGGTCGAACACCCGGCCGATGGCCACGGCCGCGGCCGCGCACGACAGCGGGTTGCCGCCGTAGGTGCCGCCGATCCCGCCGCCATGGACCGAGTCCATGATCTCGGCCCGCCCGGTCACGCCCGAGATGGGGAGGCCGCCCCCCATCGACTTGCCCCACGTGCACAGGTCCGGCTCGACGCCGTAGTGGGCGATGGCCGCGGGGACCCCGGTTCGGCCCATGCCCGACTGGACCTCGTCGGCGATCACCAGGATCCCGTGCTCGGCCGCGATCTCCGCGACCCTGCCCGGGTAGTCCTCGGGCATGGGGATGAACCCGCCCTCGCCCTGCACCGGCTCGAAGATGATGGCGGCGACGTTCGACGGGTCGGTCTGGTTCTTCAGCAGCCGCTGGAGCCCGGCGACGGCGTCGTCGGAGGTCACCCCCCGGTAGGGGTAGGGGCCGGGCGCCCGGTACACCTCCGGCGCGAACGGGCCGAAGCCCAGCTTGTAGGGCCGCACCTTCGACGTCAGCGACATGGCCAGCAGGGTGCGGCCGTGGAAGCCGTTGTCCAGACTCACGATGCCCGGACGGCCGGTGTGGTAGCGGGCGATCTTCACCGCGTTCTCCACTGCCTCGGCGCCCGAGTTCAGCAGCAGGGCCTTCTTGGCGAAGTCGCCGGGATGGCACTCGCACAGCAGCCGGCACACGTCTACGTAGGGCTCGTAGGCCGACAGCGAGAAGCACTGGTGCAGGTAGGCGTCGACCTGCGCATGGATAGCGGCCACGATCTCGGGGTCGCGATGGCCGTGGTTGACGGTGCCGATGCCCGACACGAAGTCGATGAACTCGCGGCCGTCCACGTCGGTGATGCGCGCCCCCGAGGCGCTGGCCACGAAGAAGGGCCGGCCCGCGGTCCCGGCGGCCACCCAGCGGGCCCGCTCAGCCGCGAGGCGCTCGGTGTTGGGCAATGAGTTCATGGCGCACCTCCTGGGGCCATCTCGACTGACAGCACGCCGTGGACGAAGTTCGATGCCATCCTCACGGGCTCGCCGCGCTGCTCCAGGGACATCCGCCTCGCGGCCATCTCCTGAAGCAGCACCGACACTTCGAGCCGGGCCAGGAACGCGCCGAGGCAAAGGTGTGGCCCGCCGCCACCGAAGGCGAAGTGCTCGTTGTCGCCGCGGCCTACGTCGAAGCGGAAGGGATCGGTGTAGGCGGCCTCGTCGCGGTTGGCCGAGGCGTACCACATGACCACCTTGTCGCCGGCCGCGATGGGGGTGCCGGCCAGCTCGCAGTCGACGGCTGCCGTTCTGCGCATGTGCAGCACCGGGGTGGCCCACCGGATGATCTCCTCGGTGGCCGGCTCGATCAGTGCGGGGTCGTCCACCACCCGCTGCCACTGGTCGGGATGGGCGGCCAGGGCCATGGCGCCATGGCTGATGGCTGTGCGGGTGGTCTCGTTGCCGGCGAAGACCAGCAGGTGGAACAGGTGGCGGTACTCGTGGCGGGAGATGCGCCCGCCGTCGGCTTCGGCCTTTACCAGGTGGGTGACGAGATCGTCGCAGGGCTCGGCCCGCCGTTTGGCACGCATCTCGTCGCCGTACTCGAACAAGGCGTGGCTGGCCGGGCTGTTGAACGGCAGCAGGCGTAGTTCGGTGGTGTTGCCGAAGGCGTCCGGCGGCAGCGACTGGGTGTCGCTGGTGCCCTCCACCAGGTAGTTCGACAGCTCGACGAGGTAGTCGGCGTCGGCGACCGGCACGCCCAGCATCGATAGGATCACGCGGATGGGCAGCGGGGCGGCCACCATCTCGACCCAGTCGCCGCCCCCCTCGGCCAGGAACTCGTCAAGCAGCTCGACGGTGATCTCCCGCACCGCATCCTCCCAGCGGCGGATGTTCTTGGGGGTGAACGCCCCAGCCACCATGCGCCGCAGGCGGGTGTGGTCGGGGGCGTCTGTGTCGATCAACGAGCGGCGGGCCTCCAGGGCGTCAGCCTCAAGATCCCACAGGTTGGTGTGGCCGATGGCCGACGAGAACACCTTCGGGTTGCGCGACACCGCCCTGACGTCGGCGTGGCGGGTCACCGCCCAGAACCCGTTGTCCTCGTAGGGGTGCCAGGCCAGGCCCGGCATGGCCCGGATCTGGGCGAACCGCTCGTGGGGGATGCTGTCGAGGTAGAGCCTCGGATCAGCGATCTCGGGGGCCAGAGTCGGTGCGGAGGCGGCTGACGGGCTCATGGCGGCAGAACGGGCTAGCAGTGCGCCAGGAAGCGGTCCCGCTCCCAGTCGTTGACGACTTCCGGGTCGGGAGAGTTCTCTACAGCCAGGGCGAGCTCGTGCTCGGCGGTGCACAGGTAGTTCGTCGAGAAGTCTGTTCCGAGCATCTCCGCCAGCGCAGAGCCGCGGTAGGCCGCGATGGCGTCGGCCAGCGTCGCGGGCAGAGGGGCGCAGTCGCCGGGATTGGTGTACATATCGCCCTCGCTCCTCGGCGGGATCCGCAAGCCCCGCTCGAGCCCGTCGCAGCCGGCGGCCAGCACCCCGGCAATCATCAGGTGGGCGGTGGCGTCGGCGCCGGCGGACCGGAACTCCACCCGGTTGCCCGGCGAGCCGGCCTCGGTGATGCAGCGGGCCATCACGGTGCGGTTGTCCCCGCCCCAGTGCACGTGGGTGGGGGCGAAGGTGTAGGGCCTCACCCGCTTGGCCCCGTTGTCGGTGGGCGCTCCGAGCAGGCTCATGGACTGGGCGTGCTCCAGCAGGCCCCCGAGCCACTTCGACATCAGCTCGTTGGGGGCGCCGTCGGAGTCGGCGAAGGCGTTGGCCCCGTCGACGTTGAGGCTGGTGTGGACGTGCATCCCTGAGCCCGACTGGTCGGCCCACGGCTTGGGCATGAACGTGGCCCTCATCCCGTGGCGCACCGCCACCTGCTTGACGATGCTCTTGAAGAGCACCGTCGCGTCGGCCGCGGTCATGGCGTCGGCGTAGGAGATGTTGACCTCGATCAGCCCCGGTCCGTACTCGGCGTTGGAGGACTCCACCTCCAGCCCCGCGCCGAGCAGTCCGTCCCGCATGTCCGCGATGCAGTCCTCGAGGGCCACCGCGTCGGTGAGCGACGAGTACTTGATGTGCTCTTGGACCCGCGTCCAGTCCTCGTTGCACAGGTAGAACTCGAGCTCGGTGGCCGCTATGGGCTCGAATCCGAGGCCGCGGCATCGCTCGATCTGCTGGGCCAGCACGCGGCGGGGGGACAGCTCGTGCGGCCGGCCGTGCTCATCGAACACATCGGTGAAGACGATGGCGTAACCGGGCTGGTGGGTGAAGACGCGCCCGGTGGACAGGTCGGGCATCAGCTTGCAGTCGAGATAGCCGGTGTCCATGTTGATGAACGGGTTGTCGGTCAGGTCGTCCTGGGCGTCCATGATGAAGATGGCGTCGGCGATGGCCACCCCGTCCTCGGCCACGGTGCTGAAGAAGCGCTCGACCGGCACCCGCTTGCCCCGCAGGTGCCCCTGGGTGTCGGGGATGGCGACCTCCACGGTGTGCACTTCAGCTTCCGTGCACTCCTCCTGGAATCTGGCTGCTGCTTCGGTGTCGGTCATCGATGCTCCTAGTGGGTATTGGCGTTCGGATGGACGAGAATCAGGAGACGGCCAGCACGATGCGCGACTCGACCTGGCCGGCTCGCAGCCGGTCGTGGGCAGTCTGCGCGTCTTCGAGGGGCAGAGTCTCCACCGGGTTGAGCACCGAGGGCTCCCGTCCGGCCAGAGCGAGCAGCTCGTCGAGCTGGGCTCGGCTGCCCCACACGCTGGTCATGAAGCGGGCCTCGTGGGGCACCGCGCCGAAGCCGAACGGGATCCGGCCTCCGTATAGCCCGACCACCGCCACCAGCCCGCGCCGGGCCACCGCGCCGGCGGCGGCCGCCAGCGTTGCCTCGCTGCCGATGAAGTCGACAATGAAGTCGAACGGCGGCAACTCGTCGCCCGGTCCGAACGCATGGTGGGCACCGCGCTCCAGCGCGGTGGCCCGCTTGGCCTCGGAGAGGTCGAGGGCCCCGACCTCTGCGTCGCTGAGCAGCCGCAGGTACCGGAGGGCGTACTGGCCGAGTCCTCCGGCTCCGATCACCAGAGCCCGTCGGCGGCGGCCCGGGCGGCTCAGCGTCTCGAGACCTTGCGTGACGGCCCGGTAGGCGGTGAGGCCCCCGCAGGCCAGCGGGGCGCTGACGACTGGATCGAGGTCGCCGAGGGACGCCAGGTAGGCGGCGTCGGGAACCCGCATCTTCTCGGCGTACCCGCCGTCGGAGAAGATGCCTGCCTCCCGGGCATTAACGCAGATCATCTCCACGCCCTCGGCGCAGAGTTCGCAGGATCGGCATCCCCAAGGCGCGTAGACCATGACCGGACCCAGGCGTGGGTGCACACCGGTCACCTCGTGGCCGAGAACGAGCGGCAGGGGGCTGGGGATCACTCCTTCCACCACGTGCAGGTCGGAGTGGCACACGCCGCACGCGGTGACGTCGATGACCTCGGTGGCAGCGTCCGGCTCAGGGTGGTCACCGACGAAGCGGAGATCCGTGTTGAACGCCTCGAGAACGACGGCCCTCATCCCAAGCCCCGGTTCAGTAGCTCTTGGGCAGGCCCAGGCACTTCTGGGCGATGAAGGCCAGCACGAGATTGTTGTTGACCGGGGCCACCTGGTACAGGCGGGTCTCGCGCAGCTTGCGCTCGATGTCGTACTCGACCGCGAACCCGAACCCGCCGTGAGTGTTCAGCGCGGCGTTGCCCGCCTCCCACGAAGCTTCCGAGGCCAGCATCTTCGCCATGTTGGCCTCCGCGCCGCACGGCTCGCCCCGGTCGAAGAGGTCGGCCGCCTTCCAGCGCATCAGGTCGGCCGCCTGGAGGTTTGCGTACGCCTTGGCCAGCGGGAACTGCACGCCCTGGTTCTTCCCGATGGAGCGTCCGAAGACCTCGCGCTGGCGGGCGTACTCGCTGGCCCGGTCGAGGAAGAACCGGCCGTCGCCGATGCACTCGGCCGCGATCAGGATCCGCTCGGCGTTCATCCCGTCGAGGATGTGGGAGAACCCCATCCCCTCGGTGCCGACCAGAGCGTCGGAGTCGATCACCACGTTGTCGAAGAAGACCTCGGTGGTGTTGTGGTTCATCATCGTGGGGATCGGGTTGATGGTCAGCCCCGGCACCAGCTCGCCGTTGGGGCCCCGCAACTCGAATATGAACACCGACAGTCCCGACGTGCGGTCGGCAGCCTGGCCGGGCACCGAAGTGCGAGCCAGCAGGATCATCAGGTCCGAGTGCAGCGCCCGCGAGGTCCAGATCTTCTGGCCGTTGATGCGCCACGTGTCGCCTTCCCGCTCGGCGCGGGTGCGGATGGCGGTGGTCTCGGATCCGGCGGCCGGCTCGGTCACACCGAACGCTTGGAGGCGCAGCCGCCCGTCGGCTACCCGGGGCAGGTAGCGCTGCTTCTGGGCCGCCGATCCGTGGCGCAGCAGGGTTCCCATCACGTACATCTGGGCGTGGCAGGCGCTGGGGTTGCCGCCGCTGGCTGAGATCTCCTCCAGGATGACCGACGCCCCCGCCAGGCTGAGCCCGCCGCCCCCGTACTCCTCGGGGATCAGCGCGCCGAGCCAGCCCTGCTCGGTCAACTCGGCCACGAACTCCTCCGGGTAGCGATCAGGCTCGAGCTCGCGCCAGTAGGCGTTGCCGTACTTGTCGCACAGGCGCCGCACCTCGGTGCGGATCATCTCGAAGTCCTCGGCCGCGGCGACGGCGTGGGGAGGGGCCGGCGCGACGGCGGAGACGGTCACTGCTCTGCCTCCTCGTCCCAGTAGCCGTGACGCTGCAGCAACTCGGCCGCGGCGATGCCGCTCTGGTGCAGGTGCTCCTCCATCGCTCGGCGAGCGCCGTCGGCATCGCGAGCGCTGATCGCCTCGAGGATGGCGGCGTGGTGCTGGACGGCCTGCGAGTCCCAGCCCTCGATGAACTCGTAGTAGCGCGACGGCACCGAGCGGACCAGATGACGCAGCAGCCATCGGGTGCGGCGGGGTGCGGCCGAGTTGATCACCCGATGGAAGGCGTTGTTCAAGGCCGACAGGTCCTCGCCGCTGTCGTGCTCGAAGCGCTCGTGGATGGCGGTGAGTTCGGCGATCTCGTCGTCCTTGAGCGACTCGGCGGCCATGGCCGCGGCTCGTCCGGCCACCACCCCGAACAGCTCGTAGTGGTCGATGATGTCGTCGGGCGTGAGATGCGCCACCGATGCGCCCCGGCGTGGCGTGACCTCCACCAGGCCCTCGCGTCCCAGGATCACCAAGGCCTCACGCACCGGGCTGCGGCTCACATCGAGCACCTCGCCGATGGCGTCCTGGTCGATCTTGGTGCCCGGCTTGAGCGCGCCGGCCAGGATGAGGTCGCGGACGTAGGTCACGACCTCGTCCGCGAGGCTGCCGCGCCGACGGCGCCCCGGATCGACGGGCGGGTACTCGACGTTCACGTCCGGTCCTCGCTCACGTCCGGTCCTCGCCCGGCTGCGCGGCCTCGCCCAGGTACGCAGCCTTTACCGCCGCGTCGGCCTGCACCTCGTCCGGCGTGCCGATGGCGATCATCCGGCCCTGGTCCAGGCAGTAGACCCGGTCGCAGATCCCGGTGATGAAGTTGAGGTCGTGGTCGATCACCAGCACGCCCGCGCCCACGGCCGCAGCCATGTTCCGGACGCTCTCCACCATGGCCAGCGACTCGGTGTCGCTCATGCCGCTGGTCGGCTCGTCGAGCAGCAGGAAGGCGGGCGCGGCCGCAGCCGCCCGGGCCAACTCCAGCCGCCGGGAGTTCCCGTAATCGAGCTGGCCGGCCCGGCGGTTGCGCTGCTCCCACAGGCCCGCTCCAGCCACGATGGCGTCGATGTCGGTCCGGGTGCCGCCGTTGCGATGGACCGAGGCCATGAGCGCGGCCACCTCCACGTTCTCCCGCACGGTGAGCGACGAGAACAGCCTGAGGTTCTGGAATGTCCGGACCAGGCCGGCGCGGGCGATGGAATGGGAGGGCTCCGACGTCAGCCCCATCTCGCCGAGCTGCACCTCCCCGGAGGTGGGGTCCACCATGCCGGTCATCACGTTCACGAGCGTCGTCTTGCCCGCCCCGTTGGGGCCGATCAAACCCACGATCTCGCGGTTGGAGACTTCGATCGATGCGCCGTCGAGAGCCCGGAAGCCGCCGAACTCGACCGTCACCCCGCTGGCGGAGAGATCGAGGACGTCGGGTTCTGGAGCCGTGCCCGCCGCGGCAGGGGGCTTCTGGCGGATGAAGCGGCGCCACAGCCAGGCGTCGACTTCCCAGTCGTCGAGCACACCGTTGGGGCGCCAGATCATGAAGACGACCATGGCCAGGCCGAGCAGCACAGTCGGCAGCCCTTCCCGGAACACCCAGTCGAGGTTCCCGTCGAGGCCCAGACCGAATATCTCATAGCCGTCGGATCCCATGCGTCGGGCGCTCTCGCGCACCGCGGTGATGACCGCCACCCCGAGGAGTGCACCGGTCACGCCGTTGCGACCGCCCACCACAAGCATGACCAGCGTGAGCAGCGTGTACTGGAAGAAGAAGAACTCGGGGAGGAGGCTCCCGATCTCGTACACCCGCAGCGAGGCGGCCACCGCCACCACCGCCACCGACAGCAGCAGCGCGATCGTCTGCTGGACGACGGGATTGATGCCCATGGCCCGGGCCGCGAGATTGTCCTCGCGGGCCGCCTGGTTCAGCCGTCCGATGCTGCTTCGGGCGAACAGCAGGGCCAGCACGATGGCCGCGAACAGTGCGAGATAGATCGGTGTGCGGGTCTGGAGCGTGTCGCCGATCCCGAAGGTCAGCCCGGCTCGCTCCCCGCCGGTCAATTCGTTCCAGCTGGCGGCTACCTCGTGGGTGAAGAAAAGCAGGGCCAGGGTGATGACGGTGGCCGCCACCGAGCCCGAGCGGGCCCCGGACCGTCCCAGGCCGATCCCGACGATCACGGCCACAATGAGCGTGATAACCAGAGCCACCGCGGTCGCGGGCAGAGGCCCCATCTCCACGTCGGCCAGTCCCCAGGGAGCATTCGGTATGCGGGTGTACTTGTCTTCGGGTGCGATGGCGAAGATGGCGAAGGCGTATCCGGCCACTGCGCCGAAGCCGATGTGGCCGAAGGAGAACACGCCGGTGTTGCCCACGTAGATCTGGATGCCGATCACCATGATGGCGTCGATGAACATCGCGGTAATCAGCTTCTCGGCCGACGCGCCCTCGACCATCAGCGTGTACAGCAGCCCCGCTCCTACGAAGGCGGCGAACAGGACGACGGCGCCGGCCAGCGGGAAGGCGACATCGCGCCGCGGGCTGGGGAACAGCAGTCCGGCCTCGCGCCGGCGGTTCCCGGTCCATGCGGCCACGGGCGATCGGGTCGCCATCACACCCGCTCCGCGTGGGCCACGTTGACCAGGCCACCGGGCCTGAAGATGAACAGCAGCGCGATCAGGCTGAACACCACACCCTGGGTGAGGGCGGCCGCCCCTCCGGGCAGCCAGGTTCGCAGCATCACTTCGGCGAGCCCCAGGGCGAGACCGCCGATCACTGCGCCCTTGAGGCTGCCGAGTCCCCCGATGAGGGCGGCCAGCACGCCGCTGAGCATCGGGTTGATGCCGGAGGTGGGAGAGGTGTGGCCGGCCCGCATCAGCCAGAAGATCCCGGCGATGCCGGCCAGCGCGCCCGAGAGGGCGAAGGCGCCCCGGATGACGCGGTCGGAGTTGACGCCCATCAGGCGGGCCGCGTCGAAGTCGGCCGCCGCGGCCCTGATTGAAAGCCCGAACATGGTGCGCTGGAGGACGGCGGCCGTTAGGACCAGGGTCACGATCGCCACGATGATGACGACGGTGTCGAACACCTCCACCCGTACCGGTCCGACGGAGTAGGTGTCGGCGATCCAGCCCGGCTCCGCGAACGTCTGGACCCGCGCGCCGACGTACATCAGGAAGATGGCCGCCACCAGGAAATGGATGCCGAAGGAGGTCAACAGCTGGGTGAACTCCGACGAGCCCCGCACCCGGCTGAAGGCGATCCGCTCGATGAGCAGGTTGGTGATCACCGACACCACCACGATCAGGGGGGCCACCAGGTACCACGACCAGCCATTGCTGAACGCGGCGTAGGCCGCGTAGCCGCTGACGGTGATGAGCTCGCCGTGGGCGAAGTTCAGCAGGTGCATCACGCCGAAGACCACGGCCACGCCCAGCGCCAGCAGCGCGTAGATGCTGCCTCGCCCCAGCCCGTCGATCAGGTTCTGGACCAGTTCGGTCATGCCGCGCTCCCCCGCACGAAGGTATCGAACAAGTCGGTCTCGGCGAGGAGTCCCGAGCCCGCGCCTTGGCCCACCACTGCACCACTGCGCAGCACGTAGGCGCGGTCGGCGACGTCCAGCATCCGGGCCGCGTTCTGCTCCACGACGAGCAGGGTCCGGCCCCGGTCCCGCAGCTCCGCGATCAGCTCGAACACGGCGTCCACGAGGACCGGGGCCAGCCCCAGGGAGGGTTCGTCCATGAGCAGCAGCCTCGGCCTGCACATCAGCGCTCGGGCGATGGCGAGTTGCTGGGCCTCGCCGCCCGACAGGTAGCCGGCCATCGCGTCCCACCGGCTGCGGAGAAACGGGAATACCTCGACGACTTCCTCGAGCATCTCGGCCCGCTCGGTCGCAGCCAGGGTGATCCCGCCGATCCGCAGGTTCTCGGCCACGGTGAAGTCGGCGAAGATGCGGCGGTGCTCCGGTACCAGGGCCAGCCCGGACTTCAGCATCTGCTCGGGTGCGGCCCCGGTGACGTCGGTGCCGTCGAAGACCACGGTCCCCGCGGCGGGAGGCAGCAGCCCCGCGACGGTGTTGAGCAGCGTCGTCTTGCCTGCCCCGTTGGGGCCGATGAGGCCGACCACCTCACCGTCCCCAACGGACAGGCTCACGTCGCGCAATGCCGAGATCGACCCGTACCGGGTGGTCAACCCGGACACTTCGAGCAGCATGGGTCTGTCTCTATCGACGGCCGCTTCCGGTCGGAATGGTTGTCCGGTCTGCAATCACCTCATCTCGACGAGGACGTCCTGGCCGTTGACGATCCGCTTGATCGGGACCGACTTAGGCGGTGTGCCGGTGGTGCCGACGTAGGTGATCGTGCCGCTGAAGCCCTCGAAGCCCTCGATCTGGGCCACGGCGTCGCCGATCTGGGCTGAGTCGGTGCAGCCGCAGTTGACGATGCCCTGGATGCCCAGCAGCAGCGAGTCGACGTAGAGGCCCATGAAGCCCTGGCTCTCCAGCACCTCGCCGTCGTTGACGGCGGAGTATCCCTGGAGCAGGCGGTCGTTGAGGCCGCCCGGCTCGACGTTGATGTGGGGGGTGTGGACGATGCCCTCGTTGTTGGCCTCGAAGGCGATGCCCGTGGCGTCGAGGGCGTCGGTGCCGATGTAGGTGATGTTGTCGAACCCGGCTCCCTCGAGCTGGCCCCTCAGCGCGGTGACCTGGTAGCCGAGCGCGGCCGAGAAGAAGGCCTCGTTGTTCTGGAGGACCTCCGACAGTTCGGCCACCTGGGCGGAGAAGTCGGTGTCCACGAACCACGCGTAGGTGTGCTCCGCGACGATCTCGCCGCCGCCGGCCTCGAAGACCTCCTTGAAGACGTCGGGGTTGTAGCCGGTGTACGGACCCGGCTCGGTGAACACGAAGGCCCGGGTGATGCCCTGGTCGAGGGCCCACTCGGCCGCGGCCGAGGACTGGCCCCGGTCGTCGAAGGACACCAGGAACGAGTTGTTCTCGATGTCGGAGAGCGTGGGCTCGGTCGAGGCGGCCACGAAGACCGGCACCTGACCGCCGGTGGCCTGCAGGATGGGCAGGGTGAAGTCGGCGAAGGGCGGGCCGATGAGGAAGTGGGCCCCCCAGTCGAGCAGCTGCTGGGCGGCCACGCCGGCGGTGGTGGCGTCGCCTCCGACGTCCTCGACCCGGACCTCGACGGGCGAGCCGTTGACGCCGCCGATGCAGTTGATCAGGTTGGCGAAGTGTGGCACCAGCTTGGAGCCGGGGATGTCGACGAAGCCGACCACGTCGCTGAAGTCCATGGCCATGCCGACCCTGATCGGCTCACCGGACGGCGCGGGCCCGCAGTTGTCGAGATCGGCGTTCAAGGCGGCCCGGATGTCGACGGCCTGGACCATGGGCTCGGGGCCCGCCATGGCCGCCTCCGCGGCCGCGGCCTGCGCCTCAGCCTCAGCCTCAGCAGCCGCGGCGGCCTCAGCCGCGGCAGCCGCCTCAGCCTCAGCCGCTTCCAGCTGGGCCTCGAGCTCGGCCACGACGTCGGGGTCGATGGCTCCCTCAGCCTCTTCCATGGCGGCCTGCAATGCAGCCTCGGCCTCCGCGGCTCTTGCCGCGGCAGCCTCAGCCTCAGCAGCCGCTTCCTGAGCCGCAGCCTCCGCCTCAGCAGCCTCAGCCTCAGCAGCCGCAGCAGTAGCTGCAGCCTCAGCCTCGGCGGCCGCGGCGGCAGCCTCCGCCTCGGCCGCGGCGGCCTCAGCAGCGGCGGCGGCCTCTGCCGCACCGGTGTCGACGGCCGCTGGTTCGTCGTCCTCGCCGCAGCTGGCGGCGAACAGGGCCAAGACCGCGACGAGGGCGATCACTGACTTGAACTTCATTGGACATACCTCCTGGGAGCGTTCGGCGGCGGACCGTAGCACACCAACCGTTCGGTAGCGAACGAACTCAGGGCGGGAGCCTGAGAGCGTCCGACGCGGACCGTAGCTCACCCCTCAGGGGACTGCAAATACTTTATTAAAAATTCAGAATGCAGTCGTCGATCAGGCTCAGGAGGTCCTCATAGGCCGTGCAGCAGGGGTAATGCGGGTGCTCGGCGATCACGTTGTCCGGCGCCCGGAACAGGATCCCCGAGTCGGCCGCGGCCAGCATGGTCATGTCGTTGTAGGAGTCCCCCACCGCCACCACCCGGTAGTTGAGGGCGCGGAAGGCCTCCACCGACCTCGCCTTCTGGTCGTTGACCCGCAGCCGGTAGTCGGCCAGGCGGTCGCCCTCCACCACCAGCCGGTGGCACAGCAGCAGGGGCCAGCCCAACTGCGCCATCAGGGGGCGGCCGAACTGCTCGAAGGTGTCCGACAGCAGCACGACGGGGACGCGGGACTGGAGCTCCTCGAGGAACCGGCGGGCGCCGGGCAGCGGCGCGAGCCCCTCAACGACCTCCATGATGGTGGTCATGGTGATGCCGGCCGCGTCGAGCGCCGCGATCCTGCTCTTCATCAGCACGTCGTAGTCGGGCTCGTCGCGGGTGGTGCGACGCAGGAAGTCGATGCCGGTGCGCTCGGCTACCGCGATCCACACCTCTGGGGTGAGCACGCCCTCCACATCGAGCACGACCAGAGACTGCGGAGGGGAGCGCACTCGCGCTCAGCCTCCGCCCATCATCGCGGCGGCGCGCCGGTCCAGCTCTTCGTCGTCCACGTCCTCGATGTGGGTGTGAACACTCCACTTGTGGCCCCACGGGTCCAGGAACTGACCGGCGCGATCACCGTAGAACTGATCCTCGGGCGGCCTCAGCTCCGTAGCCCCGGCCGCCAGCGCGGCTGCGAAGGTCGCGTCGCAGTCCTCGACGTTCACAGTCATGGACACCGGCGTCCCGCCCAGCGTCTTAGGCCCCACGACGCCCTCCTCGGGCCACTCGTCGGACAGCATGATCAGGGAGTCGCCGAGACGCAGCTCGCTATGGCCGATCCGGCCGCCGAAATCCATGCGGCGACTCTCGGTGAAGCCCAGAACGCTCGTGTAGAAGTCGATGGCCTCGGCTGCGCCGTCCACGCAGAGGTAGGTCGAGATTCGCGGGTAGTCGTCGGGAATGGGGTTGACCATGGGTCAGCGTCCTTTCTGTGTGTTTCTGATCAGCTTTCGACCATGGCGATAAGTTCCTCGTCGCTGGGGATCTCCACGCCGGGCACGTAGTAGGTGTAGAGGCTGGCGATCACGTCGCCCAGGCCGGAGTCGTCCGCGCCGGCCAGCTCGGCGGTAATCACCGAGCCGTGGATGTGCAGCGACGACAGCCTGCCGGTGGCCAGCATCCGGCGGGCCAGTTCGTCGGAAGGACGGTCTCCGAGGATCTCCTCGCCGGCCCGGTAACGCTCGTGGCCCATGCCGGTAATGGTCCGGTTCAGCTCGAAGCGCACGAGGCCGGATCGGGGCGACGAGGTGCGCAGGAAGGTGACGGGCTGGCCCATGGCGACTGCAGGCTACCGTCGCCCGCCCGTCGCGGCGGCGGCTACCGGAGTGGTGTCGAACAGTTGCGGATGAGCGTCTTGCGGCTCCGGAAGGACACGGGGAACGCCGCTCCAGCGCAGATCGTCCATGAACACCCAGCGGCGGCGGTGGATGGCGCACGGACCCCAGGCAGCCAGCGCGGCGATGTGGCGCGGGCAGGGGTAGCCCTTGTTGGACGCGAACCAGTAGGCCGGATAGCGCTCCGCAGCCGCGACCATGAGGCGGTCGCGGGTCACCTTGGCCACCACCGACGCGGACGCGATCGACAGGCTGGAAGCGTCGCCCCGCACGATGGTGGTGACCCCCGGCCGACCGGACCGCTCAGCGTCATCCTCGTCGGAGTCTCCGGATGAGGCCAGGAAGTCCCACTTCCCGTCGACCAGCACGTGATCCACGTCGAGACCCAGCCCGTCGATGGCACGCCGGGCAGCCAGGCGCTGGGCGTCAGCCATGCCCAGCTCGGTGCACTCGGCGACGGTGGCATGGCCCACCGAGACCGCCCGCGCCCAAGCCCGTATGCGGTCGTGCAGCGTCTCACGCTCAGCCGCGGTGAGCATCTTGGAGTCGCGCACCTTGTAGATGCGCCGATCGGGATCGGCGACCACGGCCGCCACCGTGAGCGGCCCGGCCCAGGAACCTCGACCCACCTCGTCGACGCCGGCCACCACCGCGGCGCCGGAGTCCCACAGGGCCCGCTCCGCCCGCAGTCCCGGCGCCCGTCCCCGCAGGGCGCGCCGGAGAGGCGCCACGGTCGGAGCGGTGGAAGCCATCGGCGCGACCGTAGCCGCGCCGGGTTAGGTCAGAGCGTCCAGGTGGAGAGGACCAGCGCCCTGTCGCGCCAGGCCTGGATATTGGCGTCCAGGACGTCGAGCGGGTTGAACGGGGTCACGCCCTCCATGACGTCGTCCTCGCGCATGCCGTACAGCGCTCCCATGGCGAAGCGGCAGCAGTAGACGGTGGCGCCCTCGTTGATGAGGGTCTGGAGCTGGCGGTTGTACCCGAGGTTGCCTGGGAAGCCTTCCTGGCCCACCGCCGGGTAGCCCCGAGCGGCGTTGGCCATGAGCACGGCCGGGCCGTACAGCACGAACGTGAGCTTGAAGCCCTTGCGCTGCAAGCGGGTGGCGGTGAGCATGTTCACCAGGCCGACCGAGCCCTCGAAGGGCACCGTGTGCATGAACACGTACGCCTGGTCGCCCTCTTCGGCCTTGTAGTCGGGGAAGACCTTCTCCTCGATGTTGTGCATCACGTCGCCTTCCTGGGGCGGCGGGATGGTCACTGTCTTGGGCATGGTTGCCTCCTTGTTGTTGTGTGGGTAGTTGCTTGTCGGATCTCAGATCGCCGGTCCCTGGGGCCGGCCGGAGCGGATGGGCCACGCCCTTCGATGGGATCCCGGCAGCGCCCCTATGACGCGCCGCCGCAAGCCCCAGGGCAGCAGGCGGTAGGCCGGTGTGAACACATTCATCCAGAAGTGCTCACGCAGGCTGCTGGCCTTCTCCGGCATCCTCGCGCCGTAGCGGGAGCCGACACGCCGCTGGGCGTCGATGGCCAGGTAGTGCTCCGAGTTGGAGCGGAGCCACTGAGCGAATCCCATGACGGCGCCGCCCCTACAGCCCGGCCAGCAGGTTCTGGGCGGCCACCGAGATCGGCTCGTTGAGAGCGCCGATGGCGGGCGAGTAGACGTTCTCCATGGTGGCCAGCTCCTCGACGGTGAGGCCGACGCGAACCGCCATGGCCAGGAAGTCGGCCCGCTCCTTGATGCCCTCGCCGCCGATCATCTGGGCCCCGATGAGCCGCAGCGATCCGGGCTCGGCCAGCAGCTTGACGGTGATGGGCCTGACGCCCGGGTAGTAGCGGGCCCGGGTGATGCCCTGGGCCTTGCCCACGACGTGCTGGATGCCCAGCGCAGTGGCCAGCGTCTCCCCGAAGGACACCCCGCCGATCATCCACTCGCCGGCCAGCAGCCCCCACGGCACGAAGACCGGCCGGTAGTGGCGGGTCCCGCCGGCGGCATTGGTCCCCGCCGTCTTGCCCTGCGCGTAGGCGTGCGAGCCGGTCAGACCTTGGATCGGGATGTCGGAGACCCCGTGGGGAATCTCGGTGCAGTCCCCCGCTGCGTAGATGTTTGGATCGGACGTCTGCATCCTCGAGTCGACGATCAGGCCCCCGGTCGAGCCCAGTTCGAGGCCGGCCGCGGCGGCCAGCGGGTTGTTGGGCACCTTGTGAGTGCCGACGATGACGATGTCGGCCTCGATGTCGCCCTGCTGCGTCTCAACGCGGCTCACCGTTCCGTCGCCCCGGAAGGCGGTGACCCGGTTGCCCCACTGCATGTCGACGCCGGCGTCCTCCCAGGCCTGGCGTACCGGCTCGACGATGTCGGGGTCGAGCACGTCGGCCATGGGCCAGGGCGCGGGATCGACGACGGTGCACTTGATCCCCCGGTGGCACAGGGCCGCGACCATCTCCATGGCCACGAGACCGGCGTCGACGACCACCGCCGAGGTGCAGGAATCGAGGCGCTTGTCCCATTCCATGGCCTCCCGGATGTACTTGACCTCGTAGATGCCGTCGAGATCGGCTCCGGGGACGTCGACGGCGGCGTAGTTCCATCCGGATGCGATGACCAAGCGGTCGTAGGACGCCTCGCCCTCACCCGCGACGGCAAGGGTGCGCGACTTCGGGTTGATGGCCTCCACGGTGGTCTCGTAGTGGACGTCGATGCCGGTGGCTACGTACTGCTCCTTGGTAGCCAGGAAGAGCCGGTCGAACGAGTCGATCTCCTTGCCGTGGACGTAGGGGATGCCGCATGGGCTGTAGGCCACATCGGTGTCCGCGGTGTAAACCACGACATCGGCGTCCGGATCGACCCCCTTGGCCGCGCCGGCAGCACCGATGCCTGCGGCGCCGCCGCCGATTACCGCTATCCGCATCGTGACCCTTTCGTCACCGGACCTCCTGATTAGCCCGTCGTGTCGGATGAGAGAACTGCGTATCGGAACCTAAAGCCGACCCCGCGCCAGTGTCAAGCCGCGCCTGCAAGCCGCGTGCGCCCTTTCAGACGGCCCGTACCGACATCTCCGGAGTGTTGCGGATGGTGTTGGACACGTAGCAGACGCGAGCCGCCGCCTCCAGCAGCCGATCCTTGACGGCGTCGTCACAGCCGACATCGACCCGGATCTCGAGGGCCGAGAAACTGGGGCCGTCGTAGGTGCCGGTCACCTCCACCGCCAGATGGGACAGCTCGATGCCCCGCTTGCCGGCCGCGTGGGCCACGGCGAGGGTGAAGCACGACGACAGCGCGGCCAGCAGGAGCTCGGTGGGCTGGGGACCCTGGTTGGTCCCTCCATACCTCTCGGGCTCGTCCACTGGGATGGTGAAGTCGCCGGAGGACACGTCGCAGCGGTAGGCGCCCAGCCACCGGGCCGAGACGGTAAGGGTCGGAGAACTCACGGCGGGTCGTCCTTCAAGCTGCTGACAGCGAGCCGTCAACTATACGACACCGCTAGATCACAAGCGAAAAGGCCGTGGTCTAGAATGCACGCCCGTGATGGAGGCATGACCGGCCAGGCCGCGACCAGCGCTGCGGGCGCGGACGGACGGTCCAATCAGGTGAGCGGCGAGACGCTGAGCGCGGTCGTGAACTCGATCGGGCCCAAGATCCGCCACCTGCGCAAGCAGTGGAGCCTGTCGCTGCAGCAGCTCGCCGACCGCTCCGACGTGTCGACCGCGGCCATTCACAAGGTGGAGCAGGGCACCATGGTGCCCACCATCACAACCCTGCTGAAGCTGGCCGCGGCCCTCGAGCAGCCGGTGGCGTACTTCGTGGACGAGGAGCTGGAGTCGCCGCCGTACGTGGTCTTCACCCCTGCGTCCGAGCGTCGATCGATCTACACCCCCCATGAGGGCCTCACCCTGGAGGGAATCTCCGGTCCCTACGGCCAGTACTTCGTGGCCACCGCGATCGCGGAGGTCGAACCCGGAGCGGACAGCGGCGAGTCGCCGCTGCGCCACGCGGGCGAGGAGCTGATCCACATGCTGTCGGGGAGGCTCGACGTCGACGTCTCCGGTCAGACCTTCCAGTTGCGCAGGGGCGACTCGATCCACTTCCGGACCGACCACGAGCACCGCTGGCGCAACCCCGCCCGGCACCCGGCCCGGGCGGTGTGGACGGCGCTCAGGCCCTCCTGACCCCGCCGCCGGATCGCGCCCGGGGCTGCCCTGGCCCCGCAGCCGCGTGTCAGGACTGTATGAGACCCTCTTGCGGCATGGTCCAGGGCAGCTTGTAGAGCGGCGCGAACTGTGGCGCCGGTGGTATGGACATTTCTCCGAAGGGAACCTCGATCAGCACGGGACTCTGCCGCTCCAACGCGAGGGGTATCAACCTCTCCAACTCCATCGGGTCGTCTGCTCTCATGCCGACCGCACCGAACGACTCTGCGTACCTCACGAAGTCGGGGTTGTGCAGGTCGGTCCCATAGGCTCCGCCGAATGCGTCGTCGAGGTCGCGGGCGACGTTGCCGTAGGAGTCGTTTCTGAAGATCACGGCCACGACATTGATGCCGTACTTCAGAGCGGTGGAGAGCTCGGGCGAGTTGAACATGAACCCCCCGTCCCCGGCCATGCAGATCACAGGGCGGTCGGGCCTGGCCACCTTGACACCCAGCGCGGTCGGATAGGCGTAGCCGAGGTTGAACGAGTAGCCGGAGTCGATGTATGTCTTCGGGTGGTTGACCTGGTAGTGGGTGCGGGCGTAGTAGCCGAACTGCGTGACGTCCCAGACGATGAAGGCGTCTTGCGGGATGCCCCGCTGCATGGCCTCCAGAACGGCGTACTGCGGCTCCTTGAGCCGGATGTCGTAGTAGGCGATCAGTTTGCGGGCCGCGCTGACTGCCTCAGCGGGTGACGGACGCTCCTCTGCCCCGGCCTCAATGAGGTAAGGAAGCAACACCTCGATCGTCGCTCTGGCGTCGCCGTGCAGAGGGATCGTGTTCGCCTGGTGCCTTGTGAGCTCTGCGTGGTCGATGTTGATGTTCACCAACGTGGACGCCTCGCCCGCCGGATTTCCGAGCGAGAAGCGTGCGCCGATTCCAATCACCACGTCGGCGGACTGCATCACCTCGTAGAGCTGGTTCATCTCCTGTCTCTCACCCCTGGGACTGAAGCAGGAGCCGTAGGACAGCGGATGGCTGTCCGGGATGGTTCCCTTACCGCCGCTGGAGGTTATGACGGCTGTATTCGTCGCCTCGGCCAGCTTGACCAGAGCATCTTCGGCGTCGGAACGCGCCACACCGCCGCCGGCGTATATCAAAGGCATGCTGGATCTTGAGATCACACGGGCGGCCTCTCTCAGATCTTCGGGGCTGGGAACAATCCTCGTGGCACGGGCCGGGTTCCGGAGCTCGACTTCCTCCCGCTCCACCCCGGCTTCGGGCGGCATCTCGATCAGCACTGGACGGGGACGGCCGGTGCGCATCTGCCTGAACGCTTCGAACACGGCGTCCGGGACTTCGCGGGGCCTGGACGCCTGTCGCTGCCACTTGGTGACGGAACGTACGGTGCCGGCCTGGTCGGCGACCTCGTGCACGGCCCCGATGTTCTTGCCGATGGCGGGGCGGGGGACCTGACCCGCGACGAGCAGCACGGGCGTGGAGCGGGAGTAGGCAGTGGCCAGGCCGGACGACGCGTTGTAGAGACCCACGCCCGGGACCACCAGCGCCACCCCGGGCTGGCCCGATGCACGGGCGTAGCCATCGGCCATGTGCGTCGCCGCCTGCTCGTGGCGGGTCGTGATCATGCGGATGCCGGGCTCGTCCCTCAGCGCGGCGACGATGCCATAGACCTGTATGCCCGGGATTCCGAAGACGACCTCGACGCCTTCGGATACAAGAGACTTGGCGAGGGCTTCTCCTCCGCTCATCTTGGCCAAGTCGATCCCCCTGGGGCCGCTGGATCAGTGGGAGACTATGTCACGAGGAGGCCGCAGGCCTCGAAGCTGGAGGCGTCAGTGGCCGCGGGACCTCAGGTGAGGCGGCGGTCCAGGTCGAGGAGAGCTTGCCGGAAGCACTCGATGGGGGCGTGGGCCACCCCGGCACCGACCTGGCCGGAGCCGTCGGAGATGTGAACGATCCCGGTGTTCACCGCAGGGGTAATCGAGCTCTCGACCACCCGCCGGACGTCGACCCCCAGCGGGGTGCCGGCGTTGTCGAGCACGGGCAGGCGGAGCCGGGTGCTGGTCCCGGCACAGATGCGGCTCATGGCTGCGGTGACCGCGGCCGCGTCGGCCATGCGGCCCCCGAGGAAGCCGGCCACCGCGGGCGAGTTGGCCGCGGCCGCTCCGCCAAGACCCACCAACTCCAGCACAGCGCTGTCGCCGATGTCGGGGGCGCTCGTGTCCGGTCCCTGGCCGGGGTAGTACAGCGCGTCCTGCACGGGAGGCGCCGGGGCGATGTGCCACGGGTCACCGCCGCCGGCCAGACGGATGCCGTAGGTGGTTCCGTTGCGGGCCATGGTGGTGACGATGCTGGAATCCGGTACCTGGCCGGCCCACTCGGTGAGGGCGCGAGCGCCCGCCATGGCGATGTTGAGGAACATCAGATGGTTAGTGCTGAGGAAGTCGGCCACCTCGCCAATCCTGTCCCTACCGGCGCGGACCAGATGCGGCAGCAGGTCGCGCAGCAGGAGGTTGGTGGTGGCCTGGACCCGCATGTGGACGTCGTCGCCCATCGTGATGCCCTGAGCAGCCAGAGAGAAGATGTCAATTGGGCCGACTCTGTCAAAGGCCTCAGCCAGTGCGGGGCCGAGCGCGTCGCGCAGGAACCTGAGACGCTCGATGGCCGCTTCGGAGTCCACCCCGAACCACGGGACTGCTCCCGAGCCCTGGTTGAGGCTGGCGTAGGCCGTGGTGCCTCCGGCGTCGACGGAGACCACGTACACCGGGGCGCTGGGCCCGATGGCGCTGGCCATGGGCACCACCGTTGAGTGCTCGTTGGCCGCCCCGAGCCGGACCTCGCCGGCGTTCAACATACGGTCGGCGGCGTCGCGATCCGGGGCCCACTCCTCGGCCACGACCGCGGCGCGGATCGAGCGCCGGAGCGGGTCGCACATCTCGGACCAGCCGATGGGCGGACCGCAGTGAAGGACCGTGCCCGACTCGAGACCCTCGACGACCGCGCCGGCCGTCTCGACGCCGAGCAGCATCGGCACACCCCGGTCGAGGCGGTCGACCACTTCGGCGTTGGCCGCGTCGACCCGGTCCGAGGCCGGGCCCAGCAGCCTGGCCAGGGCAGCCACTGCCTCATGATCACCGCCGGCCGGGATGCGCCAGTCAACCCCTACCGCCGGCGCGCCCTGGTCGCGTACGGCCGTCTCGAACCGCTCAAGCCCGATGTTGACGACCGCGACCCGTTCGGGCAGTTCCATGACGCCCATCCGCTGCGGCTTTCTAGGACATCGTGACCAGCAGCGCGCTGGGCGCGTCGCGGGCCGCGGGCAGGCGCAGGCAGGCGTCGTCGGGAATCTCGCTCTCGGCCAGGTTGCCGGCACGAGAAAGCTCAAATGTCATTGGCTGATGGGGTAGCCCGTAGTAGGGCACGGGCGGGCCGTTGTGCTCCCATCCCAGACGCTCGAAGAAGTTGACGTTCTGGAGCTGGACGAAGGCGTCCATCACGTCGCCCCCCGCTGCGGCTGCGGTGGAAACCGCGAACCGCACGAGCCGCATGCCCACGATGCCGGCCCGGTGCCCGGGAAGCACGGCCAGCCGGTCGCCCTTCCAGCGGCCGGCCGTGTCGGTGCGGTACAGCCGCACAGTCCCGATCGCCACCGATCCCCGTCCCGCTAGAACGTGGACGGTGCCGGGGTCGCGATCCCAGTCGTCGACGTCGGTGAAGGGAATGACCCGCTGCTCCTCGACGAAGATGCGGTGACGGATACGCATATGCCAGCTCTTCGCGGACGGGTCGACAGCCCGCCAGCACACGATCCGCTCGGACGGCCTCACCTGCGTCAGCCTGTCGCTCGCACCGGTATGAGCTTGCGGTCGCCGTTGGCCTGCAGCTCTCGCTCCATCGCCCCCACCGGCGAGCAGGCCTGGCAACGTGCGCAGCCCGCCGCGACCAGATCCGCGGTCAAGCCCCGCTCCACCAGGTACGGGGCGACCTTGCGAGCGACGTTCTCCACGTAGTCGGAGGACGGGGGCAGCCAGTCGCCCATGAGGGAGCCGGGCACGGGCCGGAGCGGCACGATGAAGGGGTACACGCCGATGTCGGCGGCCCGCCGGCAGCCCTCGACGATCAGGTCCGGGTCCTCGCCCATGCCCAGGATCACATAGGTGGAGACCTGGCCCTCGCCGAAGCGCTCGACGGCGTACTCCCAGGTCTCGAAGTACCGCTCGATGCCGGTCCGGTACTTGGGGGGCGCGACCCACTCCAGCACCGCCGGGTCGAAGGTCTCGATGTGGATGCCCACCGAGTCGATGCCACGGTCGGCGACCTGATCGATCACGCTCAGGTCGTCGGGCGGCTCGAACTGCACCTCGACCGGGAGGCCCGAGGACTCCTTCATGGCCTCCCCGCACTTGGCCACATAGAGGGCACCCTTGTCGCGGCCGTAGGTTGAGCCGGTGGTCAGGGTGATGTCCACGGCGCCGTCCAGTTCCTTGGCCGCCACCGCCACCTCGGCCAGCTGTGACGGCCGCTTCACCAGCACAGTGCTGCCTGAGGCCAGCGACACGCCGATGCCGCAGAAGCGGCACTGGTCCTCGTTGCCCCAGTAGGCGCAGGTCTGCAGGACGGTGCTGGCCAGCGAGTCGAGGTGCATGAGGGCCAGGTGCCAGTACGGCACGCCGTCGTCGGTGGTCAGGCCGTAGAAGCGGGGCCGGTCGGCCGGAGCGGCGCCGGCGAGGCGGATGCCGTCGGCGTAGATGCCGAATCCGACGTCCTCGGGTTCCAGCGAGTAGGGGGAGTCGGCCACGAAGGAGGCATCCACGGGAACCGTCACCGCGGTTCCCTCGATCCAGACCATTCCCGCGTCCGAGGGACCGGCCCCGCCGGGCCGGCGCTCGAAGGGAGCGTTGATCCTCAGACCCTTGAACTGCAGGTCGATTATGAGCTCGGCCAGCGACACTGCGCCATTCCTACCACGACGGAGGTCGTTCCACGAAGGCGGCTGACCGGCCGCGGGTCACCGAGCCGCCGCCGGGTCGGGCCCGGGGCGACTCGGCTCAACCGGCGCGGCTAGGGGATCTCGTTGCCCGTGGCCAGGATCAGGGCCGGGACCCAGAAGGTGTAGATGGCGGTTCCGGCGAGCACCAGGCCGAGGAGCTTGGCCTCAAGCTTGCCGTAGGTGGTGAGGGCCACCGATCCGAAGGCGACCAGCCAGACGATCAGGATCGACTGGAACATCCAGCTTCCCGAGAAGAAGTCCCACCAGAACAGCGGGAGGATGGCGGTCGGCACGGCGAGGTTCCCCACTACCCGCAGGTCCCATCCGTTGACCTCGCTCTTGCCGAGGACCACGAAGAAGAGGCCGTAGAACGTGACGAGCCCGGCGAGGACGACCGACGCGTCGTCCAGGGGACGGGCCCACATGATGTAGACGGCCTGGACCAGGTTCAGCAGGCCCACGACCAGGGTCGCATTGCCGATGCTGACGAGCGGATTCGAACCCCCTTCCTTCTGGTCGGCTCCTACGCCGAGGAAGAAGAGGGCATTCAGCCACACGATCAAGCCGGTGGCAATGAACACGATGGTTATGGGAGGCATGACAAGCCTTTCGCTGGCCTCACCCGACATTTCGGATGAGACATACTTATTTCATAACCTAAACCCATCAACCAGGGTCAGTCAAGTTGGGCCCTCAACGGTGGTCGTGGTCGTGGTGATGATCGTCGTGACGGTGGTCGTGTCCCGGCGGGCGGGCCGCGTAAGCCGCGGCCAGTTCGTCCACTTCGGGCTCGGCGACAATGTCGAGTTCCTCCACGATGGACTCGAGGGCCTCCTGCCAGCGCTCGTAGTACCGGTAATCGCCGGAGGGGTCCGCTTCCCAGCGGGCGATGGCCGCTATCAGGTGGTCGCGGAACTCGTCCCAACTGAAGTGGCCCCCCTCGACCAGGGCCGCAACCATGGCGAAGCTGCGGCCCTCCCACGGCTCGTCGAACACCAACTCGCCGTTGAGCCTGGGAGGGGCGGCCGGCCCCTCGATGTCGAGCGTCAGAGACACGAGCGTCCGGCTAGGAGACGCCGACCCTGGCCACCCCGACCATCGCGTCCCGGGTCACGAGGGCGGCCAGCTCCTCCTCGGAGAGGTCGTCGGTGCCCTCGGGGCGCTGGGGAAGGACCAGGTAGCGGTTCTCTGCGCTGGAGTCCCACACCCGCACCTCCACATCGTCGTCGAGGTCCAGGCCCATCTCGCTCAGCAGGGTGCGGGGCTCGCGCACCATGCGGCTGCGGTAGGCCGGGTCCTTGTACCACTCCGGCGGCAGGCCCAGCACCGGCCACGGGTAGCACGAGCACAGGGTGCAGACCACCACGTTGTGCACGTCGTCGGAGTTCTCGACCACCACGATGTGCTCGCCCTGGGGTCCGGCGAAACCCAGCTCCTTGATGGCGCCGGTGCCGTCGGCCAGCAGGTGCTGGTGGTAGTCGGGGTCGGTCCATGCCTTGGCCACCACTTTGGCGCCGTTCATGGGGCCGACGTCGTTCACGAAGCGGTTGATGAAGCCGTCGAGCACCTCGGACTTGACTAGGCCTCGCTCGGTCAGCAGGGATTCCAGCGCCTCGGCCCGCACCGCGGGCGGGAGCCGGTCGGCGGTGTCGGTGTCAGCCATCTAGGTCGCCTCCAGGTAGCTCTCGAACAGGTCAATGCGCAGCATGGCCGCCTCCGCGTCCGGGCCCCACAGCTCGGTGGAGTCGAACTCCACCGTGTACACGTGCTGGGGGTTCTCGCCCTGGAAGTGGGCGTTGGTGTCGGGCAGCAGCGCGGCGGGGCGCAGCGCGTGGACGGTGCCGGTGCGGCCGCGGATGTATCCGGGCATCCGGGTGTGGCCGCCGGTGCGCATGTCCTTGGCCCGCACGCGGTCACCCGGTGAGAAGTCGGGCTCGTCGTCGATCTCGCGCAGCGAGCCGGCGCCGCCTCGCTCGTAGGTGGGCTTGTTCTCCTCGACGTCGGCCGGCTCGTCGACCGACTCCCCCATCAGGTTCCGGGCTCTGGCCTCCACCGCTCCGGGCGCAAGCACGCCGCTGTCGACCAGCAGCGTCTCGGCGCAGGCCAGCCAGCGCCCGTAGTAGCCGTCGGCCAGGTAGTCGTAGGGGTGCAGGCGTTCGAGGCCGTGGCGGAACGCGTCTAGGTTGGTGCCCGACAGGCCCATCGACATGGCCCCCATGGCGAAGGCCCGGCCGTGCCAGGGCTCCCGGAAGACCGGCTCGTCAGGGTCGATGGCAACCGTGCCCCAGCCCTGCATTCCGCCCATGTCGTGGATGCCGTCCATCGGAGCCTCCCGTTTGGTGGATTCCTCGGTCGCTGACCCGGTGTGTCAACTATAAGACAGCGACTCGTCGCAAGAGAAACGCGAGCGCCCGTTACACCAATCCGGCGAGAGTTCGGGCCTGCGCCAGCAGCGCCTCCTCGGCCTGGGCGTAGCGCTCCTGCTCCTCGACGGCCCGGGTCCGCAGCTGGGCGGCCCGGGCGGTGAACTCCTCGGCCATCGATTTGACCTCGCCGGGGGACGCTCCGCCGGTCGCCCTGCGGGTGGCCACGATACGGCGCGGGTCCAGGGCGTCGGCCAGGGCGTTCGGGTCGAGCCCGAGCCGCCGGCCGCAGACTTCGGAGGCCGCGTCGTCCAGCATCTGCGGTGTGATGTCGAGGCCGGTGAGCCCCTGGCGGCTGGCGGCTCGCACCGTCCTTCCCACCACGTTGTAGGCCGTGCGGTAGTCGACGCCGCCGGCCACCATCACGTACTCGGCGAGGTCGGTGGCCTGGGCGAAGCCGCGCTCCAGTTCAGACCACATGCGCTCGGCGTTGACGCTCAGGGTTCTCACCACTCCGGTGGTGAGGGCGCTCACCCGGATGGTGAAGTCGAGGGCCCTGGGGATCTCGCCGTAGGCGAAGATCAGGTTGTCGCTGCGGGCCGACGGGCTCTTGACCACGGCCAGGAAGCCGCTCATCCGGCCGATCAGCACCCCGCTGGCTCCCCGGATGATCGACAGTGCGTAGGGGTTGCGCTTCTGGGGCATCAGCACCGAGGCCCGGGTGAATGGTCCGGCCAGGTCGACGTAGTCGAACTCCTGGCTGGACCAGATCTCGAGGTCCTCGGCCAGCTTGGCCTGGTTGGCGATCATGCTGGCCGAGGTGGCGAGCAGGTCGATGAAGACGTCGGTCTGCCACATGGCGTCGCGGGTGTGAGCGATCACGCCGTCGAACCCGAGCGTGTCGGCGATGGCGCCCCTGTCGTCGAGCAGCCGGCTGCCGTTGACGCAGCCCGCGCCGCCGGGGCTGGTGTTGACCTGCTCGAGAGCGGCCGAGAACCGCTCTCCGTCCCGCAGGGCAGGCGGGACGAAGGCCAGGAGGTAGTGGCCGAAGGTGGACGGCTGGGCCTGCTGGAGGTAGGTCTGGTCGCCCATGAAGGTCTCGGCATGCTCGGCCGCCACCGCGGCGGCCGCGGTCGCGAAGTCGGCCCCGACCTCGATTAGGTGCGCCGTCTGGGACCGCAGCAGCAGCCTCAGCGCCACCCGGGCGGCTTCCCGGCGGGGACGACCGGCGTGGAGCCACCCGGCGGAATCGCCGATGCGTTGCACGAAGTGGCGCTCCCGCGAGTTGTAGACCTCCCCGGTGGCGGCGTGGTAGGGGAAGTCGGCGGGGTCGGTGCCGTGGGCTTCCAGCAGCACTCCCAGCAGGTCGGCCGCGGCCAGCTCGGGGATGAGGCCCCGGGCCCGGAGGTCGAGCACGTGACCCAGGTCGGCCAGGTTCAGGCCGTGGTGCAGCAGCGGCGCGTCGGCGATCTCCCAGGCGAATCCGGCGTCGACCAACTCCCGGGCCGGCGCCTCCGACGACGGCCCGGCGAGCCGCGGCACCGATTTGGATCCCTTCGGTTCGCCACTCACCGGCTATGCCCACTCATCGGTCTCGGCGGATCGACGGCCGGTGGCGGCGGCCACGACCGCGTCGACCATCGCCGCAGCTGCGCCGGTCTCGGGCCGGTCCAGTCCTTCCAGCTCGGCCGGCGACGCCACTTGCTCAAGGACCTCCGTTAGCGGGCGGCCGCTGAGCCGGGCGGTCCGGTACGCCTGCTGGAGCTCGTCGTTGGCCCGGTGCTTGCCCAGGCGGGCCGACAGGCGCCTCAGCAGTTCCTGGGACCCGAAGTCGCCCATGGTCTCCAGGTTGGCCGCCATCGCCTCGGCATCCACCTCGATGCTCGCCGCGAGGCCGCTGGCCAGGCCCAGTTGGGCCAGCAAGTAGTGGCTGAGCTCCGGCAGCAGCACCCACTCGGTCTTCCAGGTGCGGCCGTCGCGCTCGTGGTCGCCGACCATCGTCTCGGTCAGCACCCCCGCCGCTGATCGCACCAGCCTGCTCAGCGTGACCATCTGCTCGCTGCGCTCGGGGTTGCGCTTGTGGGGCATGGTGATGCTGCCCATCGTGGCCTCCGAAGCGGCTTCGGCCACCTCGCCGATCTCGCGCCGCTGGAGGTTGTACACCTCGTTAGCCATGCGGGCCATCGTGGCCGACACCAGGGCCGCGTTGCTGGCGAACTCGGCGATCCGGTCCCGGGCGGTGAGCCACGAGATGCTCGGCTCTCCGAGACCGAGGCGCTCACAGAAACGTCTGCGCAACCCGGGGCCGAGCTCGCCGTAGAAGCCCAGAGCCCCGACGGCGCCGGCCAGCTGTCCCACCACCAGGCGGGGACGGCTCTGGCGCCACCTCTCCAGGTGCCGGGCCGTCTCGTCAGCCCACGACGCGGCCTTGAGGCCGAAGGTCACCGGGGCCCCGGGCTGGCCGTGAGTGCGGCCCAGCATGGGCGTGTCGCGGTGGCGCGCGGCCAGATCGAGCAGCGAGCCCTCCACAGCCCTCAGGTCGCGCCACACGATCCCCCCGACGTCTCGCATCTCCAGCGCGGCGGCGGTGTCGGACACGTCCTGCACGGTGGCGCCGTAATAGACGTGCTCGCGGGCGTGCTCAGGCAGGCGGGACTGGAGCTCGCGCACCAGCCCGATGGTGGAGTGCGAGGTCCGCCTGGTCTCGGCGCCGAGTGCGGCCGGATCGAGGCTCTGGGCGTCGAGGCCGTCGATGGCCCGGGCCGACGCCTGCGGAATGATCTCCAGGTCGGCCTGAGCGGCTGCGAGGGCCTTCAGCACGTGCACCCATCTCTCCAGGCGGGCCCGCTCGCTGAAGATGGCCACCGATTCCGCGGTCGACCAGCCGTGCCCGTAGACGGCCGAGTCGATCAGGTGCGCGTCCACGTACCGTCTCCGGAACCGGCCAGCGTGCGGAGGCCCTCGTGCACCTCGGTGAGGGTGGCCCCCCAAGGCACCATCACCGTGCGTGCCTCCTGTTCGAGGCCCTCGTCCAGCATGCAGCAGCGGCTCAACACGAGCCCGTCGACGGACTCGTCGGCGCCGATCAGGCGGCGAGGGCACCAGTCGATCGTCCGGGCCGGCTCGGTGCCGTAGAACCAGCGGTGGATCTGCTGGGAGCGCTCGCAGCCGAGCAGGGCGGAGCCGGCGAACGACGGACGCTGGTCGAGGTGCGAGATGTCCACGCCCTCGATGTCGATCCCGGCGCCCCGGCAGGGGACGATCAGCCCCTCGGGCACCGGCTCGGTCACCAGCGCCCGGCTGTCGACGATCCGCTCCTGCACCGCGATGGGGGGCAGATCCTCGGCGAAGTCCAGGACCCTGGCCACCTGGTCGGCGAGCTTCGAGGGCTCGGGCGGCACCACGTCCACCACGGTGATCCGCACCGGCTCGGCATTGAGGAGGAAGCAGACATGGCGGTACCGGCCCTCTACCACGACACAGCGCCGGTCGGGGCAGCGGAGCGCGACCCGGGCTAGGTGGGAGGCGATTCCGAGGTCGGCGTCGTCGTCCCGCACGTAGGCGCACTCCTCGGCGGCGGCCAGCACCCGGGCGGCTACCGCCGGCGAGAAGAGCTCGTCGCTGCCGTCGCGGGCCAACTCCACCAGCGCGCAGCGGTCGGGATCGCCGTCGAGGCGGGCCACCACGAACCTGGTCCGGAAGTAGGCCTCCCGACCGGTGAACCGGGCGACCAGATCATCCGGCGCCAGGCTCGGGACCGCGGCCACCGACACCTGGTGGTACCGCGACGGCATGATGTTGGGGGAGGCGGGGTCTAGGTCGAACATGCGGCAGCAAGACGGGTTCGGAGGGTGTCGGATCGCAACCCGCGCCGGAGGGCCTCCACTGCGAGAATCTCGCCGCGCGGGATGTTCGCCAGATTGACGTTCGCCCCCAAGTGGTTCACAAGCCACGCCTGCTGCTCGCGTCGGGGGGCCTCGTACACCACCGGGGCATCCGTTCCGGCGGCCTCGAGGGCGTCCACGAGGTCCGCCCTTACCAGCCCATCGGCGGTGTAGAGGCCCACGGTTCCGCTCTCCCGACCCTCGGCCACCAGCCAGCACGCTCCGCTGTCGATGTCGCGGCGTGCCTCCTCGAGCCACTGCTCCGGTCGGGCCGGCTCACCGGGATCCTTGCTCCCCACCTCGGCGAACACCTCGAAGGTGTGGTCGCGGGCCGCGGCGATCAGTGCCAGCTTGGCGCTCGGGGGCATCCCGGTCGCGCCCCTCGAGACCTCCACGCAATCGAAGCCCAGGGACCGGGCCCAACCGAAGAACTCCTCGCTGCGGCCCTGCCACCAGGCGGCCTCCAGCAGCGTGCCCCCGGGGCAGGCCTTGATGTCGTGGGCCTGGAGCAACTCGATCTTGGATGCGATCGCGGCGTCGAGGTAGGCGGTGCCGAAACCGAACTTCCAGACATCCACGAACGCGCTGTAGGCCTCCACTAGTGCTTCGATGCCCGCCAGCGGCGTGCCAGTGTCGATGACATGGGTGATGCCGCGCCGGCGCGGCTTGATCGTCCGGGCGGCCGTTCGAAGGAACCGGGGAGACTCAGAGATGGGCATCTAGGCGATCTCTCCTCACCGGCGTCGCACGTCAGCGGGCCGGGGGGTCATTGTACGTGCGCTCGTGAGAGCGAGTCCGGTGGCGGCCAGCGCGATGCCGGCCACGAGCGCCCGGCCTGACGTGGCGCCCACGCCAGCCAGCGACGCCGCGGCCTCGCGCATCCCGGCGTGATCGCCGGAGGCAGAGGCGTCCAGCAGGGCATGCGAGGGCTGGATGCTGTGGCCGGCCGCGGCCCAGCGCAGGAAGGCGCGACTCAGCCGGGTGGTGCGGGCCTCGAGGGCCAGGTGGGCGAGGTCAGGCCGGCGGCTCGGGTCGATGGCACCGACTAGCAGGATGCCGGCCAGCACGTCGTCGCCACTGGGGGTTAGCCCGGTTCCGCGACCCTGGAGCCGGCGGGTTGCAGCCGTCAGGTCGCCGCGGCCGACATCGCCGGTCACCGCTTCCCAGACGGTGGCCAGTTCGGGAGCGGGACACGCAGCCAGGTCCTGCCATGCCCGTGAGTCGGCACCGAGGTGCTCGGGCAGGCTCGGCGCCCAGAGCTCGCACCCGTCGAGGCGGACCGTCAGCCGGCCCGCGGTAAGGACTCCTCCGCCGACGCTCACCCGGTCGTGCCGGCCCGGGAGATCGGGTAGCTCAACGACGACAAGATGCAGTGGCCCTGGCCAAGCGCCGGGACCCAGCACCGCGAACAACGTCTCGGAGGATCCCGAGACGTAGAACCCGTCGCGGAACACCCCCGCAACCCGGCCGGCGAAGCCCTCCGACGCGGCCTCGAGCACGGCCTGGCCGACCGAGACCGCGGAGAGCGGGCCGGCCGCTGCTGTACCGTGCGGCCGTGCCGTCTCGGGAGCCAGCCTCACCTGAGCCTCCATCGCTGGACGACTTGGTCGCCGCGGTCAGGGACCATGCGGGCCTTCGTGCCAAGCAGGCCATCGGAGCCGTCCGCCGGGTGGTCGGCCCCTCCGATCCGCTGACCGGACCGGGCGACGACGGCGCCGTCGTCGAGATGGCCGGTCTCGGCTCCATGATCGTTTGCGGCGAGGCCATGCATCCCGCATTCGTGGCGGCCGATCCCCGGGCGGCCGGGGTGGCGGCCGTGCTCGCGAACGTCAACGATCTGGCCGCCATGGGAGCGGTGCCGAGAGGCATCGTGAACACGGTGGTGGCGCCAGCTGCCGTGGCCGTCGAGGCGCTGCAGGGCATGGCCGAAGCGGCCGACCTCTATGACGTACCCATCGTCGGCGGCCACATCAGCGAGCATCCGGGTGAACCGGCGCTGTCGGCATTCGCGGTGGGAGACGCCGACCGGGTCCTGTCGGTGAGTCGGACCCGGGCCGGTCAGGACCTCGTATTCGCTTGCTGCCTGGACGGCCGCATGCGGCCCGACTTCCCCTTCTTCACCACACTCGGACATCAGGGTCCACGCCTGGCCCGAGACGTGCGCCTGCTGGCCGAGGCCGCTCGCATGGATCTGGCGCAGGCAGCCAAGGACGTCAGCATGGCCGGGGCCATCGGCTCGCTGGCCATGCTCCTCGAACCCGGAAGGCTCGGAGCGGAGATCGACCTGGACGGGTTGCCGGCACCGGCCGGAGTGAGCCTGGACCGCTGGCTCGTCTGTTTCCCGACCTATGCGTTCTGGCTCACCACCGACCGGCCCGGCCCGTGCGTGGACCTGTTCCGCTCGGCAGGACTGGCCGCCGCGGTGGCCGGTTCCGTCAACAGCAGCGGCGTGCTGACTCTGCGAGCGGGCGGCGAGAGCCGCGAGGTGTTCGACCTCAAGAGCGAGCCCATCACCGGACTGTGGAGCTAGGGGCAGGGCCAACTCAAGCTCCAGCCGCCTCGACGCGACTCCTCATGGCCAGCCGGTTGTCCTCGAACAGCTCCGGATCGGCTGTCTCCAGATCCTCGAAGGAGCCGGCGTCGATGCCGGGCTTGGCTCGGTCGGGCTTCCCCGTCTCTGTCACCGTCACCACGTAGACGGGGGTCATGGTCGACGGGTCGGGCTCGACCATGCTCACGACGGCCAGCCCGGTGGGCAGGTGCATCTCCATGCATTGGTAGGGATCGGCGAGGCCGGAGCCCAGGTCGCCCTGCTCGTGGATCACCGCCCACATCTCGCCCGCATCCCGTGCCGCCGCGATGCGTTCCCGGCGCTCACGCTCGGCCCGCTCGTTCAGCAACTCGCGGCGGCGGATGGCGAAACCGCAGCCGGCAGTCGCCTCCGTGAGGCCGTAGGCGACCGTCTCGCCGGTGGCGCGGACCGCTGCGTCCAGGACGGCGGAGCGATACTCCCAGCGCTGGACCAGCTCCCCGAGATCGGAGACATCAACTAGAGCGTCGGCCACGGCCCGGACCAGCTTCACGGCCGACTGGTAGGCGTCGGGGTTAGTGGTGGCCGTCGGATACAGGCGGCGCTCGCTCTCGTTCCAGTGGGCGGCCAGCACGGCGGTGGGGTCCGCGTCCCCGTGCCCGGCCTGCACCGCGGTGGGGTCTGCGTCGCTCACACCTTCGGACATCGTGGTCGGCTCCTTGCCGGCTCCAGCCTCACCCCGGTGGACCCGAGGCTTGGCATGGTCCCTCGCCTCTCATCTACTATAAGAAAGTCGGTTCTGCTATCGGCAGATTCGTGGGCTCGGTGCCGGTCCCGGCGGGTCTGGCGGGTCTGGCGAGAGGAGTGAGCCTTGGCCGAGACCGCAATTCTCGCTCTCGGAGGCAATGCACTCATACGCGAGGACCAGCGCGGCACCCTGGAGGAGCAATACGCCAACGCCCTCGCCATGGCCCTGTCGGTGCGATCATTGATCCGGAAGGGATGGAACGTGGTGATCGTCCACGGCAATGGCCCCCAGGTCGGCAACCTGGCCATCCAGCACGAGGGCTCGACCGACCTGGTGCCCGCGCTGCCGTTGTTCACTCTGGGAGCCATGACGCAAGGGCAGTTGGGGAGTCTGATCTGCCTGGCGCTCAATGAAGTGTGCAAGCGCGAGATCACCGGCGCGGTGTCCGTCATCACGCATGTCGAGGTCGACCCCGGCGATCCTGCCCTGTCGCACCCCACCAAGCCCATCGGCCCATTCTTCGACCAGACCGAGGCGGACGCGCTGACATCGGTGCGGGGGTGGACCATGGTCGAGGATTCGGGGCGGGGCTACCGGCGGGTGGTCCCGTCGCCGCGGCCGATGGCCCCTATCGAGGCTCCGGCCATATCGACGCTGGTCGACCTCGGATACATAGTCGTGGCCGGCGGAGGCGGCGGGATCCCGGTGTCGCGCTCGGCCGACGGCGCCTACCGGGGGGTGGACGCGGTCATCGACAAGGACTTCGCCGCAGAGAGGATCGCCGATTCCGTGGGCGCCCAGGCCCTGGTTATGGTGACCGGTGTGGACGCGGTGCGCCTCAACTTCGGCACCTCCCAGGAGCGGACCGTCACCGAGATGACCGCATCGGTTGCCCGGCGCCACCTGGCCGACGGCCAGTTCCCTCCCGGCAGCATGGGACCCAAGGTGGAGGCGGCCATCGAGTTCGTGGAGGCCACGGGGCGGATCTCAGCGATAACCACGCCGGAGCTCGTGTACGCGACCCTCGATGAGCCCGGCGGCGTGATCGAGGGTCCCCGGGGGACACTGATCGTGCCCGACCCAGTGCTGTGACAGGGGCCTGCCATTCGTCGTCGGCGTGCCCGCGCCGATCTCCTGGCGGATCCATGCCATGACCGCCAGAGCCAAGGTTGTCGCAGACTGCTACGTCGACAGCGTGCGACTGCTCGAGGCGACTCGCGCCATGCTGGAGGCTCCCGGCGTCGACTGGGCCTGGGCGCTCATGGCCACGCCGGCCAACCTGGAGGTCCTGCTCGACGAGGGAGTGACCGAAGGGCTGGACGGTGCCGCGGCCAACGACCTCGTCCTCGCGATCAGGGGCACCGACGAGCACTTGCCGGCGGCTCTGTTGAGAGCCTGGGCGGTGCTATTCGAGGAGAGCGGGTCGACCGGCACCGGCGCCCCGCCTGCAGGCACACGCCCCGCCGACCTGGACGAGGCTCTGGTCGTGGCGCCGGAGGCCAACGTCGCCATCCTCTCCGTTCCGGGCCCTTACGCGGCGCTGGAGGCTCACAAGGCCCTGACCCGCGACCTCGACGTGCTGCTGTTCAGCGACAACGTGCCCCTGGCCGACGAGATCGATCTCAAGCAGCGGGCACGCTCCCTGGGCCGACTGGTCATGGGGCCGGGAGCGGGCACGGCGGCACTGGGCGGGGTTGGGCTCGGCTTCTCCAACCGGGTGGCGCCCGGGCCGGTGGGAGTGGTCGCGGCCGCTGGCACGGGCGCCCAGGAGGCCATGACGCTGCTCGACCGCTGGGGATCCGGTGTCTCACATGTGATCGGCGTGGGGGGCCGCGACCTGTCCGAAGACGTCGGCGGGCTCATGGCCGAAGCCGCGATGGAGGCGTTCGAGCGTCACGACGGAACGAAGCTGATCCTGCTGGTCTCCAAGCCGCCGGCTCCGGCTGTGGCCGAGCGTCTGCTGGCCAAGGCCACCAACAAGCCAATCGTGGCCGCTCTGATCGGTCTGGACCGGCCCGTGGCTGCGGCACGGGGAGTAGCGGTGTGCAACACGCTCGAGCAGGGCGTGGTGGAGTCCCTGGATCGCCTCGGCCACACCGGCGCCGACCCGATCGGCACGATCGACGCCGAGACAGCCCGGCTCTCCACCTCACTCGACCAGCGCCGGAGACGGATGGTGGGACTGTTCAGCGGGGGCACCCTGGCCTACGAGGCGATGACCATCGCCAGCCGCCACATCGGCCCGGTGTTCTCCAACACGCCGCTCGACCCTGAATGGGGGCTACCCGGCCCACCCGACGGCCACGTGTGCCTGGATCTGGGCGAGGAGGAGTTCACGGTGGGACGCCCCCACCCCATGATCGATCCCGAGGCAAGGCTCGAATGGCTGCGCGACCAGGTCTCGGATCCGACGGTGGCGGCGGTGCTGCTCGACGTGGTCATCGGAGACGGCGCCCATCCGGACCCGGCCGCCATGCTCGCTCCGGCCGCGGCCGAGATTGTGGCGTCGGGGGCAGCCGTCGTGGCCTACGTGCTGGGCACCGACCGGGATCCCCAGGGCTTCGAGCGGCAGCGTTCGATCATGCGGGAAGCGGGCTGCGTCGTGGCTGAGACCAACGCCCGGGCCGCTCTGGCCGCGGCCGCGCTCGTGAACCGCGACCCGGCGCTCGTCCATCACGACCTGTCGACAAGCCTGACGGCGTGACCCTGACGGCGCGTGTCGCCATTGCCACCTACTCGGTGAGGCCCCGGGGCGGGGCGGTGCACAGCGTGGAGCTGGCCGAGGCTCTGGCCGCGGAGGGTGTCGACGTGACGCTGGTCGCCTTGGGCGACCCGGCTGAGGGGTTCTTCCGGCCCACTTCAGTGCCGGTGCACATCGTCGAGGCGCCGACCCGGGCGGGCACCCTGACCGAGCGGGTGTTCTCCCACATCGATGCTCTCGAATCGGGCCTTGGCGCCGACCTCGCGGACCGTTTCGACATCGTGCACACCCAAGACTGCATCTCGGCCCGAGCCGCGGCCCGGGTTCGCGACCGGGGAGCCCGGTTCCGGCTGTTCCGCACGGTCCACCACATAGACGACTTCACCACCCGGGCGCTGATCGAGTGCCAGGACGCGGCCATCACCGAGCCGGACCGGGTGCTGGTGGTAAGCGAGCCGTGGAGGCGGCGCCTGCTGGACGATTACGGCGTGAAGGCGGCCGTGGTCACCAACGGTGTGCGGGTCGAGCGCTTCGCGGGCGCGGCTCGATCTGCGGAGGAGCGCGACGCGCTGCGGTCAAGGATCAACGCCGGCGAACGCCACGTGTACCTGACGGTGGGAGGCATCGAGCCCCGCAAGGGCTCGCGCTATCTGGTCGAGGCGCTGGGCCTGCTGAAGGCCATGCCGGGCCCGCGCCCGATGCTGGCCGTGGTGGGCGGCCACTCCTTCCAGGACTATCAGGCCTACCGGGACGAGGTGCTGGGGTCGCTGGGCTCCCACGGCTTGCGTCTGGGAGACGATGTGGTGCTGGTGGGCACGGTGCCCGACGGGGAACTGCCCGGCTGGTTCGGTGCGGCCGACAGCTTCGTGTTCCCGTCGATCAGCGAGGGCTGGGGCCTGGTCGTGCTGGAGGCTCTGGCCGCCGGGCTGCCGGTGGTCGCCTCCGACATCGAGGTCTTCCGGGAGTTCCTGACCCATGATGTCGACGCGGTGTTGACCGGGGCGGCCGACCCTGCCTCGCTGGCGGCCGGCATGGCCCGGGTGCGAGACGACCGGGAACTGGTGCGCCGCCTGCGGTCGGCTGGAGCCGTCACGGCGGACCGCTACTCGTGGACCAGCACCGCCCGACGCCACATAGAGATCTACGCCGAAGCTTGAGAGGAGGCGGATCTCGAGAACAGCGTGCCGGTAACCAGGGCCAGCGTCGCCCAGGCCGCGGCCAGGCCTCCCAGCGAGGCCAGGCGGAACCGCCACACGAGGTCGGCAGGCGCGTCAATGGAATCGGGGTTCCCGGGCAGGGCCAGGAAGATCACGGCGAGACCCACGCCGTAGAGCGCGGCCGTCGCCCACGCCTTGGCCACCGGAGCCAGGGAGACCCCTAGATGGAACCGCCACACGGCCCAGGTGAGCAGGATCGAGAGGCCCAACACGGCGAAGTACAAGACGGTGCGCTCGTTGACGGTGTCGGGGTCGCCGACGGCCGGCGGGTTGGCGGGATACTTCAGGAAGGGCACCAGGACCACGGCCACGAACCCGAAGAGCCCGAGCCGCAACGAGGCCGCCAGTGGCGTGAACGCGGCCAGCCGGGGCCCCACCGCGGCGAGCACGACGGAGAAGATGACGCCCAGAGCCAGCCCGAAGGCGACCAGCCCTACCGCGCCGCCGATCTCCTGCACTCCCCGGCTGAAGAGGTCCTCGTGGTGGGCGCCGCTGGTGGCGTGACTGATGCTGTCCTCCAGGGCGATGGCGTCGCGTATCGGCCCCCGGCCGGCGGTCGCCGCGAACAGGGCCGCTGCGGCGCCCGCGGCCAGACCGGCCAGGCAGCCGATCCCCAGGATCCGCTTCATGTGGCCGGTGGAGCGCTCAGTGGCAGGGCACGCCAGCGAAGTGACGGCCGTCGTGGAAGAATTCGTGGAGGGTCTCGGCGACCTGGCTGAGCACGACGCCGTTCTCGAGCATGACGAAGTAGGAGACCACCACGGCGAGCGCGACGAGCGCCCAGGCCCACACCGGAACATCGACGTCGGGAAGGGCTGGTACGGCTGCGGGCAGGGCGTGCGATTCCATGGGTGCAGTGTGACACACGCCGCTCTCCGCCACCAACGCCGCTGCCTCCCGCCAGTTCGTCTACGCGCCGATCGTCCCCGGCTCCAGCAGAGCCTCGCCGGCCCTGGCTTCGGACCGCCACGATTGGTCGAGCCCGCAGCACACCGTCGTCCCAGAGGAATCCTGACCCTTGACAGTCGGTAGCTCCCACAGCAGCGCCGGCCGGGAACCGTGCCAGCGAACCGAGAACGACAGCACGCCGTGACGGGTCACGAGCGAGCGGGCGTCGACCGGGGCTCGGTTCCATGCCTCGGACGGTGCCGGCAGCACCACGAGGCGATCGGCGGATTCGGTGACCAAGCAGTCCAGCAGGGCCTCGACTCCGGCGACGCCGTCACCGCCGAAGGCGAGGCTGTTCCGCACCGCCTTGGCGAGGCCGTCGGCGCTCGAAGCCGCCGGTGACATGGAAGCGGTCGATGTTGTGGTGGCCAGCAGGCGGCGAGCGTCACGGGCGGCGGAGGGTTCCTCTGTCTCCAGGGCGGCGGCCACCTGCTCCAGCGTGATCGGGTCGAGGCAGCCGCCCGCGGCCGCAGCCTCAGCCAGTGGACCCGCCCAGTCCGCGAGCGGAGAGACCCGGCCAGCTCGCAGCCGGCGGGACGCCAGAGCCCGCAGCGCGGCCGCTGCCGCCGGCGGCGGCAGGCGCGACCGGCCGGCCGCTCCGACCAGCACCTCCCTGGCCCGGTCGGCCTCGTCGGGCAGGCCCACCCGGTCGAGCACGGCTGCGGCCCGAGCCGCAGCCAGCGGCTCCGCACTACCCGCACCCAAGACCGACGCTGCGATCCCACGCCGCCATGTCCGGACCGCGGCCTCATCGGGAAGATCAAGCGAGGCGGCCCGCTCCACCACGACCCGCCAACCTGCCGCTATCTCCTCCGGCGAGCTGCCCGCCACGGCTCCACCGTCAATGGGGACGGTGGTCCGCAGCGGCGCCCCAGGGACCAACGGGACTACGGCCGCAGCCGAAGCCAGCCCTGCGCGGCTTCGGGCTTCGCAATCGCGCCTGGGCGGCTCAGCCCGAATGGCCGGCCATGTCTCGCCGTTGTCGACGGCCACCGTCCCTCCGGGTGCACAGCCCAGATCCACTGCGACCCGGCCATCGGCCAGGAGGCAGGATCCCTTGGCGGCGGCGGAATGGATCGAGCCGGTCACACCTACGGCCAGGCTCACGGGAACCGGTGACGCGTTGGTGAACTCCAGCACGACCGACCGACCCCCCGCGGTGAGCCCCGCGGCGGCTCTCAGCACCACATCGCCGCCGGGAACCTTCATGGCCGTGGCCACGACCGGCATGTCGTCGACCAGGCGGGTGCGGACGGCGGCCTCCTCGGCCGCAACGTGCCAGCGGTCCTCAGCTCCGACGGCCCAGCCCACTCGCCACGGTGATCCCAAGGGCTCGACAGTGCCGTCGGCGCCCACGGCGGCGACGGGTCCTTCGAGGTCGCCCACGAGCTCTCCAGCCGGACGCTCGGGCCACGGCCTCGCCCGTATGGGCCGGATTCGTGAACCCACCCGCTCGGCCTCTACCGGCGGGTTTCGCTGGTGGGGGGCCGGTCGAGCAGCGCCCGGTAGGCCGCGGCGGCGGGACGGCCGTCCTCGATCACGGCCCGCACCTCCTCGGTGATCGGCATGTCCACACCCCGCGAGCGGGCCAGCGCGGCCACGACCGGCGTGGACTTGACGCCCTCGGCCACCTGGTCCATGGACGCCACGATCTCGGTGATCGCCTCGCCCCGGCCCAGCCGCTCGCCCACATGGCGGTTGCGGCTCTGAGGGCTGACGCAGGTGGCCACGATGTCGCCGATCCCGGCCAGGCCCGCGAACGTGGCCGGGTCGCCGCCGAGGGCCACTCCCAGGCGAGTCACCTCGGCCAGGCCCCGGGTGATGAGCGCGGCCCGGGTGTTGTCGCCGGCTCCGAGGCCGTCGGATATGCCGGCGGCCAGAGCGATCACGTTCTTGGTGGCGCCCGCGATCTCGGCCCCCACAACGTCGGTGTTGGTGTACACGCGGAAGTCGCCGGCGCAGAACACGTCCCGCAGCCGCTCGGCCAGCGGGGCGTCGGCGGGCGCCATGGCCAGCACCGCCGCCGCGGCTCGCCCGGCGAGGATCTCCTTGGCCAGGTTCGGCCCGGTCAACACCCCGGCCGGACGCCCGGGCAACTCGTCCTCTATCACCTCGGTCATCCGCCTGCGGGTGCGGCCCTCCAGGCCCTTGGTGAGCGACACCACCGGCGTGCCGTCGCCCACATGCGCGGGCAGCAACCGCAAGGTGTCGCGGAACCCGTGGGAGGGCACGGCCATAACGACCGCGTCTGCGCCGCCGGCTGCCTCGCCGATGTCCGCGGTGGCCCGCAGTTCGGGATGCAGCGCCCGGCCGGGCAGGTAGCGGGGGTTCTCGCCGGTCGAGTTGAGCGCGCCTGCGATCGCGGGATCGCGGGCGTAGAGCACCGTGGAGGCATTGTGGGCGCAGATGTGGGCGACGGTGGTCCCCCACGAGCCTGCACCGATCACCCCGACCCGAAGGTTCACAGCCGCAACCCTAGACTCGCTCCAGCCCTCGAACGGAATGCCCCGGAGGCGCCCAGTGGCATCGCCGCCAGTGTCTGAAGAGCCCGCCACGGCGGTGGTCGTGCCGATCCGCTCCTTCGATGGAGCCCTGTCGCGGCTTGAGCACGTTCTCGGCCGCTCCGGCTGCCGCGACCTGATGAGCCTGATGGCGGGCCGGGTGGTGGCCGCGGCCGGCGGCCTGCCGGTCCATGTGGCCACCGACGACGCCGAGGTGGCGGCCTGGGCCGCCGACCTGGGGGCGGATGTCGTGGCGGTGGGCCGACCGGGCCTGAACATCGCGGTAGCGGTGGCCGTGGACCGCCTGGCCGCGGCCGGAGTGGAGCGGGCGGTGGTGGCCCACGCCGATCTGGCGCTGGCTCGGACGCTGCGGCCGGCGGTGGGCCCGGGGCTGGTGATCGTGCCGGATCGACGCCGCGACGGCTCCAACGTGGTGTGCGTCCCCACCGGCTGCGCGTTCCGCTTCGCCTACGGGCCGGGCTCGTTCGCCCGCCATGTGGCCGAAGCCGAGCGGCTTCAGCTGGCAGTGACGGTGGTTCAGGACGATGCCCTGGCCTCCGACATCGATCACCCTGAGGATCTGCTGGCGCTGCCCGCACAGGACCGGCTGGCTCTGGGGGTCGACTCGTTGGCGGTGAGCCCGTGACCACCGTCGACGTGGCCGTGCCCGCACGGGCGCTCGCCATCGGGGCCCACCCCGACGACATCGAGTTCGGCTGCGGGGCGACGCTGGCCAAGTGGGCCGGGGCCGGTTGCGAGGCCAGCCTGCTGGTGTGCACCGACGGCTCGAAGGGCACCTGGGACGCCGGCGCCGACATCGCGGCCCTGGTGGCCCGCCGCCAACGGGAGCAGTCCGAGGCGGGCCGCCGGCTCGGCGCCCTCGGCGAGGTGCGCTTCCTGGGGGAGGTGGACGGCGAGCTGGAGGTGACCATGGCCCTGCGCAGCCGGATGGCCAAGGTCATCCGGGAGCTGCGCCCCGACGTGGTGCTGGGCCACGACCCGTTCAAGCGCTGGCGCCTCCACCCCGACCACCGGGCTGCCGGGTTCCTGTGCATGGACGCGCTAGTGGCCGCCCGCGACCCGCACTTCTTCCCCGAGCACGGCGTTCCCCACCACCGGCCCGTCGAGCTGCTGCTGTTCGAGTGCGAGGCTCCCGATCATGTCGAACAGGTGGCCCCGGCCAATATCGAGGCCAAGGTGCAGGCCCTGCTGGCCCACGAGAGCCAGTTCGTGAGCACCCACGGCATCAGATCTGACGACGACGGCACCGGCATGGCCGCGTTCCGGGCCCGCGTCGTCGAGAAGTGCCGCGACGCCGGTCGCAGAGCCGGCCTGCCCTACGGCGAAGCCTTCAAGCGCGTCGAGCGGGTGTGACCCCAGACATGCCTGAGGTAGCCACCGCGCCTCGGGGGCTCACCACCGAAGAGGTCGAGCAGCGCCGCCGCGAGGGCCGCACCAACGATGTGCCCGACGCCCCGGTGCGCACCGTGGGCCAGATCGTCCGCAACAACGTGCTCACCCCGGTCAACGCCATCATCGGCTCGATGTTCGTGCTCATCATGGTGGCCGGCTTCCCGGCCGACGCCCTGTTCGCCGGCGTGGTGGTGTCGAACAGCGTCATCGGGATCGCCCAGGAGCTCAAGGCCCGCCGCACGCTGCACAAGCTGGCGGTGCTGTCGGCACCCCGGGCCCGGGTGGTCCGCGACGGGCGCGCGCAGCAGGTCGGCACGAGCGAGGTGGTGGCCGACGAGATCCTGGAACTCCAGCCCGGCGACCAGGTGGTGGTGGACGGCGAGGTGGTGGCCGCCCGGGGCCTCGAGATCGACGAGTCTCTGCTTACCGGCGAGAGCGACCCGGTCGACAAGGCCTCAGGCGACGGCGTGATGTCGGGGTCGTTCGTGAACGCCGGTGCGGGCTGGTACCGGGCCACCGCCATCGGCGCCGACTCCTACGCGGCGCGCCTGTCGGAGGAGGCCCGCCGGTTCAAGCTGGCGGGCAGCGAGCTCAAGGGCGGCGTCAACTTGATCCTGCGCCGCCTGACGTGGATCATCCCGCTGGCCACGGTGCTGCTGCTGGGGAGGCTGCTGGCCACCGAGGACCGCTGGCAGGAGGCGCTGCGGGGCACGGTCGCCGCCGCAGTGGCCATGGTGCCCGACGGTTTGGTGCTGCTCACCAGCCTGTCTTTCATCACCGGCGTGGTCGCCCTGGCCCGCCGGAAGGCGCTGGCCCGGGAGCTGGCGTCGGTCGAGCTGCTGGCTCGGGTCGACACCCTGTGTCTCGACAAGACGGGGACGATCACCACCGGGGACATCTCCTTCGAGCGGGTGGAGCTGCTGGGGGCGGCCAGCGAGGCCGAGGCGACCGGCGCGCTGGCCGCGCTGGCCTCGGCCGACCCCGCACCCAACGCCACCCTGGCCGCCATTGTCGACGCGGTCGGCGACCCGCCACCCGGATGGAGGCTGACCGGCAGCGTGCCGTTCTCGTCGGCCCGCAAGTGGGCCGCGGCCAGCTTCGAGGGCCGGGGTACCTTCCACCTGGGCGCGCCCGACGTGCTGCTGGGAGCGGGCGACGCCAGCGACGACGCCCGGGCCCGGGCCGCGGCCGCCTCTGCCGATGGCGAGCGGGTGCTGGTGGTGACCCGCTCTGGCGCGCCGAAGCCGTCCGACGAGGCCCTGCCCACCGACCGCGAGCCGCTGTGCCTGGTGCGCCTCGGCGACACGCTGCGATCCGACGCAGCGGAGATCTTCGCCTACTTCCGCGACCAGGGCGTAGACCTCAAGGTCATCTCCGGCGACCATCCGGCCACGGTGGCCGCGGTGGCGCACCGGGCCGGCATCACCGGCGACCTGGACGACGATGCCACAGTCCCGGGCCGGCCGCACCCGCCGGCCGTCGACGCCCGCCGGCTTCCCGCCGAGCCCGGCGAGCTGGCCGACACCCTGGAGTCCACGACGGTGTTCGGGCGAGTCGACCCGCACCAGAAGCGGGCCATGGTCCACGCGCTGCAGTCCCGGGGGCGCACGGTGGCCATGACCGGCGACGGGGTGAACGACGTGCTCGCCCTCAAGGACGCCGACATGGGCATTGCCATGGGCACCGGATCCTCGGCGGCCCGGGCCGTGGCCCAGCTCGTGCTGCTCGACAACCGCTTCGCCACGCTGCCCCGGGTGCTGGCCGAGGGCCGCCGGGTGATCAACAACATCGAGCGAGTGGCCAACCTGTTCATCACCAAGGCGGCCTACGCGGTGCTGCTGACCCTGCTGATCGGTCTGTCCGGATCGCCGTTTCCGTTCCTGCCCCGCCATCTGACCCTTATCGGCACGTTCTCGGTGGGTGTGCCCGGGTTCTTCCTGGCCCTGGCGCCCAACCACCGCCTGGTCAAGCCCGGCTTCCTGCGCCGGGTGCTGCGCTTTTCGCTGCCGGCGGGGGCGGTGGCCGGTGTGGTGACGTTCGTGCTGTACGAGGCTGTGCGCCGCCTCGACGGCGTGAGCCTGGACGAGGCCCGAACGTCGGCCACGATGACGCTGCTGGCCATCGGCCTGGTGATCCTGCTGCTGATCAGCCGGCCGCTGAGGCCCTGGAAGGTGGGGCTGGCCGCCGCCATGGCCGCCTCCTACGGCGCGGCCATGGCCCTGCCGATGCTGCGCGAGTTCTTCGAGCTTGACGTACCGCCGCTTGGCCCGTGGCTGTGCGTAGTGGGCGCAGTCATCGTCGGCGGCGTGGGTGCATGGGGCGCGGTCGAGCTGCGACGGCGGATCGACGCCGGGCGAGCGGCACCAGCATGAGCCGCGACGATCCAGCACGTACTCACGCGAGCGAGGCGCCGGCATGAGCCGCGACGTATTGGTCGTGGGCGGGGGCGACCCTTCGGCTGCTCTGGCCACCGAGCTGTCGGGTGACGTGCTGGTGAAGGCGCCGGAGCCGGCTGAGGTCGACGACGGCTTCGTGGACGGCCTGGTTCGCGACGACGGCACCCCGGTCGACGGCCTCGACCTTGTGGTTCACGCCCTCTATCCCGACCGGAGCCGGATCCCGACCCCTATCGGGGAGATGACCACCGACGATTGGGCTGCGGCCTGCGACGACCCGTTGGAGGCGGCCATCCGCGTAGCCCGGGGCGCGCACCGGCATCTGGCCGCCCGCAGCGGCACGATGGTGGTCTGCGTGCCGCTGGTGGGCGCGGCCGGCGCCGCCAACCTGGTGGCACTGTCGGCGCTGGCCGAAGGGTTGCGGGTCCTGGCCCGGTCTCTGGCCCGCAGCTGGGGATCCGACGGGATCCGGGCCCATGCCGTGACCCTGCACCCGTCGATGTTCCTGTCGCCGGAGCACACGGCGGCTGCGGTCGACGCCACCGCTCTGCACGACGCCGCGTTGGGCCGACTGCCGTCGGCGGCCGAGGTCGCCGCCGTGATCGATGCCCTGGCCGACAGCCGAACGGCCGGTGGCCTGACCGGCGCCTCGCTGGTGATGGACGGCGGCACCTGGATGGCCGGATGACCGGGGACACCATGGCTGAGAGAGGTAAGGCCGAGCCGCGAACGGGCGGCCGGGTGCTCGAAGGCCAGGTAGCGATCATCACCGGGGCCGGGCAGGGCATCGGGGCCGGGATCGCCAGCGCACTGGCCGCGGCGGGGGCCGCGGTCGTGATCGCGGCCCGGAGGGCGGCCAACGGCGAGCCCGCCGCCGAGTCAATCCGTGCAGCCGGCCACGAGGCCGTCTTCGTGCGCTGCGATGTCACCGAGGCGGCCGACGTGGAGGCCACGGTGGATGAAGCGGTGAAGCGCTTCGGCGGGCTCGACATCATGGTCCACAACGCCGTGGCCCCCGCGGGACGGCCCGGAGGGGTGCAGTTCACCCGAAGCGACATGATCCGGCCCCAGATCGCCACCGCCACCACTGCGAGCTTCCTATGTGCTCGGGCATCGCTGCCCCACCTGCGGCGGCGGCCCGGAACGCTGATCCTGCTGACTTCGCCGGCCGGTGTGGAGGGGTCGGCCAACCTGCCGATCTATGCGACGGTGAAGGCGACCCAGCGCGGGATCGTCAAGAGCCTGGCCCGGGAGTGGGGTCCGGACGGTGTGCGGGTCAACGCCATCGCCCCGGTGGCCCTCACGCCGGCCATGGAAGCGGCCGTGACCGCCAATCCCGACCTCGAGACCCGCCTCGTCGCCCGTACCCCGCTGGGCCGCCTGGGCGACGCGGCGGCCGACATCGGCCCGGTGGCGGTGTTTCTGGCCTCCAGCAGCGCCCGCTACGTCACCGGCCAGACCATCGTCGCCGACGGCGGAGGTTTCCTAGGCCTGTAGGAAGCCCCGACGCGCGGCGGTGCCCCCGAAGCGGTGGTAGACCGGGCGCCGTGGGCGAGGTTCATATGCTGGTTAGCCCCCGGGGGGGTCGAGGTCGGGCCGCGGCGGCCGCGCCGGTTGTTCGCCGGGTTATCGAGCAGGCCGGCCACACGCCGGTTGACATCAGCGGGTCCTCCGCGGAGGAGTCGGCCGACGCGGCCCGGGCCGTGGTGGCTGCGGGCGCGCAGCGGCTCATCGCGGTGGGCGGTGACGGCACTCTGAACCTCGCCGCCCAGGGGGTGGCCGGTACCGGCACGGCCCTGGGCATCGTGCCCGCGGGCACCGGCAACGACTTCGCCCGGGCCTTCGGGCTGTTCGGCCTGAGCGTCGAGGAGGCCACGGCCACCGCGCTGGGACCGACCCGGCCGGTGGACGCCATCCGCACCGACCGGCAGAGGTGGGTGACGCTCAGCGTGACCGGCGGCTTCAGCGTCGATGTCAACGTCAGGGCCGACCGGATGCGCTTCCCGAAGGGGCCGAGCCGTTACACGGTGGCCACCCTGCTGACCATGCCGGGACTGCGGCACCGTGAGCTGATCGTCACCGTCGACGGGCAGCGCACCGAGTTGCGCAGCGCCCTGTTCGCGGTGAACAACACGAGGACCTTCGGGGGCGGCATGGCCATCTGCCCCGACGCCGACCCCGCCGACGGCCTGATCGACGTGTGCGCCGTGGGCCCGGCCAGTCGGACCACCATGCTGCGCCTGCTTCCGAAGGTGTTCGAGGGCGGCCATGTCGGCCACCGCCAAGTTCACATGATGCGGGGGCGCACCGTCACTATCGAGGGCGAGATGGACCTGGTCGGCGACGGCGAGGAGTTCGGCCCCGCGCCCATCAGGTTGGAGGTCGTGCCCGGCGCCCTCCAGATCGCCGCGGGGGCTAGCCCCTGAATTGGCAGCAGAATGCACGCATGCCGTGCACAACGCTGCCAATTCGCGGCTAGGCGACCGGAGCGAGGGCACCCAGCAGCTCGTCGGCGAAGTCGGGGCGGCAGATGACCAGGCCGGGGGTGTGCGGGCGCGGGTTGTTGAACCGCAGCGGCGAGCCGTCGACGCAAGAGGCGTGCAGACCGGCGGCCAAGGCCACCGCGGCCGGCGCGCAGGTGTCCCACTCGTAGAGCCCGCCGGCATGCACGTAGGCGTCCATCTCGCCCCGTACCACCGCCATCGCCTTGACCCCCGCCGAGCCCATGGTCACCACCTCGGCGTCCAGGCGGTCGGCCAGCCTGCGGCCGTCGCTGTAGCCCCGGGACCTGGCCACCACGATCCGGCGGCGCCCGACCCGGCACATGGTGGGCTCCGGCGGCGGATCGGTGGCGAAGGTGGTTCCCCAGGCGGGCACGGCCACCGCGGCCGCGGCCGGGACGCCCCGCTCGCACAGCGCCACATGCACCGACCACGCCCCGGTCACGCCGAAGTCGTAGGAGCCGTCGAGTGGGTCGAGGATCCAGACCCGATCGGCGTCGAGCCGCCGACGGTCGTCGCGGCCCTCCTCGGACAGCACCGCGTCGCCCGGCCGCAGGCGGGCCAACTCCTGGGTGAGGAACTCGTGGGCCAGCCGGTCGCCGGAGTCCTCCAGGCCCCAACCCTGCGGCGCGGCGGGATCGCTCAGCAGGTCGAGCAGCCGCTGGCCGCACTCGTGGGCCAGCCGCGCCGCCAGGGCGTGATCGTCTCCGCCGGTGTTCACACGTCTTACGGCCGGCGGTGGACCGTCACCGAGTAGCTGCCGCCGTCGAAGGGCTCGCGGTCCCAGGTGGTCCAGCGGTACTCCAACTCCAGGCCGGCGCTGGCCGCGAACCGGTCGTAGTCATCAAAGGTCAGCGGGCTGAGCCCCAAGCGGAAGCCGGACACCAGCCGCCCGCCCGGACCCAGGTGGCTGGCCATGTTGGCCACGATCGCCGCCTCGGTGCCGATCTCCACGAACACCATGACGTTGCCGGCCAGCACGATCAGGTCGAACTGTCGCCTCCCTTCGACCGCGCCGGGCGCAGTGATCTCCACATCGGCGAGGTCGCCCAGGATCCACGGAACATGCGGGGCCTTGCTGCGGGCCTCCTCCAGCATGCGGGTGTCGAGGTCCACGCCCACGACGTCGATGCCCCGGCGGTCGAGCTCGATGGCGACCCGGCCCGTGCCGCAGCCGGCATCCAGCACCGAGGCCGGCTCGAACCAGCTCACCAGGTCCGCCTCACCGTGGACCCACTCACCCCTGGCCTCCATGCGCCGCCAGCGGTCGTCGTAGACGCCGCCGTGGGCCGCGCCGCCGATCTCCCACCACCGGTTCACCTCGCCGACCCTAACTGGGCCGACCAGGGCAATGGTTCTGTCCGTTAGCCTCACTGCCGACAGCCGCCTACTGCCTGCCATCCACCCAGGGAGGGTCCATGGAGTTCGGGATATTCCAGAACGGCTACATACCGGGCCCCTCGGCGCACATCCCCGAGCACGAGCACCTCATGCTGATGCGCGAGGCGTCGTACCCGATCCTGGCCGACAAGCACAACTGGAAGTTCGCCTGGTTCGGGGAGCACCACTGTCTCACCGAGTACAGCCACATGTCGGCACCGGAGGTGATGATCGGCTGGATCGCGGCCCAGACCGAATACATCCACCTGGGCACGGCCATCACCAGCCTGCCCACCACCAAGGAGCATCCGGTTCGCATCGCCGAGCGGGCCGCCATGCTCGACCACTTCTGCGAGGGACGCTTCGAGTTCGGCACTGGCCGGGGCGCGGGCAGCCACGAGGTGGCCACCTTCAACAGCACCGTCACCTCCGAGACCAAGGCCATGTGGAACGAGGTGATGGCCGAGATCCCCCGCATGTGGGCCCAGCGGGACTACTCCTACGAGGGCGAGCACTTTCACGTGCCGCCCAACCACAACATCCTCCCCAAGCCCCTCGACGGCACCCACCCGCCGCTGTGGGTGGCCTGCGGCAACCCGGCCACGTTCGCCACTGCCGGCAGCATGGGCATCGGCGCCATCGCCTTCAACTTCGAGCCCGCTCCCGCCCTCAAGGGCCGCATCGACAGCTACAAGGAGGCCGTCGCGGAGTGCTCCGAGCCCCACGGCTCCTACATGAACGACAACGTGATGATGACCAACGCCGTCATCTGCCTCGAGGACCGCGACCGGGCCCGGGAGATCGCGTTGATGCACGGCCGGGGCTACCTCTACTCGATGGTGTGTCTGTACCACGACACCATCCCCAAGCGGGAGGGCGCGCCCACCTGGCCCGAGCCGCCCACCGGCCTGCCCGACGAGGCCACCCTCGACTTCGCCATCGACGCCGGCTACATGCTGTGCGGCACGCCCGAGGAGGTGTGCGAGCAACTGGAGAAGTCGTATGTGGCCGTGGGCACCGACCAGCTGGTGTTCGGCCTGCCCAACGAGGGCTTCGAGTACGAGGAGATCCTCGAGATGATCGAGATCTTCGGCGACCAGGTGATCCCGGAGTTCGACCCAGACCGGGTGCACTCCACCGAGAAGTACCGGGCCAACGCGGTGCGCAAGTACCCGGAGTGGAACGCGCCGCCGCCGGACATCAAGACGACTCCGCCTCCCAGCGCGTCGATGCCCATCCCCTACCGGCACTGAGACACACGCCGGGGAACCAGACTGGCGGGGCGTCTCAGCCCTTGACGAGCTCCACCGCCTGCCGGCACTCCTGCTCGGAACGGGCGGCCACGTTCAGCATCGTGACCGGCGACTCCTCCCAGGCCTGCAGCCGCTCCCGGATGCGCCCGACCGGGCCGACCAGCGAGATCTCATCGGCGAACTCCTCGGGCACGGCCGCGATGGCGTCGTCCCGGCGCCCCTCAAGGAAGAGCCGCTGGACCTCGTGGGCCGCCTCCTCGTATCCCATCCGGGCCATCAGCTTGGTGTGGTAGTTCTGACCCTCGGCCCCCATGCCGCCGATGTAGAAGCCCAGGCTGGCTCGCACCGGCCAGAGGGCGTCGGCAATGCTGCCGAGGTCGCACACCCTCATCGTCGTGTGCACCGCGATCTCGAAGCCCTCCGGGGCGGCGGCCAGCTGCGAGGCGTACACCTCGGGACGCATCGGCGAGTAGTACAGCGGGAGCCATCCGTCGGCGATGTCGACGGTCTGGGCCACGTTGCGGGGTCCCTCGGCCCCGATCCAGATCGGGATGGGTCGCAGTGGGTGGGTCATGACCTTGAGCGGTTTGCCGAGGCCCTCCGCGCCCGGACCGGTGTAGGGGTGCTGGAAGTGCTCCCCGGCGAATTCGAGTGGACCGCTGCGCTCGAAGACGCGCCGCAGGATCTCGACGTACTCGCGGGTGCGGGCCAGAGGCCGCTCCGAAGGCTGGCCGTACCAACCCTCCACCACCTGGGGTCCGGAGACGCCCAGCCCGAGGATCGCCCGCCCTCCGGATATGTGGTCGAGGGTGATGGCGTGCATGGCTGTGGCCGTGGGGGTCCGGGCCGCGAGTTGCGCGACGCCGGTGCCGAGCCGGATCCGCTCGGTGGCCGCGGCGATCAGCACGAGCGGCGAGAACGCGTCGGAGCCCCAGGACTCTCCGGTCCAGGCCGCGTCGAACCCGGCCCGCTCAGCGGCGGCGGCCAACTCCACCACACCGTCGGGCATGGCCCGGCTCCAGTAACCCAGCGTCAGGCCTAGCTGCACGCGTGCACGCTAACCGCCCCCGTCCGCCGCACGCCCGCTGTCGGGTCACCCACCCTGGTAGCTTGGGCGCGGTTCTTGGCGGGCGGTGACAACACCATGACCGTGAGATCCCCCTGCCGTTCGTTCCGTCCGGCCCGCCGGCGCCGCGGGCTGGCCGTGCTCGCGCTCCTGTTGACGGTGGCGGCCGCGGCGGGGTCCGCCTCCGCCCAGAGTGACGAGGAGATCATCAGGCAGGGCCGGCAGGTCGTCAGGGACACCAAGGCCCAGCGCGAGGAGCTGGACAAGGCGGCGGAGGCCGCGGCCGGAAGCCTCGACGCGGCTACGGCCGAGGCCGAGGACTTGATCGACGCGCTGAACAAGGCCCAGGCGTCGGTTGACGCCCAGCAGGCGGCCCTCGACGAGGCCGAGCGGGCCGTGATGGACGCCGAGGCCATCGTGAGGGAGGCCGAAGCCAGGATCTCGGAACTTGAAGACGAACTGCTCGCCACCCAGGAGGGTCTGCGAGAGGCGGTGATCGAGTCGTACGTCTCCTTCCAGGCGCCGACCGGAACGTTCAGCGTGCTCGGCTCCGACCCGTGGCAGAACGCCCGGGAGGAAGCACTGGCCGGGTTCGCCACCGGCAGCCGGATCGACGACATCGACGAGTTGCGCCGGATAGGCGAGGAGTTGGAGCGCTGGCGGCTCCAAGCCGTCGAGGCGGCTGACGCGGCCGAGGCTCACCGCCGGGCGGCGGCCCTGATCCTCGCCGACCTACGAACGGCCGTCGACCGCGAGGCCGAGTTGTCGGTGGCGGCCGAGGAGCGCGTCGAGAGGCGCCTGTACGAGGTCCAGACGATCAGGCAGCTGGACGCGGACTTGGCCGCGGAGATCGAGGCAGCCGAACGCCGGATCGCCGACGCGCTGGCCCGCCAGCGGGCCGAGGAGGAGGCCCGCCGCCGGGCGGAGGAGGCTAGGCGTAGAGCCGAGGAGGCCCGTCTCAGGGCCGAGCGGGAGGCGGCTGAGGGACGGGAGCTGGCCGAGTCGGTGGATCCGTCCGATTCGGACCTGCCGCTCGTGTGGGTGCGCGGCTTCGAGGTGCATGAACAGATTGCGGAAGCGGTCGACGGCCTGGTCGCAGCCATGGAGGCAGAGGGCTTCAACCTGGGCGGTTGGGGATACCGGACCGCCCGGGAGCAGATCAACCTGCGCCGGTCCAACTGCGGGACGTCCGAATGGGAGATCTGGAGCAAGCCTTCCAGCACCTGCCGGCCCCCCACCGCTCGGCCGGGCCGGAGCAACCACGAGAGGGGCCTGGCCATCGACCTGACGAACAACGGCCGGCTCATTACCAGCCGCAACAGCGCTGTGTTCCAGGCGCTCCAGCGTCTCGCCCCCCAGTTCGGTCTCAAGAACCTCCCAAGCGAGCCCTGGCACTGGTCAGTGGACGGCCGCTGACCGTCCGCGGCCGCCGTGGCACGCTCCGGCGGGCTAGCCGGTGTGGGTCCAGACGGGGCGGCGCTTCTCGATGAAGGCCTTGGGCCACTCGGCGCCGTCGCCGCGGGCCGCGTTGGTCGCCATCACGTCCATGGCCAGCTCGTAGGCATCGTCGACAGCCATGTCCATCTGGGCGTAGAGGGTCTGCTTGCCGATGCCCTTGGCGTAGCGGCTGCCCCGGGTGGCCCGGCCCAGCAGGTCCATGGTGGCCTCGTCAAGCTCCTCCGGCGGCACCACCCGGTTGACGAGCCCCCACTCGAGCGCAGTGGCCGCGTCAACGGTGTCGCCGGTGAGGGCCATCTCCACAGCCCGCTTGCGACCCAGAGGCCGGGCCACCGCCACCATCGGGGTGTGGCAGAACAGCCCTCCCTTGCCGCCGGGGGTGGCGAAGGCGGCCTCGGTGCTGGCCACGATCAGGTCGGCGCTGGCCGCCAGCTGGGCGCCGGCCGCGGTGGCCAGGGCGTGAACCTTGGCCACCACCACCTGCGGGACCTCGGCCATGGCCGTCATGGCCGAGGTGCAAAGGGCGAACAGCTCTCGCAGGTCGGCCTCGGTCATCTCGGCCATCTCGGCCAGGTCGTGGCCGGAGGAGAACACCGGCCCGTTGGCGGCCAGCACAACCCCGGCAACGTCGCCTTCGGCGCCGGTGGCCCTCAGGGCCCCGTCGAGTTCGGCGAGCATCTCCGACGACAGGCAGTTGCGCCGCTCGGGCCGGTTGAGCGTGATCGTCACGTAGCGGTCGTCACGCTTGTACAGCAAGTTCTGGTAGTCCATGGGACGCCTCCGATAGCGGGCGCGGTCCTGTGCGCTCTATGAGTCTGCCAGAGCGGGCAGTACTTGTTCGGCCGTCAGTTGGACGCTCGACCAGGCCTCGTCGATCGGCATGCCGCCCACCAGCGGGTGGAGGGCGAGCGTTCCGGTGCTGCGGGCCAAGTCCACCGCCTCGCTCGGCGTGAGCACCCGGTAGATGCCCTCGGCTCGCAGCTCCTCGACGGTGGTGGCCTTGGAGCACACCGCCGAGGTCTGCCCCGGGGGCTGCCAGCCCTTGTAGGTCATCGCCTCGAGCATGAAGCACTCGCCGTGCTCGGCCCACACCCGGTCGGGGTCCTCGGCCACGTTGAGCATCACGACGTCGTCGGGCGCGATGCAGAAGCCGGCCGTGCCATGGCGCTCGCACTCGGCGTAGTAGAGGGCCTCGATCTCGGGGAACTGGCCGGGGAGCTGCATGGGCAGGCCGAGCCGGGCGGCCCGCCGGGCGGCCGCAGGTGACGATCCGCCCACCAGCACCATGGGATGGGGCCGGGTTCGAGGCATGGGCAGCACCTGCACGGTCTCACCGTTGTGCTCGAAGGGCTCGCCCTTCCAGGCGGTGAGCATCACTTCGAGCGCCTCGTCGAGAACCTTGCCGCGGCGCTTCCACTCCTTGCCCATCGCCGCGTACTCCACCGGTCGGTAGCCGAGGCCGGTGACGATCACGAGCCGGCCCGGGCTGACCAGGTCGATGACCGCGATGTCCTCGGCGGCCCGGATCGGGTCGTGCAGGGGCAGCAGCAGCGCGGAGATGGTGACCATGAGGTTGTCGGTGCTCGACAGAATCATGGCCGCGTTGAGCAGAGGCGTCGGGCTCCAGGCCATGGGGCTGCTGTGATGCTCCTCCAGCGACACGATGTTGAAGCCGTGGCTGTCGGCGTAGCGGGCGATCTCCAGCCCGGCCCGGTACCGGTCGCTCATCGCCTCACCGTCGGTGGGGTCGGGCGACACGAAGTTGAAGCGGATCAGCGAGAAGGACATGGCCCCAGTCTGCCCGCCGCGGCCGGCACCGCGTTCGCGATCAGCTGAGGATCCCGGCGGCGTGCATGCGGTTGATGGTGCTGACCACGGCTCGCAGCGAGGCCGACACGATCGACTCGTGCAGGCCCACCCCCCAGGTGGTGTAGCGGTCACCGGTGTCGACTTCGACGTAGGCCGCGGCGGTGGCGTCGCTGCCGGTGCCGATGGCGTGCTCGTAGTAGTCGTGGATCTTGCCGGCGAATAGCCCGTTGGCCTGAAGGGCGGTCACGAAGGCGTCGATGGGCCCGTTGCCGGTCCCGGCGATCGTGCGCTCCTCGCCGGCGACGCGCAGCCGGGCCTCGAGATCGGTTCGGGATTCTCCGATGGTGTCGGTAGTGGCCCGATGGCCGATCAACTCGACCCAGGGCCGCTCCGGCTCCACGTAGGAGGACATGAACCGGCGATGGATCTCGTAGGAGGTGATCTCGGTGCCGGTGTCCTCGGTGACGGTCTGGATCTGCTTTGAGAAGTCCACCTGCAGGCCCCGGGGAAGGTCCAGGCCGTACTCGTGCAGCAGCACGTAGGCCACGCCGCCCTTGCCCGACTGGCTGTTGACCCGCACGACCGCCTCATAGCTGCGGCCGAGGTGTCGGGGGTCGACGGGCAGGTAGGGCACGTCCCACACGTCGTACTCCCCTACCAGGGACTCGCCCGGGGCCACGTCGTAGATGGCGGCCATGCCCTTCTTGATGGCGTCCTGATGGCTGCCGGAGAAGGCCGTGTATACGAGGTCGCCCGCGTACGGGTGGCGCTCGGGCACGGTCATCCGGTTGGCGTACTCGAACACCCGGCGAGCCTCCTCGATGTCGCTGATGTCGAGCTCGGGGTCGACACCCTGGGTGAACAGGTTGAGGGCGATGGTGACGACGTCCACGTTGCCGGTGCGCTCGCCGTTGCCGAACAGGGTGCCTTCCACCCGGTCGGCGCCGGCCATGATCCCGAACTCGGCCGCGGCCACCGCGGTGCCCCGGTCGTTGTGGGGGTGCAGCGACAGCACGATCGAGTCACGGTCGCGGATGTCGCGGTGGAAGCGCTCGATCATGTCGCCGTAGATGTTGGCCGAGGACATCTCCACGGTGGCCGGCAGGTTGAGGATCAGGGGCCAGTCGGGGGTGGGGCCGATCACGTCCATGACCGCCTCGCACACCTCCACGGTGAAGTCGGGCTCGGTGCCGGTGTAGCTCTCCGGCGAGTACTCGAAGCGGATGCCGTCGGCGTCGCCGGCCTTCCGGGCCCGGTCGAAGCCGCGCATGCACTGTTCGGCGCCGTTGACCGCGATCTCGACGATGCCGGCCCGGTCGGTGCGGAACACCACCCGTCGCTGGGTGACGGAGGTGGAGTTGTAGAGATGCACGATGGCCCGGGGCGCCCCGGCCACGGCGTCGAAGGTGCGCTCGATGAGTTCGTCGCGGGCCTGGGTGAGCACCTGGATGGTGACGCCGTCGGGGATCAGGTCCTCTTCGATGAGCTTGCGGCAGAAGTCGAAGTCGGGCTGGGATGCGGCCGGGAAGCCCACCTCGATCTCCTTGAAGCCCATGTCTACGAGGTGGTCGTACATGCGCTGCTTGCGGGGGATGTCCATGGGGTCGACCAGGGCCTGGTTGCCGTCCCGCAGGTCGACCGAGCACCACAGTGGCGCCTTGGTGATCCGGCGGTCGGGCCAGGTGCGGTCGGCCAGCTCTACTCCGGGGTAGGGCCGGTACTTGGTGAACGGCATTGTCTTTGGCGTTGGCATCGTCTTGTCCTTTGGCGGGGTGGTCGGGTTCGGGTCCCAACAAGCACAAATCCCCCCGGCCAGAGGCACGAGGGGATCGGCGAGCACCGATATGTGGCGCTCGCCTACACGAGAAGCAGGAGGTCGGCGAAGGTGGTCACGGTCATCAACACTAGCCCTCTCGGCGCTCGCGTCCAACACCTCGGCGACGACCACGGCGGGCATCCCGGTACTGGGCGTGCGTTCCGGGTGCAATCCGCGCCATGCTTGGGGAGTGAGCTACCTGGTCTGGGAGGCGACGCTGCCCGATCTCCGTTCGCCGATCCTGGTGACGGCCTACCAGGGCTGGTTCGACGTGGGCGGGGCGGCGACGGGCGCCCTCGAGTGGCTGAGCGAGCGCAGCGACTCGATCAGGGTGGCGCACATCGACCCCGAGGAGTTCTTCAACTTCGCCGAGCAGAGGCCCACCATCCGCCTGCGCGACGAGCGGCGTGACATCGTGTGGCCCTCCAACGACGTGCACGTGCTGCGCCCGCCGGATGCCCGCCACGACTTGGTGCTGGTGGTGGGCGCGGAGCCGCAGCTGAGATGGCGTTCCTACGCCGAGGTCGTCGTCGATCTGGCGAAGCGAAGCGGTGCCGCCGCGCTGGTGACGGTGGGCGCGCACATCGCCGACATTCCCCATACCCGCCCCTTCGGGGTGACCGGCTCCACTACCGACTCGGGCCTGGCCAAGGCCTGGGGCCTGGACCGGCCCTCCTACGAGGGCCCGACCGGGATAGTGGGTGTGCTACACGAGCGCTTCGAGAGGTTCGGGATTCCAGCCGTGTCGCTGCGGGTGGCGGTGCCCCATTACGTCTCGGGCGCGCCGAACCCCAAGGGGGCCCGCGCCCTGCTGGAGCGCTTCGAGCGGGTGACAGGGCTGCCCACCGGCTGGTCCGAGCTCGACGAGGCCGCTGCGGAGTGGGAGCAGCGGGTCAACGACGCCATGGACTCCGACGACGACGTGGTGGCCTACGTGAAGCGCCTCGAGGCCCGAGCCGACGCCCGGGCCAAGCGCAGCGTCCCCAGCCCCGACGATCTGGGCGCCGAGTTCGAGCGCTTCCTGCGCCAGCAGGACACATCCGGCTGACAGAGCCAGGAGGGAACGACATGTCCGTCACCGCGGTCGAGACGCCCACCACCATCCACCGGGGTGAGGAGGAGATCCCGTGGGCGGACGCCGGGGGCGGCATCGAGCTCAAGGTGCTGATGGTGCGCGACGACGAGGGCCTGTGGATCGTGCGCAACCGGTTCGCCCCCGGCGTGGTGATCCAGACCCATCGCCATACCGGACCGGTGTACGCCCACACCCTCAGCGGCGCCTGGAAGTACCTCGAGTACCCGGAGGTCAACCGGGCCGGGTCCTTCCTGTTCGAGCCGGCCGGCAGTGTCCACACGCTCGCCACGCCTGACGACAACACCGAGCCGACCGACGTGTGGTTCCAGATACACGGCGTGAACCTCAACCTCGACGCCGACGGCAACGTGGAGTCGATCACCGACGGGCCGGGCGTGCTGGCCGCCTACTACGCCATGTGCGAGGCCCAGGGCCTGCCCCGCCCCAACGTCGTCACGTAGCGGGACTGCCGGGCGTTACAGGCCGAAGGAGCCGTCGAAGCGGGTCTTCCAGCTGCCGGCGGCCACCGTGCCCCCGTCCACGAGGATGGACTCGCCGGTGACGAAGCTGGCCATGTCCGAGGCCAGGAACACGATCACCGACGCGCACTCCTCCGCGTCGCCCTTGCGGCGCAGCGGCGTGGGGTACAGGCCGTCCATCAACGAGCTGGCCTGCTCGGCCAGCACCTCGTCGCCGGGCGTGGGCATCATGTCGGGCGCCACGCAGTTCACCCGGATGCCCCGATGCCCGTACTCCAGAGCAAGGGTCTTGGTGAACTGCTCCACCGCCGCCTTCATGGCCGCGTACACCCCGAACATGGGGGCGGCGTGGTAGGCCTCCACCGAGGTGACGTTGATGATGGCGCCGCCGTCGGACATCAGCGGGATCCCGTGCCGCACGCAGTTGGTGACGGTGGAGAAGTTCTCGCGGATCAGGGTGTGCTCCCCCTTGGGGGAAGTGTCGTCGAAGCGGGCCCGGAAGGTCCCGCCCGCGTTGTTGACGAGCACGTCGATAGGGCCGAGCTCGTCGCGGGTGCGCTGCATGAAGGCGGCCACCGCGTCGTCGTCGCGGGCGTCGAGCACGTCTGACAGGCAGCGGCGGCCCGCCGACTCCACCTGCTGGACTACGTCGGGCAGCAGGGTGGGATCCTTGTCGAAGATCGCCACGTCGGCGCCGAAGCGGGCCATAGCCACCGCCGTGGCGGCGCCGATGCCTCGGGCCGCGCCGGTCACCACCGCCACCCGGTCGGTGAGCAGGACGCTGTCGGGGGTCAGAGCCATGCGTCTCCCTTCGATCCCGGCTGACGATACTGCGCAGGTGCGGCCAGTAGGGTTGCTGGCCCGCAGCCAGTGCGACAGGTAGGAGAGAGCCGTGGGCGACTTCGTTCGAGTCGAGACCAGCAGTGGCGTGGCCACCATCCGCGTCGACCGGCCCAAGATGAACGCGCTCAACCCCCAGGTGCTCGCCGAGTTGACCGAGGCCGCCAACGCGGTCGGGGCCGACCCCGACGTGAGGGCGGCCGTGATCTGGGGCGGGCCCCGGATCTTCGCGGCCGGCGCCGACATCGGCGGCTTCACCGGCCTCGCTCCGGCGGAGGCCCAGGCGCTGTCGCGCCAGTTCAACGACGCCTTCCTGGCGGTTGAGAACATGCCCCAGATCACGGTGGCGGCCGTCAACGGCTATGCGCTGGGCGGCGGCATGGAGCTGGCCATGGCCGCCGAGTTCCGGGTGGCGGCCGACGACGCGGTGTTCGGCCAGCCCGAGATCAAGCTGGGCATCATTCCCGGCGGCGGGGGCACCCAGCGCCTTCCCCGGCTCGTCGGCATAACCAAGGCCAAAGAGATCATCTACACCGGCCGCAACGTTTACCCCGACGAGGCCCTCGCCATCGGCCTCGTCTCGGCGGTGCATCCAGCCGAGGAGACCTACGACGCGGCCGTCGAGATGGCCGCGGGCTACGCGGCCGGACCCGCGGCGCTGCGCATGGCCAAGCAGGCGGTGATGGACGGCCTGCCGCTGTCGCTGGCCGACGCGGTGGCCCGCGAGACCGAGCACTTTGGCGAGTGTTTCACCACCGACGACTCCGTAATCGGTGTGGCCAGCTTCATGGAGAAGGGCCCGGGCAAGGCCACCTTCACCGGCCGCTAGCGCAAGACCTGGAGCGCTCAGGCGACGTCGAGGCGGTTGAGCCTGACCGCGGCCAGGATCAGGCCGACGACCGATACCGCTGCCAGAACCACGAGTGCGGTAGTGGTCGTGTAGGGGTCGAAGCCGTAGTCGATCCCGCCGAGGTGGCTGAGCACCGACCGGGTGTAGCCCCTCAGCGACAGGCGGGCCGCGAAGTCGCCGAGCCCCACGGCCAGGCCCTCCCACAGGAGCACGTAGCCGATGCCCCAGATGATCGGCTTCTTGAGGAGCAGGCCGACCAGCACGAACAGCGACGAGTAGGCGGCGGTGCCCAAGGCGGCCGCAGCTGCAGCGCCGAGGGCCAGGTCAGCGGACCCCGCGACCCCGTCGGCCGCCAGCCAGCCGCCCGCTGCGGTCGGGATCACCGTCAGGGGCAGTGCCGCCGTGGCTGCGGCGGCGGCCGCCCCGGCCACCACCGGGGCGCGGGCCATGGGGCGTAGCCAGAGGTAGACGAGGGTGCCGTCCTCGCGGGTCTCCCCCAGCACGGACGAGCCGAACACCAGCGACACGATGGGCACGATGATGATCAGCCCGAAGCCGTCGGCGTAGCCGGCGCCGTCCCTCAGCAGCTCGGCCGCGTCCTGTCCGCCGTCGCCGGCGTTGAGGCCGACCACCCAGCCGACCAGCATCATCAGCGCGCCGAGCGCGCCCAGCGCGACGATCTTTCCGGGGGTGAGGACTTGGCGGACCAGCACCTGGTAGGTCAGCGCCGCGGCCCGGAGGCTGGGCACATGGCGGCGGGTCCGGGGCGGGGTCGGCGCAGTCATCGCTTCTCGATCCCGGACAGGGACGGCTGATGAGTCATCGCTTCTCCACCAGGTAGCGGAACACCGACTCGAGGTCCTCGTCGAGGGGGACGACCCGCGACAGGCGGGCCTCGAGGCGTTGCGCCAGCGGAGCGACCTCCCGCCCCAGGCGGTCGACGTCGCGTGTGTCCACGACGAGGGAGTCCGCGCCGACGCTAACTCCCACGGCCGTGCCCGACTCCACCAGAGCGGCCGCGAACTGCCGGGGCCGGTCCACGGCGATGCGGATGCGGTGGGGGCGGTCGTCCATGAGCTCGCGCAGCTCGCGGTAGTCGCCGGTGGCAGCCAGGCGTCCCTGGGCGATCACAAGGATCCGGGAGCCGAGGCGGGCGACCTCCTCGAGGACGTGGCTCGACACCAGCACGCATCGGCCCTCATCACCCAGCCCGTGGAACAGCTCGATCATGCGGCGCCGCTGCACAGGGTCCAGCCCGGTGAGGGGCTCGTCGAGGATCAGTACATCGGGGTCGTGCACCAGGGCGGCGGCCAGCTTCACCCGCTGGCGCATGCCCTTGGAGAAGCCCGACACCCGCTTGGAGTCGTCGGGGTCGAGGTCCACCACTCCAAGGGCCCGCCGGGCGGCGGGCTCCGGCTCGGCCACCGCCTCGGTGGCCGCGGCCAGGGTCACGAACTGCAGGGCGCTGAGCCGGTCGAACAAGCCGTCCTGCTGCGGGGCGAGGCCGATGCGGCCCCGGACGTCGCGGTCGCGGCGGGCGTCGGCGCCCAGCACCCGGACGGTGCCCTTGGTGGGCGGGGTAAGCCCGCACATCACCCTGAACAGGGTGGACTTGCCGGCGCCGTTGGGCCCGAGCAGGGCAGTGACGCCGGCCCGAACCGAGAAGCTCACATCGGACACCGCCACAACGTCCCCGAACACCTTCGACACGCCGTTCACCTCGACCATGGCCGCACCATTACTCGGCGGCGCGGGAGGGGGTGGGATAAGGCTCATCGGCTCAGCGCCAGTCGCCGGTAGCGCCACCACACCACGGCCGAGCCCAGGGCCACCCACGCGAAGTTGGCCGCCACCACGAACCGGGTGGACAGCTGTTCCCGTCCGGCCCCGGGCTGGAACGCATCTTCCTCGCGGGCTTCCGGCGCTCCGAAGGGATCCAACCCCTCGACGCCGTAGATCCGGTTCTTGAGCTCGTCGGCGATCCCGCCGAGGTCGAAGGCGTAGACCTGCGCGCTCATGTCGGCGGCCTCCACCAGCGCCAGGGTCGTGAAGCTGCTGCCCCACAGCAGCACGACCACGCCGATGGTGGCGAAGAGCCGCCGGTCGGTGAGGCTGGCTGCGGCCAGGCTGGCCATGGTGAACGCCGCGGAGATGGCCCCACCGGCCGCGATGATGCGCACGAAGATCTTGATCCACTCGATGAGCCCGTCGGGCCCGGAGCCCTCGATGGTGCGGGCCACCAGCAGGAACAGCACGGGCCCCATCGTGAGCACGGCCAGCGCGGCCGCCACCGCCAGCGCCTTCGAAGCGAGGTAGCTCCACCGCTGCAGCGGGGTCGACAGGTACAGCTGGAGCATCCCGTTGCGGCGGTCGGCCACCAGGATGTCGGGCACGATGATGGCGCAGTAGAAGAACAGGGCGGTGGTGATGAAGCCGTAGTACTCGTGGTAGTCGGGCAGGATCTCGTCCTCGATCATGTCGATGTCGAGCACGACGGCCAGCCCCACGAAGACCACCGCCGGTACCAGTGCGATGACTACTGCGAGCCACGGCAGGATCTTGTGCCGGGCCGCCCGGCCCAGACCGAGGGTGTGGCGCACCGAGTAGCGCACCACCGAGCGGATCGACCCGGGCAGCCCGGTGCGGGGGCCGTCGTAGGACCGGTAGCCCCGGTCGATGATCTGAGCGGCCTCGCCGGCCGCGGCCGGGCTGGAATTCGGTGCTGGAGTGTCGCTCATCGGGCGGCGTCCTCGAAGAGGTCCTCGAGCGTGCGGCGCCGGGTCTCGAGGCGGCGGATGCGGGCGCCGGCGGCGGCCACCGCGTCGCGGGACCGGTCACAGAGCTCCTCAAAGGCCGCTCCCCGCAGCGCCAGCGTGGCCTCGTGGCGGCGGACGTCGATCCCGCCGGCCTGCAACGCGGCCTCCACGGCGTCGACCGACCCGGCGGGCTCGGCCACATCCACTAGCTCGAGGGTGATCCCGTCACCGGCCCCGATGAGGTCGCTGATGGGCCCACAGGCCACGAGGCGGCCGGCGTCAAGGGCCACGATGTTGTCGCACACCCGCTCGACCTCTTCGAGCTGGTGCGACGACAGCACCACGTTGATCGAGAAGTCCCGGCTGATCTGGCCGATGAGGGTCAGCATCTCGCTGCGCTGCACCGGATCGAGGCCGTCGGTGGGCTCGTCGAGCAACACGAGCTTGGGATCGGAGGCGATGGCCTGCGCCAGCTTGACCCGCTGGCGCTGGCCGGTGGACATGGTGCCCAGCGTCCGGAGGCGCTCCTCCCCCAGCCCGACCAGCCACAGCGTGTCCGAGGCGCGGTTGCGGGCCTCGCCGCGGGGCAGGCCCTGCACCTCGGACAGGTGGCGGACGAAGTCCACCGCCCGCATCTCGTCGGGCAGCACGTTGCGCTCGGGCGCGAACCCCACGTTGGCCCTGAGCCTGTGGCCCGCCCTCTGCGGGTCGTAGCCCAGCACGGTGAGCGATCCCGACGTCGGGATGCGCAGGCCCAGCATGGCGTTGAGCAGCGTGGTCTTGCCCGCGCCGTTGGCTCCCACCAGCCCGGTCACGCCGGGCTGCATCTGGAGGTCGAGAGCGTCGAGGGCCACAGTGGAGCCGAAACGCTGCGTCAGCGCCTGCGTCTCCACGATGGTCACCCGCGGATCATACGGCCGCACGGTTCCGTTCCTGACCGCAGGCTGCGGCTCCGTAGCTGGCGGGTTCACGGCTCCATCGTCTCCAGTGGCGTCCCATCGCCCAATCAGGGATGACCCTGAACCATCCCCGACACCTCACGCGATGATCGGGTCGGTGCCGGCCGCGGCTCTAGACCAGCAGGGGGTCGGTGAGGATCTCGACCAGGGCGGGGCCCTGATGGTCGATGGCCGCCTCGACAGCAGCGTCGAGCTCGTCCAGCGCGGTGACCCGGAAGCCGCTGGCGCCGCACAGCTCGGCGAACGCCGCGAAGTCGGGATTGTGCAGCGAGGTCTGCCACACGTCGAGCTCGGCGGCTCTCTGCTCCTTGGAGATCTTGCCCAACTCGTTGTTGTTCAGCAGAACGTGGGTGATGTCCATGCCGTGCTTGGCCGCGGTGGTGAGCTCCATGGCGTACTGGCCGAAACCGCCGTCGCCCGACACCGAGACGACCGCCCGGCCGGCGTGCTCGGGCCGGCTCTGGGTGGCGGCCCAGCAGCCCATGGCGGCAGGCAGCGCGAAGCCGATGGAGCCGAGGTAGCCCGACATCAGCACGGTCTGGCCCCGGGTCTCGAAGTAGCGGCCGAAGGAGTAGGCGTGGTTGCCGACGTCCACCGGCACGATGGCGTCGGCCGGCACCAGCCGGCTGAGCGCGTCGAACACCGACGCGGCGTTGAGGCCCTCGCCCCGGTCGTCGGCCCGGCGGCGGGCCTTCTCGTCGCGCCAGATGGCCCACCGCTCGGCCACCTCGGGCCGCAGGTCCTGGCACTGCCGGTCGGCAGGCATCGCCTCCGCGAGGGCTCTGGCGGCCACGCCGACCTCGGCCAGCACCGGCACGTCCACCGAGTGGAACCGGCCTAGCGCCATGGGGTCGAAGTCGACCTGGACGGTCGGCTTGTAGTCGGCGATGCCGGTGTGGTTGGCGAACGACACCCCGAAGGTCAGCAGCAGGTCGGCCTCGTTCATGAACCAGCTGGCGATGGGCGTGCCCGAGCGGCCCAGCACCCCGCAGGCCAGCGGATGGTGGTCTCCGATCAGACCCTTGGCCTTGAACGTGGTGGCCACCGGTGCGCCGATCTGCTCGGCGAGGGCGACGATGTCGGCCATGGAGCCGCCGGCACCGTGACCGACGATGATCAGCGGCCGCCTCGCACCGGCCACCGCTGAGACCGCGGCGTCCAGCACTTCGGCTGGCGGCTGCACGGCCCGCGAGCCGGTGCGTCCCTGCGGGGAACCCGGTTCGCCCCGGGCGCCGGAGGGCGCGGGCAGCACCTGCACCTCGTCAGGAAGCACCAGGTGGCCCACGTCCCGCTCGACGATTGCGGTCTTGCAGGCCAGGGTCATGAGTTCGGCATAGTTGGACCCGGACTGCACCGTGGCCGAGTAGCGGGCTACATCGGCGAACGCGGCCGACAGGTCGGTGTCCTGGAAGGCGCCTCGGCCCCGCACCGCCGAGGGCACCTGGCCCGACAGGGCCAGCACCGGTGCCCGGTCCATCTTGGCGTCATAGAGCCCGGTGAGCAGGTTCGTGGAACCCGGGCCGGCGATGGCGAAGCAGGCGGCCAGCCCGCCGGTGAGCTTTCCGTAGGCGCAGGCCGCGAACGAGGCGGCCCCCTCATGGCGGATGCCTATGTAGGTCAGGTCGCCCCGGGCCTCGGCGGCGCGCACCGCGTCGGCGAAGCCGAGGTTGGAGTGGCCCACCATGCCGAAGACGTGGGTCGCGCCCCAGGCGACCATGGTCTCCACCAACACGTCGGAGACGGTGCGGTCGCGGGGCCGTTCCACGGGCAGGGCCGCGTACACGCCGTCGGCGCGCACCTCGGTGCGGTAGGCGGCCGGGGCGTCGTCGAAGGGTGGCGGCGGCTTGCCGTTCTTGGGCGAGTAGTCGTAGCCGTGCCACGGGCAGCGCAGCCAGCCGCCCTCGATGGAGCCCTCCCCCAGCGGACCGCCCTGATGCGGGCAGGCGTTGCCCAGGCAGCCGTACCCACCGTCGGCCGTGCGGGTCACGCACAGGCTCTCGTGGCCCACCGTCACCGTCATCACCCGGCCGTCGCCTAGCTCGTCGAGATCAACCAGCTTGTGCCAGGCGTACTCGCCATCGGGCAACGCCGGCTCGGCGACGCTCGGCGCCGTGTCGTCAGTGGGGGGCAAGGCAGTCGCTCCTGATCTTGGTTGAAGTCCCAACCTACATTGGCCGCAAGCTCTGTCTGATTGCTCCCAATCTCCGCTCTGCGTTCTCTCCGCCGACGGTTGCCACCTATCGTGGCTCCGATTCCCGGACCGTGGACGCGATCAGCCCGGAGAAGCCATGACCGACCCGACCTACCAGTTGCACCACCTGTGCATCTTCGAGAAGCACCCGCGCGACGCCATGTGGAACTGGCTGCGCTGGTACCACGCAATCCCGGCCTACTACTGGGAGGGGATCCCCGACCTGCACCACACCGGCGAGGGGGGCGTGGACTACACCTTCCTGGCCTGCGGCGCCCCCTTCCAGATGCAGTTGGAGTCGCCGCCCTACCAGTTCGAGTACGAGCGCAGCTGGTTCGCCGAGCACGACTCGGGCATCAACCACATCTGCTGGATCGTGCCCAGTGCATACGACACCGTCGACCACCTCCAGTCCAACGGCGCCACCGTGGCCATGCCGTACGAGGAGTTCGGCGACACCTACCACGGCTTCGTGGCCATCGATCTCGAGGGCCGCTGGGTGGAGATCATGTCCTACCCGAGCGAGTTCAAGACCCCCGACGTGGAGTTCCGCCCGGTGGGGCTTCCCGGCCTGCAGACCCTGGGCGTGGTGCAGCTGTGCCGGGACCTGGACAGCCAGGTCGAGTGGTACACCGACGTGCTGGGCCAGCGGATCATCCTCGATGCCCGTAGCGCCAACGACGGGCTGGTGTACCTGGCCGACCATACCTATGAGGGCCGCCAGTGCGTGAACGTGCTGGCCACCCCCAGCACCGAGGCCGAGCACGCCTTGATGGAGCGCCACGGACCGGTGATCTCAACCATCCTCTACCAGGCCGGCGACGTGGACGCGGCCTGGCAGGACGCGGTGGCCGCCGGCTTCGGCGAGGTGGCCGCCCCGGCACACGACGACCGAATCGGAGCCCGCACCGGGTACCTACGCGAGCCCAGCGGTAACCTCGTCCAGGTGCGCGAGCGTCTGGCTGCCTAGCTTGCGAATCAGGGGGATCCACCACGCCGGTCTGGTGGTACGAGATCTCGACGCGGCGGTCGACTTCTACGGGGCACTGCTCGACATGGAGGTCATCGGGCGGGACCGGTGGCGGACCCCGGACCCCGGCGCCGACAGCGCGGTGGGGCTGGTCGGATCCTCAGCCGACGGCGTGATGATGCGGGGCTCCAACAGCTACCTCGAGCTGTGGCAGTACCACGCCCCCACCCGGGTCGGCAACGATCCCGCCGAGCGAGGTGCCCATGAGTTGGGGCTGCGCCACCTCGCCATCGAAGTCGACGACGTGCACGCCGCCCTCGACCGGCTCGTCGAGCTGGGCGGCACCAGGACAGGCGACCCCCTGCGCTTCGACCATGGCGGCGAGGCGGTGTACTGCCGGGACCCCTTCGGCACGATCATCGAATTCATGTCGGTGATGGAGACCCGCGAGTCACTCGACGACTTGTAGAGCGGTCCCTTCAGTCATCGAGAAGGCGCATGGGGTCGCCCATGTCGTGGTAGCCGAGGTAGCCGCCACCGACCGTCGAGGCGTCGTACAGCGCGTAGCCGAGTAGCTCCTGGGCCCGGCGGGGCAGGGTCCGGGCCACCTCCGGCGGGATGTTGGTATAGCTGTTCTCCACCGGCCGTAGCCAGCCGCAGCAGTAGCCGGTTGACAGGGCCCGCCGCCACCGGTCCGGCGTGCGGTTGGCCCCGCCGGCGTGCAGCGTGTCACCCCGGAAGAACAACGCCGAACCGGCGGGGAGCGAGCAGGCGGCCACCTCGCTCGGCGCCGGCTGACGACCGGGCTCCCAGCGGTGGCTGCCGGGCACCACCAGCGTGCCCCCCATCTCCGGGGTGATGTCCACCAGGGCGGCGATGGTGTTGACGATCATCGGGGCCGGCGGGTGCGCGAAGTTCCAGGCGTCGTCGTCGCGGTGAAACGGCTGGGCCGACTCACCCGGACCGATGTCGATGACCTCGCCGTCGTTGAGGATGAGGGTGGGACTGATCGGCCCCACCACCGCCTCGGCGAAGCCCAGCAGCCGCTCGTCCAGCATGATCTCGACGAAGCTGGGCGCCTTGGCGCACAACCCCTGGAGCCGCCTAGTTCGCCGTCCAAGAAACTCGTCTGAGGCGTCGGAGCCGGAGTCGGTGCCGGCGTGGGCACCGAGCCAGGGCTCCAGCTCAGCGTTGAACCGTTGGAGCAGACCGGGCGCCAGCCAACCGTCGACGATCACACCGCCGTCGCGCTCGTTGGCCTCAACGATGTCATCGGTGGTGCAGCCCGCCGGCAGCCGGGCAATCTCAACCATCCTCGCCTCTCCCCACCGACGCGTCCTGGCCGTCGATCCTGCCGTCGTCCTGCGGTTCCGGCCCCATTCCGAGACCGACGTGGTAAGTGCGGTCCGGGTACACGGCTGTCATTGGGTCTTCTCCGTCGCGCCAGTAGCCGAGAGCGTCACTGCCCCGCTGGTAGCCGAGGAGCCGCACAATGTCCTCGGGGAGTTCTCGGGCTGCCTCGGGCGGGCAGTTGAGGTACTGGTTCTCGCCCTGGCGCAGCCACGCCCGTTGGTAGCCGATGCTCAGCGCGGTGCGGCTGCCATCGGAGTGGTTGGCCCCCGCGCCGTGGTAACAGCTGCCCAGAACGACCACCGCCGACCCGGCAGCACAGGACACGCCGACCGTCTGGGACTGGTCCAACTCTCGCCCGTCGGGCCACTTATGACTTCCGGGCGCGACTCGGGTTCCGCCGTTGCCTTCAGTGAAGTCGCACAGCGCCCACAGCACGTTGAGCTCGACTTCGAAGCCGCTGGGCCAAGGGTAGTAGCCGTACGTCCACTGGTCCCGATGCACCGGCTGGGCACCCTGCCCGGGCAGCAGCTCGGAGGTAACCGCGGTGCAGATGTGGAAGCGCTGCCCGGGCGGGGCCAGGTAGTGCTCGGCCACTGACAGCACCAGCGGGTGCCGCAGCAGCTCCCACGACGCCGGCGCCCGGACCGGTACTGCGCCGGTGCGCCGGGTCAGACGGCCCGATACGTCGTCCTGGCCGGTAGCCGTGGCCTCCATGTGGGGCTCCAACTGGGAGAGAACCGCTGAGACGACCCCTGCCGAGGCGAGGCTGTCGACCACTGCGCAGCCCGCATGATCGAGGGCTCCGATCAACTCGAATGGCTTCGCCGACGCTGCCAGACGCGGCAACTTGACGTCGGCCAGGTCAGTGTGAGCGTCCGGCGCGCAGCTAGTCATCAACCGAATTTCTACAGTAGTGAGACGGGCTGCGACGAAGGGAGCCGACATGAGTGAGTCTGACTCCAGCCGGGGCGGCGCGATGCGGCGCGAGGACCCGGACTTTCTGGAGCACTGCTACCGCCGGGTGCTGGGCGAGCTGGGGTTCTCGGCTGAGCACGCCGAGGTGGTGGCCCGCTGCGTCTCCGACGGGGACCGCAACGGCAAGCTCACCCAGGGCATGGGCGTGTTCGAGATCCCGGTGCTGCTGGCCCGCACCGGCACCATGGACGTGACCGCGGTTCCCGAGGTGGTGGACGAAGGACCGACCTGGCTGGTGATAGACGCACGCCGATCCTCAGGCCAGTGGGCGATCACCATGGCCACCGAAGCGGCCATCGCCAAGGCTCGGGAACACGCCGTCGCCATCGCCTTCGTGCGCGACTTCAACGACGCCGGCGCCTTCGGCACCTACGTCCGCATGGCCGCCCGGGAGGGCATGCTGGCCATGGCGACCAACAACAGCCTGCCTCTGGTATCGCCCTGGGGCGGGATGGAGAACGTGCTCTCGGGGGCACCCTTCGCGGCCGCGTCACCCGGCGGTGAGCACCCGCCCATCGTCACCGATATCCAGGCCATCGAGGTCCACGACGGCAACCTGAGCGAGGCTTACTTCCAGGGCAGGCGGCTACCGGGACCGTTCCTGGTCGACCCCGACACCGGCGAGCTCACCGACGACCCGGCCCCCTACTTCAAGCAGATGGAGGACTACGGCCGGATCTCGGACTGCGAGGCGCCCTCGGTGTTCGGCTCGCCGCGTCTGTACGCCTTCAACCTGTTCACCGAGATGCTGGCCGGGATCATCAACCCCGGCGCCCGCATGAGCCCCGAGATCGCGGGACCCCCGTCCTACTGGCTGGAGCCGCGCGACGAGGCGCTGACCGGCGGCGCCTGCGTGATTGTCATCGACCCGTCCCACTGGATGCCCGCCGGCGAGGCCGGCCGCAAGTCCGACCGGCTGGTCGAGGCGGTGAAGGGGGCCAAGCGGCGCCCTGGCGTCGCCGAGATCTTCCTGCCCGGCGAGCGGGGCTGGCGAGCCATGGACTCGGGCGGCCCAGTGGAGATCCTGCCGGCTCACTGGGAGTCGTTCGTGCAGATCGTCGAGAGTGTGGGTCTGGATATCGTGAGCCTGCGAGCCGAGTTCGCCGGCTAGCCCGGCAGCCACTATGAAGGTCCGGTGATGGACTTCCGCTTCGACCACGTCGGCTTCCTGACGCCCGACGTGGACTACAGCTTCGGCGTCTACCGGGCGCTGGGCTGTGAGTTGACCGAGCGGACCTACCGCCGCGGCAGCCACGACGTGGCCTACTGCGGCGCGGGAACCGACGTGCTGCTCGAGTTCCAGGGCCCGCCCCTGCTGCCCGAGTCCGAGAACTACCTGGCGCGCCAACCGTGGAGCATCGAGCGGGTGGCGCTGGTGTGCGAGGACGTGGAGGCTGCTTACGCCAGGCTCATGACCGCTGGCGTGCCGTCGGCCTGGGAGCCGGAGCCGTTCGTCATCGACGGCGTGACCCTGGCAGTGGCAGCGGGGGTGTGGTCGCCGGAGGGGCTCATGATCGACCTGGTCGAGCACCGAGACGTGGCCGTTCCCCGGCCAGCCCGGGGTCCGCGGGAGGAACTGGCCCTCCACCATGTGTGTTTCGTGACCTCGGACCTGGCCCGGGCCGAGTCCTTCTGGATCGAGCACTTCGGGCTGGTCAAGACCTACGACTTCACCGCGCCGCTCCCGGACGGGGGTAAGCAGGGGTTCGTGATGCTGAGCGACCCGTTCTTCGACGCGGCCGGCCACGAGTTCAGCTTGGAGATCATCGGCGGAGCCTTCGACACCATCGACGGGCCGGTCTACGAGCGGCGGGGCAGCTGCTACGACCACATCTGCTTCACCACCGGTGACGTGGCCGGGGCCTGGCACCGGGCGGTGGATCAGGGGGTGGAGCCCCTGAGCGAGCCGGCCTACTACCCGGAGTACGGCAGCACTATCGCCTGGCTGTACGACGCCGACGGCACCCACATCGAGCTGATGAGCCCAGTGCCGGCCGATCTGATGGTCGACGCCCACCACAGCGGCCGCTGCGCCAACGGCTGGGTGGACGACTGGCAGCGCAAACCGGCCGTCCTCCCCCGCCGGGGCGACACCGCCTTGCGGATGAACCGGGCCGGGAGCCTCGCATGAGAGCCGCCGTCTACGACGCGCCCGGTCTACCGCTGCGCATCGCAGAACTCCCCGATCCCCGCCCGGGGCCCGGCCAGGCCATGATCCGGGTGTCGGCCTGCGGAGTCTGCGGCTCAGACCTGCACGCCACGACGCCTGAGGGCGACCTGGCCCGTAGGGGGGCCGTGCTGGGCCATGAGGTCACCGGGAAAATCGTCGAGATCGGTCCCGATCCGGTCGGCGACTGGGCGGTGGGTGACCGGGTCTACGTGATCCCGATCGGGTCGTGCGGACGCTGCCCCACCTGCCAGCTCGACCGCCCCGAGGAATGCCCGGACCAGCTGACCTTCGGAGCGCTCGGCCCCGACGAGCCCGACGGCGCCTATGCCGAGTACCTGGCGGTGTCGCTGTCGGACCTGCTGGCCGTGCCCGAGGGCGTGAGCATGGAGGTGGCCGCGCTGTGCGAGCCGCTGGCTACGGGGCTGATGTGCGTCCGTCAGGCCCAGCTGGAGATCGGCGACCGGGTGCTGATCCTGGGCGCCGGGCCGATCGGGCTGGCCGCCACCATCTGGGCCCGGTTCTTCGGCGCTCGCCGGGTGGTGGTGTCGGAGCGGGTCGAACACCGCCGGGAACTAGCCGTGCGTCTCGGCGCCACCGACACCGTCGACGCCAGCCCAAGCACCGACGTCGCGTCACAGTTCGCCGAGCTCACCGGAGCCGAGCCCGACGTGGTGATCGAGGCGGTGGGACGACCCGGGATGCTGAATGCGGCCATCGCCGCGGTCCGGCCCCAAGGGAAGGTGGTAACCGGCGGCGTTTGCATGGAGCCCGACTCCTTCGACCACCTGCTGGCCTACTCCAAGGAGCCACAGGTCCGAACTGCCCGCGTCTACACGAAGGCCGAGAACCAGTTCATCCTGGAGATGATCGCGGCCGGCCGGATCGACCCCTCCCCAATGATCTCGCACCGCATCGGGCTCGACGAACTGCCCGCCGCCTTCGAGGCCCTGAGAACGCCGACCGACCAGTGCAAGGTCATGGTGATGCCCTGATGGGACAACGGCGTTCGAAGAACCCGGGGCAGGCGCGATGACCGTCGAGCGGGGCAGCTCCGAGGGCCAGTGGCTCACCTGGCTCGAGCGGATCACCGCCGACGGTCCCAGTGCCGATCCTGAAGCGCTGGAGATCTGGGGCTACACCGACCAGCCCAGCTACGCGCCGGGCGGGACGGTCGGCCTGCATGTGTCCACCACCGCAGCGATCTGGGGCTTCGAGGTGTGGCGGGACGGCCACACCTTCGAGAAGGTCCACGAGCAGCGCGGCCTGGCCGGCGCCCATCATCCGGTCGGCGACGACGTGGTCGCCTCGGGCTGCGGCTGGCCCCAGGGCGCCTCCTTCGAGATCCCGGCCGGCTGGGCCTCCGGCGGCTACATCGTGGTGCTGCGGGGCGAGCGTGACGGGCAGGAGGTCACCCAGGACGCCTTCTTCGTGCTCCGTGCGGCCGAGCCGGGCCGCGGCTCGAGGCTGGCCATGGTGGCCGCCACCTACACCTGGCAGGAGTACAACGACTGGGGCGGGGGCTGCGGGTACTTCTCGGACGAGTACGTCGACCACACCGCCGATCCGCTGGAGGTGCGCGAGAAGAGCTTCAAGCCCCGCCTGAGCTTCGACCGACCCTGGTCACGGGGCATGATCCGCACGCCGGTGGGTGTTCCGCGTCTGGCCCAGCCGCCGTTGCCGGTGGGTGCAGCGGTGGGAGTGCCGGCCGCGGACTGGGCCATCAGCAACGGCTACTCGGTCTGGACGATTGCTTCGGGCTGGGCCCGCTACGACGCTTTGACCTTCCGCTGGCTGGAGGCCAACGGCTACCAGCCCGATCTCTTGTCGCAGTGGGATCTGGACCGGGATCCTGCGGTCCTCGACCAGTACCGGATCGTGGTCACCACCGGCCACGACGAGTACTGGTCCGCTGGGGGCCGGTCCGTGCTGGACGGGTTCATCGAGCGCGGCGGTCGTTACGCCCGCCTTGGCGGCAACATCGTCTGGCAGGTGCGCATGGAGGACGGCCTGCGCACCCAGGTCTGCCACAAGTACGCGGCCCACGCCGACCCCGAGCGCAACAGCGACGACATCGACCGGCGAACTGGCGCGTTCGAGGCCCACTACATCGACCGGCCCCCGGTCACGACCTTCGGCGCCAACGGCTTGCGGGGCGTGTATTCCCGGATGGGCGGCCTGTCACCGAGGGGAGCAGGTGGCTTCATCGTGTACCGGCCGGACCACTGGGCCTTCGCCGGAGCCGACCTGTACTACGGAGACGTGCTGGGCGGAGACGTGCCGCTCGTCGGCTTCGAAACCGACGGCGTGGACTACACGTTCCGCTCGGGCCTGCCCTATCCCACCGGCGCGGACGGTGCGCCCGAAGGCCTGGAGATTCTGGCCCTCACCCCGGTGACCCTCGAGGAGGAGGACCACGGCCAAGCCGGGAACCTGATCTCCATCGCCGACGGCGATCTGGCCTTCGCAGCCGAGGCCCTCTTCGGCGAGGACACGCTCGAGGCCCGCGACCGCATCCGCTACGGCAGCGCGGTGATCACCGCCCTAGCCAAGGGCTCAGGCGAGGTCTTCTGCGCTGGGACCACCGAGTGGTGCCACGCCCTCGCCCAGGGCGACGCCCAGGTCGAGACCATCACCCGCAACGTCCTCGACCGCTTCCTGGGCTGAGTTGCGGTCTGAGCTACTCCTGGGGGAGCAGGTAGACCTTTCCGCAGTCCTTGGCTAGCACTGCTTCAAAGGCTTCGGCAGCCCGGCTCATAGGAAAGGTGTGGGTGACGATGGCGTCGATCCTCTCCTGCACCCGCGGGTCGCACAGCATCTCCAGCAGACCGGCGCGATCGCGAAAGCGCACGTCGTGGCCGCCGGTCCAGATGATGTGGCGATCCACCAGGTCGTTGAGGATGCTCAGCGAGTAGGGCACCGCGGGGTCGCCGTGGCCCAGCGAGTACAGCGTGCCATAGCGGCGCAGCCCCGCCATGCAGCGGTCCAGGTAGTAGGACACGCCGGCGCACTCGAAGGCTATGTCGGCGCCTTGACGCCCATCGGTCATGGCGTGCAGCTGCCGATGCCAGTCCGAGTTGCCGGGATCGATGATGGCGTGGACCCCCAAGCGACGGCACAGCTCCATCCGGAACGGGTGGCGGCCGAGCACCACGACCGTGGCCCCCCGGTACAGAGAATTGACTATCGCGCCCAGCCCAATGAAGCCGACCGCACCCACCACCACTACATCGCCCTCGGAGACCCCGGCCTCCTCCGCCGCGGTGTAGGTGCAGCCCAGCAGGCAGTTGGCCGCGGCGGCGTGGTGAAACGACAGCTCGTCGGGGATCGTCTGGATCATGTGCTCGGGGGCCAGCCGGTAGCGGGCCATGCCGAAGCCGCCCGACGCGCTGCTGTTTACCTTCTCGATACCGAGAAGCCCGGCAGAAATGTCCCGTGGAGCCATCCCCTCGTCGTATGACTCGTACGGAATGCCCAGACAGTGGGTCGGTGACAGGCCCTGGGTGCAAACGAAACACTCCTGGCAGCTGTTGCCCTGGTAGATGATCACCCGATCTCCGACGGAGAAGCGCGAGCCCGGAGCGATCTCCACGACGGTGCCGACCCCCTCGTGGCCGAGATGTTCGGGGCCGTCGTGCCACTCGAACTGGTGGTCGCGGTAGATGCGGCCCTCGTTGCACACCGGCGCAACCGCCACCTCGACGATCACGAAGCCCGGTCCGGCCACCGGGTACGGCTTGGTTGCCAGTGCCGCAGTGCGGGGCTCGGGGATGGTCAGCACGGTGTTGGTGCGCTCAACCACGGCCGTCAGTCCTCCAGCGACTCGACGCCCAGGTAGCTGGCATCGAGCAGGGCCCTATCGGCCAGCAGGTCGGAAGCGGCGCCCCGCATCACCAGGTCGCCGTGATTGAGCACGTAGCCGCGGTCGGCTACCTCTAGGGCCAGGTCCACATGCTGCTCCACCAGCAGGACACCGGCGCCCGTCTCATCGGCGATGCGCCGCACCACCGGCATCAGCTCCTCATAGATGACCGGCGCCAGGCCCAAGCTCATCTCGTCGACCATCAGCAGCTTGGGCTCGGCCACGATGGCCCGCCCCAGCACCAGCATCTGCTGCTCGCCGCCGCTGAGCAGGCCGCCCCGGCGGTTCATCAACGGGCCGAGGGCAGGGAAGAAGTCGACGGCCCGGTCGATGTCCACCCGGCCGCTGGTCTTGGCCAGCTGGAGGTTCTCCCGCACCGTCAGCTGGAAGAGCACGCCCCGGTTCTCGGGCACGTGGATCACGCCCCAGCGAGCCACCCGGTGGGCCTGGCGCAGCCGCGGCACCGGCTTGCCCATGATGGTCACCGAGCCGGCCAGGATCTGGCCCATGCCCGAGATCGTCGTCAGGGTGGTGGTCTTGCCCGCGCCGTTCGGTCCCAGCAATGCCACCACCTCGCCCGCGTCCACGTGAAGGCTCAGGCTCCGCACCACGGCCACGCCGTCGTAGCCGGTGTCGAGCCCGTCGATGGTCAGCAGGCGCTCGCTCATGACTCGGCCCCGCTGTGTCCGAGGTAGGCCGCGATCACCTCGGGATCGTTGCGCATCTCCTCGGGCGAGCCCGAGGCGGTCAGCTGGCCGTACACCAGCATGTGGATGTAATCGCACACGTTGAGCACCAGGCCCATGTCGTGGTCGACCAGCAGCATGGTGTAGCCCTGATCGACCAGGCCCCGAAGCTGGGCACCGAACCACTCGGTCTCGGCCTTGTCGAGTCCGGCTGCGGGCTCGTCCAGCAGCAGGATCCTGGACGACTCCGCAACCAGGGCACGCCCCACGCCCACCAGCTTGCGCTGACCCTGGGACAGCTCGCGGGGCTGTCGCTCGGCGATGTCACCGAGGTTGAGCAGGTCCATCACCTCCTCCACCCGTTCCGCACGCTGGCGGGGTCGGAAGTAGTCGAGCAGCGCGGCCCCCAGGCTCAGCCGCCGGCTGGCCACGTCGAGGTTGGAGCGCACGGTGATGTCGTCGAACAACTCCAGTGTCTGCCAGGTGCGGGTGAGCCCTTCATGGGACAGCTGGTGGGGCGAGCGCCCGAACACCTCCTCGCCCTCCAGCAGCACCGATCCCCTGGAGTTGTTGGGCAGGAACCCGGTAACCGCGTCGATGAAGGTGGTCTTGCCTGCGCCGTTGGGACCGATCAGCCCGGTGAGCCGGCCGCGCCGGCATTCGAGCGTCACGTCGTTAACGGCCAGCAGGCCGCCGAAGCGCACGTTGAGCCCGCTGGTGGCGAGAACCGCGTCAGCCATCGGCAGTCACCTCCACCCGCCGGTCCCAGCGCCGTCGCAGCCAGGCACCGAGCTGGTGGAACTGCCGGCGCTGGAATCCGTCGATGCCCTCGTTGTTGTAGACCGCGGTGCCGATCAGGAAGAACCCGGCCACATAGGCGGTGTACGGGCCAACATCGATCACCCACTCGTTGGTGACCACGATGCCGATCCCCTCCGAGAACAGAGTGCCGGCGGTGATGGCCCCGCCCACGGTGCTGATGCCGCCGAGGTAGGCGAAGGCCAGCACCGTCAGCGAGGCGAAGATCCCGAAGGAGTCGTGGCCGTACGTGCCCAGGTTGAAGGCGTGGAGAGTCCCGCCGAGCGCCGCAAAGAAGCTCGAGACGGCGAACGCCGACAGCTTGATGGCCGCCACGTTCACGCCGGCCGCGGCCGCGGCCCGTTCGTTCGCCCGCACGGCCAGCATCTGCTCGCCCAGACGCGATCGGCGCAGCCGCATCACAGCCACGCAGCAGAGAGCCGTCACGACCAGCAAGAACAGCCCGTACCCGCCGGTGGGGATCTTGCCGTCGCTTAGGACGAAGCCGCTGTTGGGACCGAACTCGATACCGAGCAGCTCCGGCGGATCGGTGGTCTTGACGATGCGGTCGAGGCCGAACCAGCCGGTCCGCCGGAAGAAGATCTCGTCAATGGCCAGCCCGCTGGCCAGCGTGATGATGGCCAGGCTTGCGCCACGGGTGCGCAGTGACGGGATGGCTGCGATGAGACCGAAGCCGACGCCCGACGCGACGGCCAGCGTCAAGGCCGGTATCAGGGGCACCCCGGCCTGGGTGCCGAAGGATGCCACCGAGAACGCGCCGATGCCGGCCAAGGCCATCTGCATCAGCGAGATCTGGCCCACGTAGCCGGTCACCACCACCAGCGACAGGGCCAGGATCACGCCGATCATCGAGTTCTGCATGGCGCCGCGGTACTGGAAGGGAGCGAACACCGTCAGCCAGAACGCCACCGCGATCAGCGCCCCGTACCCGACAACACGGCCACGGGTGATCCGGGGAGCGACCGCCTCAGGCAGCCGCTCAACTGTGAGCGCTCCCCGCGACGGCAGGGACTCGCCCCTCACCACCATGGCCAGGGCGATCACCACAAAGGGCAGGGCCCGGCGGATGCCGATGTCGGGGATCCAGTCCCATTCCAGTTCCAGACGGAAGAGCTCCTGGTCGACGATGCCGAGCATCAGGCCCGCGACCGCGGCGATAACGAACGACGACATTCGGCCCAGAAGCGCCGCCCCCAACGATGAGATGAGCAGCACGGTGAAGAAGTTGGGGGTGACTCCGGTGATGGGCGCCACCAGGATCCCGACCAGACCGGCCAGCACCGAAGCCATCACCCAACTGACACCAGCCTGGAAGTCGGCGTTGAAGCCCAGGAGCGTGGTGAACCGTTCGTTCTCGGCCCCGGCCCGGGTGGCGATCCCGAAACGGGTGAACCGGAACAGCACCCACAGCGCAGCGGTGATCACGATGACCGTGCCCAGAACCCACAGGCGGTCCTGGCCGACACGGGCACCCAGCACGTCGATCGGATCGTTAGGGAAGATCGGCTCGGTGGCCTTGGCCCGGGCACCGAAGCGCAGCACGACTGCGGCCTGCAGGAACAGCATGATGCCGACCGAGGCGACCACCTTGGCCAGCACCGGGGCGTAGCGCAGAGGCCGGAAGATGGCGAAGTGGGCCACCAACCCGAGGGCGGCTGCGGTGGCCAGTGCGATCAGCAGCGCCGGAACCTTGCCCATCGAGTCGCCCAGGCTGACGAAGGTCGGAAAGTCGAGGATCTCAATCCCGGCGATGCCCTCGATCGGCGCCACGGGATTGGGCAGCGGCGGCACCGGGTACTGGCCGTCACTGACCAGCGATACGTACACGTACGTGACGTAGGTGGCGATGGCGCCGTGCCCGAAGTTGATGACTCCCGAGGCCCGGAAGGCCACGACCAGCCCGATGGCAAGCGCGGCGATGATGGCACCCGAGCCCAGCCCGAACAGCACCGGGTCGAAGAACAACTCTCGACGTAACAGCGCGCCAACGACCCAGGCGACCGCAAGCGCGCCGAGAGCGGCAGCACCGGCCCGTTCGATTGGACGCAGACTGGCTAGCACGGAGGCACCCCGACCGAAGCCGGGCCGGACCCCACGCGGGTCCGGCCTGCTTCGACCGTAGCCGATCAGCCCTGCAAGAGCGTCAGCCCAGCAGGAAGTTGAGCTCTGTGAAGTCGAGCAATACGAACCCGTCGGGGGAGGTCAACTGCCCGTCACTCACGGTGACCATCAACGGCGACGTGTTGCAGGCGCCCAGCCACGGATCCGGTCCGGGGCAGCTCACGTCGGGCATGCCGGGCAAGTCGCTGCTGGAGTAGGTGCTGAGAGCCTGCAGAACCGACTCGCGGGTGGCGCCAGCCCCGCCGCCGGCGATCAGGATGTCGCGAGCGATGACGGTGTTGGCCAGACCCCAGCCGCCGAGTCCGGCCCTCTGAACGTCGGCGCCGCCGTAGGTGTCGAGGATTCGGATGATCTCGTCGACTTCGGCGCCCCCGTCGACCGTCGGCGCGCTCGACAGGATCGGGCCCGACCAGCCGTCCAGCACGCCCGACTCGACCACATCCTGGCTCATGCACAGGTCGTTGGCGAAGAGGTGCCCTCCGTAGCCGACTGTGTCCACTGCCGCGGCCGCGGCCGTGCACTGGGCGCCGTCGGCCAGCACGAACAGCCAACCCTCGTTGGCGGTGTCCGCTGCCGACACCGGACCAGTGAGGTCGGGCTCGAAGCCGAGGGGGATCACTTCGGTGATCGTGATTCCGTTCGATGCGGCGATCGCCTCGAGCGCGGGCACGAACGGTGCGAAGGCGGGGTCGTCAGCTATGTACAGCGTCATGGTCGTGACGTCCCTGCGACCACTGGCGAAGACGAAGAACACCTGGGCCAACCCCGGCAGGCCCGGATCGAAGTTGTAGAGGTTCGGGACGAAGTAGTCGGGGAAGTCGTAGCCGAGGCCGAGATTCGCCACTCCGGCCTCGGCGAGCATGGCGCCGGTTGTGACGCTGCCGGCTCCGGCGGCGGTGTTGAGCACCACATGCACGTCGTCGGCGTTGACGAAGTACTGCGCGCAGGCGATGTGGGACTCCACCGCGTCGCCCACAGTGCAGACGTCTAGTTCCACCGGATGGCCGTCGATGCCGCCCAACTCCGCGTTGAAGTAGGCAACATATGCCTCGGCCACGGCCCGGACCTCCGGGAAGGAGAAGAGCTCCTCTTCCTGGGAGATCAGTCCGATTTTGATCGGCTCCATCGACTCGTCGGCCATTGCTCCATCGGAATCGTCCATGGCCTCGTCGGCATGGTCGTCGTCGTGGTCGGCATGGTCGTCGTCGTCTTCGTGGTCGTGGTCGGCATGGTCGTCGTCGTCCTCGTGGTCATGGTCGGCATGATCGTCGTCATGGTCCTCGTGATCATCGTGATCATCCATGGGCTCATCTGACGGCTCCTCGGCCGGTGCGGCGGCGGTGGGCTCGGGGGCGGCGGGCGCAGCGTCATCGTCGTCATCGCCACAGCTCGCCGCCACCAGCGCTAAGGCGAGCAGGCCTGCCGTGAACAACCTCCAGCGGGACGTCGGATTCATCGGTGTGTTCCTCCTTCGCGGCTCATGCACGCATTCTGTGGAGTCTTGATAGCTGAATTGTACATATGTTGGCAAGTCAGCGCCTGTAACGATTGTTCCGCTATCTACGAGATGAATTGACCACGGATTCTGCGCTGAACTAGACAGACTGCTTGCACTTCTTGGATGAGTCCCCGCAGCCGCTCGGAGACCGGTGATGACCCTCGCCTACGATGAGCCCGCCATGGCGGACCTGGATGAAGTCGACCGAGCCCTGATCGATGCTCTGGTCGCCGACGGCCGGGCCAGTTACGCCGCCCTGGCCCGTCGCATCGGGATGTCGCAGGCCGCGATCAAGGCCCGGGTCCTCCGGCTGCTGGACAGTGGCGCCATCCACATCCTCGGCCGCATCGATCCACGCGCCCTGGGATACGGCGAGTTTGCCTACTGCCTGATCGACGCGGAGGGTCCGGTCGAGCCGGTAGCCGGTCGGCTGGCCGAGATGGAGGAGGCCGCCTTCGTACTGATCCTGGCCGGCACCCGCGGGCTGTTCGTCGAGTTCAGGGCCCGTGACGCCGAGCACCTCGACGCAGCCATCGAGGCAGCCCGGGCCGACCCGCAGGTGCGGGGTATCGACGCCTCGTCGCTGGTGGCGTACGTGAAGCAGGACTGGTCGCACTCCCCCGCCGGCGACCACCGGCTCGGCGCCCGCCGCCGGACCGTGGACGCCACCGACGTACGTCTCCTGAAGCACCTGGCAGCCGACGGTCGGGCGACGTTCGCAGAACTGGCCGAGGTAGCCGGAATGTCCCATGCCGCCACTAGGGAGCGGGTCCTGGCGCTGATGGCCGCGGGCGTCGTGACCGTGCAGACGATCGTCAGCCCCGGGGTACTGGGGGTCAAGGGCTACGCGGGGCTCATGATCGAGGTGGACGGGCCGGCTGGACCGGTAGCCGAGGAGATCGCGGCTGTTGCCGACCTCACCCTGGTGGCCATCGTTCTCGGGCGCTTCGATGTGATCGCCGAAGCCAGCTACCGGGACGAGGCCCACTTGGCGGAGCTGCTCGACCGCGTCCGCTCGGTGGAGGGTGTGCGGCAGGTCGAGGCGTTCGTGTACCTGGTGGAGGTCAAGGAGTCGATGACCGCCGGCCTCAGCTAGGCCGCCTAGGGAAGCACGCCGCCGTCGATAGGTATCAGAGCGCCGTTGATGTAGGAGGCGGCCGGCGACGCCAGGAACACCACCAGTTGGGCCACCTCGTCGGCCGTGCCCCACCGACCTAGCGGCACCTCCGAGACCAGCATCTCGCCAGCCTCGTCGTCAGTGACACCAGCCAGATCGGCGACCAGCCTGCGGTTGGCCACCGCCATCTGGGTGTCGATGGGGCCGGGGCACACGCCCACGCAGCGGATCCCGTCGGGGCCGTGCTCCTTGGCGATGAGCTTGGTCATGGCGGTCAGACCGAACTTGGTGACGTTGTAGGCGCCGTATCCGGGGTCCGATACCAGCCCCCCGATCGAGACGTTGTTGATGATCACGCCCCTGCCGGCCTCGATCATCGGCCCGAGCGCCAGAAGGGCCATACGCCGCGAGCCCATGACGTTGACCTGCCACGACAGGTTCCACTGCGCCTCGGTCTGGTCGACGAACCGGCCCACCCCGGTAGTGGCCCCCGCGTTGTTGAACAGGATGTCCAGTGAGCCCAGCTCCTTCAGCACGCGCTCCACAGCCGCTTCGGCCTGGGCCTGATCGGTGACGTCCAGGGGTGCCGCGAAGCTCCTGACCCCGAAGCGATCGCGCAGCTCGGCCGACAGCGCCTCCAGTACGGCCAGGTCGTCGCCCAATCCGTGCGTGTCGTCCTGGCGGAGCTCGGGACGGTCCCGGGCGAGGTCGGTGACGACTACGTCCGCGCCGGCCTCGGCCAGCCGCCTGGCAGTGGCCTCGCCCATGCCACCGGCGCGGCCCGCGCCTGTGATGAGCGCGACGTGGCCCGCCAGATCCCCAGCCACTAGCCGTCCCCGCCGGCGTCGGCCAGGTCGGCGCCCAGGTGGTCCATCACCTCGTGGCTGTAGCCGAGGGGGATGCCGTCGTGACAGCCGACCAGCGAACCCGTGAGCGGGGCGCTGGCGTCGCTGACCAGGAAATGGAACACCGGTGCCATCTCCGAAGCCTTGCGGAACACTCCGGTGGCGGTCATGCGCCGTATCAGCTCCAAGTCGGGAGCCGACTCCGAGCCCATTTCGCTCTCCACGATCCCGGGCAGCACTGCGTTGACCCGGACCTGGCGAGGTCCCAACTCCAGCGCCCACACCCGCACCAAGTGATCGAGGGCCGCCTTCGACGCGGCGTACGCGGCCATTCCCGGAGCGGCCACCGAGCCGGCCGGCGAGCTGGTGACGATGACCGAGCCATGGTCGCGCACTAGGCCGATGCCGTGGCTCAGTGTCCGCACGACCCCCATCGTGTTTACGTCGATGACCCGCTCGAAGAGCTGCAGGTCGAGCGAGTCGATCTCGCCGTGGTACTCGTCGATGCCGGCATTGAGGATCAGCGCGTCGAGCCTGTCGAACCGCTCGGACACGATCGCGAAGGCCCGCTCGACAGAAGAGTCGTCGGCGACGTCCATCGCCACGAAGGCGGCTCCGATGCCCTCGGCGATCGCTTCGCCCTCGTCCCGGCGACCACAGATCACGACCCGGGCGCCACATCGAGCAAGGTGGGCCGCCGCAGCCAAGCCGATCCCGGCCGTGCCCCCGGTGACGACCACCCTGCGACCGTTCACGTCGAAGGTGTCGGCGGTGGTCGCGCTGGTGGGGTCGCTCTCGGTCATGAAGCCACCCTAGTCATCGAAACTCGCGCTGTCGCTAGAGCCCAGATATGGAATCACAGGCGTAGGAAGTGATACACAAGCGTTTCCTATCGTAGAGTACGGCTGACAGCGGCCCACGAGGAGTGTGAGGATGCGGCAGATCCTGGATCCGGCCGGCGAGCTCGTAGGACCCGCGCCCGACCTTGACGACAAAAAACTCGTCGAGATGTTCCGCCTGCTGCTCACCACCCGGATGGCCGACGAGAAGCTGCTCAACCTCCAGCGCCAGGGACGCATGCCGGCCTACTACCAGGTGAGCGGCCAGGAGGCCCATGTGGGAGCGGCGCTGGCCCTGCGCGAGTCCGACTGGCTCTTCACTGCCTACCGGGAGTTGGGAATGTGGCTGGCCCGGGGGATGAGCCCCCTGGCCACGGTCGGGCTGTGGATGGGCGTGCCCGACGACGACGACCTCTGGGACGTCAACCGCTACCGGGTGACCAGGCTCAACGCCACCATCGGGACCCACCTGCCCCACGCCGTCGGCTTCGGTTACGCCGAGCGGCTCCAGGAACGCGACACGGTGGCCATGGTGGTGTTCGGCGACGGCGCCACATCCGAGTCCGACTTCCACGCGGCCATGAACTTCGCGGGGGTTTGGAAGACCCCCACCGTGTTCCTGTGCCAGAACAACCAGGTCGCCCAGTCGACCACCATCGACAAGCAGACTGCGGCGGCCACGCTGGCCGCCAAGGCCGACGGGTACGGGTTCTGCGGCGAGCGCGTCGACGGCATGGACCCGCTGGCCATGTACCAGGCGGCCCGCGAGGCCGTGGAGCGAGCCGCCTCGGGTGGAGGCCCCACCCTCATCGAGATGCTCACCTACCGGTTCGCCCCCCACTCGACGTACGACGGCACGCCGGTGTACCGCACTACAGACGAGGAGTCCCAGTGGCGCCAGCGGGACCCCATCGCCCGGGTGCGGGCCTTCCTGGTGAACAAGGGCCTGTGGGAGACCAGCCAGGAGGACGAAATGAGGGCCGGGATCTCGGCCGACCTCGAAGCGTTCGTCGACCAGCTCGAAGCCCGGCCCCCGGTGTCGCGCCACTACTCGCCCCGGCAGCTGTTCGCCCGGGCGCCGGCCTCCCTGGCCGAGCAGTTGCACCGCGAGCAGCAGGACGCACGCGAGGCCCCAGCCGCACTGGCGCCGGACGAGATCTGGACCGTCGCCGAAGACCCGTCGCCCACCGGCGAGACCCGCCGGCTCGACATGACCGAGGCTCTCAAGCTGACGCTGCACGCGGCCTTCGAGCGCGATCCGTCGCTGGTGACGCTGGGCGAGGACGTCGGCGTGGAGGGCGGCGTGTTCCGGATCACCGAGGGCATGCACGAGCGCTTCGGCGCCGACCGGGTGATCGACACTCCCCTGTGCGAGACCGGCATCATGGGCACTGCGGTCGGCATGGCCATGGCCGGGCTGAGGCCGGTGGCCGAGATCGAGTTCGCGGGCTTCGTGTACCCGGCCTTCGATCAGCTCATCGGCCATGTGGCCCGCATCCGGTGGCGCTACCGGGGTCACTTGACCGCTCCGGTGGTGGCCCGGCTGCCGGTGGGCACCAACCTCGACAACCACGAGTTCCACACCGACTCACCCGAATCGCTCTTCACCCACGCGCCCGGGCTGGTGGTGGTGTATCCCTCCAACCCCTACGACGCCAAGGGCCTCATGGAGTCGGCGCTGGCCAGCGACGATCCGGTGGTGTTCCTGGAGCCCATCTCGCTGTACCGGGGGCTTAAGCAGGACGTGCCGGTCGAGCCCTACCGGATCCCGTTCGGGCGCGCCCGTGTGCTCCGCGAAGGCACCGACGTGACGGTCGTGTCGTGGGGCCCTCCGGCACGCCAGGCGCTGGCGGCTGCCGAGAACATGGTCGCTGAGGGAGTGTCGGCCGAGGTGATCGACCTGCGGACGCTGTATCCGTGGGACCGCGAGACCGTGCTGGACAGCGTGGAGCGGACCGGGCGGCTGGTGGTGGCCCACGAGGCCCAACTGACGAGCGGGTTCGGTGCGGAGGTTCTGGCCGCGATCAGCGAACAGGGTCTCTACTCACTGGAGGCGCCACCGGTGCGGGTGGCCCACATGGACGTGTACTGGGGCCCGACCCAGCTCGAGCGTTACTCGATGATCACCGCGGAGCGCATCGCGGCCGGCGTCCGCCGGGCCTTGGCCGGCTGACATGGCGCGCATCTTCAAGCTCCCCGCGGTGGGCGACACCATGGTGGAGGGCGAAATCGTGGAATGGCTCGTCGAGGTAGGCGACACCGTCGAGCTCGACCAGCCCATCTGCTCGGTCGAGACCGACAAGTCAGTGGTGGAGATGACCACCCCCTACCGGGGCACGGTGCTGGCCCTGGGGGGAGATCCCGGCGATGTCATCGAGGTGGGCGAGACGCTCATCGTGGTCGGAGAGCCGGGCGAGGACGTCCCCGCGGACGAGCCCGAGTCAGAGCCTGTAGCCGCCGCGGCTTCGATCCCGCGTCAGACGGCCGCACCCCAACCAGCCCCGTCCGACTCTGTCAAGGCCCTGCCCAAGGCTCGGAAACTGGCCCGGGAGCGGGGCATCGACCTGGCCACCGTGGCCGGCACCGGGCCGGGCGGCTCGATCACCGTCGCCGACGTCGAAGCAGCAGCCGCGCCGGCCCCGGCGGCCGGTCGGCGGGAGCGGTTGTCGGCCACCCGACGCTCCATTGCCCGGCATATGACTGAGTCAATGCAGATCCCGCAGTTCACGTCGATGGTGGACGCCGACGCCCGCGGGCTACTGGCAGCGCGGGCAGCTGCAGCTACCGAGACCGGCTCGCGAGTGCCGCTCGACGCTCTGCTGGTGGCGCTGCTGGTGCCGGTGCTGCGGGACCATCCCGTCATGAACGCCAGGCTCGACGGAGACGGGATCGAGTACTTCGACCGCTACGACATCGGCGTGGCCGTCGACACGAGTGACGGCCTGATGGTTCCGGTGGTGCGGGATGCCGACGCGCTCTCGGTGGCCGAGCTGTCGGCCGAGGTCCTGCGCCTCGCCGCCGCAGCCCGAGACCGCACAGCCGCGCCCCACGAACTGACCGGGGCCACCGCCACCGTCAACAACGTGGGTGCCCTCGGGGTGCTGGCCGGCACACCGATGCTGCCCGTGGGCACCAGCATGATCGCCGCCTTCGGCATGGCCCGGCCGGTGGTACGCCTAGTAGGCGGCGACCCAGTCGAGGTGCCGACCATCACGGTGTCGGCCACGTTCGACCACCGCGTCATCGACGGCGGCGCCAGCGGCCGCTTCCTGGCCCAGCTCAAGGAAGCCATCGAGCAGGCAGCCCACGGCGCACCCTGAAAGCTCCTGGGAGCTCAGGGCAAAGTAAGGGATGTCCCTGGTTGGGGAGGTTCGGGGCGCTCGTAGAGTCCCGCTTGAGCCTTCACAACCGCTCCTAGGAGAACCTGTGACTTCCTCCCCCGCACAAGCACTGGCCACAGCTGCCCGGGCGGTGGCCGCCTCCAAGATCTACGGCTCCGGCGACACCGAGGTGCGAGCGCTCGACGCCATCGACGTCGACTTCGAGCAGGGCCGCTTCACCGCCATCATGGGCCCGTCAGGGTCGGGCAAGTCCACCCTGATGCACTGCATGGCCGGGCTCGACACCGTCACATCCGGCCAGGTGATCATCGGCGACACCGACCTCACGACGCTCTCGGAGAAGGATCTCACCCTGCTGCGCCGCGACAGCGTGGGCTTCGTGTTCCAGGCCTACAACCTGGTGCCCACCCTCACCGCCATCGAGAACATCACCCTCCCCATGGACCTCGCCGGCGAGAAGGGCGACGAGGTCTGGGTCGACGAGGTAGTCGACGCCACCGGGCTGTCGGACCGGGTCAAGCACCGGCCCAACGAGCTGTCCGGAGGCCAGCAGCAGCGGGTGGCGGTGGCCCGGGCCCTGGCCAGCAAGCCCCAGATCATCTTCGCCGACGAGCCCACGGGCAACGTCGACTCCAACACCGCGGCCGAGATCCTCGGCTTCATGCGGAGCGCAGTCGACCAGATGGGCCAGACGATCGTGATGGTCACCCACGACCCGGTGGCCGCCTCCTACGCCGACCGGGTGGTGTTCCTAGTGGACGGCAAGATCGTGGATGAGCTGACCGACCCGACACCCCAGGCAATCCGGGACCACATGACCCAGCTCGGCGCCTGAGCCCGGCCCCTACAACCTCTCACACCCCGCAGACCCCCACATGCTCCGACTGGCCCTCAAGTCGCTTCTGGCCCACAAGATCCGCTTCGCGCTGACCGCGGGGACCATCGTGCTGGGCGTGACCTTCGTGGTGGCCGCCTTCGTGACCGCCGACTCGCTGCGGTCCACCTTCGACGAGATCGGCGTGGACATCAACACGGGCAAGGACTTCACCGTGCGAGGCGAGCTCGGATTCGGTGAGATCGCCAACGCTCCGCCCGTTCCCGACAGCCTCGTCGACGGCATCCGGGCCATCGACGGTGTGGAGGTCGCCGAGGGCCGCTTCTTCGTGGACGGGGTCATCCCCGTGGACGGCACCGGCGAAGCCGTGTCCACCCTCGGCGGGCCCATCGCGGGCGTGAACTGGACCGAGGACGAGTCGCTCTCGCAGTACTTCCTGATCGCCGGTCAATGGCCCCAGGGGAGCTCGGAGTTCGCCATCGGCGCCGGGACGTTCGCCGACTACGACTTCGAGCTGGGCGGCGACTACCAGGTGATCACCCCGACCGGTCCCCGCACCTTCACCCTCACCGGCACCATGCAGTTCGGGTTCCCCGAAGACGCCGGCGCCGGGGTGGTGTTCTCGGTATTCGACACCGCCACCGCCCAGGAGGTGCTCGGCTACGAGGGCCTGTTCAACGAGATCGACCTGCGGGCCGTGCCCGGCGCCGACCTCGACGAGGTCCGCAACCGCATCGAGGCGGCCCTGCCCACCGGAACCGAGGTGATCAGTTCCGAGGAAGCCGCCGAGGAGTTCGGCGACTTCTTCGAGTTCTTCATCGGACCGCTGCAGACGATCCTGCTGACATTCGCCTTCGTGGTGCTGTTCGTCAGCACGTTCATCATCTCCAACACCTTCAACATCGTGCTCGGTCAGCGGGTGCGCGAGCTGTCGCTGCTGCGGGCGCTGGGAGCGACCCCCCGCCAGGTGCGCCGCTCGGTGCTGATCGAGTCGCTGGTGATCGGCGTGGCCGCCTCGGCTGCGGGCATCGGGCTGGGCATGCTCGGCGCCCTCGGGCTGGGGGCGCTGTTCGACGCCTTCGGCGCCTCCCTGCCCGACGGTCCGATGCCGCTGCGCCTGCGCACCGTCGCCTGGGCGTTCGCGGTGGGGGTCGGCTTCACCGTGATCGCATCTTTGGTCCCCGCAGTCAAGGCGTCGAGAGTGTCGCCGGTGGCCGGACTGCAGGAGAGCACCGGAGACGACGGCGGGCATCTCCGCCTCTGGCGGCCGGTCCTGGGCGCCGCTCTGGCCGTCGTCGGGCTCGTCCTCACCGGCAGAGGGCTGTTCGCCGACTTCGGCTCGACCACCGCCCAGCTCGTGTCGCTGGGCGCGGGGGCCGCAGTGGTGTTCGTGGCGGTGGCGGTGCTCAGCCCGCTGATCGCCGGTCCCGTCGTTTCGGCACTGGCCCGGCCCCTGCCGCGGATCCTGCGCACTCCGGGTCGGCTGGCCCGCGACAACGCGGCCCGCAGCCCCCGCCGGACAGCGGCCACCGCGGTGGCGCTGACGATCGGCCTGGCGCTGGTGGCCATGGTGCTGGTGGTCGGGCAGTCGCTCAAGGACACCTTCTCCGACAGCCTCCGCAGCGCGGTGAGAGCCGACTACATCATCAGCGCCCAGACGATCTCGGGAGTGCCCAAGACCCTGGCCGAAGACCTCCGGGCGGCGGGAGCCGGGACCGTGGTCGGGCTGGACGAGGATCTCGTGCAGATCTTCAGCCCCGTCGCCCCGGACCAGATCTTGCAGACCGAGATCACCGTGACCGACCTGGCCGTCATCGACCAGGTCGCCAACCTCGGCGTTACCGAGGGCTCCCTCAACGCCCTCGACCCGGCCTCCGCGCTGCTCGTCAACCGCGACGCGGCCGAGGAATGGGGCCTGTCGGTCGGAGACCCGGTCGAGCTCGTGCTGGTCAGCGGCGAGACTCTCACAGTCACGGTCGGAGCGGTCTTTACCGAGACCCAGCCGCCCTTCTGGGACGACTGGCTGATCGACGAGTCCCTGTACCAGCAGGCAGTCGCGGCCGACGCCTTCGAGCAATGGGTAGCTGTCAAGGGGGCCGGAGCCGAGCCGGAATCGACGCGGGCCCTGCTCGAACAGGTGCTCAGCGACTATCCCCAGGCGAGCCTGGAGGACCGCCAGCAGTTCCAGGAGAACGCGGAGTCGAACCTGAATACGGTGCTGGCGCTGGTCAACGTGTTCCTGCTGTTCGCGCTGGTGGTGGCTCTGGTGGGGATCGTCAACACTCTCACGCTGTCAGTGTTCGAGCGGACCCACGAGATAGGGCTGCTGCGGGCGGTGGGCATGACCAGGCGCCAGCTGCGGCGGGTGATCCGCTGGGAGGCGGCCACCGTCGCCCTCTACGGCGCCATCATCGGGGTGGCGCTCGGGCTTGCCTTCGGGGTGGCCCTCTCGGTGGCGATCCCTGACGAGATCATAGACCGGGTATCGGTGCCCGGCATCCAGATGGTCGGGCTCGTTCTTGTGGCCGTGGTCTTCGGGCTGCTGGCGGCGGTGTTCCCGTCCTACCGGGCGGGCCGCATGAACGTCCTCGAAGCGATAGCCGCGGACTGACGGCGGGCGAGGGGGACCGGAGATGTTCAAGCTCGCACTCCGCAGCCTGATCGACAAGAAGCTGCGCTTCGCGCTCACCACGCTCGTGGTGGTCATCGGCGTGATGTTCGTGGTGGGCTCGTTCACGCTCACCGACAGCCTGCGCGCGACTTTCGGCGGCCTGGCAGAGGACATCGCGCAAAGGCGCCGACCTCACGGTGCGTGTGGCCAGCCGGTCTCTTCGCGAGAACCGGCTTGACGGGAATGGCCACTCCCGCTATTCTTGTTACATATAATTCTTCTACTACATATAATTCGCGTTGGAGGACGCACGTGAGGACACGTTTCATCAAGACACACGTATCGATCATACTGTCGGTCATTTTGGCCGCTAGCGTAATGAATCCCGCACCTGCGAGCGCCGTAACCACAGTCTCAAATGGTGGTGCAGGGACTGTAGTATCTACAGTTGCTCATGCTCGATTTCAAGAAGGACTTTGTGTTCCTATGCCGCACTGCCTTAGAGGCACGAGCCGAGTAGTCTGGCAACGCGTCGCCGTTTACGACTGGGTACAGCGCTCAATCTGCGAATGGACATGGAAGTGGACAATTAGCATCATCGCGCTTATTGCCAAACCCGTGAAGATTCTAGTTTACGCTTGTACGGTCCGATTGGTATATGAGATCGTTGGGTATAAGTGGGTTCCAGTGAAGAACCCTTGACAAGAAATAGAGGAAGTAGAGGATGATCATGCGTGCAGTCACCAACAGCCAAACCATTCTCCATCGATTTATTGAGTGGAAACGTGCGATGTCGCATCGCTCTATATCACCTAATCAAGCCTTCGACCATTCAATCAATGGAGGGTGGACCCTAGCTATGATTGTGCTGTGTGGTGTCACCGGCCTCCTCGCTTTCGTTGTGCTCGTGATCACGTAAGTGTTAAGCTATCAACTAGTACTGTCTCTCGCCTCGCACACAGTGTCAATCGACAATCTTGCTCCTGTACGGTTCACAATGGCAGAGGCCGTCTAAATCCAAGCCAAGAAGCCTTGTGTATATGGGGCGTGATCCTGAGGGTTTGCAGTTAGATGCCGTGGGCCGGAAAGGACCATGTCTTGTGACTGATCAGAGTATATCTGCGATACCAGCGTGGATTGCTCGCAGCGCTGTCCTAGGGTTAACTGATGAGCGTACTTGAAGCGATGGCCACAGACTGACGGCAGGCGAGAGGGTCGGGGGATGTTCAGGCTCGCCGTTCGCAGCCTGATCGACAAGAAGCTACGCTTCGCGCTCACCACTTTCGTGGTGATGCTCGGCGTGATGTTCGTGGTGGGCTCGTTCACGCTCACCGACAGCCTGCGATCCACGTTCGCGGGGCTGGCTGGGGACATCGCGCAGGGTGCCGACCTGACGGTACGGGTGGACCAGTCCTTCGGCGGCGACTTCGACCGGGCCACGGTGCCGGAGGCGGTTGGCGAGCAGGTGTTAAGCGTTGAGGGGGTGGACCGTATCCAGCCCGAGCTGGGCACTCTGAACGTGTTCATCGTCGACGGCGACGGAGAGCCGATCAGGCCGCCGGGCCCACCAGCGCTGGGCTTCAACTTCAACCCGGGTACGTTCTTCGTCGTCGAGGGCAGGCCGCCCGTCGCGCCCGGCGAGTTCGCGGCCGACACCTCGACCGTGTCCAACAACGGGTTGCTCATCGGCGAGACCTACCAGATCAACGGCCCGCTGTACGCCGAGACGTTCCAACTGGTCGGCGTATTCAACTTCGGAACCCCCGACTCCCACACCGGACTGGGCCAGACCATGGCCGCCTTCGAGTTGGAGGAAGCCCAGCGCTTCTTCGGCATGGAGGATGGCTATATGGCCATCAGTGTGCTGGTCTCGGCCGATGCCGACGTGTCCGACGTGCAGGACCGGCTGGAAGCCGAGCTGGGTGACGACTACCGCGTGATCACGCAAGAGGTTGACGCCGCCGAGCAGGAGGAGGACTTCAACCAGGTCATCAGCATCTTCAACACAATCTTGCTGGTGTTCGCGTTCATTGCACTGTTCGTGGCTGCCTTCATCATCAACAACACGTTCCAGATCATCATCGGCCAGCGGGTGCGAGAGATCGGGCTGTGGCGGGCCATCGGAGCGACACCGAGGCAGGTGAGCCAATCGGTGATCACCGAGTCGGCCATCGTGGGCATCGTCAGCACGGTCATCGGGATCGGGCTCGGCCTGGTGCTCGCCGTGGTGCTGAGAGCGATTCTCGACCTGATCGGCTTTCCGCTGCCGCCAGGTCCGCTGCTGCTTCGACCCCGCACCGTCGGACTGGCGATGCTCGTGGGTCTGGGGGTGACGATGGTCTCGTCGATCGCGCCCGCGGTCAGTGCCCGGCGAATCTCCCCGGTGGCCGCTCTGAGCCACGACTTCCAGTTGGACGCGACCAGCTTGCGACGTCGCCTGATCGCGGGCGGGACGGTCTTCGCGGCCGGCGTCGTCGCCCTGGCTGCAGGCATGACGGCCGGGCTGGACCCCACCCCGACGTTCGTCCTATTGGGAATCGGCGCTGTACTCGCCTTCGTGGGGATCAACACCGTAAGTCCGGCCTTCGCCGGGCCGGTCTCATCCATGCTAGGCCGTCCCGTTCAGGCGCTGTTCGGGTTGCCGGGCCGTCTGGGCCGCGACAACGCGTCCCGGAACCCGCGACGCACTGCTTCGACCGCGGGGGCCCTCCTGATCGGCCTCGCCCTCATAGGTCTGGCCGCGGTAGTGGGCGAGTCCATGAAGAAGACCTTCGTCAACATCCTCGACAACGCTGTCGAGGCCGATTACTTCATCCAGTCACCGGTCACCGGCTTCGGTCCCCCACCCGGGTTCCCGGCCCAGGTTGCCGACGAAATTGAGGCGCTGGACGAGATCGAGAGCGTGATGCGGGTTCAGTTCTCGTTCAGCGGGTTGAGCGTTGACGGCGAGCCGCGAGACATCGTGGCCGCCGATCTGGCCCTAGCCGACGACCACTTCGACGGCCAGGTGATCTCGGGCAACATGGCCACTGGGGATCCCCTCACGTCTCTGGCCTTGCACAGCGACTCGGCCTTGAGCCTGGGCGTCGGCGTGGGCGACACCATCGAGGCCACCTTTCCCGACAACCAAACCGAGACCCTCACCGTGGTGGCCATCTACGAGGACGCCGCCATCTACGGCAACTGGCTGATCGACGGTGCCCTATGGGACCGCCACTTCAACCGCAACGAGCTCGCCTTCGCCAGCGCCCGGATCGCTGGCTTGTCGGACGCCGCTGGGGAAGCCGAACAGGCCGCCTTGCAAGAGCGCAGCCGGGCTGCCGTCGAGGGCGTCCTCGAGCGCTATCCCACCGTGAAAGTCGAGAACCAGGCCGAGTTCCGCCAGACCCAGGAGTCCCAGCTCAGCGCGATCATCAGGATTATTCAGCTGCTCATCGGACTGTCGTTCGTCATCGCGCTGATCGGCATCATCAACACGTTGAGCCTGTCCGTGTTCGAGCGCATCCACGAGATCGGCCTGCTGCGCTCGGTGGGCATGACCCGCAAGCAGCTGCGGCGCTCGATCTACTGGGAGGCTCTCATCGTGGCCGTCTTCGGGGGGCTGCTCGGGGTGACGGTCGGCACCGTGTTCGGAGTGGCGACCACGCTGGCGCTGCCGGAGTCGTTCGTGCAGGTGGTCGCCGTGCCGTGGCTGGATCTGGTGGTCTTCGTGGTGATCTCGGCGGTGGCGGGGCTGCTGGCCGCCATCCTGCCCGCGGTGCGCGCCGGTCGCATGAACATCCTCGACGCCATAGCCCACGAATAGGGCAAGGCGCCTACCCGTGGCGGTCGAACAGGGCTTCTAGCTGCTCGCAGATGTAGTCCATGTGCTCGGGACCGAGGCCGTGGTGGATGGGCAGCGACAGCGAGCGGTCCATCACCCGGTCGCAGTTGGGCAGGCCGCCGACCGGGGCTCGGTGCTCAATGGCCGCGAAGCCGGGCTGGCGCAGGATGTTGCCGGTCCACACCATGCGGGTGGACACTCCCGTCTCGGCAAGAAACTCTTGGGCCTGGGCGCGGTCGAACGGTGCGTCGGGGCCGATCTCGAAGCAGAAGCGCATCCAGGTGGTGTCAGTCTCCGGCGTGGTGCGACCGGGTGTGACTCCCGGGCGGTCGGCCATGAAGTCGTCGAGGCGGCGCCAGTTGGCCCGGCGGCGGGAGTTGAACTCCTCGAGCTTGTCGAGCTGCACCAGCCCGTAGGCCGAGCTCAGTTCGTTGGGCTCGAAGTTGTAACCGATGGAGTCGAACACGAACACCAGGTCGTAGGGCGTGCCGTCGGCCAGGGCCGAGAACCGGTCGGTGCTGCCCTTCCTCGACCCGAACAGGTACGACTCGCTGCGGCGTCCCCACCGGCGAAGCGACAGGGCCAAGTCGTACTGGTCGGGGTCGTCGATGCCGACCAGCCCGCCGGTCCCGCCCGCGGTCATGGCGTGGGAGCGGGCGAAGCTGGTGACGCCGATGTGGCTCCGCTCGCCGGTGCGGCGACCCCGCTGGTAGCTGTCGAGCACGTCGCAGGAGTCCTCCACCAGCGCCAGGCCGTGGGCGTCGGCCACCGCCCGCAGCCGGTCCCAGTCGGGGCAGTTGCCGCACAGGTTGGGCACCAGGATTGCCCTGGTACGGGGACCGATCATGTCCTTCACTGCTTCGACGTCGATCTGATAGGTGTCCGCGGTGATGTCGGCGAACACCGGCACCAGCCCGGACTGGACCATGGGCGCGACATCGGTGGAGAACGTCAGCGGGGAGGTGATGATCTCGTCGCCGGGCTCCAGGCCGAGGAGGTCGATGGCGATGCGCAGGGCCGACGAGCCCGAGTTGACCATGAGCCCGAACCGCTTGGACAGCTTGGTCGCCACCCGCTGCTCCAGGGTGAGGGTCGCCTCGCCGATCTCGAGCTTCGGGTTGTCCCGCATCACCGCGGCGACCGCTTCGATCTCCCGCTCGTCGTGCACCGCTCCTGCAGGCGGCAATTTCATGGTGCTTCTCCTTGACACTCGATCCCCACCGGGCGCTCGCCAGCGTAAGCACCGGGACCGGCCGTTCAGGTGCGGTAGAGCATCCCCTTGTAGGCGGACGTGAAGCCGGTCGCCTCCAGGCGGGCTGCCCACGGGGTCTCCCTGACCGCGGTGCCATCGACCTTGCCGATCTCCAGCTTGCGGAGGCGTCCGTCCTTGACCAGTCCGATGATCGCCTCGATCCAGGCGTCGTTCGACTCGGCGCCCTCGAAGGTGGCCAGCGACCGGCCGCCCCGTTCGAGCACGACCAGCGGCAGCCCGTCGGCCAGCACCACATGGGCCCCGGCGGTGCGGGCGGGCCTGCCCGGCGAGTCGGGCCAGGCCAGCGCCGCGCCGTAGGGCTGAGCCGGGTCGGTGGCGGCCAGCACCACCGGCGGTGCATCGGGCTCCGGCGTGCGGGTTCCCCGCAGGCGGTCGACGGCGCCGGGCAGGGCGAACTGTGCCGCGCCCAGCCCGGCCACGAAGTAGCCCCGGCGGGCCTCGCCCCGCTCCTCCAGAGCCTTGAGCACCGGGTAGACGCCTGCGAAGCCGCCCTCTTGTCCCTCACCCAGGGCGGTCTCCCGGGTGACCACGCCATAGCGGTCGAGAAGCTGATGGGCTCGGGCCAGAGCCGATTCCGTGGGCGCGGGCTGGGGGCTGAGCAGCGGCTCGACCAGCGACCACCGCCCCGCGGCCGACGGCGGCCCCGTCGCGCTGAGACCACCGAGCCGGAGACGGCCCCGCCTGGACCGTCCGGCCCGAGGCGTGGTGCGCCCTGCCCGAGACGGCTGGCGGCGCGGTCCACCCGACCGGTGGCCGGCGATGCGGGCCCGCAGCGGTGCGAGAGAGTCGTTGGTCACCTCGCCCGCCCACACCAGATCCCACAGCGCGGCCAGCACCGTCTCGGTGTCGTAGGGCAACGACGCCGTCTGCGCGGCGGCCACCAGGTCCGGCCAGAACGACGCTCCCCCATCCCTCAACCGGTCTCGCAGCGCATCGTGGACCGCTCCCTCACAGGATTCGGCGGCGGGAACCAGCAGGGCGGCCTGATCACGAAACGCCAGGCGCACCCTGCCGTCGGTGGCACCCAGCGCGCCCGCGCCCACCCACACAATCTCGCCGGAGGTGCAGAGCTGGTCGAGCTCCGCCGGCTTGTAGCCGGCCATCCGGCCGGCCAGCACGTCGGCCTCCAGGACCGACGCGGCCACGGGCGCTCCCTGCACCTGCGCCACCACGTCGGCGAGGGCGTCCACCCCCCGCCGCCGGCCGCCGACCCCCTGCCACTGGGGCAGGAACCGGGCCAACGCCTCGGGCGGCACCGGCTCGACCTCCTGGCGCAGGGCGGCCAGGCAGCGGCGACGGATGCGCCGCAGCACCTCGGCGTCGCAGAACTCCCGGTCGGCCCCGCCCGGCCGGAACTCGCCCCGCAGCAGGCGGCCCTCGGCCACCAGCGACCCCAGCCGGGCCGCCACCGGCTGTACGCCCATTCCCAGCCAACCAGCGACTTCGCGGGCCAGGAACGGGCCATGGGTGCGGGCGTAGCGGACGCAAAGATCGCCGAGGGGGTCGTCCACCGGCTCGGTGGCGGACGCAGGCAGGCCTACCGGCAAGGCGGCACCGACCGCGTCACGTAGTCGGGCCGCGTCGGCCGCGTCGGCCACCACGTCGCGCCCGGCCAGGCGCACTTCGATGGCGCGACGCTGCTCCACCAGGGCGCGTACCCATTCTGAGACCCGCTCGGCGTCCGACCCCGCCGAGGGAACGGTCCGGGCCACCAGTTCGTCGAGCGTGAGCGGCCCCAGCACCCGCAACAGGTCGTGGGCTTCGTCTGCGTCCCGGGCCTGGCTCCCGGCAACCAGCCGTTGCAACTCCAACTCGAGATCGGCGATCTCCCCGGCATCGAGCAGTTCCCGCAACTCCTCGGCCCCGAGCAGGTCGCGCAGCAGATCACGATCGAGGGCCAATGCGGCGGCTCGCCGCTCGGCCAGGGGTGCGTCGCCCTCGTACATGTAGACCGCGATCCACGAGAACAGCAGCGACTGGGCGAAGGGCGACGCCTGGGCGGTGTCCACCGCGACCACCCGGACCCGGCGGTTGCCCAGGTCGGCCATGAGCTCCACCAGCGCAGGCAGGTCGAACACGTCGTTGAGGCACTCGCGTGTGGTCTCGAGAAGGACCGGGAACGACGGGTACTTGGCCGCCACCGACAGCAGGTCGGCGGCCCGCTGGCGCTGCTGCCACAGCGGCGTGCGTTGGTCGGGCCGGCGCCGGGGCAGCAGCAATGCCCGGGCCGCGCACTCCCTGAACCGGGACGCGAACATCGAGGTCTCGGGCAGGCGGGCCACCACCAGGTCCCGTACCTCGTCGGGATCGAACAGGAGGTCGTCCACCACCAGTTCGTCGATGGCCTCCGGCAGGCGCATGACGATCCCGTCGTCGCCCCACATCAAGTCCACCTCGGTGCCCCAGGCCTCCCGCAGGCGGGCCTGCAGCGCGACCCCCCAGGGCGCGTGGACCTGGGCGCCGAACGGGGTGAGCACGCACACCCGCCAGTCCCCGATCTCGTCGCGGAAGCGCTCCACCACCACCGTGCGGTCGTCGGGAACCGCCCCCGTGGCCTCGGCCTGGTCCTCGAGGTAGGCGAGCAGGTTGCCGGCCGCGCTCTCGTCGAGGCCGCAGCGCTGCTGCAGGCGGGCCTCGGCCGCTTCTTTGCCGCCCGAGCGCAGCTCCCTCACCAGGCTTCCCACGGCCCGGCCCAGCTCGATGGGACGGCCAGGCCCGTCGCCGTGCCAGAACGGCATCTTGCCCAGCTCGCCGGGAGCGGGCGTCACCACCACCCGCTCGAAGGTGATCTCGACGATGCGCCAAGTGGTGGCGCCCAGCAGGAACGTCTCGCCCACCCGGCTCTCGTAGACCATCTCCTCGTCGAGCTCTCCCACCCGGGTGCCGTCGGGTAGGAACACGCCGAACAGGCCCCGGTCGGGGATGGTTCCCGAGTTGGTGACGGCCAGCCGCTGCGCTCCGGCCCGGCCCCGCAGCACGCCGGCGGCCCGGTCCCACACGACGCGGGGCCTCAGCTCGGAGAATTCCTCGGCCGGATAGGTGCCCGACAGCAGTTCCAGCACGCTGTGCAGCACGTCGTCGGACAGCTCGGCGAAGGCGGCGCAGCGTCGCAGCACGCCCGCCAGCCGCTCGACGGTCCAGTCGTCCATGGCGCACATGGCCACGATCTGCTGAGCGGCCACGTCCAGGGGGTTACGCAGGTAGCGGGTGTGCTCCACCTCGCCCTGGTGCATGCGCTCCACCACCGCGGCCGCCTCCAGCAGGTCGGCCCGGTGCTTGGGGAAGATCCGGCCCCGGCTGGGCTCACCCACCCGGTGGCCGGCCCGGCCGATGCGCTGCAGACCGGAGGCCACCGATCCCGGCGAGGCCACCTGCACCACCAGGTCGACCGCGCCCATGTCGATGCCGAGCTCGAGGGTGGAGGTGGCCACCAGCCCCCGCAGCTCGCCCCGCTTGAGCTCGTCCTCGATCAGCAGGCGGCGCTGCCGCGAGATCGAGCCGTGGTGGGCCTTGACCAGCTCGAACCCCTCGGCCGCGCCAGCTCCGGCCTGCTCGTCACCCAGCGCAACCGGCGGCGGAGCCCGCAGCAGGCTCTCGATCGACTCGCCCACATGCACGGGCCCGCCGTTGCCGGGGCCGCCCCCGGGGGTGGGCTGCTCAGCCGCCCGGTCCTCGGCCTCTAGATGCAACTCGTTGAGCCGGGCCGCGAGCCGCTCGGCCAGCCGCCGGGCGTTGGCGAAGATCAGCGTGGATCGGTGGGACTGCACCAGCTCCAGCAGGCGGGGATGGATGGCTGGCCAGATGCTGCGCCGCAGCGGCCCGGCCGCCGCGCCGGCCGACGCCGGCTGTTCCACCGTCTCGCCCAGCGAAGCCATGTCGGCCACCGGGACGACCACCTCGACATCGAGCTCCTTACGGGCGCCGGAGTCCACCACGGTGACCGGCCGGGGGACCGGCGACCCGTCGGGGTCGGCGTCGAGACCTCCGAGGAAGCGAGCGATCTCGTCGAGGGGACGCTGGGTCGCGGACAGGGCGATGCGCTGGGGCGAGCGCTCGCACAGCTCCTCCAGGCGCTCCAGCGACACCATCAGGTGGGTGCCCCGCTTGCTGGCCGCCACCGCGTGGATCTCGTCGACGATCACATGCTGCACCCCGGTAAGGGTCTGGCGGGCCTGGCTGGTGAGCATCAGGAACAGCGACTCGGGGGTAGTGATCAGGATGTTCGGGGGATGCCGCACCAGTCGCCGGCGCTCGTCGGCGGAGGTGTCTCCGGTGCGCACCCCCACCGTCGGCACGTGCACCGTCGTGCCGAGGCGCTCCGCAGCCAGTTGGATGCCGTGCAGCGGGGCCCGGAGGTTCTTCTCCACATCCACCGCCAGCGCCCGGAGGGGCGACACGTACAGCACCCGGGTGCCGGAGCCGGACGCGGCCTGGCCCTGCGCCATGAGCCTGTCGATGGCCCACAGGAAGGCGGCCAGGGTCTTGCCGGTGCCGGTGGGGGCGCAAACCAGCGTGTGGTCGCCGGCCGCGATGGCCGGCCAGCCCTCCACCTGGGGCGGGGTCGGCTCCGAGAAGGCCGACGAGAACCAGGCCCGGGTCGGCTCAGAGAAGGCAGCCAACGGGTCAACAAGCGGTTCGGCGACCACGCCGCAACCGTACCCACCCCCTGCGACACCCGCGGCTGCGGCCGAGGCGCGCCGTACAGTGAGCCCCATGACGCATCCATTCCGCTTCGGCGTTGAGATGAAGACGCCGCTGCCCGAGCTGACCTGGGCGCAGTCGGCGCAGAGGCTCGAGGAGCTGGGCTTCTCCACTCTGGTCGTGCCCGACCACTTCGACGACCAGTACGCGGTCGGACCGGCGCTGGCCGCCGCGGCCGCGGCCACCACCGCGCTGCGCCTCAGCGCCCTCGTGTACGGCAACGACTACCGCCACCCAGTGATGGTGGCCAAGGAGGTGGCCACCCTCGACATCCTGTCCGGCGGCCGGATGGACCTCGGCCTCGGTGCCGGCTGGAAGCGGGTCGACTACGACGAGGCCGGACTGGAGTACGACCCGCCGGGAGTCCGCATCGATCGCATGGTCGAGTCGCTCCAGATCATCAAGGGCCTACTGGCGGACGGTCCGGTCACCTTCGAGGGCGAGCACTACACCATCCGCGGCCTCGAGGGACTGCCCAAGCCGGTGCAGTCACCGGTGCCGGTGGTGATCGGAGGGGGTGGCCGGCGGATGCTGACCCTGGCGGCCCGCCATGCCGACATCGTGGGCGTGAACGCCAACCTGCGCTCGGGCGAGATCGGGCTCGACGCCATCTACGACGTCACGCCCGACCGCTTCGACGCCAAACTCCAGTGGGTGCGCGACGCGGCCGGCGACCGCTTCGACCAGCTGGAGCTCAACCTGCTGGTCGCCTCGACGCAGATCACGGAGGGCGGCCGGGCCACCACCGAAGTCGTCGAAGCGACCGCGGAGATGTTCGGAATGCCCGCCGAGACGGTGGCCGACGTCCCGATGCTGCTGATCGGATCGCCGACCGAGATTGCCGACACCCTGCGCCGCCGCCGCGATCGCTGGGGCTTCAGCTACATGGTGCTGCAGGGCGACAGCGACTTGGCCGCCTTCGCCGCAGTCATCTCGGAGCTAGACGGCGAGTAGCCCGCGAGCGGCCTCACCGCCGAATATGGTTGTGCCATGACCTCTACGCCGATCGACACGACGCCGTACGAGTCGCCCGAATGGCATCCGGCCTTCGAGGAGTACTGCGAGACGATCTTCGAGCTGGCTGAGGACGATCTGGACGTGATCCAGGCCCGCATCGCCGACCGCCTGAATATCTCACGCCCCGCGGTCTCTGAGATGATCCGGCGGATGCAAGCCGAGGGCCTCGTCGAGGAGGGCCGCGGCACCATCACGCTCACCCCGAAGGGCCACTCCCTGGCCGAGACGGTGGTGCGCCGCCATCGCCTGGCCGAGTGCTTCCTCACCGAAATCCTGGGGCTCTCGTGGGCCGAGGCCCACCAGGAGGCAGGGAAGTGGGAGCACATCATCTCCCCCGCGGTGGAGAAGGCCATGACCCGGGTGCTCGAGCAGCCCACGACCTGCCCCCACGGCAACCCCATCCCCGGCTCCGGCTACGAGGCGCCCGACATGGTGACCCTCGACACGCTTGACGTGGGCCGGGAGTTCACCGTGCAGCGCATTCCCGAGGAACTGGAGTTCCAACCGGGGATGCTCGAATTCCTGGAGGAGGCCAGAGTGACGCCGGGATCTACGGGAACGGTCACGGCCCGCTCCCCCGACGGCACGTTCACGCTCGATGTCGAGGGCGGCCCCGTCGGCCTGAGCGACTACGCCACCTCACGCATACTGGTCAGCGCCGCGTCCGCCGACTAGGCGCTTCCAGGCCTACTTCTTGCCCGTCGCGGGTCGCGGCATCTTGTTTGGGCGCGGCCATCCGGCGCGTGCTACTTTGATGTGATCAAAGTAGCACCTCAGCCGTTGCCGGCTCACCGTCGATGGCTGTCTGAACAGGGGGACCCATGACCGCCAACCAATTCTCCAGACGCACATTCCTGGGAGGCACCGCCGCCGGTGCCGGGCTTCTGCTGGGGGGCAGCAGCTTGATCACCGCGTGCTCGGGCTCCACCGAGCCGCCGCCCGCAGCACCGCTCACGCCGGTGAACTTCCATCTGAGCTGGTTCGACTCGGTGCAGTTCGGCGGCTCCTACCTCGCCGACGCCAACGGGCACTACGCGGGCCAGGGCCTCGACGTGACGCTGGTGCCGGGTGGACCGGGCGTGTCTCCCGACACCTCGGTCATCGCAGGCCAGTCCATCATGGGCATATCGGCCGCCAACTTCGCCGGCCAGGCGAAGGCCGACGGCGCGCCCATCAAGATCGTGGGCGTGGCCATGCAGCGCAATCCGTTCGTGATCGCCTCGCTGACCAGCAACCCGATCAACGAGCCCAAGGACCTGGAGGGCCGCAGGCTTGGCATGGCCTTCAACAACCAGCTCGACCTCGAGTTGCTGTCGTCGCTGAACGGTGTCGATGTCAACGCCATCGAGGTCATCCAGGCCGACTACGACCCGGCTCCGCTCGTCAACGGCGAGGTGGACTCCCTGCTGTGCTGGCTGGTCGACCTGCCCGTCGCCATGACCGTGGCCGGCATCGACAACACCACCATGCTGTTCGCCGACTTCGGCTACGCGGTGCACAGCCAGACCTACATCGTCACCGAGGACACGCTGGCGAACCGCCGCGACGACGTGCTCGCGCTGTTGAGGGGCGAGATCCTGGGCTGGCAGGACCACAAGGCCGACCCGGACACGTCCGCTCAGGTGACCGTCGACCGGTTCCCCGACGCCGGCATGGACCTGGAGACCGAGACGGTCAAGGCCCACGAGTTCGTCAAGCTCATGTTCAGCGACGTGACCGACGCCAGCGGCTTCCTGTGGTGGACCGACCAGTCGGTCGCCGACAACATCCGGGTCCTCAAGGCGCTCGGCGTGAACGTGACCGAGGACTTCTGGGACCGGTCGCTGCTGGAGGAGATCTACGCCGGCGGTCCGGTGCTCTAGCGACGGGAATCCATAGCAGTCGCTAGACACCGCGGGTGATGGCCCGGCGGGGAGCGCCGGTAGACGTCGTCGGGGTCGGTCGCACCTTCGCCCTCGCCGGCGACGAGGTGACCGCGCTGAGCGGGTTCGACATGCACGTGCCCGCGGGCGGCTTCATCGCGCTGATCGGGCCGTCGGGCTGCGGCAAGTCCACCGCGCTGCGGCTCGTGGCCGGTCTGGACACGCCCGACGAGGGGACCATCGACATGGACGGCTCGTCCCCCGACGAGATGAGGCGGGGCCAGCGCATCGGCGTCGCCTTCCAGGATCCTTCGCTGCTGCCGTGGCGGACGGTCACGACCAACATCCGGCTGGCGCTGGAGCTGGTGGGCCGGCGCCACGACACCAAGGCAGTCGACGAACTGGTCGAACTCGTCGGCTTGCAGGGATTCGAGAAGGCCCGCCCCTCGCAGCTGTCGGGAGGCATGCGCCAACGGGTGGCCATCGCCCGTTCGCTGGTCACCAAGCCGGACCTGCTCCTGCTCGACGAGCCCTTCGGCGCCCTCGACGCCCTCACCCGCCAGCAGCTCAACGACGAGCTCCAGCGGATCTGGACGGCCCGGGGCACCACCACCATCCTGGTAACCCACTCCATCCCAGAGGCGGTGTACGTGGCCGACGAAGTGCTGGTCATGTCGCCCCGGCCGGGCAGCGTGGTGGCCCGCCACACCATCGGCTTCGAGCGGCCCCGCACCCGCGAGCTGCTGCTCACCGACCGGTTCCACGCCGAGGTGGAGGCGGTCTCGGCCAGCCTGCACCGCTCCGAGGGACAGGTCGTGCAACTCGACACGGACCCCAGTTGAGCGCCACCGCCGAGACCGCGGCCACCGCGCCGGCGCGCCCGGCGGGCGGCAGCCGGCTCGACCGGGTACCGCCGCGGGTGCTGAGTTCGGCGGTCGGGATCGCAGTGCTGCTGCTGTGGGAGTTGCTGGCCCGCACCGTCTACGCGGGCTCGTACCGGCTGTCGCCGCCCACCGCGGTGGTGGTCGAGTTCTTCGAGTTCCGCGGCCTCTATCTGCGCAATCTGTGGCACTCGACCAAGACGGCGGCCTGGGGGTTCCTGTGGGGGAACCTGGCCGCCATGGCCCTGGCCGTAGCCTCGACGCTGCTGCCGTGGCTGCGGCGCAGCATCGGCGCAGTGGTGCTGACCGTCTTCTGTCTGCCGTTCATCGCGATAGCCCCGATCCTGCGGCTGATCACCGGACCGGGCAACGCCACCCCTATTGCGCTGTCGGCGCTGGCTGTTGTGTTCACCACCTACGTGGCCGCGCTGCTGGGCTTCGACCTGGCTCCTGGAAGCGCCCTCGACGTCGTCCGCTCCTACGGCAGGGGGCGGCTGACCGCCTTCCGCAGCGTCAGGGTCCGGGCGTCGGTCCCGGCGCTGTTCGCCGGCCTTCAGATCGCCGCGCCGGCCGCCTTCCTGGGCGCGGTGGTGGGCGAGTTCACCGGCGCTCACCGCGGCTTGGGGATCCTCACCGTAAGGGCCCTCGGAGCCCTGCAGACCGACCGGATCTGGGTGATCGCGGTGATGGCCACCATCGTGGCCACCGGCGGGTACCTGGCTATCGGAGCGCTGGGCCGGTACCTGTGCCCCTGGTCGCCCGCATTGGATGTGGGCGCAGTGCCCGTGCCCCACGCTGAGCCGGGCCTGCTCAACCGGCTGGCGGGGCTGCTGGCGCCCATCGCCGTGGTGTTCGTCTTCTGGTACGCGTTCCTGTGGGTGTTCGGGATCGAGCCGTTCTTCGCCAAGACGCCCGTCGATGTGTGGGCCGAGCTGTTCTCGGTATCGGAGGCGCCCGAGACCCGCTCGATCATCTTCGGAGCGCTCGGCACCACGCTGTGGACGACCTCGCTGGGCTATGTGGTCGGTCTCGTCGGCGCGCTGGCGAGTGCCCTCGTGTTCATCCTGGTCCCGTGGCTCGAGCGCGCCTTGATGCCGATCGCGGTGGCGCTGCGGTCGATTCCGATCATCGTCACCACGCCGGTGATCATCCTGTTCGTCGGGCGGGGCCTCCTGACCACCACCGCCATCGTGGCCGTGATGTCATTCTTCCCGACGCTGGTCAACTGCTACACGGCCATGACCCGCACACCGGAGGGGATCCTCGACGTGCTCAGGTCCTACGACGCCTCGTCCACGGCCAACGTGCGCAACGCCTACCTGCCGACATCGGTGCCGGCTCTGCTGGCCTCGGCCCGCATCGCCGTGCCCACCTCTCTGCTGGGCGCCACCGTGGCCGAGTGGCTGGCCACCGGCGACGGGATCGGGGCGGTGATGGTCACCGCCTTCACCCGCAACGACTTCAAGATCCTGTGGGTGTCGGTGGCAGTGCTGACGATCGTGGCCGTGATCGGCTACTGGCTGGTGGCCGCGTTCGAGCTTCGTACCCTCGAGCGCATGGCTTCGGGAATCTCACGATGACCGTCGCCGCCGCGATCCCGCCTGAGGGGCCCAGCCCGGAGGCGTCGAGCGATCAGGCCGCGGTGCTGGCCCGCTACGACGAGCTGGGCGAGCTGCTGGCAGGAATGGACAACCGCCCGCCGGCCGACCCGGAACTGTGGGGTCCGGCCTCCGCCGCGCTGCTGCACGAGGCCCGGCTACTGGATGCCGGGCGCTTCGAGGACTGGCTCTGCGGCTGGACCGACGACGCCGTGCTCTGGGTGCCGCTCTCTTCGCCCGCTCACCCCGGCACCGACCAGTCCCTGCTGCTGGACGACCGGCGACGTCTGGCGGAGCGGGTCGAGTGGCGCCGCGACCCGTCGGCCTGGGGCCAGCAGCCGCCGTCGCGCACCGTCCGCATCGTCGGCGGCGTGGAGGCCTGGCCTGCGCCGGGAGGCCTGGTGACCAGGTCCACCCTGCTGATCGACGAGCACCGCCACGGCCGCCGCCAGCAGCTGGCCGGCTGCCAGATCCACGAACTCGTCGGCGACGGTCTCCGGCGCCGCACCAAGATCCTCGTCGTGCCCGCGCTGGGTACCGGCGTCCGCAATCCGAGCTTCCTCCTGTAGGGGTGTTGTCGTGCCCGCCGACTTCGATCCGCCGACCATCGACTTCGAACAGCTGGTCCAGCCCCACCGGGTCCACCGCCGCCTCTACACCGACCCGCAGATCTTCGGTCTGGAGATGACCCGGGTGTTCGCCGCGTCATGGTGCTACGTAGGCCACGAGAGCGAGATACCCGAGCCCGGCGACTACCGCACCACCACGCTCGGTCTTCGGCCGGTGCTGATGACCCGTGGGCGCGACGGCGGGATCAACGTGCTGCTGAACCGGTGCGCACACCGGGGGACCGTGGTTGCCGGTGAGGAGCGAGGCTGCGCCAAGCGCTTCGTGTGCCCCTACCACGGCTGGACTTACTCGCCCGACGGCCGGTTGGTGGCCATCCCGTTCCCCGCCGACCACCCGGCGCAGGACTACTCGACGCTCTCGCTGGGCCGGCTCGAGGCCGCTAGTTACCGGGGGTTCGTGTTCGCCACCCTCAACGCCGACCCCGAGCCGCTGGACTGCTGGCTGGGCGAGGCCCGCGAGGCGCTCGACACCATCATCGACCGCCACCCCGGCGGCGAGATAGCGGTGATGGGATCCCCCCAGCTCCTAGAGTTCGCCGGCAACTGGAAGCTGTCGTGGGACAACGCGGCCGACGGCCTGCACGCCACGTTCGCCCACCACTCCTACAACACCCTGGGCGAGACCGTTGATGTCGAGACGGTGCTGGCCCGCGACCCGGGTTCCACCCCGATGGTGTCCAAGGCGCTGCGCAACGGCCACATGGTGGTGGACCAGCGCCCGGGCATCCCCCAGGGACCGTGGGCCACGATGCGCGACGTGCCCTTCCGCGAGCCGTTGGAGTCGACGCTGGCCGACGCAGGCGCCGCCGAACTGCTCGACCTGGCCACCGGCAGCATGCTCAACCTCTCGCTGTTCCCGAACCTGATCTTCGTGGGCAACCAGCTGCTGGTGGTCGAGCCCGTGGCCGTGGACCGGACCAGGCTGCAGCTGTGGCTCACCTCCGCGCCGGGTGCGCCGCCGGAGATCAACCTGCTGCGCCTGCGGGTCGACGAGGACTTCGTCAACTTCGGCACCCCCGACGACCTCGACATGTTCGAGCGGGTCCAGCGGGGCCTGTCCATCCCGGAGATGGAGTGGATCGACATGAGTCGCGGTCTGCCCGACGACAGCACTGCCGACGGCTCCGTCTACGGACCGATCACCTCCGAGGCACCGCAGCGCCGCTATCTCGCCCACTACGCCGAGTTGATGACCACACCGGCCAAGACCCGTGCCCTCTGAGCTGCGCATCGAGCCGGGCGCTGAGCGCCGAACCGCATTCGGCGAGCGGGGCGCGGTGGTGATTCCCGGGCTGCTGGACGACCGCTGGTGCCAGCGGCTGCACGCCGCCATCGAACGCTGCCAGGCCAGCCCCAGCCAGTTCTACGGGGTGCTGTCGCCGCCGGGCGAGCTCAAGGTGGACAGCGACCTGTTCCGCTGGTTCGACGACGGTGACATCGCGGAGGCGACCCACGAATCAAGTCTGCCCGCGCTGGGCGCTGAGCTGTGCGGAGCCGAGGCCGCAGTTCTGGTCGAGGACCAGTGGTTCTGCTCGGAGCCCGGCGCGATCTCGCGCAGCCCCTGGCACCAGGACCACCCCTACTACAACCTCGACCGGCCCTTCGTCACCATCTGGGTGACCCTCGACGACGTGACCGCCGACGCCGCCTTGCGGGTGGTGGAAGGCTCCCACGCCACCGGCATCACCTACGCGCCGATCGAGTTCTCGTCGTCGATCTCAACCATCGGCGGTGACTCCGAACTGGAGCCGGTGCCCGACGTCGACGCCGACCCCGACCGGTTCCCGGTCACCACCTGGGATCTCCAGGCCGGCGACGCGGTGGCCATCGACTCCCGGATGCTGCACTCCACCGGCATCCGCGAGGTGGCCGACCGGCCCTTCAGGCGGCTGTCGACCCGCTACGCACACCCCGACACCCGCTACCTGGACGTCGGCGAGCAGGCTGCGGTGTTCTGGAAGATGCTCCCCCACGGCCTGAGCACCGGCGATCTGGTAGCCGGAGAGGTCTTCCCCCTCATCAAGCCCTGAGCCGGGCGGCGACCGTGCCGCTCCCGGCTAGCCGGGGGCGGAGACGTGCACGAACCGGGTGGTCTCCGATCCGAGGTGGTGCCAGCGGTGGCGGGTGGCGGTGGAGTAGATCATCGTGTCGCCCGCGGCCAGGCGGTGGGTGACGATGCCGCCGTCGCCGTCGTCGAGGTCCACTGCCAGCATCCCCTGGGTGACATGGATCATCTCGCGGCCCTCCGAGGCGAAGAACCCACCGAGCTGCGAGCCGGGATCCACCACGTACTCGGCCGCGCTGAAAGGCTCCTCCAGGCCGCTGAGCTGGCGGCGGAACGCGGTCTGGGGCGCGTCGGTGATGTCGTAGCGCTGGCCCTCGTCGCCGTGGGTGACCACCACGTCGGCCGACACCGGGCCGGCCAGCAGCCGCTCTGGGGTCGTCTCCAGAACCCTGGCGATGGCGAACAGCGAGGTCAGGCTGGGAGCCGCGAAGCTGGTCTCGACCTGACTCAGGAAGGGCACCGACAGGCCGGCCCGGTCGGCCACCTGGCTCAGCGTGAGACCGAGCTGGTTGCGGCGGCTGCGTACCGCCTGGCCCAACTCCTCCAGCGCCCGGGTGTCGTGATCCCGGTGAGGCTGGGGCTGGGGCTGTGCGCTGGCGGCCATCGGCGGGAGGGTACTTGTCGCCTGACCGGTCAGGCGCCGGAGGCGTCAGCCGGTCCGCTGCCGGCGGCCGTGCGGCCCGACTCGTGCTCGGGGAACAACTCGGCGTAGGTGTCGCCCTCGCGGTAGGGGTGGGCGGCCAGCTTCTCCTCGTCAACGTCCACACCGAGGCCGGGGCCGGTGGGAGCGGTGATGTGCCCCCCGCCGAGATCGGTGAGCGCGAGGCCCGGGTTGTGGCCGATGTCGGTGATCATCGGCTGGTGGGGGTCGATGTCGTACTCACAGAGCCGCACCCTGGCCGCGGTGGCCCAGTGCAGGTTGGCGGCCAGCCCCACCACCGTCGGTCCGCCCACGTGGGGGATGACCTCGATCGAGGACCGGGCCGCGAGGTCGGCGATCTCCATGCAGCTCAGGATCCCGCCGGTCAGGCTGGCGTCGGGCTCGAAGACCCGGGCCGCGTCGCGCCGGGCCAACTCGGCGTACATGCGGGGCGAGTACACCCGCTCCCCCACCGCCACCCGTATGGGCGAGTTGTGCTGGAGCCGCTCCAGGCCCTCGACCTGGTACTGGGGCACGGGCTCCTCGAAGAAGTGGATGCCGTAGCCGGCGATGCGGCGGCACAGCTCGATGGCCGAGTCAGGATCGTGGAACCAGTACGAGTCGACCCCCATCAGCTTGCCGGGGCCGATGTGCTCGCGGACGGTGGCCACCGCTTCGGTGTCGCCGTCGATGGTCCGGCCCAGCCGCACCTTGACTCCGGCGAAGCCCAGGTCCATGCACTGGTCGAAGTAGTGGGCGTGCCACTGGGCACTCTGCTCGAACATGGTGGTGCCGGTGCCGTACAGCGGGATCTCGTAGGCACTGCCGCCCAGCAGCCGGTGCACCGGCGCGTCCAGGGTCTTGCCGAGGATGTCCCACAGGGCGATCTCCACCGCGCCGACGGTCTGGCTGGTGAGGCCCTCCCAGCCGAGGTAGCCGTCGAGGGCCACCCGCAGGTCGGCCACCCGGTCGCGGATGGCCAGCGGGTCGCGTCCTTCGAGGTGCCGGGCGCACACGTCGTCGACCGCGGCCCGGAACACGGTGGGATACGAGTGCCCCCAGTTGGTGGACGCCTCGCCCCAGCCGACGGTCCCGTCGTCGGTCTCGACGCGCACCAGCGCGAAGCTGCGCTCCATGTCGGGGTCGATCTTGCGGTAGCCGGCCAGCACGGCCCGCACGCTCTCGATTCTCATTCTTGTGACTCCATTCCTTGCAGCTCCAACCACAGATCGTCGGGCATCGGTGTGCGCAGCGTGGCCAGATTCTCGTCCACCTCGGCCGGCGTAGCCATCCCGACGATGACGGAGGTGACGCTGGGGTTGGTGAGCGGGAAGCTCACGGCCGCCGCCCGCAGCGTCACGCCGTGGCGCTGGCAGACCGAGTCGATGGCGGCCGCCCGGGCGAGCGTCTCGTCCGAGGCGGGGCCATAGTCGTACCAGGAGCCGGCTCGGGGGCGGGCGAGCACTCCGCTGTTGAACACCCCCGCGGCCAGGTAGGCGACCCCCCTCTCGGCGCACGCGTCGATCAGGTCGGCGGCGGACCGGTCGAGAAGCGTGTAGCGGCCCGCGACCAGCATGCAGTCGAGGTCGGCCCGCTCCAGGAAGGCGGCCGCGGTTCCCACCGAGTTGGTGCCCAGCGAGACCGCACTGATCACTCCCTCATCCCGCAGTGCCACCAGGGCCCGATAGGTACCCTCCAGCGCCTCGTGGATGTGGTCGTCGGGGTCGTGGATGTGCACGATGTCGACCCGGTCCACCCCCAGGCGCTCCAGACTCGACTCCAAGGACTGCCGGGCGGCGTCGTAGCCGAAGTCGAAATGAACATCGACCGACCCGTCGGGCCGATCAGTCAGTATCCGGCCGGCCTTGGTGGCGATCGCCGGCCGCTCGCCACCCGCACCGGCCAATGCCCGCCCCAAGCGGCGCTCGGCCTCCCCCAGCCCGTAGAAGGGCGCGGTGTCGAAGAACCGGATGCCGAGTTCGAGAGCCCGCGACGCGGTAAGCACCGCAGTGTCGGAGTCGTTGCCCCAGAAGATCGAGGCCAGCGGTGCGGTCCCCAGCGCCAAGCGGCGGATGCGGAGTCCAGTCCGTGGAAGCGCTGCTTCGTCCAGGGGATCTCGTATCAAGCGTGTTTGATCCTATCAAAGTCTTGTGATTGTCTTCATGGCGTGTCACGGGTCAAGCCCACCGTCGCCGACCTGATCGCGGGCAAGGGGCAGCGCCAGCTCACCGACATATTCGTGCTGTCCCTCGAGGAGGTCCGGGCGGTTGAGGAGGCCGGCCTCGACATGCTGTGCCTGCCGGACGAGACCATGAGCCGCGAGGTCCGGGAGGCCGCGCCGACCACCTTCATCATCGCCGCGCTGGCCTACGGGGTTCACGCCACCACCGACGAGTACCTGCGCATGGGCATGGCCATGTACCGCCTCGGCGCCGACGCGGTGTACTGCGCGGCGGGTCTCGACACCGTGGCCCGGCTCGCCGCCGAGGGACTGGCCGTCGTGGGCCACATCGGGTTCATCCCCACCCACCGGACCTGGTACGGCGGGTACCGGGCAACCGGAAAGACGGCCGAGAGCGCCCTCAGAGTGTGGCGGCAGGCCCGAGCCTTGGAGGACGCCGGGGCGTTCGCGGCGGAGATCGAGCTCGTGCCCGAGCCGGTGGCGGCCGCCATCTCCCAGCGCTCGTCGCTGTTCTTGATCTCGATGGGGTCCGGGGCCGGATGCGACGCCCAGTACCTGTTCAGCATGGACATTCTGGGCACGAACACCGGGCACTACCCGCGGCACTCCAAGAAATACCGCGACTTCCAAGCCGAGTACGAGCGCCTCCACTCTGAGCGGGTGGCGGCCTATGACGAGTACCGGGCCGACGTGGAGGGCGGGGCCTACCCTGCCGCCGAGCACAAGCTGCAGATCGACGAGTCCGAGCTGGCCAAGTTCATCGAGGTGCTCGACACCGGCGAAGATGTTGGCAACGACGGCACGACGTCGATCGGAGGAGTGCCATGGACGGAGATAGCCAGACCGCAACACTAGGCACCGGCGCGGTGGCCGAGGCCGTCTCGATGCTGGTCGAGGGCACGGTGGTGACCATGGACGCCGAGCGGCGGGTCATCAGCGACGGCGCAGTGGCTATCGCTGGAGGCCGCATCGTCGACGTGGGCGACGCGGCCGAGCTACGGGCCCGCCACCCCGACGCCCAACGCATCGGCGGGGCTAGGCGCTACGTGATCCCCGGTCTGATCGACTGCCACAACCACATCGCCCAGGCCCTGTGCCGGGAGAGCACGGTGGAGGACTTCCCCAACATCTACCGCATCTACATCCCGGCCGAGGCCATCCAGAGCACCGACGACGTGCGGGTCAGCGCCCGGGTGGCCTTCGCCCAACTGCTGCGGGCCGGCGTCACCACCATGACCGAGACCACCTGCACCGTGGCCCACGAGGAGCCCATCGCCGAAACGGTGATGGAGACCGGCATCCGCTGCGCCCTGGCCCGGGGCATGTGGGACCGGGAGTCCCGGCTGGCCGGCAACTACGAGCAGATCACCGGGAAGTCCTGGTACCGCGACGACCCGGCCGCCCTGGCCGACGACCTGGACTACACCAAGGAGTTCTTCGCCAAGTGGTTCACCAAGGGAGAGGGACGGCTGCGGCCCTGGGTCCACAACCTGGGCGTGCCGTCATGCTCGGACGAGCGCTACCTGGCCACCGACGAGCTAGTCCAGGAGTGGGGCACCGGCATCATGACCCACATCAACCGCGACCGCGAGGAGATAGAGCTGAGCGTGTCGCTGTTCGGCCATCGTCCGCTCGAGCACCTGGCCTCCATCGGCGCGCTGACCGAGCGGCTGGTGGCCATCCACGCCATGCTCACCACCGACCGCGAGATCGACCTGATGGCCGAGGCCGGGGCCAAGCTGGCCCACGCCCCGGTGGTGTGCACCGACATCATGTCGGCCGTCACCCGGGTTCCGCTGATGCGGGCCCGGGGCATAACCGTCGGGCTGGGCTGCGACACCATCATCAACGACCTGCTGAAGCTGATGCGGATCGCTCACATCATGCACAACCAGGCGGCCATGCCGCTGTTCGACCCCTACGGGTTCTCCTGCAACGACGCCTTCGAGATGGGCACCATCGACGCGGCCAGGCTGCTGCTGTGGGACGACGAGATCGGGTCGCTGGAGGCGGGCAAGGCGGCCGACATCTGCGTGATCGACGCCAACAACGTGCGGCTCACCCCGTCGACGGATCCCGTGGCCACCCTGGTGCGGTACGGGGTCGGGACCGACGCCGAGTCCACCATCGTGGCCGGGCAGCTGGTGATGCACGAGGGCCAGCTGCTCACCATCGACGAGGACGAGCTCCTCGACGAGGCCGAGGCGCTGGGCGCCCGCATGATCGCCGAGATGGCGCCCCGCCGCTACGTGCAGCTCGGCACCAACGTCGACTACCTGTGATGGACCCGCAGCCATGAGCACCTCCGAGCTGCTGGTTCGGGGGGCGACCATCCTCGACCCCAGCGGGCCCCTGCGGACAGCCGATATCCGAGCCACCGACGGCACCATCACCGAGGTCGGCCCGGGGCTGCGCCCGGGGTCGGCGCAAGTGGTGGAGGCGGAGGGCATGGTGGCCACGCCGGGCCTGATCAACGCCCACACCCACTCGGGCCAGAACCTCGACCGGGGAACGACCCCCAACCTGCCGCTTGACCTGTGGCTCATGTGGGCGGTGTTCGGGAAGATCCCCATCACCGCCGACGACCGCTACACGCTGGCCATGGCCGGTGCGCTGGAGATGCTCGAATCAGGCTGCACTGCGGTGCTCGACCACGGCTGGGTTCCGCCGTGGGACTTCGAGGACTACTCGGAGGCCATCATGAGCGCCTACGCCGACGCAGGGATGCGGGCCGGTCTAGCGCCCATGATCGGTGATCTCGACATCTTCGACACGATGTCGTTCGAAGGCGCGTCCCAGCCGAAGCCGGAGCCGCTGGGCGACCCGTTCGACCCGCAGGGGCTGGTCGAGTCCATGACCGGGTTCTTCGACCGCTGGCAGGGCGCCCACTCCCGGCTGACCCCGATGGTGGGACCCTCGGCGCCCCAGCGCTGCAGCCACGAGCTGATGGACGGCCTGGCCCGCTTGGCCCGCGAGCGCGGCGCGGGGTTCCACACCCATGTGCTCGAGACCAAGACCCAGATCGCCGCCAACCTCGAGCGGTATGGGCGATCCAGCCTGTCGTACCTGAAGGACCTGGGGATGCTGTACCCGGGTTCGAGCCTGGCCCATTGCGTGTGGATGGATCCCGACGAGTTCGCCACGGTGCGGCGATGCGGGGCCACGATCGTGCACAACCCGGTGTCGAACCTGCGATGCGGGTCCGGGATCCTGCCGGTGGCCGACCTGCTGGAGGGCGGCGTGAGCGTGGCGCTGGGCGCCGACGGCGCGGCGTCCAACGACAACCAGAACATGTTCGAGGCCATGAAGTTCGCCACGCTCCTGCAGACCCTGCACGGATCCCACCTGCGCTGGCCGCAGGCGCCCGCGATCTGGAGGATGTGCCTTCAGGGCGGAGCTGCCGCGCTGGGCCAGCCTCTGGGATCGTTCCAGCCGGGAAGCGCAGCCGACATAGTGCTGCTGGACACCGAGCGCCATGTGCCGGTGCACGCCGAGGGCTTGGTGACGAGCCTGATCCTGGCCGAGCACGGAGAGTCGGTGCACACCGTGATCGTCGACGGCGAACCGGTGGTGTCCGAGGGCCGATCAACCCGCGTGGACGAAGACGCCATGGCGGCGAGGTCCCGCGACCTGCAGCGGCGTCTCCACGAGAACCTGCCCGAACGCCAGGCCTTCTACGACCGCTACGTCGGCGTGCTGACGGAGATCCACGACTACGAGATGGCCCAACCGGCCCCGGTGGAGCGCCTGGCCCAGATCACACCGGCCTTCGGTGAATCGGAACTGGCAGCCCAGGAGTCCCATTTGGGCACTCAGCGCTGCCAATTCGGCGACGAGAAGGGGGAATAGCACGATGCACGCGGACTGGAGCACAACCTGGATCGACAACGAGCATCCGGCACTGCGACGGTGCTGGCATCCGGTGGCCCGCAGCGCGGACATCGGCAGTGACCAGCCTGTGGCCGTGGACCTGCTGGGCGAGCGCTGGTGCCTGGTGCGGCTGGGAGGCGAGCTGGCCGCTCTGAGGGATCCCTGCCCGCACCGCTATTCGCCGCTCAGCGCGGGGACCATCGAGGGCGACACCCTGCGATGCGCCTACCACGGCTTCCGCTTCGCGGCCGACGGGACCTGCGTGGAGATACCGGCAGTCGATCCCGACCTGCCCATACCGGCCCGGGCGTGCGCCAGCGCGGCCGCGGGGGTGGCGGAGGCCCTGGACCTGGTTTGGCTGGCGCCCGAGGACCCCATCGCACCGCTGCCGGAGGTGCCCGAGCACCACGACCCCAGCTTCGTCACCTGCCACCTGCCCCCGTCCGACTGGAACGCGGGGGCGGCCCAGATGGCCGACAACTTCTTGGACCTCGGCCATCTGCCGTTCGTGCATCTGGGCACCTTCGGCGACCCGGACGACAAGCTGGTGCGGGACTACAAGATGGAGCGCGACGGCTGGCGCTTCACCGCCCACCACCGCCACTTCACCAAGGCCCTTGACGACTCGATGGGCGCCGACGGCAACTACAAGGTGGTGGAACGGGAGCTGCTGTTCGTGTTCACTGCCCCGCACCACGTGTACCTGCGCATCGGCTACCCCACCGAGGGCATGGTGCTGACCATCAGCTTCTGCCACCAGCCCGTCGATGCGGCCACCACCCGGCTCTACTGCACCGACTACCGCAACGACATCGATGACGAGCCGGACGCCATCGCCGACACGGTGGCCTTCCAGCAGGCGGTGGCGGCCGAGGACAGCGTGCTGCTGCAGCGCATCGGCACCAAGGCGGTTCCGCTGGTCCCGGCGCTCGAGTACCACTCCAAGGCAGATCGCATCACCCTGGAGATGCGCCGCATGCTGGCCGACCTGGTAGCCGAGACCGGCGTGGAGGTCTCGGTCTAGACGGAGCGGGGGAAGGCCACGGTGCGCTCGCCGCTGTGGCAGAGATCGACATCGGCGCCGATCCCGAAGCGAGGCGCACCGGTGGTGCGGCAGCGCAGCACCTTGCCGTCGGCTGAGCGGATGTAGTACAGGGTGTCGTGGCCGAAGAACTCGATGTGGTCGACGGTGCCTGAGCTGCCTTCGGTCAGCGCCAACTCCTCGGGCCTCAGCAGCACGTCCACTTCTCCATGGATTGGCGACTGGAGCTTCATAGGGCCCATGGAGGTGTAGGCGATGTCGCCCTCGGCCCGGCCTACAACAGTGTCGGCCTCGCCTACGAAACCGGCCAGCCAGCGGTCCGCGGGCTGCTCGTAGAGCATCGCGGGCGCAGCCTGCTGTATGACGGCGCCGTCGCGCATCACGGCCACCTCGTCGCCGAGCACGAAGGCCTCATCCTGGTCGTGGGTGACGAACAGGCAGGTGACCTCCAGCTCCCGCAGCAGCGCGGCCACCTCTGCCCTGACCTCTACTCTCAATGTGGTATCGAGGCTCGAGAAGGGCTCGTCGAGCAGCAGCACCGACGGCTGGGGCGCCAGAGCCCGGGCCAGCGCCACCCGCTGCTGCTGCCCTCCCGACAGCGAGCCGGGCAGCCGGTCGGCCAGTTCCGCGATCCCCACCATGTCCAGGAGGTCGCGCACCCGCCCAGACGCGGGCCTGGGCAGGACCCGGCTGCGGGGCCGCTCCGAGCGGGGCAGGCCGAAGGCCACGTTGGCCGCCACGGTGAGATGCGGGAACAGCGACCAGTCCTGGAACACCATGCCGATGCCGCGCTTGTCGGCGGCCACGTGCACACCGGGCCCCGACATCAGCGTGCCGCCCAGCACAACCTGGCCCGAGTCCAGTCGCTGCAGGCCGGCCAGCACCCGTAGCAAGGTCGTCTTGCCGCAGCCGCTCGGACCGAGGATCGCCAGCGTCCGGCCCGGCTCGGCGGAGATCGAAGCGCTGCGCAGAACAGGCGACCCGCCGAGGGCGACGCTCACCTCATCTACCAGGATCCCGCGGCCCCGGCGAACGGCGGAGGCTTCAGGAGCCGCCATCGAGGAGGAGGCTGCCAAGGCAACCGCCGCCGCACCGCTATCAAGCATGCCTTATACCCTAATGCCGGTATCCCTCACCGCGTCAACCCTAGGTGTCCTGACTGAGCCGACTCTGGTGCGCCTTACTCCCCGCCCAACGTTTTGTGCGCATCCAAGCCGCTCCAGGCGGCATATCTGCTCACAGAACGCGGGAGCGACGCGCTCAGGCCGCCGCGTAGGGCTCGGCCAGCACCTCGGGCAGCGGCTCGGCGTGCACCACCGTGATCCGACGGGTGGCGCGGGTGAGGGCGACGTAGAGCGACCGAACTCCCTGGCACTCCTCGGCCATTATGCGGGCCGGCTCCACCACCACCGCGGCATCGACCTCGAGGCCCTTCACCAAGCGCACCGGCACCAGCGTCACCTGCTGCTCCAGACCGCTGCGGCCGGGTCCGCCGAAGACCACCGAACGGCCCGCCAGCTCGACCCGCAGGGGCTCATGCAGCGAGTCGGGCACGATCACGGCCACGTTGCCCTCACCGACCTCGTCCCGCTCCTGGGCGATCACCTCGGCCAGCGTCTCGCCCAGCGCGGCGACGTCGCGGCTTGCCGCGGCCGGATCGCCCATGGCCGCGGCCGGGCCGCACGCCACGATGCGGGGCTCGTCGCCGACGGTCCGAACCGTGGAGGGCGGCACCGCGCCGGGCGAGGCGTAGGGAAGCACCCGGTTCGCCAGCGCCATGGCCGGAGCGGGGATCCGGTAGCCGAGCGTCAGCTCCACGCGCCGGGGCGGGCGCCGGTCGGGCAGGCCCTCCAGCACCGACTCCCAGTCGTCGTGGGCCCAGGACCCGGTGGCCTGCGCGATGTCTCCCACCACCGTCATCGAGCCGTTGAGGCTGCGCCGGGCGATCATGCGGAGCTCCATGGGCGACAGGTCCTGGGCCTCGTCCACGACTATGTGGCCGTAGGTCAGGACCGCGTCCTCCTCCCGGTGGCCCGGCCGGTATCCCAGCAGGGCGCGGGCCTCGTCCAGTATCGGCACGTCCTGGAACGACCACGTCACCTCGGAGGCGTGCCCAGCCCGGGGCCGGTGCAGCAGCTCTGCCTCGTCGTCGCTGAGCCGGGAGCCGGCCGCGGAGCGCAGCAGCGCCCTCGAGCCGTACAGGTCGTTCACAAGGTGGGCCGGGGTGAGCACGGGCCACATCCACTCCAGCGCCTCGCGCACCTCGAGGTGGTCCGAGACGCTCTCGCGAACTGCGGTCGGGTCGGCGCCGTGGCGTGCGCTGCCAGCCAGCGCCGCAAAGAAAGCCTCCTCCACCAGCCGGCGCCCCGCGTTGTGCTTGCGGACTCTCCGGGATGCGTCAGCAACGATCTCCGCTGACTGGTCCACGGTGAGATGCAGCCGCTGCAACTCGTAGCCGACAGTCAGATCGCCTCTCAGGGGCCGGCGGCGATCGCGCACCGCGCGGCGCAGCACTCCGGCCATGCGAGGGTCGCCCTTGATGCGGCCGACGGCCTCACTGTCAAGGCCCGCCACCCGCACCGCGGGGCTGAGCAGGTCGGCCAGCACGGCCTGCTCGACGCCGGCCTCCCCCAGCGAGGGCAGCACCTGTTCGATGTAGGCGAGGAACAGGCGGTTGGGCCCTACGACCAGCACGCCCTGGCTCTCCAGGGGGAACCGGTGCGTGTACAGCAGGTAGGCGGCCCGGTGCAGCGCCACCACCGTCTTTCCGGTGCCGGGGCCTCCCTGCACCACCACTACGCCCGGCATCTCCGAGCGGATCACCCTGTCCTGCTCGCTCTGGATGGTTGACACGATGTCGCTGAGGCGACCGGTGCGAGCCGCCTCCAGGGAGGCGATCAAGGCGCCCGAGCCCGGCCGGCCGTCGAGGCGGCCATCACCGGAAGAGCCGCCGGAGCCGTCGAAGTCCCGGTCGGCCAGGTCGAGGCCGATGGCGGCCTTCTCGCCGAAGAACTCGTCCTCGATCCCCAGCAGGGTGCTGCCCCGGGACGCGAAGTGTCGCCGGCGCTCCAGGCCGAGCGGCTCGCGGCCGGTGGCGCGGTAGAAGGGCTCGGCCACCGGTGCCCGCCAGTCCACGAGGATCGGGTCGTGATCCGCGTCCCACAGACCGACCCGTCCGATGTAGAACCGTTCACCCGTTCCCGCCGGGTCGATGCGGCCGAACACCAGTGACCGGTCCCCGATGTTGAGCTTGGTCAGCCGGGCGAGGGTGGCTTCCAGCATGGCCTCGCGCTCGAATCTGGCCTGCGTGGTGCCGCCCCGGCCGGTGCGGAACACCGACGTGGCCATCGTGGCCCGCTCGCGGGCCATGTCCAGGCAGGCGTGGGCCAGATCGAAGTAGGCCTGTTCGGCTTCTAGGTCGGGGTGGCGACTGGTCAAGGCTGAACCGCGGCTCGGCTTGGCTGCCGGGCCCGCCGGAGAGCGGCGGGCCGCTCTGAGACGGATCCGAGAATCAGGGGAACTGTTGATCTTATCCCCCGTATCGTGGGCTGCATGGACTCGACTGAGCCCGACCAACTCGACGGAGTCACCGACGCCGAGATAGTCGACGAAGCGGCCGCCGCCGGTCCCTCCGGGGGCGACCCGGGCAGCCGGGTCTCGGTGGGGTTGGTCTTCAGCGCGGGCGGTGCGGCTGCCGAGGCGTGGCACGCGGGCGTGGTCGGGGCTCTTCACCGGGTCACGGGTTGGGACGCCCGCACGGCGGAGCTCATTCTGGGTACTTCGGCAGGGGCCATCACGGGGCTCTGCCTCCGGGCCGGCATCCCGCCCGCCGACCTGTACGCCCACCGGCGGGGCGAACCCGTCAGCGATGAGGGGCAAGCCATCATCGACCGGGTCGTCACTCCCTACAGCGAGGGCCGCAACGAACGCGACTGGAACGAACAGGGACCGCAATCACCGACGCTGATCGCGCGGTCGCTGTGGCCACCGTGGCAAGCCCGTCCGCTGCATGCCGCCGTCGGACTGCTGCCGCGGGGCACCCGTACCACCGAGGCTCTCCAGCAGCGCATGGCGGAGCTACATCCTGAGCCGTGGCCCGCGAAGCCGTTCTGGGTCCCGGCCGTTCGACTCTCCGACGGCGAGCGTGTGGTGTTCGGGCGAGACGATCTGCAGGCCACGGCAGCGGAGGCGGTGCGGGCCAGTTGCGCCGTGCCTGTCCTCTTCGAGCCGGTCACCGTGGACGGGAAGCGCTACATCGACGGCGGCCTGCACTCCTACACCAACGTCGACCTGATGGGACCGCCCGCCTTCGACCTGGTGGTCGTGTCGTCGCCGATGAGCGGCACCGCTGGATGGTCGCGGGTCCGCGGCTCCCTGTCGGAGGCTTGGACCAGCGCCCGGTCCAGCGTCGGACTGGGCGAGCCCAAACCGCCCAGTCCCCAGGCCGACGATCAAGCCTGGTGGTCGGAGGCGCTGGGACTGGCGTGGGACGACGGCAGGGCCATGCGGGCGGCGCGCCGGCAGTGGGTCGATGACAAGCTGAACGAGGAGCTGGACGGGCTGCGCCGCCGGGGCATCCCCGTTCTGGTGGTGGAACCAGATACCGACGGCGTGGAACTGGTGGACAAGGGAAGCGGCGAAGACGTCGACCGCACCGGCCACGGCTCCGAGAAGGCCGATCACAGCGATCCCATGTGGGTGTGGCGAGCCGAGATGGCCGCGGCCGCGGGCCAGGCTGTCCGCCGCATCGTCAAGGACCGCGACAACTGGCGCCCGGCCGGCCTGCTGCGCCGGGCCGCGGGCTGATCGGCGCCCCGACCCCTCTACACCTGCCTTGACGCGATGAGCAGCGGCCGCTTCGACGACAGCGACTTCGTGCGGGCCTGCCGCCAACAGCCGCATCGGCGGGTGCCGGTGTGGTTCATGCGCCAGGCCGGCCGGTCGCTTCCCGAGTACCGAGCCGTGCGCGGCGAAGGCTCGATCCTCGACACCATCGCCGATCCCGACCGCGCCACGGAGATAACCCTGCAGCCGGTACGGCGCTACGGAGTCGACGCGGCCATCCTGTTCAGCGACATTGTCGTGCCCGCTCACGCCGTCGGGTTCGGCGTTGATGTCGAGCCGGGGACAGGACCAGTCGTGAGGAGACCCTTCGCGTCTCGCCGCGACCTCGACCGGCTACGTCCCCTCGACCCGGCGGCCGACACGCCATACGTGATCGAGACCGTGCGCCGGGCCGTCGAGGCGCTGGACGTGCCCCTTATCGGGTTCGCGGGAGCTCCGTTCACGGTGGCCTCCTACCTTGTGGAGGGAGGCCCGTCCCGCCACCATGAGCGGACCAAGGCGCTGATGGTCGGCGACGCCGCTCTCTGGCACGAACTGATGGACCGGCTCACCGACTTGGCCATCGCGTCGCTGGCATCGCAGGTGGAGGCGGGCGCGGCCGCGGTGCAACTCTTCGACAGCTGGGCCGGAGTGCTCTCCCCTGACCAGTACAGGCGAAGTGTCGCGCCGCACTCGGCACGGGTACTGGAGACGCTGGGCTCCACCGGGGTGCCCCGGATCCATTTCGGAGTCGGCACTGGCGAGCTGCTCGATCAGATGGGCGGCTGTGGCGCGGACGTGGTGGGGGTGGACTTCCGCGTGAGCATCGACGAGGCCCGTCGCAGAGTGGGGCCGGGCCGGGCGCTGCAGGGCAACCTCGACCCCGCGGTGGTGCTAGCCGGCGAAACGGCTGCCTGCGAGGCGACCCGAGCGGTGCTCGCCGCTAATGGGGGGCACCCGGGTTTCGTCTTCAACCTTGGCCACGGCGTGTTGCCCGCAAGCAACCCAGACGTGCTGGCCCGCGTGGTGCAGGTCGTGCACGACGAGGGCCGAGTGCGGTGCGAATGACCTGCCGCGCGGGGCACGAATGATCGGCCGGGTGGCCGTCGTCGGTGCGGGCATCTCCGGGCTGGCCGCCGCGTACGAACTCCAGAGCGCCGGGATCGAGGCAGTCGTGCTGGAGGCGGGCGACCAGCCGGGCGGGAAGATCGACAGCGCGCCGGTCGGAGGCCTGACCGTCGACTCGGGACCCGACGGTTTCGTGGCCCGCGACCCTGCCGCGGCCGAGCTGTGCCGCCGGCTCGGTCTGGGCGCGGAACTGGTGGAGCCGGCCGCGAGCGGGGCTTACGTGTGGGTCGACGGCCGGCTGTGCCCGCTTCCGGCCCGCTCCGTGCTCGGTGCGGTGTGGACCGCCGACGCGGTGGCGGGCACCGGCGTGGTCTCCGAGCAGGCCGTCGACGCGCTGGCCCGCGGGCTGGCCCGCGACGCCGACCCGCTTCTTGGCGACGCTTCGGTGGGCGAGGTGCTGCGTCCCCGGCTCGGCGACGAAGTGTTCGAGCGGCTCGTCGACCCCCTGCTCGGCGGCATCAATGCCGGATCGGCCGACGAGATGAGCATCGAGGCCTGCGCCCCGCCGCTGTACGAGGCAGCCCAGATGGGAGGCCCGCTCGGCCCGGCCCTCCAGCGGGTCGCCTCTGCGCAGGGCCGAGACGGCAGCCGGGAGGCGATGGGGCCAGTGTTCCAGAGCGTGAGGGGCGGAGTGACCCGCATCGTGGACGCCCTTGCCGCCGAGTTGGGCGAGGCCGTGCAACTGGCCACGCCGGTCGAGTCGGTGAAGCCGCAAGCAGCCCGCGGTGCCGGCCGTCGATGGAGGGTGACGACCCCGAACGGTCCTCTCGAAGCCGACGGGGTGATCCTGACCTGCCCGGCCTGGGAGTCGGCTCGCCTGCTCGAACCGCTCGCGCCGGACGCGGCAGCAATCCTCGGCGACATCGAGTACGCCGACGTCGCGCTGGCCACCTTCGTGGTCCGCGACGAGCACCTGGCCCAGCCCCTCGACGGCAGCGGCTTCCTGGTGCCCCGCAGCCAGGGACTCCTCACCACGGCATGCTCCTGGACATCCTCGAAGTGGCGGCACTACGCCCATGAGGGTCTCGCTGTCCTGCGCGTGTCGGCCGGGCGGACCGACGACCGGCGCTGGATGGACCTCGACTCCGCCGAGCTGATCTCGACGCTGGCCGCCGAGCTCGCCGACACCGGTGTGGTCTCGGTTCAGGACGCCACTCGGGGCCGCTTCGAGGTCCGGGTCACGCCGTGGCTCCGCTCCCTCCCGCAGTACCGGCCGGGCCACCTCGAGCGGGCCGCCGCGGTGGACGCCTGCCTGGCCGATGGCACGCCCGGACTGGTCGCCGCCGGCGCCGCCTTCCGGGGCGTGGGCCTTCCGGCGTGCACCCGCGGCGCGCAGGAGGCGGCAGGTGCAGTGACGAGGGCCGTGCTGTGCTAGACGAACCGTCTGTGAACCCCGATCCCGCCCCGGGCGAAGCCGAGCCGGTGCTGGCTCCCCTCGTCGCGCCCGACACCGGGCCGGCCCGCGAGTGGGCCGAGGCCAGCCCGCCGCTCGTCACCGTCCATCCCGACGAGCTGCCCGAGGGCGACAGCCACCTCAGCGTGACACGCACCTTCTGTTTCGCCGACCTCTGCGGCTTCACCGGCTACACCCGGGCCCATGGGCCCCACGAGGCCGTGGCCATGCTCGGAGAATTCCGCCGGGTCACCCGCAGCGTGGCCGCCAAGCGGGGGGTGCGGGTGGCGAAATGGCTGGGCGACGGAGCGATGCTGGTGTCCACCAACGCGGCCGCCGCGCTGTCGCTGGGCGCCCACCTCATCCACCATTTCGCCAGCCGGGGCGTACAGATCCGGGTCGGCGCAGCCACCGGCGAGGCGCTGCTGTTCGAGGGGGACGACTACGTCGGCGAGCCCGTCAACCTGGCGGCCAAGCTGTGCGCGGCCGCCCCTCCGGGCGAGATGTACACCGTCACCGACCCGCTCGACATGCCCGACTGGGTGACATGCATCGGAGACGTGACCGTGCAGATCCGGGGTGTCGGCCCCATCTCCGGCGTCCACCGTGTGCTCCCCCTCGGGCTCGCCGATGAGCACGGGAGCGACGTGAACAGGCTCAGCAGCGACATCGACGCTCTCACCAACGAGCTCGACCAGCTCAGCAGCGATCTCGGCAACGAGCTCAACCAACTCAGCAGCGAACTTGACGAGCTTGGGGCGGGCAACGAACCCATGAGCGACCGCTGAACGACCGGCGAAGGGTTGAGCGCGGTGGCAGCGCGAGGGAAACAAGGCCGGACGGCTGACACCGGCGGCGCATCGGTGCTGACCGTGGGAAAGCCGTGGATCCGAGGCGTGCTGGCGGGACTGCTGCTGGCCGCCTCGTTGCCGCCCTGGGGCTTCTGGCCGCTGAGCTTCGTCGGGATGGCGCTCTGGGTCGAGCTGCTGACCGAATCCAGCCACTGGCGCCGGGCTGGCCTGTCGGCACTGGTCAGCATCAGCTGGATGGGGCCTGCCACCATCTGGATGGTCGACCTGACAGTGGTCGGCTGGCCTCTGGCGGTGCTCGGATTCGCGGCGATGCACGCCGTGGCCGGCGCGCTCGTGCCGCCCGACGGCCGGCGCCAGACCGCCTTCCCGGCCGCGTTCGCACTGGCCGAGCTGCTGAGGTGGACCTGGCCCTTCGGCGGCGTGCCGCTGGCGACGATGGCCATGGCACAGGTGTCCGGCCCGCTCGCATCGGCGGCCCGCATCGGCGGCCCGCTGCTGCTGACCGCACTCACCGCGGTCGGCGGGGTCACACTGGCCGCGATCCTGGCCGCCCGCCTACGGCCGGCCGCGGTGGGCATGGGAGTGCTGCTGGTGGGCCTGCTGGCCGCCATCGTCGCGCCCGGCTCCGAGCCGATCGATGTCGACGGCACCCGAGACGACGACGCCCTCATCACCGTCGCCGCGGTGCAGGGCGGCGGGCCGCAGAACACCAGAGCCGACGTGTGCGAGCAGCGGGCCGTGTTCGAACGCCACCTCAACACGACCCGCCAGCAGGTGTCCGCGCCGGTTGATCTGGTGGTATGGCCCGAGGACGTGGTCCACCCCAGCCGGGACACGGCGGTCACGCCGACGCGCTGCGACCAGCCGCTGCTCACCGACAGCGAGGCCCGGGCCGCGCTGTCGAACCTGGCACGCGACCTGGACACGGTGCTCATCGTCGGCTTCTTCGAGCGGACGGCCGATCGCGAGGCCAACCGCAACTACGCGGCCGTCTACGACTCATCGGGCGTGCCGGTCGACACCTACGACAAGGTCCAGTTGGTGCCCTTCGGCGAGTATGTACCGCTGCGCGCCACTGCGGAGCGCTTCAGCGACGAGCTGCCCGGCCGCGACGTTCGGGCCGGACCCTCCGACGAGCCCGCCGTGCTTGACACGCCTCTGGGTCCGCTGGGCGTCGCCATCTCCTGGGAGATCTTCTTCGACCATCGAGCCCGCAGCGCGGTCGGCGACGGCGAGGGTCGCGTGCTGCTCAACCCCACCAACGGCTCCAGCTACTGGCTGACTGTGGTCCAGACCCAGCAGATCGCGTCCAGCCGCCTGAGAGCCATCGAGACCGACCGGTGGGTGGTCCAGGCCGCGCCCACCGGATTCTCCGCGGTGATCACCCCCGAGGGCGACGTGATCGAGCGGACCGGGATCTCCGAGAGCAGGGTGATCCAGACGACGGTTGAGCTGCGCCACGGCGATACGCTCGCGGTCCGGTTGGGGGCATGGCCTGTGGCTGCCGCCGCAGCGTTGACGCTCTCGCTGGCGCTCGGCCTCGGCCGTGTGTTGACCAGATCGCTCAGGCCAGGGAGAAAGCTCTAACCCCATGCCCGCCCTCGCCGACAACCACGCACCCCTGCGCGTGGCCTTGCTCTCGTACAGGGGCAAGCCCCACGTTGGCGGGCAGGGCGTGTATGTGAGCCGCCTGTCCGCCGCGCTCACCGATCTGGGCCACCGCGTGGTGGTGCTCGGCGGTCCCCCCTATCCGGACCTCGATGAACGGGTGCCGCTGGTGCGGCTCGGCGGTCTCGACATCTGGGCCCCGCCCCATCCCATGCGCAAGCCCAGGGCCTGGGAGCTGAAGGACTGGATCGACATCGCCGAGCACGTGTCCTTCGTCACCGGCAACTTCAGCGAGCCCATGGCCTTCAGCCTGCGAGCGTGGCGGCATCTGCGCACCAGGCGGGCCCACTTCGACGTGGTGCACGACAACCAGACCCTGGGCTGGGGAATCCTGGCTCTGCAGCGCCAGGGGTGGCCGCTGCTGGAGACCATCCACCACCCGATCACCGTGGATCGCCGCCTCGAGCTGGCCCACGCCCACACCCTGCGGGAGCAGATCGGCAAGCGCCGCTGGTACGCGTTCACGAAGATGCAGACCCAAGTGGCCAGACGGCTGCCCAGGGTGTTGACCGTTTCCGAATCGTCCAAGCGCGACATCGCCAACGATCACGGGGTGCGGCCGGAGCGCATCCATGTCGTGCCGGTGGGCGTGGACCCCGAACTGTTCGCGCCGCTTCCCGAGATCGCCCGCGTGCCGGGCCGGCTCATAACCACCGCCAGCGCCGACGTCACCATGAAGGGACTGAGCTTCCTGCTGGAGGCGGTGGCCAAGCTGCGCACCGAGCGCCACATAGAGCTGACCATCATCGGCAAGGCCAAGACCGACTCCGCGGCGAGCCGGGCCATCTCGGAGCTCGGGCTGGCCGACGCGGTCACGTTCGTGTCGGGAGTGTCGGACCGCCGCATCGTGGAGCTGTACGCCGAGGCCGAGCTGGCTGTGGTGCCCTCGCTGTACGAGGGCTTCTCGCTGCCGGCCATCGAGGCCATGTCGTGCGGTGTGCCGCTGGTGGCCACCACCGGCGGAGCGCTGCCCGAGGTGGCCGGCAAGCACGGCGAGACCTGCTTCTTGACCGAGCCGGGCGACGCCGAAGCGTTGGCATCGGTGCTGCAGGACGCTCTCGACAGTCCCGAGGCCCGGGACCGGGTGGGCCGGGCCGGGCGCGAGCGTGTGGTCAGCCAGTGGTCCTGGCGACACACCGCGGAGCGAACGGTGGAGCAGTACCGAGCGGTGATCGAGGCAGCCGGCTGATGCTCACCGTCGACTACGACCGCCTCGATCTGAGCGCCGGTGAGCGCCTGCTGGATCTGGGCTGCGGCTTCGGTCGACACTCCTATGAGGCCCTCAAGCGCGGCGCGGAGGTAGTGGCCTGCGACCTGGCCCGCCCCGAGGTTGAGCAGGTACGCGACCTGGCCCGGCTGCTGGTGGCCGAAGGCGAGGTCGATGAGTCGGTGATGGCCGCGCCGGTGCAGGGAGACGCCGTGGGACTTCCCTTCGACGACGACTCGTTCGACAGGGTCATCGCGTCAGAGGTGCTTGAGCACATCGGTGACGACGAGTCGGCCTTCGCCGAGCTGGCCAGAGTGCTGCGCCCGGGGGGCCGGCTGGCCGTGACCATTCCGGCGTGGCTGTCCGAGACGGTGTGCTGGAAGCTGTCGAGCGACTACCACGCGCCGGCGGTGCCGGGCGGCCATGTGCGCATCTACCGGTTGCGCGACGTGCGGCGCAAGCTGGCCTCTGCGGGGTTGCAGCCGGGCCGCTCGCATCGGGCCCATGCCCTTCACACGCCCTACTGGTGGCTGCGATGTGCGGTGGGGCCCAATCGTGAAGTCAGCGAGAACCGGCTCGTCGGCGCCTACCACCGGGTGCTCGAATGGGACATCACCAAGCAGCCGCTCGTCACCGCGGCCGCGGAGAGACTGCTGAACCCGCTACTGGGGAAGAGCCTCGTCGTGTACGCCGACAAGCCACTCCACGCGTCGGGATCGGCGCGGGCCCGCCAGAGCGAGGACATGGCCCATGCCGCCTGAACCGCGCCGGCAGCTCGGCCGCCGCTCGACCAACGGGAGGGCCCCCGCAGCCGGCGAGCCTGGGCGGCCCGCACCGGAGACACCAGAGGTGGCCGCACTGCTGTCGCGAGCCGAAGCCAACCGCACTGCGGACACGATCGCAGCCCTGCAGCTGTCCAGCGGCATGATCCCCCGCTTCGCGGGCGGCGTAGCCGATCCCTGGAACCACGTAGAGGCGGCCATGGCCCTGACCGTCGCCGGGCGCCGGGCGGAGGCCGACGCGGCCTACGAGTGGCTGGCCCGCATCCAGCGGCCCGATGGATCCTGGCACCAGTACTACACCGCCGACGGCGTCGACCAGGACAAGCTCGACGCCAACACGATCGCCTATGTCGCGGCGGGTATCTGGCATCACTGGCTGCGCTTCAGCGACGCCGGGTTCCTAGCCGAGATGTGGCCGGTGGTGCAGCGGGCGCTCGACTTCGTGCTGGCGTTGCAGACCGCCAGGGGCGAGATCCTGTGGGCCCGCCACGCTGACGGCACGCCCTGGCCGTTCGCGCTGCTCACCGGATCCTCCTCCATCAGCCACAGCCTGCGATGCGGCCTGGCCGCCGCCCGTCAGGTGGCCGAGGAGCGGCCCAGCTGGGAGCTGGCGCTGGCCCGGCTGGTGCACACCATCCGCCACTGCGGCCACGAGGCGTTCGCTCCCAAGGACCGCTGGGCCATGGACTGGTACTACCCGGTTCTGGCGGGGGTGCTGACCGGTTCGGAGGCCCGGGCCCGCCTGGCGTCGAGGCGCGGGATCTTCGTGCACGAGGGCGAGGGTGTGCGCTGCGTGAGCAACCAGGACTGGGTGACCACCGCCGAGACATGCGAATGCGCGATGGCTTACCTGGCTGCCGGCGACCGGGCTGCGGCCTTGAGGTTGTTCGAGTGGACCCAGCGTCGGCGCGAGCCCGACGGCAGCTACCTGACCGGCCGGGCCTTCCCCGCCAACGTGAGCTATCCCGACCAGGAGTGCTCCACCTACTCGGCGGCCGCAGTGCTGCTGGCCGCCGACGCTCTCGCCGGGGACAGCCCGACCTCGGGCCTCTTCGTCGACCTGGATGCGCTGCCGGCCCCCCTCGACCTGGACCCGGTGGAGGAGCCAGCCCGCGACTAGCCGCCGTCTTTGGCTGCGCCGTAGTCGCCGAAGGGGGCGTCCCGCTCGGCGATGACCTGCCGGAAGCCCTTGGTCTCGAAGCTCTCCGCCCAGCGGTAGGCCTCCTCGGTGTGGCGGGTCATGCCGTCGAAGAGGGTGCCGAGCAGCTGGGTGGTGCGCAGGCCCATGTTCTCGAAGGCCTGGTTGATGAGCAGTTTGTTGAGGGCCAGCTGGTTGGCGGGGATGTGCTCGAACCGGCGGGCGTACGCCTCCACCGTCTCGGAGAGCTCTTCGGCCGGGCAGATGTGGGACACCAACCCGATGCGGTGGGCGGTGGCCGCATCGATGGCGTCGCCCGACAGCAGGAACTGCTTGGCATGCTCCAGCCCGAGCCGGTACACCCACAGCATGGTGGTGGGCGTGCCGAAGATACGCGACGGCGCGTAGCCGATGTGGGCGTCGGAGGCCATGAACAGCAGGTCGCAGCACAGGATCAGGTCGGTGGCCCCGCCGATGGCCCAGCCGTGGATCTGGCCCAGCACCGGCTTGGGGCACTCCCAGATCTTCATGAACCGTTTGACGTTCTGGCCCATGAACTGGTGGTCCCGCACGGGATCCCAGGCACCGGGCCTGGGCTCCGGTGAGGGGGCGTCGTACGGGCTCGACCAGGCGTCCTCGATGGCGGCCATGTCGGTCGGGTCGTCGACTCCGTCGGGAGTGAGGTCGTAGCCGGCGGTGAGAACCCGGCCCGCGCCGCGGATGATGACCGAGCGCACGGACTTGGAGGCAGTGGCCGCATCGATGCCGTCGGCCACCCCGGCGATCATCGCCTCGGTGAGCGTGTTGAGGCGCTCCGGACGGTTCAGGGTGATGACCGCGATGCTGCCCTGCTCGGTGTAGTCGACCGGCCGGGCGGCGTCGCTCTCGGCGGCGGTCATGGCCGGTTGGTGCGGCCGGGAGCCATACGGCGAGTCTAAGCATCCGCCTCTAGGGTCTAGGTCAATGTGGCATGAGGAGCGCCTGCTCATCCACGGCGAACTGGTGGATGCCGCCGGAGGAGCCGTCTTCCCGACGATCAATCCGGCCACCGAGGAGGTTCTGGGCACGGCCGCCGACGCCGCTGTTGAGGACGCCGCGGCGGCGGTAGCTGCGGCCCGCTGGGCCTTCGACACCACCAGCTGGTCCCGCGACCACGCCTTCCGGGCGCACTGCCTGCGGCAGTTTCACGAGGCGCTCACTTCCCGCATCGAGGAGATGCGGGCCATCACCGTGGCCGAGGCGGGTGCGCCCATCATGCTCACCCGGGGCGGGCCCCAACTGGAGGCGCCGGTGGAGATGCTGCGCTGGCACGCCGATCTGCTCGACTCGTACGCCTGGACCGAGGACCTGGGCGTGGCCGAGTCGGTGTACGGCTCGCACCGGCGCTGGATCGAGCGGGAGGCGGCCGGGGTGGTGGGGGCCATCACCCCCTACAACTTCCCCACCCAGATCAACCTGGCCAAGCTGGCGCCCGCCCTGGCCGCGGGCTGCACGGTGGTTCTCAAGGCGGCGCCCGACACGCCCTGGTCGGCGCTGGCGCTGGGCCGGCTGATCGCGGAGCGCACCGACATCCCGGCTGGGGTTGTGAACGTGCTGTCGTCGTCGAGCGCGGCGGTGGGCGAGGCGCTGACCACCCACCCGGGTGTGGACATGGTCAGCTTCACCGGGTCCACCGCGGTGGGACGGCGGGTGATGGCCGCGGCGTCGGCCACCGTGAAGAAGGTGTTCCTGGAACTCGGCGGCAAGAGCGCCTACGTGGTGCTCGACGACGCCGACGTGGCCACGGTGGGTTTGATGGCCGCGGCCATGGTGTGCACCCACGCCGGTCAGGGCTGCGCCATCACGACCCGCCTGGTGGTGCCGGCCGCCATGCACGACACGGTGGTGGACGCGGTGGGCGCCACCCTCGACGGCATGCCCTACGGCGACCCGACCGACGAGTCGCACCTCATGGGTCCGCTGATCAGCGAGCGCCAGCGGTCCAAGGTGGAGGGCCTGGTGGACGTGGCCCGCTCCGAGGGAGCCGCCGCGGTGCGGGGCGGGCGGCGGCCCGATCACCTGCCGCGGGGCTACTACTACGAGCCCACCGTGCTGGTCGGAGTGGGCGAGGACGACACCATCGCCCAGCAGGAGGTGTTCGGTCCGGTGCTGTCGGTGATCGCCTACGACGGCGACGACGACGAGGCGGTGCGCATCGCCAACAATTCGGAGTTCGGCCTGTCGGGGGCGGTGGCCAGCGCGGATTCCGAGCGGGCACGGTCGGTGGCCCGCCGCATCCGGACGGGAACGGTGAGCGTGAACGGCGGCGTCTACTACGGGCCTGACGCCCCCTTCGGGGGCTACAAGCAGTCGGGCATCGGCCGCGAGATGGGCGTGGCCGGTTTCGAGGAGTTCCTCGAGATCAAGACCCTCGCCGAACCAGCGCCATGACGAGAGTATGACCGTACTGCTCGCCTTGGTGGGCTTGCTGCTGGGCGGTGTGGCCGGGGGGTTAGTCGGTCTGCTCGCGGGAGGGGTCATCGGCTTCCTGGTGGGCCAGCAGCTGGATCTGCGCAAACGGCTCAAGAAGCTTGAGGAGACCCAGTCCCGGGTCGACGAGATCCAGTCCTGGGCCACCGAGATGAAGGCCTGGGCCCAGCAGACCCACGCATGGCTCATGAGACTCGGGCCCTCCACCCAACCGGTCGAGGCGCAGCCCGACGCAGCCGCGCAACCGGATGCGGAGCCCGCGCCCGAAGCCGAGCCTGCGGCACAGCCCGAGTCTCCGGGAGTGGCTCCGGTCGTCAGGCCGGTCGCCTCCGAACCGAGCACCGATATACGAGCGCCCGTTCCCGGGCCGGCGACCCCCGCACCTCCAGACGTCGGGACCAGGGCGCCCCAGGCCCGCGAGCCGGCAGCCCCCGATGCTCCGACAGCTGCCCCCGGCCGCGCCCGGGATCGGCCCTCCGATCCCGTCTCGTGGGTCGTCAACGGGATCAAGCAATGGGTGACGACCGGAAATGCGCCGGTGAAGGTCGGCGTGCTCGTCTCGCTAGTCGGTGTGGGACTGCTGCTTCGGGAGGCCCACCGGCGAGGCATCATCGAACTGACGATCGAGGTGCGCCTGGCCGCCGCGGCCGCCTTCGGCCTCGTGCTGCTGGCCGTCGGCTGGCGCCAGCGCCGCAACCGCCCCATCTACGGCGTCAGCCTCCAGGGCGGTGGTGTCGCCGTGCTGTACGTCACCACCTACGCAGCCTTCGTCGTGTACGACGTCGTGGGAGCGGTCCCCGCTGCGGCTGCAGTGGTGATCGTCACGGTCGGCGCGGGTGTGCTCTCGGTGCTTCAGGACTCGCGGGTGCTGGCTGTGCTGGGCATCATCGGCGGGTTCCTGGCTCCGGTACTGACGTACTCGCAGCCTGAGGACCACGTCTACGTCTTCACGTTCTTCCTGGTGCTGAACGCGGCGATCATCGGGGTGGCGTGGTTCAAGACCTGGCCGGAGTTGAACCTCCTCGGCTTCGGCTTCACGTTCGGTCTCACGTTCTTCTGGCTGGTCGACCGCTTCGAGCAGGACGAGTGGGTGTCCACCCAACCGTTCATCGCTCTGTTCGTGTTGATGTACATGGGCCTGCCGGCCCTGTTCGCGGCCCGTGAGGCCCCGGACCTCAAGGCCGTGTTCGATGGGTCGCGGGTGCCGGACATGGAGTTCGTGCGCGGGGCATGGACGGCGCCGCTTGTGTTCGGCACGCCGTTCGCGGGGCTGGGCCTGCAGCAGTTGGCGGCGGGCCACACCGATTACGGCCTGGCCATCACCGCCGCCGGTCTGGCCGTGATCCAAGCTGCGCTGGGGTTGACCATGCGACGGCTCGGCGCCGACGGACGCCAGCTGGCGGAGGCCTATGCAGCGCTCGGTGTGGCGTTCAGCGCCATCGCGGTCCCGCTCGCGCTGGAGGCCTACTTCACGTCGACGGTCTGGGCGGCACAGGGCCTGTTCTTGCTGTGGCTGGGCTGCCGGCGGGACCGCCTGCTGGCCTTGACCGGCGGTGCGGTGCTGCAGGTTCTGGCCGCAGTCTCCTTCGCCCAGCACCTGGGGGAGTCGCTCCCCTATCCGGACGACGCCTGGCCGATCGCCAACCAGCACTTCCTGGGCGCACTCCTGCTGGCCGTGGCCGGCATGGCATCGGGGTGGCTGTTCAGCAGAAGGCCGCAGCGGGGCGACGGCGACCAGGCGCTCGTTTGGACTGCGCTGGGCTGGGGGGTTGTGTGGTGGCTGATCGGCGGGGTCATGGAGATCGTCCAGCAACTGCCCGACAGCAGCCAGCTGTCGGCGCTTCTGGGCTTCATGGCCGGATCGTTCCTGGCCGGATCGCTGGGCGCCCGCCGGCTGCGATGGCAAGAGCTCGAGTCCGTGGGACTCCTGATCCTGCCGACTCTGGTGTTGATGCTGTTGCTGTCGCTGCTCGCTCAGTCCCATCCCCTCGACGAGTGGGGATGGGCGGCCTGGCCTCCAGCCTTCGCGACGCACTACCTGTTCTTGCGCCGCCGGGAGGGTTCGTTCCCGCGGCTGGCGGCAGGACTACACGTCGGCGGCTTCTGGACGCTGGCAGCGCTGGTGGCGGCCGAGGTCTACTGGCAGGTAGACCGGGTCGCCGAGGGTGTGTGGCCGCTGGCCGCGACGGCGGCCGCCGTCCTGGCGCTGGTGAGCGCGACGATGGCCGGTCGCCGACGGCTGTCGTGGCCGGTCGCGGCCCACTGGCGGACGTACCTCCTGGCCTGCGCCGGCCCGCTGCTGGTGGTGTTCGCAGTGGTGGTGCTCGGCGTGGCGGTGTCCCACGACGGAGACCCCACGCCGCTGCTGTTTTTGCCTGTGCTGAACCCCTTGGGAGTCCTCATCGGATTGCAGCTGGCGGCGCTGCTGGCCTGGCGGAGGCTGGCGGAGCCGCAGCCGGACAATCCATTCGAGGGCTTGGTGACTGCTCGCTGGACACCGGCGCTGGCCGTGCTGGGGTTGGTTCTTGCCACGGTGGAGACGGCCCGAACCGTGAGCCACTGGCTGGACGTGCCGTGGGAGCTGGAGGCACTGTGGGACGCCACCGAGTTGCAGACGTCGCTGTCGATCCTCTGGGCGGTCATCGGCTTGTCGGGCATGGTGGCCGGAGTGCGCATGGCCCGCCGAGTGGTGTGGGCCGCGGGAGCGTCGTGGATGGCGGTGGTGGTGGTCAAGCTGTTCCTGGTCGACTTGAGCAGCCTGACAGCGCTGGGCCGGGTGGTGTCGTTCATCGTGGTCGGGGTGCTGCTGCTGATCGTCGGCTACCTAGCTCCCGCGCCCCCGGCCGCGGCCGGCGAGGAGGTCGAGGAAGTCGAGGAAGTCGAGGGGGCCGAGGAGACTAGCGAGGCGTGATGGCTGCGGCCCGCCGGGATGGGCCCGCCTGCTAGAGCCTCAGCCCGTTCGAGCCGCGCCGACCAGCACCTTGATCGAGGCTGCTGCCGCGCTGCCGTCGTCGCAGGCACGGGCCCAGCCGGAGGCGTCGGAGTTGTGGTTGGCGTCATGGATGGTGACTGAGGCGCCCCGGTCGAGCAGGTGGCGGACCATGTCGGAACGCTGGAACTGGACGGCGAAGTGCAGTGCGGTGGTGTTCTGGTAGGGGCGGGCGTCGATGTCGGCGCCCGAGTCGAGGAGATAGTCGACGACTTCCCGCCGGTTGTTGAGGGCGGCGAACACGAGGGCCTCGCCCACGATGTCAGCCGGATCATCGGAGGGTGGCGGGCCAGCGGGCCGGCCCACATCGGTCCAGTTGGGCCGGTACGGACCGGGATCGGCCTGCAGCGACCCGGCCGGCGAGACCCATCGTTGAACCTCGGCCAGCAGCCCCGAGGCCGCAGCCAGCCACAGCGAGGGCCGGTGCAACCCGTGCGCGATGAGTACGTCGGCTGCCTCGGTGGAGCTGTGCATGGCGGCGGACTCCAGCGGCGTGATGCCGGCGTCGGCCCGGGCGGCGGGGTCAGCACCGGCGGCCAGCAGTTGGATGCAGAGGTCGGCCAGATTCCAGCACCCGGCCAAGTTCAGAGCCCGATCCAACAAGGCGCCCGCATCGATGAGCACGGCGACCGTCTCCCGCGACGGCGCCCCACCCTCGGGCTGTGTCATCCACTCGAGCATGGTGTTCTCGCCGACCCTGAGGTTCACCACCCCCGGATCGGCCTCAAGAGCCGCCCGCAGCCCATCAACGTCCTCGGTGAGGAGAGCGTGCAGCGCCGGCTGGATCCGCTCGTCGCCATCGCTGGACATCGTGGTGCACCGCCTCGTCGCGACTGCTTCTGCTAGGGTATTGCACATGACATGCCCTGAGATGCCACAATGATGACAATCAAACGTGCTGGTCTTGCATTGATGGTCAGTGTGGCTCTGGCCTGGATCGCTGGACTGTTCATGCCCGGGTACGGGCTCATAGATCCGGTGGACCAGAGCGACTTTCCCGCAGCGCGTGACGCCCTGGGCGATTCGGCGGTCCTTGCGCATTGGATGAACTTCATCACGCTCATTGCGCTGTTGCTGATGATCTTCGCCTTCCTGAGCATCTACCCTCTGGCGAGTCGGCAAGCCGGCGCGGGAGGCAGGCTCCTGCAGTTCGGCATCATCACTTCCGTCATCGAATGGAGCATCCTCATCATCGTCGTGGGGATGCGGCACTTCGAGATCCACTTGATGCAGCGCAGCAACCTGGCTGATAGCGGATCTCAGTCGGCGGCTGACTTCGAGGCTGCGGCCCTAGGCGTGCACCACGGCATGACGGCGGTCCTGATGGCGTTCGTGGTGATGTTCACGCTGGCGTCCATCCTGGTCGGCCTCGGGCTGGCCAAGCAGCTGGCATCCGCCGACCTCTACAAGGGCGCGGCCTACGTGATGGCGGCATCCGGGCTAGTGGGGCTGGTCAACTTCCTCCTCGGCATGAACGATCCCGGCTTGGGCCTTGAGTCCCTGTTCACGATCAACGGCATAGCCCTGTTCGCCGCAGGAGCTTGCCTGTTGATCGTCGGGCTCGGCATGTACAAGGGTCGGATCGAGTTCGCCGAGCGCGAATGACCAGGTTCGAGAGGCTCGTTTTACCAACGCAATTGGTCACGAGGCAGCGAGGATCCTGATGGAACAGTTGCCTCCGAGTGGTTGGGACCAGGTTGCCAGCAAGGCGGACGTCCTAGCCAGCGAAGAGCGGCTGCATCGTCACGTTGAGGCCGGCGAGAAGTTGCTCCGGGGCGAGTCCAAGGTGACGAAAGGAGAGCTCATGGTTGAGATCGCAGCCTCCGAGTCGCGACAGAGTGGACGCATCGACAGGGCCCACGCCCGCATCGACAAAGCCAACACCCGTATCGCTCGACACGCGTCCGCGTGCAGCACAGGTCACGGGAACTAGGGCGCTGGACCTCAGGCCGCCGTCGATGGTGAGGAGGCTGCCGGAGACGAAGGGTGCCTTCTTGCAGCGGCCCGAAGCGGACAGACTGGAACTACCGATACGTGGGTTGCCTTTGGGACTACACCGACGAGTGGTAGGGCGCACCAGTCGCGACATGCGCTTTGCTGTGTGCGCTATCGCTTGCTCACAGTGAACCGGTATCCTTCTCAGAAATGCGTTGCACGTCCTGAGACTTTCACGTAACGTTACGGAATAGCCCACCCGGCCCTTTATGGGCCGGGTTTTTCTTTACCAGTCGGCGGGCTTGGCAATCGTGCCGACTGGGTCCGGTAGCTGGCACGCCAGGAAGTCTGCGCGCTTGAGCTGGTACCACCAGTGTCCGCCTGCCCCATGGCTGGCCTCTCCGCGGAGGTCCCCGGCCAGCTGGCTGTTGCTGGGATTTACCATGCCGACCGGGACTCGAAGCCGACTCTCACGGATCGGGAGGCGAAGATCGCTGTCGTTCGAGATGACGACCGCTGCATCGACCGTCCCGCCGACCACGTCTAGTAGGGGGATTGGGCGGTTAGGGCGCGTCGATGGCGAAGAGACTGCCTGAGAGGAAGGATGCCTTCTTGCTGGCAGCTACAGCACAAGCCCCGGCCGCGTCGGTAATCGATCGTCATGACGCGCCGCGTCTCGCCTCGAGCGGCCGGGTAGCGTCGGCCCGAGACACCAAGATTGGTGGCTCCGGGAGTCTGCCGAGCTCAAGGGACGAAATGCTCAGAACCCAGGTCTTGCCCCAGCAGACCCAGGCGCCGGAGACGGCGTGAGGGAGGTCTATCTCGACTACAACGCCTCGTCGCCGCTCGACCCGCGGGTGGCTGAGGCGATGATGCCGGCTCTGACTGACTCGGTGGGCAACGCCTCGTCGGTGCATCGATTCGGGCGGCGGCAAGCGGCCGCGGTGGACGATGCCCGGGAACACGTGGCTGCGCTGGTGGGCGGCCGAGCGTCGGGAGTGGTGTTCACATCGGGAGCGACCGAGGCCAACAATCTGGCTCTGCAGGGTGCGGTGGAGGCTGCCCCCGAGGGCAGGCAACGGATGCTCGTCTCCGCGGTGGAGCACGCTTCGGTGGCAGGTACCGCTCGGCTGCTCGGCGACTACGGCCTGGTGAAGCTGGACGTGATCGAGGTGACTTCAGGGGGCTTCGTCGAGCCGGCGATCGTGGAGGAGATGCTGCGTGACGACATCGTGCTGGTGTCGGTCATGGCCGCCAACAGCGAGACGGGCGTGCTGAACCCGGTGGGTGAGATCGCGGAGCGGGTTCGGGCCACGGGGGCGCTGTTTCACTGCGACGCCACCCAGATGGCAGGTCGCCTGCCGTTCAACATGGAGGAGTTGGGCGTGGATCTGGTGTCCCTAAGCGGGCACAAGATCTGCGGCCCGGGCGGCGTCGGCGCCCTCGTCGGGACACGACAGAGCCTCAGGCGACTGGAAGCCCTGCTCCATGGCGGCGGCCACGAGCGCGGCCTCCGCTCGGGCTCGCTCAACGTGGCCGGCATCGTCGGCCTTGGTGCCGCCGCCCGCATAGCCGCCGACGAGCGCGAACGGGAGTCCGAGACTGTAGGAGGGCTGCGCGACCGCCTCGTATCCGAACTCGAGGCCAGCCTCCCCCGGGTGCTGCAGAACGGCGATCCGTCGAGGCGGCTGCCCAACACGGCCAACCTGTGTTTCGTGGGCGCCGACGCCGAGGCGGTCATGGCCAATATGGACCCGGTCGCAGTGTCCATCGGCAGCGCCTGCAGCGCAGGATCGATCGAGCCCTCGGAGGTACTCCTAGCCATGGGCCGGTCCCACGAGACCGCCTTCGAGTCGGTCCGCTTCAGCCTCGGCCGCTTCACCACCGAAGCCGACATCGAGGTCGCTGTCGAAAGCGCGGTCGCTTCGGTTGAGCGCGTCCGCGCCATGACTGATAGCGGCGGCTGACACCCGACCCCGGACGTTCCACGGTCTCAAGACGATTCGAGCATCGCATGCTCATCGACGGCAGGGGGCAATCCGTCTCCATATGTGGATTGATCTATGTTGATGTCAAGAAATCGATCTAACGCCACGCAATTTGGAGGATCGACGGCCACTGGAGGCGATCTAAGGCCGATTCAAATATAGTTCTCGATATACAGACCCAGGCTCATGTCGTAGGGGCGGGCTATCTTCATGCCGTGCACAAGGGAGCCGGCTAGTGAGGCTGTCCGACGCAGCGGTGCGGTCGTTCGCTCGGCACGAGACGTTCCATCCGCGTTACGGCTGGTTCCGCAAGGCCTACTCGGTGGCGGCCGAGGACCCCTACGCCTTCGGCCGGGAGGACGCTCCAGTGGTCATCGGCGTGGGCAAGAACATGGTTCGGGCCATCCGCTTCTGGGGACTCGCGGCCAAGTTGATCACCGAGGACCCACACTCCCCCAACCGGCGGTCTCCACAGTTCGTGCCGACCCTCCGGGGCCATGCGCTCTTCGGCGAGCAGGGCTGGGACCCCTACATGGAGGATCCGGGCACGCTGTGGCTCCTGCACTGGCTGTTGCTGGCACCGCCCTCGCGGCTGCCGGTCTGGTGGCTCGCGTTCAACGAACTCAATGCCGTCGAGTTCAGTGATGCCGACCTGGCAGATGCGGTTTCTGCGCAACTGGAGGCCGTGGCCGATTGGAAGTTGCCGCATGAATCGTCAGTCCGCAAGGACATCGGCGCTTTGCTGCGCACCTACGCGCCCGCGGAGCGCTCCCGGCGCGGCAGCATCGACGACTTGCTGGACTGCCCGCTGCGAGAGTTGAACCTGCTGGGACGATCGCCCGCCACAGGCCTGCACCGGTTCACGCTCGGCCCGAAGCCAACCCTGCCCCCGGCAATCGTCGCCCACGCCGTGCTCGACTACATCGACCGCACCGGCAGCGGCGGCAGGACCGTCACGCTCGGTCGGCTGGTTCACGAACCGGGAACGCCCGGCCGAGCGTTCAAGCTCAACGAGGCGGAAGTCTTGGCGGCGCTGAGGCCTGCGGTGGACCGGACCGCCGGGCTGAGCCTCGCCACTCCGGCCGGGGCGTGGCAACTCGCCTGCTCGGGCGATCCTGCGGAGATCGCGACGGCCATGCTCGACGGCTACTACGGCTCGTCATCGCCGGGCGTCTGCGCTGGCTGCGTGGGTGACGCCGCGGTGGACGACAACCTGTTGGAGGACCTCGGAGCGGGCCGCAACTCTCGCGACAGCCTGCGGAGCCTGAACGGCTTGGCGGGAGTGGCCTGATGCCGACTTTGGCCGACAGCATCGAGGTCAGCGGCCGTTTCGCCCGTTCGGCGAACCTCGAGCGCGACCTTGCTCGTCCCGAGCCGCTGGAGGGATACGTCCTCACCGCCCGGGGCCTCGATGTCATCGAGCGCATCGCGACAGCCGCGGCGGCAGGCTCGGCAGGCGGCGCTTGGTCGCTGACCGGTCCGTACGGGTCCGGCAAGTCGTCGCTGGCGCTCCTCCTCGACGCGGCTTTCGGCGGCCGATCGAAGCTCCAGCGCGCTGCCTTGGGACTCGTCGATGGCGCGTCTGCGCTGGCAGGCGATCTGATCCGGCGGGCCCACCGGCGCCACGGAACCCTCAATCGTGGCTTCAACCGCGGTCTGGTCACTGCGACGCGCGAGCCTCTGGCCCGCACGGTGGTGCGCGCGCTGCAGTCCGCAGCTCTTCGCGATGGCCCTACCCCCCCCCCGGCGGATTGGTCTGTCGACGCTTCCGAACTGATCGGCGCGCTAGAGGACGCTGACGCCGGGACCGATCCGCGTTTCTCAAGCCCCTCGCCGTCGACCGTTGTCGACGTGGCCCGTCGCCTGGCGGAGGACGCGCCGCTGCTGCTGATCATCGACGAGTTCGGCAAGAACCTCGAAGCAGTGCGCGACGGCGGCGACGCCGATCCCTACCTGCTTCAGCAACTCGCCGAGGCCGGACAGGGATCGGGTCTGCCCATCTTCGTGGTCACGCTGCAGCACCTCTCGTTCGAGGACTGCTTGGCCGGAGCGGACAGCTTGCAGCGCCGCGAATGGGCCAAGGTGCAGGGCCGGTTCGAGGACGTGTCGTTCGTAGACTCGCCCGAGCAGACCCGCTCACTCATCGGCACCGTGTTCAACGTCGACGACGAGAGCCTGAAGACCCGCATCGACCGCTGGGCACGGCAGCACGCCCAGAAGATGCGGGCCCTCGGCATCGCGGAACTCTCCGACCCGGCCGTCATCGCCGCTTGCTTTCCGCTGCATCCGCTGTCAGCGCTGGTGCTGCCCGAACTCTGCAGCCGTTACGGCCAGCACGAGCGCACGCTGTTCTCCTTCCTCGCCGGCCCGCACCCCGACGGCGTTCAGTCGTTTCTCCAGACGACGAACCTGCCCGCTAGAGGCCCGCTGCCGTCTCTGGGCCTTGACGCGGTGTACGACTACTTCGTTGCCAGCGGTGCGCTCAGCATCGCGTCGGCCCGCCAGTCGAGCCGCTGGACTGAGATCGCCACCCGGCTGCGCGACTCTCATGGCCTCACTCCCCCGCAGGCGCGGATGGCAAAGGCCGTCGCCTTGCTCAACCTCGTGTCCACCACGGGGACCATCCGAGCATCGCAGCGGCTGCTGACACTTACCGGCCGGGGTGCCGAAGGCGCTCTGGCCGAACTGGAGAGCGCCGGCGTCGTTACGTATCGGGACTTCGCCGACGAGTACCGGATCTGGCACGGCAGCGACATCGACATCGGCCTGCTCCTGGACACTGCCCGTCTCCGAACGCAGGGAGAGCCCCTATGTGAGATCGTGTCGGGGATCGACCGGCCCGATCCGGTCGTCGCCGCTCGTCACAGCGCGGAGCACGATGTGCTCCGGGTCTTCAGCCGGCGGTACGTCAGCGGAGGCGAGCAGGTGATCGCACCCGAAGCGGTCTCGCCCTACGACGGCGAGATCCTGCTCGTCGTCGATCCCTGCGACCAGTTGCCGGGCCTGGTCCGATCAGTCCCCGGGACCAAGCCCGTGGTCGCGGCCATTCCGCGAGAGGTGTCGGCCGTAGATGCTGCGGCCCGGGAGGTCGCTGCGGTTGCTTCGGTGCTCGACGATCCCGCCGTGGCCGGTGATCGGGTGGCGCGGCGCGAGTTGGGTGAGCGTCTGGCGCAGACCCGAGCCGCCTTCGATCACGCGCTAGCCGACGCCTTCGGCTCCGAGGCGTGCCGCTGGATCCTGCTAGAGAGCGACGACGACGGCGATGGCGTGACCGAGCTTCCGGCCGGACGGGGCAGCGCGCCGGTGTCGGCGGCCGCGGACATCGCTTACCCGTGCACGCCGGCAGTCGGTAACGAGATGCTCAACCGCAGTGAGCTGACCTCCCAGGGGGCCAAGTCAAGACGCCTGCTGCTGCAGGCCATGATCGAGCGCGGCGACGCTGACATCGCCGATCTGGGGTTCGAGGGCTACGGCCCCGAGACCGCCATGTACCGGTCGTTCCTGCTGCGGACGGGACTGCACTCCGCTGATCGGCGTGATCCGGTCATGACATTCGGTCCGCCCGCGGACGCGACCCTGAAGCCCGCGTGGGGGGTCCTGGTGGGCGAGTTCGGGCGCTCCAGGGACCGACGCATCAGTCTGAACGATGTCCACGCTGCACTCATGTCGCCCCCGATCGGCATGAAGGCCGCGGTGGTGCCCGTCTTCGTCACCGCGGGGCTGCTGGCTTTCCGGGACGAGGTCGCCATCTACGAGCACGGCACGTTCAAGCCGCTGCTGTCGCCCGAGCTCTCCGAGCGGATGGTGCGCAATCCGGTCCACTTCGACATCAAGCACTTCGCCAACACCAGCGGCGGGCGACTCATGGTGGTCGAGGCGCTGGCGGACCGTCTCGGACTTGTCGCTCGCGGGACCGGAAGCCGTCGGCAGCGAGTGGCCAACGTCCTTGCGGTGGTCAGCGGTCTGGTCTCGCGGATCAGCCGCCTGGACAACTATTCCCGCCACACCCGCGGCTTGGGCGCTGAGGCCTTGGCGGTGAGAGAGGCCTTGACGGTGGCGGTCGAGCCCGACGACCTGCTGTTTGCCGCCCTGCCCGAGGCTCTGGGGTTCGACCCGGTCGCGGCGGACGCCGAGGAGTGCAACGTGGCGGGCGACTTGGCCAGTGCAGTGGCGACGGCCCTAGATGAACTGGAATCGTGCCTGGACCGCCTACTGGCCGAGTCGCTGGTGTTGCTGCTCGACGCAAGCGCGACCGGCAGCCGCGTAGCGGTCATGGGCGAGGCCGCGGCATTGGGGGACGAGGTGCTCGACCCCGCGGTGCGGGCGTTCGTGCTGGCGCTGGCGAACGAGAGCGCCGGATCCGACGCGGACTGGATCTCCACGGTGGCGACCGTCGTGGCTCGCAAGGCGCCCGCGGAGTGGACCGACGACGACCGGCTGCGATTCTGTCGCGACTTGCCCGAGAGGCTGGCCGCCTTCCACCGGCTGGTCGCCTTGCACGCCGAGAGGCGCGCCCATGGGGGCGGGCCGTTCGACGCGCTGCGGGTGACCGTCACCCGCTCAGACGGCAGCGAGTACATCCGGCTGGTGGACATCGACACCCGCCGCAGGCAGGAGTTGGAGGCGGCCCTCGACGAGGTGCTGACCGACTTGGCGGAGATCGCCGGCTCGACGCAGCGGGCGGAGCAGAGCCTGTTGGCCCTGCTGAGCGAGCGCCTGCTCCCCGCGGACGGATCGAGCGAAGGGCTCGATCCCATCGTCCGGGACGTCGACGGCCGGCCCCTCGCCACAGAGCGGAGCGAGCCGGCGGTGTCCGGTGTCGCTGAGGCGGGATGGAGGGCTGCCCGTGGCTGAGCGTGAGGCGCCTGTGCGCCACATCTGCGGCATCTCCGGCGGCAAGGACTCCAGCGCGCTGGCTGTGTACATGCGGGACCGGGTGCCGGAAATGGAGTACTTCTTCTGCGACACCGGCGCGGAGCTTCCCGAGACCTACGAGTACCTGACCCGCCTGGAGGTGATCCTCGCCAAGCCGATCGCGAGGCTGAACGCGACGCGGGGGTTCGACCACTGGTTCGAGGTGTTCCGGGGGGCGCTGCCGTCGCCACAGATGCGCTGGTGCACCAAGAACATGAAGATCAAGCCGATCGAGGAGTGGATCGGCGACGCGCCGGCGGTGTCGTACGTGGCGATCCGAGCCGACGAGTCGAACCGCAAGGGCTACGTCTCGACCAAGCCCAACATCAAGACGATGTTCCCGTTCGTGGAGGACGGCATCGACCACGACGCGGTGCTCAGGATCCTCCAGGATGCCGGCATCGGCCTGCCCGACTACTACGAGTGGCGGACCCGCTCGGGATGCTATTTCTGCTTCTACCAGCGCAAAGCTGAGTGGATAGGCCTCTCCGAGCGGCACCCCGAGTTGTTCGAGCGGGCAGTCGCCATCGAGCAGAAGGTCCTCCAGGACGCGGGTGTCGACGGCGACGCCGACTTCGGCGACCGGGCCATGCGGGGCCGCCAGTACACGTGGTCGGGCGGCGAAACCCTCGTCCAGCTCCTCAGCCGCCGCGACCAGATCCTCGAACGCCACGAGACAGCCATGGCCCGAGCCAACAAGACAAGGGCCAATCTCCCCCTTATCGAAGCCCTAGCCGAAGCCTTCGACGAAGAAGACGACACCGAACCCTGCACAGTCTGCGCCCTATGAACACCGCCATCCACCCTGCAGCCGATTGGAAGCCATATCACAATCGCTTGCGCTTCAGACAGTCAGACTTAGAGAAGATCCCAGCCAACGCGTACGGCGTATACGGACTCTGGTTCGGCCGACGATGTCTCTACGTCGGACAGGCCAAGAAGCAACCCATCGCTGCACGTCTATCACAGCATTGGAAGGGCACTCATAACCAAGCCTTAGCCGCTTGGGTAAAGGCTAAGGGCGGCGAATTGACTGTGTCCTATTTCGTAGCAGAGCGTCGGTCAGTAATCGATGATCTTGAGAAGATGTATATAAGGCAATTTCAGCCCCTCACTAACAAGACCCTAAAGTAAGGAGAAACTCATGGCATCAGTCTTGCCAGCTATGCGAGGAAGCTTCGGTTCGACAGAGTTCTACATTGTGACCATGTTCGCCAAGGAACTAACTGAGCGTCTCACGGTTCCGAAGGATGTGGAGGGATGGACTGATCTGACTCTCGAAGAGCGTTACCAACGTGAGATCAACTATCGACGAGTCCGAGACCAGATTGCTCCATACCTCGTGCACGACGAGTCGAGGTTCTTTGGAGCGTTTATCGTAACGATGTTGAACTCTGAACAGGTTGAGTTCGAACCGATGTCGCGCATCTACAAGGATCGAGTTCCGTCTTTGTATCGTTCGGCGGCAGATGCATTCGGGTTCCTAACAGTACAAGGAAACGAAGTACTCATTCCGCTTGATGGGCAGCACCGACTGGCTGCCTTGAAGTTTGCTATTACGGGTAAAGACGAAAAGCAACAGCCCATTCCTGATCTAGACTCGAAAGCAGACGTTGCTCACGATGTCTGTACTGTCATACTCGTGAAGGATCATGACGTAGATTCTCGCACAATATTCAATAAGGTCAACCGATACGCCAAGGCGACATCCAAAGCGGAAAACCTCATCACAGCCGATGATGACATCGTTGCTGTGGTTGTTCGTGACACTGTAGTAGGTGCCGATAACATCATACCCGAATCCTTGGTAAACGTAAAGAGCAATACTCTTACATCTCGCTCTACCGAGTTCACTACTCTTGCCACTCTGTACGAGAGCACAAAGTACGTTCTTGAAGACACACATGGCAAGATCAACACTCAACGACTTCCCGATAAGGTGACTCAGGGAATCATGAGGACGGAAGCAAGAGAGTTCTGGGAAACCGTCTGTTCATCGGTCAAGCTCTTCAGCGAAGCCCTCCACGATCCGAGTGAACAAGGTGATGTGAGGCGGCAACAGCTCCGAGATGACTATCTCCTCGGCAAGCCAGTAGCACAATGGGCACTGATACAGGCGCTAGTTCAACTATGTGATGAGGACACAGAAACTGGTATTCGTGTGAGCCTCTCAGAGGCATGCGACCGCGCAAATCGGTTGAGTTGGCGAACGGACGATACACGGTGGCAGCAGGTGTTGATGAATGGTGAACGGATGCTATTCGGCAAGTCCGCCGTCAACTTTGCCTCACGGGTTATCGCCTATTGGCTTGGTCAGGAACTCAGCAACGAAGCACTCAACGGACTCCGAGAGGCGTTCGTCAACCAGGGGGGTATCGGTCAACTCGCCGAACCCATCATAGAATAGGCGAGCATCCGGCCCCGGATTCAGGCCCGGGATGAGCGCAGGCTAGGTCGGGACAGGCCCCACCTCACCGCTATGCCCCTAGCCGATTTTCTTGCCCGCCACCGTCACACGCCTCCTCTGCGCAACGACTAGCGGGCGTGGGGCTTGAAGATGTTCTCGGAGTGCCAGTCAATGTGCTCGGGTGCCGGGAGGCTGTAGCGGCGCAGCGGTCGGCGTATCCGCTGACCGACGAGGCGCCTGATGCGGGCGGCTACATCGTGATCGCTGAGGTTCAGGCGCTCGCTCACCAGGATCCGGTGATCTTGGTCAAGTCCGAGCGCCCCGCCATCGAATAGGCGGTGGTGCTGCACGCACAAGGCCAATCCGTTCTCGATGCGGTCGGGTCCGCCTCGGGTGCGCATCTGCACGTGAGCAGCTTCGATCCCCACCGGGGAGCCGTCGAGCCGCAGGTCGTAGCCGCAGAAGGAGCAGCGATCCTCGTAGGCCCGCAACACCGTGCTCCTGAACCTCGGATCGCGGGCAGCCTGCTCAACCGCCACCACGTGGCCAAGATTCGCGTCCCGGAGGATCTCTTCGTGCAGTGTCTCGGGGAACTCCATGTGCAGCAGAGCGTTCACCACCGCTGATCGCACTCCAGGATCGTGCATGGCCAACTCGAACTGGGGGGCGAGCACGCCGGTCGCCTCGGCCCGGAGAAACGGCGGGCTCATCTTCTTGCGCCGGTCCATGCGCGCCACATCGTCGCCGACGGTGTCCTCGACGCGCCAAAGGTGCGGATCGCTGGCCAGGTACACGAAGGGGTTCTCGACCTTGGGTCTCGAACTGCCCACAGGATGCTTGTACAGCAAGGGCCGCAGTTCGGCCTCCGCTTCCCGGTACGCCACGCGGCCCGGCAACCCGCCGGCCACACGGCCTATGAGCCACAACAGCAGGAGCGGCTTGTAGGGCGCGCGCTTGTCGTGGTCTTTGACCTTGTACCGCCGGATCGACTTGACCTTCCCAACCCAATAGTCGGCTTCGCTGGCCGCTTCAGCTTCGTTGGCGCCTTCTGCTTCCATCGGCTCCGCTTGACCCCGCCTGCCGTTCGACTGCGCCGCATCATAGAGTCCCAGGCTGATGGCGTTCCGCGACACCGCCGCGGACCGAGTGGGGCGGTTCCTGGCCGTACACCCGGACAGGCCTACGCCCGATGGCCGCTGGCCTGGCGGTCAGTTCTGGCTTGATGAGAATCCTATGGGGCGGCCCCGGTCGCCGGTCTCGTCCTGCATTCCTGCCGCGATCGTCAAGTTCAGAGCCACTCCGCGTACCAGTTGCTCTCGTACTGTCGCCAAGCGCTGCAACGTCTTGATCCGTCTGTCGGCGGTTGCCAGTCGGGTGGGGCGTCGGTGAGATCGTCGAGCAGGCCCGCAATGAAGGCGGCGAGCACCAGGAACTCTTGGGCCATCAGCATCCGCGGGTCCGTCCCCACGCTGTCCTGTACGCCGCTGTCGCTGGGAGACGCCGGTGTGGGCATGCGTCGATCCGGTAGCTCATCTACCGTCGAAAAAGTAGCGCTATGACCGTCGAAACGGTATCGCAGCCCTTCGGAGCGGTACCTTGCCCAGAATCGTTGATGGCGCCCTGAACGACACCATGCGGGCCGCCCTCCGGCCAGCCAGCCGATTGGCCACAACAGCAGCAGCGGCTTGTAAGGGGGCTCGGGCGTCCTTGTCGCTTGCCGCGTGAAGCGCCTGATCGACCGGGAGTTTGGTCAACCCAGCCATCGGACGTGCGAGCTGTCTCGACCCCCGTCCGTGCTCACCTGCTTGCGCTATCCGCTCCGAACAATCCAACGCGTTGTTAGCAGCAGTAGGCGACCGGATCGAAGTGTAGAGTCTCCGGCTCGTGGCACTCAGCGACACTGCGGCAAAGCGAGTGGAGCGGTTCCTGGCCGCGTATCCGACGGGGCCCCTGGTGGTGTGCGTGGGATCGGCGAGTGTGGCTGGGATCGTGTGGCTGGCCGAACGCTCCCGGGGTCGGCCGGTGACCCTGCTCATCGGCGACATGAAGAGCCGCAACTTCGCGAAGGCCACCGACGCCCACCGCCACACCGCTCTCGGCTTCGTTCAGCGCAGCGACGTGACCGTGCTCAACTGGTACCGCACCGACCGCTCCAAACAGGGGCGCTCCGAGGCCCACCTCAAGGTCTGGGCCGCCTGCGACCACGCTGGAGACCCGCAGGCCTTTCTGGTCGGGTCGGCCAATCTCACCATGGCCGGACTGCACGAGAACGTCGAGATGATGACCGTCGCCGACGCTTCCGAGCACAGCTACCTGCGCAGCACCATCCAACAGTTACGGGGCAAGGCCTGGGACGCCAAGGAGCGACTAGAGGAATGGATCGAGCACGGCGATTCCCCGGCTGACCGCCACCACCCCCGAGGCCACCGATCCGGCCGGTCGCAGGCAGGCAGCACTCGTCGACAGCACGCATCCACAGCGTCCAACGGCTGTGGGCCACAGGTCTTTGCTGTGGCAATCCTGATCATGGCCGGAACTTGGTTGCTCATCACCCGGCGCAAGCCTCGCAGTTGATCACTCGGGTCCGGATCGCGCCACACCGACAACCCAGCCGCCCCGCCAGTTGGGTCGGAAATCGGCCCAGGCTGGCCCGTCTGAGTGCTTTCTCATCGAGCGCGCCATCACAGCTATTTTCATGTATATTCACTTCATGGAAACCTACAGGGAGACGTTGCAGAGTCTCCAAGAACTCAACAGGGCTCTCTGCTCGGAGGGCGACGACGCACGAGTCCGCTACCTGTCCGTGGAGCCCGACTTCAACTTCGTTGACGAGTGGATCGTCATCGTGACATGGGAGCTTCCGTCACCGAACGGCGAGTCGTGGCCGCTGAAGGTGCTCGACAACTACGAGGAACGGACACGGAACGCTGTCGGCCGCGCGAGGACGACGCTCTGCCTGTTCCGCACACCAGACGAAATCGCCGAACCCGCCCACCAGCGGGGCGAGCAGCTTCAAGCCGCCTGAGACCGCGGTGGCCTCGGCTGAACTCAGCCCCGAGGGTCTCCTTGAGGCCGCGCGACACCTCGTGCTTCGATGGCAGCTTCAGCCCGATCCCACGGTCAACCGCATCGAGCCATAGGCCACGGATGAGTTGCTGACGGAGCCGGAGGCCGCTAGTGCAGCCCGGGCTGCCCCTACGGCCGGGCTAGGTGTAAAGGTGGGAGGCGCTGCCGATCGGGACTTGACCCGGTTCGGGGTTGGACACCAGCACCTCGCACTCCATCCGGTCGGGATCCCTGAAGAACAGGCTGAGCTTACGGCCGAAGTCGGTGACGGTTCCGTCGGTAGCCCCAGCAGCCGTGAGCCTGGAGCGGATCTCGCCGAAGTCCTCAAGGCTGGCCGCGTGCAGGCCGATGTGGTCGAGCCGGCCCCGGCCGAACATGGGCGTCTGGTGGTCGGCCTGGTTGTTGCCGTCGATCTCGAAGACGTTCAGCTCGGTGGCCGGACCGACGTTGATGACGGTCATGCGAGGCCCGCCGGGGAACTCCTCACCGTCGAACTCCACGGTGGCCCCGAACATCTCGATGTAGAACGCCTGGAGCCGGTCGGAGTCGTTGGTAATGACGGCCACATGGTCGAGTCCCTGAGTGAGCATCAGGTCACCACCTCTCATCTTGCGGATGGGTCGCTCGGCCGGAGACCTTCCAGCCAACCGTTACGCCCGCATGGTACGACGGCGACAGCTAGCGCCAACCCCGCCTAGCAGCCGAGAGCGTAGGTGACGGCACCGCACACGGCCCGCATGGTTCGATCGTCTATCTCGCCTGCGGGATCCGACATTGACGAGCGGCGCACGGTGTGCAGCCCGTCGCAGTTCACCACTGATCCGACGACAAGTCCGGGAACGGACTCCGGCAGTGGGACCTCGACTGCGAGGCCCCGAACTGCGGTGGTGATCTCGGCGACGGTGATCAGTTCGCGTATGTCGATGACCTCGGGGCGAGTGAGCACCAGCACCGGGCGTCTCTTGTGTCCGATCTGGGCCCACCACACCTCACCCCGGTTCATTCGGCTCCCCACGCCTCGGCGTCGTCCCAGAAGTCGTCGGGCTGCTCCGGGAATCGCTGGTAAGCCATCCGGTCCGCCTCACCCATGGCCCGCTTCACCGCGGCCGCGACACCTTCACGGGCCGCCGCCGAGATGTTGACGTTGAGCTGCCGCGCCCGCTCAGCCAGCCTCTCGTCCAATGTAAAGGTCGTCCTAGTCGTTGCCATCACCCGATGCTATCAGAATTGCTAGCAGCTAGGCCCGCCGCTCCCGTGACGGCCTTGCTTGTTCATCACTATTAAAGCAATAACATGCTATCATACAATCTTCAACTTCTTTCAGGTCACTAAAAATATACTAACGTGTTCGACAGCAAATCGGGAGCACCTTCCGAGGCTCCCCGCTAGTCGAAGGGACCATCGAGCGGAGGGGACGCCACCATGGCGATGAACGAGACACAGCGGACGACGCTGCACGACCAGTTGACCAACGCGATCGGCCAAGAGGCGGCGAGGATCCTGATGGACCAGTTGCCTCCGAGTGGATGGGACCAGATCGCCAGCAAAGAGGACATCAAAGCCAGCGAAGAGCGGCTGCATCGGCACGTCCAGACCGGAGAGAAGTCGCTTCGGGGTGAACTCAAGGTGACCAAAGGACATCTCATGGTCGAGATCGCGGCCTCCGAGTCACGACAAGGTGGCCGCATCGACGATGCCAACGCCCGTATCGACAAAGTCAACGCCCGTATCGGCCGTATTGAGTGTTGGTCAGGGGGCGATGGGGGTTTGGGCGGTTAGGCCGCCGTCGATGGTGAAGAGGCTTCCTGAGACGAAGGATGCATCGGCGCTGGCCAGCCACAACACCAGGCCAGCCACGTCGTCGGGGCTGCCAAGGCGACCGACGGGATGGCGCTTTGCGGCCGCGGCGCCGGCCGCAGCCGGATCGGCTGCGTGAGCGAAGGACGAGTCGGCCATGGGGGTGGCTATCCAGCCCGGCAGCACCGCGTTGCAGCGGATGCCGTCGGCGCCGTGGTCGATGGCTACCGAGCGGGTCAGGGCGTGCACCGCCGCCTTCGACGTGTTGTACACGGCCATGCCGTGGTCGGAGACACGACCCGAGATGGAGCCCACGTTGATGATCACCCCGCCCTCCGGCTGGGCCCTCATCTCGCGGACCGCAGCCCGGCAGACGTTGAACACGCCCCGCACGTTCACACCCATCACGTAGTCGAAGTCCTCGTCGGTGGTGTCGGCCACCGTCTTCTCAACCTGCACCCCGGCGTTGTTGACCACCACCTCGACCCGGCCGAAGGCCTCCGCAGCCGCAGCAACCAACGCGTCGGCCTGGGCTGGATCGGCTACGTCGGTGCGGATCCAGCGGCCCAGACCGTCCGGCGGCTCGCTCCGGCTGCCGGTCATCACCCGGGCGCCGGCGGCCACGAACCGCTCGGCCACGGCTAGCCCGATCCCCGAACTGGCCCCGGTCACCACCACCGCCGCGCCTCTCAGCGAGTCCACTAGTCGCTTCCCGACGCCTAGACGAAGCGCGATCCGGACGCAGGCACTGGTGTGCCCCACACCCCCAGCGCATCTGTCATCCGCGTGGCTTGCTCAATTCACGCCAACGTGAGATCGGCGACGTGGCGCACTCCAGGCAAATCACCGCTCGTCAGATCCGCGTGGAGATCGCGAAGATGCTCTTCAAGGTCCTCCAACGTTTCGCCTTGCGTCCAATAGTCAGGGAACTCCTCCAGGTAGCCGAGCCAGCACTCGTCCTCCTGCCAGTAGACCATCTTCGTGGTGCGCATGCCCGCATCTCCCTGCTGACTGCCGGCGTTCAACCTAGCGCCCGCGAGGAGTCGAATGCGGTCGGATGCACGGAGCGAGACAGCCGCGGCTCAGCCGCGCCATCATGGGGGTATGGAGATCTGTGGGACATGCAAGCCTGGCTTCGAGGCCGTGCAGAATGCGTTCGCGGCCAACTTTGCTGATGGGCTGGAAGTCGGCGCGGCTGCGGCGGTGACCTTGGACGGCGAGTTCGTGGTCGACATCTGGGGCGGTGACGCCGACAGCGAAGGAACACCATGGCAGCGCGACACCGTCGTCAACGTCTACTCCACCACCAAGACCATGGCGGCCATCTGCATGCTGATGCTGGCCGACCGGGGCGAGCTCGACTTCGACGCTCCCGTGGCCCAGTACTGGCCCGAGTTCGCCCAGAACGGCAAGGAGGGCGTGCTGGTGAGTCATGTGATGGCCCACACCGCCGGGGTGCCCGGATTCGACCCGCCCCTGGCCACCATCGAGCAGCTCTACGACCTTGAGGCCGTCGCGGACAACCTGGCGGCCCAGGCTCCGTGGTGGCAGCCGGGCACCGCCTCGGGCTACCACGCCATCAGCCAAGGCAACTTGCAGGGCGAGATCCTCTACCGCATCACCGGGCGCCGCATGGCCGACTGGTTCCGCACCGAGGTGGCCGAGCCTCTCGGCGCCGACTTCTGGATGAGCGTGCCCGCCTCCGAGGACCACCGAGTGGGCGCGCTGGTGCCGCCGGTGTTCAGCGGCGACAAGCTCACGATCAATGGGCAGGACGTGTCGGCCGACTCCATCGCAGTGCGTGCCCTGCTAAGTGCGCCCATGACCGCCACCGAGCCTGCCACCCGGGAGTGGCGGGCCGCGGAGATCCCCGCCGCGGGCGGGTTCGGCAACGCCCGGTCGATCGCCCGCATCCACGCCGCGCTGGCCTGCGGCGGAACCCTCGACGGTGTCCGGCTGATGTCGGAGGCCGGCGTGCGGCGGACCCTGGATGAGCAGACCGACGGCATCGACCAGGTGCTGATGGTGCGCCTGCGCCACGGGCTCGGCTTCGGGTTCCAGCTCGGCGAGACGTTCACCACCGAGCCGGGCCAGATGTTCTGGGGCGGCTGGGGCGGATCCCTGGCCGCGATCGACCTCGACGCCCGCCTGAGCGTCGCCTACGTCATGAACCGCATGGACGCCGACCTCATGGGCGACATGCGCGGCCGCCGGATCGCCGACGCCGTACGGACCTGCCTGTAGTCGCCTAGTCCTCGCCGATGTCCTCGTTCCAGAGGTCGGGCTCGGCCGTCATGAACTCCTCCATCATGGCCACGCACGCCTCGTCGTCGAGCACGGTCACCCTCACGCCCCGCTCGGCCAGCAGGGCCTCCTCGCCCATGAACGTCCGGTTCTCGCCCACCACGACCTCACCGATGCCGTAGAGCAGGATCGCGCCGGTGCACATCGCGCACGGCGACAGCGTGGTGTACATCACCGAGCCGCGGTAGACGCTCGCCGGGAGCCGGCCGGCGTTCTCCAGGGCGTCGGTCTCGCCGTGGCGGATGGCCGAGCCCATCTGCACCCGCCGGTTGTGGCCCCGGCCGATGATCTCGCCGTCGTGCACCAGCACCGCCCCGATCGGAATGCCGCCCTCAGCCCGGCCCTGCATCGCCTCGTCCACGGCCGCCTGCATGAACTGGTCCATAGCCCCATTCAACCCGCACAAGCGCGCGAGCAGACATCGACAATACCTAGCAGTTCTAGGTATAGTGCCCAGGATGCGCATGCCGAAGGATCTCGTGGCGGCCTCGGCCACCCCCCTTGTCCTCGGCATCCTCAGCGAGGGCGAGAACTATGGGTACGCGATCCTCAAGCGAGTCAACCAACTCTCCAGCGGCGAACTCGAATGGACCGACGGGATGCTCTACCCCCTGCTGCACCGGCTCGAGCGGCTGGGCTACGCCGAGGCCGCCTGGAAGGTCCCATCCGGCAGCCGGGCACGACGGCGCAAGTACTACCGGATCACCGAGTCCGGCAGGCAAGCCCTCGCTGAACAGCGCCGCCAGTGGACCGTGATCACCGGCGCGCTGCAAGGCCTGTGGCACGAGATGTCGCCGCCGCCGTCTCCTGCGCTGCTGAAGGGATGACCGCCGTGCCCAACGCCGGCGACACGCCCGACCTTGAAGCGCTGATCGCTCAATGGCGGTCCGGCCTCGAGCAGCCGAGTGCCGTTGACCCGGCGGACGCGGACGAGCTCGAGGACCACCTGCGAGACCAGATCGCCGATCTCACTTCGGCGGGCCTGGCGCCCGACGAGGCGTTCCTCATCGCGGTCAAGCGGATGGGGAGCGTTGACTCCCTGTCGAGCGAATTCGCCCAGGAGCACCCTGACCGGCTCTGGAAGAGGCTCGCCCTCGAACCCTCCGGCGACGAGCGGCCGTCGGCTCGCAGCGACTTCTGGACGATGATCGGCTTCGCCTGCGCCGCCGCGCTGGCTGTCAAGGCCCCCGCTGCCTTCGGCGTGGATCTCACCGACAACGCCCGTTTCTACGGGCGCAACGCCGGCCTGTTCGCGCTGGTGCCGCTGGCCGGCTACTTCGTGTGGCACCGGGGGATGCCTGCGGCCCGGGCCCTCCGCATCCTGGCACCGGCGCTCGCCGGAGTCGCGGTCGTGATCAACGCCTACCCGTTCGAGGACGGCTCCGACACCGAGACGCTCGCCGCACTGCACGCACCGATCGCGCTGTGGCTGCTGGTCGGAGTGGCCTACGCCGGGGGCGGCTGGCGATCGGACCGCAAGCGGATGGACTACGTGCGCTTCACCGGCGAGTGGTTCATCTACTACGTGCTCATCGCCCTCGGGGGCGGCGTGCTCGCCGGATTCACGACCGGCGCCTTCGATGTCATCGGCATCGACGCCGAGGAGTTCGTCACGTCCTGGGTGCTGCCGTGCGGCGCGGTCGGCGCGGTGGTGGTGGCCGCGTGGCTGGTGGAAGCCAAACAGAGCGTGGTCGAGAACATGGCGCCCGTGCTCACGAAACTGTTCACGCCGCTGTTCGCCGCCATGCTGCTGGCATTCCTCGGCGCCATGGTCTGGACGGGCCGGGGGATCGACTTCGACCGCGACGTGCTCGTCCTGTTCGACCTGCTGCTGGCGGTAGTCCTCGGCCTGCTCCTCTACGCCACCTCGGCCCGGGACCCCAGGGCGCCCCACGACGCCTTCGACCTACTGCAGTTCGTGCTCGTGGTCAGCGCCCTCGTCGCCAACGCCCTGGTGCTCGCGGCCATGGTGGGCCGGATATCGGAATTCGGCTTCACCCCTAACCGGATCGCAGCGCTGGGCGAGAACGTCGTCCTGCTCGTCAACCTCGCCTGGTCGGCCCGGCTGCATCTCGGTTTCTGGCGGGGCCGGTTGCCCTTCGCGTCCCTGGAGCGCTGGCAGACGGCCTACCTTCCTGTCTACCTGATCTGGGCGACCCTCGTGGTGGTCGTGTTCCCGCCCCTGTTCGGCTTCGCCTGAGCCGCACGGGCGCACGGGCGCGTGGAAGGCTCGGCGGCCCAGTTCCCTCCGAAACTGGGCCGCCGAGCCCCATGCCGGGCCCCTCCAGGGGTGAGTCACAGGGGGTTGGAGGAGCCCTTGTCGCCGCTATCGGCGGCGGATGCGTCGAGCGGTGTCGATCAGGTCGGCCAGCTCCTCGGCGTCGGCGTCACGGCGCAGCTCGTCGGCCACCCGGTCGGCCTGGTAGCTCAACTCCTCCATGCTGCGGTCCTCCACGAACGGGCTGTCACGCAGCACCTCGGCGAACTCGGCCGCCACCACGGCCAGCCGGAAGTGGGGGTTGGCGTCCCGGAACGAGCGCTCCACGTCGTCGGCGTGCAGGCTGGCCCACGTCTCGGTGATCCGCTCGCTGGCCGGCCGGCGGTAGCGCAGGGTGGCAGTGGCGATCGGTCCCCGGCCCCGGTCCCAGCTGCGGTCCAGGGTCACCTCATAGAGGGCGGTCGAGCTCTGGCCCGCACCGACCTCGCCGGCGTCGCGGGTGTCGTCGCGGAAGTCCTCGTCCGCGATGGCCCGGTTCTCGAACCCGAGCAGCCGGTAGGAGAGCACCTTGTCCCGGTCGAACTCCACCTGGATCTTGGCGTCCCGGGCCACCGAGGCCAGCAGGCTGGTGAGGTTCTCCACGAAGATGCGCCGTGCCTCCGACGGCGTGTCGATGTAGTGGTAAGTGCCGTCGGCCTTGTTGGCCAGCTGCTCCATGAGCTCGTCGTTGAACGGCCCCAGGCCCACGCCGATGGTGGACAGCCCGATGTCGCCGCGCTCGCCGATCTCCTCGAGGATGTCGTCGGTGCGGGTGGCGCCCACGTTGGCGACCCCGTCCGACAGCAGTAGCACCAGCACGGCCCGGCCCCTGTCGGCCTCTCTCAGGGCCATGTCGTAGCCCCTCACGAGACCGGCTTCGGCGTTGGTGGAACCTCCCGGGTAGACCCGGGCCCGGATCTCGTCCGCGATCCAGCCGGCGTTGCCCGACACCTCGGTCGGGTCGAGGATCGTGGCGGCCCGGTCATTGTAGGCCACGACACCGACCCGGGTGCTGCCCGGCAGTCCCGAGAGCAGCAGTTCGACGGCCTCGTGGACCAGGCTGATCCTCTCCATAGGCCGGTCGGCGGGTCCTGCGGACTGACTCATCGACCCGGAGCGGTCCAGCACGAGCACCACGGTGTCCGGTATCACCAGATCCGACAGCAGTTCGGGCGCCTGCACGCCCACCCGCAGCATCACCCGGTCGGGGTCGCTGAACGGGGAGGGAGCCGCCTCCAGGGTGATGTTGAACTCGTCGATGAGGCTCCGGTACCCGCCGTCGAAGTAGTTGACGAACTCCTCCACCCGCACGGCCCCGATCGGCGGCAGCTGGCCGCCCTCCAGGTGGTTGCGGGTCACGACGTAGGACGCGGTGTCCACATCGAGGGCGAAGGTGGACAGGTTGTCGTCGTACGGGTCCACGAACGGGTTGACGCCGTAGTCCTCGAACGTGTTGGCCCGGCACTCGGGGCACCGGCGACGGCGCTCCTCCTCCGGACGGGCCCGGTCGGACTCGGCCGCCTGGGACCGGGACACGCCGCTGGTGGCCGAGTCCGCTGCCGCGGCCGCCGTCTCAGCCATGGCTGCTTCCAACTCCGCCACCGCTTCCGCCGGCGCAGCCGTTCCCGACGCGGCCGCGGCTGCCTCCAGCGCGGCCTCCGCTTCCGTGTGGGCGTAGTCGGCGGCCTCCTCGGCCATGGGCTCCTCAGCCGGCTCGGGCTCAGCCATCACGTCGTCCGTGCGGCTGCGGGGCGCGGCCGTGGTCACTGCCGCGTATGTCTCGCTGCCCGAGTCGGCGCGGTCCCCGCCGACATCCGTCGCTGCCGGCGCGGCCGTGTCAGCTTCATCATCGCCGGGTCCGCTGCATGACACTGCCAGCAGGCTCAGCGCCAGCACTGCGAGCAGCCGTCGAACCGGCCGGTTCTTTCTCGTTTGGAACCTCTCAGATCCCCTTGTCGCCATGGTCACCCTCCTCCAGCTGGTGGACGCCCTGTGCGTCCGATTGGTGCCTATGACGACGCGCACCGAGGTCTGGTTCCCGCTCACACTGTTCTGTGCGCAACGAAGCCGCCTCAGGCGGCAAACCTGCTCACAGAAACCGTCACGTCATTTCTGTGCGCAACGAAGCCGCCTCAGGCGGCAAACCTGCTCACAGAAACCGTTAGCGGCGGGAGGCGGAGAGGGCCTGGTCGACTAGTTCCAGGGGGTGTCGCACGTCCAGGCCGGCTGCGGCCAGATGGAGCGAGCAGCCGGGATTGGCGCTGGCCACCACTGTCGCGCCCGAGCGGGCCACCGCGGCGGTCTTGCGCTCGCGGATCGCCGTGGACAGCTCGGGCTCCATCACCGAGTAGGCGCCGCCCGCCCCGCAGCACAGGCCGTCGTCGTCGAGGGCGACCACGTTGGCCACGAACGGACCCAGAACGGCCGGGACGGCCTGGTGGGCCCGCTGCACGTGACGCAGATGGCAGGGATCCTGGACGGCCACCGTCATGTCGAGAGGTTCAACCGGCGTCCGGGACTTGAGTTCGTCCAGGCGTCCGGCGAGCCACTCATGGACGTCGAACACCCGGGCCGAGAAGGCCCGGGCCTCGTCGGTTCCTAACAGGTGCCCGTAGTCCTTGAGCGAGGCACCGCACCCGGCCGCGTCCACCAGGATGGGACGGTCATCGCCGGACAGGCCGTCCATCACCCGCCGGGCCATGGCCTTGGTCTCAGCTTCCAGCCCGGCATGGATGTGCAGCGCCCCGCAGCACGGAGCAGCCCCGCCCGTGGGCTCCACCCCTACTCCGGCGGCCTCCAGCACCCGCTGCACCGCCAGATGCACGTCGCGCTGCCAGGCGTCCATCACGCAGCCGGTGAACAGCCACACGTCGCCGCCGGACGTGCGCAGCGGCGGGCGTCGCAGCGGCATCCTCGCCGGCAGGCCTAGGCGCCTGGTCGGCACGAGGCGCAGCCGTATGGCCAGCGCCAGGAGGGTCGAGCCGGCCAGCAGCAGCTGGCGGTGGCGCAGCATCCGCAGGGCCAGCCGCTGCCAGCGGGGGGTGATCCGGCCCGCGCCGGCCAGGGCGGCCCGGGTGCCCTCCATCAGATGGCCGAACGGCACCGCGCTGGGGCAGGCCGTCTCGCAGCCGCGGCACTGCACGCAGGTCTCCATCGAGCGGATCAGGTCGTCGGTCACCGGCGCGCCCTCGTTCTGCACGGCTCGCATCAGCGCGATCCGTCCCCGGGGCGATTCGGTGTCCCGCCCGGTGATCACGAAGGTGGGGCAGTGCGGCAGGCACAGCCCGCAGGCCACGCACGCAACCAGCTCGTCGTCGTCCAACCCGAGATGCATCAGGGCTTCCTCAGGGGGTCGCGGCCGGGGTTGAGTCGACCGGGCGGGTCGAATCGCTCCTTGAAGCGGCGATTCAACTCGACCACGCCCGGCTCGACCGGGCGGGGCGGCTGGGGTTGGGAGGCATGCACCACTCCGACACCGATCTCGGCCACGAAAGGGCCGGCCGCGCCATTGCGGGCATCGAATGCGGCTGCCTCCGCCGGTGTGCACACCCACCGGTGCGGCGGCAGCTCGGGCGGGCCGTCGACGTCTTCGCAGTTGCCCAGCGCCGCCAGCCGGCTCAGGTCGTCGTCCACGTCGACCGCGTAGCCGCTCAGCAAGATCAATACATCGGTACCGTCCCACAGCACCGACGCGGCCGTGTAGCACGACCGGACCGCGCCCGGATCAGTACCGGCCAAGCGCACCCAGCGCTCGGCCTCCCCCACCGGGAAGGTGCGCAGCAGCACCTCGCCCACCAGGCCGAGCGTGCCCAGCGACCCGACCAGCAGCCGGCACAGGTCGAAGCCGCTCACGTTCTTGACGGTGCCCGCGCCGGCGCTGGCGATCCGGCCGTCAGCGCACACGTAGCGCGCCTGCAGCAGAGCGTCGCGCACCGGCCCCAGCCCGAGGCGGGCGATGCTCGACTCGCCGGCCATCAGCGCCCCGCCCACCGTGCCGCCGGCCCGCTCGGGCAGTGCCGTGCGCTGGCCGTCGGCAGCCAACTCCTCGTGGAGTGCCGCGACCGGCGTCCCGGCCCGCACCCGCACCGTCATCTCGGCCGGCTCGAAGGCGACGATGCCCTCCGGGGCCTGCACTTCCCGGGTGCCCGGCGACGCCTCCCCGCCGAGGCTCCAGCGGGTCCGGCCGCCCCGCACGCACACCGGCCCGTCCGTGCCGACCTCGGCCGCGAAGGCAGTCAGCGCCTCGTCGAAGTCCGCCACGGGCTCTAGCCCCAGACGCCGGCGGCGTCGGAGGCTCTCAACGCGCCGATGTCCGAGCAGCTGTGGGCGCTGGGCAGCACCTTGCCGGGGTTCATGCGGCAGTGCGGGTCGAACGATGCCCGCAGCCGGCTCTGCTGGTCGAGGTCCACCGCACTGAACATGCGGTCCATGTACTCGCGCTTCTCCACCCCGATGCCGTGCTCCCCGGTGAGAGCCCCTCCCATGTCGAGCGACATCTCGATGATCTCGCGGCCTGCGGCCTGCACCCGCTCGCCGGTGCCCGGCACCCGGGAGTCGTAGGCCAGGATGGGATGGAGGTTGCCGTCGCCGGCGTGGAAGACGTTGAGCACGATCAGATCGTGACGATCGACGATCTCGTAGATCCGCTCGAGCACCTCCACCAGCCGGGTGCGGGGCACCACGGTGTCGTGCAGGTAGTAGTCGGGCATCACGTTGGCCACGGCCCCGAAGGCGCTCTTGCGCCCCTTCCAGAGCCGGGCCCGCTCGTCGTCGTCGGCCGCCGTGCGCGCGCTGATGGCCTGGTTGCGCCGGGCGATGTCGGCCACCCTCTCCCCCGCGATGGCCACGCCACCTGCGGGACCGTCCACCTCGACCAGCAGCACTGCGGCGGCGTCGCGGGGGTAGCCGGCCTGCGCGAAGTCCTCGACGGCGGTGACGCAGCGCTGGTCCATCATCTCGATGGCGGCCGGCACGATCCCGGCTGCGATGATGGCGCTGACGGTGGCCGCCGCGTCCGACACGTCGTCGAAGCTCAGCAGCATGGTTCGCACTGCGGGTGGGTTGCGGGTGAGGCGGACGGCAACGGCGGTGGCGATGCCGCACATCCCCTCGGAGCCGACGAACGCTCCCCGCAGGTCGTAGCCGGGAGGCTCGGCGGTCAGGTCGCCGAGAGTGACGACGGAGGCGTCGGACATCACCACCTCCACGGCCAGCACATGGGCGCTGGTCACGCCGTAGGCCAGGCAGTGCGGGCCGCCGGAGTTGTTGGCCACGTTGCCGCCGATGGTGCAGGCCGCCTGGCTGGACGGATCGGGCGCGTAGTGAACCCCGTGGGGAGCCAAGGCCCGGCTGAGGTCGAGGTTCACCATGCCGGGCTGGACCCAGGCCACACCGTTGTCGAGGTCGATCTCCAGCAGCCGGTCCATGCGGGTCATCGACAGGACCACCGGCTGGCCCAGCGGCGCCGCACCGCCGGCGAGGCCGGTGCCGGCCCCCCTGGGCGACACGGCCCGCCCGTGGCGGGCGGCGACCTCCACGCACGCCACCACGTCGGCGGTGGAGCCGGGGTAACACACCGGTCCGGCGTTGCCCTCCTTGTAGATGGAGGCGTCACGGGAGGCCAGGTAGCGGGCGGCCGCGTCGGCCCGTACCCGGTCGGCCCCGATGGCCTCGACCAGGTCGGCGACTAGCGCGGCGTCGGTGTCGTCGGTGGCCGGGACGGCAGCCGAACGGTCCCCTCGACGGCGGGAACCCAGCACCCGACGGGTAGCGGCGGCGAGCGTCCTGGCCACGGCTCAGACCATAACGCGACGCCGTCAGAGTGAGGAACCTCGGCGCGGGATCGAGCTTCCGGGCGCCGCGTCCAGGGATTATGGTCGTATGTGAGCAACAATCGACGGAAGTTCGAAGCAGGCTATCGATGACCCAGACCGAGGCTTCCTACCACCGGGTGCCCGACGAGGTGCCGTCCCCACCGTCGGGCTGCCCGGTGACCAGCTTCACGCCGTTCGCGCCCGACTATCTCGCCGACCCGTACGCGGTGCTGGACGGTCTGCGGGACACGCCGGTGTTCTACTCCAGCGAGCTCGGCTACCTGGTGGTCACCCGCATGGAGGACGTGAGCGAGATCTTCCTGGACCCCGAGACGTTCGGGTCCCAGAACGTGCAGGATCCGGTGTTCCCCCTGAGCGCGGCCGCCCACGCCGTGCTGGCCGCGCCGGACTTCAATCCGGTGGCGGTGATGTCCAATCGCCAGCCTCCCGACCACGGCCGTATCCGCAACCACACCAAGCAGGGCTTCTCCAACCGGCGCATGCGGATCCTGGAGCCCTACATCCGCGGCCGCAGCCACGATCTCGCCGACGCCCTGCTGGCTGCAGGATCTCCGGCCGACTTCGTGCCGGTGTTCGCACACCCGCTGCCGGGCGAGACGATCTTCCGCTTCATCGGATTTCCGGCGAGCGACGACGAGAAGCTCAAAGGGTGGTGCTCCGACCGCCTGGCCTTCAGCTGGGGCAAGCCGACCGAGGCCGAGCAGGCTGAGATCGCCCACAAGATGCTGGCCTACTGGCGGTACTGCCGAAGCGTCGTGGCCGCCAAGGTCGACGATCCCGGCGACGACTTCGCCTCCGAGCTCCTCGCGGTCCACAAGGCCGACCCGGACGAGCTCACCTACCGGGAAGTGGAGTCGATCGTCTACGGCCTGTCGTTCGCTGGCCACGAGATCGTCAGCCACTTCCTGTCGAACTCGCTGATCTGTCTGCTGTCGCTCCGGGACCAGTGGAATCAACTGTGCGCGGACCCGTCCCTGATCCCGGCCGCCCTGGAGGAGGTGCTGCGCTTCGAGTCGCCCCAGACCAGCTGGCGGCGCGTCGCCAACGTCGACGCCGAGGTGGCCGGCGTGAAGGTGCCCGCCGGGACCAACATCTTCATGAGCCTGGCCGCCGCCAACCACCAACCCGACATCTTCGACGGCGCCGGCGAATTCGACATCCACCGGCCCAATGCCCGCAACCACATCTCCTTCGGCAAGGGCATCCATTTCTGCCTGGGGGCCCGCCTCGCCCGCCTCGAAGCCACCGTCGCCCTGGAGGTGCTCACCGAGCGGATCCCGTCGCTGCGGCTGGTGGAGGGCCAGAGCCTGGAACGCTTCGCCAACATCACCTTCCGCGGCCCCAGGAAGCTGCTCGTAGCCTGGGACACGTGACCACCATCGGTGCCCTCGTGGAGGACGCCGCGGGTCGCTTCGGCGCGAGTGAGGCTCTCGTGGACGGCGGGATGAGCATGTCGTTCAGCGAGCTGCGCGACCGGGTCAACGAGATGGCTGTTGCGCTCCGCGCATGGGGCCTGGCGCCCGGCGACCGGGTTGGCTTGTGGGGACCCAACTGGTGGGAATGGGCGGTAGTGGCGCTGGGTGCGCACGCGGCCGGTGGGGTGGTCGTGCCGGTCAACACCCGGTTCAAGGGCGACGAGACCGCCTTCGTGCTCGAACGGTCCGGAGCACGCCTGCTGTTCTGCTCGACAGACTTCCTGGGCACCGACCACCTGGGATTGTTGCGGGCCGCCGATGGGGGCGTACCCCCGTGCGTTGAGCAGGTCGTGGCGTTGCGGGGACCGGCACCGCCCGACGCGATCGGGTTCTCGGACTTCGTCGCCCAAGTGCCGGCCGGTGCCTCGGCCGGCGACTCGCCCGGCATCTCGGACCATGACCCATGCCACATCATGTTCACATCGGGCACCACGGGACGACCAAAGGGAGTCGTTCTCAACCACGGAGCGATCTGCCGCGCCTACCGGAACTGGGCCTCGGTAATCGGCCTGCGCCACGGCGACCGGTACCTGATCGTCAACCCGTTCTTCCACTCGTTCGGCCTCAACGCCGGGATCCTGGCCTGCCTGATGACCGGGGCGACAATGATCCCCCACCCCGTGTTCGACGTGCCCTCGGTGATGGCCCGCATCCCCACCGAGCGGGTGTCGGTGCTGCCCGGCCCGCCCGCCATCTACCAGACCATCCTCAACCATCCCGACCTCGACACGTTCGACATGTCCACCCTGCGCCTGGCGGTGACCGGCGCCGCCCCCGTGCCGGTACCGATGATCGAGGCCATGCGCGACCGGCTCGGCTTCGAGGTGGTGGTGACCGGCTACGGGCTCACCGAGGCCTCGGGCATCGCCACCATGTGCCGCCACGACGATCCGCCCGAGACGATCTCGGCAACGTCGGGCCGGGCCATCGACGACGTCGACGTGCGGGTAGTCGACCCCGGCGGCAACGAGCTGCCGCGGGGCGAGCCCGGCGAGATCGTGGTGCGGGGCTACAACGTGATGGACGGCTACCTCGACGACTCCGAAGCCACCGCGGCCGCCATCGACGCCGACGGGTGGCTGCACACCGGCGATGTCGGCACCATGGACACCGCCGGCTACGTGGCCATCACCGACCGGCTCAAGGACATGTTCATCTGCGGCGGCTTCAACGCCTACCCGGCCGAGATCGAGGCCACGATGCTGGCCCACCCCGCAGTGGGCCAGGTGGCGGTCGTGGGCCGGCCCGACGACCGTCTGGGTGAGGTGGGCCACGCCTTCGTGGTGCCCGCCCCGGGTGCCGCCACCGGCGAGTCAACTGGCGACGAGCTAGTGGCGTGGTGCCGCCAGCGGATGGCCAACTACAAGGCTCCCCGCGGCGTCACCTTCACGGCGGAGCTGCCGCTCAACGCTTCAGGCAAGGTGCTGAAGCACGAACTGCGTGCCCGGCTGCTGAGCGAGAACGACGGCTAGCGCCTCTATGCCGCTCGGCCGTGACCGTCGGACGAGTCCAGGTCGAACTCCTTGCGGATGTGCTCGTCGGACACCCAGGGGCTGACCCCTTCGGGAACCGGCGTACCACCGAGATTGAAGACAGGCCTCAGGGTGGTCCGTCGGTCCTTGCGGCCGGCGCGGGCGCCCGAAGCATCCTCTCGAGCCTGAAGCAGCAAGTTGTTGTAAGCCACATTCGCGGCCGGCCTCAAGTCCCCGGTGTGGCCGGACTCGAGATCGGGACGACCGTGCGCTCCATAGCGCTGGTAGGCGGCGATCCGGGATGCGACGGCGATGGCCGGCAGCACCAGGAAGACCATGATGGCGATTGCGTAAGCCATGTTTCTCTCCTTCTCCTTCTGCTTCTCCTTGTCAATTCAATGGCCGGCTCCGGCCGTCGCATTCGTGAACTCCGTCACATAGCGTTGCCTGCCATGACCTCACCGTTCGTGCCGGTGCCGCTCACGCCGGTGTCCTTCCTCGACCGGGCCCGCCTGGTGCACGGCGACCGCCCCGCGGTGGCAGACGGACCGCTGCGGCGCAGCTACGAGGAGTTCGCCGACCGCTGCGAGCGGCTGGCCGGAGCCACGCTCGAACTGGGCCTCGAGCCCGGGGACGCGGTGTCGGTGCTGGCCCCCAACGTGTCGATGGCCCTGGAGGCGGCGTTCGGGTTCCCCATGGCCGGGGTGGTATTCAACGCGCTGAACTCCAGGCTGTCGGCACCGGAGCTGGCCTGGATCGTCGGCCACGCCGAGTCCAAGGTGCTGTTCGCCGACCACGGCCTGGCCGATGTGGCCCTCCAGATCCAGCAGCAGGTGCCGGGGCTGCGGCTGGTCGTCTCCAGCGACGCCGGCGTCTCAGGCGCCTCAGACTGCGAGTACGAGGCCCTGCTGGCGTCGGCTCATCCCCACCGGGTCGAGATCACCGACGAGCACTCCGTGCTGAGCCTCAACTACACGTCGGGCACGACCGGCAACCCCAAGGGCGTCATGTACTCGCACCGGGGCGCCAACCTCAACGCGCTGGCCATGGCGGCCCAGTGCGGTCTCGACAGCGACGCAGTGTTCCTGTGGACGCTGCCCATCTTCCACTGCAACGGCTGGTGCTTCCCGTGGGCGGTCACCGCAGTGGGCGGGGTGCACCTGATGCTGAGGACCCTGGACCCCGGCACGGTGTGGCGCCACATCCGCGACGACGGCGTGACCCACTTCAACGCCGCCCCCACCGTGCTGATCGGCCTGGTCAACCACCCCGATGCCGCGCCGGCGCCCCGGACCGTGAAGGTATGCACCGGGGGCGCGCCCCCGTCGCCCACACTGCTGACCCAGATGGCCGAACTGAACATTCATGTGACCCACCTCTACGGCCTCACCGAGACCTACGGCCCGTCGCTGATCTGCGATTGGCGCAGCGAGTGGGACGCACTGCCCGGCGAGGAGCAGGCCCGGATCAAGGCTCGCCAGGGGGTGGGCACGCTGGTGACGTCATCGGTGCGGGTGATCGACGCCGACGGCGCGGACGTGCCCGCCGACGGCGCCTCTCAGGGCGAGATCGCCATCCGGGGCAACAACGTGATGCTCGGCTACTACAAGGACCCCGAGGCCACTGCGGCGGCATCGGCGGACGGGCCCGGCGGGACCTGGTTCCGGACGGGGGACATGGCCGTCATGCACGACCACGGCTACGTGGAGGTGCGGGACCGGGCCAAGGACGTGATCATCTCCGGCGGCGAGAACATCGCCTCCATCGAGGTGGAGCAGGCCCTGGCGTCGCACCCCGACGTGGTGGAGTGCGCGGTGGTGGCCGCCCCCGACGACAAGTGGGGCGAGGTGCCGGCCGCGTTCGTGGTGCTCCATGCGGGAGCAGCCGTGACCGAGGCCGACCTCGTCGAGCATGTCAAGTCCCGCATCGCCCGCTTCAAGGCCCCGAAGTCGGTGACGTTCGGCGAACTCCCCAAGACGGCCACCGGCAAGATCCAGAAGTTCGCCCTGCGAGACCAGCTCTGGGCCGGCCGCGGCCGCCGCGTCAACTAGTGCCCTGTCCACGGTTGCTCTGCCCGGCGGCCAGCGCCGTCACACCCTCACCCGGCCGTAGACCCCGCACCGTCGTCGGATCCGGGCTCAGGCTGCTCCGGCGCCGGTTCTGACTCGGGCCCCGGATCGGGGGCGACGGGACTCGCCCAGCGGACCCCCTCAGGCGGCAGCCGCGGACCCCAGCAAGTAATGGTGTCGTCCGTCGCTATGGCGCAACTGTGTGACCAGCTGGCAGAGACAGCCTTGTAGGTGCCGGACGGCGCGTCGACCAGCCCGGCGTCGTCGGCTCCCCAGCAGACGATCGTGCCGTCAGTAGCCACCGCGCAGCCGTGCGATTCGCCGACAGAGACGTCGATGTAGATCCCGGCCGGTGCGTCGACCACCCCCGATGGGTTGGCGCTCGAGGGGTTGGCGCTCAAGGGGTTGCGCCCCAAGCACGTGATCGAGCCGTCGGTGGCCAGAGCACAGTTGTGGCCCCAGCCGGCGGAGACAGCGGCGAAGGCGCCGGCCCCAAAACTGCGCACGCCCCAGGGTTCGTTTCCCCAACAGACGACGGTGTTGTCCGTCGTTATAGCGCAACTGTGCAAGAAGCTGGCGCTGACAGCCTTGTAGGTGCCCGACGGGGCATCGAGTTTCCCTCTCTCGATGCGGCCGGAGCCCCAGCCCCAGCAGACGATCGCGCCATCAGTAGCCACCGCGCAGCCGTGCGATTGGCCGACAGAGACGTCGATGTAGGTCCCGGCCGGCGGGTCCGCTCCCCCGGCTACGGGCCATCCCCAGCAAACGATGGTGTCGTCGGCAGTTATGGCGCAACTCTGTGACCCGCCAGCAGAGACATCTTTGTAAACGCCTGCCGGCGCGGTCGACTTGCCGTCGGCGTCGGACCCCCAACAGGTGAGGGTGTCGTCGGTAGCTATCGCGCAGCTAAGGATCGAAGCGACGGAGACAGCCTTGTAGGTTCCGTCCGGAGCGTCGAGCAACCGCAACCACAACTCGTCTCCCCAGCATACGACGCTGTCATCGGCTGCGATGGCACAACTATGCTCCTGGCCGCCAGAGACAGCCTTATAGGCACCCGCCGGCGCCCAGGCACCGGGCCCCCAACAGGTGAGGGTGTCGTCGATTGCGAGTGCACAGTCTCCTGGCCACCCGACAGAGACAGCCTTATAGGCACCCGCCGGAACCTCGAGCAGTTCGCCGCTGGACCTCCAGCAGGTGATGGTGTCGTCGGTGGCAATCGCACAACTCTGTCCCAGGTGGGTAGAGACAGCCTTGTACGTGCCACCCGGAACGTCACCCAGCTTCGAGCGGTTATCTGTCCAGCAGGCGATGGCGCCGTCGGCGGCAATCGCGCAACCGTATGCGCTGCCGACAGAGATGGCCTTGAAGGCGCCAGCCGGAACGTCATCCAGCCATGGGCTGACGGGTCCCCAGCAGACGATCGTGTCGTCGGCGGCTATGGCGCAGCTGAATACCCCGCCGGCAGAGACAGCCTTGTACGCGCCAGCCGGCGCGTCAGTCCGAAGATCGTCTCCCCAGCAGACGATCGTGTCGTCGACGGCTATGGCACAACTGTGTGCATAGCCGGCAGCGACAGCCTTGTACGTGTGCGCGGGATCACCCTCCTCAGCGACCGCGGTGGGATCCATGGTGGCGACCTCGGCGGTGTCCGACGAGATAAGGATCAACGCACCGACGACAGCCGAGGCGACAGCCACGACCGCCGCGGCGACCAGTGCTGACCGTCGACGCCTTCTGCCAGCACTCTCCAGGTCGGCGCCGTTGCCGACCGGGCCGCCGGAGTCGGGTCGTGAGTGCTCTCCCACTACTGCCTACGATGCCCCAGGCTGGTCAATTGTTGCAGAAGTCAGGTCTCGTTCACCAGGGGGACGACCGACTCGGCGAACACGTCGAACTGCTCCAGGTACTCCTCCAGGGTGCGGGCCCGGAACTTGAGGTGGAAGGTGTTGGCCCCCGCGGCCCGCCCGGCCCGGATGCTGGCCGCGACAGGCTCAGCGCCGCAGGCCATGACCGGCGGCAGGCCCTCGGGCGCGGTGTCGGCCAGCAGATAGCACCACGGCGGCATGAAGCCGATGTCGAAGCGGGCGCCTTCGCGGCCGGCGGCGGCCGCGGCGGTGTTCATAGTGTCGATGATCTCGCCGTACTGCGACACCGGGTTGCCCATCGGCACGTAGCCGTCGCCCAGGCGGCCGGCACGCCGCCAGGCGGCCCGTCCGCTGCCTCCCACCCAGATGGGCAGCTCCCGCACCGGCGCTGGGCCGACCCCGACGTCGGCGTAGCTGAAGGCTTCCCCCGAGTGGCTCACATAGGTATCCGCGAAGGCCCCCCTCACTGCCTCCAGGGTCTCGTCGAGCAGCCGGCCCCGAGCCTCGAAGTCCACTCCCAGAGCGTCGAACTCGGCCTCGACGTGGCCGGCTCCCACGCCGAGGATGGCCCGCCCCCCGGAGAGGTGGTCGAGGGTGGCGAACGACTTGGCGGTCTGCAGCGGGTGGCGGTAGGCCGCGATCCACACCACCGAGGCCAGGTTGACGGTGGAGGTGCAGGCGGCCAGGTACGACAGGGTGGCCACCGTGTCGTACCAGGTGGTGCTCATGTGGGCGGCGTAGTCGTTGTCTGGGATGGCGACGTGGTCGGTCACGCCTACGAAGTGGTGGCCGGTTTCCTCGGCCTTGCGGGCGATGCGCACCAGGTCCTCGACGGTGGCGGTGTGCTCCCAGGGGTCGGCCAGCGTGGCGGTGAGCGTGTGAATCGGCAGCGCTACCCCGTAGGTCCAGCCGTCCGGCGGTGTGATCGAGGCCATGGCGGCCGATGCTACGGCGCGCCGGCCCGCCATTCACAGCAGTCAGGCTGGTCGCTAGCTCCGGCAGCCGCTGAAGCCCGGGTCGGGGCCGGGACGCCTAGGCGGTGCGAAGAAGTCGTTCTCGTGTTCGGCGAGCTGCTTTCGCTTGCGCATGATCGCCCGGCGCTCGGCCTCCAGATACAGGTACCTCTGCACGTCGTCGGGTGTGCTGTCGCTCATGAACATGTCGACGGCCACCGGGTCACGGCAAAGCTCCTCGCGGATGTCGTTCTTGGTGATGGTCCTGCCATCGCCGCGCCCGGCGCGCTCGCGCTGCATCCGCCAGCGGTACCACCGGTTCCTCGCGAAGGGGACGATCAGGCCCAGGTTGAACATCGCCAACCCGAAGAACGCGTACTCCGCGACCGTCAAGAACGGCGCCATGGTTGCTCCTCCTGCGTGAGCAGACATCTGGCGCCCGGACGACAGGCCGCGATACTCGTCTGATTTCAATATATCCGATGTTCTGTCGGAGGCTACCCCCGATGGCCTCAGCCCCGTCAGCGCCTCTCGATACGCCGCCAGAACCCGCTCACGGGCCTCGTCGTGGTCCACTATCGGCGCCAAATGGTCGGCCCCGAGGGGGAATGTCTCTGGGTAGTCGCCGCGGCGGCCGGGGCGTGGGGCTCAGACGTCGGACAGCGGTCCGCGCAGGATCGTTCGCCCGGAGTGAGCAGCGTCGCCGTCGCGGGGCTCAATGCTGATGTCCACGACGAAGTACGCATCGGGGTCATAGCCAGCAGGCACCGCAAGGCTGCCCGGGTCGGTGGGGTCGATCACACCGAGTGACACGAGGTTCGCGACGCCGCCGGCGGCGTCAGGAAGGATGAGCCACACTTCGAGGTCCGCTCCGGCCCCGGGAGATGGAAGCGCTGCGTCGACGATCACGATGCTGTGCCTGTCATTGTCGAAAACGAGTTCTGCACGCGCTTGGGCTTGGGCGCCGAGTTCATCGAATGTCTCGGGGTCGTGGACGAGCGACGCGGCGGCTACCACCTCGCCGGGATCGTCTCGCGTGAGCCACAGCGCCGCGAGGCCCGCCACCACGACCACGAGCACGGCCGCAATCCCCAGCGCAACCAGCCTTGGGATCCGCCGACGCGACTCCAGCGGCACTGCGGCGCCCAAGTCCTCCTCGGGGCCTCCCGCCGCCGATTCGATCCCTTCCCAGACATCGTCTGGGGGCTCCAGCAGTTCGAGGTCTGAGGCTTCGAGATCGCGCAGCATGGCCTCGAGTTCAGCGTCGGTTCGTCGGTCGCGATTGTTATTCATGGGCCGACTCCAGTTGGTGTCGAATCCGCGCGAGGCCGCGGCGCAGGTCGCTCTTGACCGTGCCGAGAGGCTGTTGAGTCGCCTCGGCGATCTGGCGGAGAGTGAGATCCTCGAAGTAGTGCATCGTGATGACCTGGCGGGCCCTGTCGGAGAGACATCGCAGGGCCTCGCCGATCAGCAGCCTGTCGGCGATCCGGTCGACTTGGGAGCCGACATGAACATCGTCGGGCGCGACGCCGCTGGCGCGACGTTCTGAGTGGCGCTGCTCGGCCCGGACGTTGTCGATGACCCGGTTCCTAGCAATCGCGATCAGCCACCCTGCGAGAGAGCCCTTCGCCGGTTCATACCGGGCGCGGCTCTTCCAAGCGCTGATGAACACCTCCTGGGTGACATCTTTGGCACGGCTCTCATCGAGAGTCCGGCGACAGAAGGTATAGACGAGGCTTCCGTGGTGCTTGTAGGCAACCCTCAGAGCGCCGTCATCGCCGCGAGCGAAAGCCTTCTCGATGCTCTCGATCGGCTCGCTCTCAAAGCTCGCCACACTCGGACTATACCGAGGCTCCGCGGCGTGACAGGGGCGCGCTGTCGCCGTGTGCAGTGACTCAGCGGACTCTGGTGGACAGGCGGCTGGAGTGGGGGGTGACAGTTCCGCCTGCCCACCGAGTCCGGGGAGATATCTATCCCGCCGCGGGTGGGAGCAGGACGGTGTCGATGACGTGGATGATCCCGTTGGAGGCCTCGATGTCGGCAGCCACCACCGTGGCGTCGTTGACCATGACCGTGCCGCCGTCGACGGCGATGTCCACCTCTGCGCCGCCGACGGTCGCGACGCTCTGGCCGTCGAGGGTGACCACCACCTCCGCAGGCGCGGCCACCGGCAGCACGTGGTAGGTGAGAACAGCCGTGAGCAGCTCGGTGTCGCCCAACAGGTCCTCAGCCGACATGCCCAGCGCGCCCAACGCCGCCGCGAAGGCGTCCTCGGTAGGCGCGAACACCGTGAAGGGCCCCTCACCGTTGAGAACATCAACCAACCCAGCAGCCTGAACGGCCGCAACCAGAGTCGGGAACGACCCAGAGGCCACAGCCACCTCCACAACCGTCCCCGGAGCCTCAGACTCGGCCATATCGTCGGCGGCCTCTGACTCGCCCATATCGTCCACGGCCTCAGGCTCGGGCGCTTCCGTTACGGATGGTGCCGGTTCCGGAGCTTCGGTGGCCTCGTCGGCGTCGTCCCCGCAGGACGCCGCCACGAGCGACAGCGCCAAGACTGCCGACAGGATTCGTAGGTGTTTCTTGGACATGATCATCTCCGATAGTCGTTGACCTCATCCATGAATACGGAGCGAAGGGCATTCTCGGACGCAGCCCGTACCCAAGAACGCCAGCAGGGGCGCCGGTCTCCCGCACGGGGGAGCCTCGGTCGGCTTCTTTGGCACGGGCTGCATCCGAACGCGTCCTTCGCTTCGTATCCCCTGTGTGAGGTCCATGGAGCCCCTTAGGATCAGCACGACATGCCCGCAGTGATCGCAGGGACCGGAGTGGCCGTCCCGCCCAACGTCGTCACCAACGACCATCTGGCCCGGATCATGGACACGACCGACGAGTGGATCCGATCCCGCACCGGCGTCGCCTCCCGCCGGTTCGTGGATCCGGGTACCGGCACTTCGGACCTGGCCGCTGAGGCCGCCCGGGCCGCGCTGGCCGACGCCGGAGTGGATGCTTCGGCTGTTGACGCCGTGGTGTGCGCCACCATGACCCCGGACCGCCAGAACCCGGGCATCGCGGGGGCGGTCCAGCACAAGGCCGGCCTGGACGGCGCCGCGGTGTTCGATCTGCGCCAGCAGTGCGCCGGCTTCCTGTTCGGGCTGGATGTCGCCGACATGCTCATCGCCACCGGCCGGGCCGGCACCGTGGTGGTGGCGGGCGCCGAGGTCCATGCCGGCTACCTGCCGTGGGGCGAAGCGTGGGACATCGTGCTGGGCCGGGCGGATCGGGTGCCCACCGACGACGAGCGGGTCCTGGCCACCCGGCATCGGGCCTGGAGCGTGCTCTTCGGCGACGGGGCAGGGGCCATGGTGCTTCAGGCACGGCCCGGCGGGCCCGCTCCGGACCCCGCGAGCGAAGCGGGGATCCTCAGCTCGGTGCTGAGGACCGACGGCGTCCACGCCGACCTGATCGAGGTGCCCGGCCTGGGGTCGGAGCAGCGTCCGTACGCGGACGCGGCCCAGATCGCCGCGGGTCTGCACCATCCAGCCATGAACGGCGGCGGGCTCTACCGCCTGGCGGTGGAGACCATGCCGGCCGCGGTGCGAGAGGTGCTGGAGGCCGCGGAATTCAAGCTCGACGACCTGGACCTGGTGGTGGCCCACCAGGCCAACGACCGCATCCTCGACGGCGCCCGGAGGCGGCTCGGAGTGGACGAGGCGACCATGCCGTCCAACATCGGGCACTGGGGCAACACCACCGCGGCCACCCTGCCGATCCTCTACCACGAACTGCGCCAGCAGGGCCGGGTCGCCCCCGGAACGCTGGTGGCCTTCACCAGCTTCGGAGCTGGGGCCCACTGGGGCGCCGTCCTCTACCGCGAGCCCGAGACACTCGAGCAAGCGTGAGCTAACTGGGAGTCGCCGATCTGTAGGGCGGCCGGCTGGACAGAAGAAGTACTTACAACTACTATTCTCTTATGGGACGCCCGTCAGTTGCCGCTGGCTTGGCTTTGTTCGCTGTTGTCGCGGCGCTTCTCGCGCCCTCGACCGCTGTTGCGCAACCTCGTCCCGACAGCGGATTCGTCGACACCGCCGAGGACGGCTACTACTGGCTGCCGGTGGAGACGTTCGCCTACGACGGGGTGCTTGACGGCACGTTGTGCGGCGACGGCAGCCGTTTCTGCCCCGACGAGCCGCTGGACCGCAAGACGCTGGCGGTGTGGGCCGTGCGAGTGCTCGACAGGAACGACCCCGAGGCGGTCTCGTCCACGAGTTTCGACGATGTCGACCCGAACAGTTTCTATGCGCCGTTCATTGAGCGCCTGGCGCAGCGGGGAATCACGATCGGATGCGGCGACGGCAGCCGTTTCTGCCCCGATGCCAACATGACCCGCGCCGAGATGGCTGTGATGCTGGCACGCATTTACAGGCTCCCCAACGAGCCTCACGTGGTGAGGGATCCGCGGTTCTCCGACGTGCCGCACGATGCTTGGTACAGGCACGAGGTTGCGAGCCTGTTCGAAGCCGGCATGACCGTAGGATGCGGCGACGGCAACCGCTTCTGCCCCGATCGCCTCGCGTCGCGGGCGGAGGGCGCCACCATGCTGTATCGCCGAGCGGGGCCCTATAGGCCGCCGCACTATCCCCCTGTATTGACATGGCACTCCTCTGGGGACTCGTACTCGTCGGGGACTGGTGCAGAGCCCTACTACGACGACGAGTTCGGCTGCCAGAGAAGCTACAAGGCCTACGGCTTCGTGGCAGTCGACGCGCTTCAACAAGACGGGTGGGCAATAGGCGGCCCCGAAGGCGCCGAGGACATTACGCCGTCCTTCAAGCCGGTCTCATTCTCCGCCTGCAGCGGGCACCACATCGAACAGTTCTTCTCAGACCACGCACTCGGATCGGACTGGCACGGACAGCTGTGGCCCCGCTCTAGCGGCCGCGTCGATGTCCTCACGATGTCCTTCGGCGGCAACGACGTCGGCTTCGACACGCTCAGAGCCGAGTTCTTGGAGTGCCAGCTGAAGAGCGCAGCGCTCTACCTCGGAGTGGTACCCGAGGCATGCAAGGACTTCGTGGCCGGCGACCTTGTGTTGTCGTTCGGCAACCGCATCGCCTGGCTGCTGTATCCGGCCAAGGAGGACTGCACCGGGTTGCGCTACCAGCTCGGTCAGCCCGACCGCTACCAGTGCGACCTGCAACTCCCCGACGGTCGGGGAACCCTCGACGACTTCTACTACATCGCCGCGCGCGACACCCTCACCGCGGACGGAAGACTCTATGTGGCCGGGTATCCGCAGCTCATCGCCGACTACGAAGACTGGCCCTCGGATCGGTGCTCGATCCTGAATCCTGACTTGGTGCGAGGCGTTGCATTAGTTCTGGCTGAACTCACCGAGAAGCTCAATAGCACGATCAAGTCGGCGATCGATATGGCCAATACGAGGCTGGGCGAGACCAAGATCATCTACCTGGACGTGCACCGGGTCTACCGCGAGGGCGCCCACGAACTCTGCGGCGCCGGCGACAGGTGGATGCACGGGTTCACTCTGCTGGGCGGCAGGGCGTTCCACCCCAAAGCCGAAGGCCACCAAGCAACCGGCGAAGCGCTCGCCGAGCTGATCAAGCAGACCCACCCCTACGCCACCGACCTCGCGGAGCAGGAGGCGGCAGTAGCCGCCTACAGGATTGCCTACGACGCGTTCCTGCAGTACCGCCGTGATCTCCGATCCACCCCGCGGCGCCTGGTGCAGATGACTCCCGGCTCCAGCGCTAAGGGACAGCCCGGCTGTTCCACGGATCCCTGCAGGCACCTCGTCATGGACCTGCAGGGCTTCGCTGCCGGCACCTATAGCGTCGAATGCTGGTCCAGCCGGAACCCCGACAGGCCCTGGAACCTTGACGACAACGGAGACGCTCCCAACTGGGCTTGGCCGACATCGAGCCTTTGGAGCCAGGGCGGATGCTGGTTCGGCTATCCCGGCGAGAGGGTCTGGGTCATCGTTGACGGGGTCAAGTCGAACGAAGTCACCTGGCCCCCATAGCTGGACGATGGCTGGGCCATGCTTGGGGCCACAGCAGCCGACCGTGTCGATGCCGGCTAGGTCGCGGCGCAGCGCCGTTGGCCTCAGTCCGTCAGCGCCTCTCGATAGGCCGCCAGAGCGCGCTTGCGGGCCTCGTCGTGGTCCACTATCGGCGTTGGATAGTCGGCTCCGAGCCTTACCCCCGCGGCGGCAAGCTCGGCGGTCGCAGCCTGCCACGGCGCGTGGATCGTCTTGCTGCTCAGCCGGTCCAGTTCCGGCAGCCAGCGGCGCAGGTACCGGCCCTCCGGGTCGTGCCGGCGGCTCTGAACCACCGGGTTGAAGACCCGGAAGTACGGGGCCGCGTCCGGGCCGGTGCCGGCCACCCACTGCCAGTTGCCCGCGTTCTGGGGGATGTCGCCGTCGGTGAGCATGCGCCGGAACCAGCGCTCGCCCCGGCGCCAGTCGATCAGCAGATCCTTGACCAGGAACGAGGCGGCCACCATCCGCAGCCGGTTGTGCATCCAGCCAGTGGCCGCCAGCTCGCGCATGGCTGCGTCCACGATCGGATAGCCGGTGCGGCCAGCCTTCCAGGCCTCGAAGGCGGCGTCCGCGGCGGCTCCTTCGGCCCAGGCGATCCGGTCGTACTCGGGCCGCAGCGACACCCGGTCGATGTCGGGGTGCTCGAAGGTGAGATGGGCGTACCAGTCCCGCCAAGCGAGCTGGCGCACGAAGGCGGCCCGACCCGGCGTGTGCGTGCCGGCATCGGTCGCCACCCCTCGAGGCGACAGCAGGCCGAAGCGCAGCGCGGTCGACAGGCCCGAGGTGCCGTCCATCGCCGGGATGTCGCGCTCGGTGTCGTAGCGGTCGACCCGGTCCAGCCAGACCTCGAAGCGTGCGGCGGCGTCCTGCTCGCCCCAAGCAGCGGACAGATCATCTCCCAGCACTTCCGTCAAGGCCGAGCCCGCGGGCGCTTCCACCACTCGGGCCGGGCCGCAGCGGACCGCCTCTGGTAGAGGCCGCTCGGACCAGCGACGATGAAACGGGGTGAACACCCTGGAAAGCCCGCCGGCTCCGGTAAGCACGCTCCCGGGAGGATGAACCAGCGTCCCCCAATACTGCTCGATCGGCATGCCCAAGCCTTGCTCCACCCAGCAGTCCCGCTCGACCGACCACCGCGTCACGTCGGTGTTGGCCACCACCGTGTGCGCGCCGATCTCGGCCGCCACCCGGGGCACCACCTCAGCCGGATCCCCCATCTCCACCCGCAACGACCCGCCGCGGGAGCGCAGCGACCGGTCCAATCCGGCCACCGCGCTCCGGTAGGCCCGCCTCCGCCACGGACCGGCCGCAGCCAGCAGAGCCGGTTCCAGCACCACGAGCGCGACAGCCTCATCCCGAGCGGTGGCCGCGGCCCACGCCGGGTTGTCATCAAGGCGGAGGTCGCGCCGAAACCACGCCAGCGCCGTCAAGGTCATCGACGCCCGACGATAGGGCGCCACCCATAGGATCAGCGGGGAATGCCTGCAGTCATCACCGGGACCGGCGTGTGATCCCGCCCAAGCCGGGCGGGGTGGAGGCGGCGTGAGCGAACTGGGCCTGGCTGCGCTGGTGGCCGGCGTGTTGATGGCCGGGTGCTGGCTGGTGAGCCTGCCCAAGCGCGACGTGTCGATCGTCGATCCGCTGTGGCCGATGGTGTTCGTCGCCGTGGCCTGGTCGCTATGGCTTTGGGACGACGGGACCGGCAGCGGCCGGGCATGGCTGATGCTGGTGATGGTGTCGGCGTGGGGCCTGCGGTTGAGCGCTCACCTCACCGCTCGCAAGTGGGGCGCGCCCGAAGACTTCCGCTACCAGGCCTTGAGGCGGCGCCTGCAGCCGTTCTGGCTGTGGAGCCTGCTGGTCGTGTTCGGGCTGCAAGCGGTGCTGGCGGTGGTGGTGTCACTGCCGGTCCAGGCGGTGCTGGGCGACCCCGACCCCTCACCGCTGCGGTGGCTGGATTGGGTCGGGGCGGCGATCTGGACGGTAGGGCTCGTCTTCGAGTCGGTGGGCGACGAGCAGTTGCGCCGCTTCAAGGCCGACGACGCCAACCGGGGCAAGGTCATGGACCGGGGCCTGTGGCGCTACAGCCGCCACCCGAACTACTTCGGGGACAGCATGGTCTGGTGGGGCATCTGGGTAGTCGCCGTGTCGGCCGGGGCGTGGTGGACCGTCGCCGGACCGTTGCTAATGACCATCCTGCTGCTGAGGGTCTCGGGAGTGACCGTGCTGGAGCGCAGCATGGGCAAGCGCCGCCCCGGTTACGCCGAGTACGCGGCCCGCACCAGCCCCTTCATCCCCATGCCGCCCCGCCGCACCGGTCGTTAGCATCGGCGGGCCATGAGTTCCCGCATCGACTTCCTCGACGAGGCGCTGGCCGGCTATGTCAACGCTCACTCGGCTGGACCCGACGAGGTCCAGCGCCAGCTCATCGAGGCCACTGCCGAACTCGGCGGCTGGAGTGTGATGCAGATCGGCACTGCCCAGGGCGCCTTCATGACCATGCTCGCCACCCTGCTGCGGCCGAGGTTCGCGGTGGAGATCGGCACGTTCACCGGCTACTCGGCCCTGTGCGTGGCCAAGGCGCTGCCTCCGGGCGGACGCCTGCTTTGCTGCGACGTCTCCGAGGAGTGGACTGCCATCGCCCGCGACCACTGGGCGAGGGCCGGGCTGGCCGACCGGATCGAGCTGCGCATCGCGCCAGCGCTCGACACCCTGCGATCCCTGCCGGACGAGCCGGCCGTCGACTTCGCCTTCATCGACGCCGACAAGCAGTCCTACATCGCCTACTACGAAGAACTGGTTCCCCGACTGTCGGAGCGGGGAGTGATCCTGGTGGACAACGTCCTGTGGAGCGGCAACGTGGCCAACCCCGACCAGACCGATTCCACAACCGAGGAGCTGCGCGCCTTCAACGCCCACGTCATCGCCGACGAACGGGTGCTGGTGGCGCTGCTGCCGGTGGGCGACGGCCTGTCGATGATCACACGGCGCCCCGCCTGACCGGGTTCGAGAGCACGCCGATGCCGGTGATCTCGATATCGACGGTGTCGCCGGGTGCGAGCTGGCAGGTCGAGTCGGCTCCCATCCACAGCACGTCGCCGGGATGGAAGGTGATGTAGCGGGACGCCTCGACGATGAAGTCCCACGGGTCGAAGACCATGTCGCCGGTGGCGAATTCGGCTTGGACGTCGCCGTTGACCCGGACCGTGGTGGTCTGGACCATGGGGTCGATGTCGGTCTCGATCCAGGGGCCCATCGGCTTGAAGGTGTCGCTGTTCTTGCTCCGCCAGAACGAGCGGTCGGCGCGCTGCCACTCCCGGGCGCTCACGTCGTTGCCGATCGTCCAGCCGAACACCGACTCCTGCGCCTCGGCCCGCGACGCGTTGCGCAGGCGGCAGCCGAGAACGGCAACCACCTCGCCCTCGGCCTCGAAACGGCCAGTCACGTCGGGCGGCACGAGTATGGACTCGCCATGCCCGATCAAGGCGTTGTTCGCCCGGTAACCCACCTCCGGACGATCAGGCACGGCGACGTCCCGTCCCGCCGCGATCTGCTCCTCGATGTGGCGCCGGTAGTTCAGGCCGACCGCGTAGAACACGAACGGCACCACCGGCGGCAGAAAGGCCACGTCATCGAGCGGCAGGGTCTGCTCGACGACGGCGTCACCCTCGAGGGGAGAACTACGCAGCACATGGACCGCGTCGTCGTCCACCTGGACCCAGCGGATCTCGCCGCCAATAGAGATTCGTCCGTACCGCATCGGCTGCTGACAGGTGGACCCTCTGGGCCGAAGCGACTACCGATCCTCTTCGAAATCCTCTTCCGGCCTCGGAGCGTGCTGCTCCTCGTGGAGCGCCCGGAAGGCGGCCTGCTCAGCCTCGGACAGCGTGGTGGCCGAATGCCCGCTGTCGTCGCGCAACCATGTGGTCTGCTGCGGGAACGGGATCTCGATGCCGGCCGCGTCGAAGGCCTCCTTGAGGCGCAGGCGGATCTCGCGCTCCACGGACCACTGCATCGACGGCTCGGTCTTGACCGCCAACCTGAGGCCGACACCCGATGCGCCCAGGCTCTGGATGCCGAAGACCGTGGGCGCCTCGGAGAGTTCGTCGCCGCCCCACTCCGGATCGTCCCAGAGCTCGTTGGCCACCTGCTGCATGATCCCCATGGCCACACGGACGTCGGTGCCGTAGCCCACCTCGATGTCGACCACGGCCTTGGACCAGAGCTGCGAGTAGTTGCCCACCCGGGCGATCTCGCCGTTGGGGACGTGCCACACCGTGCCTCTGACGTCGCGGATGGTGGTCGACCGCAGCGACACCTCCTCGACCGTGCCCGAGGCGTAGCCGAGGTCGACGAAATCACCTACCCCGTAGTGGTCCTCGATCAGCATGAACAGGCCCGACAGGAAGTCCTTGACGATCGACTGGGCACCGAAGCCCAGGGCTACGCCGCCGATGCCCGCGCCGGCAATCAGCGGGCCGAGGTTCACGCCGATCTCGCCCAGGATGATCATTGCGGTGAAGCCCCAGACCAGAGACACGACAACACTTCGCAGCACGTGGCCCAGCGTCTCGGCCCGGGCCTCGGCCCTGGACCGCTCCGCCTCGTCGATCAGGGCCCGCCCGGGGCCCTTCTCCCGCAGCTTCTGCAGCCGCGAACTGCTCGGCGTGGCCGCGATCCGCTTGGTGAAGCGCACGATGGCACGCTTGGCGATGCGAGCGATGAACCAGGCCACCAGCAGGATGAGGGCGATGCGGATGGGTCGGTCGAGCAGCCAGTCGGCCGCGGTGGCCAGCCCGTCGCTCTCGGTCCAGTTGTAGACCTGCTCGCAGACGAAGCCGCGGTTCGACTCACCGCAGGCGTCTGCGAGTCCGGTGCTCGTGGATGTCTGAGCGAAGATGAGCATCGCCACACCCTAGAGGCCGAGCGGCAGCTCGCGATCACGCCTACCCCCGGCCGAGCCGGTTAGCGAGGCCGTGGCCCGAGCGGCCCGTGAGCGCAGCGAACAAGAGCGGGAGACAGGGGAACAGTGGCTCTTGGCGACCTAGGTAGATTCGACCGTCTATGGCGGGGGGCACCATCACCGGCCACCGGCACCGGCCGCGGGCCGCGCGGCTGGCAATGGCGTCCGCGGTGGCGTCGGTGTCGATGCTGGCCGCAGGATGCAGCAGCACGGCCGGCAACGGCGCCGAAGACGGAGGCGTCGTGGTGATGGCCGCCTCTTCGCTAACTGAAGTGATGGAGACCGTGTTCGAGGGCCGTGAGAGCGTCACTCCCCTGTTCGCGGCGAGCTCGACGCTGGTCGCCCAACTGGCGGCCGGCGCCGAGGCCGACGTTCTGATCACTGCCAATGCGGCCACCATGGACCGGGCCATCGCCGAAGGCTCGGTCCGGGGCGAGCCCGTCCTGATCGCCGTCAACACCCTCGTCCTCGCCACTCCGGCCGGCAATCCGGGGGACGTCACCGGACTGGCCGACCTGGGCCGCCGCGACCTGCTGGTTGGCCTGTGCGCGGTAGAGGTCCCCTGCGGCGCGCTGGCCCAGCAGGCACTCGGCGAGACGCGGGTCACGGCCTCGGCCGACACGCTGGAGCCCAACGTGCGGGCTCTCGCGACCAAGATCTCGCTCGGTGAGCTCGATGCCGGTCTGGTGTACGCCACCGACGCGCGAACGGCGGGACTGGCCACGGTGGACGCCCCCGAACTGAACGATCACCGCAACGGCTACTACATCGCTGCGGTGTCCGCCGAGCCCGCACCCGAGGTGCAGGCGGTCATCGACGACTTCACCGGCCTAGGCGGCACCGGCGCCAAGGCTCTGTACGCATACGGGTTCGGACGGCCGTGAGCTCCCCGACCCGCGTCCGAGTCGATCCGGGCACCGAGCCGCGGCCCGCCAGCCAGCTGCCCGCGGCGGTGACCTGGGTTGGGTTCGTGGCTCTCGGCCTGCTGCTGCTGCCCGTCGTCGGGCTGCTGCAACGGGCTCCGTGGTCGGCGCTCCCGTCGATCCTGGGCGAGTCCGAGGTGCTGGAGGCCCTGCGTGTCTCGCTGATCGTCAGCCTGGCTGCCACCGGAGCCTGCATAGTGCTTGGCCTGCCCCTGGCCTTCGTGCTGGCCCGCCGCCGACTGTGGTTCCCCCGGATCGTCAGGGCCGTGGTGATGCTGCCCATGGTGCTGCCGCCCGTCGTGGCCGGCACCGCCTTGCTGTTCGCGCTGGGCCGCCGGGGCCTGGTGGGCCAGTGGCTCGAGGAATGGTTCGGGGTGAGCCTGCCGTTCACGACGGCCGGCTCCGTGGTGGCGGCCGCGTTCGTGGCCCTCCCTTTCTTCGTGGTGACCGTCGAGGCCGCCCTGCGCCAAGCCGGCGACGAGCTCGACGAAGCCGCAGCCACCCTCGGCGCGGGAGCCTGGGCCACCCTGGCCCACGTCACGCTGCCCACGATCCGTCCTGCGCTGGCGGCCGGCACCGCCCTGGCGTGGGCGCGGGCCCTGGGCGAGTTCGGGGCGACGCTCACGTTCGCAGGCAACTTCCCCGGCCGGACCCGCACGCTGCCGCTGGAGACCTACTTGGCCCTGGAGCGCAACCCGGAGGCGGCGGTGGCCATCAGCCTGGTGCTGATGGCGGTGGCTCTGGCCGTGCTGGTCACCCTCCGCGACCGGTGGATGCCGCGATGACTCGTCGCCGAAACCGGAATTGGCAGCGTTTCGCTCCCTATGCGTGCATTCTGCTGCCAATTCCCGTTAGGGATGCCGGCGCAGCCCGAATTGGCAGCACTTTGCTCGCTATGCGTGCATTCTGCTGCCAATTCCCGTTAGGGATGCCGCGATGACGGTCGAGTTCGACGGACGGGTGGCCCGTTCGGGATGGGCGCTGCAGGTGGACCAGCTCGCCATCGCCGAGGGGGTTACCGCCGTGGTGGGCGCCAACGGCACCGGCAAGACGACGCTGGGCCGGGCGGTGGCCGGGCTCGACCGTCTGGAGCGTGGCCGCCTGGAGATCGCCGGGACCGCGGTCGACGATCCGGGGGCGGGCGTGTTCGTGCCCGCCCACCGGCGCCGGGTGGGCATGGTGTTCCAGGACCACCGGCTGTTCGGCCACCTCCGGGTGATCGATAATGTGGCCTTCGGACTGCGCCGGGCGGGGGCCGACCGGGCCGGCGCCCGCCGGCAAGCCGTCGCCCTGCTCGAACGGGTCGGGGTGGACCCGAAGGCGTGGCAGCGGCGCCCGGCCGCTCTGTCGGGCGGCCAGCGCCAGCGGGTGGCCGTCGCCCGGGCCTTGGCGCCCGAGCCCGAGGTCCTGATAGTGGACGAACCGCTGGCGTCGGTGGACTCCTCGGGCCGTGCGTCGTTGCGCGCCCTGCTGGGCGAGTCGCCGGCCCGGCACGTGCTTCTGATCACCCACGACCCGGTGGACGTGGCCACCCTAGCCCGACGGCTGGTGGTACTCGACACCGGAGCGGTGGTCAGCCGGGGCTCGGTGGCCGAGGTCACGGCCTCCCCCGGCTGCGAGTGGGCGGCCACCTTCCTGGGCGCCAACGTGGTCCCGGGCCGGGCGCAGGGCACGTCGGTCACCACCGAGGGCGGCCTGGCGCTCACCGTGGCTGAAGAGGCGGCCGGATCGGTGTACGTGACGTTCCCCGCCCATGCGGTCACCCTGCACCGCGACCGGCCGGCGGGCAGCGCCCGCAACGCCTGGCAGGCCGAGCTTCAGAGGGTCGACATCGACGGGGAGCGGGCCCGGGTGCACTTGGGCGGACCGGTCCAGGTGCGGGCCGACGTCACCAGGCGTTCCGCCGATGAGCTCGACCTGCGGCCGGGCCTCACGATCTGGGCCTCCCTCAAGGCCACCGAACTGACGGTTGTTACTTGACACAGGCTGAAATAGCTGCTTGCAAAACACAGTCAATGCTGGCATAGTGCAGTCATGGCTGTGCAGATCACCATCAGGAACGTGCCCGAGGAAGTCCGCGATGAACTGGCGGCCCGGGCCGCGCTCAAGCGGCAGTCCATGCAGGAGTATCTGCGGGAGGAACTGGAACGACTCGCAGGCCTGCCCTCGATAGAGACCGTGCTGGAGGAGGCACGGCGCCGCGTAGAGGCCTCGGGCACGGTCGTCACAGCCGAGCAGATACTCGAAGCGCGCGACGCGGACCGCAGGTGAATGCCGTCGTCGACGCGTCTGTGCTCGTTGGTGCCCTGACCGACTCCGGCCGAGAGGGGCGGTGGTGTAAGCAGGCCCTAGAACGGGCTCCCGCGGCCGCGCCGGAACTGGCGTTGGCGGAAGCCACCAACATCCTGCGTCGGCTGGAATTGTCCAGGTCGATCTCGCACCTGGAAGCCACCGCCGCCCATCGCGACTTGCTTCGTCTCGCCATCGAGCTCTACCCGTTCGCGCCCTTCGCCGGGAGGGTGTGGGAGCTTCGGGAGAACCTCACCGTCTACGACGCCTGGTACGTGGCGCTGGCCGAGGTGCTCGAATGGCCGCTGGTCACGCTCGACCGCCGGCTAACCCGAGCCGACGGCCCGCAGTGCGAGATGATCGTTCCTCCAGCAGAAGCTTGAGCGCGCCATGCCGACCCACACTGTCGAACGGCCTTGGTTGAGCACCATGCATGGAAGTGCCAGACTGCCGCTGTGTCCGAAAGGACTACAACGGCGAAACTAGTCGTTGCCGCTTCCTATCCAGTTGTCGTGCTCCTCACCCTCGGGGTGTTCGGCCTGCTTGCGGCGGCGGGCGTGCACGTGACGCCCGCGGCGCACGTGGCGGCTGTGGTGGCCGCGGCTCTAGTAACCTGGCACGAGTTGGCGCTTCCCTACCGGCAGTGGTGGAAACCCCATCGGAACGAGGTCGGCACCGACCTGCTGTTCATGGTGGTGGTGCAGATGGCATTGCCGTACCTGGTGTCGATCACGGTCACTATCTGGCTCGCCGACCTGCTCCGATCCAGCGGGCTGACCGTCGACACGCTGTGGCCGCACAGCCGCCCGGTCGCGCTGCAGGTCGTGATGATGCTCCTCGCCGCCGACTTCGGCCGTTACTGGCTGCACCGAGCCTTCCACCACTACCAGTTCATGTGGAGCTACCACGCCGTCCACCACTCGCCCCACCGGCTGTACTGGCTCAACGTCGGCCGCTTCCACCCCTTCGAGAAGGCGGTGCAACTCGCGCTCGACACCCTGCCGTTCGCGGTGATGGGCGTGGGGAGAGAGGTGCTTGGCGCCTACTTCGTGTTCTACGCGGTCAACGGGTTCTTCCAGCACTCGAACTGCGATGTGCGGCTAGGGCCGCTCAACTACCTCATCAGCGGCCCTGAACTGCACCGCTGGCACCACTCGGAAGTCATCGCTGAGTCCAACAACAACTACGGGAACAACCTGATCGTGTGGGATGTGCTGTTCGGGACGCGGTTCCTTCCCCCCGGACGGGAGGTCGGCGACCTGGGACTCATCAACCGCAGCTATCCGGCCGGGTTCTGGAAGCAGATGCGAACACCGTTCATTCCCAAGCTGGACAAGGTCCCGCGCTGATGCCGGCGGATGCCGGCTATGTCGCCCTCAGAGCGGCGTTGACGATGGGCCAGGAGCCCGGGCTGCGGCGGTTCCTGGCCTCTGCACGCCAACCGGAGAAGACCCAATGGGCGCTGCTGAGCCGAATCCTGACTGCCAATGCTCGCACCTCCTTCGGTGTCGACCACTCCTTCGAGACGATCCGCAGCGTCGCCGACTACCGCCGGGCCGTGCCGGTGCAGACCTACGAGGACCTCCGCCATCATGTGGAGCGCCAGGAACTCACCGGCGAGAAGCGTCTCACCGTCGAGCAGCCCGTGTACTACAACCGCACCAGTGGCACCGGCGGTGATCCCAAGAACATCCCGCTGACCCCGTCGGGCCTCAAGCGCATGAAGACCCACCAGCGCCTGGCCACGCACGTTTGGTCCAAGAGCGCTCCGATCCTCTCGGGCAGGGTGTTCATGGTGGGCGGTGCCGGGGTCGAGGGCCACATGGCCGGGGGCACGCCGTACGGATCGGCCACCGGGAAGCTGCGGGAGAACCAGCCCCGCCTCCTGAAGCGGCGCTACACACTGCCCGCGTCGATCAACACGGTCGAGGACTACGAGTCCCGCTACATCATCATGGCCATCCTGGGACTGGCCGACGCCAGGGTGACCTCCTTCGGGACCGCCAACCCCTCCACGCTCATGCGGCTGCTGACCGTGATGCATGAACACGTTGACACGATCATGCCCGCGGTGACCGATGGCCAGCTGCCCGATCGACTAGCCGCCCTGCTGGACCCCTCCGAGGATCCCGGCCTCAAGCCCCAGCCCGGCAGGGCGGCCGAGCTTCAGAGGCGACTGGACGCCAGCGGCCGGCTGACCTACCGCGACATCTGGCCCCGGCTCGCAGGCGTGGTGACGTGGACCGGAGGTAGCTGCGGCGTGGCCATCGCCAGCGTCCAGCCCTCGCTTCCGGAGTCGTGCATCGTGATGGAGGCCGGCTACGTGGCCAGCGAGATGCAGGGCACCATAAACATCGACCCTGCGTCGAACACCTGCCTGCCGGCGCTCTATGACACGTTCTTCGAGTTCGCCGAGCGGGACGCGTGGGAGTCGGGCTCGCCGGAGATGCTCTCGATGAGCGAACTGGACACAGGATGCGACTACTACGTGGTGGTGACCACGCCCGACGGCCTCTACCGCTACGACATGAGCGACATCGTCAGGGTCACCGGGTGGGTTGGCTCTACCCCGACGCTGGTCTTCGTGCAGAAGGGCAGCGGGATCACCAGCATCACCGGCGAGAAACTCCACGAGGCTCAGGTGCTGGACGCGGTACCGGCAGCTCTCGGCGAGCACGGTTTGATCGCCGACTTCTTCATCATGCTCGCCGACGTGGACGCGGCCTGCTACAGGCTCTACGTGGAGCCCAGTGGACTGCCGGCAAGCGCCACAGCCGATTGGTCGCCCTCCGCGGGCCACGGGGCGAACGCAGACCAGTCGATCGCGACCGGAGTCGACTCCCGGCTGCGCAGGCTGAACATCGAGTACGACAGCAAGCGCGCCAGCGGCCGGCTCACCGAGATGACCCTGCACCGGCTGCAGTCCGGCACAGGCGCCGAGTACCGGCGGGCGCTGGTGGCCGCCGGCCAGAGGGATGCCCAGTTCAAGTACTTGCATGTGCAGTACGGCCACGACTGCGCCTTCGACTTCAACGCGTTCGCCGAGGCCGGTTGACGGCTCGCATGCGGATCGAGCGCTTCGACGTCTTCACGTTCAGCGTGCCGTTCAAGACGGTGTTCCGCCACGCATCGGCGAGCCGTCGCAGGGCCCGCAACCTGATCGTGGCCGCACGCGGGCCCGATGGAGCCACCGGATGGGGCGAGAGTTGCCCGCGCCCGTACGTCACCGCCGAGACCGTCGACGGCGCGGCTGCCTTCGTCCTCGAGCACCGAGACGCAATGGCGGCCGAGATCGCCGACGTGGAGAGCTTGCGCACCTGGATCGCGGCCCATCAGGATGCTGTCGACCGCAACCCGGCCGCGTTCTGCGCGGCCGAGATCGCGGTGCTTGACCTGCTTGGCAAGCACGAGGGTCTGGCTATCGAGGACCTGCTGGGTGTCGACCGGCCGGCCGCCGAATTCCACTACTCGGCAGTGCTCGGCGACTCGCCCTGGCCGGTGTACCGGCAGCAGTCCCGCCGGTACCTGGCCGAGGGATTCCGCGACTTCAAGGTGAAGGTGTCCGGCAAGCTGCGCCGCGATCAACGCAGAATGGCAGCCCTCGACTCCCCGCAGCCGGGTCGATCCGACGGAACTCTGCGGGTTCGGATCGACGCCAACAACCTCTGGCGGTCGGCCGACACCTGCATTGAGCATGTAACGGGCTTGGGTCGGCCCGTCTTCGCGTTAGAGGAGCCCCTTCAGGCCGACGACATCGACGGGTTCCGTGAAGTGGCCGCGGAGTGCGGGACGCGGATAGTGCTCGACGAGAGCATGCTGCGCCTCGACCAACTCGATTTAGTCGCCGGAGAACCGGACACGTGGATCGCCAACGTCCGGGTATCGAAGATGGGGGGTGTCATCCGCTCGCTCGACGTGGCCGCAAGGGCGACCGACCTGGGCGTCGGAGTGATCGTCGGCTGTCAGGTCGGAGAGACCAGCATCCTCACCAGAGCTGCCCTGACCGTGATGCAGTCGGTCGAGCCGGACCTGGTGGCGGCCGAGGGCGCCTTCGGTACCCACCTGCTGCAGAGCGACCTGACTACGTCCAGCATCATGTTCGGTCGGGGCGGAGTGCTCGCCGCCGCCGAAGCCGTCGACGCCGGCCGCGGCGGCGGCTTCGGGCTGACCGTCGACGAGCAGGCTACGAAAGGCCTTGAACTCCGGGGCGCACAACCATGACGCACCGCCGCTATTCCGTGGCTTTCGGTGTGTTGAGTCTCGCGTTCGGGGCCCGAGTCCTGGCCCAGGCCGTTCAGCGGTGGGGACCGGTGTCCTTCCTCCCGCCCTTCGACGACTTCCAGGGCAGCGGACTGTCGTACCCGGTGCTGCTGGGGGCGCAGGTCTTCATCCTGGCGATCATCGCCGTGGTCCTGGTCCGCATGCACCGCGGCAAAGGACTCATCAGCCCCCGACTGATCCTCCCGGTGACGTTGTTCTCCGCCCTCTACTTCGTCGTGATGGCCGTGCGGCTGGTGCTCGGATTGAGCGTGCTGTCGGACTCCGGGTGGTTCAGCACCTGGATCCCGACGGTGTTCCACTTGGTGCTCGCCAGCATGCTGATGCTGATCGCCGCCTACCAGCACCGCGCCAACTGATCGGCACCAATCGCGGTGCGTCCTTGCGGGCACTAGCGCCGCCGCGGCGTCGTGCGGTGGCGGTGATGCGCACCTCCTCCCCCCGGTAGTGCGCACCACCGCCCCGCTAGGTGACCGAATGCCCACGCGGCTTCGGTCAAGGAAGGACAACCCGATCCATGTTCGCGCACTCTGGGCCCGGCGACAACCCGAACGCATCGCGGGCCGCTGCGGTCAGGATGAAGACAGCTCCTCGAGCGGCACCAGGCGGCTCGAGATCTCGGGCGGCGCGTCGGGCTGGACGAAGCGCAGGCCCATCACGCCGTGGTCCCGGTCGCCGGGGTCTATCCAGTTGGCTACACCCGGGTCGGTGGCGGCCACCACGATCCGCACCCTGCCGTCGGATGTGCGTGTCGCGTTCTCGCTGTCCACGTAGCCCCGGCCCCGGAAATAGTCGGCGAGGTTCTCCATCCAGTGGTTGCACAGCTGGAAGTTCCAGTGCTGGCAGTGAGGCTCGGCGAACTCCACCACCAGCGCGGTGCCGGGCTCCAGCCGCCAGTAGCCGAACTCGAAGTGGCGGTCGTCGGGCGACCCTCCGATGCGCTCGTACCACTCCTTGGTGTACTCCAGCTGGTTCTCGCGGGTCAGCAGGTCGCGGGTCCACCCCCCGTAGTCGCTGAGCAGTCCCAGCACCAGCTGAGCGGCCACGGCCAGCCGAACCGCCATGTCGTCGGGCTCGGGCGTGGCCGGGCGGGGATGCTCGTCGAGGCAGCTGATCTCCAGCCGGGGCGGCGACTCCGAGCCGCGGTCGGCGTAGACGACCCGGCCCATCAGCTCGCGGGTCTGCGGCGTCATCGGGAACCACACCTCGTCCGGGCCGGGGTCGTCGACCGACATCACGAAGTCCACGGCTCCGTCGGCGGCGGCCAGCTCGGCCAGCACGAAGCTGTGGGGGGTCAGCGCCATGTTCGGATTGAAGCCGGGGAGGAAGTCTTCGGCTCCCAGGCCTACATCGAACGCGCCGACGTCGTCGGGGATGGGCGGGCTCCACGCCGACAGGTGGGTGTAGGCGCTGCCGAGCGTGCCCGTGACCCGGTAGCGGTAGCGGGCGTCCACGGGCTGAACGATGTGGTCCTGGTTGGGCGACTGCACGCCCTGCCCGCCCCTCAGCGGGGGCGGGATGAGCCGGATCGGCCGGGGGCGGGTACCGGGCATGCGGCGTTCGATGGCCCGGGCCGAGGCCATCATGATCATGCGGGTGAGGTAGCGGAAGCCCTCCACCCGGTCCTGGCCGTCGCCGTCGGGGGTCTCGCGAAGCACGATGCGACCGGCGGCCTTGAGCGTGTCGCAGAAGTCCTCCCAGGCTCGCCCGTCGAGCAGCCGGGCCTCCCGCTCGGCTGCGACCTGCTCAGAGTTCGGGTTCATCAAGTTCCTCCCTCGTTTGAGGATTGCAGGCCCAGCGCGTCCTGTAGGAAGCGGAGCTGCAGAAGGAGCAGGTTCTCGGCCACCTCCTCCTGGGGCGTCATGTGGGTGATCCCGCTGAGGGGGAGCACGGTGTGGGCCCGGCCCGCCTCGGTCAGCGCTTGCGACAGCCTCAGGGTGTGGGCGGCCACCACGTTGTCGTCGGCCAGGCCGTGGATGAGCATCAGGGGTCTTTGCAGGCCGGGCGCCAGCGGGCCCAGGTCGGTTCGCTCGTAGTTTCCGGGCTCGTCCGCCGGGTGCCCCAGGTAGCGCTCGGTGTAGTGGGTGTCGTAGAGGCGCCAGTCGGTGACCGGCGCGCCGGCTATGGCCGCCGCGAACACATCGGGCCGACGCAGCACGGCCAGCGCGGCCAGGTAGCCGCCGAAGGACCAGCCCCGGATGGCCACCCTCGCCAGGTCGAGCACCGGATAGCGGTCGGCGGCGTCGCCCAGCGCCTCGATCTGGTCCTCCAGGACCGGGTCGGCGAGGTCGCCCCGCACCGCCCGCTCGAAGGCCGGGCCCCGACCGGGTGTGCCCCGCCCGTCCACGACCAGCACAGCGAAGCCCGCCTCCGCGAACCACTGCGAGGTGTGGAACAGAGCCTCGGCTCGCTGCACCCGCTGGGCGTGGGGACCGCCGTAGGGATCGAGCAGCACCGGCAGCGGACCATCGCCTGCCGCGGCCGGCCCCGAGGGCAGGACCACGGCCGAGACGAGCCTGCGGGGTCCGAGCTCGACGATCTCGACGTTCAGATCCAGGCCCGGATCGGCTGCGTGGGAGGCGATGAGGAGGTCCCGCTCGGCGCGCCGCCGCGACCGCACCGTGCAGCGCCGGCCGGGATGTTCGAGCGAGCGGCTTGCGATGACGGTCGTGTTGCCGCCGGCTGCCACCCCGTGCACTCCCGCTTGAGTGGTGAGCCATTCGAGGGCTCCGTCCCAGCCCACCCGGACCGCATGGACTTCGGCCGGGTCGACCGACGCGGTGACGACAACGCCCGCCTCATCGGCGTTGTGAACGGCCCGGACCTGCATGTCATCCGGTGTGAGCGCCTCGCCGTCCACACACAGCCTTCGAGCTGTGTCAAGTTCCCCTGAGCGGGCTGAACTTCTGTCAGAATCCCACCTCTGAGGTGGAGAATTGACAGAAAGTCCGCCTGATCCCCGATCCTCGACCGTGACGAGCCTGGAGCCGGCCAGCCTCGGCACGCCTGGAACGAGATCAACCCAGGCGGCGTCGGTGATACGGCGCAGGAGCCGGCAGGCCCCGGTGTCGGGGTCGGCCTGCAATACGCCAAGGGTGCGCTGATCGCGGGTCTGGACGGTGAGCAGCAAGCCGTCAGCACTCCAGCGAACCGCGGCCAGGTACTCCCAGCCGTCCTCGTCCCAAGCGACCGTGACCGGTTCAGCGGCGTCGTCGAGGTCGAATACGGCCAGAGCGACTTCGGCGTTGGCTTCGCCCGCGGCCGGGTAGCGGATCTCCGTGGGCTCGCGGCCGGGCGAGGCCGCGTCCGCGATCCACCAGCGCGGCACCGGCGATGTGTCCACCCGGGCCGCGAGCAGGCGCCGGCCGTCGGGGGACCACCAGTGCCCCCGAGTGCGGCCCATCTCCTCGGCGGCCACGAATTCTGCTGAACCCCAGGTCACCGTCTCGCCGGCCTCCTCGACGACGGCCCGGTCGCCGGGGGCGTCCCCGGTCACCCGCAGGATCGGTCCGGCCACGTAGGCCACCCGGGCACCGTCGGGCGACAGGCGGGGATCGAACGCGCCCGGCGACGCGGCCAGCGGCTCGGGTGGACCGCCCTCGACAAGGCTCACCCGCCACAACTGCCCGTCCAGCGCGAACACCGCCGCGGTCAGAGCGTCGTCAACGTCGTACGAGACGATGCCGGAACCGGTCTCCCGGACGCGCTCGCGCCGGGCTTGCTCCGCCGGCGGGAGATTCCTGTCGCCGGACTCGGTGAGGCGGCGCGGGTCGACAACCAGGCGCTCGGCACTGGTGGCCACATCGAGCACCCACAGCGAGTTGACGGGGTCGACCGGCCCCGATGAGCGCAGGAACATCACCCGGGCGCCGTCGTCGGACACTCTGATGTCGCGGGGCTCGCCCAGCGTGAAGCGCCGGGTGAGGGCCTGGCGCCTGGGGAACGACTCAGTCCCGTCCACGCGTGCCCGCTGGCTCAGCGCCGGGGTGCCGGCGGGATCGGCCGCTCAGTCGCCGATCTGCGACTGGAGGTACCTCTGGATGCCGATGTCGGCGATCATGGTCTGCTGGGTCTCGATCCAGTCGAGGTGCTCCTCCTCGCCCACCAGCAGATGCTCGAGCAGCTCGCGGGTGCCCACGTCGCCGTGTTCCTCGGCGAGGGCCACTCCCCGGCGATAGCGGTCGATGGCGGACACCTCGAGCTGCCGGTCGTTCTCCATCTGCTCCTCGACCGTCTTGCCGGCCCGCACGCTGCTGAGGCTCTCAAGCCGGGGCAACCCGTCCAGGTACAGGATGCGGTCCATCAGCTTCTCGGCGTCGTGCATCTCCTCGATGGACTCCTCGCGCATCTTGGCGGCCAGGCGGGTCCAGCCCCAGTCCTCGCACACCTTGGAGTTGACGAAGTACTGGTTGATGGCGGTGACCTCGGCGCCCAGCGCCTCGTTCAGGAACTCGATGATCTCCGGTGAGCCTTGCATGGCCCCACCCTAACCGGCCCGCCTGAAGCCTCACATGAGGTGATCGCGGCGGATCACCAGGAACCACGTCAGCACGAACGACAGACCCACCAGCACCACTGCCATGATCCCGGCCTCGGCGATGAAGGCCTCCTCGAAGGAGCCGAAGATCTGCGTCGTCAGTGTGAAGAAGCCCAGCGGTGAGACGAACAGGCTGATCGGCAGCTCCTTCATCACCGACAGGAGTACCAGGCCGGTCCCGGCCAGCAGGCCGGGGCCCATCATGGGAAGGTCCACTGCGAAGAACCGGCGCAGCCGGCCCGCGCCCAGGATGCGGGCCGAGTCGTGCAGCCTCTCCGGGACGCTGCGGACCGCGACCAGCGTCACCCCCATCGCCAGCGATCCGAACCGGACCATGTAGGCGAAGATCAGCAGGGCCATGGTGTCGTTGAGCAGCTCGAACGCCAGATCCGATCGCAACGTCCAGAAGCGCATCGACAGCGCGATGAGAATGCCGGGAAGGGCGAAGGTGCTCACCACGACGGCGTGCGCGAACGACCCCAGGCGCGACCGGTACCGGCCGACCAGCAGCGCGATGGGCAGCACCGCGGCGGTCGACAGGACCGCGGCCACCAGGCTCGCGCCCAGTGTGTTGGTGGTCGCCTCCAGCACCTTCGCGCCGTCGATCGTCAGGGATCTCCCGCCTGTCGCCGAGCGCACCAGGCCGCGCGCCGCCCAGTCCACCAGCGCCACCAGCGGCGCTCCCACACCCGCGCCGGCCGACAGGGCTACGAAGCCCAGCGCGGGCAGCCGCCAGCGGCCGAGGTCGTAGACCATGGGTCGGCTCGACTGCACTGCTGCTGCGTCGGGCAGGCTGCGCGAGAAGCGCCGCTCGGCCAGCACCACCAGCGCGGCCAGCACGAGCAGCAGCAGGCTGAGAGCCAGAGCCACCGGCGGGTTGGCGAGCTGGTTGGTGGCGATGGCCCTCGTGAGAGTGTCGTAGCGCATGAGTTGAACCGCGCCGAAGTCGCTGAGCGTGTAGAGGAACACCAGCAGCGTCCCCGCGCCCATGGCGGTGGCGATCTGGGGGAGGCAGATCCGCCCGAAGACCTTCAGCGCGGTCTCGCCCAGCACCCGGGCACTCTCCTCCAGCGATCCCGGCAACTGCCGCAGCCGGGCCGCCACCGGCAGGTACACGTACGGGTAGGTCATCAGGGTCAGGACGAGCCACGCACCGTAGAAGCCCCGAAGCTCCGGCGTTCGGTCCAGGCCAATCCCGGCGAGGAGATCGTTGGCCAGGCCGCCGGGGTTGAGGGTATGTATGAACGCGGCCGCTCCGACGAAGGTGGGAAAGACGAGAGGCAGCGGCAGCAGCACCCGCCACAGCCGACGCCACGCAAGGTCGGTGCGGGTGGTGAGCCACGCCAGCGCGGTGCCCAGCACCAGTGCGGCGCCCGACACCGACACCGCGAGTCGAACCGAGCGCCACAGCGGCCCGAGGGTGCGGTCGCTGATGAGCAGCCCGGCCGGGTCGGCGCCCTCCGCGAAGTTCCGGTACACCAGGTACACACCGGGGAACGCGAACGCCAGGGCCAGGGCCAGGCCCGCGACCCGCAACAGCGGTGGGGCGCCGGATGGGCGGAAGACCCCCTGGTGGCCTGCCTCGGCCTGATGGGCGACTGTCACTCGTTAAGGATGCCGCTTCGTCTGGAGCACGACTGTCACTCGTTAAGGATGCCGCTTGCCTCGACGATGGCGATGCTCTCTTCGAAGCCGCCACCGAGGGCGTCGAAGTCGACGGTGCCGATCTCCAGAGCCTTCAACGGAGGCAGCACCTGGTCCGGGGCAACTCCTGCGGCCAGCGGATACTCGAGGGTCTCGGTGGTGAGGTAGCGCTGCACGGGCTCTGACAGCAGGTAGGCGATCAGCTCGTTGGCCGCCTGGGGGTTCTCGCTGCCCGCGGTGACGGTGGCTGCGGTGATGATGAGCAGCGACCCGATGTCATTGTCGTCGAAGTCGTGGTTGGCGGCCCGGTGGCCGTCGCCCGCGGCCGCGGCCTCCTGGTACTGGTAGTAGTGATTGACCAGGCCCATGTCGATCTCGCCCCGCCCAGCGGCCTCCACGATCGAGCGGTTGTTCGGGTAGTAACGGGCGCCGTTGGCCACCATGTCGTCGAGCCACCGGGTGGCGACGTCTGTGCCGTGCAGGTCGCGGAACACGGTGAACCAGTCGAGGAATGAGCCGTTGGTAGCGGGAATGGCCACCCGGTCCCGGTAGCGCTCGCCGGTGAGGTCGAACACCGATCTGGGCAGATCGCCCGGGAGCACCTCGTCGAGGTTGTGGACCAGCACCCGCTTGCGGCCCGAGAACCCCACCCAGGTGCCCGACGCGGAACGGTTCTCCGCAGCGGACAGCGCAAGCACATCGGCCTCAATGGTGCCGAGCAGGCCCCGGCTCTCGAGGAATCCGACCGGGCCGGGCGAACGCGACAGGAAGACGTCGGCCGCGGTGCGGTCACCCTCCTCGGCCAGCAGCAGTGCCAGGTCGGTGGAACTCCCCCATCGAACCGCCACTTCGGTACCAGTCTCGCAGGCGAACGCCTCCAGGATCGGGCCGATCAGATTCTCGGATCGACCGGAGTAGACCGTGACGGTGCTGCCGCTGCTGGAGGCGCACTCACCGGCGAAGACTTGCGCAGCCGCCCCTTCTAGGGAGCGGGTCTCGTCGCCGGAGCAAGCAACGGCAACGAGAGCAAGCGCGAGGGAGGAGATGACTGTTCGGAATCGCATAGCCGGTAATATAGGCTGTATTGCAAGTTTTGTCAAGTGTACCTAACAACATTTGGTGGGGCCGCTCTTCGTCGAGCGGATCGCCGGTTGTGGTCAGGCCCAGATGTCGGGCATTGACTGCTTGCGCCGGGCCATGAAGTCCTGAAGGGCCTCGTCGACCGCGTCGTCGAGCGGTGGGGGCTCGTAGTCGGCGAGGAGCTGCTTCCACTTGTGGTTGGCCCGGACCACCGAGTCCAGCTCACCGGCGTCCAGCCAGTTCTCGAAGGACTGCACATCGGCCAGCTCGCTCTCGTAGAAGGCGGTCTCGTAGTTGGCGAGGGTGTGGGCCGCGCCGAAAAAGTGGCTGCCCGGCCCGACCTCTGCAAAGGCGTCCATGGCGAAGGCGTTGTCGTCAAGGGCCAGCCCCCGCAGGAAGGTGTGCATGGCGCCCAGGTGGTCGGCGTCGAGCATGAGCTTCTCGTAGCTGATCGTCAGCGCCCCCTCGAGCCAGCCAGCCGCTTGCAGCACGAAATTCGCTCCGCACAGGACTGCGGTGTTAAGCGAGTTGACGGTCTCCTGCATGGCTTGGGCGTCGGGCACCTTCGAGCTGGTGAATCCCCCGCTGCACCGGATGGGCAGGCCCACCCGTCGGGCAAGCTGCCCGGCGACGAACGAGCCCAAGGCGGGCTCTGGGGTCCCGAAGGTCGGAGAACCCGAGCGCAGATCGACTGACGTGAGGAAGTTGCCGAACACCGCCGGCGAACCCGGGCGCTCGAGCTGACCCAGCGCCACGCCGACCATCACCTCGGCCAGTGCCTGGGTGATGGCCCCGGCCATGGTCACCGGCGCGGTCGCCCCGCCCAGCACGAACGGCACCACCACCGGGCACTGGTTGGCCGCCGCGTAGGCCCGCAGCGAACCCGACATGGCCTGGTCGTACACCAGCGGCGAGTTCATGTTGATGTTGCCCATCACCACGCAGTGCTCGTCGACAAAATCCGGTCCGAAGGCGATCCGGGCCATCTCGACGGAGTCCTCGGCCCGCTCCGGAGCGGTGACCGAGCCCATGAACGGCTTGTCGGTCCAGCGGAGGTGGGCATACACCATGTCGAGGTGGCGCTTGTTGACCGGCAGGTCCACGGGCTCGCACACCGTGCCCCCGGAGTGGTGCAGCCACGACGTCGAGTAGGTGAGCTTGATCAGGTTCTCGAAGTCGTCCAGCGACCCGTAGCGGCGGCCCCGGTCAAGGTCGCGCACGAAGGGCATCCCGTAGGCCGGGGCGAACACCACGTTGTTCTCGCCGATGAGCACGGACCGCTCGGGATTGCGAGCGTGCTGGACGAACGACCGGGGCGCCGACGCGTCGATGATCGAGCGCACATGGCCCGGATCGAAGCGGACCCGCGGGCCGTTGACGTCCGCGCCCGCGTCGCGCCACAGTTCCAGGGCGCGCCGGTCGCCGCGGAACTCGACGCCGACCTCCTTGAGCAACTGGTCGGTGCGGGCCTCGATCAGCTCCAGACCCTCGTCGCGCAGCAGCACGTACGGGGGTATCGCCCTGCGGACGCCGGCGATCACCGCCCGCGGTGTTGTCTCCGATGCGCGTCGGCGAATCCGGCCGCGCCCCTTCCGGGCCGACGCGCGCGCCCCGACCATGCGCGGATCTTATGCCCGGCGCGGGCGTGACAAAAGGGTTGATTCAGATGCTCCACCGGGCCCCTGAGCGGACCGGAGTTACCAGCCTTCGAAGGCGGGGTCGCGCTTCTCCACGAAGGCTCGCATGGCCTCCTTGGTGTCGTGGGTGGCGAAGTTCACGCCCTGACCCAGGGCCTCGGCCTCCAGCGCCTGGAACAGCGAGATGTTGGAGGCGTTGTTCAGGAAGCGCTTGGAGTTGGCCAGCGCGATGGGCGGGCCGGCCGCGAGCGTGGCCGCCATCTCGTCCACCGCGGCGTCGAGGTCCTCGGCGGCAACGACTTCGTTGACGATGCCGAGCTCCGCCGCCCGGGACGCCCCGATGATGTCTCCGGTGAAGGCCAGACGCTTGGCCTCGTGCAGCCCGATCCGCTTGGGCAGCAGCCACGAGGTTCCGAAGTCGAGGCTCAGGCCCCGCTTGGCGAAGATCAGCGAGAACCTTGCCCGCTCCGAGCACCAGACCATGTCGGCGGCCAAGGCCATGCCGAAGCCGGCGCCCACGGCCACGCCGTCGACTTTGGCGATCACCGGGCGGGGGCAGTCGTGTATGGCCATCACCGTGTCGGCGATGTCGCGCATATGGTCGATGCGGTGCCGGGGCGGCTGGTCTGCGCTCGCTTCGGTGTCATCGGTAGGCCCGACATCGGCGCCGGCGCAGAAGTCGCCGCCCGCTCCGGTGAGGACCACCGCTCGGGCCGAGGACTCGGCGATGTCGCGGAAGCCGTGACGCAGCCCGGCCCACATTGCCGGAGTGCAGGCGTTCTTGCGTCGGGGTCGGTCGATCGTGACGGTGGTTATGGCGCCGGCGGACTCGATGTGGATGTTCGGATGCGGCAACGGGGCTCCCAGGATGCTCGGCTGGCGGTGCCGCGACGCTATCGACGAGGGCGGGCAGGTGCGAGTGCCACCTGCATTACCTCGGCGGTCCCGTCGGCGATGACGAGGCATCGTCCCGGTACCGGTGCCAGCGCCAGGCGGGCGGGCAGGGTCGCGCCGAGCAGGTCGGCGTCGAGGGGTCCGGGCCTGGACAGCACTCCGGTGCGGCAGGACCGCAGCTCATGGAGCCAGCTGCCGTAGGACGAGCGGAGCCGGTCGGCCGTTGTCGAGGCCACCAGATGGCGGCGGCCGGTGGTGGACGCGGCGAGGCCGGCCAGCAATCCAGCGCTATCGCCGATCCGGTCGGCGTCGTCCACTAGCAGCAAGCGGCGGTCCTCCTCGCCGGCGGCTCCGTCGAGCGAACCGGCCGGCACCGCCTCCAGTCCCAGCAGGGTGGACAACCTGCCGGGCCGGTCGGCCACTACCACCACGTGCACTCCGGCCGTGCGGGCGGCTGCGCCTATCGCAGCCAGGGCGTTGGTGCGTCCGGTTCGGGGAGGTCCCAGCACCAGGGCGTGCTCGCCGTCATGGAGTGTGAGTCCGGCCGGTTCGAGATCGAGGTCGCTGACGGCGAAGCGGATGTGGATGCATCGATCCTCGAGGTGCGCTCCGGCGGGCAGGTCCTCCAGGCCGATGCGCTGGGGCAGGGACCCGACCCGGACAGGCTCACGCCTGGCCGGCGGGGACTCGGCCGCCAGTGCCGTGGCGGCTGCAGCCAGGTCGCCGTGGGCGGGGTGGGCGACATGGACCTCCAGCCCGTCGCCGACCTTGACAGCCCGGCCCGCCACGAGGTGGGCGGTGGGCTGCTTGAGCCCGAAGCGCAGGCTGTCGCTGGTGTCAGAGGTGGCGTGAACGAGAACCACTCCGGCGGAAGCGGCTAGGTCGGGCGGAAGGTCGGCGGCCCGGCCGATGCTCACCGCCACCCGCACCCCCACCGCCGGGCCGTCGCCCCATATGCGAGCGAAACGGTCGTGGGGTTCCGGCTCGCGGACGGGGTCGTGGGCGCGGACCAGCCCGGCGAGATCGTCCACCAGCAGCACCACCTCGGCGGGACGCTCGGACCGGCTGCCGGCTCGCCGGGCGGCAACCTCGTCGTCGAGGAGGCGCAGCAGGCGGGTTCGCCGATCCCCTTCTGTCGGGGCGACGACCGCGCCGACGTGAGGAAGGCTGCCGAGCGCCGGCAACGTGCCGGCATCGAGGTCGATCCCGTATACGTGCAGTTCGTCGGGACTGTGGGTGCGGCAGAGGTCGAGGGCGACCGCGGCCAGGGTGGTGGTCGTGCCCGACCCGGGGCCGCCGATAACCGCCAGGTGGCCGTCGGCCGGCCGCCATCCGCCGGGGAACTGCCGCTGCCGGACGGGATCGTCCACCAGCCAGGCCGCGGGCCGGCCCGGGCCGGCCGCTTCGGCGAGACCCGTCGCGTCGACCTCGGTAGGGAGGGGCGCCGGCCACGGCGAGCGGGGCTCAGCGCCCCCGAGGTTGTGATGAGCTGCTCGAACGGCTTCCACCACCGAGTCGAGGTCGCTGTGCTCGTCGCCGGAGATCTGGATCGGGCGCGAGCCGGCCGGTCCGACCCGCAGGCCGGTCGAGCATCGGGGTGTAGTGCCGGTCACCAGCGCCGACTGGAACGCAACGAGCTCACCCGGTCCGAAGCGGGCCATCGCCCGGCCGGGCCGTTGGCGTGGGATGCGGGCCGCGTCGGGCGAATCGATCACGTCGTTGGAGTCGTGTCGGTCGGTCACCCGCAAAGCGATCCGACATGTGGTGTTGGCTCTGATGTCGTCGGTCACCACCCCGGCCGGCCTCTGCGTGGCCAGCACCATGTGGACGCCGAGGCTGCGGCCCCGCTGCGCGATCCCGACCAGCGAGCGGAGGAATTCGGGCAGCTCGGCAGCCAGCGTGGCGAACTCGTCCACCACGACCACCAGCCGGGGCAGGGGATCGCCGCCCGCGTGACCGGTTCGGGCCCGGAATGCGGCCAGGTCCTCAGCGCCCGCAGCTCGCAGGCGTTCCTCGCGATGGCGCAGTTCGGCCTCCAAGCACACCAGTGCTCGCTCTGCCAGGCGGTCATCGAGGTCGGTGACCATGCCGGCCACGTGGGGCATCTCCGCGCAGCGGTCGAAGGCGGCTCCACCCTTGTAGTCGATGAGGACGAAGGCCAGATGGTCGGGGTCCGCGGACAGGGCCAGCCCGGCCACCATGGAACGCAGCAGTTCGGACTTGCCCGAACCGGTAGTGCCCCCAACGAGCAGGTGGGGGCCGTCGGCCACCAGGTCGAGCACCAGAGGTCCGTCGGCGGTCGCTCCGATGGGCACCCGCAGGTCGTCCGTGCCGCGGGTGGCGGCCCACCGACTCTCCACCGTGTGGGGGGTCGGCTCGCTGCCGAGGAGGTGCAGCAGGGACATAGAGTCGGGCAGGTTGGCGGTCGCAGCCCGCAGCTCGGGGTCGTCCAGCCGGGCCAGGCAGGCTGCGGCACCAGTGGCGGTCGCGGCCGTGACACCCCACGCCACCAGCGGACCCATCACCGCCGAGGATCGAGGATCCACCAGCCTCAGCCGGCCGGCGTCGTGGTCGATGTCCACGATGGTGGTGCAACTGGAGGGCAGGTCGCAGGCGTCACTCGTGATCACGATCCCGGCGCACTGCTGGTGGCCGAGCACCGTCCGGCCCGGCGCCGAGCGGCCAGTGAGCGTCTCGACACCGTCGATGACGGCCAGCAATGCCCGGTGGCAGGTGGTCGCGGCTGCCGCCTCCGCGGCCGCAGCGGTAGTACCGGATTCTGTGGCCACCAGCGCTCCGGGTTCGCCCCCGATGTCGATGGTGTGAGGAAGCCAGCCCATCCACGACCATTCGGTGGCAAGCCCCGGCATCAGGCCCGCTATGGCCAGGTCGGCCGGACCGTGAAGCACCGCGGCCTGAAGGACAAGGCTGCGGGCCACGGCCCGGGCTACCGGTGGCGGGCCGACCACACCCACGACCTCGCCGGGCAGCAAGGACACCGCCACCGGCACATCGGCCAAGAGTTCGATCTCGTGCAGAGCCTTGAGCGCCTCTGGTGCGGCCAGTCCGCCCCCGTCCACCTCCAGCGGTGGCGTGTAGGGCACCTCCGCGGTGCCAACACCGAGCCGCATGGCGTCGGGATCGTCGCGGCGGCGCTCCCAGCAGCGCTGTGACGGCGTCTCGGCCCGGCGGACCAACTCGGCCAGATCCGGGACGAGGGCGATGCGCCTGCGCCGCTCGGCGGCGTGGGCCGCCGGCAACGCAGCAACGAAGTTCTCGACCCTCTGCACTACGGCGGCGCAAGCTTGCTCATGGGAGCGAGCGACCCGTCGGCGCCGCTCTAGCCAGGTGCCCACCGTGATGAGCGGCCCGAGAGCAGCGAACACCGCCATGAACGGGCTCCACACGACGGCCAGCACGAGCCCGACCGCCGCCGGCAGGACGATGCCCGCCCACGACAGAGCCTCGGGCTCCGGCCGGGCCGGCGGCTCGGCCGGCACTCGCAACGGCGCCGGCGATGTCGGCGGCCGGCGACGGGGCGGCCGGTTGAACGGGATCCGTCCGGCGGCCGCGCCCAACCCGGCGCGCACGGCCGCGGGCCGGTCCTTCACCGGCGCCCTCCACTGCAGGCAGGTGGCCCCCAGACGGATGGTGGCCCGGATCGGCACCCGGGTCGGGGCAGCCACGGGCCGGCCGGCCACCACTGTTCCGTTGCGGGAGCCGAGGTCGCCGATCACGAGCCTCTTGCCGGCTTTGCTCACGGTCACACGGGCGTGGCGGCGGGAGATCGTCGGGTCGTCGAGCACCAGGTCGCAGTCCTCCGAGCGCCCGATGATCCAGGTGTCACTCGAAGGGAGCGGCAGACGCGTGCCGGACCTCAGGCCCCCGGTCACGACCGGCATGGCCCTGCGGCCGGACCGGTTGCCGTGCATCTGTGGTGGTTGGGAGGGGAGCTGCTCACATCCGGGAGCGATCTCGAGCAGCGTCCCCTCCCAGATCGGGACCGACGGCAGCGGTGTGTCGGGACCGTGCCAGCACCCGTCGATGCGCAGGCCGTCTCCGGCGCAGTTGCCGGCTTGGTCGACTACGCCGCGGAGTGCCGCGGCGAGGTCGGCCACCGTGTAGCCGTCGAGACGAGAGTCGATCTCCACAATCGTCTCGACACCGTCGAGTCGGTGCCGGACCCTCACCGGCTTCCTGTTCCCGCGGTCAAGTCTGTGCGGCGGACCCGGCCGCTGTGGTTGCGGCTAGACCGTGTCGAGCGCGCTGACGCCGGCCTGGAGTTCGGCCGAGATGAACGTCGAGTGCTCGCCCAGGGCGTCGCACAGTGCCCGCAGGTTGGGTCGGAACTCGGTCTCCCAGAGTTGCCGGAAGCGGTCGGCTCTGGCCCCCTGCCAGGTAGTGCCGTCGATGCCGGCGCCGATGGCGCCTATCACCCCCTCCGCCGTCTCCTTCTGCCGGGCGAAGATCACCGCGAGCTGCTCCATCTGCGACTTGGACATCACCAGCATGTCGCCAGCCATTGACACCCTCCCTTGATTGACAACACAAGCTTTCTTGTGCTGTTTCATGTGATTGTCACACCATCATGGCAGGCTGATACGACAACAACAACCCAAAGAGAGGGAAATAGCTTGAAACATCTTGAAAATCTACTTGGAGGCTGCGTGCTGATGTAGCGTTCGAGACGGGCGGCGGGGCGCTCAAGCCGCTGACTCAGGTGGGCATATCAGTGGGCGTATCGTCACCGATGGCCCTCTTGACCGAGCCGAGCAGGTCGGCCATGGCGGCCTTCACCGACTCCTGGTGGGCAGCCAGAGCCTGGAACTCCTGCCCCGAACGGATGGCGGCTCGACCCCCGAGCACGTCGAAGGCCCGATGGACCATGCGCTTGTTGATCTGGGCCAGGTCGGGCGCCACACCGGCGATACGCACCGCCACCTCCAGCACGGCCTCCTCCAGCTCCTCGGGCGGGTAGGCCCGGTTGGCCCATCCCATCCGGGCCGCCTCGGTGCCGCTCACGGAGTCGCCGGTGAGCATGGCCTCCATGGCGTGGCGCAGTCCCATCAACGGCGTGTGGTACTGCCAGTCCGGCGGAGACGCCACCCTCACGACGGGATAGCCGATGCGGGCGTCGGCAGCCACGTACACGAGGTCGCAGGCCGCGGCCAGTTCCGTGCCGCCGGCGTATGCGTACCCGTGAACCTGGGCGATGACCGGCTTAGCCAGATCCCAGATGGAGAACCAGCCGTCGCTGGCCTGGCGGGTCCACTGGCCGTCGCCGGGGGCCGACGGGTAGGGCGGGTCGTCCATGAGCCCGCCGGAGAGGTCGTAGCCCGACGAGAAGCAGGGGCCCGCGCCCCGCACGATGGTGACCCGGGCGTCGGGGTCTCCGTCGAACCCGTGCAGAGCTTCGAACAGCGCAGCACGAAGGGGCGTGGAGATGGCGTTGCGCTTGCCGGGGCGGTTGAGCGTGATCCGGCGCACGTGTTCGGCTGGCTCGTCGATGAGGATCAGTTGCTCGTCGGTCATCGGCTTGTCTCTCGTGGACCTGTCTCGTCGATGCGGCGGGCGCCGGCGAACGAGTCGGTCATGTCTGCACCACCGCAGTGTCTCGCGTGCCGGCCAGTTCGGCCGCCAGGGTGAGTCCCTCGTCGCGGTCGCACCGGACTATCACACCGGTCAGCCCCGCGGGGACCGCCTCGGACCATCGGGCCTGGATGCGCTTGGGTGAGCCGAGCAGGGACTGCGACTCGATGTAGTCGTCGGGAACCGCCGCGACCGCATCGTCCCGGCGCCCGGCTCGCCATAGTTCCACGATCCGGGCCGAGGCCTCGGGCCAGCCCCGGCGGGCCATGGCTTCGGCATGGAAGTTGTGGGTCTCACTGCCCATGCCACCCACATACATGGCGACCAGCGGCTTGCGGGCATCCACCGCGGCCCGCACGTCGTCGGTGATCTGAACCGACAGAGAGCCGAACACCTCGAGGCCGGCCCGCAACTCTGCGGAGCGGCGGGCCCGGCCCCGGGCCAGCGGCTCCGCGTAGGTTGCGATCCCCTCGGACCCGTAACCCATGGGCAGCCAGCCATCGGCTACCTCCGCAGCCAGAGCGACATTGCGGGGTCCCCCGGCCGCGATCCAGATCTCGACGCCGGGTGCAGGGTGCAGGATCGACTTGAGCGGCTTGCCCTGGCCCAGCGCGCCGCGACCGTCGTAGGGCAACCGGATGGCGGTGCCGTCGTGGCTGACGGGCGCATCGCGGGCCAGGACCTTGCGCATGATGGCCGTGTAGTCGCGCAGCTTGGCCACCGGCGAACCCCACGCCGCGCCGTGCCAGCCCTCGACCACTTGGGGACCGGACACGCCCAGGCCGATGACGGTGCGCCCGCCGCCGGCGAGAGCGTCGATGGTCATGGCGTGCATGGCGGTGGCTGCCGGCGTGCGGGCATCGATCTGCACCACACCGGTGGCGAGCTTGATGCGGCTGGTGTGGGCGGCCAGGAAGGCCAGCGGGGACAGCGCGTCGGCGCCGTAGGCCTCGGCCGTCCACACACTGTGGTAGCCGAGCCGCTCTGCGAGTTGAACCGCCGCCACCGGCACCTTCAGCGCGGCGCCCCGGTACAACTCGAGTCCGAGCCCCAGCTTCAGCATGCGCCGCGACGGCTCCTCATCATCGTCAACCCTAATCTCGCTACGATCCCTGCTCGTGAAGGCACTGCGCTTCTCACGCAAGGAGGCCCGCTACGCGGCCGCTGCCCTGGCGTCGCGGCTGCGGCCCGGAGCGGGAGCGACCTGGGGACCGCTCAAGCTGGTCAACGACGACCCGCCCGACCTGCCCGGCGAGGGCTGGCAGCGCATCTACCCGCGGCTCACCGGAATCTGCGGATCGGATCTGGCCACGATCGACGGCCGGTCGTCTCGCTACTTCGAGGACTACGTCTCGTTCCCGTTCGTTCCCGGCCACGAGATCGTGGCCGACACCGCGGAGGGGCGCCGGGTGATCGTCGAGCCGGTGCTGGGCCACGCCGCGCGGGGCTTCGACCTGCCGTACCCGGGGGCGGCGCCCGGCGACGGCGACGACTACCGGCATCTCATGAGCGGCCATCTCAAGCCAGGGCTCCAGACCGGCTTCTGCCGCTCCACCGGCGGTGGATGGTCCACCGAGTTGGTGGCCCACGACTCGCAGTTGCACGACGTCCCGGACTGGATGAGCGACGAGCTGGCCGTGATGATCGAGCCGTTAGCGGGAGGCGTGCACGCCGCGCTCCGATCCGGCGCGCAGCCCGGCGACACCGTGGCCGTGGTCGGGGCCGGAACCATGGGCCTGCTGGCGGTGGCCGCCCTGCGGGGCCTGACCGAGCCAGCCTCGATCCTGGTCGGCGCCCGGTACTCCACCCAGCGGGCGCTCGCGCTCGAACTCGGCGCGGACTCAGCCGTCGAGCCCGGCGAGCTGAAGCGGGCCGTACGGCGGGCCACCGGCTCGTTCATGGTCGGCGACCACCTCTCGGGAGGTGCCGACGTGGTCATCGACGCGGTGGGCTCGTCGGCCTCGCTAGCTGAGGCCCTGTCGCTGTCCCGGCCGCGGGGCCGGGTGCTGATGTTGGGGATGCCCGCCACCGTGACCGCGGAGCTGACCGGTCTGTGGCACCGCGAGATCGAGTTGGCCGGCTGCTACGCCTACGGCACCGAGGTCCGCGCCGACGGCCGGCTCGCCACGAGCTTCGACCTGGCCATGGAACTGGCCGGCAAGGTCGCCTTCGACCGGCTCGTGTCGGCCCTCTACCCGCTCGACCGTTACGTCGACGCTCTGAGCCACGCCGGCGAGGCAGGCCGGCGCGGTGCGGTCAAGATCGCCTTCGACATGCGCAACGAGCGACACCGTGGAATCTGACCGCAAGGTCGGCGGCTTCGACGCGGTGGTGGTCGGCGCGGGTGTGATCGGCGCGGCCATCGCCTTCGAGCTCGGTCGGCGGGGACGGCGCGCCCTGTGCGTGGACAAACTGCCGGCCGCCGGATTCGGCTCCACCGTCAACTCGTGCGCCATCGTGCGCTTCACGTACTCCACCTTCACCGGCGTGGCCATGTCGTACGAGGGCCTGCAGTACTGGCTGCAGTGGCCCGACTACCTCGAAGCCGGTGACGAGCTCGGCCTCATCGCCTACAAGCAGTGCGGGATGGCGGCGCTGAAGGACCCCGGTGGCCATTACCTGAAGGTGCTTCCCCACTTCGACGCAATCGGCGTCGCCTACGAGGACTGGTCGACAGCCGAACTGCTGCGACGCATGCCCATCCTCGACCCCGGCATCTTCGGACCGCCGAAGCGGCCCGACGACCCCGACTTCTGGGCCGATGCCACCGAGGACCTGCCCGGCGCGATCTTCACGCCCGAGGCGGGCTATGTGAGCGATCCTCAGCTGACCACCCACAACCTGCAGCGAGCCGCTGAGTCGGCCGGCGCCGAGTTCCGCTTCGCCACCGCCGTGACCGGTATCGGCCGGCGCAACGGGCAAGTAACGAGCGTGATCCTCGACGACGGCACGACCGTTGCCGCGCCGGTCGTGGTGAACGTGGCCGGGCCCCACTCGTACCTGATCAACCAGATGGCCGGCGTCTACGACTCGATGAACATCAAGACCAGGGCGCTTCGTCACGAAGTGCATCACGCGCCGGGGCCGTCCACCTACGACTACGAGCGCGACGGCTTCAACATCGCCGACGACGACAACGGCATCTACTTCCGCCCGGAGACCGGCAACCACATCCTGGTGGGCAGCACAGACCCCCGCTGCGACCCCCAGGACTGGGTGGACCCCGACGACTACGACCAGCGGCTCAGCGCCGAGCAGTGGGAGGCGCAAGTCCTGCGGCTGAGCCGGCGTCTGCCGCCGGTGGGCGTGCCTCACGAGCGCAAGGGCGTGGTGGACCTGTACGACGTGAGCGACGACTGGATCCCGATCTACGACCGCACCGACCTCGACGGCTTCTACGTGGCCATCGGCACCAGCGGCAACCAGTTCAAGAACGCCGGCGTGGCGGGACACTGCATGGCCGAACTCATCGAGACGGTCGAGGCCGGCCACGACCACGACGCCGACCCGCTCGTGATCGAAGGCCGCTACACCGGCCTGCCCATCGACATGGGCACCTTCAGCCGCAACCGGGAGATCAACCCCAACTCGTCCATGTCAGTGCACGGCTGACTGGCAAGCCCGCCCATGACCGACGACCTGATCCGGCAGAGCGCCTGTGAGGTCGTGGCCGCTCTAGCCGCGGGCGACCTCCGCCCCCACGACGCTCTCGACGCAGTGCAAGGCCGGATTGAGTCGGTCGACCACCTCATCAACGCACTGCCGACCCGCTGCTTCGACCGGGCCCGGGATCACGCCGACCGTCTCATGGCAGTCCCGCCCGACGAACGCGGCGTGCTGGCCGGCCTCCCTGTTCCCATCAAGGATCTCACGGCTGTCGCCGGCGTCAGGACGACTCACGGGTCACGGCTGAGGGAGAACTTCGTGCCGGAACAGTCCGACGTCATCGTCGAGACGCTCGAAGCTCACAGCGCCGTGGTGTACGCAAAATCGAACACCCCCGAGTTCGGGGCGGGCGGAAACACCTTCAACGACGTCTTCGGGGCCACCCGCAACCCCCACGACCTGCGCCTCACCGCTGGCGGGTCCTCGGGCGGCGCGGCCGCGGCGGTGGCCACTGGCATGGCCTGGCTGGCCCACGGCTCGGATCTGGCCGGCTCGTTGCGCACCCCCGCCAGCTTCTGCGGCATCACTAGCCTGCGCCCCTCGCCGGGACGTATCGCCAACGGACCGAGCGTCGTACCGTTCCAGGTGCATTCTCAACAGGGGCCGATGGCGCGTGACATCGGCGACCTCGCCCTGCTGGCCGACGCGATGGTGGGCGAGAGTCCCCGCGCCGGGCTCGGCAAGCCACCGCCGCAAGAGTCGTTCCGCAGCGCCGCGGCCTCTCCGCTGCGGCCGGCCCGGGTGGCCTACAGCGTCGACCTAGGCGTCACCGAGACCGCCCCGGAGGTCGCCGAGGTGTGCGACCGGGCGATGCACGCCCTCGAGGGCGACGGCGTCGACGTCGTCGCCGACCACCCGGATCTGTCCGAGGCGGCGGTGGCGTTCAATGTCCCTCGGGCCCTGATGTTCGCCACCCTTCTGGGAGCCGAGCTTCCCCACGCCCGTGATGTCCTCAAGCCTGAGCTCGTCTGGAACATCGAGCGGGGACTCGCTCTCGGCGGTGACGTCGTCCGCGACTCAATCGCGGCGCAAGGACGCATCTTCCAGCTCGCCGCCGACTTCATGAGCGACCACGACCTGCTGATCTGCCCGGCTGCCAGCGTGTTGCCGTTCCCAGTGGAGGAGCGCTACGTCGGCTATCGCGCCGGGCTCCCGCCGAGCGAGTACTACCGCTGGCTGTCGATCGCCGCGGCCGTGAGCGTCACCACGCTGCCTGTCATCACGATCCCCTGCGGCCAGACCGAGACCGGTCTCCCGGTCGGAATCCAGCTGATCGGGCGGCCCCACGGGGAGCTGCAACTCTTCTCGCTGGCCAGCCACATCGAGCAAGTCCTAGGGATCCGCCCCGCCGTAGTCGACGTGGTCATGCTCGGCTAGAGGATCGGAGGCGCTTGTCATCGGTTCTTGGGTTACTGATCGCGGCGTATCGGTCCTGTGCAGACGAAGATTGCCCCGCCGACGGTCAGTGGAGCCGGTCCGTCACCGAACCGCGACCCCAGGATCTCGGAGACCCGACCGGCGAGCCGCGAGCGGTCGGCCCCGGCATCGAACGCCATCTTGAAGTAGGCGGTGTTCCGGTAGTAGTCGAGCACTGCCCCGACAGTCGGGAAGGCGAGGACCCCCGACCATGGCTCGGCTCGCACCTCCAGAAACGAAGCGCTGAGTTTCCGGCCGCCGGACTCGGCATCGAAGTTGGTCGACATCCGCTCGACTAGCCGGCCGCCGAGATCGGCCACCGCCTTGGTGTGTGCATTCTGTAGCTCGGGCCGGCTGCTGGAGCTGTTGGTGGTGGCCACGAAGAGTCCGTCGTCGCGGATCACTCGAGCGGCCTCAGCCGCGGCCAGTCGGGGATCACGCACGTGGTAGAGCATGTGCCGCGCCACCGCCGCGCCGAATGACTCGCTCCTGAACGGCAGGCGGGTGGCGTCGAACTGGAGCAAGTTGCGTCGGGGACCGGACTCGCCTTCGCGGATCGACTGCAGTTGGCGCAACGAGATGTCGCCGGCGATCACGTCGAGCCGGTCCATCACCGTCGGCCCGACCGGCAGCAGCGGCACGCCGACGCCACAACCGATGTCGGCAACCGGCGAGTGGCCGGCGATCTCCTGCGTCACATCGCGGAACAGTCTTCGCGAAGTGCTGTCGACAACGAGGTGCTGCCGGAAGGCACCAACCCGGCTGCTGAGTGGCGCTTCCGTCTCGTACAGCGGGCGAGGATCCACGAACCGCGCTTGCACTGCGGCTATGCCTCGTGGGAGCCCAACAGAATCTGGTAGGCGTCGAACGTCTCGGCGTTGAAGCAGAGGAAACGCACCAGGCGCACGTTTGTTGGAGTCGTCCGCACGGTGCTGACGGCGATGGCTGCGGCCGGCTCGGTGGGGTAGCCGTAGACGCCGGTCGAGATGGCCGGGAATGCCACCGACTCGGCCCCGACCTCCTCCGCCCGAGCCAGCGACTCCCGGTAGCACGACGCCAGCAGATCGGGCTCACCCTGGTTGCCGCCATGCCAGACCGGGCCGACGGTGTGGATCACCCAGCGAGCAGTCAGCCCGAAGCCGGGCGTGATCTTGGCCTGGCCGGCAGCGCAGCCGCCCAGTCCCCGGCAGTACTCAAGCAGTTCGGGTCCGGCCGCCCGGTGTATGGCTCCGTCCACTCCCCCGCCGCCCAGCAGCGACGAGTTGGCCGCGTTGACGATGGCATCCACCTGCTCGGCTGTGATGTCTCCCAGCCCAGCCTCGAGCCGTGGCCCCGACCGGTCGGCCTCCACCGGAGTGGACTCTCCGTCCATGGCGGCCATTCTGCCCGCTCCGCCACCGCTGCTGCGCGTGGCCCCCATGCAGGCCTCGGGCAGGGTCCGGCGATGCGGCCGGCAGTCAGGCGATGCGGCCGGCAGTCAGGCGATGCGGCCAGCAGTCGCGGGAGCACCTACCCGAACAGCGGTTGGGGCTGCATCCGGGCGACAGGTCGCCTCGATCGGGTGTCGCTGCGGGGTGGAGGCCCATTCGCGGATGGCGGG
>VYFQ01000025.1 GCA_009842325.1 Acidimicrobiaceae bacterium | reverse complement strand
GCCCCCGACTCCGGAGGCCCCGCTCCCGAGGCCCCCCAGTCCGTGCCCCGCCTTGTGCCGTCCCGTGAGGTGCCCGACATGGCCGTGGTGGGCAAGCCGGAGGTCAAGGTCGACGCAGTTCGCCTGGCCAAGGGCAACCCCGCCTTCACCGACGACATCGAACCCCGGGGAATGCTGTACGCCAAGGTGCTGCGCAGTCCCCACGCCCACGCCCGCATCCTGAGCATCGACGACACGGCAGCCCGCGCCGTTCCGGGTGTGCACGCAGTGCTGCACCACGGCAACACCCCCAGGGTCAAGTACGCCTCCGGCGGGCAGAGCTGGCCCAACCCTCACCCCTACGACCAGGTCAGCTTCGACGACCGGGTCCGCCATGTCGGCGACCGGGTGGCCGCGGTGGCCGCCGAGACAATCGAGGCCGCCGAGGAGGCCATGCGGCTCGTCGAGGTCGAATACGAGGTTCTGCCTGCCGTGTTCGACGAGCGCTTCGCCATGGACGCCGACGCCCCCAAGGTCCACGACGAGGACGACACCACCCACATCTGCGATCCCCAGCGCAACCTGGTGCACCACATGGCGGCCCAGCGCGGCGACGTCGACGGAAACATCGAGTCCGCACCCCACGTGTTCGAGCAGACGTTCAGGGTGCATCAGGTCCAGCAGTGCCCCATCGAGCCCCACATCTCGATGGCCTGGCTCGACTCCGACGAGCGCATGGTGGTGCGCACCGCCACCCAGGTGCCGTTCCACACCCGCCGGATGCTGGCTCCCCTCATCGACATGGAGATCAAGGACATCCGGGTGATCAAGCCCCGCATCGGCGGCGGCTTCGGAGCCAAGCAGGAGATGCTGATCGAGGACATCGTGGCCCACCTCGCCATCGCCACCCGCCGCCCGGTGCGGCTGGAACTCGACCGGGCCGAGGAGTTCTACGCCAGCCGAACCCGCCACCCCCAGACCATCACCTACCGGACCGCGGTCGACAACGACGGCAGGCTGCTGGCCCAGGACATGAGCATCATCGGCAACACCGGCCCGTACGGCACCCACGGCTTCACCGTGCAGATCGTGTCGGGGCTGCGCGGCCTCACCTCCTACAACGCCGCATCCAAGCGTTTCGACTGTCACGTCGTCTACACCAACATCCCGGTGCCGGGCGCCTACCGGGGCTACGGCGCGCCCCAGGCCGAGTTCGCGCTCGAGGCCCACATGGAGGACATCGCCCGGGCCCTCGACCTCGACCCCATCGAGTTCAAGCGGCGCAACTGGGTGAAGGTGGGCGACGAGATGGACATCGCCCCCCATCTGGGCGAGCGAGCCGTGGCCGAGGAGGAGCTCAACGAGTACCCGAAGATCATGTCGTCGGGCATCGAGGAGTGCGTGGCCCAGGGGATGCGCGAAGTCGACTGGAACCGCCGCAACGACGAGTCCTGGAAGGCTCCAGCCGACCGTGGAAACATCCGGCGGGGCTTGGGTTTCGCCTTCTGCATGCACGGCACGGCCATCCCGTTCCTGGACATGGGCGGCTGCTCCATCAAGCTCAACGACGACGGCTCGTTCAACATGCTCATAGGGGCCACCGACCTGGGCACCGGCGCCGACACCGTGATCGGCCAGATCGCGGCCGAGGTGCTCGGCGTGCCCCTCGAAGACATCAAGGTGTACTCCAGCGACACCGACATGACCCCGTTCGACACCGGGGCCTACGCCTCGTCGACCACCTACATCTCCGGAACGGCCGCGCTGCGGGCCGCGGAGGCGGTCCGGGAGCGGCTAAAGGCGCGGGCCGCGATGCTGCTGGAGGTGGACGAGCCTTGCACCATCGAGCTGCGCGACCGCCGGGCCTACGCGGCCGACGGCCGCTCGGTCACGCTGGAGGAGATCGCGCTCGACTCGCTGCACTGGCAGGAGCAGGAGCAGATCATGGGCACCGCCTCGCACGTGTCGCCGGACTGCCCACCCCCGTTCGCGGCCCAGTTCGCCGAGGTCGAGGTGGATGTCGATACCGGCCAGGTCACGGTGACCAAGCTGGTGATGGCGGTGGACTGCGGCGTGGCCATCAACCCGGTGACCGCCAGCGGCCAGGTCGAGGGAGGCATGATCCAGGCCCTCGGGTACGCCCACTGCGAGGAGATCGTGCTCGACGGCGACGGGCGCATGGTCAACCCGTCGTTCGGTCCCTACAAGATCTACCGGGCCGACGAGATGCCCGACACCGTCGTGTACCTGGTGCAGACCATGGAGGACAGCGGCCCGTTCGGGGCCAAGGCGGTGGCCGAGATTCCAAAGGACGGCGTGGCCCCGGCCGTGCGCAACGCCATCCTCGACGCCACCGGGGTGGCCATCAACGATCTGCCCTTCACCCCGGAGCGGGTCTGGGCCGCACTGCAAGCCGCCGAGACATAAACCCACATGATCATCGGGGCCGACTGGGCCGTGACCGCGGCGCTGGACGAGCCCCGCCGACGCTGGGCGGTGCGCGTGGTCGACGGCATGATCGACGACTCCGGCCCGGTCACCGAACTGCGCGCCCGGTATCCCGACGACGAATTCTGTGACGGCTCGGGCTGCGTGCTGCTGCCCGGCTTCGTCAACGCGCACGTGCACCTGTATGGCGTGCTGGCCCACGGCGTTCCCGCGCCGGCGGTGCCGGTGGCCGACTTCTGGGGCTTCCTGGACGACTACTGGTGGCCCCTGGTGGAGAACGCCCTCGACCACGAGATGGTCGCGGCCGCGGCCGCCTGGGTGACCGCAGATCTGGCCGCCGGCGGCACGACGAGCTTCTTCGACATCCTCGAAGCCCCCAACGCCGTGCCCGGAGCGCTGTTCGCGCAGCGCGAGGCCGTAGCCGGCAGCGGGCTGCGAGGGGTGCTGTCGTTCGAGGCCACCGAGCGGATGGGTGAGGCCAACGGCCAGGCCGGCCTCGACGAGAACGTCAGCTTCATCGAGGACTGCCGGGCACGCGCCGCGAGCGAGGGCGCCGGACGCGACGGCCGGGTGTCGGGCGCCATGTGCATCCACACCACGTTCACCTGCTCCGAGCCCTTCATCCGCCGGGCCTTCGATGCGGCTGCCGACCTGGACGTGTTCTGCCACGCCCATGTGAACGAGGGAGTCCACGAGGGACGCTGGTGCGAAGAGCACCACGGCATGCGCACGCTGGAGTTCTACGACCGCATCGGGGTGGCCTCGCCCCGCTTCCAGGCCAGCCAGTGCGTGCAGCTGTCGCCGGACGAGATCGACATCATCGCCGACTCCGGCATCAGGGTCTCGCACATGCCGCTCTCGAACTGCGAGGTGGGCGGCGGGATCGCTCCCGTACTCGAGCTGCTGGAACGGGGAATCACCGTGGGACTCGGCTCCGACGGCTACCTCAACGACATGTTCGCGGTGATGAGGGGCGCCTTCCTGCTGCACAGGGCGGCCACCCTCGACCCCGGCGCGATCAGCGCGGCCACCGTCCTGCAAATGGCGACCGAGGGATCTGCCCGCACTCTCGGCCTGGAGCGGGTGGGGCGACTGGAGCCGGGCTGGCACGCCGATCTGCAGCTGGTCGACCTGGAGGGTCCCCGGGGCTTGCCCACACCGGTGGAGGCCCACAACCTGCTGGACCAGCTGGTGCTGTGGCGCAGCGCCTCCCATGTGCGCAACGTGATGGTGGGAGGGGACTGGATCGTTGAGGGCGGCGAGGTGATCGGTACCGACATTGAGGAGTTGCGCGCCCATACCCTCGAACAGGCTGCGAGGCTGTGGTCGTGAGCCTGCTTCAGCAGCTTGCCGAGGCGGTGGACGGCGGCGTGGCCGTGGCCTCGGCCACGGTCGTCGACACGTCGCGCTCGGTGCCCCGCCGGGCCGGGGCCAAGATGCTGGTCTTCCGCGACGGCAGCATCTCGGGCACCGTCGGCGGGGGAGAGATGGAGGCCCGGGTCGTGTCTGAGGCGGTCGCCGCGCTCGCTGACGGCCGCTGCCGCCTGCTGTCGTACCGTCTAGTCGATCCCGGCCGGGGCGATCCCGGCGTCTGCGGGGGCGACGTCCAGATATTCGTGGAGCCGCACATGCCCAAGCCGACCGTCATTGTCATGGGATACGGACACGTGGGACGGGCGGTGGCCCAGCTCGCCGGATGGCTGGGCTTCCGGGTGGTGGCCACCGACGACCGCTCGATGGCCGCCGGCGACGCGCCGGAGGGGCCTGACCCAGGAGTGCCCGGCGGCGACGGCGCCCCGGACGAGTTGGTCATCGGATCGGTCGACGATCTGCTCGAGGGGCGAACCCTGGACCAGGACGTGTCGGTGGTGCTGGTGACCCGCAACGTGGACGTTGATTCAGCAGCCCTGCCCGCGCTGCTGGCCACCGATGCCGGCTACGTGGGGGTGATGGGCAGCGAGCGCCGCTGGGCCACGACCCGGGCCCGCTTGGAGGCCGAGGGTGTGGATCCGACCGCCCTCGACCGGGTCCATGCGCCCATCGGCATCGAGGTGGGCGCCGAGACCCCCGAGGAGATCGCGCTGAGCATCATGGCCGAGGTGGTCGCCCATCGCCGCACGTGAGCCGCTGTGCGTTCTGCGGGGCGGGGGCGATCTGGCCACTGGAGTCGCCTGGCACCTCACGCGGCAGGGCTGGCCGGTGGTGGTGTTGGAGTTGCCCGAGCCGCTGGCCGTGCGCCGCACGGTGTCACTGTCCACCGCGGTCATAGACGGTGAGATCATTGTGCAGGGAATGAGAGGCGTGCGGGCCGAGTCGTTCGCGCAGGCTCTGGCGGTTGCCGAACAGGGTGATGCGGCTGTACTCGTCGCTGCAGAGTTGCCACCGCTGGACCGCGCTCGACTCGATGTGATGGTGGACGCCAGGATGGCCAAGCGCAACATCGACACCTCAATCGACGACGCCGAGTCGGTCGTGGCCCTGGGGCCGGGGTTCACCGCGGGCGTGGACTGCCACGCGGTGGTTGAGACCATGCGGGGGCCGAACCTGGGCCGGGTTGTCTGGACCGGTCAGGCCCAGCCCGACACAGGAACACCCGCCGAACTCGGGGGTCGATCAGCCGATCGGGTCGTGCGAGCGCCCGCCGCCGGGGCCGTCGAGTGGCGAATCGCCATCGGGGACGTGGTCAGCGGCGGTCAGCTGCTCGGGGCGGTGGGCGATGCGACGGTCCGGGCGCCGTTCGACGGGGTCGTGAGGGGTGCCATCCGTTCCGGTATGACGGTGCGGGCCGGCCTCAAGATCGGCGATGTCGATCCCCGCAGCGACCCTGCCGAGTGCTGGAAGATCTCCGACAAGGCCCTGGCCGTGGGCAACGGAGTGCTCGAGGCCGTTCAAGTCCGCCTCCGGCAATAGGGTGAGTTCCGTGGTCCGGCCCGAACTAAACGTGTTGCCCCACGGGTCGGTCGAACGGGCGGTCGAGCTCGCCCGGCTGGCCGAGAGCCTCGGCTACGAGCGCTGCTGGGTGTACGACGAGGGGCTCGCGGCCAGCGACGTGTACGTGGCGATGACCGCCATCGCGATGGCAACCGAGTCCCTCGAGATCGGCCCGGGCATCACCAACCCCTATACCCGCCACGCGGGGGCCACCGCCGGGGCCATCGCCTCGCTCGACGAGCTGTCGGGCGGGCGGGCCTTCCTGGGCATCGGCGCCGGAGGCAGCCTCACGCTCGACCCCCTCGGCATCGCCCGCGAACGGCCCTTGGCCGCCGTGCGCGAGACCACCGACGCCTGCCGGCGCCTGTTCGCGGGAGACACCGTCACCGTCGAGGGCTCCCGCGTGAGCCTGCGCGAGGCGTCTCTGCTGAATGCCCGGGCTGGCATCGAGATCTGGCTGGCCGGACGGGGGCCGAGGATGCTGGAGTTGGGCGGCTCGGCTTGCGACGGGGTGTTGGTGGACTTCCTGTACAAGCCGCATCTCGGCGCGGCGGTGGAGCGGATCCGGGGCGCGGGCCGGGCGGCGGGCAACGATCCCCGCATCGCCTACTCCACGATGCTGGTGACCGACGACGACACCATGGCCGCGGTCAAGCCCCACATGACCTACCGGCTGGTAGATACGCCTCCCGAAGTGCAGGAGGCCATCGGGCTCACCGACGCGGACGCGGCTGTGATCAGGGCGGCTCTGGCCGACGGTCTGGAGGCCGCGGCCGAGCACGTGCGCGACGAGTGGGCGCTGCCCTTCGTGATTGCCGGCACCCCGGGTGAGTGCGCCGAGGAGCTTCACAGCCTGGCCGCGCAACATGGGATCGAGTCCTTCCTCGTGCCGCTTCTCGACGACGAGCCGGCCGAGAAGTTGCTTCACTCGGGCGCGAAGATCATAGGAATGATCGAATAGCCATTCAATCAGGTTGTAATATCTGACAACTCCTGTAGAGTGCCGTCGCTGGCCCGGTTCGCTGGATGCCGGGACGGCCGCCGGAGTGCTCAGCGTTCGCTGACCCCCAGCGCTCCAAGTCCCGCCGTCGAGGCACGCCGACGTGCGGGAGGAGCAGATGATCATCTGGTACTGGTCCGTCAAGGGCGGGGTCGGCACGTCGGTGGTGGCCGCCGCGACCGCTATCCGGATGGCCTCAGAAGACCGGGAGACCACGCTTGTGGACCTCACCGGCGACCAGCCGGCGCTGCTCGGCATGATCGCCGGCGCGGCGCCGTCGGAGCCAGGCATCGGCGATTGGGTGGCCGCGGGGGACGGCGTCGCGGCCGACGCCATCGGCAGGCTGCTCGAGGACGTGGCTCCGGGCCTGAGGCTGCTCCGCGACGGCACGCAGCCCGCGCTGGTCGACCAGACCGCAGACGGCGGGAACCAACGATCGAGGCTGGTGCTGGCCCTTGAGATGCTGGCCCGCATCGGTCCGGTCGTGGTGGACGCCGGGCTGGACCCGTTCGAGTTGCGAACCGACCTCGCAGCCTCGCACCGGCCGGTGTGCGTGCTGCGGTCCTGCTACCTCGCCCTGAATCGAGCCCAGCGAACGTCCGGTCCCTACGACTGGGTGGTCCTCGTGGAGGAGCCGGGCCGGGCTCTGCGGGTGCGGGATGTGTCCGCCGCCGTCGGTGCCTCCAGCGTGAAGCGGGTGGCCTGGGATCCCCGCGTCGCCCGGTCGGTCGACGCGGGGACCATCGTGAGCATGCTCCCTCCGCCGCTGCGGCGCTTCGAGTTGCCGGCATGACCGGCAGCGTCGACGGTTTCTCGGCGCTGGTGGAGGCCGTGCATCGCAAGGTGATCGACACACTTGCCGAGGACCCGATGCCAGCGGTGGACATAGCGGGCGTCGTCCGCGCTCTCGCCCCCCTCACCCCGACGCATGTGCTCGACGACGTGGTGGCCCGGGTCGCGGCCCGGGTGCATGGCCTGGGCCCCCTGGAGCCGCTGCTCGCCGATGCATCGGTGAGCGAGGTGATGATCAACGGGCCGGGGCCGGTGTGGATCGAGCGGGGCGGCACGGTGAGCCGGAGCGGGGTGTCGCTGGACCGGGCCGCAGTCGATCTGGTCATCGAGAGAATCGTGTCCCCGCTGGGCCGCAGGGTCGATCAGCTGACCCCCTACGTGGACGGTCGCCTGCCCGACGGCTCCCGGGTCCATGTGGCCGTTCCTCCGGTGGCTGTCGACGGCCCCTATGTGACGATCCGCCGCTTCGTGGTGCCCGACGTGGCCCTTGAGATGTTCGCGGGCCCACCAGTGGTGGCTCTGCTCAAGGAGCTTGTGGACCGGGGGGCCAATCTCGTCGTGAGCGGCGGCACAGGAGCGGGCAAGACCACTCTGCTCAACGCCCTGGCTGGCCGGGTGAGCCACGATCAGCGGGTCATCACCATCGAGGACGCGGCCGAACTGCAGTTGGAGCATCCCCACGTGGTGAGGCTGGAGGCCCGGCCCGAGTCCCGCGAGGGTGGAGGGACGGTGACGATCCGGGACCTCGTGCGCAACGCGCTGCGGATGCGTCCCGACCGGCTCGTGGTGGGAGAGGTGCGGGGCCCGGAGGCGCTCGATCTGCTGCACGCTCTGAACACGGGCCACGCCGGGTGCCTCTCCACGGTGCACGCCAACGGCCCGGTCGACGCTCTGCGCCGCCTGGCCGCGCTGGCCACGGCAGCCGATGAGCGCCTGGGAGTGGAGGCGGTCCGGGACCATGTGACCGCTGCCATCGATGCCGTAGTGCATCTGGGAAGATCCCCCGACGGCACCCGGCGGATCGTCACCGTCGCCGAAGTGACGGACCACGATCGGGTGCGCCTGCTGGCCGGCGACACCGAGGTCTGCTCGCCCATCGCCCGGCCTGCCCGCCTTGAGGCCGAGCGGATAGGGAGCGACTCATGAGGACTGCTGTGATCCATCGAGCGAGGCCGTGGCCCGAGCGGCCCGTGAGCGCAGCGAACAGGAGCGGAAGAGGGGAGGTCGAGAAGTGACGGCGGTGCTGGCTGCCGTCCTGCTGTTCGCCGCGTTGGCCCCCGATCTGGCGCCGGCGGGGTCCAGGGGTCGCGTGGGGGGTGGCGCGGCGTGGCGGAGGGTCGGGTCCACCCGGCTGGTGGCTGCGGCGCGACGGTGGAGAGAGCGGTCTGAGCAGGCCGACGCCATACCGCAGGCTCTCGAGTTGACGGCCCGGGCCCTGCGATCCGGCGCCTCCGTGTTGACGGCCCTCGACGGTGTGGCTGCGGAGCTCCCCGAGACCGGCCTGCGTCTCGTGGTGAGCAGGGTCCGCGGGGGCCTGAGCCTCTCGGACGCTCTCGACGATTGGGTCGCCGACACACCCGACCGACGGGCGGCTGCTGCCCTGCTCGTGCTGGGCCACGTTTCGGGCGCGGCCATGGCCGCGAGTCTCGATCGGGCAGCCGCATCGCTGCGCCAGCGGCAGGCTCTCGGCGACGAGATCAGGGCGCTGACCTCGCAGACGCGGACCTCCGGGATGGTCGTCGCGGCTGCTCCGGCTGGTTTCGCGGTCATCGTGACGCTCGTCGACACCGATGCGATGGGCGGGCTGCTGGCCACGCCGGTCGGGCTCGTGTCGCTGGTGGTCGGCCTGGGACTGGAAGGTCTGGGCCTCTGGTGGATGGCCCGACTGAGCCGGGGTGTGGGCCGGTGGGCGTAGGTCTCGTGCCCGTGGTCGCCGCGGCCCTGCTGATGCTGACCGTCTTCGATACAACCGCGGCAACGAACCGCGCCGCCCGCCGGCGCCTTGGCGGTGCCGACCGGCCCGCCGGCCGCGACCCGACCGGTGCCCTGTCGGCTCTGGGTCGCTGGCTGTCGTGGGGTGCAGTCGAGCCCGAGGATGAGGTGCTGGTCGGAACCTTGGTTCTCGTAGCCGCGGCCGCGGTCGTAGCGTTTGGTCCCGCCGCCGGCCTGCTCGCACTCTCGGGGGTCGTGGGTGCGGTCGTCGTCCGGCGCCGTTCCCGCAGGCGCCAGCGGGTGCTGCAGGTCGAGCGTCATCTACCGGAGGTGATCGACTTGCTCGGGCTAATGGTCGGGGCGGGCAGGCCTACGGTGACAGCCCTGGCCGACGTCGGTCCCCGAGTCTCGGAACCGTTCCGGTCGGAGTTGCTGGCAGTGGTGCGGCGTACCGCGGCCGGGGAGCCCTTCGTCGACTCGATGCGAAGGCTGCGAGAGAGTCTGGGCTCTAGCGTCTCGCCTGTCGTGTACGCGGTGACTGCCGCCGAGATCGATGGAACACCGCTTCGACCCGCGCTGCAGCGGGCTGCCGACGAGGCTCACCGCCGGCGCCGGGTCCGGGCGCAGGAGGCCGCCAGGCGAGTTCCGGTGCTGATGCTGTTCCCGCTCGTGTTCTGCGTGCTGCCCGCCTTCTGCCTGCTCACCGTCGTCCCGTTGCTGTTGAAGACCGTCTCTGACTTGGGTTTCTCGCCTTGAGAGGAGTGACCATGTTCCTGCGCATCTGCTCCGCACTGCAGGCGTACGGCGACGCGGCCCGGCACAGGATGGACGACCGCGGCCAGACCACCGCCGAGTACGCGCTCGTGCTCGTCGGCGCGGCCGCAGTGGCCTTGCTGCTGGTGACCTGGGCGACCGGCTCGGGCAAGATCGGGTGGCTGCTCGACAAGATGGTGGACACGGTCGCCAACATGGTCTCGTGATCGCAGGACGCTCCGGTCACTTGTCCGGACGGTCGCACCGGTCCGGACGGTCGCGCCAATCGGGACAGGCGACGGTGGAGTTGGCGTTGGTGATGCCGGTCTTCGCGCTGATGCTGTTGGCCCTCGTGCAGGTGGGCCTGCTCGTCCGGACCAGAGTGCTGGTCACGCACGCAGCCCGGGAAGCGGTGCGCTCCGCGGCAGTCGGTGTGAGTGATGGTGGGGTGCGCTCCGCCGCGCTGGCCGCGGCCGACTTGGACCCTGGACGGCTGACGGTGTCGGTGCGGCGAGCCGGCGGCCGGGCAATCGTGGAGTTGCGCTACGCCGAGCCCACCGACGTTCCGCTGGTGGGACCGCTGGTCTCCGACGCGGTGTTCGAGGCCCGCGCCACCATGCGCCTCGAATAGACGGCTGGACGGCACTCCAGCGGCCCGGAGTCACCAAGTCGATCCGGACAGGCGGTACCGTTTTGGTCTGTGTCCGTCACGATCCGGCGCAGTGAGCAGCCGCCGTGGACCGTTCTCAGCGTCGGTGGCGAGCTTGACGTCGTCGGGGCGCCCGACATGCGCCAGGCCGTCGTCACCGCGGTGGCCGAGGGTTCCCGCCTGCTGGCTCTCGACCTGTCGGAGCTGGACTTCGTCGATTCGTTCGGCCTAGGGGCGGTGGTCGGCGCGCTCAAGCGAGTGCGCCAGCGAGGCGGCGAACTGGCTCTGGTGTGTCCGTCGTCCCGCATCCGAAGAGTGTTCGAGATCTGCGACCTGGACAGGATCCTGGCGCTGCACGATTCGATCGACACTCTGTCTGAGCTGTCCGCGGTCGTCTCCGATGGCGCGGCCTCCACGCGGAGGCGGCCATGAGCGACGTAGTCGAGATCGAGATCCCGGCCCGGGCCGACTACGTGTCTCTGGTGCGACTGGTTGTGGCCGCGGCAGCCGAGTTGGCGCCGAGCCTCGAGCCGTCCCGCATCGACGACCTCCGGGTGGCGGTGTCCGAGGCGACCACCAACGCCATACAGGCCCACATCCGCTCCGGTAGCACCCGTCCCGTGAAGGTCTGTTGCCGCTGCTCCAATGGAAGCGTGGTTGTGACGGTGCGCGACGAGGGTCCCGGCTTCGACGTGGACGCGCTGCCGGAGATGCCGCCCCCGGAGTCAGAAGCCCGGCTCGGCCGGGAGTCCGGCATGGGCATCTCCATCATGCGGGCCCTGGCCGACCAATCGAGCATTGACTCCAGCTCAGAAGGAACCGAGGTGCGTCTCGCCTTCCTCGTCGGCCGCTAAGTCGTCCATGGCTAGGTGATCGATCCTGTCGGTCCGGTGGACAGCCCGAAGTAGCAGGTGTGCGACGATGGGCAGCGTGACGATCATCGCGCCCGCCGCGATGGCCAGGTAGGCGAATCCACGCCAACCGAGCAGGGGAGCGGCCCCTACCGACATCAGCAGCAGAGCCACCGGGCTGGCCTTGCCAGCGGCCTGGATCCGGGCGAACGGCGTCGAGAACCGGAGCAGCCCGATGCCGGCCAGGACTGCGATGACCGCACCGGCGACCATCACCACCTCGGCCGCAACCCTCATCGCGTGGTCCTCTCGCCCGAGGCCGAGCGCTCTGCATCGCGCTCCAGGAACCGGCTGGCCGCGAACGTGCCCGCCAGCCCGACTAGGGCGATCACGGTGATGATTGCGAGGAGGGTGTGGCTGTCGCGGTTGGTGGCGTCGGTGACGATGCCGCCGGCCAGCGAGACGAGGGCCACCTCAACGGCGATCACTCGATCGGCCAGGCTCGGGCCGCGCACCACTCGGTAGACGGCGCAGAGTCCGGCAATTGCAAAGCCGGCGGCGGCCAGTGCGATCATCATCGGACGCCCATCGGATTGGAGGTCGGCAGGGCTTCGCAGGCCAGCTTGGCCAGCTTGTGGGCGTGGGCCACGGTCTCGTCGCTCAGGCGGCCGTGGAGGAGGTGGATGTAGTAGCGGCCCGAGGAGCGGTCGACATCGACGACCGCCGTCCCGGGACTGAGGGTGATCGACGCCGACAGGAGCAGCATGTGCTCGCTGCCGGTGGCCGGCAGGTCGACGGCGACGATGACCTCCTCCGTGCCGTCGTTGGGCGTGGCGATCTCGATGGCCACATTGATCGTGGAGCGGGCGAGGTCGACGAGGACTAGCCAAGCGAACTTGAGCAAGGGCCGGAAACGGATCACGTGGCGGGCCGTAGGCCCCCGGTCGGCGGCCAGCACGACGACGGAGAGGGCCAGGCCGGAGACCAGATTGGCGATCGACACAGAGCCCCACAGGCCGCACCAGACCATGACGAGGCCGGCGGTGGTAACTACCCGCCGCGGCGTTCCCGGATACCGCCGGCTACTCACGGCCGAACCGCCGCGATGTAGCTGGCCGGACTGCGCAGGTTCTCGGCTGCCTCGGTCGAGAGATCGAGCAGCGTTCCCGCGAACAGCGCCACCATCAGGGTGCCAGCCACCGCCAGCGCCGTGGCGGCGTGCATGGTGCGCCGGCCGCGGCGCGGGGCGGGACTGGGGCGGGGACCGTCGGCGCGCCGGCCCCAGAAGACCTCGTTCCAGATCTTGGCCATGGACAGCAGGGTCAAGCCTCCGGCTACCAGCGCGGCCACCACGACCACCGTGCCTCTCTGGTCGATGGCGGCCGAGACGACCGCCAGTTTGGCCACAAAGCCGGAGAAGGGCGGGATCCCGGCCAGGCTCAGGGCCGGGATCGCGAACATCACCGCCACCAGCGGCTCGCGAGCGGCGAGGCCGCCGGACCGGTCCAGCGAACTCGAGCCCTCGTGGTTCTCGATCAGGCCGCCCACGAGGAACAGGACCGCCTTGACCGGCATGTGGTGGATCAGGAACAGGATGGCTCCGGCCGTGCCGGCCACGGTGAAGAGGCTGAGACCCATGAACATGTAGCCGATCTGGCTGATGACGTGGAACGACAGGATGCGTTTGACGTCCGACTGCGCGAGAGCCCCGAGGACGCCGACCACCATGGTGAGGGCGGCCACCAGCAGCATGATCGGCCCCAGATCCTCCATTCCCATCAGGTTGTGGAACCGGATCATCGAGTAGATCCCGACCTTGGTCAGCAAGCCGGCGAACACTGCGGTGATAGTGGTGGGCGCGGTGGGATAGGAGTCCGGCAGCCAGCTGAACAGAGGGAACACCGCGGCCTTTGTCCCGAAGACCACCAGGAACCATGCGCCGATGCCGAGCCGGACCCCGGTCTCAAGCTGCGGTATCCGCTCGGCCAGCAGCGCCATGTTCACGGTGCCGGTGGCCGTGTAGACGAAGGCCACGCCGAACAGGAACAGCGTTGAGGCCAGCAGGTTCATCACCACGTAGGTCATGCCCGCCCTGACCTGGCTCCGGTTGCCCTGGTGGGTCAGCAGCACGTAGCTGGAGACCAGGATCAACTCGAAGGCGACGAAGAGGGTGAACAGGTCTCCGGTGAGGAAGGCCAGCGACACCCCGGCGGTGAGCACGCACAGCAGCGGCCCGCTCAACTCCGGGTTGGCGGCCCAGACCGTCCGGCGCTGGCCGATGGCGAAGATCTCCACCACGAAGATGATCGTCAGCGCGACCGGAAGGATGAGAGCGGCGAAGAGGTCGGCCACCAGGATGATGCCGAGTTCCGGCGCCCAACCGCCGACCGCGACGGTGTGGGTGCCGTCACGGGCCACGGTGACCAGCATGATGTGCGAGGCGAGGGCGGCCGAGCCCAGGCCGGCGAGGACTGCTATGTCACGTCCGAGGGGGTGGGAGCGCAGGGCGAGGCTGCAGGCCGCGGCCACCAGCGGGGCGACGATCGCGAGGGAGATCAACCCGGTCATGTCGCCACCGAGTCCTCTGTCTCGGTCGGGCCGCTCTCGACCGCCGCGATGCGGCGGTCCTCGAGATCGTCCTCGACCAGGTCGTCACCCGAGAGAGTGCGCTGGCGCCTGGCCAGTGCCAGCAGGAACAGCGTCAACCCGAACGAGATCACGATGGCGGTCAAGGTCAGGGCCTGCGGCAGCGGGTTGGACATGTCCTCCGGCGCCGCACCGCCGGCGATGGGCGGCCAGCCGGCCGGACCGCCGGCCGTGATCAGCGCGACCACCGTGGCGTGCCCCAGCAGGGAGTAGCCGATGACGATCCGGCTCAGCGATCGACTGGTCAGCAGGTACAGACCGACGGCGGTCAGGCCGCCGATGGCCAGCAGGAGCGCGGCGTTCATTCTCGCTCCCCGCGGTCGGAGTTGGCCGGCGGGTCGGCCGCGAATTCAGCCGCGCCCAAGCCGTCGAGCGCCGCGATGACGGTCCCGACGACGATGGCCGCGACGCCGAGATCGAACGGCAGAGCGGACCCGGTCTTGATCTTGCCGAGCATCAGAACCTCCACCGACAGCACCTGCTGGTCGAACAGCGGATCCCCCCACAGCAGCGGCATCAGGGCGACAGCGGCCACCACGAAGACGCCGGCGGCCACCAGGGGGATGCCGTATGTGGGCCGGTGGAACCCGGCGATGGTCCGGAGCGCGAGCACGGCCCCGAACACCAGCCCGGCGGCGAACCCGCCGCCGGGGTTGTTGTGGCCCGCGAACAGCAGGTAGCAGCCGACGACGGTCGCGAACGGGCTGGCCGCCCGGATGCCGAGACGGATCATGGGAGCCGACCCGTCGATCATGACGCCGAGCCTTCCCGGCTGGAAGCGGCCCGGGCCAGGGCCTGGACACCGAGGGCCACGGTGGCGAGGACCAAGACCTCGCCCAGGGTGTCGAGGCCTCGTATGTCGGTGAGGATGACGTTGACGATGTTGCTGCCGCCGCCCTCGCCGACCGAGGCTGCCGCCAATTCGGCCAGCGGGGGCGCCCCGACGGGGTTGCCGGATGCGGCCGCCAGCCCGATCACCACCGCTACTCCCCCGAGTCCGGCGACCGTCATGCGCACCGTTCGCCACCGCAGGCCCGTCTTCGGGAAGCTGCGGGAGAGGTGGCCGAAGGCGAGCACGAAGCCGACCACGATGGCCGCCTCGACCAGCAGCTGTGTGAGGGCCAGGTCGGGAGCGCCGTGGATCACGAAGACCGCGGCGACCGTGATGCCGGCCGCTCCGAGTGCCAGTCCTGCGCCGAGGCGGGTGCCGACCCAGCACAGTGCGAGAGCCGCACCGACAACGGTGGCGGCCAGCACCCCCTGTAGCGGTGTGTGCCACCGGACCAGGTGATCAAGGCTGATATCGGCCAGTAACGGGGTGGCGGCCAGGGGCGCCACCGCGGCCATGGTCACCAGGTAGACGGGCAGTGAACCGTGCTGTACCCGGACGACGGTCGCCCGCCCGAAGGCCACCATCCCGTCGATGGAGGCGTCTGTCCAGCGGCCTGCGTGGTCCGCAGGCGCCTGCCCGGGCGTTCTGCCCAAGGCCAGACCCACGATCGCGCCGACCACCAGAACGACCGCTGAGATCGCCAGGGCCGGCTCCAGGCCGGGCCAGCGGTGGAGGTGGTCGACCGGTGCGCCTCCGCTCAGCCGGACCGCGGCCGGCGCCAGGACGGCGTCGAGGGGGCCGAGGACGGCGAAGGCCGCGAGCCCGCCCACCGCGAGAACCAAGGGCGGCACGCTCAGCGCATGGCGGCGGGGCGAGAGCGGGGTCTCCGGACCCGGTCCGAACACCGCGACCAGGAACCGGAACGTGTACGCCACAGTCAGTACGGAGCCGCCGATCACCCCGAAGCCGACGACCCACGCCTCCGCGCCGTCCAGTCCGAGCGCGGCCTGGATGGCCGTCTCCTTGGCGACGAATCCGAACAGGGGCGGGGCACCGGCCATCGACAGCCCCGCCAGAACAGCCGCGGCGAAGGCCACCGGCATGGATCGAGCCAGCCCTCCCAGCTCGTCGATGTGGCGGGTTCCAGCCCGTACGTCGATCTCCCCGACGATCAGGAACAGCGCACCCTTGAACAAGGCGTGAGCAACGAGCAGCGCCACCGCGGCCAGCACAGCCACCGGTGTGCCGACGCTGAAGAGCGTGATGAGCATGCCGAGCTGCGAGACGGTGCCCCACGCCAGTATCAGCTTGGCGTCGCGATGTCGCAGAGCTCCGAGCGCCCCCCACACGATGGAGGCGACCCCGAAGGCGAGGCCGCATCCCTTCCATGCACCGATCCCTCCGAGAGCGGGTCCCGCCACCGCGACGAGCACCACTCCCGCCTTAACCATGGTGGCTGCGTGGAGGTATGCGCTGACGGGGGTGGGAGCAACCATCGCGCCCGGCAGCCACGGGTGGAACGGGACCTGGGCCGACTTGGTGGCCGCGGCGATCATCACGAGCACCGCACCGATGGTGGCCGCGGTCCCGTCGACGGGAGCCAGCTCGCTGATCAGCGTTGTGCCCGCCTCACCGGTCACGAGCAGCAGTCCGGCCAGCAGGACGAGACCGCCCCCGGCGGTCACCATCAGGGCGCGCCGGGCTGCGGCCAGGACCTCGGTGTCGGTGCTCTTGTGCCCGACGAGGAGGAACGAGGTCACCGACGTCAGCTCCCAGAACACGAACAGCGTCCAGACGGAGTCCGCCCAGACCAGACCCAGCATCGACGTCGAGAAGGCCAGAAGGGTTGTCGCGAACCTGCCGGTGTGGGTTGCGCCTGGCCCGAAATACCCGAAGGCGTAGACGAAGACGAGAACGCCGATCCCCGACACGATCAGGGTCATGATCTCCGCGAAGGCATCGACGCGGAACGTCATCGCCAGATCGAGTCCATTCACCCAGGTCACATCGGCCGTCGCGGGCGGGCTGGCTCCGAGCCGGGCCGCGCCCCAGAGCGCACTGCACGCGGGCGGGACAGCTCCCACCAGCAGGCTGCTACGGCCCAGCCGGCGACCGGCGCAGGCCAGGACCACGCACACGGCGACATGCAGTACTAGGAGGCCGAAGATCAAGGGCGCGCCTCAGCCGTGAGCATGAGACATTTTAGGTGTCGGGCATGGAGCCTCGGGCGGGGGACAACAAGTAGCCTGTCGGCGCCCCGGGGGCGGAACCGCCCCTCGGGTGGCTGGTGCACGACAGTTCGGCGCGGCTGCAATGGATGAACCGATGGTGTCAGACCCGGGAGACGACGCACCCTCGCTGGAACCGTCCCCTCCGCCGGAGATCGACGATGACCGCCGGCTGGCCCACCGGATCGCCATGCCGATGCTTCGCTTCTTCCACTTCCAGGCGGGGGGCGGAATCGTCATGCTCGTGGCCACGGCCGTGGCGCTGGTATGGGCCAACTCGCCCTGGCAGGACTCCTATCACACCTTGCTGGACAGCCATACGCGAGTGGAGTTCGGCGATCTGCTGGTGCTCGACGAGCAACTGCGGGAGTGGGTCAACGACGCGTTAATGGTGGTGTTCTTCTTCGTCGTCGGCCTCGAGATCAAGCGCGAGCTCGTCGTGGGCGAACTGCGGCGTCCGGGGGCCGTGGCGCTGCCGCTGATCGCGGCGGTGGGCGGCATGGCGGTGCCCGCCGTGCTCTACGCCGCGTTCAACACCGGCGGGGAGGGCTCGGCCGGCTGGGGAATCCCGATGGCGACCGACATCGCCTTCGCGCTGGGCGTGGTCTCGCTGCTGGGACGCCATGTGCCGAGCTCGCTAAAGATATTCCTGCTCACCCTGGCGATCGTCGACGACATCGGAGCGATCCTCGTCATAGCCGTCTTCTACACGGATGAGATCTCGCTCGGCTGGCTGGCACTGTCGGGCGGCATCGTGCTCCTGCTGTTCGTGATGCGCTCGATACGGGTCTGGTACACCCCGGTGTATCTCGTAGTCGGGGTGGCGTTCTGGCTGGCGCTCTTCGAGTCGGGGGTCCACGCCACCATCGCCGGGGTTGTCATGGGCATGTTCGCGCCGGCACGCCCCCTGGTGACCGAGGCGAGGTCCAGCCTGCTGCTGCAGCGATCATCCTCGGACGGCGCCGTTAGCGTGAGGCTGGCCCGGCAGGTCGTCTTCGAGGTCCGCGAGCGAGTGGCGGTCGCCGACCGGCTGGCTGACTTCCTCCATCCCTGGACGAGTTTCTTCATCATCCCCGTCTTCGCGCTGGCCAATGCGGGCGTCGATCTGTCCGGAGGATCGTTGGGCGACGCGGTGCGGTCACCGGTCACCATCGGCATCGTGCTGGGCCTGGTGGTCGGCAAGCTGGCGGGGGTCACCGCGTTCTCGTGGCTGGCTGTGCGCACGGGCTTGTGCGAGCTGCCGCGCGGGGCGACCTGGACTCAAATGCTCGGCATCGGCGGGGTGGCCGGCATCGGCTTCACGGTGTCGCTGTTCATCACCAACCTGGCCTTCGAACAGCAACTGATCACGGATCAGGCGAAGATCGGCATCCTCGTGGCATCGACTGTCGCAGCCTTGGTCGGCGCCACTATCCTCCGCTTTTCTCGATCAGCGGACGGGCCGGCACCGGGAGCCTGAGCACCCGGCAAGCGCCGGAGCGGAACACTGGTCTGGCGGCACGCCCGTTCATCGGTTGCCACATCGTGAACAAGACCTTGCTTATCCTGTCCGAGTCCCCAACAGTTGACGGGCACCCGCCCGTCGGATCGGTTCGATCTCCATGGCCAACGCCCTAGTAATCGTCGAGTCACCCGCCAAGGCGAAGACGATCTCCGGCTACCTGGGCCACGGCTACGTCGTGGAGTCGTCCATCGGCCACATCCGCGATCTGCCCAGCCGGGCGGCTGAGGTTCCCAAGGCCTACAAGTCGGAGCCGTGGGCCCGCCTGGGGATCGACGTCGACAACGAATTCAAGCCGCTGTACGTGGTCAACAGCGACAAGCGCCAGCAGGTCCGCAAGCTCAAGGACCTTCTGGCCGACGCGGATGAGCTCTATCTGGCCACCGACGAGGACCGGGAGGGCGAGGCCATCGCCTGGCACCTGATGGAGGTTCTCAGTCCGCGGGTGCCGGTGAAGCGCATGGTCTTCCACGAGATCACCCGGGCCGCTATCTCCGCCGCGGTCGCCACCCCGCGGGAGTTGGATCGCCGCCTGGTGGACGCCCAGGAAGCCCGCCGGATGCTCGACCGGCTCTACGGCTACGAGGTGTCGCCTGTGCTGTGGAAGAAGGTCATGCCGCAGCTGTCGGCCGGGCGGGTGCAGAGCGTCGCGGTGCGCATCGTGGTAGAGCGCGAGCGGGAGCGGATGGACTTCGTCAGTGCAGGCTTCTGGGGGCTCACCGGCACGTTCGTCCCGGCGGATGCTGCGGACGGCAACGGCGACGGGCCCGAGTTCACCGCCGATCTCGTCCAACTCGACGGCTCTCGTATCGCCGCGGCCCGCGACTTCGGCTCCGACGGCCGACCGACCCGGGGCGATGTCACTGTGCTCGATGAGGCGGCGGCCACGTCGCTGGCCTCGGATCTTCAGGACGCGGCCTTCGCGGTTCGGGCCCGCACCTCCAAGCCCTACCGGCGGCGTCCGGCCGCGCCCTTCATCACGTCGACCTTGCAGCAGGAGGCGGCCCGGAAGCTGCACATGACCTCGGCGGTGGCCATGCGCACGGCTCAGTCACTGTACGAGAAGGGCTACATCACCTACATGCGCACCGACAGCACGTCGCTGTCGGCGAACGCGGTGGCTGCCGCCCGCTCCGAGGTGGAGAGGCGCTACGGCTCGAGCGTGCTGCCGCCGGAACCGAGGGTGTACGCCAGCAAGGTGAAGAACGCCCAGGAGGCGCATGAGGCCATCCGGCCCGCGGGCGACACCTTCACCGACCCGTCGACGGTGGCCAATCAGCTGCCCCGGCCCGAGGCCCGGCTCTACGAGCTGGTGTGGAAGCGGACGCTGGCCAGCCAGATGACTGACTGCACCGGCGAGACGGTGCAGCTGCGCGTCGGCGCCAGCAGCGCCTCGGGCCGCGACGCCGAGTTCGCGGCCAGCGGCACGGTGATAACCCATATGGGCTTCCGCGAGGTGTACACCGAGGGAACCGACGCCGGAGAAGCGAGCGACACTGACGCTGAGCTCCGCCTGCCGCCGCTGCACGAGGGAGACGGAGCGGACTGCCGCGGTCTGGAGGCGTCCGGGCACGACACCCAGCCTCCAGCCCGCTACACCGAGGCTTCGCTGGTGCGGCGCCTGGAGCAGCTCGGCGTGGGTCGGCCCTCGACCTACTCGTCGATCATGGGCACCATCATCGACCGCGGGTACGTGTGGAAGAAGGGCTCGGCGCTGGTGCCGTCGTTCACCGCTTTCTCGGTGGTCAATCTGCTGGAGCGCCACTTCCCGAAGCTGGTCGACTACGCCTTCACCGCCGAGATGGAGGACGACCTCGACCGGATCGCGACCGGCGTGGAGGAGCAGGTTCCGTGGCTGCACCGGTTCTACTTCGGCGGAGACGACGATCCTGGCCTCAAGGAGAAGGTCTCCAGCCGCCTTAGCGATATCGACGCCCGGTTGGTGAACTCGATCCCGCTGGGCACCGATGCGGACGGCGTCGAGCTGGAGGTTCGCGTGGGGCGCTACGGCCCGACCGTGCAGAGGGGCGATGACTCGGCCTCGGTGCCCGACGGCACCGCTCCCGACGAGCTCACCGTCGAGCGGGCGCTGGAGCTGCTGGCCACCGGCCGCGACGAGCGGGTTCTCGGCACCGATCCCGTCACCGGGCTGACCGTGGTCGCCAGGTCCGGCCGCTACGGGCCATACGTGCAGCTTGGACTGGGCGAGGAGGTCCCCGACAAACCGAAGTTCGCGTCGCTGTTCAAGACCATGGCCCCCGAGACGGTCACGCTGGAGGATGCGCTGCAGTTGCTGTCGCTGCCCCGCACCGTAGGCGCCGACCCCGCCGACGGGGTGGAGATCACCGTTCAGAATGGTCGCTACGGGCCGTTCGTGCGCAAGGGCTCCGACAGTCGCAGCCTGCCCAGCGAGGACAAGCTGTTCACGGTGACCCTCGAGGAGTGCCTCGAGTTGCTGGCCCAGCCGAAGACCCGGGGTCGCCAAGCCCCGGCCGCACCGCTGAGAGAACTGGGGCAGGATCCCGACACCGGCCGGGCCGTCGTGGTCAAGGACGGCCGTTACGGCCACTACGTCACCGATGGCGAGACCAACGCCTCACTGCGGTCCGGCGACACCGTCGAGGGGCTCACCCTGGAGCGGGCCTGCGAGTTGCTGGCGGACCGTCGGGCCAAGGGTCCCGCCAAGAAGCGCCCCGCCCGCCGCAAGCGGACCGGCTAGCCGCGACCTACTCGCGCGACGGCGCGTAGTCTCGTTTGTCGTGGATGACGCTGCGCCCCGCTCTTCGGCCGGCATCCGGCTCGACGAGGCCTTCGAGGCCGCCCGACCGTCGGGTCGCCTGGAGCGGATCTTCGGCACGCGGGACTTCTTCAGGCTCTGGATCGCCCAAGTAGTGTCGGCCACCGGCGACTGGCTCGGTCTGTTCGCCACCATCGCACTGGCCGACCAGCTCGCCCCCGAGGGGTCCAAGGGCACCTCCATTGCCTTGGTGCTGGCCGCCCGGGTGGCGCCGGGCTTCTTCCTGGCCACCGCGGCGGGTGTGATCGTCGACCGGCTGAACCGCAAACGGGTGATGGTGGCTTGCGACGTGGGCCGGGCGCTGGTCCTAGTGACGCTGCCGTTCGTCGACACCATTGTCGGCCTGGTGGTGGCCAGCTTCCTGCTCGAGTTGCTCACGATGATGTGGCAGCCGGCCAAGGAGGCGACGGTCCCGAATCTCGTGCCCCGGGAGAAGCTCACCGCAGCCAACTCGCTCAACGTGACCGCGGCCTACGGCATGTTCCCGGTGGCCGCCGGGGCGGCCGCACTGCTGGCCAAGGCGGCGGAGGCGGTGCCGGATGAGGGATGGGTGACGAACCTGCGGCTCAACGAGGAAGGGCTGGCCTTCTATGTGGACGCGCTGACGTTCCTGGTGACCGCCCTGATCATCTGGCGCATCGCCATCCCGGTGCGCTCCCGCAACGAGCGTCAGGCGACGGAGCGCGGGAGTCTCGATCTCGGCGGGGCCATCCGCGAGCTCCGGGAAGGTTGGCGCCTGGTGGGGAGGAACCGCATCGTGCGGTCGGTGAACGTGGGGTTGGCCACTGCGGTGATGGGCGCGGGGATGGTGGTGGTTCTGGGCGCCCGGTTCGTCGACGAGGTGATCGTCGGGCGGGAGGCCGACTTCCATGCCGTGCTGTTTGCGCTCGGAGTGGGCATGGCAGTTGGCGTGGCCTCGGCCGCGGCGCTGCAGAATCGCATCAACCGGCTCCGCGGGTTCACATCAGCGCTCATCGGCGCGGGTGTGGTGCTGCTGGCCGCTGCGTCGGTGGACCGGCTGTCGCTGATGATCCCACTGGTGGTGCTACTCGGGATGCTGGCCGGTCCCTCATATGTGCTCGGGTTCACGCTGCTGCACGAGAACGTCGACAACGAGATCCGGGGCCGCGTGTTCGCAGCCCTGCTCGTGCTGGTGCGGCTGTGCGCGCTGATTGCGCTGGCCGTCGGTGGCGTGCTGGCCGACCTGCTCGACGGCCTGTCGGACCTCTGGTGGGACCAGGAGGTCACGGTGCTGGGAGCGGTGGTCGAGTTGCCCGGATCGCGCCTCACGATGTGGATCGCTGGTGTGATCATCGTTGTCGCCGGCGCCCTGGCCACATTGAGTCTGAGATCCGGTGCTCGTGAGCAGGGCGGAGTGGCGTCCGAGAGCGAGGCGACGGCGCAGTGACCGGCCGGCTCATTGCGGTCGAGGGGGTGGACGCGTCGGGAAAGTCCACCCAGGCCCGGTTGCTGGCCGAGTCGCTGGGCGCGGTGTTCACCTTCCAGTTCGGCGCCACCGGTGTGGGGGCAGAGATCAGGCGGATGCTGCTCGATCCGGACAACGATTCCCTAGACGACCGCACCGAGGCGCTGCTGATAATCGCGGACAAGGCCCAGCATGTGGCCGAGGTCGTCGGCCCGGCACTGCGAGATGGCCAGCATGTAGTCACCGACCGCTTCACCGCGTCGACGCTCGCCTACCAGGGCTACGGGCGCGGTCTCGATCTTGCCGAGTTACAGACGATGATGCACTTCGCCACCGGAGGGATCGAACCCGACTTGAACCTGCTTCTGGACATCCCCCTCGAATTGGCGTCGCGGCGGCTGGGATCGTCACTCGACCGCTTCGAGGGAACCGGTGACGGCTTCCTCGGTCGGGTCCGGGCCGGCTATCTGACCATGGCCGAGGCGGCCCCGGACCACTGGGCGGTGGTCGACGCAAACGGCTCGGTGGATGACGTTGCCGCCCGGATGATGGCCGCCGTGCAAGAACGTCTCGGCGGTATGCCATGACCCTTCTCGATGCCGACGCCGAGACTGCATCCGCGGATGCTTGGTCGGCGGTGGTGGGCCAGCCACAGGCGGTGGCTGCCTTGACCGCGGCGGTGTCATCGCCGGTCCACGCGTACCTGCTGGTCGGCCCGCGGGGCTCCGGCAAGCAGGCCGCGGCCGGCGCCTTCGCGGGGGAGCTGATAGCGGCCGCGGACCAGCGGACGGGCTCAGATCCGGCGCGGTCCGCCAGACATCGCCGCCTGGCTGCCCGCCAGGAGCACCCCGACATCTTCGTGCTCAGCCCAGCCGGTCCGAGCCTGCGCCGCGAGGAGGAGGTGTCCCAGCTCATCGTCGAGGCCAGCCGTACGCCGGTGGAAGGCTCCCGCAAGGTGCTAGTCGTCGACCGTTTCCACACCGCCACACCGGCCGCGGCTGCAGCCCTGCTCAAACCGGTCGAGGAGCCGGCGGGCTCGGTGGTGTGGGTGCTGCTGGCCGAGCAGGTGCTGCCCGAGCACATCACCATCGCGTCGCGCTGCACAAGAGTCGACTTCGGCCCGGTTCCCGACACCGAGATCGCTCGGGTGCTGGTGTCGGAGGGTCTGGTCGCGGCCGACCGGGCCCCGCTGGTGGCGGCCGCGGCGGCGGGCAACCTCCATCGGGCCAGGGTTCTGGCTACCGACGAGCGGGTGGCGGCCCGGCGCGAGGCATGGTGGAAGGTGCCGGACCGCCTCGACGGATCCGGGGCCGCCGTCGCGCTGCTGGTCGCCGAACTGCGAGCCATGATCGACGACGCCGGTGGAGCCCTCACCGAGCGCCACAGGTCCGACATCGTCGCTCTCGATCAGCGCGAGGAGCACTTCGGTGTGCGGGGCTCGGGCCGCAGCGTCATCGAAGCGCAGCACAAGCGCGAGCACCGCCAGTTCCGCACCGACGAGATCCGCTTCGGACTGGCCACTCTCGGCGCCCGATACCGCGATGAGATCACCTCGATGCCGGGCGAGGGAGCGGCCGCGAACCGCCGGGCTGCTGCGGCCATGCGGACCGTAGACCGCTTGCGGGCCACCGCTGAGAGCCTGATCCGCTCCCCGAACGAGGCCCTAGCCCTCCAAGCCCTGCTGCTCGATCTGCCGCCCCTGGGCGATAGCCTGAGCGGGCGCTAGGCGGCTCCGACCGCGGGGCGCACAGGCCCGAATAGCTCAGTCGGTAGAGCGACGCTCTCGTAAAGCGTAGGTCAGGGGTTCAAGTCCCCTTTCGGGCTCCCTCACCCGCATTCTCGAAGAGGCGGCTAGTGGCCGACCAGGCAACCTTCGCGGACGACGCCCTGCCGCTGATGCCGTCGTTGTACTCGGCGGCGATGCGGTTGACCCGCAACCGGGCTGACGCCGAGGACCTGGTGTCGGAGACCTACCTGCGGGCCTACCGGTCCTACGGCACTTTCACGGCGGGAACCAACCTGAAGGCGTGGATGTACCGCATCCTGACCAACGCCTACATCAGCGAGTACCGGCGCCGCCAGCGGCGACCCGCCGAGACCGACCTTGGCGATGTGGAGAACCTCTATCTGTACCGCCGCCTCGGCGGTGACACAGCCGCACGGCTCGGCCGCAGCGTCGAGGACGAGTTGGCCTCGCTGTTCACCGAGCACGAGGTGAAGCAGGCTGTGGAGGACCTTCCCGACTACTACCGCCTTCCCGTGTTGCTCGCCGACGTGGAGGGGTTCTCCTACTCGGAGATCGCGGAGATCCTCGATGTCCCCATCGGCACCGTCATGAGCCGCCTGCATCGGGGAAGAAAACAGCTCCACAAGAGGTTGTACGACTTTGCCGCCCGCCACCGGCTCCTCCCCCAGGAGCCAGAGGCCGGTCCGGACGACAGGAGTTGACCCGTGGTCTGCAACTGCGACGACGCTTGCCGAGACCTTCACCTCTACCTCGACGGCGAGGCCACCGTTGCGGTCCGCACTGCTATCTCCGCGCACCTCGAGTGCTGCCCCTCCTGTGCTGACGCGTTCCACTTCGAGGCCCAGGTCCGGATGACAGTGGCCCGCTGCTGCTGCGAGGAGCAGGTCCCGGAATCGCTGCGAGTGCGCGTGCTGCAAGCCATCTACACTGCGAACCCATGACCTTCGCCGGCGTCGTATGGCACTTCTGGATCGCGGTGCCGCTCGCGGTGGCCGGCATCGTCTCGATCGTGGCGACCATTGCCGGCTACCTCCAGAAGGTCACCTACAAGCGATACCCGAGGGACTGAGCCCTACCGCATGGACGCCCACGCCGAGGGCTCCGTCGAACTCGAAGGTGCCGTCGATCTAGACGGTCCCAACGATCCTGAAGATCTTGACGACCCCATCGACTGGGACCTGGCCCGCCGGGTTGCGGTGCGCACCGCCCGGCGCGAGCCCTACACCGCGCCGCGCTGGCGTGACGGCCTGGCCGAGGACTTCGCCGACTGCACCGAGCGGGCCGAGGGGCTGGTGGCCGAGTACACCGGCCTGCGATCGCTGTCGGGACCGGCCCGGGGCCGGGTGACCGACCGGGTCGGTTGGATCGACGCCAACCTGGCCTCGTTCCAGCGGCTGCTGAAGCCGCTCGCGGCCAAGCTCGGCACGGGCTCTGACGGGATGCTGGCCCCGATCACCCGGCGGGTGGCCGGTGCCGAGCTCGGCGTCATGCTGGGTTGGATGTCCACGCGGGTGCTGGGCCAGTACGACCTGCTGATCATCGAGGACGACAAGCCCGAAGACCAGGACATCGTCTACTACGTGGCCCCCAACGTCGTGTCGCTGGAGAACAAGTACGCCTTCGACCCGGCTGAGTTCCGGCTCTGGCTGGCGCTCCACGAGGTGACCCATCGGGCCCAGTTCACCGGTGTGGACTGGATGCGGCCGCATTTCATCGGCCTGGTCGAGTCGGTGCTCGACTCGGTGGATCCCGACCCCAAGCGGATCGCGGCGGCCGTGCGGCGGGTGGTGGAGGCCCGGCGCCGCGGCGAGGACCCGCTGGCCGCCGGCGGGATCATGGCCCTGTTCGCCTCGGAGGCACAGGTGGAGACTCTGGAGCAGCTCGCCGGTCTCATGAGCCTTCTCGAGGGCCACGGCGACGTGACCATGGATCGGGCCGGCGAGGGCCTGGTCCCCTCCGCTCCCCGGTTCGGGCGGGTGATGCGCAGGCGACGGGAGTCGGTTCGGGGGTTCGCCAAGGTCTTCCAGCGGGTGATCGGCCTCGACGCCAAGATCAAGCAGTACGCCGAGGGTGAACACTTCATCGCCTCGGTCGAGGAGGTCGGCGGTACGGCCCTGCTCGACCGTGTGTGGGAGGGTCCCAACAACGTCCCGGGCATCGCCGAGATCCGCAACCCGCGCGATTGGGTCAGTCGCATGAGTGTCACCGAGGCTGCGGCCTGAGAGGACTGCGTGTCTCCCGCTCTTGTTCGCTGCGCTCACGGGCCGCTCGGGCCACGGCCTCGCTGAGCTCGGCCTCTGGCGTGAGCGTCGATTCTCTGCTGGCGCGCTGCACCTTCCCGGCGCCCGGCACCGTCGTGGCCTGTGGCCTGTCGGGCGGTCCCGATTCCGCCGCCCTGATCGCGCTGGCGACCGCAGCCGGGCTGAAGGTCACTGCCTGGCACGTGGACCACGGCCTGCGGCCCTCGGCGCGCGCCGACGCCGAGGCGGCCCGAGCCATCGCGGACCACTTCGATGCGGGTTTCGAACTGCGCCGCGTGCGAGTGGATCCCGGCCCCAATCTGGAGGCGAGAGCGCGCGCCGCCCGCTACGGGGCGTTGCCCGACGACGTGCTGGTCGGCCACACGGCGGACGACCGGGCCGAGACCGTGCTGTTCAATGTCGGCCGGGGTGGGGGACTGGCCGGCGCGGCTGCGCCTCACGCCGGTGTCGGCCGTCCCCTGCTGGGACTGCGCCGCTCCGAGACGCACGCCCTGTGCGAGCGGCTCGGCCTTCCAACCGTGCACGACCCCATGAACGACGACCCGTCGTTCGCCCGGGTGGCCATCCGCAACGAAGTGATGCCCGCACTGGCGAACGCTCTCGGACGCGACCCGGTTCCCCTTCTGAATCGCCACGCCGATCTGGCCTCCCAGGCGTTGGAGGTGATCGCCGGGTTGGCCGCAGAGATCGATCCCAGCAGCGCGGCCGCCCTCGCCGCCGCACCCAGGGCGGTGGCGTCCGAGGCACTGAGGAGCTGGATATCGGAGGCCGTCGGCTCGGCCCCGACGGCCGCCTCGATCGGCCGGGTGCTCGACGTCGCCGCGGGTCGCGGCATCGCCACCGAGATCACCGGAGGTCATCGAGTGGCCCGCACTGCGGGCCGCCTCCGCATCGAGTCCCGACATCGGGACCAACCGCCGGATTGACCCCGTAGAGGCCCGGGCAGCGCCCGGTATGGTGCGAGGATGAGCTTGGCGCCGGAGCAGCCCGCGGCGCAGATGCCGAAGCCGCCGGGGACGGTCGGGCGCGCCATCATCACTCCCGAGGAGTTGCGAGCCCGCGTGGAGGCGATCGGTGCCGAGATCACCGCCGACTACCAGGGCCGGCCCCCCTTGCTGGTCGGCGTTCTCAAGGGCGCCTTCGTGTTCATGAGCGACCTGGCCCGGGCCATCGACCTACCGGTGGAGATCGACTTCATGGCCGTGTCGTCCTACGGGCTCAGCACGGAGTCCAGCGGTGTGGTCCGCATCATCAAGGATCTCGACACCGACGTGCGGGACCGCCACGTCGTGCTGGTGGAGGACATTGTCGACTCCGGCCTCACCACCGACTACCTGGCCGAGTTGTTGAAGGCCAGGCGTCCGGCCAGCTTCGAGATGTGCGCCTTGCTCGTGCGGGAGGACGCCCGCACCGAGGGCATCCGCTACGTCGGATTCTCCGTCCCGGCCGACTGGCTCGTGGGTTACGGGCTGGACGTGGGCGAGCGCTACCGGGAGCTGCCCTCGGTGCATCTCTTCGACCTGGACGATGCATGAGCAGCAAGTGGTCGGAAGGGATCGAGCCTCGGGGCTTCCGGTGGATCATCACCGACCGTTTCGGGGTGTGCGAGCGGCCCGGCGGCTATGGCGTCGGCCACCGGCGGGTGCGGCGTCTTGAGGAGATCATCTGGTTGAGCCGCAACGAGATCGGCCTGATGGTGAGCATCACGTCGATTCCCTACAACCTCCACGACTACGACGAGCACGGGCTGGCGTACGCCCATCTGCCCTTCTCGGAGCCCGGCGACGGCGCCGAGCGTCTCGAGCAGATCCTGACCACGATCCGGGACCACTCGACCGACCAGCGGGTGGTGCTCCACCACGATTCCATCGGCGACCGGGTGTCGGGCGTGGTGGCGGGCTACCTGCTGTGGTCGGGGTTGGTCGACACCGGCCCCGAGGCCATCACCATCGCCGAACGGCTGCTGGAGCGCGAGCTCGGTCCCATGGCTCGTGAGATCGTGTCGATGGCCCAACAGCTCAAGTCCGCATCATGACCGCACCGGATCGTAGAGGGTCGACCCGGAGGGTGTTCGTGGCGCTGGGGTCCAACCTGGGCGACCGGATGGCCTATCTGCGCACGGCGGTGGATGGGTTCGACGATGTCGACGGGATCTCCGACGTGTATGAGACCAAGCCGGTGGGCGGTCCCGAACAGGGGGCTTACCTCAACATGGTGCTCAGGCTTCGGACCTCGGTCAGCGCTCAGGAGCTGCTGGCCCAGTGCCGGGCCAGAGAACTCGAAGCGGGCCGGGTGCATGTGGTGCGCTGGGGACCTCGCACTCTCGACGCGGACCTGCTGTGGATCGACGGCGAGCGGGTGGACACGCCCGACCTCGTCGTTCCGCATCCTCGCATGTACGAGCGGGACTTCGTGCTCGTGCCCCTTGCGGACGTGGGCCCCGACGTGCTGCCCGACGGCTACGAACCTGGAGCCGCCGACGGCGTCGTCCATCTCGGACCCCTACACCTTTAGACGTGCGGTCGGTCCGGATCATCGGCGGCGGCCGGGCGGGCGGAGCCATGGCCGCCGCCCTGACCGAAGTCGGCTGGCACCTGCGCCCCATCCTGGGTCGGTCGGCGACGCCCGCCGCCCTGTCCGGGGCCGCCGACGGCGTGGACCTGGTGCTGATCGCCACTCCCGACAACGCAGTGGCGGAGGTGTCCGCCGCGATTGAGCCCGCCGCGACCGCGGCGGTGGCCCACCTCGCCGGGTCGCTCGGCCTCGATGCCGTCGCCGGGCACCCGCGGCCGGCAGCCCTGCATCCCTTGGTGGCGCTGCCGGACGTTGCCGTCGGCGCCCGGCGCCTACTCGCGGGCGGGTGGTTCGCGGTGGCGGGCGATCCGATCGTCCGGCAGGTCGTCGCCGATCTAGGCGGGCAGGCGTTCGAGGTGGCCGACGCCGACCGGCCCGCCTACCACGCGGCCGCGGTGGTCGCCTCCAACCATCTGGTGGCGCTGCTCGGCCAGGCCGAGCGCATCGCTTCGGTGGCCGGAGTGCCCTTCGCAGCCTTCATGGGCTTGGTCAGAGCCACTGTGGCCAACGTCGACGAGTTGGGCCCGGCCGCGGCCCTCACCGGTCCCGCGGCCCGGGGCGACACCGAAACGATCAGGCGGCATCTGGAAGCGATCGGCCCGGACGAGCGGGCTGCCTACGAGGCGCTGTCCCAGCAAGCCCGCCGCCTCGCAAACCAGTCATGAGCACCAGTCACCCCGCTCCCGAGTGCGAGGCCACGATCGGCGGTCTGCGCGTCCGGCTCGCCGAGGCCCGAGCGGCGGGCCGCACTGTCGGGTTCGTGCCCACGATGGGCTTCCTCCACGCCGGGCACTGTTCCCTGGTCGAGCAGGCCCGGGCCGAGAACGACCTCGTGGTGGTGTCGATCTTCGTCAACCCCCTGCAGTTCAATCCGGGCGAGGACTTCGAGGACTATCCCCGGGATCTGAACCGAGATCTCGAGATGTGCGCGAAGGCCGGTGCCGACATCGCGTTCGTTCCCGACACCCAGGAGATGTACCCCGAGCCGGTGGCGACCACTGTGCGCCTGGGGACGCTTGCCGATGTGCTGTGCGGCGCCTCCCGCGCCGGCCACTTCGACGGGGTCGCTACCGTGGTCGCCAAGCTGTTCTCGATCATGGGCGAGTGCTCGGCCTACTTCGGTGAGAAGGACTTCCAGCAGCTCACGATCGTGAGCCGCATGGCCGCAGACCTGTCACTGCCGGTGCGGGTGGTCGGCTGCCCTACCGTGCGCGAGCCCGACGGGCTCGCCCTCTCCAGCCGGAACGCATACTTGAGCGAGGCGGAGCGCAGCCAGGCTCCGGTGCTGGGCCGAGCCCTCGAGGCCGGAGCGGCCCAGGTGCAGTGCGGCGAGACCGACCCCACGGCGGTCGAGGCCGAGATGGCCTCGGTGATCGCCACCGCACCGCTTGCGGAGATCGACTACACCGCGGCGGTGTCGGCGTCCACCCTCATCGCGGACGGACCATTGCGAGGCGATGTGCGGCTGCTAGTGGCCGTCCGTTTCGGCAAGGCCCGTCTGATAGACAACATCGGCTGCCGCGCCGGCTGATCGGCGCGGACCGTAGGCCCCTCAGCGCGGGTGTTTACCGCTCTTGTTCGCTGCGCTCACGGGCCGCTCGGGCCACGGCCGCGCCCGTGTGAACCGGATTTGCCGGCCTACCCGCTCGGCCTCTGGCTGATCCGCCGTATCCTGCGGCGGTGCTGCTTGCTATCGATGTCGGCAACACCCAGACCGTCGTCGGCATCTACGACCCGGGCGCGGTCCACGGTTCGGCCGCGGCGGACGGGCTGGTCGACCACTGGAGGCTCTCCACCGACCCGAGTCGCACCGCCGACGAGCTCGGCGTGGTGATCAGGTCGCTGCTCGATGTGATCGACATCGACTTCGACAGCGATGTCACCGGAGTGTCCATCTGCTCGGGAGTGCCCCGACTGCTCGCCGGCTTGCGGGAGATGGTGCGGCGCCAGCTCGGATTCTCGCCCGTGGTAGTCGGGCCGGGCGTCAAGACCGGCATGCCGATCCACTACGACAACCCCAAGGAGGTCGGCGCCGACCGGATCGCCAACGCAGTGGCGGCCTATGACCTCTACGGCGGCCCCACCGTGGTGGTCGACTTCGGCACCGGCAACAACTTCGACGTCATATCGGCCGACGGCGCGTTCATGGGAGGCGCCATCGCACCCGGCATCGAGATCAGCCTGGATGCGCTCATCGGCCGGGCCGCCGCCCTCGGCGCGGTCGAGTTGGTCGAGCCCCGCAGCGTGATTGGCAAGACCACCGTCGAGTCGATCCAGTCCGGCGCCCTGTACGGGTTCACTGCCATGATCGACGGCATGAACGCCCGCTTCCTGGCCGACTTGGGCGAGGCCAACGTCGTCGCCACCGGCGGCCTGGCCCATGTGATCGCCCCCATCTCGCAGACGATCGAGCACGTCGAGCCGTTCCTCACCCTGCACGGCCTGCGCATCGTCTACGAGCGCAACCAGGACCGATGAGCGACGGCGACGTCCCGTACCGCTTCGAGCGGAGCCACGCAGTGGGCGACATCGCCGAGGCGTTCGAGGGCCTCGAAGCCGGCGTCGAGACCGACACGGTGGTGTCGGTGGCAGGGCGGCTCATGCTGCGCCGCGACCAGGGCCGGCTCGCCTTCGGGACGCTGCAGGACGCCTCCGGCCGCATCCAGCTGTTCGCCACCGCAGCCTCCACCCCGGACTTCGAGCAGTTCACGTCCCTGTCGATCGGGGACTGGCTCGGCGTGAGAGGCGCGGTAATGGCCACCCGCCGGGGCGAGCTGTCGGTGAGGGTCGACGAGTGGGTCCTGCTGGCCCGGGCGGGACGGCCGTTCCCCGACAAGTGGCACGGCCTCACCGACCCCGACACCCGCTACCGCCAGCGCTACGTGGACCTGTGGGTGAGCGACGACGCCCGGGACACCTTCGCTCGCCGCTCGCAGATCCTGGCCGGGCTGAGGCGCCGCCTCGACGAGCAGGGCTTCGTGGAGGTCGAGACCCCGATGCTGCACCCGATCCCGGGCGGCGCCGCGGCCCGTCCCTTCGTCACCCACCATGAGGCTCTGCACGCCGATCTGTACCTGCGGGTCGCCCCGGAGCTGTACCTCAAGCGGTTGGTGGTGGGGGGCATGGAGCGGGTGTACGAGATCGGCAGGGTGTTCCGCAACGAGGGGATCTCCACCCGCCACAATCCCGAGTTCACCATGCTGGAGCTGTACTGGGCCTACGCCGACCACACCGACATCATGGAGTTGACCGAGAACCTGGTGGCCACCGTCGCTGCCGAGGTGTGCGGATCGACCGCGGTGGTCTACGACGGCCGCGAGATGGACCTGGCCCCGCCCTGGCGCCGGGCGACCATGGACGAGGTGATCGCCGAGCACACCGGCGCCGAGGTGAGCCTCGACACACCGCGGCCGGAGTTGGCCGCCCTATGCGACAGCCTCGGCATCGCCATCCAGGATGGCTGGGGTGCGGGCAAGCTGCTGCTGGAGCTCTACGAGAAGGCGGCTGAGCCCAACCTGTGGGGGCCGGTGTTCGTGACCGACTACCCGGCCGAGGTGTCGCCGCTGTCGCGCCGGCATCGCAGCCGCCCCGGCTACGCCGAGCGCTTCGAGGGGATCGTGGCCGGCCGCGAGCTGTGCAACGCGTTCACCGAGTTGGTCGACCCCGCGGAGCAGCGGTCCCGCTTCGAGGCCCAGGCCGCGCTGCGGGCCGCCGGTGACGACGAGGCCATGCTGGTGGACGAGGACTACCTGCGGGCCCTGGACTACGGGCTGCCCCCCACCGGTGGCCTGGGCATCGGCGTCGACCGCCTGGTGATGCTCCTCACCGACACCCAAGCGATCCGCGACGCCGTCCTGTTCCCAACCCTCCGTCCCGACCCCCAGAAGCCGAGCGAACCCTAGTCGGCGGTCAGGGCGGAGGTTGCGGTCAGGCGATCAGCAGCCAGGCGCAATACGGCGGTGGCAGGGGTGTCGGGCAGTGACGTGAGCGAGGCCTGGGCCTTGTCGGCCCACATGCGGGCGGTGTCGCGGGCCTCGTCCACGCCGCTGGTGGACCGGACTAGCTCGGCGGCCCGGTCGCGGGCCGCGGCGTCGATGGGCCGGCCGAGGATTGAGCGCAGCTCGTCGCCCGTTGCCGGGTCGGCCAGCGCCCGGATGACCGGAAGCGTGTAGGTGCCCTCGGCCAGGTCGTTGCCGGTCGGCTTGCCCAGCTGCGACTCGGTGGCCACCAGGTCCAGGATGTCGTCGACGATCTGGAAGGCCATGCCGTAGGAGAAGCCGAACTCTCCGAGCGCCTCAACCGCGGTCCGCGGCACGTCACCGACCGTGGCCCCGATCCGGCAGGAGATGGACAGCAGCGCGGCGGTCTTGCCCGATACCGCCTTCTCGTAGCGCTGCTCGTTTCGCTCGGTGTCGTAGGCGTTCTCGAGCTCGATGATCTGGCCTTCGCAGAGCTGGGTGATCGCCTCGGCCAGCAGCTCAGCGACCTCGGCCCCGAGCGAGGCCGCCATGGCGGAGGCCCGCCCCAGCAGGTAGTCCCCGGCCAGGATGGCCCGCAGGTTGCCCCACAGGGCGTTGACGCTGGCCACCGAGCGCCGGGTCGTGGCCTCGTCCATGACGTCGTCGTGATAGAGCGAGCCGATATGGACCAGCTCGACCGAGGCGCCGCCCCGCACCGCGGCCTCGGACGATCTCCTCGGCGCGACGTCGCACACCAGCGACGAGGCGAGGCAGAAGCCGGGCCGGACCAGTTTCCCGCCGACTGTGATCAGATGCTGGGCCAACTCGGTGACGAAGTCGTCGGGGGCTGTGGCTGCCCTCAGCAGTTCCTCCTCGACTCGCCGCAGGTCGTCCTCCAGGCAGGGCAGCAGAGCGAAGGGCGACGTGTTGGCCACGTCGCGAGGGTAATGGGGGACCGGCTCCGCGTGCGCGGCGTGGCCAATGTCACGGTCTGGACCGCCCCCTGCGACGCAACTCCTGTCACGGGGTCGGGTTACACTGACCGGCATGAGGCAGCCGGTCCGGCCAGGAGGTGTATGCGATGTTTGAGCGGTTCACCGACAGGGCCCGTCGCGTCGTGGTTCTGGCCCAGGAAGAGGCGCGCCTCCTCAACCACAACTACATCGGCACCGAGCACATCCTTCTGGGCCTCATCCACGAGGGTGAGGGAGTCGCGGCCAAGGCGCTGGAGTCCCTCGGCATCAGCCTCGAGTCGGTGCGGGGCCAGGTCGAGGAGATCATCGGCCAGGGCGGCAGCTCTCCCAGCGGCCACATCCCGTTCACGCCCCGGGCCAAGAAGGTCCTCGAGCTGAGCCTGCGCGAGGCGCTGCAACTCGGCCACAACTACATCGGTACCGAGCACATCCTGCTCGGGTTGATCCGCGAGGGCGAGGGCGTCGCCGCGCAGGTCCTGGTGAAGCTGGGAGCGGACCTGGCCCGGGTGCGGGAGCAGGTAATCCAGCTGCTCTCGGCCTACGGCGGGGTCTCGGGTTCGGCCCCGGGTGAGAAGCCCGGCGCCACCACCGGCGGGGGCAGCGGCGAGGCGTCCTCCGGCTCGCACGTGCTCGACCAGTTCGGCCGGAACCTCACACAGCTCGCCCGCGAGAAGGCCCTGGACCCGGTAATAGGCCGGGGCCGGGAGTCCGAGCGGGTCATGCAGATCCTCTCTCGGCGCACCAAGAACAACCCGGTGCTGGTGGGCGAGCCGGGCGTGGGCAAGACCGCCATTGTGGAGGGTCTGGCCCAGTCCATCGCCTCCGACGATGTGCCCGAGACCCTGCGCGACCGCCAGCTCTACACCCTCGACCTGGGTGCGCTGGTGGCGGGCAGCCGCTACCGGGGCGACTTCGAGGAGCGGCTCAAGAAGGTTCTCAAGGAGATCCAGAGCCGGGGCGACATCATCCTGTTCATCGACGAGATCCACACCCTCGTCGGCGCAGGCGCGGCCGAGGGCGCCATCGACGCGGCCTCGATCCTCAAGCCCATGCTGGCCCGGGGCGAGCTCCAGACGATTGGGGCCACCACCCTCGACGAGTACCGCAAGCACTTGGAGAAGGACGCCGCTCTGGAGCGCCGCTTCCAGAAGGTGGTGGTGGATGAGCCGACCGTCGCCCACACCATCGAGATCCTCAAGGGCCTGCGCGACCGCTACGAGTCCCATCACCGGGTCACCATCACCGACCAGGCGCTGGTGGCCGCGGCCAACCTCGCCGACCGCTACATCTCTGACCGGCACCTGCCCGACAAGGCCATCGACCTGATCGACGAGGCCGGGTCGCGCCTGCGCATGAAGCGCATGTCCACCCCGCCGCAGTTCAAGGAACTCGAGGCCGAGCTGGCTGAGGTGATCTCCCGCAAGAAGGACGCGGTGGACGCCCAGCGTTTCGAGGACGCCGGCGAGCTGCGTGACAAGGAGAAGGAGCTCCTGGCCCGTCGCGAGACCCTCGAGGGCGAGGCCAAGGCGTCCGGGGTCGACCTCTTCGACGAGGTCGACGAGGAGGCCATCGCCGAGGTGCTGTCGCTGTGGACCGGCATCCCGGTCTACAAGCTCACCGAGGAGGAGACCAAGAAGCTGCTGCGCATGGAGGACGAGATGCACAAGCGGGTGGTGTCCCAGCACGACGCCATCTCGGCCGTCTCGCAGGCCATCCGCCGCACCCGGGCCGGCCTCAAGGACCCCAAGCGGCCGAGTGGCTCGTTCATCTTCCTAGGCCCCTCGGGCGTGGGCAAGACCGAGCTGGCCAAGACCCTGGCCGAGTTCCTGTTCGGCAACGAGGACTCCCTCATCGCTCTGGACATGTCCGAGTACATGCAGAAGCACACGGTCAGCCGCCTGATCGGCTCGCCGCCGGGCTACGTGGGCTACGAGGAGGGCGGCCAGCTCACCGAGCGGGTCAGGCGCAAGCCGTTCTCGGTGGTGCTGTTCGACGAGATCGAGAAGGCCCACCCCGACGTGTTCAACACCTTGCTGCAGATCCTCGAAGAGGGTCGGCTGACCGACAGCCACGGCCGCTCGGTGGACTTCCGCAACACGGTGCTGATCATGACGTCCAACCTGGGCACCGCCGATCTGCGCAAGGCCAACCTGGGCTTCACCAAGGCCGACGAGCGGGTCACCTACGAGCGGATGAAGTCCAAGGTGCAGGAGGCGCTCAAGCAGCACTTCCGGCCCGAGTTCCTCAACCGGATCGACGACGTGATCGTGTTCCACGAGCTGACCCAGGAGGAGGTGCGGCGCATCGTCGACCTGATGATCGTGCGCACCGCCGACCAGATGGCCGGCCAGGGCATGGGCCTGGAGTTGACCGACGCGGCCAAGGACTACCTCGCCGCCACCGGGTACGACCCCACGCTGGGGGCGCGGCCGCTGCGCCGGGCCATCCAGCGGCTGGTGGAGGATCCGCTGTCGGAGCGGCTGCTGCACAAGGAATTCCGGGCCGGCGAGATAGTCATCGTCGACGTGGAGGACGACCCGCTCGAAGAGGGCAAGAAGGTGATCGTGTTCCGCGCCATCGAGGGATTCGAGCCTCCCGAGCCCGAACTGGAGCCGACCGCCGGCGAGGGCCACTTCTAGGCATCCGGACGGGGCAGCTGAGATCGGGCCGGGGGACCAGGGCCATGGCCGCTCAGCGTCGGCGTGCCGTGGCAGTGTTGCGGTCGGCCGTGCTGGCTCTGGGGCTGGCGTTGCTAGTCGCGGCGTGCCGGGTCGACACCAGCGTGCACGTCGAAGTGGAGGATGCCGGCTCGGGCACGGTGACGGTGGTGTTCAACGCCGACGCCGTGGCGGTGTCCCGCGTCCCGGAACTAGCCGGGGGGCTGATCTTCGACGACGCGCAGGCCGCCGGATGGGCGGTGGAGGGCCCGCTGTTCCGCGCCGACGGCGGTGTGCAGATCCGCGCGGTCAAGCGGTTCGAGTCGGCCGGCCAGCTGCCCCAGGTCCTCGAGGAACTGGCTGGCAAGGATGTGATCTTCACCGGCGTCGTCTTGGAGCAGACCCGCTCCTTCGCTGAGACCTCCTACCGCTTCCAGGCAAGCATCAACCCGACCCCGCCTCTGGACGACTTCAGCGACGACGCGCTCGCCGCGATCTTCGAGGGTCAGCCCTTCGGGCGCCCACTGCAGGATCTGATCGCGGAGGCCGGCACCCCCGAGGACTCGCTGGGCTTCGAGTTCTTGTTAACGATGCTCGATGCCGACGAGGCCTTCAGCGCCTCCTCACTCGCATTCGGCGTTGAGGGCGAGCTCGAGGAGGAGATGGTCGCTCTGCCGCCCGCGGTCGACGGATCCACGGCCACCTGGTGGTTCTCCTACGGGGACCAGCCCGTGAACGTGAGCGCCTCCACCATGCTCTCCGACACCTTGGCGCCGCTGTGGCTCAACATCGCCCGGGTGGCCGGCATCGCGTTCGGAGCAGTGCTGCTGGGCGTGGGCGTGGCCAAGTTGGTGGCACTGCTGCGTGCTCCCCGGGGCCGGGGCCGCCGGGCCACCCGGCGCCGCCAGCAGCGGGCCGCGGCCCGGGAGGCGGAGGCCAGCCGCCCCCGCAAGCGCCTGCTGCGCCTGCTGGTGGTGGACGTGCACGGTGTGATCGTGCGGCCTACCGACCCGCGGGAGGGCCTGCTGTTGCCGGTGATCCTGGGCGAGAACCCCGACATCGATCCGGAGCTGATCCGCGACCGTCACCGCATGCTGGTGCTGGGCAGGCTCACCGCCGAGGAGTTCTGGAGCGACCTCGGGCTCGGTCCGATCGGCCGGGACGTGGAGACCCGCTACCTGTCGTCGTTCAAGCTGGTGCCGGGCCTGCACCCGTTCCTCGACCGGGTCGCCAGCCGGAGCCTGCCGGTGGCGGCGGTCGGCAACCAGCCCCGAGAGTGGGGGCTGCGGTTGAGGCGCATGGCCGAGTTGGAGGACTCGGTGTCGTCGTGGCTGGTGAGCGGCGATGTGGGAGCTGTGCTTCCCGAGCGGTCGCTGTTCGAGGCGACCCGCCGGGTGATGTCGGTGGACCTCTACGACTGCCTGTACCTGTCGAGCGTGCCCGAGTACTTGGACGCCGCGTCCGATATGGGAATGGCCACTGGCTATTTCGCGGCCAGCCCCGAGGACGTGCAGGAGACCGAGCACACCCTGATCCGGGGCTACGACGACATCCTCAGGGGCCGCTCTACCGGGACCTGACCATCGTTGCCGTTCAGCCGGCGGTGTCGGTGAAGCGGTCGCGCACGTGGCCGTACTGCTCGCCGCCGTCGACGGTCAGGCACTCGCCAGTGACCGCCTCCGCTTCGAGGAGGTACCGGACGGCCCGGCCGGCCTCGGGGCCTCCGCTCCAGCGACCGAGCAGCGTGCGCTGTCTCAGCCTCTCGACCTGATCGGGTCCGAACTTGGCTGGTGCGATCGTCGGGCCGAGTGCCACCGCGTTGCAGCGCACGGTCGGGGCGAGCTCCACCGCCACCTGGCGGGTCAGGGCCAGCAGCGCGGCCTTGGCCACGCTGTGGGCGGCCCGGCCGGGCCACGGCTGCCAAGCCGACAGATCGACGATGTTCACGATCGCCCCGCCGCCCCTCTCGAGCATTGAAGGCGCGACGGCGTTGGTGAGATGGAACGGTCCGTGGAGCACCACGTCGAGGGTCCGGTACCAGGTGTCGGTGTCGTCCGAGGGGAACTCGTCGCGGGCGAACCACGACGCGCTGTTGACTAGGGCGTCGATGGGCCCCAGGCGGCCGGCGACCGCTTCGGCGAGTCCGGCGGCTTCGGCCGGCACGGCCAGATCGGCCTTGAACGCGCCGGCGTCGACACCGCAGTCGCGCAACTCGGTGACCGTCTCGGCGGCCTGATCCTCGGACCGGTGGTACGCGACGGCCACGGCGGCGCCTGCCGCCGCGAGCTCCAGAGCGATGGCTCGCCCCACCCGGTGGGCGCCGCCGGTAACCAACGCGACCCGTCCTGCAAGCTCCATCCGTTAAGCATGGCAGACCGCCGTTCGCACGGTTTCGACCGGGCGCCTCTATTGTCGGCGCGGTGGTTGAGCTGGCTTGCATGGTGATGCCCGAGGGACCGGTCGAGCAGGTCGTGAACGCCGCGGTGGCAGCCGAGGAGCTCGGGTGCAGCCGGGTGTGGATCCCCGACGAGGGTCTGGCGGCCAGGGAGTGCTGGGTGACCTTGGGTGCGGTTGCCGCGGCCACAAGCTCCGTTGAGGTCGGCACCGGCATCACCAACGCCTACACCCGCCATCCGGGCATGACCGCCGCGGCGGTCGCCACGCTGGACGAGGCCTCCGGTGGGCGAGCCGCGCTGGGGATCGGAGCGGGCGGCGCCCTCACGCTCACCGCGCTGGCCATCGAACGCCGGGCGCCGATCACGGCCATGCGGGAGCTGGTGACGACCAGCCGGGCGCTGTGGTCGGGTGAGACCGTCGACCACACCGGTGTGGCCGGCGGGTTCCGCCGGGCCCGCCTCGGCTACGGCCGGCCCGACATTCCCGTCTGGCTGGCCGGGCGCGGTCCGAGGGTGATGCAGTTGGCGGGAGAGCTGGCCGACGGTTTCATCCTGTCGTTCGTCCACAAGGAGCTGATCGGCGAGCACGTCGGGGCGATCCGGGCGGCTGCCGAGAAGCACGGCCGTCCCCGACCGAGGCTGTGCTACATGACCATCCTGGCCACGACGGATCGGGCCCGTGAGGCAGCCCGTGCGGCCCTGACGTTCCGTCTCGTGGATTCCCCCGACCACGTCAAGGCACGGATTGGCCTGGACGCCCGGACCGAGGCCGCCATTCGCCGGGGCCTCTCCGAGGGCGGGCCCGGGGCCGCGGCCCGCTTCGTGCTCGACGACTGGGTCGATACCTTCGTGATCTCGGGATCGGTGGACGAGTGCCGTTCAGAGCTGAACGCGCTGGTGGACGCCCACGGGATCGACGAATTCCAGGTGTCGGTCAACGATCTCAGCACCGCGGCCGACGACCTGGCTCTCGCCGCCCAGATCACCCGCTCTTCAGGCTGAGGGCCCTCGGGGATTGTGTGACGCGGCCGTGCGAGAGTGATGGAGGCATGAGTTCGGACTTAGTCAGGGCGGCGGCGTACCAGTTGCGTACAGCGGCGGAGACCGGTGTGCCGGGCGGCCCCGTTCGCGAGGTGTTGGGCACATCGATCGATGTTGATGCCGCCTATGCAGTGCAGCGGCACAATGTCGAGCTGGCGGTGGCCGCCGGCCGCCGGGTGAGCGGCCACAAGATCGGACTCACGGCCAAGGTGGTGCAGGAGCAGCTTGGCGTGGACCAGCCCGACTATGGCGTTCTGTTCGCTGATATGTGCCTGGCTGACGGCGCCGACATCGAGGCGGGCCGGCTGCTGCAGCCCCGCGTCGAGGCCGAGGTGGCGTTGGTCATCGACCGCGACCTTGACAAGGACGGGCACTGCGTGGTGGACGTCATCGACGCGACGGCCTATGTGCTGCCTGCGCTGGAGATCGTCGACAGCCGCATCTCGGGGTGGGACATCACCATCGTCGACACCGTCGCCGACAACGCCAGCTGCGGGCTCTATGTGGTGGGTACCCGTCCGGTGAGCCTCGAAGCCGTGGACCTGCGGGACATCGAGATGAGCATGACGATCAATGGTGAACTCGCCGCTACAGGAACCGGCGCTGCGTGCCTCGGCAACCCGCTGAACGCCGCGGTGTGGTTGGCCGATGTGATGTACGAGCGCGGCACGCCCCTGCGAGCAGGTGAGTGCCTCATGACCGGGTCGCTCGGCCCGATGAGGCCGGTCGGCCCCGGCGCCGAGGTGTCCGCCGACCTTGGTCCGCTGGGCCGCGTGTCAACCCGATTGGCCCGCTGACGGACGATGGGGAGGCGCAAGATGGGAATCGAACCCTGCTGCACGTGTCATCGGGCTATTCAGACCTATACACCCCGTAGTTGTAGTAGATGGTTTTTCCGTCGAACACTGACGTGACCGGGATCCCGCCCAGGGATACGCCGACGGCCGAAGCGGCGTTGATGGCGGTCTCGATGGCGCCTTCGCACCACCCGCCCATGAACGAGACATCGTCGCCGGCCAAGTAGAGGTGCGGGTCGGTGGATCCGCCTGCGTCCATGAAGAATGTGTAGTACGTCTGAAGCAGAGGGTCCTGCTTCGGGTAGTTGAGCTTGAACGCACCGTGGTAGTTGGGCTGGGTCAGCCAGTCAATGAAGATCGTGTTGTTCGTGTAGTCACGGTTCAGCGGGACCAGATAGTTGGCGAAATCGGCGTCGATTTGCGCTACGTCCTGGACCAGCCGCTTGATCCGGGTCTCGTTGTCCGACGACAGCGCGATCTGCTTCGCCGAATCGTCCTGCCAGGTGTAGCTGATCAGGACGACGCCCAGACCGTCAGGGTCTTCCGGCGTGTAGTCGAGGCAGTAGAGGCCGCGAATGAGCGTGTCCGACTGGATGTTGGCCGGCATGCCTTGGTTCTTCAACCAGAACTTGTTCGGCGTCAGGATGAAGGCCTTGGACGAGCTGATCGTGTGCAGTTCCTTGACGGCGGAGACCACATTCGGCGCGCCGGGCCCGGGTGGCGGGCCGACCGCCGTCTGCAGGAACTCGACCAGCGTCGTGTTGGCTTGGCTGGCCCACTTGGGTGCGGCCCAGATCACGCGGTCGTAGGTCTGGGCGGTTCCTGCGTCGCTGGTCAGGGTGATCTGACCCTGCCCGCCGGCGGCCGTTTGGATGTCCACGATGTCGTGTGCGATATGGCCGTCGATCACGGAGACGCCGTTGACCTTCGTCGTGGCGATGGCGTTGAACACCGAGGCGATCCCCGTGGGGATGAATTTCTGGTCGGTCTCGAGCTCGTTCACGAACAGCCGGAAGATCTCGAGGAACTGGACCGAGTAGAGGGATCCAAAGCCGCCGCTCCCGACCCCTAGCGTCCCGAAGATCTCCATGTCTTCGTCGGTCCACCTGGTACCGCCCGGCGGGTTCGGGTTCAGCTGGAAGATGACGCTGAGACCGGCACCGAAGGACAGGTGTTCGAAATTGGTGATCCAGTCCTGCCACGCCATCAAGGCATACCCGTAGTCGCCTGCCATCATGTATCCGGTTATGGCCTCGGGCGATTTCAGCACCGTTCCGTCGGCCAGGGTGGTGTCCTTGGTCGTCAGGGCGTGGAGTCCGGCGTTCACCTTGTCGAACAGCGGCGGCGCCGACCCACCGGCCGCCCAGGTGTAGGACTTGCCGTCCACATACAGCAGCGTGTCGACCTTGCCGGGGTCCGGGAAGTGGTCGTTGTAGGAGATACCGAACTTCGACAGGTAGAAGAACAGCCCGGCCTCCGAGGGCGGGAACCGCATGGCACCCATCTCGGCCAGGTACTCCTCGTTGCCCGGGAACGGGTGGCTGAAGGCTCGGCCGTAGCGGTACGACGCCTGATCGCTCGAGTAGATGTCCACCGTGACGCCCAGGCGGAGCAGCTCGTAGGCGGCAACCACCCCTGCCGGGCCGGTGCCGACGACGGCCACCTTGTACGAACTGGGATTGGGGATGCCGGTGACCAGGCCCCCCGCCGTCTCGGCCGCGTTCAAGACATCTAGGTAGTTCACCAGGACGTCGATCTTCGATTGGACAGGCGGTTCATCGGGGCGCTTGGTCCGAAGATTGGGCACGAAAGACACAACAGATCCCTCCTGCTGTAGACAAACGAATAATTCGAATTATATCAATCAGTCAAAATGTATCAACTAGTTGAATTATTGCCCGGAACTGCCGATGACCACTAGGGCGTCTGCCACTCTCGGAGCGCCTTCGCTGATGATCACGGGGTTGCAGTCGATCTCGACGATCTCGTCCTGCTCGACGAGGGCGTCGGCCACGGCTTGGACGATTGCGTCGAGCGCGTCGAGGTCTATGGGCTTGGCACCCCGGTAGCCGTGGAGCAGCGGGGCACCTCTGAGCGCCCTGGTCGCGGACTCGACCTCGCCCGGCTCGGGCGGGACGAGGACGGTGGCGGTGTCGTCGAAGATCTCGGCCGCTGTGCCTCCTAGCCCGATCGTGACGGCCGGCCCGAAGTGCGGATCGCGAAGACCACCGACAACGAGCTCCAGCTCGCCTCGGACGAACTCGGCAACGAGGACGGTTCCGTCGCCTGCGTCGGCAAGCTCCTGCCAGGCGTCGAGGACTTCTTCGGGGGACAGGTCCAACCTCACTAGGCCTTGCTCCGACTTGTGGGCGACGCCGGAGGCCTTCGCGACGAGCGGGGCTCGCAGCTCCGCGACGGCGCGGGCGGCATCGGCCAGCGATCTGGTCCGACGCTCCGGAACCAGGGGAAGGCCTCGCAGCCTCTGCTTGGACTCCCATTCCGTCAGAGCTGTGAGGCCTCGGGGCTCAGCTGTGCCTGCTTCCGTCTGCGATCGGCCCGGCCCGCGCATCGAGAGCCCTCTCGGCGATCGTCGTATCAGTGACGCGAAGGCTCTCACGGCCCGCTCGGGCGAGGGCAGCAGGGGTACACCGGCCGCCACGAGCCTCCCGGCCACGACGGGCGTGTCGGCTACGAAAGCCACCGTCGGCTTGTTGGTGTTCTTGTGGGCTGCGGCGACGGCATCCGCAAGTTCGCCTACGTCGAGGCCGCAGTCGATCACCACGACTCCGTCGACGGTTGGATCGCGATAGACGGCATCCACCGCGGGCGCGTACGCCTCAGGTGAACATTGCGGGGTCAGGTCGACAGGGTTGCCGGACGCCGCGAACGAGGGTGCGACGGCCTCGAGGGCCCGCAGTGTCGAGTCGGCCAGTCGGGGCAGGACGAGCCCCAGCCGTTCGGCCTCGTCGGCGGCCAGCACTGACGGTCCTCCCGAGATCGTCACGACGGCTAGTCGCGGGCCGGCTGGGGTCCGCATCGAAGAGGCGGCCAATGCCAGGAGGTCGAAGAACTCATCGGCTGTCTGCGCCTCCATCGCGCCTGCTCGCCTGATTGCGGCCGCCGCCGCCCCGTGGGAGCCGGCGATGGAGCCGGTGTGGCTGATGGCGGCTCGGGCGCCGGTGGCTGTCTTGCCGGCCTTCAGCACCACCACCGGTCGCTCGCCAGATATCGAACGGACGGTCTCAACGAAGCCGCGGCCTCCGGGCAGCGCCTCCGCGAACAGTCCGATCACCCTGGTCTGGTCGTCCTGGGCGAGCCACCGCAGGATCTTTGTCTCGTCAATGTCGGCAGCATTGCCGAGGCTGGCGAACCGGCAGATCCCCAGACCCCTCCGGCTCATCTCTGAAAGGAACATGCCGCCGAACGCGCCGGACTGGCTGAGCATCGTGACCCCGCCCGGCGCGAGGTCGATGTCCCAGAAGTAGGAGCCATTCATCCACCCCCCGCCGTCCAGCCAGCTGATCACTCCCATGCAGTTGGGGCCCAGGAACGGCATCCCCGCTCGGGAAGCGATCGCTCGGAGCCGTTCTTGAGCGGCCCGACCCTCGTGGCCTGTCTCGCCGAAGCCGGACGTCAGCACGATCGCGGCCCGCGCGCCGCCGGCCGCGGCGTCGGCCATGGCGGCCTCCACCGACACCGCCGGCACGGAGATCAACGCCAGGTCCACACCGCCGGCCAGTGAACGAGTGGTGCGTAGCCCCTCAGCGGTGCCAGAGATTGGGCTGATCACCCTCACTTCGTCCAATGCCGAGTCGATGGCGTTGCGCAGCAGGCGGTTCCCGAGCCTGGACGGATCGCGGGTGGAAGCGCCGTACACCGCTACTGACCGGGGCAGGAACAGTGTGTTCAGGTCCGGAGTCTCAGTCACGGCTCAACGCGCACGGCGCACCCGGTCGACCGCGGCGCAATAGGTTTGACATGTCACTACATATTGAAACATACTCGCCGGTCAATGCGGTCCGACTACGCAGTCGTGGGCAAGCGGATCCCGAAGCTCGACGCCCCCGACAAGGTCACCGGGCGCACCGTCTACGCCGACGATCTCAAGCTGAGCGGCCTGCTGACCGCCGCGATCAAGCGCAGCCCCCACCCGCACGCTCGGATCCTGAGCGTCGACGTCTCCGCGGCCGAGGCCTTGCCGGGCGTGTATGCGGTGATCCATGCGGGCAATGTCACACAGCGCCCGTTCGGCTTCGGACACGACAACACCCCTCTCAAGGACCGGGTGGTGCGCTGCGTCGGCGACGAGGTGGCCGCCGTCGCCGCTGTGGACGCGGCGACCGCCCAGCGCGCTCTCGACCTGATCAGCGTGGATTACGAGTTGCTGCCCGCCGTGGATGACCCCTTCGAGGCCCTGCAACCGGGCGCTCCCCGGATCCACGACGAACTCGACATCGAGGGCAACGTGTCGATGGAGTGGAACTTCCAGACCGGCGATCTGGCCGAGGCCGAGCGGCGGTCGGCGGTGATCGTGAGCGGCAGCTACTCGAGCCCCCAGGCCGCTCCCGCTCCGATCGAGACGCACGTGGTCATCGCCGGCTTCGATGCTGACGGCGCCCTAGAGGTCATCAGCCCGGTGCACATGGTGTTCATGTACCGCAAGGAGCTGGCCGACTGCCTCGGACTGGACTGGCGGCGCATCACCGTGAGGCAGCCTCCAGTGGGCGGCAGCTTCGGCGGCAAGATCGACATCGACGCTCACGACTTCATCGCGGTGATGCTGGCCAGGGCCGCCAGGCGTCCGGTCAAGCTGGCCATGAGCCGTGAGGAGGAGTTCACCGGCACCCGTACCCGCCAGCCGATCCACTTCCAGCTGCGAACGGGCGCCGCCGCCGACGGCACCCTGCTGTTCCGCCACGCCGAGGTCGTCTCTGACAACGGCGCCTACAACGCCTGGGGCTCGCACGCGCTGCTGGTGGCGATGAACACCGTTACCTCCATGTACCGGGTCGGCACGTCGCGACTGAACGCCAAGGTCGTCTACACCAACAAGAACTACGGCGGCTCGGTGAGGGGCTTCGGCAATCCCCAGGCCACGTTCGCGGTCGAGCAGCAGATGGAGGAGCTGGCCGACGCCTTGGGCATGGACCCGATGGACCTGAGGCTCAAGAACGCCAACCGTCCCGGCGACGTGACCCCCCAAGGCCTGGAGATCACGTCCTGCGGGCTCAGTGAGTGCCTGGAGACGGTGAGACGCAAGTCCAGCTGGGACCAGCGCCGCGGCCGGATGCGCCGCCAGCACCGGGGGCTCGGCGCGGCCGCGTACGTGCACGTCGGCGGCGGTGCCCGCATCTACGGATCGGACGGCTGCGGGGCCATGACCAAGATCGACGACTCGGGACGGGTAGCCCTCATCTCCGGATCCTCGGAACTCGGGCAGGGTTCCGAGACGGCTCTCGCCATGATCGTGGCCGAGACGCTGGGGGTGCCGCTCGAAGCGGTCAGCGTCAGCCACGACGACACCGACGTCAAGCCCTGGGACGTGGGCGTTCATGCCAGCCGTACCACCTTCGTCGCCGGCAACGCGGCCCGCATGGCCGCGGCCAAGGCCCGCGACGAGCTCCTAAAGGGGGCAGCAGAGGTGCTCGACCGTCCGGCCCGGTCGCTCACCATCCGGGACGGGGTCATCTCGGTGCCCGGAGAGCCCACCGCAACCCTCCGCTACGAGAAGGCCGTGCGCCGGCGGCTGCTGCGGGAGGGCAGCTCGATCATCATGACCTCAGCCTTCTACGACCCGCCCACCCAGCGCCAGGACGAGAACTACGTCGGCAACATCTCCGCGAGCTATGGCTTCGGGGCTCACGTGGTCGAGGTCGAGGTCGACCCGGACACCGGGATGGTGCGGGTCCTCGGGCTGTGGGCCGCGCACGACGTGGGACGGGCCATCAATCCCATGAGCTGCGAGGGCCAGATAGAGGGCGGTGCGGTCATGGGCGTCGGCCTCGCGCTGAGCGAGGAACTCCCCGTGGAGGACGGCCGGTTCCCGGCCCCGAACCTCCACGACTACGGCATGCCCACCGCCATGGACGCCCCACCGATCGATGTGACCCTCATCGAGACCGCCGACGAACTCGGACCCTTCGGTGCCAAGGGGATCGGTGAGGGCGGGATCATCCTGCCGCCGGCGGCGATCGCCAACGCAGTGGCTGACGCGGTGGGGGTGCGGCCCCGGTCCTATCCGATCCGGCCCTGGAAGCTGCGCCGATGGATCGAGACCGGCGAGCGCTCCCACGTGGACAAGCGCCCGCAGCTCGTGCGGGACGTGAACGCGCGGTGACCAGCTACTACCGGCCGGGGTCGGCGAGCGAGGCCGTGGCGATCCTGGCCGCCAATCCGGGCGCGATGGTCATCGCCGGCGGCACCGACCTGGTGATCGACCGCCGGCTCGGGCGCGCCGACCCGCGGGCGCCGCTGGTGGACGTGACCGGGATCAACGAACTCAGGGGAGTGCGCTGGGACGGCGACGAGTTGCACCTCGGCGCGACGGCCACCATCAGTGCGATCGAATCCGACCCGGCGGTCATCGTCCGAACCTCGGCTCTGGCGGAGGCGGCCAGGGTTCTCGGCTCGGTGCAGATCCGCAACATGGCCACGCTGGGCGGGAATCTCTGCACCGCCTCGCCGGCCGCCGAGATGGTGCCGCCGCTGATGGTCCACGACGCCGTAGCGGCGATACGGGGCCCCGCCGGCGAGCGCCGGCAGGCTGTCGCTGATGTCGTCACCGGGCCCCGGACCACGATCCTGGCGTCTGGCGAGATCCTGACGAACGTGCGCCTGCGGGCTCCTGCCCTCAGCGGCTCGTGCTATCTGCGCCAGACGGTCCGCTGGGCGATGGACCTCGCGGGAGTTGGCGTCGCTGCCTGGGTCCTGACTGACGGAACGGGCCGGGAGGCAGCAGTCCAGGAGGCACGGGTGGCGCTCGGCGCGGTCGCACCCACCGCGGTGCTGGTACCCGGACTCGAATCGCTGCTCGCGGGCGCGCCGCCCACAACGGAGCGACTCGGCGCGGTGAGCGCGGCCGCGTCGGCCGCGTGCGAACCGATCAGCGACACCCGCGGAACGGCCGAGCATCGCCGCCACGTCGCCGGCGTACTGGCGGCGAGAGCCCTGTCGATCGCCCACGCCAGGGCCGCGGGGCTGTGGTCCGGCGGGCTCGCTCCGGTGAACGGTCGGGCGTCGGCCGTAACTTCCTCGGGGGAGCGGGCATGAGGATCAGCATCACCGTCAACGGCGATCCAGTGGCCCAGCCGGTCGATCCGTCCGACACCCTGCTGTCGGTGCTGCGCGAGCGGCTCCACCTGATCGGCACGAAGTGGGGATGCCTCACGGGGGACTGCGGCGCATGCACGGTGATCGTCGACGACCGATCGGTGGTGTCGTGCCTGCAGACCGTCGGACAGATCGACGGGGCCGACATCACCACCATCGAGGGGATCGCGGGGCGCGGGCGGATGATGAACGACCTGCAGGAGGCCTTCGTCACCCACGGCGCCGCACAGTGCGGGTTCTGCACGCCGGGCATGGTTGTGGCCGCCGAACAGCTGCTGCGCGACGGCGTGGAACCGAACGGTGCCGCCATACGTGAGGGCTTGGCCGGCAATCTCTGCCGCTGCACCGGGTACAGCAAGATCATCGACGCCGTCCTGTCGGTGGCGCTCGCCCGGATGGAATAGCGGCTCTTGGGCGCGGCCCGGCGATGAGAGCGAGCATCTTCGGCTGGATCGATCACTGGGCCCAGTGGACGCCGCAGCGCACGGCCGTCGTCAGCGATCGCGGGCAGCTCACTTATGCCGAGTTGGCGGCCCGGGTTCGAGGCATGGCGGCGCAACTTCGCAGCCGCGGCGTGGATGCGGGCGACCGCGTGGCCGTGTGTGCCCTCAATCGCGTTGAGACGCTGGAACTGCTCTTCGCCTGCGCCCATCTAGGAGCGGTCCTGGTTCCTGTCAACAACCGGCTGACTGCTCCCGAGGTTCGCTTCCAGCTTGGAGACTGCGAGCCGTCGGTGGTGCTGGCCGAGCCGGCCTTCGAGGACTCGCTCCGCCGTGCCGGCACCGAACCGGAAGACCTGGATGCGTTCACCGCTCTGGCTCTTGACGCTGAACCGGGCGCTCGGGAGCAGGGCGCACCGGAGCATCCCTTGCTGCTGGTCTACACATCGGGCACGACGGGCACGCCCAAGGGTGCGGTGCTGACGCAACGGTCGCTTCACTACACCGTCCTGAACGGGGTGGCTCACGAGGGATTCGGCACCGGCTCGGTCGTCGCCTCAGTCCTGCCGCTGTTCCATGTAGGCGGACTCAACATCCAGACCGTGCCCTGCCTGTTCGCCGGCGGAACGGTTGTGCTCGCCGAGAGGTTCGAACCCGACGGCCTCGTGGCGATAATGCGCCGCCATCGCCCGACGCACTTGTTGCTCGTGCCGTCGGCCATGGAGGCCCTGCTGGGCTGCGGCTCGCTGACCCCAGAGGACTTCGGCTCCCTCGGCGCCCTCAACTGCGGGTCCTCGATCGTCCCCGAAGAACTCATCCGGCGCTTCAACACCTACGGCGTGCGGGTCGTGCAGGTCTACGGGGCGACCGAGACCGGCCCGACCGCGGTCGTGCTCGACTACGGCGACGCGGACCGGATCGGCTCATGCGGCCGACCGGCACAGCACTGCCAGCTGCGGCTCGTCGACACCGCGGGCGCCGACGTCGCGCCGGGCCGGACAGGGGAGCTATGGCTGCGGGGGCCCAACCTGTTCACCCACTACTGGAACCGTCCCGACGAGACGGCCCGAGCCTTCGAGGGCGGGTGGTACCGGACCGGGGATGTCGGCCGCCTCGACGAAGACGGATTCGTCTACATCACCGGCCGCGTCCGCGAGCTAATCATCTCCGGCGGGGAGAACGTCTATCCCGCGGAGGTCGAGCGGGTACTGGGCGAACATCCCGCGGTGGCCCAGGCAGCCGTCATCGGACGGCCCGACCAGCGCTGGGGCGAGGTGCCGGTGGCTTACATAGTCCCTGAAGCCGGGGCGCCGCCCGATGCGGCGACCCTCGAGCAATGGTGTGAGCAGCGGCTCGCGGCCTACAAGCAGCCACGAGAGTGGATCTTCGTCGGCGACCTGCCGCGCACGTCGCTGGGCAAGGTGAAGAAGCACGAGCTCAGCGTGAGGCGTTCGCCGGACCGGGAGGCGGGCTGATCGCCGGTGTGGCAACATGTGTGCGCAAGTATTGACAAACAGACACAGGAGGCGTGATGGCCCCCTCCGACAGTGACGCCATCTTCTCGGCTCTCGCCGACCCCACCCGAAGGGCCATCCTCAGCCTGATCGGCGAGCACGAGGAGTTGACCGCGGGCGAGATCGCCGCGCACTTCGACTCGTTGGGACGAACTGCGGTGTCGTCGCACCTGCGAATACTCCGCCTCGCCGGGCTGGTGGCGGAGCGGCGCGACGGCCGGTTCCGGCACTACTCGGTCACACCCACGCCGGCCGACGCGGTGGTGGCCTTCCTCACCTCCGTGTATCAGAACTCCCTGGAGCAGCTGGCGTCGGCCGTGCAGGGCGCGGCCACTCCGGAGGATGTCCCCGTGGGTCGAGTCGAAGAGCGCAGCGCCTAGACGCGGTCTCATGGGTGAGCTCGTCCTCAACAACGAACTGCGGCTGGAGGCCTGCCCCAGCGAGTTGTTCGCGCTCTTCGGCCAGGGCGACGCGGCCATCGGGTGGCTGTTCGGGTCTGAGGCACCCCTGCTCACACCCGGCGCGCTGGTCCGCCTGGCGCTTCCCCTCGGCGGCCTGGCCCGGTCGCCGGGGACAGCCCGGGTGCTCTCGTGCCAACCGAACCGCCGCATCGACTTGATGCACGAGACACCCTGGGCGGGCCGTGTCGTCTGCCGCTTCGACCCCTTGGACAGCGGGGGCACGCGGTTGCGGGTCCGTGTGACGATCGATGACCTCGAGGTGGCTCGCCTCGGCGCCGAGTTGGGGCTACTCGACGGCTACGAGACGGGATTGTGGGAGGTGCCTCTTGGCCTCCTGATCTCGCTGTCAGGTCCGGCGGGGATCCTGGGTCGCTCGACTGCGAACTGCGCGCAACTCGCAGTCGAGGAGGTCAACGCCGACGGTGGTGTGACGGGCCGAGCAGTCAGGCTGGTCGTAGGCGATGATTCCACTGACCCAGGCGTAGGCGCGATTGCCATGCGCCGCCTGTGCCGCACACCGGGCCTCGCCGCCGTGATCGGGATGCATTCCTCGGCCACCTACGCGGTCACCGCCCCCATGGCGGTAGCGGAGGGCATCCCCTACCTCTACACGCCGACGAGTGAGCCGACGACAGAACATCCACTGCTCGTCCGTTTCGGCGAGACGCCGATGGACCAGCTCCACCGAGCACTGCCGCGCATGGCCGCACAGACGGGCGGGTCCCGCTGGTTCCTGGCCGGCAACGATTACTCGTGGCCCCGCGCGGTCGGCGCAACGGCGCGGGCCGTCATCGAGCGCATGGATGGCCACATCGCCGGCGAGGGCTACCTTCCGTTGGGATCGCAGAACTTCGAACCGTTGCTGGCGGCCATCCAGCGGAGCGGCGTCGACCATGTGGTGTCGAGCTTCGTCGGCCAGGATCATGTCGGCTTCCAGCGCGACTTCGCGGCATACGGCCTCAGAGACAGCATCCGGACGTTCGCCCCGCTCATGGACGATGCCGTGGTCGAGCATCTCGGCGAGTCCGGTGAGGGCACCTGGAATGCTCTGGGCTACTTCGTCGCGCTCGACACGTCGGAGAACCGCGGGTTTCTCCGGCGCTACTCGGACCGGTTCGGGTCCTGCTCCCCGCCCGTCTCGGCGGCCGCGGAGGGCGTGTACGAAGCGATCCACACCTGGGCCCGCTCGTGCCGGGCCGGCGGGGGAGTGGAGCCGACCGCACTGTTGAGCGGCCTGCGAAGATCCACCTTCAACGGTCCCCGGTGCTGCACCCGGGGCGGCTCCCTCAAGTCGTTGCTGCTCGGCGAAGCGACCCGTTCCGGCGTCCGGGTCCTGGACGAACTCCCCGCCGCCACCCAAGCGTCCTAGCAGGCTGGCGCCGGTCGGTCGTCCTTCAACGGACGACCCCGCGGGACTTGACCGCGCCCCTCCTATCCGACAATATGTCAATAACTGCTCACATATAGGAGGGCTTTGTCATGAGAACACCATCGGACTCCCGCTCGCGGTCGCGCTTGTGGTTTGTGGCCGCGTCCGTCGCGCTCCTTGCTCTGATCGCCGCGGCCTGCGGGGATGATGAAGAGGCGACCCCGGCTGCTCCTTCGGACACGGCCGCGACCGACACGGGTGCCGCCGAACCGATCGACTCGGAGGAGGCGCCCGAGCCTGAGACCACCGAGGCGCCCGACGAGCCTGAGACGACCGAGGCGCCTGAGCCTGAGACGACCGAGGCGCCCGACGAGCCTGAGCCGCAGGAGCCGGCCGAGCCCTCGGGAGAGCCGGTGCGCATCGGGATCCTGTTCTCCAACAGCGGTCCGGCCGGCCTCTTCGGTCCACCCACATCAAACATCGCCGAGTTCATCGAGGAGGACATCAACGCGGCCGGAGGAATCAACGGCCGGCCTGTTGAGACCTACCTGGCTGACGACGCCACCGATCCGGCCGTCGGCCGGCAGGCCATGGAGCAGCTGATCGACTCCGACAACGTTGACGTGGTCCTCGGGACCCACTCCAGCGCGACGCGCCAGGCCGCCAAGCCGCTGGCGGAGGACGCCGACGTGCTCTACATCTACGCGGCCCTGTATGAGGGCGGCGAGTGTTCGTCGGTGATGTTCAACACCGGCGAGGTGCCCAGCCAGCAACTGGCGCCCGTCATCCCGTGGATGATGGAGCAGACCGGCGGTCAGACCTGGTTCCTGCTGGGCAACGACTACGTGTGGCCCCGTCGCAGTTTCGAACTGGCGCGGCAGTACATCGAGGCCGCCGGCGGCGAGGTGGTCGGCGAGGAGTACGTCCCGCTGGGTACCCAGGACTTCTCGTCGGTGGCCCAGATCATCGCGGGATCGGGCGCGGACCTGATCTTCCCGGCGCTCGTCGGGGGTGACGCCATCGCCTTCGAGACCCAGGCGGTGGACTTCGGCATCGGCCAGGACGCCATCCCCAGGCTGGCGAACATCTACGAGGAGAACGTCCTGGGAGCGATGGGACCGGCGGTCACCGCAGGCATGCGGGTCACCCTGGGCTACTTCAAGGAAGTGGACAGCGCCCTCAACAACGAGTTCGTGAGCCGCTACTTCGAGCGCTTCGGAGCCGACGCGCCGCCCCACATGACGTTCAGTTCCCACATCTACGACGCCGCGCTGCTGTACGCGGCCGCGGCCAACGCGGCGGGAACCACCGACACCGCCGCGGTGGCCGCCGCCATGGAGGGCCTGTCGCTGACTACACCGACAGGCGACATCGCCATCACCGGCAGCCGCCATCTGTCCCAGCCGATCTACGTGGCTGAGATCCAGGCCGACGGCTCGCAGCTGATCGTGCAGTCGTTCTCCTCGGTGGAGCCCGACGAGACCTGCGACCCGGCCTAGCCCCCAACCGGCCGGCAACCGCAGCCGCTCAAGAGCCGGTGCGGGCGCTGTGTTCTTCCAGCGCCCGCACCGACTCGAACCCTGAGCGTCCGAGACACCGGAGACCGAGACCTTGGACGCGCTGACACTCGAATTGCTGAACGGCGCGAGCCTCTTCGCAATCCTCGCCATCGTCGCGCTCGGACTCGGAATCGTCTTCGGCCTTATGGGCGTGATCAACCTGGCTCACGGCGAGTTCGTCATGCTCGGCGCGTACGTGGCCTACGTCGTGCACACCGTCGGCCTCAACCACTGGCTGAGCGTGCCGCTGGCCGCGGTCGTGCTGTTCGTGTTGGGCGTGGTGATCGAGGTGGGCCTGATCCGGCGCATCCACCGCCAGCCCGAGTTGACGATCCTGGCCACGTTCGGGCTGTCGGTGTGCCTCCGCCAGATCGCGGAGCTGGTGTTCAGCAAGGACTTCCAGAGCGTCCCCAACCCGGTGCCGGGCGCGACTGAGGCCTTCGGCGTCCTGTTCCCTACCTACCGCTACCTGCTCATCGCCATCGCAGCCGTGGTCGTGGCGGCCACCCTGCTGGCGTTCACCCGGTCCCGTTTCGGCTTGGTGGTACGGGCCATCGTCGCCGATCGCGACCTGGCCGAATCGGCGGGTATCCGCACCGGGATGACCAATCTGTGCGCGTTCGGTGTCGGCGCCGCCACCGCGGGGATAGCGGGAGCGCTGGTGGCGCCGCTCGGTGCGGTCGAGCCGCAGGCCGGTCTCGCCTATCTCCCGGGCGCCTTCCTGGTGGTGATCGTCGGGGGCTACAACCGGCTCTGGGGCGTGGCGGCGGGGGCGCTGACCGTGGCCGCGGTCCAGACGGGCGTCATCCACTTCTACGACGCGGTGTGGGCCCAGATCGCGTCCCTGGCGCTGGCGGTGCTGGTCCTTCAGTTCCGGCGGCCCACACCGGCCGGAGCGGTGGCGTGAAGCGGCCGCTCGGCTACGGCGCTACCGCGGCGGCGGCCGCCGCGGTCGCCAGCGTCACCCTGGGAGACTTCCGGGCCGGGCAGCTGTCGCTGTTCCTGAGCCTCGCCGTGCTGGCTGTGAGCCTCGACTTGGTCTGGGGCTACGCAGGGATCCTCTCGCTGGGCCAACTGCTGCCCTTCGGTATCGCGGCCTACACCACCGCCCGCATCGCCACCGCCGCACCGGCGCTGACCCTGCCCGGGTTGCTGGTGGCGACACTGGTCGGCGCGACCGTCGCGGCCGGCGTGGGCGTCGCCGCGTTCCGGCGCCGGCCCACACCGGTCGTCATCGGGCTGCTGACCCTGGTGCTGTCGCTCACCCTCGAGCAGGTCGCGGAGCAGTGGCGCGACGTGACCGGCGGATTCAACGGCCTGACCGACGTCCCACGCATAACCGCATTCGGCTCGGAATGGTCCGACAGCACCCAGGACCTGTTCATCTCGGTCGTGGCCGTGGCCGTCATCACCCTGGTCGGCCTGTTGGCGACCAGGCCCATCGGAGCGGTGCTCATCGGCATCCGGGACAACGAGCGCCGCATGGAGGCGCTCGGCTACGACACGGTGGCCCTCAAGGTCTGGGTCTTCACCGTCGGAGGGGCAGTCGCCGGCCTGGCCGGCGCCCTCTACGTGCACCGGACCGGTTTCGTGTCGCCCCAGATCTTCGGTTTCGCCCTCGCCACCAACGTGGTGCTGTGGACGCTCGTCGGTGGGCGGGGAACGATCATCGGGCCCGTCATCGGCACCTTGGCCATCAACTTCGCCTCGGCGACGCTCGCCGACGTGTGGCTGCAGTACTGGACCCTGGCCACCGGCGTGATCTTCGTCGCGGCGGTGGCCCTCGTCCCCGAGGGGCTGGTCCCGAGCCTGCTGCGAGTGGCGGGACGCCCACCGAGGCGCAGCCGCGACCTTCCGCTGCTGGCCACCGCCCCCGCCACCGCCGCCGGCAACGGTTCAGCGGTGTTCGAGGCCACCGGCGTGGACAAGTCCTTCGGCTTCTTCAAGGTCCTCGACGGCGTCACCCTCACCATGGACAAACCGGAACTGCGCTGCCTGATCGGCCCCAACGGCGCAGGCAAGTCCACCCTCCTGGACATTCTCTGCGGCCAGCAGGACTGCCAGAACGGCTCGATTATCATGCTCAGTCGGGACTGCACAGGGCTGAAGGCCTGGGAGTTCGCCCGCCACGGCGTGAGTCGCAAGTTCCAGTCACCCCAGGTCATCGGTTCGCTGTCGGTGGCCGAGAACATCGCGGTGGCGGCCTGGGGAGCCGACCCTTCGCCCTGGCGACTGACCTTCGCCGCCTGGGAGGCCCGGGTGCTGCCGGCATCGCTGCGGATACTGGAGCGCACTGGGCTCGACGCACGGGCCGGCTCCGGTGCCGGGAGCCTCTCCCACGGCGACAAGCAGTGGCTGGAGGTGGCCATGGCGATGGCGGCGCATTGCCGCGTCCTGCTGCTCGATGAGCCGACCGCCGGCATGACGGCGGCGGAGAGCCTCGCGGCGGCCGAGCTCCTGCGGGAGGTGCACACCGACTACCGGCTGCCGGTGCTGATCGTCGAGCACGACATGGCGTTCATCCGGGCAGTTGCGGACCGGGTGACCGTGCTGGCCAGGGGCTCGCTGGTGGCCGACGGAACCGTGGCCGAGGTCGAGAACGCCCCCGAAGTGGTGGCCGTGTACGGGGGAGTCGACCGCTGATGCGCCTCGAAGCCACCGACTTGCGCTCCGGCTACGGCACAGTGCCGGTGCTTCACGGCGTGAGCCTCACCGTGTCGAGCGGCGAGATCGTCGCGCTGGTGGGCCGCAACGGCGCGGGCAAGACCACGCTGGTGAAGACCGTCCTCGGTGTGCTGCGCTCCACCGGAGGCGCTCTGCACCTCGACGGTGTCGACATAACGCGGATGCCGCCCTCGCGGCGGGTGCGGGCCGGTCTGCGCGCCACGTTCCAGGAGCGGGCCCTGTTCGGCGCGCTCACGGTCAGCGACAACCTTCGCCTCAGCGGCTTCGGTTCCGAGAGCCATGATCGGGTGCTCGACGCGTTCGGTCCCGCGCTGTCGGGACGGGGCTCCCAGAGGACGGGAACACTGTCGGGCGGCGAGCAGAAGATGCTGGCCGCCGCCATCGCGCTGGCTACGGACGCGTCGCTGCTCGTTATGGACGAGCCCACCGAGGGGTTGCAGCCCTCCAACGTCGCCCTGCTGGGCGATCACATCGAATCGGCGAGAGATGCGGGGCGGGGAGTGCTTCTCATTGAGCAGCACCTCGAGCTGGCCAAGCGGCTCGCCGACCGCTTCATCGTCCTCGAGAAGGGCGAGGTCGTCGACAGCGGACCGGCCGCCGACCCCGACCTGGCGGCGCGAGTCGCCCGGCGGCTGTTGATCTGAGGAAGCAGCACGAAGAAAGGAAGGAAACCCATGACCGACCTGACACAGATGAGCCTCACCGAGGCGGCCGAAGCGGTGAGGTCCAAGGCAGTGACCGCCTCTGAACTGCTGGAGGCATCCCTGGCCCGGATAGAGCAGACCGACGCGGCGGTCGGGGCGTTCGCGTCGGTCCAGGCCGACGCGGCCCGAGCAGACGCGGCCAGTCTCGACCGGGGCGAGGCTGGTGGCCCCCTTCACGGAGTCCCGGTCGCGCTCAAGGATCTCTTCTTCACTCAGGGGGTTGCCACGGAGGCCAACTGCGAAGCGCTCAAGGGGTTCACGCCGGACGCCGACGCGACCGTGGTCAGCCGCCTGCGCAGCGCCGGAGCGGTCATTGTGGGAAAGACCAACACCCATGAACTGGCCTACGGCGTGTCGTGCCCGGCGTCGCGCAACCCGTGGAACCCCCAGCGGATGACGGGCGGATCGTCGGGGGGAAGCGCGGCAAGCCTGGCCGCCCGGCAGGTGTTCGGCGCGCTGGGAACCGACACCGGGGGGTCGGTGCGGATCCCCTCGAACTGCTGCGGCACGACCGGCATCAAGACCACCAGGGGCGCAGTTCCACGAGACGGCGTCCATCTCATCTCCTGGACCTACGACACCGTCGGCCCGATGGCCCGCACGGCCGCCGACTGCGGGGTGCTGCTCGACGTCATGGCCGGCTTCTCCCGGCTGGATCCGTACTCGGCCAACACCGCGCTCGCGCCTGCTGAAGCGCCCGAAGCCCTGGTGCTGGGAGTGCCCGACGAGGGCTTCTTCGACGGGTTCGAGACCGATCCCGAGGTGCGGGCGGTGATGGAGGAGGCCGTCGACGTGCTCGGATCCGTCGTGGCCGAGGTGCGCACCGTGCGGGTGCCCCACACCGCCGAGCACTTCGACGCGGGCGCCGCCATCGTGTTCGCCGAGTCGGCTGCCCTCTTGGAGGAACTGCGGTCCTCCAGCAACGAGCTGATCGGCGAGGAGCCCCGGGCGATCATGGATTCCGGGGCTGCGATCCCGGGCACCGCGCTGGCTGCCGCCCAGGCCCAACGGATGTCGTTCGAGCGCGCCTATCTCGACGTGTTCGACGAACAGGGCGTCGACTTGATCGTCTCCCCCGTGAATCCCAACCAGGTGCTCGACCACGGCGCGGTCCAACTCGGCGGTGTCCCGCTGATCCCCGCGACGACGCAGTTCACGTTCCCGGTCAACGCGGCGGGACTGCCGGCGATCGCCCTTCCCGGGGGATTCGCCGGCGACGGGATGCCGATCGGCTTCCAGATCATCGGGCAGCCTTTCGCCGACCGCACCCTGGCGGCGGTGGGCGAAGCCTTCCAGCGCATGACCGACCACCACGCCCAGGCTCCCCGCCTGTAGCCGGATCGCGCCCTACCGATGGCAGTAGCCCGGCGAAGCCCCGAGGAGGCCAAGAGATCCACGGGCCGCTCCGACTGGTCAACCTGGCCCGCCTACGACGCGGCGGCATCGGGCCTGGAGGGCTACTGGTACCCGGTCCTGTGGGCCAACGAGGTCTCCGACTCGCCGGTGGCCCGGCGGGTCTGCGGGCACGACATCGTGCTGCAGCGCGGGCCCTCCGGATCGGTGCACGCCCTGCACGACCGGTGCCTTCACCGCGGCGTCAAGCTCAGCCAGGGCACCCAGGAGTTTCCCGGCACTCTCTCGTGCCCCTACCACGGTTGGACCTACCGTCTGAGCGACGGCGAGCTCGTGGCGGTGATCACCGACGGTCCCGACTCACCCATGTGCGGCAAGGTCGCGGTGCGCACCTACCCGACGGCCGAAGCCGTGGGGCTCGTCTGGGTGTTCGTGGGCGACGCCGAGCCCCACCCGCTCACTGAGCAACTTCCGGAGGAGCTGGCCGACCCGCCGCCCTACGCGGTCGGTGGACGTATCGAGGACCGCGGCGGCGACTGGCGCCTGTTCGCCGAGAACGGGTTCGACGAGGGCCACGCCAAGTACCTGCACCGGACATCGTTGTGGAGGACGTTCAAGGTCATGCCCACCTGGAACAGGATCCACATCGAGCGTCACGGACGGTGGCTCTATCGAGTGGAGGACGAGCGCTACTGGGAAGCCGACTTCGGTGACCTCGGCACCTGGTCCAACGACCGTTGGTGGAAGATCAAGCCCAAGCAGCGCCAGGGCTCGATGCTCGGCAACACCGGAGGGGCCAAGCGCAACGACCCCTACATCCTGTCCCAGGAATTCCCCGGCTTCGCCTCACTAGCCGTTCCGGGGATGCTCCGGATCGCCTACCCGCAGTTCATTCACTACGAGTTCTACGTCCCGATCGAGGCCGGGCGCACCAAGTACGTGGGTGTCATGGTCCAGTTCAAGACCGGCCTGGCCAGGGCCTTGTTCTACTTCAAGTACCTGGCCGGGATCCGGTGGCTGTTCCACGGCCAGTTCTCCCGCCAGGACCATTGGATGGTGGCCGAGACCGACGCCCCGCCTGAGCGGCTCTACCGGCCCGACATCTCGCTGATCGAATGGCGCCGACTGGTGGAGGAGGCGGCCGGCTGTGATCGGACCTGAGCCGATCGGGCCTGAGCCCGCGGGCCGCATGGTCGACGCCGGGGGCGTTGCATACCACGTGATCACCCTGGGCGACGCCGGGCCGCCGACCGTGTTCCTGCACGGCGGCGGGCCGGGCTGCACCGCCTGGACCGACTTCGGAGCGGTGGCCCCGCTGTTCGCGGCGGACCGGGTCTGCCACCTCGTTGACCTGCTCCAGTACGGCCAGTCGGACAAGCGCACCATCCGCGGCCCCATGTGGGACTTCCACGCCCGCACCATCTCGGACCTGCTGGCTGCGCTGGGCGTGCCGCGGGCCGACTTCGTGTGCAACTCCTGGGGCGGTTCCATCGCCTTGAATCTGGCCGCCAAGTACCAGCACAACGTCCGGTCGCTGGTCGTGACCGGGTCGATGCCGGTGTTCAGGGGGCCGCTGGCGCCGCTGCCCGAGGGAGGGCGACGGGGTCGCCGGGCCCGGGACGCCTACTTCGGCGGCGAAGGCCCCACCGAGGCCAAGATGCGGGCGCTGATGGCGGCACTGGAGTGGTACGACCCCGACGCCATCCCCGACGAGACCGTCGAGCGCCGCTATCGGCAGTCCATCGATCCCGAGGAGATGAGCCTCGCTGCCCGCAGCGACAGCCCCAGGGGCGAGTGGCAGGACCTCACCGCCGAACTGGGCGCCATCCGCTGCCCGGTGCTGTTCGCCTGGGGCATGCACGACGCCTTCCTCACTCCCGACTACCCGCTGATGCTGGCCAGCATGATCGAGCACGGCCAGCTCTACGTGATGGACAAGGCGTCTCACCATCTCCAGGAGGAGCGCCCCCAGCACTTCCACTCAGTGGTCGCCGGCTTCCTTGACCAGGCCGACCGGCCGGGTGTCACCGACGCGTCATGAACCCCCTGTCCTTCCTGAAGCGGCTGTTCGTGCGTCTCCTCACCAGGACCACCGGCACCTGGATCGGATCCGTGCGACCGCCATCGCAGCCATGAGCGCGCTCGATGATGCCCTCGCCCGGGTGTCGTCGTCCCGGCTGCGCGAGCTCACCGGGATGCTCGTCGCCACGCCGACGCCGACGGGTGAAGAAGGTGCCCTAGCCGTGCAGATAGCGGAGTCGCTCAACGCGGTCGGCCTGCAGAGCCGCACCCAGTGGCTCGATGCCAATGCGGCCAACGCCTGGGGCGTCCTGGGATCGGACGGGTGCGGCCCGTCGCTGCTGCTGTACTCGCCGATCGACACGCTCACCGCGGGGGATCCGGATCTGGGCCTGCCCTGGGCCAGCCCGCAGTCCCGACCCGACATGGAGCCCGAGGCACGCACCGAGCACGGCTGGATGGTCGGGCTGGGTGCTCAGAATCCCAAGGGCCACGCCGCATGCGTGCTCATGGCGGCCGAAGCACTCGCATCCGTCGGAGCCGACCTGCCGGGACGGGTCATCGCCGGCTTCGGATGCCTGGGCATGCCGGTGAACCGGCGTGCGCCGCACCTGCGGGACGGCCACGGCGCCGGGTGCGAGGCGCTCATCGACACCGTCCGCCCGGCCGCGGCCGTGATCGCCAAGTCCGGCTGGGCGGTGTCGTGGAGCGAGGTCGGCCTGGCCTGGTTCACCGTGCGGGTGTCGGGCATCCACACGTATGCCGGCAGCCGCCACCTGCTCCCGTACCGCAGCGCCATCGCTGGCGCGGCCGACCTGATCCTCGATGTGGAGTCTTGGATCGAAGAATGGGCCGAGGTTCGATCCGATGAGTTCAACCGGCCGCAGGGCATCGTGGCCGCGGTCCGAGGGGGAGACCCTTCCGCGGCCGCGTTCACCGGGTGCACATGCGAGTTCACCGTCGATCTGCGGATCCCTCCCGGCATCGACGCCGACTCGGCCGAGCGGGCGCTGGCAGAACGCGTCGACCGGCGAGCGGCTGCCGCCGGGATCGACGCCACCGTGACCCGCACGGTTGCGATCGGTGGCACGTGCACCGATCCGTCGGAGCCGGTCGTGCGGGCGGCTGTCAAGTCCTGGGAGGCCGAGACCGGCCAGCTGCACCAGCCGATACGGGGCCTGTCCGGTGCCACGGACGCCAACATCCTCCGCGCCGACGGCATCCCCACGGCACGGGTCGGCCTTCCCAAGGTCTCCAAGCCCGGCGTCGACGTCGACTTCCAGTACGGCATGAACGCGGTCGCGCCCGGCGACCAGGTCGCCCTGTCGCGCCTCCTCATACGGACCGTCTTCGGCTACTTCGGAGGCGACACATGAGCCGGGTCGTGCTCGGTGTGGGCGCGTCGCACACCACGCTCATGAACACCCGCTGGGACGAGGTGGCCCACCTCGACCGGGCCTGTCAATTCCGCGACGCCCTGCGCGACGCCCGCGAACAGCTCGAACGACGGGTGCCGGACATCGCGGTGATAGTCGGATCCAACCACTTCAGAGGCGCGGGCCTGGACCTCATGCCCGCCTTCACGATCGGGGTGGGGGACTTGATCAGCGTGGGCGAGCACGGTACTCCGGCCGGTCCTCAGACCACCGACCCGCCGGCCGCGCTGCGACTCTGCGAGCGGCTCGTCGAAGATGGAATCGACATGGCCTTCTCCACCGAGCTGATGGTGGACCACGGCATCAGCCACGCCATCCAGTACCTGTTGCCCGAAGGCGTTCCCGTGGTGGCCGTCGTCATCAACGTCTTCGCACCGCCGCTGCCGACCCTGCTCAGGACCTGCCGGCTCGGACACGCGCTCGGGTCCGCCGCCCACGCGCTGCCGGGCGACAGGCGAGTGGCGGTTGTCGGCACGGGCGGCCTCAGCCACACCCTGCCCTTCCCCGACTGGTCGAGCCCCAGCACCGACGACGACCGGTTCCTTGTCGAGTCGTGGCGGGAAGCCCGCACCGGCTGGTCCACGAACGAGTCGCGCCGGCGCCGGATCATCCTCGAGTCGCCCGCGGTCATCAACAGCGGTTTCGACCGGGCGTTCCTGGACCGTCTGGTCGCCGGCGAGCACGAGGCGCTCGCCCAGCAGCTCAACAACCGAGCACTCGTAGCCGCGGCCGGCAACGGCGGCAATGAGATCAGAGCGTGGCTTGCCATGCGAGCCGCGGTCGGCTCGGCCAGAGGCGACGTCCTGTCCTATTCGGCCGTGCCGGAATGGCTCACCGGGATGGCCGTCGCGGTCTTCACCCCCGACGATCCGTCGAGCGAACAGGAGGACGACCGTGACCGTTTGGACTGATCTGACAGGCATCGACTTCGAGGTGAGGACCGTCGAAGCCGCCGGCGTGCCGACGAGGGCGCTCATCGCGGGTGAAGGGCCCGACGTGGTGTTCCTCCACGGAACCAGCGGCCACCTGGAGGCCTTCTCCCGCAACTTCGTGGCCCACGTCTCCGCGGGTCTGCGCTGCCACGCCATCGACGCCCTCGGCCACGGCTACACGGCCAAGCCCGACTACCCCTACGAGATCCCCCGGTACGTGGAACACCTGGTCGGGTATCTGGACGTTATGGGCATCGCTCGAGCCCATCTCGTCGGCGAGTCACTCGGCGGATGGACGGCCGGATGGCTGGCCAGCGAGCAGCCCGATCGGGTCCAGACCCTCCAGCTCGTGGCGGCGGGAGGCACCAAGGCCAATCCCGAGGTGATGGAACGGATCAAGGCCACCACGACCAGAGCCGCCCTTGAAGACGATGTCGCCCTGACCCGTGACCGCCTGCATCTGCTGATGCACGACGGCGAGCGGGACGTCTCGGAGGAACTGGTCGAGATCCGCTACCGCATCTACCACCAGCCCGAGTTCCAGCGGAACCTCCACAACCTGCTGTGCCTGCAAGAGATGGACGTCCGTCAGCGCAACCTCATGCGACCCGAGCGCCTACAACGCATCGCCGCTCCCACGCTGATCGTCTGGGGCAGCCAGAACCCCTTCGGCGACGTGCCCGAAGCCCAGAGGATGCACGAGCTTGTCGAGGGATCCGAGCTGAGGATCTTCAACAACTGCGGGCACTGGCCCCAGCACGAGCACGCCGAGGAGTACAACCGCCTCAGCATCGACTTCATCTCCCGGCACCCGTGACGGATGAGCATCGTCAGGCGCTACATCGACGGACCGTCAGGCCAGATCCATCTGGCGGAGGCGGGCCGGGGCCCGAGCGTGCTGCTGCTCCACCAGACTCCGAGAAGCTGGGACGAGTTCCGCGAGGTGATGATCGCGCTGGAAGACCGCCTCCACATGATCGCGATGGACCTCCCAGGCATGGGATCCTCCGACCAGCATCCGGACGGACCGTCGATCGAGAACTACGCCGCCGCGGCGGCAGCTGTCATCGAGCAGTCGGATCGCGGCCCGGTGTCGGTGTGCGGCCATCACACCGGCGGGGTAGTGGCCGTCGAACTGGCGGCCCGCTATCCACACCTCGTAAATTGCCTGGTCCTGTCATCGACGCCGTGGATCGATGGCACCGAGCGGGCGCGTCGGGCCGGCAAGCAGCCGATCGACACCGTGGAGCCCCGGTCGGACGGCTCACATCTGCTGGACCTGTGGAACCAGCGAGCGCCCTTCTATGGCGGCAGAACCGATCAGCTGACCCGGTTCGTCAGTGACGCCCTTCGAGCGGACGACCCTGCAGCGGGCCATCGAGCCGTCGGACGGTACCGGATGGAGAACGCCGCCAACCGGGTCCGCTGTCCCGTGACGCTCGTCGAACACAGCGCCGATCCGTTCGCCAGCCCGCACACAACAGTCCTGCAGCTGCACATGAACGCGTCGCGAGTCGAGGTCATCCAGAGCGGCAGAGTGCCCCTGGAAGCGACCGCGTCCGCCTTCGCCGCGGCCTTGCTATCGACGGTGCCAGCGTGACCCGCATCCCGGCCGCGGGGTGAGCCCCCTTCAACTGGGCCATTCGATAGTCCGTGACCCCGGCTAGGTCATGAGGGCTTGTCCAGCCCGACGAGGTCGTAGCTGGTGGCGACGAGCCGCCGGGCGGTGTCCATGTTCTTGGCGTTCGGGTTCGGGGTCTCCATGGGCCAGCCACCGGCCCGGCACTCCTTGTCGCGGTAGAGGATGCTCCACTGGCTGAAGTAGGCGCCGGAGTGCCGGGAAGCGTCGTCGGACAAGAGGCAGTGGAGTGTGGTCTGGGCCGACTCCTCGCTGCTGTCGGACACCCACCGGGTCAAGGGGCGCATGATCGCCATGACGATACGCATCGGCAGGCTGGCGCCTGACCCGAAGTTGGAACGGGCCCATCCGGGGTGGACGGAGAATGTCGAGACGCCGGTGCCCGCCAGCCGCTCGGCGAGTTCCTTGGCGTACAGGACCGTCGCCACCTTCGCCTCGCAGTAGGCGCGCATGTTGCTGAAGTCGCGCCGCTCGTAGTTGAGGTCGTCGAGTACCAGCTGCGGCCGGTTCTTGGGGCTTCCGGCGTGGACGACCGACGACACGATCGCCATTCGCGAGGGCGCGGTCGCCCGGAGTGTGTCGAGGAGGAGTTCGGTCAGCAGGAAGTGGCCGAAGTAGCTCACTCCGATGGTCGACTCGAATCCGTCCTTCGTGCGCTCGAGGTCACCGCGCATGTTCACCATGCCGGCGTTGCACGCCAGCCCGTCGAGGCGGTCGTGCTTGGCGGTGAACGCGGCGACGAACTCGCGAACCGACTGGAGGTCAGCGAGGTCGAGCCGCATGACCTCATACGTTCCGCGGAGGCCAGCGAAGCTCCGAGCCGCCTCCTCCGCGGCCTCGGTCCGGCGGCAGGCCATGACCACATGGCCTGCTTGCTTGACGAGCTGGCGGGTGGTCTCGAGGCCGATGCCGGAGTTCGCGCCGGTGACGATGTAGGTCTTGCCGGCGAGGTCCTTCGAACGGGTCGCCTCATCGATTGCAAGCTTCTTCCGCGGCATGATGATCTCCTTCTCTTCGTCACAAGAACACAGAACGAGTTCCACCGTTGGACCACGGTTCACGGAACTCGTTCAGGAAACTAGGCCTGTCTTCTGAGCCCGAGACAGGAATCGAACCTGCGACCTGCTGTTTACAAGACAGCTGCTCTGCCGAACTGAGCTACTCGGGCGGGATGGAACGAAACTTGGCGCGTAATTCGGCCAGGTCCGTCTTGGACATCGATGAGGCTATCTCAGCGAATTGGGTCGTTGGTCTAGAGCGCTGGATGGCGACTGTGGGCTTGAGCTGTGGCCGCAACTGGTTGGGCTAGGGTCAACAGATCAGCGTCGAGCCGGCCCAGCGCTCCGTGGGTTTCGCGTCCTGATGCAGCCGCGTCGCCGGAACGCGCTCGGTGCGGCGTGCATCGCCGGGGCGGCCGTTGCCTACTCGCTGATCCCGCTGCCGATCCGGTATGCGGGCGACGGATTCTCCGTGCTGGTGTTGGGCACGCTCATGGAGTCTGCTTGCGCGACGATGCTGCTGGTCGCTCTGGCCGTGACGGCTAGGCCCGCGCTGGGAGTGGGTCCGCTCCAGGCGATGCGTCCAGCACGACTCGTGGCGCTTCCCCCCGTCGCAATGGCAGGCCCTCGTCCGGGCGTGCTCTTGGCGCTGCTTCTGATCACCGCACCCAATGTCCTGCTGTATGCCGGCACGGCGGCCCTGCTGCCGCTCGTGGTGCTTTCCTGCTTCTCGGACGGCCTCGATGTCGTGCCCCAGTCGCTTCTGATCGCGCGCTGGAGCGGCAGCAGGAGGAGCATCTCGACCCGCAGCGCCACCATGATGTGCGGGCTGCCGATCGCAGTGGCCGCTGTCATTTGGAGTCAGACGGCCCCCGGCCAACTCGATGGAGGTTCATGGCAGAACACGGCAGTCGGGTTGGTACTGGGGGTGCTGACCACGGCGACATACGCCGTGCGGCCATCGGCAGGGATCATCTACGGCGACCGCTGCGCTCTGGCCCGGCGCGATGGACGCAGGGCTGTGTCCGTCAAGGAGTACGGCGTCGCCCTGTGGTGGTCGACGTTCGCCGCCTCGGCGGTCAGCATCCCGATCGCGGCCGCGGTTGGGCTGACGTTCGCCTTCGGCGGATTGGGCGCCACCCGCTCCGCGGCCTTCGGGGCAGCGTCCGGACTGATCATGGGTTGCGCCCGCCTGCTGCACCGGGCAGGCAACATCGTCACCGCCGACACCCGCGTCAACAGCCTGCTCTACGCGTCGCCAGCGCTGGCGGCCATATGGCTGACGATCGCAGGCGACCCCATCTACCAGCCTGTTCTGTTCGCAGGCGGCATGGCGCTCATCTTCGGACTCAACGCGGCCATCGCAGCAGACCGCAGCGGACGGCAATCAGCCCAGTCACAGTGACGCCCCGGGTCAGCAGGGGTCGAGGGCGGCGACCGCACGGGTCTTGATCCCGGCGCCCACCCCTTCGTCGTAGGCGACTGCCCGGTCGGCGGTTGCCGGCATCAGGCCCTTCCATAGGACCGGGGTCCACGCCACCTGCGCCGACACGACGATGCCAGAATCGGCTACGGCGCATGCCTCGATGCCTTCGGTCTCAGGGGGCGCGCATCCCTCGTGGGTGATGCAACTGGCCACGAAGGCGGCTGCGGCATGCTCGGCCCGGATCTCGGCCAAATCGGAGGCCGCAGCGTGGGCCGCGTAGTCGCGCAGCGAGGCGGTCATGGCAGTGACCATCGCTGCCAGCATCAGCACCAGCACCGGGACGGTCATCCGGGACCCTCTACGGCGCCGGGCAGGCGACCCGCACGTGCGCCGATGCGGCCGGCCTGGACTGGGCGTAGCCGGTGAAGCACGCCCGGTTGCCCGGCAGCGGGCCCGGCACCTCGCACACGATGGTGACCGCGGCCGACTGGCCCGCGTCGGTGTGGGCCAGCGCAGCGCTGGTCCGGACGCAAGCGGAGAGCGTCGCCCCGAGAGCGACCCGCTCGGCGGAGTCGGCTGCTTCGGGACCACCCGCCTGCGCCGCTTCCTGGGCGGCCAACTCGGCGGCTACGGCCGTACGGGCCTGGCCATTGGCGAAGCCTCCGACGAAGGCCACCGCCCACAGCGCGAGAGCGACGACCGGAGCGGCCACCACCAGCGCCACCGCCTCATCCATCGGTTGTGCCCTCCGGCGCAGCGGGGTCGGCTAGCACGGCGGCGCGACCACCCAGCCGGCTAGATCGGCGGCTCGGGACGGCCGGCAGGCCACCGCGGTGGCTACCAGCCACCTGCGGACCCCGGCTGCGCCCACGGTGACCGTGGCCACCACCGTGCACGACGGCTCCGCGCTGAGCGTGTAGCCGGTGGCAGTGGCGGCCGATCGTGCCCCGGTCCGGGCCGCCGCGGCCCGGGCAGCGGCCTCCTCGGCGTCGGTCCAACCGGTGTGGGTCTCGGTGCAGTCCCAGTCGCTGTCGTCCAAGACCCGCGTTGCCGCGGTAGCCGCGGCCACTGCGGCGGTAGAAGCGGTGATCCTGGCCAGCTGGTGGAGGTAGACGCCGAAGCTGATCGCCACCACCACAAAGATCATCGCGGTGGTGCGCAGCGCTCCGAAGGCGGTGTCCATCGCCGGTGCGTCGAGTTGAGCTCAGCGGCCCGACTGGCGCCGGGACGCCTACGAGCACTTGTCGGGGGTCGTGGTCCACTTGCCGCCGACGGCCTTGCACAGGTTCTCGTGCTTGATCTGAGCCTTGTCGGTGGCGGGATCGGCCGTGGGATCAGGGGTGTTGTTGCCCACTACCTGCCAGGTGAATGCCACAACTGCCACGGTGATGGCGATGGTGGCCGCGAGCATGATGATCTTGGCGACGGGTGAGTCCATGAGCTTTGTCTCCTTCGCGAGGTTTGAGTGACTGTCGGGAAGGGGCGAAGAGCGGGGCTCACACGCCGATTTGGATGCTGGCCAGCAGCGCGAACACCACGACCGCGCTGGCGGTGACCGCGACGAGGGTGCCGGTACCGACCACCGAGCGGCCCAAGGCCTCGATACGGACCCGGCGCTGATCCTCTAGGGCCTGCACGGCCTGGGCTATGAGCCGGTCGATCAGGCCGGTGGCCGCCGCGCCGCCCCGCTCGGCCGCAGCCAGGGTGCCGACCAGCGTCTCGGCTGCGGACCCGGCGAAATGCGCCGCCGCGGCGCCGAGCGGGTCGCGTCCCGACGCCAAGGCCAGGTTGATGCTGGTGGCGACGGGCGCGAACGCGGGCGCATCCACCCGTTCGGCCGCCTCGACAGCGGCGTCGTTGATGGGGCGGCCCGCGGCTACGAACAGACGGATGCGGCGCAGCCACTCGAGCAGGGCGGCGTCACGGCGGGCCCGGAAGCCCGACAGCACGGCCCGGCGCAGCAACGGCGCTACGGCCACCGGCACCCACACCGATACGGCTAGCGCCGCCATGGCGCCGATCCGGAAACCGGAGAGCAGCGACCCGGCTGCCAAGGTCACGCCCGCGATCAGCGGCGTGGCTGTCAGCGACGCGGCGCGCAGTCTCGCCGGGGGCCATCCCGCGGCTGCGAGCTCGACAGTGTTGGCCATTCGGGGCGGGCCGGTGAGCACCAGTCGCAGCGCCGCCCCCGCACCGGACATGGCCGTGAGCCAGATCATTGCGAACCGCCGGGCACGGCTGGCGGAGCGGAGCGGGGGGCCAGCCGCAGGCCTATGCGAGCCGGGGGCGATGTCATTGCAGCCCCCCGTTTCCCGCGGCCGATCGGGCTGGCAGCAGGACTCGGGCACTCAACGCCGCTGTCACGACCGCTCCGGCCAGCAACAGCGCGGCTCCCTGAGTGCCGGCCAGCCACGCCCCGACATCGGTGGCGACTTGTCCGGCGCCTGCAACAAGCCCGGCGCCGAGCAGCACCACGAGGGCCAGCGTGGGCATGGCAACCGCAACGCGGCCATGGAACAGCCGGGCCGTCGCCGCGGTCTGGGAGGCCTCCGCTTCGAGCACCGTCACGGTCTCCGCCCAGCGCCCGCCGCCCTCGGCCGAGACGGCGACCAGGTCGGCCAGGGAAGCGGCCACCGCGGATGGCACCCGGGCCGCGAACCGCTCGGCCGCAATGTCCACCCCGAGGCTCTCGCAGTCGGCGGCCATCGCCACCGCCGCCCTGCCCACGGGTCCGCTCGCAAGCGGCGCGGCCCGGGCGACCGCGTCGGAGGCGGTCACCGCGACCGCCGCCTGGTTGGCCAGCACGCTCGCGAATCGGGCCACCCCCTCGGCGGTGGCGACCCGCCGCCTCGACGACACCAGCACCTTCGTCGCCGATGTGCACACCACCGCGCCGATCGCGGCCGCGGCCGCGTGGCCGGCGGCCAGGTCGAGGGCGATCATGGAGGCGCCGGCCGCGGCTGCAGCGGGAAGCTCGGCCGGGATGCGAGCCTGTCGGCGCCGACCCGCCCTCGCCCGCAACGACCAGCGGGTCCCGTCGGCGGGCCACAGCATGATGGCGAGCACCAGCGAGCCGCCGGCACAGATGACCCATCCCGAGGTGCTCATCGGGGTGCTCCGTTGCGCTCGGTGGTGGCCGTATCGCGGCCGGCCGCCCTGCCGCCAACGAGCTGCAGGGTGGGCCGGCGCGGGGCGGCCTCTGGGGCGGCGCAGTCGACCTCGACCCCCGCGGATCGGTAGATGGCGGCCATGCGGCCTACCGGCGAGGCCTCGGACGTGGCCCAGCGCTGTCCGGGGTGGAGGCGCCACAGGCAGCGTGTCTGGATCGTGCCGTCGACGTCGGTGCCGGTGATCTGGGTCACGTCCGCGATGACCCGCTCACCGGCGTGGTTGCGGCCCATCCACACCAGCAAGTGCACCGCGATGGCGATCGACCGGCGGGCCAGGGCCTCGTCGGTTCCCTCGGAGGTGGCGTAGGCGGTGAGCTTCTCGAGCACCCCGTCGCCGGGCGGGGAGTGCAGGGTGACGAGGCATCCGTCCAGGCCCGAGGACATGGCGTCGAGCAGGGCCATGGTGCCCTCGCCCCTCACCTCGCCCACCACCAGCTTGGAGCTGTTGGCCCGCTTGGCGTCACGCACGTGGTCGGCCATGGAGTGCTTGCCCACGCCGTCGTTGTTGGCGTCTCGGGTGAGCCGCTCGTAGGCGTTGGGATGGATGCCGTACTCGCGCAGCCTCAGTTCGGGGGTGTCCTCAATGGTGTCGATGCGCTCCTCGGACGGCACCTGCGCCAGAAGCGCCTGGCAGAGCGTGGTCTTGCCGCCTCCCATCGCCGCCGCGACCACCACGTTGGCTCGCATGTCGCCGGCAATGGCCTCCACCAGCACATCGGCCAGCTGGGTGCTGCACAGGCCCAACTCGGCCAGCGTGCGCTGGCCGCCGAGGTTGCTGCGGAGCACCAGCGTCGGCGGCGAGCACACGAACGCCTCGGCGTGAAGGCGCCACCGGTCGCCGATGCGGGTGTCGAGGCGGGGATCGAGCTCGTCGAAGCGCTGGGGCCGCTCGCCCGCGTAGGCGGCCAGGAACCGGCACGCCCCGATCATCTCGTCGTCGCTCGAGAACGGAGACGACCGGCTCTGGCGCTCGCCGTTGGAGAACTCGACCACCATCGATTCGCCGCCCCGGATCTGGAACTCCTCCACCCCGTCCTCACCCAGCAGTTCCCGCAGCCGGCCGGCGGCCGCGGAGGCGGCCGACTCGCGGCGCGCTGCCCGGTCGGCGCCGTCCATGCGCTGTGGCGCGGCGGCCAACGAGCCCAGCGAGCGGCCCAGGCGGCGCAGTGCCCGCTCCGAGCGTCTGGCGGGCGCGTACGGCACTGCTCGCACTACCTGGGCGCCGCCCAGCAGTCGCAGCTCGGCGGTATCCACCGCGTGGTCCGCGACCACTACCAGAGCCAACGGCACTCTGGTCGCCGGACCGGCGCTCAGGCGCAACCGGTCCCGCAGGCCGCGGCCCGAGCCCGCGGTCACCCACACCACTCCGGCGGCTGCGGCCGCGGTGGTGCGCTGCACGCTGTCGCTCTCGGACGGGTCCAACGCCACGAGCGAGGCCCGGTGAGGCGCCGCGGCCAGGGCCCGGTCGGCAAGCGACTCGCCCACCACCAGGTCGGCGGCCGAGGAGCGCACTCCCTCGATGATGGTGCGCACCACCCAGCCGGCGGCCTGCGGGTCGAGCCAGCGGTCAGCTGAGACCATCAGCATCGTCGGACCTCCCTTCGCCCGGTTGCGGTGCCGGTGCCGGGCAGCCGGGCCAGCCCGCCGGAGGCGATTCCCATATCCACCACACCGTCGGACCCAGGACGGAGGCCAACTGCGGTCGGGCCTCGACCACGACCGTGCCCTCGCCCGCGACCACCACAGGCAGCACCGCAGCGGCGCAACCGCCCGGCTGCGCGGCCAGCACAGCGGCGTCTCCGGCCCGGGGTCCCGGGTCGGGCCAGAGAGACCGGTCCACCGCCACCGCCAGCAGAGCCGCCGACAGGTCCGAGGCGGCCGGCACGACGGAGTCGGTCAGCATGGTCCCGGACACGACCGTGCCCGCCGGCACCGCTACCGCAGGCACGTGATCGGCCAGCTGATCGGCGGTCACGAACAGCGCGGCGGACGCTTCGGGCATCTCCACCGTCACGAACTCGCCCGGCGCGCGTCCGGCCGGCCAGTCCTCGGCCGCGGCCACGACGTGCACGGTGGGCTGGGGCTCGGGACGGCCGAACAGCCATACCGAGAGCACCACCACGACGACGATCAAGGCCGCGGCCGTGAAGCGCCGGGCCTGCCCCGACATTGGCGCTGATGTTCCGGCCATCTGCGCCTCCTAACCGACCTGCGACAGGGGCGGACGCTCGGAACCCGATCCGACCGGATCGCTCTGCAGCGTGATCCCCGACGTGTAGTCGATGATCCCCAGGAACCACTCGACGCCTCCGGCCAGAGTGGCGCACCGGCGGAAGGTGGCGCCTTCTTCTCCCACTCCCTCGAAGCAGGCGCTCGCCTGCCAGGACCACACCCCTGGCGTGGCCAGTTCCCACCGGCAGCGGTTGTAGGAGTCGGCCGCGGCCATCGCCGTGGCGATGTCGCATGACGCGTTCACGTCGCGACTGCGGTGGTGCCGTTCGGCCTGCGCCTGCTGGGATGGGCTCAGGTTGTCCCAGCGGCTCAGGTAGGTGCCGAATCCCGCGCCGGGCCGGGCCTCGCCGGCGTTCTCGATCATGGAGCGGTGTCGGGCGCTCCACGGCAGCAGTTGCGTAAGCCGGGTCTGCACGCGCACGGCCTGCCACAGGCAGCCGTCGTCGCTCGGGACGTACCACAAGGCGTCAGGGTCCAGCACGGGCCACACCGGCGATCCGGCCACCAGCAGGTACTCCCTACCACCGGGCACTTCGGGGTGAGGAGGCCAGGGCCTGTCCGACTCGCCCCGAGGCTCGATACTCACCAGTGTCGTCCACGTCAACTGCGACACGAACCGCGAGCGGTCGTCGGCGGTCAGTCCTAGACCCGTCGTGCACGGCTCCTCGTCGTCGCCGCCCCTGCTGGGCGGGCTGCCTCCGCCCCCACCGGGCTCGCCGCCCCCGCCGGGTCCTCCGCTCCCTCTGTCGTCTTCGCCGGCGTCGGTTGGGATGCGGTCCAGGAGCGCAGCGAGCTGGGCGTTGGTCATGGTCGAGTCCGGATCGGCGTCGGGTCGGCTGTAGGGGTTGGTGACGCCGTCGCCGTCGCCGTCGTGGCCGAGCAGGATGCCCAGATCGGCCAACTCGTCGGCCACCTCGAACGGGTCCGCCTCGGGGTCGACGTCAAGGCCGATCCCGATCGCTATGGCGATGAACATGTCCCCGCGGTCGGCGCTGCCCTCTTCGGGGAGAGTCCCGACGGCGGCGTCGGCGTCGAAGCCGGGGTTGTGTTCCCCGTAGCGCTCGATGATCGCCAGGAGGTCCTCGGCGCCGGTGTCCTCGTCGGGGTTGTAGTCGTCGGGCAGGTAGCCGTTCTCGATGCCGGCGTTGATCTCGTTGCACGCCCAGGACTGGCAGCCCGGGTCATTGCCGGCGGCCTGGGTGGTGGTGGGCGCGGGCGGCTTGGTGGTGGTTGTCACCGGCCGTCTTGTCGTGGTTGTCACCGGTCGTCTGGTGGTGGTTGTCACCGGTCGTCTGGTCGTGGTGGGTGCAGGCCGCCTCGTGGTGGTTGTCACCGGTCGTCTGGTGGTGGTTGTCACCGGTTTCGCGGTGGTAGTGGGAGGCGATGTAGTCGGCGTTGGGCAGTTCGGGAAGCAGGGGGGAAAGATGATGACCGGCCGGCTGGTCGTGGTTGTTGGCGGCTGGGTGGTGGCGGGAGGTCGGGTTGTGGGCGGCGGGGCGCACCCGTGGGG
>VYFQ01000008.1 GCA_009842325.1 Acidimicrobiaceae bacterium | reverse complement strand
TGGTAGTTCCATCCCCAGCAGGTGACCGTCCCGTCAGTACCTATCCCGCAGGTGTGGTCGCCTCCCGCGGCCACAGCGGTGTACTGACCTTCGGGCGGGTTTGCTTGGCCTCTGTCGTTGCCTCCCCAGCAGGCAACGGTGCCGTCGGCGCGCAATCCGCAGGCGTGGACGCTGCCAGCGGTGACCGCGGTGAACTCGCCATCGGGGACGGCGGTCTGCCCGTGTGTGTTGCTGCCCCAGCATTCGACGGTGCTGTCCGTGCGGAGCCCGCACGTGAAGTGATCGCCGCCGGAGATGAAGCCGCCGGCGTCCACCGCAGGGTTCAAGGGGCTCGGGCGCTCGGGTTCCGGCTCTGGTTCGGGTTCGGGTTCGACCGTCGGGGTTCCGAATCGATCAGCCGGCGTAGCCGTCCCCCAGCAGGCGATGGTGTCGTCGGTCCGTAATCCACACGCGTACGCGAAGCTGGTCGCGATCGTTCTGAATTGCCCGGTGGGCGGGTCCGTCTGCTGGTACCAGTCCCGGCCCCAGCAATCGACCGTGCCGTCGACGCGGAGCCCGCATGTGTAGTAGGCGTCGGCGGAGATCATGCTGAATCTGCCGGTCGGGGAGTCGGTCTGGCCGTAGGTGTTGCTTCCCCAGCAGGCCACGGTCCCGTCCTCCCGCAGGCCGCAGACGTGGCGGTCGCCCAGCGCGAGCGCCGTGAAGGGTCCGTCGGGGCCATCGAACCGGCCGTCGCTGAGGTTGCCCCAGCAGGCGATGTCGCCGGATCGCAGCCCGCACGCGTAGAAGCGACTCGTGGCGATGGCACTGAACGACCCTTCCGGCCGATCCGGTCCTAGTGCCCAACGTCCGCCCCAGCAGGCCACAGTGTGGTCGGGCCTCAACCCGCACGTGTATTCGAGGGCGACGGCAAGGGCCTGGAACGCGCCGCTCGGAGCGAGGGACTGGCCGTGAGTGTTGTTGCCCCAGCATTCCGCAGCGCCGCTGGGGCGCAATCCGCACACATTGAAGTATGAGCTTGTGATCGTCTCGAAGGTCCCGCCCGGAGCCTCGATGACTCCGAAGGTGTCATCCCCCCAGCACTCGGCCGTCCGGTCGGCAGTGAGCGCGCACGTGTAGTCGTTGTTTGCCGACACGGCGATGAAGTCGCCGTCGGGCGGGTCGGACTCACCGTAGGTGTTGTTGCCCCAGCATGAGACGCTGCCGTCGGTTCCCAGTGCGCAGGCATGGAAGATGCCCAACGAGAGGGAAGTGAACGTTCCGTCGGGAGGGCTGGTGCGGCCCGTGTAGGGCCCGCCCCAGCACGTGACCGTGCCGTCGGGCCGCACCGCGCAGGAGTAGAAGTCCCCGACCGAGATCGCGACGAATTGTCCGGCCGGTGCAATGGTCTCACCGTGCCAGTCAACGCCCCAGCATGTGATGGTGCCGTCGACCCGCAACCCGCATGTGCGCCTGTCGCCGGCCGCGACCGCAGCGAACTCTCCGGATCGCGGTTCCGTCTCGTCTTGCTCGCTCCGTCCCCAGCACTCGATGGCGCCGTCCACCGTCAAGCCGCATACGTGTTCCGCACCGGCAGTCACAGATTTGAACGCCAGGTCGGGTACACCCGGAGCGTCCTCCCACTTGGACCCCCAACACTCGACGCTCTGGTCGATCCTCACCCCGCAGGCCTGCTTGTCTGAGCCCGAGATGCTGACGAACTCACCTTCGGGCACGTGGCTAGCGTCGAGCAGGCCCCAACAGGAGACAGAATTGTCGGCCCGAAGCCCGCACGAGTAGTACGCGCCGGCCACAAGCACCTGGAACTGCTCGTCAGGTGCATCCGACTGGCCTTCGTCGTTCCGACCCCAGCAGGTGGCTGTGCCGTCTATCCGCAATCCGCAGGAGTGGCCGTAGCCGGCGGCTACCGACTCGAACAAGCCGCTTGGCGCATCAGTCTGGCCGTGAGGGTTCTCCCCCCAACATGTGATCGTGCCGTCGATGCGCACGCCACAGGTGTGGAACCCACCGACTGAGATGATCCCGCCCCCGTCGATCTCCGGGTTCAGAGGGCTCGGTGGTTCCGGCAGGGGCTCTAGTTCGGGCTCGGGGTCGGGTTCTGGGTCCGGCAGGGGCTCTGGTTCGGGGTCGGGTTCGGGGTCCGGCCTAGGCTCGGGCTCGGGCTCTGGTTGGGGCATGTCGACATGCGGTTCGGGGCCGAACTGCCCGTCAGGCACGTTGCTGCCCCAGCAAGCGATGGTGTAGTCGTTTCGCAACCCGCAAGAATGGGACCCCCCGGCCGCGACGTCAATGAAGCGCCCGTCAGGTGGATTCGCCTGCCCGTAGCTGTTCGAGCCCCAACATCTGACCGACAGGTCAGTCTGGAGTCCGCACGAGTGGCCACCGCCCATGGCAACGGCCGTGAACCGACCCTCGGGCGCGTCGGTTTGACCGGTACTGGCGTCGCCCCAGCATTCAATGGTTTGGTCCGTTCGAAGTCCGCAAGTGCGGAACGTCCCGGCAGAGACAGCAGTGAAAGACCGGCTGAGAGGGCTGGCCTCACCGCTGTGGTCCTCGCCCCAGCATGCGACGGTCTGGTCGACTCGGATTCCGCAGGTGTGGAAGCCCCCGGCCGAGACTGCAGAGAAGGGCCCCTCGGGAGTGTCGGTCACGCTCGGACTGTCGCTCCCCCAGCACTCGACGGCCTGGTCTGTTCGCAGACCGCACACGTGCTCACCGCCGGATGAGATGGCCGTGAAGTGGTCGCCCGCCTGGCCGCGCATTTGATTGCCCCAGCATTCAATGGTCTGATCCGGCCGGAGGCCGCAAGTGTGGACCCGTCCGGCTGACGCGGCCAGGAACAGCCCACCGGGACTTTCGGCTTGACCGAACGCATTGTCGCCCCAGCACACGATTGCTCTCTCAATGCTGAGACCGCAAGAGTGATGCGAGCCGACGGTCACACTCGAGAACTGTCCATCGGGCGCGCTGGTCTGGCCCGAGAACGTCAAGCCCCAGCATGCGACGGTCCGGTCGGCTCGCAGGCCGCAGCTGTCGGTTTGCCCGGCGCTGATCGCGATGAAGGGACCCTCCGGCGGATCCGATTCGCCGTGCACGTTCCAGCCCCAGCAGTCGACGGTGTTGTCAGTTCGCAGCCCGCAGGTGTGGGCGTTGCCGACTGTCAGCGCCAAGAACTCGCCGGAGGGAGTGTCGTTCTGGCCGTAGTGGTCGCTTCCCCAACAGAAAGCACTGCGATCGGCTCTCAGGCCACAGGTGTTGTCGTAGCCCGCGAAGATCGCAGTGAAGCGGGTGGCCGGCGCCTCTGTCGCTCCGTGTTGGTCCAATCCCCAGCACTCCACAGAGTTGTCGGTTCGCAGGCCGCAGGTGTGGACCCTCCCGGCGGCCACAGAGATGAACGCGCCTGCCGGTGCGTCGGTCAGTCCGTGCTCGTTCCAGCCCCAGCAGTGCACGGTGTGGTCGGTCCGCAGGCCGCAGGTGTGCATGATCCCTGCGGTCACCATGATGAACTCCTCTTCGGAGGTGTTCTCGGGTCCGAGCAGGTCTGGGCCCCAGCACGAGATCGATCGGTCGGTCCGGATTCCGCAGGTGTGGAAGAGTCCCGCCGATACGGACATGAACGGTCCGGTCGGAACTTCAGCGTCGGGGACTTCGCCCCAGCACGCGACCGTGCCGTCAGGTCGCAGCCCGCATGCGTGGTAGCTGCCCGCGGAGATGACACCTCCGCCATCGAGCCCGGGGTTGAGTGCTTCGAACCCCGACCCTGGCTCTGGCTCTTGTTCGGTTCCGGGTTCGGGCTCGGGTGTCACGGGCGCGATGGCGGGTGTGGGTTCCTCGGGCTCCGCAGCTTTGCCCACACTGGATGCGGAGGCGCACAGGGCCAGGACGGCCAGGCATGTGAGGATGCGGGTGGGCATCGCCATCGGTTGGGCCTCAAGTCCGACAGTGGGCAGCCGAGACTATCGCGATTGCCCATATGAGATCGTGTTCTATGCAGGACCCCATACATGAGCCTCGACGTTCGATGGCACCGACCTGTTGCAACCCGGTCCGGCTGGCAGCGCCCGCGACGCGCCGGGCCTGGTGCAGGCATAATCTGGCGCATGACCACGAACGCTGAACTGGCCGAACGGTACGCCTCGGCGCTGCCCAGCTTCCTGCATCTGCTCTACGACGACCCGATCTCGATCGACCGGGGCGAGGGCAGCTACGTCTGGGACATTGAGGGCAACCGCTACCTCGACTTCTTCGGTGGGGTGCTCACCACCATGATCGGCCACGCCGAACGCAGCGTGGTGGCCGCCGTCCAGGACCAGGCCGCCAAGGTGATGCACACCTCGACGCTGTACCTGAGCGAGCCCATGATCGCCTTCGCCGAGGACGTGGCCCGGGTATCGGGCATCGACGACGCCCGGGTGTTCTTCACGCCCTCGGGGAGCGAGGCCAACGACGCGGCGCTGCTCATGGCGACCGTGCACCGCGGCTCCAACCAGATCCTGGCCATGCGCAACAGCTACCACGGGCGCACCTTCTCGGCCCAGGCCATCACCGCCCACCGCAGCTGGTCGTCGACCAGCCTCACCGGGCTTAACGTCACCTTTGTCCAGGGCGGCTACCGGCTGCGCAGCCCGTTCCGCCACCTCGACGACGACGCATACACCACAGCGTGCGTCGACGACCTCGTGCAGCTCATCGACATGACCACCTCGGGGGAAGTGGCCGCCATGATCGCCGAGCCCATCCAGGGCGTGGGCGGGTTCGCGGTTCCCCCCGACGGCTTCTTCGGGGCCATGGGAAAGGTGCTGGCGTCCCACGGCATCCTGTTCATCTCCGACGAGGTGCAGACCGGCTGGGGCCGCACCGGCGAGCACTTCTGGGGCTACGAGGCCCACGGGATCGTGCCCGACATGCTCACCTTCGCCAAAGGGGTCGGCAACGGCATCACCCTGGCCGGCGTGGTGGGGCGGGCCGAGATCTTCGACTCCATCGGCGCGCTCCAGTTCTCAACCTTCGGCGGCAACCCCCTGTCGGCCGCCGCCGGTCGGGCCACGCTGCGGCGGGTGCTGGAGGACGACCTCCAGGCCAACGCGCTGGCCATGGGCCGGCGGCTGGTGGACGCGTTGACTCCGGCGGTGGAGCGGGCCGACTTCGTCGCCGAGCTGCGGGGCCGCGGGCTGATGCAGGCCATGGAGTTCGTGCATCCCGGCTCCATCGAGCCCGACGCGGCCCGCGCCGGAGCGGTGCTTGAGGCCTGCCGGGACCGGGGCCTGCTGGTCGGCAAGGGAGGCCTCTACGGCAACGTGATCCGTGTCACCCCCATGCTCAACGTCACCGCGGCCGAGATCGACGAAGGCGCCGCCGCCCTGGTGGGAGCGCTAGACGCCGCCGACGCCTGAGCCCGTCGACGGTCCGCTCGCCGGCTGCGCACTGAGAGGCCCGGACAAATGCTCGCCGTCACGCTGCTAGGAACCGGTGGTCCCATACCCGACCCGCAGCGGGCGGGTCCCTCCACACTCGTCTCTGGAGGATCCGAGCAGTACCTGGTGGACGCCGGCCGGGGCGTGCTCATGCGCCTGGCCGCCGCGGGAGTCGGTCCCGCGCAGTTGAACGCCGTACTGCTCACCCATCTTCACAGCGACCACATCACCGATCTCAACGACGTGATCACCACCCGATGGATCACCACCTTCGAGCCGAGCCCGCTCACCATCGTCGGCCCGGCCGGGACGCGGCGGGTAGTAGCCGGCATCGGGGAGTCGCTCGGCCCCGACATCGGCTACCGCATCGCACACCACGACGACCTCGACTACCCGCCGCCGGTGGAGGTGATCGAGGCCACCGAGGGTGAGATCTACCTGGGCGGAGACGTGCGCATCTCCTGCGCTCCGACCGACCACAGACCGGTCGAGCCCACGGTGGCCTTCCGCTTCGACTACGGCGGCTCATCGGTCGTCGCGGCGGGCGACACCGTGCCCTGTGACGGGCTCGACCGGCTGTGCGAGGGCGCGCAGGCGCTGGTTCATACCGTCATCCGCAAGGAAGTCGTCTCGGCGATACCCATCCCGCGGGTGCTCGACACCCTCGACTACCACTCGTCACCGGCCGAGGCCGCCCAAACCGCGGCGCGGGCCGGCATGGACACGCTCGTGCTGACTCACTACTTCCCGCCCCCGGCCGCCGGAGACGAAGACGCCTACCGGGCTCTGGCTGCCGAGCACTTCGACGGCACGATCGAGGTCGGTGACGACCTGCACCGGGTAGAGGTCCGACCTTGACGTCCACGAGCACCGGCGCGAGAACATGCACAAGAACCTGCACCGAGAGGGGAGCCCCATGACCAGAGGGCCCGTTCCCATCCCGACCTTCGAGGGCCGCATCGGTCGAACCCGGGCCGAGTCCGAGCCCTGCTTCAGCGAGCCGCCGCACGCAGGCGAGGACTCGCCCAACGTTGTGATCATCCTGCTCGACGACACCGGCTTCGCCCAGTTCGGCTGCTATGGCTCCGACATCGACACCCCGAACGTCGACCGACTGGCTGCCAACGGCGTGCAGTTCACCAACTTCCACGTCACGCCGCTGTGCTCGCCGACCCGCGCCGCGCTGGTCACCGGGCGGTCGCAGCACGCGGTCGGCCTGCGGACGCTGTCCAACTTTCTCACCGGGTACCCGCACCAGATCGGCCACGTCTCGAACCACGCGGCCACGGTGGCCGAGGTGCTGTCCGCGGAGGGATACGTCACATTCTGCGCGGGCAAGTGGCACCTGGCCCGCACCCAGGACTCATCGGCTGCCGGCCCCTTCGACCAGTGGCCGCTGGGACGGGGCTTCGACCGGTTCTACGGCTTCCTCGAGGGCGAGACCGACCAGTTCAACCCGGAACTGGTCATCGACAATCACCGCGCCGACCCGCCGGCCCGGGCCGAGGACGGCTACCACCTGAGCGAGGACCTCGTCGAACAGCTGCTGCTGATGATCAGTGACAGCAAAGGGATCCGTCCCGACCGGCCGTTCCTGGCCTACCTCCCCTTCGGCGCCACCCACGCCCCCCATCAGGCGCCCCCCGGCTACCTGGCGAAGTACCGGGGCCGCTACGACGAGGGATGGGACGTCGTGCGGGAGCGCTGGTATCGGCGCCAGCTGGAGCTCGGCGTGATCCCGCCCCGAACCCGGCTGGCGCCCCGCAACCCGGGCGTCGAGCCGTGGGACACCCTGCCCGAGAGCCACCAGAGGTTCGCGGCCCGCCTCCAGGAGGCCTTCGCGGCCTTCCTCGACCACACCGACGACCAGATCGGCCGGCTGGTCGACGGCCTCGAGCGGCTGGGCCAGCTCGACAACACGATCCTGATGGTGCTGTCCGACAACGGCGCGTCCCAAGAGGGCGGCCCGTTCGGGGTGATCCACGAGATGAAGTGGTTCAACGGCATCCCGGAGGTACCGGAGAAGGCGATCGCCCGGCTCGACGAGATCGGCGGGCCCCGCAGCTACGTGAACTACCCGTGGGGCTGGGCCCAGTGCGGCAACAGCCCGTTCAAGTGGTACAAGCAGAACACCCACGAGGGCGGGGTGCACGTGCCGCTGGTGGTCCACTGGCCCGAGGGCATCGCCGCCTCCGAGCGGGGCACCATGCGGCATCAGTTCGTCAACGTCTCCGACGTCGTTCCCACCGTCTACGAGCTGCTGGGGGTCACCCCGCCGGAGGTGTACAAGGGCCTCGAGCAGATGCCGGTGACCGGCCACTCGTTCGCGCCGGTGCTGCACGACGCCGACCATCCCGCCACCAACACGCTGCAGTACTTCGAGATGTCCGGCTCGCGGGCTCTGGTGGCCGGCTCATGGAAAGCGGTGTGCCGCCACATTGTGGGCGACGACTTCGACACCGAGCAGTGGGAGCTCTACGACTTGTCGGTTGATTGGTCCGAGTGCGACGACCTCGCGGCGCGGCGGCCCGAGAAGCTGGCCGAGCTGATCGAGTTGTGGTGGAGCGAGGCCGAGCGCAACGGGGTGCTGCCCCTCGATGACAGTTGGGTCGGGATGTTCTCCCCCCGCCTCGATGACCGCTCGCCCCATCCCGTCAACCGGCGCTACCGCTACCGGCCGCCGATGTCTCCCATCGCAGTGGCTACCGCGGCCGCTCCGGGCGGGCGCGGCTTCGCTCTGGATGCTCGGGTGAGCCGCTCCACCGGGGACGACGGCGTGATCTGGGCGACCGGCACGGCCAGCGCCGGGGTCTCGATGTTCGTGCAGGACGACCGGCTCGTCGTGGATTACAACGCGTTCGGTGATCACACCGTGCTGGAGTCCGACACGGAGGTGCCCACAGGCGACGCCACCGTGTCGATGCGCCTCAAGCGCACCAGCCGTACTACGGGCACGCTGGAGATCGCGATCGACGGCGCAGAGTGCGGGCGGTGCGACCTGCCGGTGTTCATGGGGATCATCTCCGCGGTCGGCACCAGCATCGGCCGCGACCACGGCTCAGCGGTGTCTGATCGCTACGCGGCGCCCTTCCCATTCTCGGGCACGCTGCACGAGGTCGAGATCCAACTGGCGCCGCGGACCCGCCGCGACAACGTCAATACAGCCCGCGCCGAGATGGCCCGGCAGTGAGGCCCGACCGGGGAGGCCTCCGGTCCACCCGGATTCAGGAGGGTTTCAGGCGGGCGGTGGCTCCCTGCCCCAGCACTCGCAGGAAGGCTCCGGCCCGGGGCTTGGGGTAGAAGAAGCTTGACTTGGGGGGCATCTTGCTGCCCTCGTCGGCCACCGCCAGCAGCTCGTCCACTGACAGCGGGTACATCACGAAGCCGACCCGGCTGCCTGCGTCGCAGCGGCGCACCAACTCGTCCAGCCCGGCGGTGTCTGGCACGTAGTCGACCGTGCCGGTAGCCGCCAGCTCGTCGGCGCCCAGAACGGGGTCGATCACCAGTCGCCGCAGCCGGTCGACGTCAAGCGAATCGAGGGCACCCGCTTCTGAGTCCGGCGGGGGCAGCGTCAGCCGGTGCCAGCTGCCGGTGGCGTACACGCCCACCTCGCCCCGCCATCTGGGTCTTGCGTCCTCTGCGCCTTCCACCCGCTCCAGTTCTCCGCCCATGTAGCTGGCCCTGGAGCGGAGTGCCCACAGGAGGTCGTCGCGATTGTCGTGGCGCTGATCGGCCACTACGCGGTGGTAGGCCTCCACGTGCAACTGGCTGTGGGGAAACACCGCGGCCAGCGTCCGGGTGAGCACCGGGTTTCCGGGGTCGCACCGAAGCGCCCGCTGCGCGGCGGCTGAGCGGTGGTGCCCATCGGTCACGTAGAGGGTCTTGTCGGCCAGCGCCTTCAGCAGCCGGTCGGTCATCTCGGCGGGCACTGTCCAAATCTGGTGACTGACGAGGTTTGAGCCGAACTCGAGATCGGGCGGCGCCGCCGCGGCCACCTCGTCCAGCCGTTCCGCGTATTCCGAGTCCGCCCAGGCTCTCACTGCCAGTGCCACCGGGTGCGATGTGGCGCCGACTCCCATCAGGTGGGCGGTGAGCAGCTCGGTGCGGTCCTCGCGCACGCCCTCGTGTACCCGGATGCGGCCCTCCTCGAAGCCGCTGACCGCCACGGCGCAGATCAGGCCGGTCTGGGAGCCCCGGGCATGGGTCAGCCGGTACAGGTACAGGGCCCGGCGCCCCGTCGGGGCAAACACCTCGGCGTCGAGCAGGCGGGTCAGGGCGGCCGCGCCCTGGGACACAAGATGGTCCAGGGACAGGTGCTCGTCGTCGAGCAAGTCCTCGCTGCTGCGGGTCACATTCACGTAGCTGTACGGGTTCTCCCTGGCGATCGAGCGGCGCTGGCCCGGTGTGAGGTTGTCGTAGGCGCGGCTGATGACCCGGTCGGCCCATTCGGGCTTCACCAGCCAGCCCGCAAAGGGCTCCAGCACCGATTCAGGATTGCTCATGCGTCGAACGCCGAGACTTGGATCACGTCGGGAAGGGCCCGCACTGCGTCCAGCAGTTGCTGGTCGACGGCCCCGAACACGTCGATCGTGGCCACCGCTGCTTGGGAGCCCGCGAAGATGCGGTTGCTCATGTTGGCCACATTGAGGCTGCAGCCGCGAATTTCTTGGAGCACCGACGCCAGGACACCGACCCGGTCGTAGTGGCGCACGCTCAGCGTGGCCGTCCGGTGGGGGGCCTGTTCGAGGTTCACGCAGTTGATGATGGAGCCGGTGCGGTACTCCTCGAGCACCTCGACCGTGCCCTCGGCCACGGCCTCCTGAGCCTGGTTGGTGGACGCACCGATGTGATGGGTGACCGTCACCTTGGGGTGGCGGGCGAGGGCGGAGTCGACCGGGCCGGTTCCGGAGGTCGGTTCGTCGGCGAACACATCGATGCCCGCCCTCATGTCGGTGGAGTTGAGCGCATCGAGCAGGGCGGCCTCGTCGACGACCTCGCCCCGCGAGGTGTTGATCAGCACGGCGTCATGCTTCATCTTGGCCAGGAATCCCGCATCGACCATGCCGGTCGTGCCGGGGCCGCCCGGCACGTGCAACGACACGATGTCGGCGGCGGCCAGCACGGCGTCGAGGTCTGGAACGGTCACAACGCCAATGTCGGCCATCCGCTGGCGCACGCTGCGACTGCGGGCCTTGTCCTCGGTGACCACCTTGATCCCGCAGGCAGCGGCCCGCTGGGCCGTCTCCAGGCCGATGGCGCCCATGCCGATGATGCCGAGTGTGGAGCCGTAGAGGCCCCTCGCGCTGCTGTAGGCCTTCTTGTTCCAGGAGCCAGCCCGCGCGTCGGCCGTGGAGGACGCGATGTGACGATCGGTCGCGAACACGAGCCCCATTGCGAGTTCGGCCACCGCAACGGCGTTGCGGCCGGGAACGTTGCACACGAATATCCCGAGTTCGGCGGCCCTCTGGCAGTCGATGGTGTTGGTGCCGGCCCCGGCCCGAACCACCAGTCCCAGGTTGGTTCCGGCCTCCATCGCCGGGCCGGTGACCCGCGTGCTGCGCACGACCAGAGCGTCGAAACCGGCTACGTGCGCCGGCAGGTCATCCGCGGTGAGCGACGGCTTCATGACGCACTCGTCGCCACCGGCGCGCAACCGTTCGACTGCGCTGTCGGATAGGCCGTCGGCGAACAGGATCCTCATGCGGCGACCACCTTTGGGAACTCAAGGGCGGCGGGAGTACGCGGGCGGAACCGTTTTGGAACGGTTCCGCATATCGGAACGCTCATCGTAGGTCAGCGGGCGTAACCTGTCTCGGGGGTCGGCTGAAAGATCCGACGGTTTTGCCGCGGGGCCCGAAAGACCACAGGCGGGATTGATGACCGAACAGTTCGAACTGACCGAGGGCGGCGCCGTGCTGATGGACGGCAACCGGCTGCGTGACGAGATCGTCGCCGAGCTCAACGCCGAGATCACTGCGGCGGGTGGGCCGGAGGTATGTCTGGCCACAGTGCTGGTGGGCGACGACAAGCCGAGCCGCATCTACGTGCGCAACAAGCAGCGCAAGGCGGCGGAGGCGGCCATGGTCTCACGCCATGTCGAGCTGAGCGTCGACGCCAGCCAGGCAGAGGTGGAGCAGGCTGTGGGCGATCTGGCCCGAGACCCCGGCGTGCACGGCATTTTGGTGCAGCTCCCGTTGCCGGAGGGTCTGGACGCCGACGCAGTCCTGGAGTTGATCCCGCCGGAGAAGGACGTCGACGGGCTCACGCCCAGGTCGATGGGCCGGCTGGTCAGGGGTCAGCGGGGTCATGTGCCCTGCACCCCCCTTGGGGTCATGCGTCTATTGGACCGTTACGGGGTGGCGATATCCGGCAAGAGCGCGGTGGTGATCGGCCGGTCGACCCTGGTGGGGCTGCCCCAGATACTGCTGCTGGGGCGCAAGGGGGTGGACGCCACCCCGACGCTGGCCCACAGCCGCACGCCGGAGTTGCAGGACGTGTGCCGGCAGGCCGACATCATCGTGGCCGCGGCCGGCATGGCCAGGCTGGTCAACGCCGACTTCGTGAAGCCCGGTGCGGCGGTGCTCGATGTGGGGATCTCGCGCACGGCCGACGGCATTGTCGGCGATGTGGACTTCGAGACGGTCCAGGCTGTGGCGGGCGCAGTGACGCCGATGCCGGGCGGAACCGGTCCCATGACGATTGCCTGCCTGCTGCAGAACACCCTGGCCGCAGCCCGGATGCTGGGGGCTGTCCCCGACTAGGGCTGCGGCAGCTCGGGCCGGGCCGGCTCGCCTACGGAACCTTGAGGTGGCGGCGGATGGCCCAGTTGAACAGGTCCCAGCCGTAGTCGCCCTCCACGATGTCGTCTCGGGAGGCTCGGGCGGCCTCGGCTGAGACGGGCAGCCCGTGGCGTGACTTCATCTGCACCTCGGCCACCCGTTCCATCAGCACGAACCAGCCGACGGCATCGGCGGGGCTGGAGCCGACGGTGAGGAGGCCGTGGTTGGCGAGGATCACGGCCCGGCACTCGCCGAGGGCGACGGCGATGCGCTTCCCGCCGTCGCAGGACAGGATCTGGACCTCTTCGTCGTCGAAGAGGGCGTGATCCTCGAAGAACAGTGTGGATTCCTGGGTGATTGGCTCGATCATGCGCCGCTCGGCCGCGAACGGCGTGCCCCAGGCGGTGTGGACGTGGGCGGCCGCGGTGACGTCGGGTCGGGCCTCGTGGATGGGGTGGTGGATGTGGTAGGCGGTGTTGTTGATGCGCGCGGGGCGACCGTCCTGGTCGGTGGCGCTGCCGTCGGGTGCGACCAGCACCATGTCAGAGGGCTGGGCCCGCTCGAAAGGCACCCGGTAGCGGAGCAGCCACATGTGGTCGGGCTGCGCGGTGTCGCGGCAGGTGATGTGGCCGTCGCCGAGCTCGCCCCACCGCAAGGCCGCGAACAGCCGGTACGAAGTGGCAAGGTCGTCCAGCAGCCGAGCCCGCTCCGCAGCAGGATCAGCCAGCACCGGCTCCACCGCCGGCCACCCCCTATCCGACCCAGTCACAACCCCATTCTGCCACCAACCCGGACCGGGCAGTCAAGCACGATCAGCGAGCCTCCACCCTCGTGTCACACCCCCTTCCTACAGTGGATGTCATGGATCTCACCGCCGTAATCATCATCGTCGTCGCCGTCATCATGGTTGGGTTTGCCGTGGTCGTGGCCGTCCGGCGCCGGGACGACTCGGTGCAGGACGCCGTCGAGGCAGCCATCGCCAGCGTGGTGGGCGAGGCACGCGAGGCGTTCGATTCGCGCCTCTCGACAGGCAAGACAGAACTGGAGCAGCGACACAGGGCCATCGATGAGCAGGTTCAAGGATTCAAAGACGAGGTCAAGACGATGCGTGAAGCTCTGACCTCGATGCAGACTGACGCGGCGAAGCGGCACGGCACCATCGCGGAGCAACTCAGCGAGGCTGCGAGAGGGACCTCCGAGCTAGCCAGGACCACGGGCCAACTCAGGGACGTGCTCTCCAACCCCACCGCACGCGGCAGGTGGGGTGAGCGGATGGCTGAGGACGTTCTCCGTGTCGCGGGAATGAAGGAGAACATCAACTACCTGAAGCAGACCAAGCTTCCCACGGGCAAGATTCCTGACTACACGTTCCTGTTGCCCAAGGACGAGAGGCTTCACATGGACGTGAAGTTTCCTTTGGCAGCCCATTCCGAGTACGTGGAGGCAGCCTCTGAGAGCGAGAGGCACGAGGCCACGAAGAGGCTGAGACTGGCTGTACGAAGCCATGTCAATGGCCTTGTCGGGCGGGATGGCTATCTCGATACCCAAGAGACCGTCGGTTGCGTCCTGATGTTCATCCCAAACGACGGCTTGTATGCATCAATTCACGAGAGGTGCAGGGATGAGACCGACAAGGCGCTGGAGAAGGGCGTTCTGATCTGCTCGCCCTCCACACTGCTAGCTGTGCTGGTCATCGTGCGCAAGGCCATGGACACGTTCGCTCTCGAGCGTTCAGCCCAGGAGATCCTGGGTGTGCTTGGCGCGTTCGAGACCCAGTGGGACAAGTTCACGGAGGCGATAGCGACGGTGTCGAATCGTGCTGACTTGCTCAGAAGAGGAGTTGACGAGCTCATGCCGGGTGGAACCCGTCGCAGGATGATGGACAAGCAGCTTGGCAAGATCGAGCACCTTCGCGAGTCGAGCGCCCTGAACTCGGACGATCGTGAGGAACTGGAGACCGAACCGATCCGTCTGGTTAGTTGATATTATTCCATGCCTTTAAGCTATCTTTAGCTCAGTTATCTGGAATAAACATCAATCGCAGCTCGCATGCCGCATCGGTTGATCGGGCGCCTCAACCAGACAGTCGTCGCGATTGGGGGTGCCGAATGGTTGACCAGCACGTCTTGGGGCGGATGCGGCGGCAGCATGGGCTCATCTCTCGCTCACAGGCGCTGGACGAGGGCATGACGGGTCGTCAGATCGAGCGCCTAGTCAGGTCCGGCGTCTGGGAACGCGAGGCCTCGGGCGTGTACCGGCACGAGGCCGTGCCGTCGACCGTTCGCTCGAGACTCCTCGCACTGTGCATGGCTCATGGTGCGGTGGCCAGCCATCGGTCTGCTGCGGCTCTTCACCCCATCGAGGGGTACAGGCTCGATCGGGTGGAGGTGGTCGTGCCCCCCGGGAGGGCCCGGGGTATTCGAGGCGCTCGTCGCTACGAGTCGAGCCAGATGGATCTGTTCAAGCCGGTTGAGCGCGATGGGATCCTCTGCACGCCCGTGGGCAGAACGGTGCTCGACTTGGCCGCCATCGTGGATCGCAGGCAACTGGATCGCACCGTCGACGCGGTGCTCAGGGACGGACAACTCCGACTGTCGGACCTCTACGGAGTGCTGGCGTCTCACGCACGGCGCGGACGGCGAGGGTGCGACGCTCTCCGCGCATCGCTGGAGGATCGCTTTGACGACAACGCTGTGCCCCTCAGCGACTGGAGCCGCATGGTCGCTGACCTGCTGGTCGATGCCGGTCTCGAGTACCCCGCGCTGGAACATCGTGTGCGACGGGCCGACGGAGGCTTCGTGGCCCAAGTCGACCTCGCCTTCCCGAGCCACCGAGTGGCGATCGAGTTGGACAGCGCACGGTGGCACGACAACCGCGAGTCGTTCGTGCGGGACCGTCGGCGCCGTAACGAGATCACGCTCGCTGGTTGGACCGTTCTCAACTTCACCTGGAGCGACTACACCGACCATCCAGCAGCCCTCTGCGAGGTCGTTGCCAAGGCGCTTGCTACCTCCGAGGCGAACTTCTGTCGATAAACCACCGCAGAGGTGGAAACTTGCAGCTTGTTCGTCGAGTCAGGTGTACGGAGCGGTTGTTGCGGCCTCGGGTAGCGGGCGTCGGGGGGCCAGGGCGTTGATCACGTCGACGGCGTCGATGACCTCGGGGGCGATCCAGACCTTGGAGCGCCCCGTCTTGTAGGGGCTGGGTCTCAGGATCCCGGCGTCGGCAAGGCGGTGGAGGATCTGCCCCGCTCGGGCCGATGTCACGCCGAAGCGGTCCTCGATCGACTGCGCCGTGACCGCCGGATTGTCCAACAGCATGTCGATGACCTGCGGCACCCTCGACCCGCTACGGGTGCGTACCCGGCCGTGGTAGTCGTCCCGCAGATCATCCAGACGACCCACAAGGCGCGACGCAGCCCGAGCGGCCACAGTGATCGCGTCGGCGAACACACCGACCCATCCGTCGAGGTCCCCCGACCGGTAGCCGGTCAGCCCTAACACATACCTCGCCGGATCCGACAGCAGGCCGTGAGCGACCGGCACCGGGGCCCCGCCGGCCGACAGCAGCTTGTGAATCATCAGCCTCCCGATGCGGCCGTTGCCGTCGACATAGGGATGGATCGTCAGGAACTGGGCGTGGGCGACAGCCGCATGCAGCACCGGATGCACGTCGACCCGCCGGGCGAACCGCACCAGGTCGTCCATCAGCGCCGGAACCAGCTCATGGGGCGGGCCCTCGAACTCCGCCACAGCCCGGGTGCGCCCGACCCAGACCGCGCCGTCACGCCACGCCCCCCGGTGGCGCGGCTCGATCTCCGGATCGGCGGCGAGCAGCTCACGGTGCAGGCGATGGAACCAATCCGTCGACACGGCGTCGTCGCTGCGGTGCGCCGACAGGGCGGCCTCGACGTTCGCTGCCACCAGCTCGGTGTCGGTGGTGTACGCGCCGGAATCGCTGTCGCTGAGGTAGGCGAGCTTGACGGCGAGTTGCTCGGCCGAGGTCGTGATGTGCTCGATCTGCGACGAGGCCACAGCGTCGGCGCGGATCAGCTCTACGGGACGAACAACCTGCGAATTTCCACCCCTGAGGTGGATTATTGACAGAAGTTCGGCCCGACCGGGTCAGAACGGCGAGGGTATAGCGGGGGTTAGCCGCGGTGGGAGGACTGCCAGGTGACGGTGGTGGCTACCTGGTTGAACGTGAACACGTGAAGGCCGGTCACGCCGAGGTCGTCCAACGACGGGCTCAGGGCCATCAGGATGTGGTCGGGGTCGTAGTTGGGTGAGGTCATCAGCTTCATGATCGCGGCCCGGTTCTTGCGGAGATACCGCAGCGACGGCCCTACGCCCAGGCGAGCGCCCATAGTGAGCAGCTTGGCCCGATCCACCACGCCCGAGATCCCCAGATGCACGGGCAGCGTCATCCCGGCGGCCCGCTCACCCCGCAACCAGCCCTCGATGCGCTCCGGGTCGAAGCACATCTGCGTGCTGCAGTAGCCCTCCACGCCGGCCTCCACCAGCAGCGCCTGCTTGGCGTGCAGGGCCTCATGGAGTACTTCCTCCGCGATGAGCGGATGGCCGTGCGGGTAGGCGGTCACGCCGATCGTGCTCAGCCCGTGGTCGCACTCCAGAAGGTCCCGCAGGAACGACGCCGCGTCCGAGTAGGCGCCGGGCGACTCCACATCTCCGCCGACCAGGAACATGGTCGACACCCCGGCCGAGCGGAACCAGCCGGCCAGCGCGGACACCCGGGCCCGATCGGTCACCAGCCGGGCCGAGACATGCGGGATGGCTTCATGGCCCAGCTCCATCAAACGCTCGGTGATCTCACAGGTAGCGTCCTGGCCCTTCACGGGGGACGCGGTCACCGAGACCCGGGAACCAGCAGGGAGCGCCTCGATCGCCGCGTCAAGGCTCTTGAGGGGGATGACCTCGAAGGTCAGATCCCTAACGAGGTGCAGCCGGTGGTGGCGGGCTCCTAGGGTCTCCGCCGACAGCGCGCCGCGCCGCAGCTTGGACAGCATCTCCGTCGCGGCTCAGCTGAGGCCGACGATGTTGCCGTCAGCGTCGATGTCGATGCCCTTGGCGGCCGGCACGCGGCCCAGGCCCGGCATGGTGCGCATGTCGCCGCAGATGGGGTACACGAACCCGGCGCCAACCGATGCCCGCACCTCCCGTACCGGCAGCGTCCATCCAGTCGGGGCGCCCTTGAGCGTCGGATCCGACGAGATCGACAGGTGGGTCTTGGCGATGCACACCGGCAGGTTCCCGAACCCGGCCTCCGTATAGGTGGCCAGCTGCTTGTCGGCCGTGCTGGAGTACTCGACCCCGTCGGCGCCATAGACCCGGGTGGCCACCGTCTCGATCTTGGACTTCAGAGACGCATCGTCGGGGTACAGCACCGCGAAGTCGCTGGGCTCCTCGGCCGCCTCGGCCACCGCCTCGGCCAGTTCGGCCGCGCCTCGACCGCCGTCGGCGAAGTGTGTTGTCACCGCCGAGCGGGCGTCATACTCCGCTGCGATCTCGCCGATGGCGGCGATGTCGGCCGGGTGGTCCTCGGGGAACACGTTGATGGCCACCACCGGCGTACAGCCGTGGATGCGCATGTTCTCGAGCTGCTTGCGCAGGTTGTCGCCACCCGCGTGCACCTCGTCGGGGTTCTCGGCCAGGATTGCCTCCGGCAGCGGACGGCCGGCCACGATCTTGTGCTTGCCCGAATGGGCCTTCAGGCCGCGCACGGTGGCCACCAGCACGGCCGCGTCGGGAGCGATACCCGAGTAGCGGCACTTGATGTTGAAGAACCGCTCGGCGCCCATGTCAGCACCGAAACCGGCCTCAGTGAGCAGGAAGTCCGACGTGCGGATGCCCACCTGGTCGGCCACGATGGAGGAGTTGCCGGTGGCGATGTTGCCGAACGGCCCGGTGTGCACCAGCGCAGGCGTGTTCTCAAGGGTCTGCATCAGGTTGGGCTTGATGGCCTCGCGCAGGATCACCGCCATCGAGCCGGCCACCCCGATCTCCTCGGCGGTCACCGGCGTCCCTGCCTTGGTGTAGCCCACCACGATCCGCCCCAGCCGGGCCCGAAGGTCGTGGAGACCGGTGCACAGCGCCAGCGCGGCCATGACCTCCGACGCGGCGGTGATGTCGAATCCGGACTCCCGGGGCACGCCGTCGAGCCGCCCACCCAGTCCCAGGGTGATGTTGCGCAGCGCCCGGTCGTTGACGTCGAGCACCCGGCGCCACGTGATGTTGTGGATGTCGAGGCCGGCCTCGTTGCCGTGATAGAGGTGGGCGTCGACCATGGCCGAGCACAGGTTGTGGGCCGCGGTCACGGCGTGCATGTCGCCCGTGAGATGGAGGTTGAACAACTCCATCGGCACCACCTGGCTGTAGCCGCCCCCCGCGGCGCCGCCCTTGATCCCGAAGGTAGGGCCCATCGACGGCTGGCGGATGGCGATGGTGGCACTTCGCCCGATGTGCTGGAAGGCCTGGCCGAGTCCCACGGTGGTGGTGGTCTTGCCCTCGCCCAGCGGGGTGGGGGTGATGGCCGACACCACCACGTAGCGGGCCCGCGGCCGACCGGCGTCGGCCATGGCCTCGACCGCGTCGAGGCTCACTTTGGCCGCGCCCGCGCCGTAGGGCTCCAGCATCTCTGCCGGGATTCCGGCGTCGGCGGCGATCTCTCCGAGAGGCTTCAGATTGGCCTGGGAGGCGATCTCCAGATCGGTCGGAAACGGCATCGTTGCCCTTCCTTTCGCAGCAGTCTTGCGCGGTTGCGAGCACCGGCCGGGGTGTTGGCGCGGCACCGCCCCCGAGGGTAGCTTGTCGTTCCGTATCGCGGAACGATTCCGCATTACAGAACAGGCTGTGGTGCCTGCCCCCAAGGCGGACGCCGCAGACTACATGAGAACCCAGAGGCCGAGCGGACTGGGAGCGATCTGTGAACGATTTCGCGAGGAGCGGAGCGAGGCCCCGGGCCCGAGCGGCCCGTGAGCGCAGCGAACAGGAGCGGGAGGCACGGCCCGAGCGGCCCGTGAGCGCAGCGAACAAGAGCGGGAATGACGCCGCTGGCACGGCAGCACAGGAGGATTGGTTGTGAGCGAGTTCCCCGCCAGCGCCAAGTGCGTGGTGATCGGGGCCGGCATCGTCGGCAACTGTCTCGTAGGCCACTTGACCAAGCTCGGCTGGAACGACTTGGTGCTCCTCGACAAGGGGCCCCTGCCCAACCCCGGCGGGTCGACCGGTCACGCATCGAACTTCATCTTCCCGGTGGACCACAACAAGGAGATGTGCCTGCTCGGCGTGCAGAGCGCCAACCAGTACCGGGACCTCGACCTGTCGGTCGACTCGGGCGGGATCGAAGTGGCCCGCACCCAAGAGCGGATGGACGAGCTTCAGAGGCGCATGACATCGGCCACCGCCTGGGGAGTGGAGGCCCACCTGCTCACCCCCGAAGAGGTGGCCGAGCTTGTCCCATTCGTCAACACCGAGGTCATTCTGGGCGGCTTCTACTGCCCGACGGTGTCGGTGGTGGACTCGCTGGAGACCGGAACCGTCATGCGCCGCCTGGCCACCGACAACGGGTGCCGGGTGCTGGCCAACACAGAGGTGCTCGACATCGTCACCGAGCCCGGCCCCAACCCGGGCGACCACACCGTCAAGGCCGTGGTAACCGACGCCGGCACCATTGAGACCGAGTATGTGGTGATCGCCTGTGGCGTGTGGTCCAACCGGCTGGCCAACATGGCCGGCGCCCACATCCCGCTGGTCCCGGCCGTGCACCAGATGGCCGACGTCGGACCGATGGACATCCTCGCCGCCACCGGCAACGAGATCGGCTACCCGATCGTCCGGGACATGGACACGTTCTGCTACGAGCGCCAGACCGCCGGCTCGATGGAAGTGGGCTCCTACGCCCACCGCCCCATCTTCCACCACCCCGACGACATCCCCTCCAACGAGGAGGCCGCGCTCTCGCCCACCGAGATGCCGTTCACCCCCGACGACTTCGATCCCCAGATGGAGCAGGCCATCGAATTGATGGACATGCTGGGCGACGCCGAGATCAAGTACGCCATCAACGGCCTGCTGTCGCTCACCCCCGACGCCATGCCGTGCCTCGGCGAGGTCCCCGAGGTCCGCAACCTGTGGTCGGCCGCTGCGGTGTGGGTGAAGGAGGGGCCGGGCATGGCCCAGGTGGTGGCCGAGTGGATGACGTTCGGCTACCCCCGGGTGATCGACGCCCACGGCGCCGACATCGCCCGCTTCTACCCCGAGGAGCGCCCCGACGAGCACATCTGGGCCCGCTCCGCCGAGCACTTCAACAAGACCTACGGCATCGTCCACCCCGCCGAGCAGTGGGAGAGCCGCCGCAACCTGCGGGTCGGGCCCTACTTCTCGCGCCAGGAGGACTTGGGCGCCTTCTTCTTCCAGGCCCGCACCTGGGAGCGGCCCCAGTGGTTCGAGTCCAACGCCGACCTCGTGGAGCGCTACGGGCTGTCCGAGCGGGAGGTCGAGTGGGACAACCGCTGGTGGAGCCCGATCACCAACGCCGAGCACCTCAACCTGCGGGACAACTGCGGGCTGGTCGATCTCAGCGCGTTCCAGATCTACGAGCTCGCCGGACCGGGCGCGGTCACCTACGCCGACCGCCTCGCGGTCAACAAGATCGACGTGCCCGTCGGCCGCTCCATCTACACGCCGTGGCTTACCCCCGACGGCGGCTTCCACTCCGACCTGACGATGATGCGCATGGGCGAAGAGCGGGTGCGGATCGTGACCGGCGTTTTCGACGGCGGGCGCGACGAGTTCTGGGTCCGCCGCCACATGCCCACCGACGGATCGGTGAGCTTCGCCAACATCACCGACGACATCACCACCCTCGGCCTGTGGGGACCCAACGCCCCGGCCGTGCTGGGCGCCATCTGCGCCGCCGACCTGAGCCAGGCCGGCTCGTCCTACGGCTCGCTGGTCGAAGTCGAGCTCGACTGCGGGACCGGCCGGCCGGTGCCGGCCACGCTGTTCCGCATCTCCTACGTGGGCGACACCGGCTGGGAGATCTACCTGGCCTGGGACGACGGCCCCGCAGTCTGGGACACGCTGACGCGGATCGGAGCCGACTACGGCCTGCGACCCACCGGTGGTGGCGTGTACGGCACCTCCGGCCGCCTGGAGAAGGGCTACCGCCTCATGGGCGCCGAGCTCGAGAGCGAGTACAACCCCCTGGAGGCCGGCCTAGCCCGGCCGCGGGTCAAGGCGGCCGACTTCATCGGCAAGGAGGCCTACCTGGCAGCCCGGGAAGCGGGAGATCCCGAGGTGCAGATGTGCGTGCTCACGGTGGAGGACCTGCACGACGCCCGAGGTCGCAAGCGCTACATGCAGGGCGGCAACGAGCCGATCCTGACCGGTGACGGCAATCGCATCGTCGACTCCCACGGCCGGGTGTCGAGGGTCACCACCGCAGGCCCCGGCCCTTCGGTGGGCAAGCACCTGCTGATGGGCTACCTGCCCTCGGAGCTGGCCGCGCCCGGCACCGAACTCCAGGTGATGTACATGAACGAGCTGTTCCCGGTGCGGGTGGCGGGCACCGGCGCGGTGTTCGACCCCGACGACGCCCGCATGAAGAGCTAGCGGGGACGCGGAATGCGGATCCTGTGCTGCGTGAAGCGGGTGCCGGCTCCCGGCGCAAAGATAAACGTCACCGCCGACGGCCTGGCCGTGGATGCGGCCCACCTCGGCTTCACTACCAGCCCCCACGAGGAGTGCGGCGTAGAGGAGGCGGTGCAGATTGCAGAACGCACCGGCGGCGAGGTGACTGTGCTCACCCTGGGTCCGACCGAGGCCGCCGAGCAACTGCGCTACGCGGCCTCGGTGGGTGCCCACCACGGCGTGCTCATCCAGACCGATGGATCAGCCTGGGACCCCCAACGCACGGCCCGGGCCTTGACCGCGGCCATCCAATCGCTGGAAGCCGACGGAGGCGTCTTCGACCTGATCCTGTTCGGCAACGAGTCGGCCGACTCGGGTGGCTTCCAGGTGGGGGTGCGGGTCTGCCATGCGCTGGGTCGTCCCATCGTCAACGGCATCAAGGGCATCGAGATAGAGGGATCGGGCGTGCGGGCCCGCCGCGAGATCGACGGCGGCTTCGAGGTGTACGAGGTGGACCTGCCGGCGGCGCTCGGAGTCAAGGAGGGCATCAACCTGCCCCGCTACCCGACGATGAGGGGCCGGCTGGCGTCCAAGAAGCTGGAGATCACCACGCTCGAACTCGACGCCGGCGCCGGTGACCAGGCGCTGGTCCGCCTGCACCGGCCCGCGGAGACCGTGTCGCAGACCGTGATCCTCGGCGACGGCCCCGATGCCGCCCCCGCCGCCGTCGACGTGCTCGAAGCACTAGGGGTCCTGTGATGCTGCTGGTGGTGCTCGAGCACGACCGGGGCACGCTCGGCGAGCCTGCCCGGGAGGCGCTCACCTTCGGCCGGACGCTGGCCGCGAAGATGGGCGTGGAGATGCACGGGGCCGTCATCGGCGCCTGCGCGGCCGGACCGGGCCCGGCGGCGGAAGAGGCGGGCGCCCACGGAGCCGCCCGGGTGTACACCGTGGAGCACGGAGTGCTTAGCGACTTCGGTCCAGAGGCGTGGGGAGAGTCAATCGCGCAGCTCGTGAGCGTTCTCGGCCCGCGGGCCGTTCTGGCCTGCGGCAGCGAGCGGGGCAACGAGGTGATGGCTCAGGCCGCGGCCCGCCTCGACTGGCCGTTCGTCGCCAACTGCACCGACATCGCCCCGCCTGCCGGCAACGGCGGGCAGTGGACCATGACCCGCATCCAGTGGGGAGGGTCACTGCTGGAGGACGCCACGCTCGCCACGGCCGGCACTGCGCTGCTCACCTGCGGCCTGCACACGGTGGCCTCTGCACCGGTCGAGCCCGCGCCCGCCGCACCCCCCGAGACTCAGGCCATGCTGGTGGATCTGGACGCCGAACTGGCCCGCACAGTCGTGAAGGACCGGGTGGTGCTGGAGGCGGGGGTCACCCTGCCCACGGCACCCGTTGTGGTGGGGGGAGGCCGCGGCGTCGGCTCGGCCGAGGGGTTCGCCCCGCTGGAGGAGCTGGCCGGGCTGCTGGGCGGCCGGGTCGGCTGCAGCCGGGCCGTCACTAACAACGGCTGGCGGCCCCACTCCGACCAGGTCGGCCAGACGGGCACCCGCATCGCCCCCGAGATCTACATCGCCTCGGGCATCTCCGGCGCCATCCAGCACTGGGTGGGCGCTATGGGCTCGAAGCACATCCTGGCCATCAACATCGACCCCGAGGCCAACATGGTGGTGAAGGCCGACTGGGCGGTGATAGGCGACTTGCACCAGGTCATCCCGGCCATGAACGCCGAGATCCGCCGACGCCGGGACCGGCCATGAGCGAACTCAGGGCATTGACGTGACTGTGCAGTCGATCCAGCGGTCGTTCGCTCTGTTGCGGGCGCTGGCGCTGGGTCCGGTGGGCGTCACCGAACTGGCCGAGAGGGTCGACCTGCCCAAGAGCACCGTGGCCCGCCTGCTGGCCTCCCTCGAGGAGGAGCAGGCCGTCGAACAGACCGAGGCCGGCGGCGAGTACCGGCTGGGCTCGGGCCTCATCGATCTTGCCGGATCGGCTCCCCGGGGCCGCAACCTGGTGGCTGCGGCCCGGCCGCACCTGCTGGAGCTGGCCGAGAGCCTGGACGAGGTCGCGGGGCTGTCGATCATCGACGGCGGGCAGGTCTACTACCTCGACCAGACCGAGTCCTCCTCCAACATCCAGGTGCGGGACTGGACAGGCGAGCACGCCCCGCTGCACGCCGTGCCCTCGGGCCTGGTGATCCTCGCCCACCAGCGCCCCGACTTCATCAACCGGTACCTGACCTCGCCGCTGGTGCAGTGCACGCCCTGGACTATGACCGACCCCGGCGAACTCCGGGACCGCCTCGAGCAGATCCGCAGCATCGGGTACGCCTGGGTGTACGAGGAGTTCGCTGAGGAACTCAACTCCGTGGCCGCCCCCATATTCGAGAGCGGGGGACACGTGGAGGCCGCCCTGCACGTCCACGGGCCGGCGTACCGGTTCCCGAACCCCGACGACACCCACGACCTCGGCATGGCGGTGATCGAGGCGGCCGGCCGCCTCTCGATGCAACTATCGGACTGAGAGCCGGCCGCCCCAGGATTAGGTGCCGGCCAACCGCTGGGCCACCTGGGCCGCGGCATCCTCGATCCTGACCCGCTGCGTGTCGCCGGTGGCCCGCTCAGTGAGCTCGACCTCGCCGTCGGCCACCGCCCGGCCCGCCGTGATCCGCCACGGGATGCCGACCAGTTCGGAGTCGGCGAACTTCACGCCGGCCCGCGCGTCGCGATCGTCCAGCAGGACCTCCACACCCTGCCCTTGGAGGTCGCCGTACAGCCGGTCGGCCGCGGCCACCGCGGCGTCATCACGCATGCTGGCCACAGTGATCACCGTCTCGTAGGGCGCCACCGCTACCGGCCAGACGAGGCCCCGGTCGTCGTGGTGCACCTCGGCCACCGCGGCCATGGCCCGCCCGATGCCGATGCCGTAGGAGCCCATGGTGATGGGGCGCTCCACCCCGTCGGCGTCCAGCACGGTGGCGCCCATGGCCTCGGCGTAGCGCCGGCCCAACTTGAAGATGTGGCCGGCCTCGATGCAGCGGACCACCTCCAAGGGCTGGCCGCAGGTCACGCACGGCTCCCCGGCCGACACCTCTCGCAGGTCGAGCCATTCGTCCACTTCAATGTCCCGGTCGATGTCCACCCCCGAGTAGTGCCAGTCGTCGGTGTTGGCGCCGGTGGCCAGGTTTCTTCGCCCCCGCAGGGCGTGGTCGGCCACGATCCGCAGGTCCTTCACGCCCACCGCACCGAGTGAGCCGGGATGGGCGCCCAGCCGTTCCAGCGTCTCGTCCGGCTCGGCCGGGCGGATGTCGACGGCTCCCGTCCCGTCGGCGAGTTTCTGGAGGTTGAGCTGGTGGTCGCCCCGTAGCAGAGCCAGCGTCATGGAGCCGTCCAGCACCATCACCATGGTCTTGATCTGGCGGTGGGCGGGCGCACCGCCCTCCACCGCCTCCAGCGCGGCGATGGTGCGCACTCCCGGGGTCGGGAACCGGGTGAGCTCGTCGCTGTGATCGCCGTCGTCGACGGGCGCCAGCTTGGACGTGGCCCGCTCCACGTTGGCCGCATAGCCGCCGCCCGAGCAGAGGGCGATGTCGTCCTCGCCGGCGGGGGAGGGCACCATGAACTCGACCGACCCAGTGCCGCCCATCATGCCCGACGAAGCCTGAACCGCGATGGCGTCGAGCGAGAGCCGCTGGAAGGTCCGGATGTAGGCCTCCCGGTGGATCTCGAAGGCGTGGTCCAGCCCGGCGTCGTCGAGGTCGAAGGAGTAGCTGTCCTTCATGGCGAACTCGCGCACCCGCAGCAGGCCCGACTTGGGCCGGGGCTCGTCGCGGAACTTCCACTGGATCTGGTACCAGATCTGGGGCAGCGACCGGTACGACGTGATCTCCCTGGCGATCTCGCTGAACACCTCCTCGTGGGTCATCCCCAAGGCGAGGTCGGCGTCCTTGCGGTCCTGGAGCCGGAACATCTCGGGACCGACCGAGTCCCAGCGCCCCGAACGCTGCCAGATCGACGCCGGGTGCATGGCCGGCAGCAGGAACTCCTGGGCGCCTATCTCCTCCATGCCCTGGCGCACGATGTTCTCGACCTTGTCATGCACCCGCAGACCCAGGGGCAGCAGCGAGTAGTGGCCGGCGTGGAGCTGTCGTATGAACCCGCCGCGGACCAGCAGCTTGTGGCTGGCCGCCTCGGCGTCGGCGGGTGCGTCGCGCAGCGTCGGGATGAACAGCTTCGACCATCTCATGGCTCCGTCACCGTATCGGTATCCCGGGCGGTTGGCCGTGCTCGCAAGCCCTCACCGGAGGCAGTCCGCGCCTGCCGGGCGCGGTAGGGTTGGGATGGTGAACCGCAACCCGATCATCACCTGCGCGGTGACCGGTGCGGGCGACACCGCCGGCAAGCATCCCGACCTGCCGATAACGCCCTCTCAGATCGCGACGGCCGCGCTGGAGGCAGCCGATGCGGGCGCGGCCATCGTGCACATCCACGTGCGCGATCCCTCCACCGGCAAGGGCACACGCGACGTGGACCTGTACCGCCAGGTGCTCGAGCAGGTGAGGGCGGCCAACGGTGACGTGATCATCAACACCACCGCCGGCATGGGCGGTGACCTGCTGATCGGCGATCCCGACCCCTTCGACTTCGGGTCCGACGGCACCGACCTGGTGAGCGGCCTGGAGCGCCTCGCCCACGTGGAGGCCCTAAAGCCCGACATGTGCAGCATCGACTGCGGCACCCTGAACTTCGGCGAGGGCCACCAGGTGTACGTGAGTACCCCGAACATGATCCGCGACATGGCCAAGCGGGTCCGGGAGCTCGGAGTCAAGCCCGAGCTGGAGATCTTCGACACCGGTCACCTGTGGCTGGCCAACACGCTGGTGGACGAGGGCCTGATCGCCGATCCGCCATGGGTCCAGCTGTGCACCGGCATCCCCTACGGCACGCCCACCGATGTGGGCCTGCTGGCCGCACTGACCCGCCTGCTGCCGGCCGGCTCCGAGTTCACCAGCTTCGCGCTGTCGGCCAACCAGATCCCCTGGGTGGCCCAGTCCATGCTGCTCGGCGGGCACATCAGAGTGGGCCTGGAGGACAACCTGTACCTCGCTCGGGGCGTGTTCGCGTCGAACGCGGATCTGGTGCACCGGGCCCGTGAGGTAGTGGAAGCAATGGGGGGCAGAATCCAGTCTCCGGATCAGGCCCGCGAGACTCTGTCACTGGGCTGACGCTCGAGGGCTGCGCTCAGAACAACAAGGAGGAAAGGGGCAAATGGGCGGACGATCACGCGACAAGCGGCTGCCGCGGCTGACCACTCCGATGGTGCGCGACAACGGGAGGCTGCGTCCAGCCACCTGGGACGAGGCCCTCGACCGGGCCACCGACGGCTTCCGAGCCGTCCTCGACCGCCACGGACCGGACGGCTTCGGCATGTTCAGCTGCTCGAAGGCCACCAACGAGATGAACTACGCCGCCCAGAAGTTCATCCGCACGGCAATCGGGTCGAACAACATCGACTCCTGCAACCGAACTTGACATGCTCCCTCCGTCGTCGGTCTGGCGACAGTGTTCGGAGCGGGAGGCGGGACCTCGTCGTACGCGGAGGTCGAGCAAGCCGACGTCATCCTGCTGTGGGGCTCCAACGCCCGTGAAGCCCACCCGATCTTCTTCCACCACGTCCTCAAGGGCCTCCGCAACGGCGCCCGGATGTACGCCATCGACCCCCGGCGCACCTCCTCCGCCAAGTTCGCCGACCGCTGGCTGGGACTGTCGGTCGGTACCGACATCGCGCTGGCCAACGCCATGGGGCGCGAGATCATCCACGCCGGGTTGCACGATCCCGACTTCATCGCCCACTCCACCCAGGGCTTCGAGGCCTACGCCGCCCACGTCGAGTCGTACACCCTCGACTGGGCGGCCGAACAGACGGGCGTGCCCGCGGAGGCCATCCGGGAGATGGCCCACGCCTACGCCACCGCACCCAAGGCCCAGATCCTGTGGACCCTCGGCATCACCGAGCACCACAACGCGGTCGACAACGTGGTATCGCTCTGCAACCTAGCCCTGCTCACCGGTCATGTGGGCCGCTGGGGCTCGGGACTGTGCCCCCTTAGAGGCCAGAACAACGTGCAGGGCGGCGGCGACATGGGCGCCATACCCAACAAGTTCCCCGGCTTCCAGGACGTCGCCGACGACGAGGTGCGAGCCAAGTTCGAGGCCGTCTACGGCACAGAGCTCAACGGCGTGCCCGGCAAGCACCTGACGTTGATGTTCGAGGCGATGGAGGCCGGCGAGCTGCGAGCCTGCTACGTGATCGGCGAGAACCCGGCCGACTCCGAGGCCGACGTGGAGCACGCCCGCAAACTGCTGGCCGGGCTCGACATTCTGGTGGTGCAGGACATCTTCATGACCCGCACCGCGGAGATGGCCGACGTCGTGCTGCCGGCCTCGGTGGCGTGGGCCGAGTCGGAGGGCACGGTCACCTCCAGCGAGCGGCGGGTTCAGCGGGTGCGCCCCGCGGTGCCGCCGCCCGGCCAGGCCCGCCACGACATCGACATCATCGGCGAGCTGGCCCGCCGCCTCGGCGTCTCCTGGGGCCATCCCAGCCCCGAGGAGCTGTGGGACGAGATGAGGTCGCTGTCGCCCATGCACACCGGCATGTCCTGGGAGCGGCTTGAGAAGTCCGGCGGCATCCAGTGGCCCTGCGTCAGCGAGGACGACCCCGGCTCGGAGTTCCTCCACGGCTGGCTGTGGGCCGACGATCTGGAGGGCCGGGATCCGGCGCCGTTCAGTGTCACCCATCACGCTCCGCCCAAGGAGCGGCTCTCCGACGAGTTCCCGCTGCGGCTCACCACCGGCCGGGCGCTCGACTCCTACAACACCGGCGTCCAGTCGGGCGGCTACGCCTCGCCTATCCGCTACGGCGACGCCCTCGACATCAACCCGGCCGACGCGGCCGAACTCGGCATCGCCGACGGCGAGCGGGTGCTGGTGAGCTCACCCCGCGGCTCGGTGGAGATGGACGTGCGCCTCCAGCCCGACATCCCCGCGGGCTTGACGTTCACGACGTTCCATTTCCCGGAACTGGTGGACGCCAACGTGCTGACCAACGACGAGTGGGATCCGCGCTCGGGTACAGCAGAATTCAAGGCGGCCGCCATCCGCATCTCCAAGCTCGAACCGGAGCCTGCCGGCGCCTAACGCATGACCGACATCTACCTGGGCGCGGACCGCGCCACTGACGCTGAGGCTGCCGCGGTCGATGCCGCGCTGCGCTCCCGGGGGGTGGACCCGGTGGTGCGCCCCGAGACCGAGAGGTTGTACACATCCGGCACGGCCCGGCGCCGCGAGCGCCGCCACTTCCTGTTGCCGGCGCTGCATGCCCTCCAGAACGAGGCCGGCTGGATCAGCCCGGGCGGGATCAACTATGTGGCCGAGGTGTTGGACGTGCCCCCGGCCGAGGCGTTCGGGGTGGCCACCTTCTACGACCTGTTCCGCACCGAGCCGCCCGCCCACGACGGCGACACATTCCACGTGTGCGTCGACGCGGCTTGCCAGATCGCGGGATACGACGACCTGGCCGCCTCGGTGCGGGCGGCGGGCGGCCATGTGCACCTGGGGCCCTGCTTGGGTCAGTGTGAGCGCGCTCCCGCGCTGTTCGTGCAGGGCGCCGGGGGACGGCCCGATCATGTGCCCGCCGACGACGAGCCCTTCGAACTGCCCCAGGCTGGCGACGAGTCGCTGCGCCTGCTGCGCCGCATCGGCGTGGCCGACCCCGAGTCGCTGGAGTCCTACCTCGCCCACGGCGGTTACCGGGCGCTGCGACGGGCCGGCGAGATGGGCGCGGAGGCGGTGTTGGAGGCGGTGGCCGCCTCGGGGCTGTCGGGACGGGGCGGAGCTGCCTTCCCCACCGGGGTGAAGTGGCGGGCCGTGGCCGCCGAGACCGGGCGGCCCAAGCACGTGGTGGCCAACTGCGACGAGTCCGAGCCGGGCACGTTCAAGGATCGCATCGTCATGGAGCAAGACCCGTTCGCGGTGATCGAGACCATGACCATCGCCGGTCTGGCCACCGGCGCGCAGAACGGCTGGATCTACATCCGCGGCGAGTACCCGCTGGCCACCGCCCGACTTCAGGGGGCCATCGACGCGGCCCGGGCCGCCGGGCTTCTCGGCAAGGACGCGGCGGGCACCGGCCACGACTTCGACATAGCCATCTGGCGGGGGGCGGGTGCCTACATCTGCGGCGAGGAGACGGCCCTGTTCAACTCGCTCGAGGGGTTCCGGGGAGAGCCCCGCAACAAGCCGCCGTTCCCCACCACCCACGGCCTCTTCGGCGAGCCCACCGCCATCAACAATCCTGAGACCCTGCTCAACGTCCTCGACATCATCCTCGAGGGTGCCGACGCCTACCGGACCCGCGGGACCGAGCGCTCTCCCGGCACCAAGCTGCTCTGCCTGTCGGGAAAGGTCGGGCGGCCCGGCCTCTACGAGGTTGCGTTCGGCACGACTCTGGGCGACCTGCTGGAACTGGCGGGCGGCATCTCCGGCAACGGCGAGCTGCAGGCGGTGCTGATGGGCGGCGCGGCCGGATCGTTCGTCGGCCCCGACTCGCTCGGCTTGCCGCTGACGCTGGAGGACACCCGGGCCGCGGGCACCACCCTCGGCTCGGGCGTGGTGATGGCCTTCGACACGTCGGACGACATGACCGATGTCGTGGTGCGCATCGCCGAGTTCTTCCGCAACGAGTCGTGCGGGCAGTGCGTCCCGTGCCGGGTCGGCGCGGTGCGCCAGCATGAGACGCTGGTTCAGATGCAGAGGAGAGGGTCGCTGTCGCCGGCCCGCCGGGCTCTGATCGACGAGATGGCCGAGGTCATGGTGGATGCCTCCATCTGCGGCCTGGGCCACACTGCGGCCTCGGCGGTCCGCTCCGCCCTCGCTCTGGGCCTGATAGCGTCGGCGCCTTCCCGATGACCGACACGACCATCACCGAGACCGCGGTCACGCTCACCATCGACGGACAGCCGGTCGAGGTAGCCGAAGGCTCCACCATCCACTCCGCCTGCGTCGAGGCCGGCATCGAGACCCCCACGCTGTGCTGGGCCGAGAACCTGACACCGGTCAACGTATGCCGGGTGTGCGTGGTGGAGCTGGAGGGGTCCCGGGCGCTGGTGCCGTCGTGCTCCCGGCAGGCCGAAGAGGGGATGGTCGTGCAGACCGGCACCCCCCGGGTGCGCCACAGCCGCCGCATGGTGCTCGAGTTCCTCGGCTCCGGTGTGGATCTGAGCCAGGCCGACGACCTGCACCACTGGATGAAGGCCTACGGTGCCGACCCCGACCGCTACGGCGACGAGGACCATCCGGTCGAGCGGGTCGAGGAGCCGGTCAAGGTCCAGGACGAGCTCTACATCCGGGACTACTCCAAGTGCGTGCTGTGCTACAAGTGCGTGGAGGCCTGCGGCGACGACGCCCAGCACACCTTCGCCATCGCGGTGGCCGGCCGGGGCTTCGACGCCCGGATCTCCACCGAGTTCGACGTGACCCTGCCCGACTCGGCCTGCGTCTACTGCGGCAACTGCGTGGGCGTGTGCCCCACCGGCGCGCTCCAGTTCAAGACCGAGTACGACCTGCGCGAGGTGGGGGAGTGGCGTCCGGAGGATCAGACCGTCACCCGCACGGTGTGCTCCTACTGCGGCGTGGGCTGCAACCTCGATCTGCACGTGCAGGACGAGCGGATCGTGAAGGTCACCTCCCCCTCCGACCATTCGGTCACCAGCGGCCACCTCTGCATCAAGGGCCGCTTCGGCTGGCAGTACGTCCACGGCGAGTGACCCGGATTCTGGCGAGAGCAGGCTACGGCGAGTGACCGCATTGCCCCAGCCCGACGCGCTCGGGGCGGCGGCCGAGCAGTTGCGGGGCGCGATGGCTGCGGGGGTGCCCTGCGATCCCGTGCGTGACATGCCCGGTCTGGCAGCCGCCGGCCCCGAAGCCGGATACGCCGTGCAGCAGATCAACACCGAGCACCGGCTCCGGGCCGGCCGGCGGGTGAGCGGACACAAGGTCGGCTTGACGAACCCGGCCGTCCAGGCACAGCTCGGCATGGACGAGCCCATCTGGGGAGTGCTGTTCGCGGACAGGTGCCGCACCGACGGCGACGACCTCGGCGGGGCTAGGCTGATCGAGCCCCGGGTCGAGGTCGAGGTGGCGGTGGTGCTGGGCGCCGATCTGGACAAGGGACAGCACACCGTGGCCGACGTGATCAGCGCCACGGCCTTCGTGCTCCCCGCATTCGAGATCGTCGACAGCCGCATCTCAGGCTGGGACATCACGAACTTCGACATGATCGCCGACAACGCCGGCGCCGGTCTCTACGTGCTCGGCACCCGCCCGGTGCCCTTGGCCGCGGTCGACCTTCGCCGGGTCGAGATGCGGCTCACCGTCAACGGCGAGGACGCCGCGACCGGCTCTGGCGCAGCCTGCCTCGGCAACCCGTTGAACTCAGTGCTGTGGCTGGCCGACACCATGAGCCAGCGGAGCACCCCGCTACAGGCAGGCGAGACCATCATGACCGGCTCGCTCTGCCCCATGCGCCCCATCGCCCCCGGCGACAAGCTGCACGCCGAGATCGACGGCCTCGGCACCGTCTCGGCAGAGATGCTCTAATCAACTTTCAAGCTATCAAATACTGTTTCATGCAGCGAAGCCGGGGTCGCGGTCGCGCAGCTCCTCTAGGCGCTCGCAGCCGAGCTGGTGCATCACTGAGGTCAGCTGCTGCTCGAACATCGAGGCCACGAACCCGGCGCCCCGGGCTCCCAGAGCGCACAGGCCGTACATGAACGCCCTGGCCGAGAGCGTAAAAGCGGCGCCGAGGGCCAGCGCCCGGGCGATGTCGAGGCCGCTGCGGATGCCGCCGTCGAAGAGCACCGGCACCCGACCGCCGATGCGGTCCACAATCGGGCCGAGGGCTTCGATGGCGGCCGGCGCGGCGTCGAGTTGGCGCCCGCCGTGGTTCGACACCACCACCGCGTCGGCGCCCGTGTCGACGCATCGCTCGGCGTCGTCGGGGTGCAGGATCCCCTTGACCACCACCGGTCCCGGCCAGAGTTCACACGTCTCGGCCAGGTAGTCCCACGACAGGGTGCCGCCCAGGCTGGCGCCCACGAAGCCGGCCAGCTCCCGCAGCGTGGCCCGGTCCACGTAGCGCTCCAGGGTGTGGAACCGGGGCAGACCGTTGCGCAGCAGTCCGAGGGTCCACGCCGGTCTGAGCGCGGCTTGGCTCACGTGGCGGGGCGTGATTCGGGGCGGCATCGAGACCCGCTCCCGGGTCTGGCGCTCCCGCCGGGCGCGCGCCGGCACGTCGGCCGTCACAACCAGGACGTGGAAGCCGGCCTGCTGTGCCCGGTCGAGCAAGTCCTCACGAACGGTGACGTCACGCGGCGGGTAGAGCTGGAACCAGCCCATGCCCCCGGCGCGCGGCCCCACATCCGAGACGTCGGCGGTGTTGACCGTGCTGGCCACGTAGGGGATGTTGCACCGGGCCGCGGTCTCGGCCAGAGCGATGTCGGCTCCGGGCCAGATCAGCCCGGTCAGGCCCACCGGGGCGATCCCCACCGGCAGCGAGTAGCGGACCCCGAACAGCTTGGTGCCGATGTCGGGCTCCAGTTCGCCCTTGAGGAACCGCGGAGTGAGCAGCACCCGCCGGAGGGACTCGACATTGCGGGTGCTGGACCGCTCGTCGCCCTCGCCGCTGTCGAGGTACTCCCATGCGAAGCGGGGTGTCCGGCGCCGGGCCCGTCGGCGCAGGTCGTCGACGGTCTGGTACTTGACCGAAGGGTCAGCCACGCGCCGGGCCGAGCACGCCTCCGAACAGGGCCAGCGTCTGGGACCAGGCCCGCTCCGCGGCGGCTTCGTTGTAGGTCGGTGCATTGGGCCAGGTGTAGGCGTGGTCCGCCCCGGGCAGTATGTCGATGGTGACCCGGTCGCCCAGGGCAGAGACCGCCTGGATGAAGGGCTGCATGCTGGCCACGCTCATCATGCGGTCGGCCTCGCCGAAGCCCGCATACAGCGAGCCGGCCAGGCCTCCGGCGGTCAGATGGGGCGAGTCGGGCTCACCGTCCACCAGGAACGACGGATGCCACATGGCGCCCGCACTGAACTGATCGGGCAGGCGCATCATCGTGCGGAACACGGCCCGGGCCCCCAGGCAGAAGCCGATGCAGCCGGCAGAGGCCACGGAGCCCGCCGGCCGGTCGGCGCTGACCGCGGCCAGGGCCGCGTCTAGGTCGTTCTGGATGCCGTCGTCGGTCAACGACATCATCAGCGTCGTCAACTGGTCCTGCGCGCCGGGGTCGGCGGCCAACTCCGCCGGGCTGTAGCCGATCATCCGTCCGTGGCGGTGGTACAGGTCCGGCAGGACGACGTCGTATCCGTTGGCGGCCAGGCGGCACCCGAAGACCCGCAGAGCCTCCCGAATGCCCGGCTTGTCCATGAACATCACGATCAGCGGGTGCAGCCCGCCCGACGCCGGCCGCATGCGGGGCACAGCCAGCGGCTCACCATCGCTGACGGTCTCGAGGATCGACTCCTGGACTTCAAGCAGGCTCATGCTCGGTCAAGCTACCGTCGCGGCCCACACCGGCGGCAAGGCACGGATAATGACGTGCTGGTGCTCACGCGCTAGAGCTGTCGGCGCCGTGATCTACCATGGTCGGCCGTGGTCGATCCGGTGCCTGAGACGCGAAGCGGGCTGCTCGACCGGTACCAGCCGGTCGGCGCGTTCGACGAGGCGTTCGACGATGACGGGTCGGTGCGCGACACCTACAGCCGCATTGTCGAACGGTTCCGGGAACTGGACGTCGACGAGATCAAGCGGCTTGAGAAGCTCGTCGCCGACGAGTTCCGCCGCCAGGGGATCACCTTCACCGTCTACAGCGAGGACGAGGGAACCGAGCGCATCTGGCCCATGGATCTATTCCCCAGGCTCATAGCCGCCGCCGAATGGGAGGAGCTAGCCCGGGGTCTGAGCCAGCGGGTGGCCGCCATGAACTGCTTCCTGGCCGACCTGTACAACGGCGGCGGCCAAGCCATCGCGGACGGTGTGTTGCCCCGGTGGCTGGTCATGTCGTCGCAGGGCTTCGAACGCAACGCCATGGGCATCGCTGTGCCCCACTCGGCGCACTGCAACGTGGCCGGGATCGACGTGGTGCGCGACGCCGACGGCCGGTACCGGGTGCTGGAGGACAACCTGCGCAGCCCCAGCGGTATCTCCTATGTGGTCGAGAACCGGGCGGCCATGGCCAAGGCTTGCAGCTGGCTGTTCTACGACCACGCCGTACAGCCCACCGAGCAGTACGGCCAGATGCTTCGCTCCACGCTCGAGTCGATGGCGCCCGGGGGCGAGGACGACCCCCACATCGTGGTGCTGACCCCCGGAATCTTCAACTCCGCCTACTTCGAGCACGCCTTCCTGGCCCGCTCGATGGGGGTGGAGTTGGTTGAGGGCAGGGACTTGGTCGTCGACGGCCACAGCGTGTACACCCGAACCATCGAGGGCCTGGTGAAGGTGGACGTCATCTACCGGCGCATCGACGACGACTTCCTGGATCCGGTGGCCTTCCGGCCTGACTCGACCCTGGGCGTGCCCGGCCTCCTCAGTGCGTTGCGGGCCGGCACCGTCGCGGTGTGCAACGCGCTCGGCAACGGTGTCGTCGACGACAAGGGCGTCTACCCCTACGTCCCCGAGCTGATCCGCTACTACCTGGGCAGCGAACCGATCATCGACAACGTCACCACCTACATGATGTGGGATCCCGACCAGCGACGCGAGGCTCTGGACAGACTGGACGAGCTGGTGGCCAAACCGGTAGGCGAATCAGGCGGCTACGGCGTGCTGATCGGCCCCCACGCCACCGAGCAGCAGCTGGACGAGGCTCGGGCCACCATCGAGGCCGAGCCCCGCGACTGGATCGTCCAGGAACTGGTGCAGCTGTCCACGCTTCCGTCGGTAGCGGACGACCGTCTCGAGCCCCGCCATCTGGACCTGCGGCCCTTCGTGCTGACCGGCGAGCGGACCCAGGTCTTCCCCGGCGGACTCACCCGGGTGGCCATGCGTCGGGGATCGCTCATCGTCAACTCCTCCCAGGGCGGGGGCTCCAAGGACACCTGGGTCTTGGCCCCCGAGGCGCCATGAAGACGACGTACCGGCCCTCCCGGAGCACACCATGATCTTGGCCCGTCACGCCGAGGCGCTGCTGTGGACGGGCCGCTACCTGGAGCGGGCCGAGACCACGTCCAGGTGCCTCAACTACGCGGCCAACTCGATCACCCACCTCCGCGGCGACGAGGCCCGCGCCGAAGGCGAGCTCATGGTCAGGACCCTCGGACTCCAGGAGGAGTTGGAGGCCGTCGGGCCGTTGGAGAGCCAGCCGCAGCTGGTCGCGTTCCTTCTGTCCGACACCGACAATCCCGGGTCGGTGGTGTCGGCCGTCATCGCGGTCCGCGAGAACCTGCGTTCGGTTCGGGACCGGATACCGATCGAGCTGTGGGAGGAAGCCAACGGCCTCTACCTCAGGTTCCCGTTCCTCGGCCACGCCAACGTCGCGCCGGCCGGGCTCCACGAGGTGCTGCTGATGGTCCGGCGGGCCTGCCTGGCCATCTCCGGAGTCCTCAACGAGGGCATGCGGCGCGACGAGGGACACGCCTTCGTGGTCGTCGGCCGGATGCTGGAGCGCTCGATCTTCACGGTGGGCCTGCTGGAGGCCAGCCACTCCGACGCCCGCGGGGTGATGGACGCCACCCGGATGCTGCGGCTCACCAGCTCGTTGCAGGCGTACCACCGCCAGCACGGCAACGCTCCCGACCCCGACGGCGTGGTGCGCTACCTGCTGCATGCCCCGGACCTGCCCCGTTCGGTGCTGTCATGCCTCAGCCGGGCTGAGGAGGGCCTCACCGGTCTGGGAGTGAACGCCGCGCCCCTGGACCGTGCCCGCCGCAAAGCGGCCCTGCTGCGAGCACGCCTGGAGCTCGGCGAGGTCGAGGAGGCCATGACCTCCGCTCCGGTGGCGACATTGCAGGACTTCGCCGCGCAGCTCGCGGGACTGGCCAGCGACGTGCACGCCGGCATCGTGCCGCCGCTGGCCATGGCCACGGTCCAAGCCCAGTACGTCCGCCCCGGTCATGCAGACGAGCCTGCGCATGAGGGCGAACCCGGCCACGCGGGCGAGAGGGCGCAATGAAGCTCGGCATCTCCTACCGGATGCGCTTCCGCTACTCGGAGCCCGTGACCGAGTGCCAGAACGAGGTGCGGGTACGACCCCGCGATGACGATTATCAGCGAGTGCTGTCGTACCGGCTGACATCGCAGCCGCAACTCCAGGTGCTGTCGGTTGTCGACTACTGGGGCACGGTCGTGGAGCATCTCGGCATCCGCACACCCCACACCGAGCTCGAACTGCTGGCCGAGGCGACCGTGGAGACTGCGACGCGCTCCGGGCCGGCCGAGGCTGCGGCCGGTCCGGCGCTGGATGATGCCGGCTTCCGGTTGGAGCACCTCGAATTCCTGGAACCGTCCCAGCACGTCGACTGGCACCCCGGCGACGCCGTCGAGCAGCGGGCCGCAGCCGCGGTCACAGGCGCGGCGTCCGTTCCGGACATGGTCTCTGCGGTGTTGGCCGATGTGCGAGGAGCGTTGAGTTACGAGCAGGGCGCCACCGACATCGGCATCTCGCTGACGGAGTTGCTCGGGGGTGGGGCGGGCGTGTGCCAGGACTTCGCACACCTGGCCCTCGGCATGCTGCGAAGTGTCGGTGTTCCCGCCCGCTATGTCTCGGGGTACCTGTTCGCGGCCGATGAGACCTCGGCGAACGCCGAGACCGCCGAGCTCGTGACGGTGCAGACCCATGCGTGGATCGAGGTCGCCTTGCCTGGCTCGGGCTGGTGGGCGCTCGACCCGACGAACGGCGGCCCGGTCGGAGAGCGTCACGTCGTCATTGGCTGCGGGCGTGACTACGGCGACGTGCCGCCGGTGCGAGGCGCCTTCATGGGCTCGGGTACCGCAGAGGTCGACGCCGAGGTGGTCATCGGGAGGCATGTCGAAGGACCGCCCGCGGTCGCAGCGAGCGCGCCGGGCCGGCAGGTCGCCGCAGCACCGGCGCCACCAGCTCCGAACTGGCGCAACCAGCAGTCCCAGCAGCAGCAGCAGCAGTGAGCCGCGCCGGTTCCGGGGGCAGGTTCGTCAGCGCCGGGCCAGGTGCGCCATCTCGCTCACGAGCAGAGGCAGCGCCGGCGGGACATAGGCCGGATCCAGGTCGGCGTAGACCGCGTGTACGTTGACGGCTAGGCGCTCGCTGTCGGTCCATTCGCGGAACTCGCCCAGCTCGATGTCGCGGGCGGCCTCCGTGGCTGGCATCCCGGCGCTGTGTCGCTCGGCCGCCTCCCGCTGCACGAAGGTCAGATAGTCGCGGACCATCTCCGGGCCGCGCCGGTCGACGACGGGCCCGTGTCCGGGCACGATCACTTCGACGTCGAGTCCGAGGATCAAGTCACAGGCGCGGATCCAGTTGTCGACGGGGCCCGCCCACACTATGGGTGTGCCGTAGACGAACAGGATGTCTCCGGCGAAGACCGTTCGGGCGTCGGGCACATGGACCAGCAGATCACCCTTCGTGTGGGCCGGCCCCACATCGACCAGTTCCACCTCGCGCCCCCCGACCGTCAGGTTCAGGCGACCGGAGAAGACCCTCGTAGGTGGGGTGGCCACGATGCCTCCAAAGTCGAAGGATCCGAACGCGGTCCGGATGTAGTCGTTCACCACCGGATCGCCGAAGTCGGCCGCGACCATGGCCGCCAGGGCCGAGGCCGGCACCTCCGGGAACTCTTCGAGACACGCTTCGGTAGCCACGATCTCGGCGTCGCGAACGAGCTGGTTGCCGTAGCAGTGGTCGCCGTTGGCGTGCGTGTTCACCAGGGTCTGGATCGGCCTTGTGGTGATGATTGAGTCCATGCTGTCCAACATCGCCTGTGTCAGTGGCAGGTCGAACAGCGTGTCGACCAGCAGGGACCGGCCGTCGCCGGCGACGAGGCCGGCGTTGCTCCATCCCCAGCTGCCGTCGGGCTGGAGGTACGCCCAGAGCCCGTCGCCTATCTCCGCCAACCCGTGGTCGAACTCGATCCCGGCCATAGCGGCCCCTCCTCTGCCGGTCATGCTAAACCTCGCCGCGGCGGCGTGACGTTCCACCGCGGGCCCAGAGCTGGCAGGCCAGCGCGATCAGGCTGTACGCGAGGTAGGCGATGCCGATCGGCATGACCGAGCCGTCGATGGCCCGGTCGGTGAACGACGCCAGCAACGCGCCCAGCATCCAGGTGCCGAACCCCAGCACCGACGCGGCAGTGCCCGCCATCTCTCCCATCGGCTCCAGAGCCAGGCTTATGCCGGACGGGAACACCGCAACATGGATGGCGTTGCACAGGCTGAACAGCACCAGCCACACCCCGAACGGCGGCAGGCCGTCGGTCGCGATCGTCACTGCGAACAGCGCGACCGAGGCGGTGGCGAATGCGGTGCCGGACCCGAGCGCCAGCTGGCGGGCATGCAGCCGGTGGAGCAGGCGGTTGCTGCTCAAGGCAACGGCGGCGGCCAGCACGCCGGAGACGGTGAAGTAGGGAACGAACCAGCTCGAACGGTCGTACACGTCGCCGAAGATCAGCTCGGTGCTGCCCAGGTAGGCGAGGAAGGCCCCGAAGCCGAAGGTGACCATGAGCGTGTAGCCCAGCGCGGTGCGGTTCGAGACCACGGCCCGGAAGCCCGCCAGCACCGGCCCCAGCCGCAGCGGCCGGCGGTGGGCGGGGTCGAGGGTCTCTTCGAGGCGCAGCGACCACAACACCGCGGTCAGCGCGGTCATCACGCCGAAGGCCATCACCCAGCGCCAGGATCCGACTTCCACCAGGAGCTTGCCGACGCCGGGAGCGAGGATCGGGGCGATGAAGAAGACGGCCTGGATGAGTGTCAGCACCCGAGCCATGGCTGTGCCCGCGAACCGGTCGCGCACGATGGCCTGTGTCAACACCCGAGGTCCGGCGGCTGCGAAGCCCCACACGAACCGGCTGGCGTAGAGCACTCCCAGCGACGGGGCCAGCGCGGCCACCAAGGCGGCTGCGGCGTACAGCACCAGGCTTCCCGCCAGCGTCGGCTTGCGGCCCAGAGCGTCGGCGATGGGGCCGTAGAACAGGTGCCCGACTCCGGCACCCATCAGGAACAGGGTCACCGTGAGCGACAGCCGGGTGGAGTCGTCGGCAAGTCCGAAGGCGGGACGCATCTGCGCGAAGGCGGGCAGCAGGATGTCGATGGCCAAAGCCGACATGGCGGTCATCAGCCCCATGAGCAGGACGAACTCTCTCTCGCCCATGCGGCCCAGGGGTCCACTCACGGCGGCGAGTCTGCCCCAGCCGATGGTCCTCCCCGCCAGCGGGGTGTTGCTACCGGCTCGAAGCGCCGCCGCGAGCCCACAGCTGGAAGCAGAGGGCGATGAGGCTGTAGCCGAGGTAGGCGACGCTGATCGGCGTGACGGTGTCGTCGATGGCGCGGTCGGTGAAGGAGGCCAGCAGTGAGCCCAGCATCGAGGTGCTGAACACCATCACCGACGCAGCCGTACCGGCCAGCTTGCCCATCGGCTCCAGGGCCAGGCTGATGCTCGTCGGGAAGAACGCAGTGTGGCAGCAGTTGGCCAGGCTGAACAGAACCAGCCACAGCAGGAGGGGAGGGACGCCGCTGCCCGCGATGGTGACGCCGAGCAGCGCCGTCGACACCGCCGAGTAAGTCGTCCCGGCTATGAGCGCTACCCGTCTCGCGTCGATCGAGCGCAGCAGGCGATTGTTGCCCAGGGCTGTCAGCGCCGCGGCCACGCTCATGGCGGTGAAGTACGGCACGAACCACCCCGGCCGGCCGTACACGGCCGAGAAGATCAACTCGGTGCTGGCCAGGAAGGAGTAGAACGCCGCGAAGGCGAATGTGTTCGCCAGCGTGTAGCCGAGAGCAATGCGGTTGCGGACCACCGTGCGGAACCCAACGGCAACTGCTCCAAGCTGCAACTCCCGGCGATGCTCATGGGCGAGGGTCTCGCCCAGGCGCAGCGACCACAGCGTCACGGCCAGTGCGCTGAAGATCCCGAAGGCCATCACCCAGCGCCATGAGCCGATCTCCACGAGAGCCTTGCCGAGAACCGGGGCGATTATCGGTCCGATGAAGAAGGCGGCCTGGATGAGGGTCATGACGCGGGCCATTGCCGTCCCCGCGAATCGGTCCCGGACGATGGCCTGGGACAGTGTTCGAGGACCGGCTGCGGCCAGCCCCCATGCGAAGCGGCTGGCGTACAGCACGGGCAGCGACGGCGCCAGCGCAGCCACCAGCGCAGCTCCGCCGTACAGCACCATGCTGGCCAGCAGCACCCGTTTGCGGCCCACAGTGTCGGAGATGGGGCCGTAGAACAGCGTCCCCACGGCCATCCCCATGAAGAACAGGGTCATAGTGAGGGCCAGGTCGGTGGCGTCGGGGGCCAGCCCGAAGGCGGCCCGCATCTGCTCGAAGGCAGGCAGCGGCATGTCGATGGCCAGAGCGGCCATGGCGCTCACCAGGGCCATGAACAGGATGAACTCTCGCTCACCCATGCGGGTTCCGGCCTGGTTCACGGCGGGGAGTCTGCCCTGACGGTGGTCGGCAACCCCCCAGCGGGCCTCATCCGGCTCGTTGCCCTGCGGTTCGGCCGGAGACGTTAGGGTTCGGCCGTCTAGTGCCTGCCCGGACCCGGCCCAGCGAGATCGGAGATGTCCATGGACACCACCACGACCGTGCAGTTCAACCTTCCCGGACGGCTGGGTGATCCCGAGATGACCTTGGCCACGGACCCGCGGTCGGACCCCCGCATGGTGGCGGTCCTGGAGCCTCTGGGCCTGGCTGGACGGGCCGACCCTGTTCCCCTCACCGCCGACTCGTCGCTCGACGACATCCGAACCCTGGCCGCCTTGGGCGAGCCCGGCTTCCAGCAGGTCTTCAACGGCATGTTCGAAGCGCTCGCACCGGTCGACGGCGTGGAGTCGAGCACCGAGGTGATCACCGGCGTGGACGGCAATGAGATAACCCTGTACATCCACCGCCCGACCGGCGGCACCGGCCCCCGGCCGGGGATCCTGCACATCCACGGCGGCGGCATGGTGATCCTCACCGCGGCCGATGTCAACTACCGGCGTTGGCGCGACGAGTTGGCGCGGAGCCTCGTCGTGGTCGGGGTGGAGTTCCGCAACGCTGCGGGAGCGCTCGGCTGCCATCCGTTCCCCGCAGCCCTCAACGACTGCACCTCGGCGCTGGAATGGATGCACGCTCACCGGGACGACCTCGGAGTGTCGAAGCTTGTGGTGTCGGGCGAGTCCGGCGGCGGGAACCTGACGCTGGCCACGTCACTCAAGGCCCGCCGCGAGGGCCGTCTCGACCGGATCGACGGCGTGTACGCCCAGTGCCCGTATATCTCCGGCACCTACGCCGGCCCGCCTGCGGACCTGACGTCACTGCACGAGAACGACGGCTACTTCCTGGCCGGCGATCTGATGGGGTACTTCGTGGAGGCCTACGACCCGGGCGGCGCCAACCTGACCAACCCGCTGGCGTGGCCGTGGCACGCCCCGGTGGACGACCTGCGGGGCATGCCTCCCCATGTGGTGTCGGTCAACGAGCTCGACCCGCTGCGGGACGAGGGACTCGACTACTACCGCAAGCTGGTGCAGGCTGGCGTGCCCACTTACAGCCGCACCGTCAACGGCACCTGCCACGCCGGCGACTTGCTGATGCCGAGCGCCATGCCCGAGGTGTACGCCGCCTCCGCCCGCGACGTCACCATGTTCGCCCTCACGCTCTGCTGAGCACCGGCCGTCCGGGAATTGGCAGCGTTTTGCCCCCTATGGGGTGCGTTTTGCTGCCAGTTCGCCGGCCCAGGTTCGATCGTCCGGGAGTTGGCAGCGTTTTGCACGGATAGCGAGCATTCTGCTGCCAGTTCGCGTTGCTAGCCGCGGCGGACTCGGGCTCGGGCCTGGGCCGGCGTCTCGGCTGCCTCGGTGCGGGCCAGCGCCTCCTTGCGGACCAGCTTGACGGGCACACCGACGGCGTCGCCGGGCGGGAGCATGTCCGCCGTGTAGTGGGCGATCTGCTGGCGGGCGGCCACCTTGTCACCCTCCATGTCGAGGTTGCGGGCGTTGGTGCCCCTGGGCGGGACGATGGCCCGGCCGTCGCGCCACTCCAGGTCCCACCACCACTTCTTGACGGGGTTGATCGAGCCGTTGCCGACCCTGTCGTCCAACCGGGCCAGCCAGCGGCGGGAGAACGGCAGCTTGATGGCGGCCCACAGCAGCGCCCGTTCGGCCAGCACACCCTCGATGTTGAACGGGCACGTCTTCATGCAGCGCCCGCAGGCCGATCCCCGCAGGTTGCCCAGCCGGTACTTGGTGCACCGCTCGACGTCGGGCTTCCACATCTCGGCTCCGTTGAACATGACCTTGTCGCCGAAGGGGATGGCCGCGCACGGGCACTCCCGGGCGCACTTGGTGCACTTGGAGCAGAAGTCCTGAAGCCCGAAGTCGATGTGGCGGTCGGGCGTGACCGGCATGTCGGTGGTGACCACCACCGACTTGAACCTCGGACCCACGAACGGGTTGAGCACCAGCTCGCCGATGCGGCTCAACTCGCCCAGCCCCGCGTGCAGCACCAGCGGGATGTGCAGCACGTCGGATTCGGCGTTGGTGTGGCTGCGGGCGCTGTGGCCCAGCGAGCGGATGTGGGAGGAGATGATCCCGGCGATCTGCGCTCCCCGCATGTAGGCCCGCATCGACTGGGCGCCGCTCACCCAGTCGTCGCCGCTGGCGCCCTCCATGGTCTCGTAGCCCTGGTCGAGCAGGATCACCAGCGCGTTGGCATGGTAGGGCTCAACCACTGATCCGTCCTTGCGGTGCGAGTACCAGGCGTAGGTCGGGACCCGGCACACACCGGCCATGTCGCCGCCGAGGTGGTAGGCCAGCGCCTTGAGGGCGTCGGCATTGCGGTCGGGGTCGGCGCTGGCGGGGTCGACTTCCGCTGCGACCTTGCCGTCCTGGTGCGGGACCATGGCGTCGATCTGGTGCACGTACGACTGGGCGTGGGGGGTCTTCCAGGCGAACACCTTGACGTCGCCCTGGAACTTGGGTCCCATGTCGCCGTTCGCTGCTCGCGGGAAGCCCCCGGCCCGCACCGGCACCCGGGGCACCTCATCCTCGATGATCAGGGTGGTGGGTGAGTCGACCCGCCTGATCCGCTCCATCGGGTAGCGGCCCATGTGCAGGGGCCGGTGGTCGCCGTTGAGCCGCCCGATGCCGGCCCGGGTGCCGCCTCGCCCCAACATCCAGCCGAGCCCGCAGGTGCTGCGCACAGCCGCCAGCGGCGACCGGCGGGCCAGCGGGGCGTCGGGATCGAGCTCCCAGTCCGTGCTCACCACCGCCAACTCGAACCCGCCGCCCATGTACGGCACCCGCAGCTGTCCCCGGCGCACCTCCACTAGGCCGGCCTGGAGCGCCACCCGGTCCAGGTCGAGATCGCTGGCGTCGGGCGTGTGGGCCGTAGCGTCGTGGCCGAGGGTCCGGATGTAGTGGGCCGTGATCACGGCCAACTCGGTGGCCCGCAGGCCGGCGTTCACCTGGCGGGTCCCGTCGATCCAGTCGTCGCCGGGCCCGGAGCCGCCGAGCTTGCGGGTGAAGCCGATCAGGATGACGACGCCGTAGCGGTGCGCCCGCCGCTCGCCGGTCCAGGCGTCGGCGGGGATTAGCCCGCAGCCGACCATGTCGGCGTCGAGGAAGTAGAGGCCGGCCTTGAGGTTGCGGGCGGCATCGACCGGGTCGTCCGGAATGGGCGCGGCCGGTGCCACCGGCCCGTGGCGCTGCTGGTTGAACAGGTCCAGGTAGAGGCCGTAGGCGGGCGCAGCCGATCTGCGGCCGGGTTCCTCGCCTTCCGCCGGCCGGGGCGGCAACCGACCGGAGTCCAGGTCCACAGGACGGGCGTCGGCCGCGGCGAGGCGGGGCAGGCGCTCCAGCGGGTACGGCCCCAGATGGACCGGACGCTTGCGATGCGAGAACAACCTCATCTACGACTCAGCTTAGAGACAGGGTCGGCCCGGATACCGTGAGACCGTGCGGCAACTGATCACCGACGCGCTGATCGTCCCCGGCGACGGGGCCACCGAGCCTTATCGCGGTGATGCGCTGATCGACGGTGACCGGGTCGTCCATTTGGGCGAGGTGCCGCCCAGCGCAGCCGCCGGGGCGGAACGCACTATCGATGCCGATGGCCGGGTGCTGGCTCCCGGCTTCGTGGACACCCACAACCACGGCGCCCTGGCCGGAACCCGTGTCGGCGAGCACGGCATCCCCGTCAGCTGCGAGATGGCGGTGCGGGCCGGTGTCACCAAGCGGATCTGCGGCGTGGACGGTCTGTCCCCCGCGCCGGTGATGCCCGATCAGCGAGCCGAGTACGCCGCGCAGCTCGCGCCCCTGGACGGTATGGCGGGAGCGCCGGGCGATCCCGACGGCGACGACCCCGCCGGCGGCGGCCGGTGGCCCTGGACGACGATGGAGGAGTTCCTGCGGTGGCATGCCGGCCGGTCGGTCACCGACCTGGGGATGCACCTGGGCCACAGCGCGGTCCGGCGCACGGTCATGGGCAACCTCGACCGGACGGCCGACGACGCCCAGATCCGGGACATGGCCGAGGTGGTGCGCCGGGAGGCGCCCTGGTGCCTGGGCCTGTCCACCGGGCTCGTCTACAACCCGGCGGTGTACTCCGACCAGCGGGAGATCACTGCCCTGGTGCGGGCATTCAACGAGGTCAAGCCAGGCGCCCTGTATCCGCATCTGCGGTCGGAGAGCGACGACATCATTGAAGCCCTCAACGAGGTGATCACCGCCGCGGTCGAGGGCGGGGGCGGCTACTGCAGCGAGCACTCCAAGATCGCGGGCCGCCGCAACTGGGACCGCTTCGGCGAGGTGGCGTCCAGGCTCGACGACGCGGCCGGCTCGGTGCCGACCCTGGGCAACATGTACCCCTATACCGCGGGCAGCACCACCGCCGACGCGCTGTTCCCGCCGGAGGTGCGCTCGGGCACCCGGGCCGAGTTCATGGCCCGGCTGACCGACGACGACGTGCGCCGATTCGCCTTCGAGAAGATCTACGCCGACGGCACCGGCTGGGACAACTTCGTGGCCTTCTGCGGGGGCCTGGAGGGCGTCCAGATCGCGGGCGTGCTGGATGGGGTGGGCGACGAGTTCCTGGGCAAGCGCTTCTCGGACGTCGTGCTGGCCGCGGGCGTGACCGACATGAACTCGATCGAGGCCCACGACGCGGTCTGCGACTTCTTCCTTCACAACCGGGGCGAGGTTGCCATCATCAGTCACTACGGCAACGAGGCCACCGTTGAGAAGTTCTTCCGCCGCCCGAACATGGCTCTGTGCACCGACGGCCTCATGCCCGGCCCGGGCCAGAAGCCCCATCCCCGCTCGCTGGGATCCTTCCCCAAGGCCCTGCGCATGGCCCGGGAGTTGGGCATCCCCGTGGCCGAGATCGTGCATCGGCTGGCGGTGCTGCCGTGCGAGTTCATGGGGCTGCCCAGCCCGGTGCTGCGCGAGGGGGCCGACGCCTCGCTGGTGCTCTTCGACTGGGATCGGGTCACTGAGCGCAACAGCTACGAGGATCCCCTGGTGCCGCCGGAGGGCATCGACGCCGTGTGGATGCACGGGGACCTAGTGCAGCACGAAGGCCGCATCCACCCGCCGGCCGTCTTCCCCGGCCGCCACTTGCTCACCCAGCCGGCTGGTTGATCAGGTGGGTGGCGGCGTTGTCGAAGTGGTCGAACATGGCGGCCCGGATCTCGGCCGGTAGCGGACGCCCGGTGCCGTCGGCGATTGTGGCTGCGTCGAGCGAAGCGGTCATGTGGACCATCCAGGCGTCGCGCTCAGCCCAGCCGATGGCGAAGGGGAAGTGCCGCATCCGCAGACGGGGGTGGCCCCGCTCCTCGCTGTAGTGCGGGGGCCCGCCCCAGTACTGGGCCAGGAAGCCAGCCAGCCTCCGCCGGGACGGCCCCATGTCACGCGGGTACATGGGACGCAGCAGCGGGTCGTCCTCGACCGCGTCGTAGAAGCGGTCAACAAGCTCGTCGAAGAAGCGCTGGCCGCCAACGATCTCATACACCGTCAACGGCGCCTGCATCACCTCTCGCAGCGATCCCTTCAGGTTCACCCCCGCAGAGAAGCTCTCGTCGTCGCCCTCTGCGGGTTCCCCGCGGCCGGTGGCGGGGGTGTCGGCGTGGGGCTCGGTCGTCACGGTCGGGGCATCTCCCGGAACTTGGACGGATCGTAGGGAGCGCCGCAGCGGTCTAGCGCGGCTCGCCATGACGGGCTGTTGCGCAGTCCCCAGCGCAGGAACGTCAACAGCGTGGTCGTGGTCAGGCGAGCGCCGGGGCGGGCCTTCAGGCCCAGCACTGCGGTCAACTCGGTGGGCATAGTGCTGATCGCTCCCTGCATCAGCACTGCGTAGCCGAACCGTTGGCGCGCCGGGAGGGGCGGTTGCCGCAGGAAGTCGACTGCGGACCGCATCCCGGGGCTGGGCGCCAGCGCGGGATGGGTGCGGACCCAGGTGTGCAGCTCCGCCGCGGTCTGGGGCAGGGGAGCGGCCCCGAGCATGGCGCCCACCTGGGACTGCTCGACGACGAACCGGTCGGCCTCTGCCTCGGTGAGACCTAAGCCGAACTCGCGGTACGACACAAGGAACGACTCGGTGAGGGTGTTGTGCACCCAGGCGGCCAGATCCGGCATCGTGGCGTCATAGGCGAGGCCCCGGTGCGATGTGCCGCTCACGCCATGGTGGGCGGCCCTGACTCGGTCCACTGCCCCCTCCACTTCGGGCATTGCCCCGAAGGTCGCCGACGTCACGTAGAACGCAGTGCGGTTGAGGCGGCCCATGGGATCGTCGCGGTAGCGGCTGTGGTCGTCGACGCCGGCCACCGCTTCGGGGTGGGCGGCCTGGATCAGCAGCGCCCGGATGGCGCCCACGAACACGCTCACATCGCCGATCGCCTTCCAGCTCACTGAGCCCGGCCCGCACAGTCCGGCGTCGCCGGGATAGTCGGCGGTGCGCTGCAGCGGCATCTCGCCGTGGGAGAACAACCCGCTGACCGAGGCGCCCAGGCGGGCCCGGTAGCGCTGCAGCGTGTCCATGCCCGCACGCTACTGCCGCCCCCTCGACCGTCGTGCCCGCCGGCCGAGAATTGGCAGCGTTATGCACGCATAGCGTGCATTCTGCTGCCAATTCCAGTCTGGGCAGGCGGATCAGGCCTCTGCGCCAGCCTGGGTGCCTCGGCGGGCCTTCATGCGTTGGCGCATGCGGGCGTGGGCCTCGGGGGTGCCGTCGTGGAAGGTGCCGAACAGCTTGTCGATGGGCACGGGACGGTTGCCGTAGTTGCACTCGAAGTAGCGGTGGTGCAGATGGTGGAAGTAGTCGGCGCCCGGCGCGCTGCGTCCCTCGCGCCGGCCAACTTCGAAGCGCTCGAAGCCTGAGTGCGACACCGCCGGCGACACGCCCTGGAACAGGCCGCCGAGGATCACGATGAACGGATGGGCCGGGATCACCCACCACAACGCGAACACGCTGAAGTAGATCAAGTGCTCCAGCGGGTGCATCGAGATGCCGGTCCAGGGCCCGGTGTTGACGTTGCGGTGGTGCAGGTAGTGGGCGTGGTCGTAGAACCAGCGGACGTGCAGCAGCCGGTGGTTCAGGTAGAAGTGGGTCACCGACCACAGGAACACCCCGACGGTCAGCACCGACAGGTACGGCCACCCTGACGACCACTCAACCTGCGGGATCCAGTCGTTGGCGTAGAACCACATGGTGAGCGCCTCGTACGCCGTCCAGATGGTGACCCCGCTGGCCAGGCTCCAGAACACGTTGTCGCGGGTCTGGTTGGTCCACAGGAACTCCCGGTTGGTGGTGCTCATCCACTGCCGGTTGTACTTGTAGCGCTGCTGCTGAGCCCGTCTCACATACAGCGCCAGATGCAGCGCTCCCGCCACCGCGGTCAGGATCAGCGCGTTGCGGAGGTAGATCTGGAGCATCCACCCCGGCCGCAGGCTCGCCATCCGCTCCATCGACGGCGTGAGGTAGTTCCACGTCAGCGCGGCCAGCGCCACCCAGAACACGCCGTAGGGCAGCATCACCGGTTTGACCAGGTACAGCAGCGTCGCCGCCGGCCTGGGCGGCCAGTCGAACATCGGCGAGGTCGTTATGGGAACCTCGGGCTCGTAGCCCTTGGAGCCGGGGATGCCGACCGAGCCGGTAGTCGGGGATGTGTCCGCCATGGGCTACGACCCTATGCTCTCGGCCATGAAATATGCCTCCCCGACGACGGTGGCCGAGGCTGTGGATCTGTTGGGCTCCGAGCCGGACGCCCGCGTCTACGCGGGCGCAACCGACCTGATCCCCCAGATTCGCGCCGGCCGACCTGAACCGACCGTCATGGTCGACCTCAAGCGCATCGCGCGCTTGTGTGCGATCAGCAGCAACGGATCCACCCACACGGTCGGCGCGGCCACCCCCACCGCCGATATCTGCGCCCACGACGGCCTGGCCGCGGCCTTCCCAGGCCTCGTCGAGGCCAGCGGGCTCATCGGCTCCGATCAGATCCAGAGCCGGTCGAGCTGGGGCGGCAACTTGGCCAACGCCTCGCCCGCGGCCGACACCCCTCCCAGCCTCATCGTCAACGACGCCCGGGCCGTGATCGCCGGACCGGGCGGGGAGCGCACCGTGGCCGCGGCCGACGTCGCCACAGGCCCCGGCACCACGTCGCTCGGGCCGGGCGAGATCATCGTCGAGTTCGAGCTGGACGAGCCGCCGGCCCGCACCGCCGACGCCTACCTGCGGCTGATCCCCCGCACCGAGATGGACATCGCCGTGGTCGGCGCGGCGGCCCGGGTCACCCTCGACGGCGACGGCAGGGTCGCCGCAGCCGCCATCGCCCTCGGCGCGGTGGCTCCCACCGTGGTACGGGTGCCCGATGCCGAGGCCGCCCTGATCGGCAACGAGCCGGCGGGCGATGCGCTGGCCGCCGTTGAGGCGGCTGCAGCCGCTGCCACCAACCCCATCGACGACAAGCGGGGCACCGTCGCCTACCGCCGGCAGGTGGCCGGCGTGCTGGCCCGCCGGGCAGTGTCCATCGCAGCCGAGCGGGCCGCCCGGCAAGGAGGCCAGTCATGAGCCGCGTCCACGTCACCTGCACCATCAACGGCGACCCGGCCGAGTTCCTCTGCGACGGCGGCCAGACCCTGCTCGACGCCCTGCGCGACGAGGTCGGCCTCACCGGCGCCAAAGAGGGCTGCGGCACCGGCGACTGCGGGGCCTGCTCGATCGTCATGGACGGTCGGCTGCTGTGCTCCTGCCTGGTGCTCGCCCCCGAAGCCGACGGCCGCAACATCTCCACCGTGGAGGGGATGGCCACCGGCGACGATCTGCATCCCCTACAGCAGTGCTTCCTGGAGGGCGCCGCCCTGCAGTGCGGCGTGTGCACCCCCGGGTTCCTGGTGGCGGCCAAGGCGCTGCTCGACCGCAACCCCGACCCCGACGAGACCGAGATCCGCTACGGCCTGGCCGGCAACCTCTGCCGGTGCACCGGCTACGACAAGATCGTGCGGGCCGTGCAGGCCGCGGCCCAGACCATGAATGAGAGCTAGGAGCTGCCAGTGACTGTCACCGAGCCCAAGCCCCGCTACAAGTACGTCGGCACCCGGCCCGTCCGCCACGACGGGCTCGAGAAGGTGACCGGCCGGGCCCGCTTCGCGGCCGACCTCAACATGTCGGGGCAGCTCCACGGCATCGTGGTGCGCTCACCCCACGCCCACGCCCGCATCGTGTCCATCGACACGTCGGAGGCCGAGGCCATGCCCGGCGTCAAAGCGGTGATCACCGGCGACGACTTCCCGGCCGTCGAACCCGGCCACCGCCAGTACGACATGTGCATCAACGTGATCGCCCGCGACAAGGTCTTCTACGAGGGCCACGCGTTGGCTGCGGTGGCCGCCTCCACCCGCGACCAGGCCCAGGCGGCCGCGGCCGCGGTCAAGGTGGAGTACGAGGTGCTGCCGGCGGTGCTCACCATCGACCAGGCGCTGGCCGCCGACGCCCCCGTGCTGCACGCTCACATGATGACCGCGGGAGCCAACCCGCCCGCGGAGGAGCCCTCCAACATCAGCAACATCACCCGGTTCTCGGGCGGCGAGCTCGACGCCGGGTTCGCCGAGGCCGACCTGGTGATCGAGCGGGAGTTCACCACCCAGCCGGTCCACCAGGGATACATCGAGCCCCACGCCTGCGTGGCCGACACCGGCCAGGACGGCCACACCACGATCTGGTGCTCCTCGCAGGGGCACTTCAACGTCCGGTCGTCCACCGCCACGCTGCTCGGCTGGGAGACCACCCGCATCCGGGTGATCCCCGCCGAGATAGGGGGCGGTTTCGGTGGCAAGACCACCATCTACCTCGAGCCGCTGGCCGTGGCCCTGTCGGCCAAAGCGGGCCGTCCGGTGAAGATGGTGATGACCCGCGACGAGGTGTTCCGCGCCACCGGCCCCGCGCCGGGCACCAAGCTCAGGATCAAGCTCGGCGTCCAGAGCGACGGCAACCTGGTGGCCGGGGACGCCTACCTGATCTACACCAACGGCGCCTACGCCGGCCCCGGCGGGCTGCTGGGCGCCATGACCGTGTTCGAGTCCTACAAGGTTCCCAACTTCGAAGTCGAGGCGCTCGATGTCGTGATCAACACGGCCCGCTCGGCCGCTTACCGGGCGCCGGCCGCGCCCTTGACCGCCTACGCGATCGAGACGATGCTCGACGAAGTCGCCGAGGAGCTCGGCATCGACGCCATGGACCTGAGGCTCAAGAACGCGGTCACCGAGGGCGACCCGTCCACGATGGGCTTCCCGTTCGCCCGCATCGGGTTCGTGGAGTGCCTCGAAGCGGTGCGCGACCATCCGCACTTCTCCGCTCCTTTGGGACCCAACCAGGGCCGGGGCCTGGCTGCCGGCTACTGGTTCAACATCGGCGAGTCGTCCAGCGCCACCGTCAACCTCAACGAGGACGGCACCGCCACCGTGGTTACCGGCAGCCCCGACATCGGCGGCAGCCGGGCCTCGATGGCGCTGATGGCCGCCGAGGAGCTGGGCATCGACCCCCACGACATCCGACCCGTGGTGGGCGACACCGAGGCGGTCGGCTTCACCGACATCACCGAGGGCAGCCGGGCCACCTTCGCCACCGGCATGGCCGTGGTGGAAGCCTGCCGCAAAATGGTGGTCGAGTTGCGGGGACGGGCGGCCAAGATGATGGGCGCCGACATCGACGATGTCGACTGGGTGGACGGTCAGGCCGTCTACACCGGCAGCGACGGCGACAAGGATCCGCTGTCCATGGCCGCCATTTGTGCCAAGGCCAAGCGCACCGGCGGCCCGCTCACCGCCACCGGGTCGCTGGAGGCCCACGGGGCTGGCCCCGGCTTCGCGGTGCACCTCTGCGACGTGGAGGTCGACCCCGAGACCGGCGTGGTGCGGGTGGTGCGCTACACCGCCTCGCAGGACGCGGGCACCGCCATCCATCCCAGCTACGTGGAGGGCCAGATCCAGGGCGGCGTCGCCCAGGGAGTCGGCTGGGCCCTCAACGAGGAGTACATCTACGACTCCGACGGTGTGATGGAGAACCCCAGCTTCCTCGACTACCGGGTGCCGGTGGCCTCGGACCTGCCCATGATCGACGCCATCATCGTGGAGGTCCCCAACCCGGCCCATCCCTACGGTGTGCGCGGCGTGGGCGAGACCGGCATCGTGCCCCCGATACCGGCAGTGGCCAACGCCATCTACGACGCCACCGGGTGCCGCATCCGCGACCTGCCGATGTCGCCCATCAGGGTGCTGGAGGCCATCACTGCCAACGGCGGCTCCAACGGCTCCTAGGCGGGCCAGCAGAGCCTCGGCTGCGGGAGGCCGCCCATGGCCGTCCGGGTCCATCTGAGTTCCAACCTGCGGGGCGCCACCGGCGGGCTCGCCGAGGTTGAGGCAGAGGGAGCCACCGTTGGTGCTCTCATCGACGACCTCGACCGTCGCTACCCCGGCCTGGGCGACGCCCTGCGAGCCGGTGTCTCGGTCGTGATAGACGGCCTGCTCATCGCCCACCCCGAGTACGAGCCCCTGGCCGACGGTGCGGTCGTCTATTTCGTCCCCCAGACCGCCGGCGGCTGACCTGGCCGGGATCCCGGCGTCAGGCTGGGTTGGCGACCTCGGCCAGGGTGGACAGGAAGCGGTCGTTCTGGGCGGGGGTGCCGATGGTGACCCGGATGCCGACCCCCGAGAACGGGCGGACGACGACGCCCCGCTGCTCTAGGGCGATGCACACCTCGTCGGTGCGCTCGCCCAGGTGTATCCACATGAAGTTGGCCTGGGAATCGGGTATGTCCCAGCCGTCGGCGGCCAGCGCGGCCGCCACCCGGCCCCGCTCGACCTTGATGGCATCGATGTTCGCCTGCGCCTCGGCGGCGGCACCGTCGTCTCCCAGCGCGGCCAGGGCCGCAGCCTGGGCCAGCCCGTTGACGTTGAACGGGATCAGGCACTTGTCGATGGCCGACACGATCTCGGGGTGGGCCATCACGTAGCCCAATCTCAGGCTGGCCAATCCGTAGGCCTTGGAGAACGTCCGGGCCACAGCCACGTTGTCGAAGCGGGGCAGCAGATCGACCACCGGATCGCCGAGAGCAGGGTCGGCGAACTCCCGGTAGGCCTCGTCAACCAGCACGACTACGTCGCTGGGGATGCTCTCGGCCAGCCTCTCCACCGCGGCCGTCGACACCGCCGTGCCGGTGGGGTTGTTGGGGGTGGCCAGCAGCACCAGCTTGGTGCGTTCGGTCACCGCGGCGGCCACCGCGTCGAGGTCGAAGGCATGGCCGGCCGTCAGAGGAACCTTCGCCAGGGTCCCGCCCATGGTCTGCACCGAGATCGGATAGGCCTCGAAGGAGATCCAGGGTGTGACCGCCTCGTCGCCGGGGTCGAGGTAGGCCGTGGCGAGCTGGTAGAGCAGGGCTACCGAGCCCGCGCCCACGGTCACCTGCTCCACCGCCAGATCCAGCCGGTCCGCCAGGGCCTCGCGCACCCCGGTGGCCCGATGGTCGCAGTAGAGGTTGCCGTCCCGGCACGCCGCGGCCACTGCCTCGACCACCGCCACTGGCGGCGGGTAGGGGTTCTCGTTGGAGGCCAGCTTGATGGCCTCGGCGATGTTGTGCTCCCGCTCGGCCTGCTCGGCGGCCTTGCCCGGCTTGTACGCGGGAAGGGCGTCCACGGCGGGACGCACCCGCCCTACCCGCGCCGGAGTCTGGGATTCGGGGGAGGTCACGGTGCCAGTCTGCCCCATGCGGCACCCACTCCCGAAATCCCTGCTGATGACGACATCACGTGACCTTTGTCGCAGGAATATTGGAGGTGCCCCGGGCGTAGTCTTGGACGTATGGGGACCGGGTCGTCGATGAAGGTCCGAACTGACATCCGGGTGGACGGCATGACCTGCGGCGCCTGCGCCGCCCGAGTAGAGAGCGCGCTGGGAGCCGCTGAGGGCGTGGTCGACGCGCGGGTGAACTTCGCGTCGGGCCGGGCCACCGTCCTCCACGACGGCAGCACCGACGACGCCGTCCTGCGGCGGACTATCGAGCAGGCGGGCTACTCCGCGCCGGAGCGGCCGGAGTCCCATGACGAGGCCGAACTGCGGCGCGTCGCCGCCCTGCGCCGGCGGCTAGTGGGAGCGGTGGTGCTGGGTGTGCCGGTGATGGCCGTTTCGATGCTGTCGCCGCTGCGCTTCGACGGCTGGCGCTGGGCTGCGCTGGTGGCCTCCGCGGTGGTCATATTCGGCTCCGGGTGGGGCTTCCACCGGGCCGCGGCCCGCAATCTCCGCCATCGGGCCGCCACGATGGACACTCTGGTGTCGCTGGGCACCACCGCCGCGTGGGCCTGGTCGGCGGTGGTGCTGTTGGCCGGAATCGACGACGGCCATGTGTACTTCGAGACCGGCACGGTGATCGTCGCCCTGGTGGTCCTGGGCAAGTGGCTGGAGGCCCGGGCGACCCGCCGCTCGGGCGAGGCGGTGAGGGCCCTGGCCCGGTTGAGCGCTTCCACCGCCCGCCTCACCGACGGCACCGAGATACCCGCGGAGGACCTCGCCGTGGGGATGCGCTTCATCGTTCGCCCTGGCGAGCGGATCGCCACCGACGGCGTGGTGGTGAGCGGCGCGTCGGCGGTGGATATGTCGATGGTGACCGGCGAGCCCGTACCCGTGGAGGTGGCGCCGGGTGACGAGGTGATCGGGGCCACCGTCAACGCCGACGGCAGCCTGGAGGTCGAGGCAACCCGGGTTGGGGCCGATACCGCGCTGGCCCAGATTGTGCGCCTGGTGGACGAGGCTCAGGGAGGCCGGGCCGCGGTGCAGCGTCTGGCCGACCGGGTAGCTGGCGTGTTCGTGCCCGTGGTCGTGGTACTGGCCGCCGTCACCCTCGGTGTGTGGTTCGCGGCCGGAGCGGCGGCCTCGGAGGGGTTCACGGCGGCGGTCGCGGTGCTGATCATCTCCTGCCCGTGCGCGCTTGGTTTGGCCACTCCGCTAGCGGTGATGGTCGGTACGGGCCGTGGGGCCCAGCTCGGGGTGATCATCAAGGGAGCGGAGGTGCTCGAGGACACCCGGGCAGTGGATGCGGTGATACTCGACAAGACCGGCACCGTGACCGAGGGTCGCCTCGAGGTGGTGGACACCGTGGCTGTGTCGGGGTTGGACGCTACGGCCATGGGCCTGCTGGCCGGGGCCCTGGAATCGCGCTCGGAGCACCCGGTCGGCGCGGCCATCGCCCGCCGCTGGCCGCTGTCCCTCACCGTCACCGACTTCTTGAACCATCCCGGCCTCGGCGTTGTCGGACGGGTCGACGGCGCACAGGTGCGCGTCGGCAGGCGCCCGCTCTTCGATGCCGTGCCCGCCGAACTCGACGAGGCCATAGATGCGGCCGAGGCCCGCGGCCACACCGCGGTGCTCGTGGGCCGGGGCGCAACGGCCGAGGCGATGATCGCGCTGGCTGACACCGTCAAGCCCACGTCTCGCCCGGCGGTCCAGCAATTGCGGGCCATGGGTCTGGAGGTGTCGCTTGTCACCGGCGACAACAGCCGCACGGCCGCCTGGGTGGGCGAGGCCGTCGGTGTTGATGACGTGATGGCCGAGGTTCTGCCGGCGGACAAGGCCGATGCCGTGGTGCGTCTCCAGGAGTCCGGACGGCGAGTGGCCATGGTTGGGGACGGGATCAACGACGCTCCCGCCCTTGCTCAGGCCGATCTCGGCATCGCTATCGGCACCGGAACCGACGTGGCGATCGAGGCGTCCGACCTCACCGTGGTCGGAGGCGACCTGCGAGCGGTGCCCGACGCCATCGCCCTGTCGCGCCGCACCCTGGCCACGATCAAGGTCAACCTGTTCTGGGCCTTCGCCTACAACGTGGCCGCCATCCCCCTGGCCGCCACCGGAATCCTCAGCCCGATGGCCGCGGCGGCCGCCATGGGCCTGTCGTCGCTGTTCGTGGTGACCAACAGCCTGCGCCTGCGCCGATTCCGCTCGCTGCGGGCCTGACCTGCGAGCGCTGCATCCAGCGAGCGGCGTCTACAAGATCTGTTATAGGCTCTAACCTCGCTCGCGCTGCCATCCTCGGGCGGGCCGGCTAGTCCATGGAGGTGCACACATGACCCGCATGACTCCCAGCGAGGCGTTCGTGGAGACGATGGTGGCCCACGGGGTCGACACCATCTTCGGAATCATGGGCAGCGCCTTCATGGATGCCATGGACATCTTCGAGCCGGCCGGCATCGAGCTGGTACCGGTGGTGCACGAGCAGGGCGCGGCCCACATGGCCGACGGCTTCTCGCGGGTATCGGGACGCCACGGGGTGGTGATCGGCCAGAACGGTCCCGGCATCTCCAACTGCGTGACCGCCATCGCGGCCGCCTACTGGGCCCACAGCCCCGTGGTGGTCGTCACCCCCGAGGCCGGAACCATGGGTATAGGCCTGGGCGGCTTCCAGGAGGCCAACCAACTGCCGATGTTCGAGGAGTTCACCAAGTACCAGGGCCACGTCAACAACGAGCATCGCATGGCCGAGTTCACGGCCCGCTGCTTCGACCGGGCCCTCTCGGAGATGGGCCCCACCCAGCTCAACATCCCCCGCGACCGCTTCTACGGCGACATCGACGTGGAGATCCCCCAGCCCCAGCGCCTCGACCGCGGCCCGGGCGGGGATCGCACTCTCAACGAGGCGGCCGAGCTGCTGGCCGGAGCCGCCTTCCCGGTGATGATCTCAGGCGGTGGGGTGGTGATGGGCGACGCCATGGCAGCCGCGGTGGCGCTGGCCGAGCGCCTGGGGTGCCCGGTGGTGAACAGCTACCTGCACAACGACTCGTTCCCGGCGTCGCATCCGCTGTGGTGCGGGCCACTCGGCTACCAGGGCTCCAAGGCGGCCATGCGGCTCATATCCCGGGCCGACGTGGTGCTGGCGCTGGGTACCCGCCTCGGCCCCTTCGGCACCCTGCCCCAGCACGGACTCGACTACTGGCCGACGGAGGCGAAGGTCATCCAGGTGGACGCCGACGCCAAGATGCTCGGGCTGGTCAAGCGCATAGACGTGGGCATCTGCGGCGACGCCGGCGCAGCCGCGGACGCGCTGACCGCCAGGCTGGCCGGCCGGGAGCTGGCCTGCGACGCCACCCGGGTGCAGCGGGCCGCGGACACAGCCGCCGAGAAGGCCGAGTGGGAGGCCGAGCTCGACGACTGGACCGAGGAGACCGACGACTTCAGCGTGGACATGATCAAGCAGGCCGCGGCCGAGGCCGACGACTGGATGCACCCCCGCCAGGTGCTGCGCGAGCTCGAGAAGGCGATGCCGGAGCGGGTGATGGTGTCCACCGACATCGGCAACATCAACTCGGTGGCCAACAGCTACCTGCGCTTCGAGGAGCCCCGTTCGTTCTTCGCGGCCATGAGCTGGGGCAACTGCGGTTACGCGCTGCCCACCGTCATCGGGGCCAAGAAGGCGGCCCCCGACCGCCCCGCAGTGGCCTATGCCGGCGACGGAGCCTGGGCCATGAGCATGGTGGAGATCATGACCGCGGTGCGCCATGACATCCCGGTCACGGCGGTGGTGTTCCACAACCGCCAGTGGGGCGCCGAGAAGAAGAACCAGGTCGACTTCTACGGGCAGCGCTTCGTGGCGGGCGAGCTTGAGGGCGGGGAGGACTGGTCGGAGGTAGCCCGGGCCATGGGCGCCGACGGCGTGCGGGTCCACCAGCTCGAGGACGTCGGGCCGGCACTGGAAGCGGCCGTCGACGCTCAGATGAACGGGGGACGCACCACCGTCATCGAGGCCATGTGCACCAAGGAGCTCGGCGACCCGTTCCGCAAGGACGCCCTGAAGCGCCCCACCCGCTATCTGGACAAGTACCAGGACTACACCTGAGCGGCGGACGCCGCGGCGCGGTCGAGCGGTCCGCGCGGAGTCCCCGCGGCCGCACCCTCCTCACATTATGAATTCCTCATACCTTTGGATACTGTGTACTCGTCCTTATTTCACTAGCTAGCACGGATCCCGGCGCTGGCACGCCCCAGGCCCGAGGACGGAGTCCCCGCTGGCGCTCCGTGATCGCGACGGCTGCAACTGCCGCTATCGTCGCCGCGTCGGTCGGGCCCGCCGCAGCAGACACCCCCAGCCCCGCTGAGCACTCCGTGGCCGTGCCGTTGAACGTGTCAGGCCCGGCCGCTGCGGCGATACGAGCGCCGCTCGAGCGGGCCGGCACACTCAACTCAGCGGCGTCCGCGCAGGTGCCGACCGGTGCCACAGCGGCACCCGAGCCGAGGGTGCAGGCGTCCCCCAGCACATCCGGGGACTGGTGGGACGGCACCGCAGCCCTTGCGGATGATGCACCCACGATCGTCGGACAGGGGCCATGCGCCCCCTTGGGCGACGGTGGCTCCTTGGCTCTGTTCGCCGGCGGGCCGTTGGCGCAGGCCTGCCCAGGCGGTGGTGCACCGGCGGGTTCTGTGCGCGGCGTCGGATGGTTCGAGGCCTACGGTGCCGAGGGCGCCCACGTCGCTGTGGAGCTGTTCGGCGACGGCAGCCTGACCGAGGGTTCCTACCGCGCGCTGGGATCACTCGACGTGATCTTCCGCGGCGGGACCTTCACTGCGGACTTCACGCAATGCGAGCATCGGGCGCAGCCTGCGTACTCGTCGTGTCGGGCCGTCGTGGCGGGAGCGTCGCTGCCTCCGGGGGCGCTGTTGGGCGTCGCGGCCGCGGGCACCGCATTCCCTGCGTCCGCCGGCGCGTCGGGAACCTCCGACGACCCGCCCGCGACCCCAGCCGCCGAGCGCGCCGCCCTGGTGGCTCTGTATGGCGCTGCCGGCGGCGCGAACTGGACCCGCAACACCAACTGGAACACGGCCGCCGCGGTGGGCGACTGGTACGGGGTCACCACCGATGCTGACGGCCATGTCGTGTCGCTGTATCTCTACAACAACAAGCTGTCGGGCTCGATTCCCGCAAAGATCGGGGATCTGGCGAGCCTCACTGTGTTGGACTTGAACTTCAATGACTTGTCGGGCTCGATTCCGGCCGGAGTGTGGGATCTGACGGATCTGACCCGGCTGCATCTCGGGAACAACGAGCTGTCAGGGTCGATTCCCGCCGCGGTGGGCGACCTGACGAGCCTCACCTACCTGCACTTGGGGGGCAATGAATTGTCGGGTTCGATCCCCTCGGCGATAGGCGACCTGTCGAGTCTGGAGAGCCTGCTGCTGTTCAGCAACGAGTTCGCGGCCGACAAGAGACTGTCGGGGTCGATCCCCACCCAGATCGGCAGCCTCACCAACCTGAAGCTGCTCGACTTGAACGGCAACAACCTGTCGGGGTCGATACCCACACAGATCGGCAGCCTCTCCAACCTGACCAGCCTGTACTTGAACCGAAACGGCCTGTCGGGGTCGATCCCCACGCAGATCGGCAACCTCACCAACCTGGTGAGGCTGGTGCTGAGCTCCAACAGCCTGTCGGGGTCGATCCCGACACAGATCGGCAGCCTCACCAGCCTGTCGGACTTGGACTTGGTCTCCAACTCCCTGACGGGCGAGATCCCAGCGGAGATCGGCAGCCTCACCAAGCTGACCGACCTGGACTTGTACAACAACAGCCTGTCGGGGTCGATCCCGACACAGATCGGCAGCCTCACGGGCCTTCGCAACCTGAGACTGTCACGCAATCAGCTGTCGGGCGCCGTGCCCTCGCAGTTGCGCAACCTGAGGAGCCTCCAGCGGCTGGATCTGGGCTCCAACCGGCTCTCAGGCCCCGTGCCGGGAATACTGGCCGACCTAACCGGCCTGACGTCGCTGACTCTGGGCTCCAACCGGCTGTCGGGCCCCGTGCCCTCCTGGCTGGGCGGCCTGAGCGCACTGACGTTCCTGGACTTGAGTTCCAACCAGTTGTCGGGCCCGATCCCGCCGGCGCTCGCCAGCCTGACCAACCTCACCACCCTGTACCTCCACACCAACAGCCTGTCGGGGCTCATCCCCGCCTGGCTGGGCGACATCTCGGGCCTGCGCCGGCTGTTGCTGCACAACAACCGCCTGGCCGGCCCGATCCCAGCCGAACTGGCCAACCTGTCGGATCTGTCCCAGCTGTGGCTGCACAACAACGGGCTGTGGGGCCAGATCCCCGCCGTCCTCAGCCGCATCGGACGCCTTCAGCTGTGGCTGTATGGCAACGACTTCAGCGGATGCGTCCCCGATGCGCTCTCATCGCTCGGCGACGTCCGCTTCGACACCGACATGGCGTACTGCGCGTCGCCCACAGTGTCCCTTACCGCAGCGCGCGCCAGCGAGGCCGACGGCGCGGTCACCTTCACCGTGTCAGTTGCGGACCCTGCCGGAACCGGTCCCGGCGAGCCCATGGCCGCAGGCAATGTGAAGGTGGACTACGCGACGCACAGATGCTGCCGCGCCCTCGAGAACGTCGACTACACCGCCACGTCGGGCACGCTTACGATCCCCGCCGGCGCCCGGTATGCCACCGTGTCGGTGCCCATCGCCGACGACGGCATCACAGAAGGAACCGAGAACTTCGAACTGCGGTTGAGCAACCCCGTGGGCGCCGGACTCGCCAACGCCCGCGCCCAGGGATGGATACAGGACGATCCCAGCACGGCCTCCCCCAGCACTGCATGCGACGGCGCCATTGTCAGGGGCGAGGTTCGCGACGTGTTCGAGGTCTCGCAGTCCGGCTATGACCGGTGGCACCACGTCTTCGTCGATGTGCATCTCTCCTGTGGCGGTGATCTTGCGTCGGCGGTGGGCTATCCGACGGCGGTCAAAGTCATCGCCGGTCCCTCTGGCAGTATCGGGACGAGCCGCTACTGCATCACCGGAACGGGCACCGCGCAGACGACTGCGTCAGTGTCGACCGCGGCGGGATGTCGCACGTCCGCGTCGTCGGCGGCCGTCAAGTTCACCCGCGACGGCCGCTCCACCCACATCGTCCGCATACGCGACACCAGCATCGGTCAGGACCACCAACTCCTCGCCTGGGTCGACCTCGACGCCGACGGTGTGTACGACGCGGGCGAGCCCTACGACATCCTCGACACCGCCTTCTCCAGCCGCGAGCTCGATGACTCTGGCATGTATGACTACGGGCTCCCCGCCGATTTCGTGATCGAGCCGCTCACTGGCAGGACGCCGGTGGGCCGCGGCGGTCAGGACACCGAACTGCGGCTGCGGCTGATGGCACCCACCGGCGAGGCAGTCCAACGCCCGGGAAGCGAGCCGATCATCCAGCAGGCACCAGTCGCGAACGCGCCCGTCGACGCCTACGTGTCCATCGGGCCGAGCCATACCGCGCACGTGATGTGTCTGGTCACACCCACCGCAGCCACCCCGTCACCCAACGCCGGCAACACCTGCATGACCGACCCCGACGGCGTGTTCACTGTCCGCTACCGCGTCCCAATCAGCGCCGTGAACCTGTTCCGTCAACAACGCGACGTGGTGCGCGTCTACCTCGACTACGACCGCGACGGCCACCACTACCACAACCCCGGCCAGCCGGACCACGAACCCAGCGACACCATTGGTGTCCCAATCGCGAAGGCCGTCAATTACGTCGCGTTGGGCGACTCCTACTCCTCAGGCGAGGCTGGCGACACACCGCCCGAGGACACCGCCTACCAAGCCGGCGTGGGCGACGCCGACGCCGAGTGCCGTCGCTGGGACCAGGCGTACCCCGTCATCTTCGCCGACGAAGTCCTCGGCCGCTCACAACTCTCGATCGACGTCACCTTCGCCACCTACGCCTGCACCGGCGCCATCACCCACAACATCCACAACCCAGCCGACCCTGACGGCGACAGCCTGGAGCACCGTGAGACCAACAAGCCCTCGCACAAGGCCCCGGGATTGTTGGTGAGGATCACTGACGACACTGACGGCGACGGCCTGCCCGACATGGTGCTCGAGACTCCCTCTCGCTGGGAGCCCCGCCAAGCCGTGTCCCTCGAGGGCGTGCACGAGATGCGAGCGGTGGACATGATCACACTCACCATTGGCGGCAACGACATTGGTTTCGCCGATGTGTTGAAGGCGTGCGTTTCGCCGCTTGAGTTGGATGGTTCCTGTGGTGCAGACGATCTGGCGTTGACGTTCCAGGCTGTTGAGGATCGAATCGTGGCGACACTGGACTACCTGCAGACGGTGGCTCCTCAAGCGTCGATCTTCGTGTTGGGGTATCCGTACTTCACTCCGGCGCTCACGAACTGCGCCGATCCCACCCGCATACCTGGTTCTAGGCCTGGTCCGGGGGCGTTTGAGTACGAGTCCGAATCGTGCGAGATGGAACACAGGATCATTCGGACCTGCAGCAGCCTGTCAGCCTCTGAGGTGCTGGGAGACTCAGGTCTGGGATTGGCGCTTCTCGGATCGGCACTCAATCCGAACGTTGACGGGAGGATCAACTACAGGGAGGCGAATTTCATTCAATCGTCTGCGATGGCGCTCAACGCGGCCATCGCCAGGGCGGCGTCAAGGTCTCAGGTGCATTTCGTCGATGTTGTGGGCGGGGTCGCGGCGCCGGGGGCGCCTGAGGGCTTCGTGGGGCACTCTCCGTGTGCTGGGCCCGACGCTTGGCTGCACGGCTACGTGTCGGATCCGGACTTTCCTGGGGTGTCGTTGTTTTCGGCGGCAGCTGATGAGTCGTTCCATCCGAATGAGGCTGGCCAGGAGGGATACGCTCGCATTCTGGAGCAGTACATCCGCGACCGGGTCGCAGCCAAGGACGCGCAGTTGAGCGAGGCCGGCTTGCCGGTGAACCCGGGCACAGTTGAGGTGTCGCCTACCCGAGCCCGGAGTTCAAGCACCCCGGGGGCGGGCCTGTTGGCTGTTAAGCCAGCGAGTTCGGCGACGCGGCAAGCCGATGCCTCCGGCGAAGAGAATGCGCCGGAGGCCAGAGGCCAGAGTTCCGGGGGCACGACACAGGCAACGGCGGGCTATCTGGCGGCGAGGCGTGTGGCTGTGGCGTCGGGGTGCCGCTCGCCGTTCGCTACCTCAAGTGAGCAGGTCAGGCTGGAGGCTGGAGGTTTCGCGCCGGGCGCGGCCGTGAGCTTCTCGCTGCGGGCCGCTTCGTTGGATGGCACCGAACTGAGCGGTCTGTCGGTTCCGGCCGCTGTCGCTGACAGCGAGGGACTGCTGGAGATGCTGTGGACAGTGCCGAGCGCGCCGCCGGCAGCTCAAGACGCCACTCCGAGAGCCTATGTGGTCGACGCGACCGGTTCGGGAGCCGACGGCGGCACCCACACCGCCTACATGACAGAACCGCTGGTGGCCTATCCAGACACCGCGCCGTGCGCAGTCGCCGACACCGCTGCGACGCCGTTGGGGCGTTCGGTTCAGATTCCGGTGCTGGCCAACGATGTCAGTCCTGCTGGCGGCTCGTTGGAGGCGTCGTCGCTTTGGGTTCAACCAGTCCGTGGCGGCGACTTCGTGGTCGACCATGCGACGGGCTCGGTGGCCTTCACGCCCGATGCGGGGTTCTGGGGCGCCGTGGTTGCCCACTATTGGGTGTATGACAGCTGGGGGATCGGAGTGCGCGGCGACATCACGGTGACGGTCACCGCGGGCTGCACCATCACCGGCGCTATCGGGGTCGTGCTAATTGAGGGCACCACAGGCGACGACGTGATATGTGTGCCCGATCCCGATGACCACCGCGCGTTCCATGTGATCGACGCCAAGAGCGGCGACGACACGATCGTGGGCGGCGCCGGCGTGGAGTGGGTGTACGGCGGTGATGGCACAGACACCGTCTATGGCCGCGGCGGCGACGACCGCATCATCGCCGGCGCGGGCATCGACACCGTCTATGGCGGTGCCGGTGTGGATCACCTCTACAGCGCCGACCTGGTCGACACGGTCATCGACGACGGCTATGAGATGGTCGTCGCCCCGGCGGTGACGGTCCCGCAGGCGGGTCCCGTCGCCGGCGATGACTGGGCCTATGTCGATGTGGCACAGACGGTGACCATCGACGTGTTGGGCAACGACTATGACCCGAATGAGGACCTCGACTGGTCCACGCTTCGCATCACCCGCGAGCCGGTGTCGGGCGCGGCCCGTGTCATCACCGGAGCCGTCAGCCCCGCGGTGCAATACGTCACGAACGTTGGCGGGTCCGACACGCTGTCCTATGAGGTCTGCGACTCGCTGGGTGCCTGCGACACCGCCGAGGTGACGATCCTCGTCGGCACCTCGGATTGCACGATCGTGGGCACAGACGCGGCCGACACGCTGCACGGCACCGGCGGTGACGACGTCATCTGCGGGCTCGGCGGCGACGACATCATCTACGGCCACGACGGCAACGACATCATCGTGGGCGGGTCCGGTGACGACACCCTCTATGGCCGCGACGCCACCTTCAGCGGAGGCGACGGCGAAGACATTCTCTACGGCGGCGACGGTGATGACACCATCTGGGGCGGCCCCCACGGCGACATCCTCTACGGCGGCGACGGAGACGACACCCTCTACGGCAACAGAGGCGACGACAGCATCGTCGGCGGCGACGGTGATGACACCGCGGTCGGCGGCGGCGAGAACGACACCATCTGGGGCGGCTCAGGCGACGACATCCTCGACGGCCACGCCGACGACGATGTGCTCTTCGGCGGCCCCGGCGACGACACGCTGCGCGGCGACACCGGCAACGACACCCTGTGGGGCGGCGAAGGCGGCGACACCCTATACGGCGAGAGCGGAGCCGACCGCCTCCACGGCGGCCCAGGAGACGACACCCTCCACGGCAACTTCGGCAACGATGCGCTGTGGGGCGGCGCGGGCGATGACGTTGTGCGCGGCCTCGGCGGCGACGACCAGCTGCACGGCGGCGCGGGCGGCGACGATCTCAACGGCGGCCCGGGAGACGACCGCATCTACGGCGAAACCGGCGACGACACGCTGCGCGGCGACACCGGAGTCGACCACCTCGACGGCGGAGCAGGCACCGACACGTGCAGGCGGGGCGAGACCACCACCGGATGCGAGACCGAGATCCGCCGCCGATGAACGAGCCCGCACCCAGGTGGCGGGCCCCGCTGTGGAGGCGGGCCGCGGCCAGATTGCTCGACACCTGCGCCATGGCCGTCATCGAGGCTGTGATGATCTTCGTCACATTCATGATCACCTGGCTTGTCGTGGAGGACGCGTTTTATGATGATGACATCACCTTCTTAATACTCTGGTTGGTCTTGTTGGTTCCGGCGTCGATACCCGCCTACCGTTTCGAGGTCGCCTCCACCGCCCGTTCCGGGCAGACGTGGGCCAAGGGGCTCGCGGAGATTCAGGTGGTCCGCTGGGATGGCGAGGCCCCCGCAATCGGCGATGAGGGCACGGTGGAACGTAGACGCTGCCGCCTGCGATTCGCGATCCCTCACGCAGCGGGAGTTGTCGCCGCGGCGGCCGCGGCGATAGTGGTGCTGCCCGGGGCTCAAGACGCAGGCGACTTCTGGGGGACTGTCGTAGGAGCCGCCGCTGTGCCTTGGGCGCTCGTGTACGCATCGTCGTTGTGGGACAGGAACCGTCGCGGCTGGCACGACAAGGCCGCTGGCACGATCGTCGTGTGTGCCACTGACGATGTCATTGAGCGGCTGCAAGAAAAGGCCGCCAAGGGCCGGGGACCACACCCGCAAGCGCTGCCAGACCAGTCCAAACATTCAGACTCATCGCCGCAGAGCTTGCCGCCGCCCGGGTGATGTCAACAGGCATCGTGGGATCATCGAGGCCCGCTGCACCCGCGGCTGCCACAGCCCAAACGACACGATGTGCCACGATCATCGCGGGTGTCGCCGCGGATGCGCAGGGCGTCGCGCGGCTGACCTGGACAGTGCCCGCCGCGCCGGCTGCGTCGGTCGATGCTGCGCCGCGGGCCTACGCGATGACTGCGTCGGGGTCTGGGTCCGGCGGCGGGACCCACACCGCGTACATGATCGAGCCGCTGGTGGCCTATCCGGGAACCGCGCCGTGCGCGGTGGACGACACCGCGACCACTGCGCTGGGCCGAGCGGTGCAGATCATGGTGATCGCCAACGACACAGCCCCCACCGGAGGCTCGCTGGACGCGGCGTCTGTGCGGGTGCTGCCCGAAGCTGGGGGGACCTTCAGCGCCGACAGCACGACCGGCACGGTGACCTTCACCCCCGACCCGGGCTTCCACGGCACAGCCCGCACCGCCTATCTGGTCTTTGATGAATGGGGAATCGGCACACGCGCCGACATCACTGTGACAGTCACCGCGGGCTGCACCGTCACGGGCGCGGCCGGAACTGTGGAGATTGTCGGAACCGACGGCGACGACACCATCTGTGTGCCCGACCCCACAGACCGCAAGGCGTTCCACGTCATCGATGCCAAGGCCGGCAACGACACCATATTGGGCGGTGCCGGGGTGGACTGGATCTACGCCGGAGCAGGCGACGACACCGTCTATGGCCGCGGCAGCGACGACCGCGTCGTCGCGGGGGTGGGCGCCGACACCGTCTATGGCGGTGCGGGCGCCGATCACGTCTACAGCGCCGATCTGGTCGACACGGTCATCGACGACGACGGCTATGAGATGGTCGTCGCCCCGGCGGTGACGGTGCCCTCCGCGGGTCCCGACGCCGGCGACGACTGGGCCTATGCCGATGTGGCACAGACGGTGACCATCGACGTGTTGGGCAACGACTATGACCCGAATGAGGACCTCGACCCGTCAACGCTTCGCATCACCCGCGAGCCCGTGTCGGGCGCGGCCCGCGTCATTGCCGCAGCCACTGGCCCCGCGCTGCAATACGTCACGAACGTCGGCGGGTCCGACACTGTGGCCTATGAGGTCTGCGACGCTCTGGGGGCCTGCGACACCGCAGAGGTGACGATCATGGTCGGCACCACCGGTTGCACGATCGTGGGCACCGACGGCGACGACACGTTGCATGGCACTCCCGGTGACGACGTGATCTGCGGGCTGGGCGGCGACGACGTCATCTACGGCCACGACGGCGACGACATCATCGTGGGCGGACCCGGCGACGACACCCTCTATGGCCGCGACGCCACCTTCATCGGCGGCGACGGCAAAGACATCCTCTGGGGCGGTGCGGGCGACGACACGCTGTGGGGCGGGTCCTTCGACGACATCCTCTACGGCGGCGACGGCGACGACACCCTCTACGGCAACCGCGGCGACGACAGCATCGTCGGCGGCGACGGCGACGACACCGCGGTCGGCGGCGGCGAGAACGACACCATCTGGGGCGGCGAGGGCGACGACATCATCGACGGCCACGCCGACGACGATGTGCTCTTCGGCGGCTCGGGCAACGACAGCATCAACGGCGGCACCGGCAACGACACGCTGTGGGGCGGCGGTGGAGACGACATCCTCACCGGCGAGAGCGGAGCCGACCGCCTCCACGGCGGCCCCGGAAACGACACCCTCCACGGCAACTACGGCAACGATGCACTGTGGGGCGGCCCGGGCGCCGACGTGCTGCGCGGCCTCGGCGGCGACGACCAGCTACAGGGCGGCTCCGGCGGCGATGACCTCAACGGCGGCCCGGGAGACGACCGCGTCTACGGCGGCGCCGGTGACGACACGCTGCGCGGCGACACCGGAGCCGACCACCTCGACGGCGGGGATGGCACCGACATCTGCCGGCGGGGCGAGACCATCACCGGATGCGAAATCGAGTTCAGAACACCATGACGGAACCGTCGCTCACTGAACCGAAAGACCCGCCCGCCCCGGAACTTGCCGGCCTCGGAGCCAGGCTCGCAGCCAAGCTCATCGACCTGACCATCACAGCCGTTGTCGCCTTTCCTGGATACTTGTTCATCGAGTTCACCAGGGGCTGGGCGCCAGATATGAATCCAATGAAGCGGTGGACCGACCAGCAGGCGTACCTGGCTGCCGCACCTATGCTGGCTGTGGCGATCTATGAGGCTGCGGTCATCGCAGTGGTGGTTTGGACGGGCGGGACGCCGGGCAAGAAGCTCTGCCGCCTTCAAGTGATTTCCTCCAGCGACTGGCACCTGCCGTCGGCGCTGGGAGCGGTCATCCGCTGGACGGTGCCGCTGGCCGCGGCTGCGCCCCTCGTCTACCTTATCGTCCGCGACATCCCGGAATACGTGAATGAGGACCCGACACCGGCGTTGTCCGGGCCCATGTGGTGGCTGTGGGTGGCGTTGGGTTGGTGGCTGCTGGTGCACGTCTCGGCGCTGTGGGGCAGCCAGCGGCGAGGGTGGCACGACATGGCCGCCGACACCATCGTCGTCAAGGCACCACGCCGCCCACGCCTCGACCAGGGCTCCGACCTGCTCGCCGAGTGGCAGCGACGGCGCGGGCCGACCGTCGAATGACCGCGCGCTGTGGAATCAACGATGCGCTGTGGGGCGGCGCTGGCGATGACGTTGTGCACGGCTTCGGCGGCGACGACCAGCTACAGGGCGGCGACGGCCTCCACGGCGGTCCGGGCGACGACCGCGTCTACGGCGGCGCTGGCGACGATGCGTTGCGGGGCGACGCCGGAGTCGATCAGCTCGACGGGGGTGAGGGCACTGACATGTGCAGGCGGGGAGAGAGCGCCGCCGGGTGTGAGATCGAGATCGGTCGGCGATGACTGGACAGGGCGACGACACGGGCGGGTGGCAGCCCGCGGGTCCGAGGAGGCGGGCCGCGGCACGGGCGATCGACGCGGCCGTGACGGTCGTGTTGGCGTTGGCGGCGGTGATGGTTGCCGGTTTGGCCGCGGCGTTCGTGACGCTCTACATGCACGGCTTCTCCGGCAGCGACGGCGCGCTGTATGGGTGGTTGATTCTGTTCTCGTTGTTGGCGTTGGTTCCGGTGGCCCGCTTCGAGGTCACCGCTATAGCTCGGCGGGGCCAGACGTTGGGCAAGAGAACCATGGGTTTGCGGGTGGTGGTGTGGGATGAGGGCGTTGGGGCGCCGGTGGGCGGTTCCGGGGGTGTTGGCGCTGGGCGCAGCATCGAGCGCTGGGCGGTTCCCCATGGCGCTGGGCTGTTGGCGGGTGTGGTGGCCGGCGCCGCGTCGGCTCCTTGGATCGGCGCCTACGGCCTGCTCGTGGGTGCAGACATGTGGCTGGTCGTGTCCGCGGTCATATACCTCTCGGCGCTGGGCGACCCCCACGGCCGCGGCTGGCACGACAAAGCCGCAGGCACCATCGTCATCAAGGCGCCACGACCCTACCGCTCCGCTCAAGGCCCCGAGATCCCACAGAAGTGGCAAGGCTGGCGGGACGTGCCGTTCTCATGAGCGGCGACCCGACCGACGAGACGCCTCACCGCGACGAGCCGGGGCCCCCCACGGCGGCCAGGCGCGGTTTCATGTCGATCATGATGGTTGCCGCGGTGGTAGGCGGCGCGCTGGTAGGCGGCGCAGTGTTCGGGGCGATCGAAGTCGTGCCGAGCATCTTCAGTTCCGAGATCGACCAGGACGACAAGTACGACAAGTACGACGAGGCCACCCGCCAGCGGCATGACTTCGGGCAGCGCGTCGGCCCCGACGGCGATACATGCTGGCCCGAGAAAAGGCACAGGCAGGCCTCCGGCTATACCGTGGTCTGTGATCTGGAGTCGATCGGGGGACTTCACTGGGACACCGACAATGTCGTGACGCACCAGGACCACTTTTACATCGGCTCGGGATACATGTGCCTATTGCGCACCTTCAGCAGCAGGCCTCGGTGCTGGGAATGGAGCCCCGATGTGCAGCCCCGCCTAGCCCGCGCCCCACAAGACGCGTACCTCCACAGGTTCGTGACCGCCGACGGCTTCGCGTGCGGGCAGAGCTCGGATTACGTGACCTGCTGGACCGTCGGCGTGGACCAGCAGACCTACCAGCAGGACAGCCACCCGTTCCCTGCTCACTCTGGATGGTTATTGAAGGACGCCGGCGAGGACAGCTTCTACGTCGAAGAGACCCAAGAGGATGGAACCACCCAGGGCATGTGGCTTCCTGCGTTCACCGAAGAAGAATAGACACGGCCGCTGCACCATCATCGGCGCCGAGGCTGGTGAGACGTCGCGGGGCAACCACGGTGACGACGTGATCTGGCCCGCGATGCCAGCTGGCCTGCGGAATAGTTATGTAGCGTTTGATTGTGTACTCGCAGTAAGCTCACAAGTGTGACAATAACTTCATATCCTCCATTCCATCCCGAAAGCACCGCGAGACCCTCTTCGATCACTGTCGAAGAGTTCAAAGCAGCGTTTCCGAGTGAGAGCAGCTACGTCGAATGGAAGGCGGGAGTGAGCTCGGACGGCATTCAGAGAGCGGTCGTGGCCTTCTCCAACGCCGACGGTGGTGTGCTAATGGTCGGCATCGATGATCGGGGCGAGGCGAAGGGCAAGCCGCTGGATGAGGGTCTTGAGCAGAGGCTCTGGGAGATCTTCAACAACGTCGAGTCGCCGGGTGGTATTGAGATGCACGGCGTCTCGGTTGGTGGGGTCGAGATAACGATTGTGTCGATAGCGCGCCGCCTTCAAGGTGTGGCGCAAACTTCCGACGGCACGGTGCTCATTCGAAGAGGTAAGCAGAACTTGCCTCTAACTGGTGCCGCGCTCATGGAGTTGATGTCACAGCGCGTGCAGGACAGCTTCGACAGCAGCCTCTCACGGTGGCGCCTTGCCGAGGCCGACCCCCAACTCTCGGCACTGCTTCGCGCGGCGTTCGATATCAGCCCGGCGTTGGAAGAGCAGGACTGGGCCGACGCTCTGGAGGAACGCGGCATGGTTGTACGTCGCTCGGGGGAGGCGGTGCTCACGAAAGCCGGAGCCCTCTTCCTTGTGCCAGAGGCGGCGGACGAGTTTGGCAAGTGCTATGTCGAAGTGTTCCGCTTCCCGGAGGAAGGCGCAGAGCATGACCAGCGTGTCGTGTTCGGTGGTACACCTGCTCAGCAGGTCGACGGTGTGACAGCGTGGGTTGACAGTGAACTCGGCTTCGACCTTGTCGTGGTGGGCCGCAGGCGGCATGAGTTGAAGCGGCTGCCGGTGAGGGCACTCAGAGAGGTGATCGCCAACGCTGTGGCTCATCGCGACTACCAGCTCTCGGGCTCTGCCGTCGAGGTTCGGGTCACTCCCAACGAAGTGTCGGTCACCTCCCCGGGCGAGTTCGTCGCGCCCGTCACAAGTCAGAATCTGCGCAATGCTCACGCGGCGCGGAACCGGCGCGTGATCCAGACCCTGCGGGCGTTTGGTCTTGCCGAGGATGCGGGGCGCGGGATCAGAGTCATTCTCAGCGAAATGGCGCAGGATCTGCGATCCGATCCGGGTTTTGCAGAGCAGCCGCAAGGTCATGTGACTGTGCGCTTGCCCATTGAGAGTCCCGTATCGCCCGAGGAACGAGCTTGGGCGCGCGAGCTTGAGGCCCGAGCCGAACTGCTACCCGAGGATCGTCGTGTGCTCATTGAGGCGGCCCGCGGCGCGGAGCTCACTAATGCCGTAGTCCGATCGCTCCTGAACGTCGACAGCGCGACGGCGCGCCAGAGCCTCCAGCGACTGCGCGATGCAGGCCTCCTCGAGCAGGACGGCGAGCGTCGGGGAGCCCGCTATCGCATAGTGCCGGGCCTGGGACGACCCGCCTGGGTCGGGCTGGATCAGGCGGGGCTTCGCGTGACAGCCCTGAACATGGCTGTGCACGGTCCGGTCACGAATGCGGCGGTACGGCGCGAGTTGGGCCTCTCCCGCGTCGAGGCCGTGACGTTGCTGAGGGGCCTGGTCGAGGACGGCCTCCTCGAGCTTCGGGGGTCCAAGCGCGGGTCGCACTACGTTATGGCGCGGGCGGTCTGACGAGCCGTCGCATCACTGCGGGGCCGTGTTTGCAGTGTTATGTGGCTTATGTCTCTTCCCGGACTTGGATCACCGTGTGCGGCAAAAGATTCATAAGCCTTGGAATGCGCCGAGTCCTAGTTCTCGGGAAGCTCCAGGACCCAGCCGATCTGGATCAGGTGCGGGTTGCGCAGAGCGCGGCCGTCTGGCTGGACCCGGCCCCGGTTGAGGTCGAAGATCTCCGGCCAGCGGTCACCCGAGCCGAGGTGGATCCGGGCCAGGCGCCAGAGGCTGTCTCCCCGCTGGACGGTGACCGTGACCGGCTCGGGCTCGGCCTCCACCGCAACGATGCGGTTGTCACCTCCCTCGGGATAGTCCGCGGCGGTGATCGTGCCGCCCAGGTCCTCTGAGATGTAGTTGGCCAGGGCCTGCTGGTAGCTGACGCCCAGCTTGGTGAACTCGATGTCGGCCAGCGGGTAGCAGTCGCCGCCGTTGGCCAGGAAGTCGATGGTGACCAGCACCACCGCATCCCCGGGCACCACTGCGCCGTCGCGCACGATGGCGGTACCGTCGTCGAGGGTCACGTCGCGGATCCTCGACCCCGGATCGCCGGCCAGCGAGCAGTCACCGGCCCGGTCGGTCTCACGGGCCGGCGCCGACGGGTCGTAGGTGAACCTGAACCCCGAGACCTGCGGGAACTGGCCCCCGGCACCAGGGATCCGGTCCACGGCCTGCTCGAGCAGCACATGGAAGGTCTCGCGGGGAACCTCGGCCACCACCACGAAGTTGCGGAACGGGGCGATGTCCCAGGTGTCGCCGGCGGTGATCGGCCCGGCCGGGATCACGGCGTCGTTGCGGATCCCGCCGCCGTTCTGGATGGCGACATCGGGCATCGGAGCGCCGAAGTCCGCGGCCAGGTTGGCGGCGGTCGCCCGCAGGGCGTCGGCGTGCAGGTTGCCCTGGTTGGAGGAGCCGGTGCGCACGCTGGCCCGGCGCCCGTCCAGGTCGACCTCGCTGGTGCCGATCACGTCAGCGTCGATCTCAGCCACGGCTGCGGCCAGAGGCTCGATGACGCTCGACTGGACCGCCGCATCGGGCGTTGTTGCGAAGCTCACGCCGACGGAGCGGCCCGAATGGCTGACGATGCTGCCGTCGCCGTCGAAGACGACGGTCAGCGCGCCGATGCAGCGGTAGCCGCCGGGCGCGGTGATCACCGGCACGTCGGTGCCAGTGGAGTCGGCCACCAGCATCGGGTAGGGGCCGGCCGGCTCGTCGTCAGGCATGCAGGTGTCGCCCTCGTTGCGTAGCAGGTCGTCGCCGCCGCCGGCGATGACCACGTCCACGCCGGCCAGGTCGGCCACCAGGGCCACCTCCTCGGACACCCCCTGGAGGTGGCTGACCAGGATGATCTTGTTGACCCCGGCTTCGGTCAGCGACGCGACCTCGGCCTGCACCGCGGCCAGAACGCCGGAGACCACAACGTTGCGCGGCGTCGAGATGTTGCGAAGCTGGGGCGTGACCGCCCCGATCACGCCGACCTGCTGCCCGCCGGTCTCCACGACCGTGCTGCCGGCCAGCACACCGGAGTCGACCAGCGCCTGCAGCACGGGCTCGCCGGAGAAGTCGGTGTTGGCCGACAGGAACGTCACGGCCGGGTCGAACCCCTCGATGAATCGGGCCGTCACCTCCGGGCCCAGGTCGAAGTCGTGGTTGCCCAGGGCCATGGCGTCGTACAGGCCGCTGAGCGCGATCGAGTCATAGAGGGCGCCCTCGCGGGACAGCGAGACGTTCAGTTCCTGGGAGGCCAAGAAGTTGTCGCCCGAGGTGAGGGTGACCACCCCGGCGTCGGCGGCCGCCGCCTGCAACTCCTTCATCTGCGTGGCGAAGCGGGCCACACCGGGAAAGCCGGCGTCCTCGTCGGGCAGCAGCTTCGACTCGCCGTCGTTGTTGT
>VYFQ01000017.1 GCA_009842325.1 Acidimicrobiaceae bacterium | reverse complement strand
AAATCTCGGGACGATTCCGGGTGCCTACCACCCAAAACCAACCCGAGATTTCCAGGGCGAGGCCGGCGCAAAATCTCGGGACGATTCCGGGTGCCTACCACCCAAAACCAACCCGAGATTTCCAGGGCGAGGCGGCCACCCGCCGGGCACGCCAACTACGGCAGCTAGCTTGGGTTCGTGGAGCTGGGCGGGATGTGGCGGGTCGCAGCGGCCACCGAGGGACGGCGGCGCACGTTCCACGAGGACGACCACGACGACTCGCGCTGGACGACGATGCCGGTGCCCGGCCACTGGGCCCAGCCGGCCGCCGGCGGCGCGGGCGCGCACCTGGCCGTCGAGGAGTCGGTGCTGTACCGCCACCGCTTCGAGGGACCGCCAGAGGCGATCGCAGCCGGGGGCGAGGACGCCGGCGATGGGGTTGCCGGGGGCGAGAACGCAGCCAGCGGCGGGGACGCCGGCGACGGGGTTGACGATCCCGCCGAGGGGCGTGGCCGGCGGTGGTGGCTGCGGCTCGAGGGGTTGGCCCAGCAGGGTGATGTCTGGCTCGACGGCTCCTACCTGGGCCACACCGACGGGTATTTCGTGCCCCACGAACTGGAGGTGACCGAGCAGCTCGCCGCCCGGTCCGAGCACTTGCTGGCCATCGAGGCCACCTGCCGCCGCTTCGGCGACCCCGACAACCGGACCCTGCTCACCGGGGCGTTGCAGGATCCCGAGCTGTGCGGGGTCGACGACCTGATCGTGGGCGGCGTGTGGCGGCCGGTCCGGCTGCGGTCCACGGGACGGATCGCGATCCGCCACGCCCGGGCCGTCTGCGCTGATGTCAGCACCGGCGAGAACCGGGACGGGTCGCGGGGCCGGCTGGAGCTGAGGGCGGTGCTGGACGTTCCCGGCGGCGGTCCGGTGGATCTAGGAATACGGGTAGCCGGCACCGAGCACGTCCACAGCCACCATGCCGCCGACGGGGAGAACCGGGTGGAATGGTCCGTCGACGTCGACGACCCCCCGCTGTGGTGGCCCCACGCGCTGGGCGACCAGCACCTCTGCGACCTGGTGATGGAAGCGTTGACGGGCACCGAGGTCCACGACCGGCGACATTTCCGCATCGGGTTCCGGTCGGTGGCCATGCGCCGCTGGGTGCTGTACGTCAACGGTGAGCGGCTGTTCGTCAAGGGCGCCAACCTGCTGCCCACCCGGCCGCTGCTGGGTACGGCCACGGCATCGGAGGTGGCCGACGACATCCGGGCCGCCCGCAACGCCGGCCTCGACCTGGTGCGGCCGGTCGCTCACATCGCGCGGCCCGAGCTGTACGACACGGCCGACGAGTTGGGCGTGCTGGTGTGGCAGGACCTGCCGGTCCGCGGCCTCATGAGCCGCAGCGTCGCCGACGAGGCCCGCCGCCAGGCCCGGGAGGCCGTCGACCTGCTGGGCCATCGCCCCTCGGTGGCGGTGTGGTGCGCGCACGACCAGCCGTACTCCCGGGCCCGCCGCCCGGGCCGGACACCGGCGGTGGTTCGCCGCCAGGGGCCGTCATGGAACCGCGACGTGCTCGACCGGCGGCTGGGCCGGGTGCTCGACCGCTGCGACGGCTCCCGCCCGGTGGTATCCCACACCGGCGTGCCGCCCCGCGCCCCCCTGCTGGACGGCACCACCAGCGAGCTCTGGTTCGGGCTGCACGGGGGGCGGGCCGCCGATGCCGGCCCGGTGCTGGCCCGGGTGCCGGCGATGGCCCGGTTCGTGTCGGCGTTCGGCACGCCGGTGGCCGACGACCAGCCCGAGGTGGTCAAGACGACCATCGAGACGCTGCGGCGGCTGAAGTACCGCCCGACCGGGGGTTTCCTGCTGCACGCCCTGGCCGACGCGGGTGGCTCCGAAGGCGCCGCGGCGGTCGCGGGGACCGACGGCGGGTTCGGCGTGCTGGACGGGTTGCGCCGACCGAAGCCCGGGTGGTGGGCGCTTCAGGAGGCGTGCCGCCCGCTGATCGTGGTGGCCGATCAACTGCCCGAGAGCGTGAGGGCCGGGGAAGTGCTCGATCTCGCCGTCCATGTGGTCAACGACACCCGGGCCGACGTGCCCGGCATGCAGGTGCAGGCCCGAATGCTCGGTCCCGACGGCCGGGTGGTCCGCGAGCACCGGTGGGAGGGCACGGCCCGGGCCGACGACTGCGTGCTGGTGGGCCGGCTCTCGGCGGTTGTCCCGGTGGTCGCCCGGCCCGGCCGGCTCACTCTGGAGTTGACCCTTACTGGCGGTAGCGGCCCGGACGATACGTCGGCGGTGATCGCCACCAACCGCTACACGACGGCGATCGCGTAGCCGGCCACTGAGATTTGCGTCCGGCGGGTGGCCGGCTCGCCGTTTACTTCGGCGATCGCGGCGTCGCTAGGGGCAGAGGGACTTCCAGAGTCTCCTGTAGGCGATGGAGAAGGCGTCGGTGGGCAGCGCGACCTCGCCGGTGTTGTCGAGGCGGAACGGCACCTCCCGGGGCTGGAGGGCCTCGCAGATCACCCGGTCCTCCTCGTTGACGGCGGCCTGGAAGTCGCGCCACGGCTCGACCGGGTCGTTGCCCAGGTTGGTGCGGGCGCTCTGCTGGAACACCAGGCTGGAGGTGGCCGACTCGGGCAGGGCCGACAGCTGGATGCACTCGATCTCGCCGTCGGGGTAGGTGATGGTCAGCTCGCACGAGAACGGGAACGTGAAGTCGTAGCGGTAGGCGGCCTCGACCTCCTCCACTGAGCCATCGAGGGTGTTGCGGTACTGCTGGTACACCCCGACGCTGGAGGTGAAGCCGCCGTCGGTGGCGGTGATCTTCTGAGGGGCCACCGGCCGGTCGCTGGGGCCGAACGTGACCCGGTGGATGGTCGAGAAGTGGGCGATGTCGTTGAAGTTCTCGGCCACCCGGCTGGCCGACGCCAGCCAGCGGTCCGGTCCGATCTGGATGGTCTGCACGTCGGGGCGGTCGTAGAACCGCCAGTCGGGTGGATCGTCGGAGGCCGGCTCGCCCGCACAGGCCCACACCAGCCCGTGGGATTCACGGGTGTGGAGGGTCTCCAAGGTCAGCCGCTTCGGCAGCCGGGCGTCGGGACGGGAGGGGAAGGCCACGCACCGCCCGTCGGCGGCGTAGCGCAAACCGTGGTAGGGGCACACGAGGCAGTCGTCGTCGTAGGAACCCATGCTCAGCGGGCTGCCCCGGTGGGGGCAGCGGTCCGTCGCTACGCAGGCCTGCCCCCCGCTGCGGAACACCACCAGCGGCCGGCCCAGCAGCACGACGCCGACCGGGCCGTCGTCGATGGCGTCGGAGCGGGCCACCGGATGCCAATGACGGCGCAGGACGTCGAGCTCGGCCGGATCCACGGCGTCGACGGTATTCGCGGCGGCGCTCATGCCGCCGCCGGTCCGAGAACCGGGTCGAACGTGTCCATGGCGGCCACGTCGACAGTTCCTACATCGGTGATGGCGTAGTCGGGTATCGACGTGATGGGCAGGAAGAACAGGTACATGAACGGCCAGTCCACCGTGCAGCCCAACGCCTTGGCCGCCCGGTCGAGCTTCTCCTCCTCGGCCAGCATGTCGGCCGGGTCGAGGTCGGACACGATCCCGCCGATGGGCAGGGGCAGGAACTCGACCACCCGGCCCCCGTCCACCACCACTTGGCCCCCGCCGTGGGTGGCCAGATGGTTGACGGCTGTCGCCATGTCCTCGGGCGACGCGCCGATCACCACGATGTTGTTGTCGTCGGGGGCGCTGGAGGTGGCCAGCGCGCCGGAGCGGATCCCGAACCCGGCGATGAACGCGGTGGGCCGGTTGGAGTTCTTGCCGTAGCGCTCCACCACGCTCACCAGGGCCACGTCGTTGCCGATGTCGGGCTCCACCCGCCCCGCCGAGGCCTGTAGCACGACGTCCCGGCGCTTGCGCACGAAGATCTGCTCGGTCACCTCGATGGCCAGCACCTCGACCGGGCCGTCGGGCAGGCCGGTGGGCACCGTGAAGTCGCCGGCGGCGGCCGGGGCCATGGGGAACGGCCCGGTCAGCAGCCCGTCGCGGCTGGGCGGCTCCAGGTCGATGGCCATCTCGCCGTCGCGGGCCACCACCTGCCCGCCGGCCATCACCATCGACACCCGGAAGTCGTCGAGGTCCTCCACGAAGCAGATGTCGGCGTAGCGGCCCGGCGAGATCGAGCCGACGATGTGGTCGACCCGGTAGGCCTCAGCGCCGTTGATGGTGGCCATCTGGACGGCGGTCATGGGATCGACGCCGGCGTCGACCGCCATGCGCACCATGTTGTCGAGATGGCCGCGGTCGAGCACGTCGCTGGCCACCACGTCGTCGGTGCAGAAGCTCACCCGGCGGGCCGCGCCGGGAGCGTGCTCCAGCACCAGCCGGATGTTCTCGGTCAGGAAGTGGGCGAACGACGACTCCCGGATCACGACGTACATGCCGTTGCGGAGCTTCTCCAGGCACTCGTGGGAGTCGTAGCTCTCGTGGTCGAGGCGGATGCCGCCGCAGGCGTAACTGGTGAGGTCCGCTCCGGTGGCCATGGGCGCGCAGCCCAGCACCGGCAGCCGGTTCTGGCGGGCGATCTCCATGGCGGCCAGCACGTCGGGGTCGCCGGTGGTCACGAACTCCCGGACGGTCTCCCACACCCCCACGCACTCGGGCCAGCTCTGGGCGGCCCGGTGGTCGTCGGGTCCGAAGTAGTGGCCGACGGTGGAGGTGGGCAGGGTGTAGGGCGTCTTGCAGGGCGCGCCCCACAGCACCCGCAGCGGGGTGGCCTGCGACTCCCGCAGGAAGGCCTCGGCCCCGGCCAGACCGGCCACCACCAGGATCTGGTCCAGGCCCGACACCACGTTGGTGGTCCCCAAGGGCACCAGCATCTTGGCCGCGCTGGTGATCGACAGCTTGGAACACTCGATGTGCTGGTGGCCGTCGAACAGCCCCGGCACCAAGTGGCGGCCCCCGGCATCGACGATCTCGGTGTCGGGTCCGGTATGGGCCGACACGTCGCCCAGCGCCACCACGGTGTTGCCGTACACGGCCACGTCGGCCTCGTAGACCTCGGCCGACACCACGTTGACGAGCCGCCCGCCCCGCACGACGGCCGTGGCCGGGACCTGGGCCGCTCCGGCGGCCACCAGCTCCGGGATCGGGGGTTGGGCAGTCATGTCAGGCACGCGTTCATTCCAATCCACATGTCTGGGTCAGCCTCCGGCCGCCACGAGGACTATCCGGGCGGGCGACTCCGACGCCAGGCGCCAGCGGGTCTGGACCCACGCCGAGTGGAACATGACGTCGCCGGCGTGGAGGGTCACTCGGGGGCGGTCCTTGAAGTCCACGTGCAGCGATCCCTCTATCACATAGATCACGGTCTCGTCGGAGGACTCGAACCACTCGTCGACGTCGGGCCCGGGCTCGATCCGGAAGTCGCCCAGCTCGGTGATCCGCCGGCCGCCCCGGTAGGCGGTCCGGGCGGTGGTGGCGTTGGGCAGCTCGCTCACCGGCATCTGGTCCAGCTCCGCGGCCCGCAGGACCTCGACCTCGGTGTCGGTCGGCGGGTCGGGCAGCAGGTCCGAAGGCTTGACGTCGAGGGCCGTCGCCAGGCGGTACAGCGTGGCGATGGCCACCGAAGTCCGCCCGGCCTCCAACTGGCTGAGGAACGGCTGGCTGACGTCGGCGGCCGCGGCCAGCTTGCGGCCCGACAGACCCCGCTCAGCTCGCAGCGCCTTGACCTTGGCCCCGATCTGGGAGCCCAACTCATCCGTCACCGCACTGCGCTTCCCGTTGCCGGCCGGATCATGGTATTAGAGGGGTGGCTCCATAGGCGCAATCGCATGAGGGAGGCTGCAACGGCATGGCTATCGCGACTGAGGCGTGCCACGACCGGGTGATTCTCGACCAGTGGCATCCGCTGTGGGCCATCGATGAGACGGAACCCGGCGTGGTGTACGAGACGCGCCTGCTGGACGAGTCGATCAGCTTCGCGATGACAGCCGACAACCAGGCGGTCGTATGGCGAACCCGCCGCGACCTCACCGCGGGAATGACGGTGGACCCCGCGTCGATTACCGACACGCTGCCCAGCAAGTGCGAGTTCCTCTACGTGTGGACGAGCCTCGGCGATCCGCCGGACCGGTCGTTCGACATCCCCGAGTTCTTCGAGGCCGACCGCCGCAACTTCAACGGCAGCACGCTCGGCGTGAACACCTCGGCGCCCCGGGCGGTCGAGAACTTCCTCGACATGGGCCATTTCCCGTTCGTCCACGACAGGCTCCTCGGCTCGGAGCCCCACACGGAGGTTGTCGACTACCGGGTGAGTGTCGACCCCGAGACCGGGGAGATCTGGGCCACCGAGTGCCAGTTCTGGCAGCCGGCCGCCTCGGCGACCGCCACCGGCGGCCAGATGATCGACTACGTCTACCGGGTGATGCAGCCCTACACGGTCCTGCTCTACAAGTCGTGCCCGGCCGCCCCCGGCCGCATGGACCTCATCGGGCTGTTCGTCCAGCCGGTGACCGAGGACCGTGTCCGGGCCCACATGTTCCTGAGCCTCGTCGACGACGAGAGCAGCGTCGGGTTCATCCGGTACTTCGCCCAGACCATCTTCGCCCAGGACATGCCCATCATCGAGAACCAGAACCCGAAGCTGCTCCCGCTCGACCCGCAAGCCGAGACGCCGATCCGCTCCGACCGGTCCTCGATCGTCTATCGCCGCTGGCTGAGCGACCTCGGCGTCACCTACGGGGTGATCCCCGCCGCCTAGAGACCGACCACGAGTCGCCATCACCGGGCCTCTCGGGAGTAGGGCTCGCCCAGGCTGGCCGGCGCGCCCACCCGGCGGGCCCGCTCGGGGTTGGCCGACACCACGATCACCACCAGGAACGTCACGACGAACGGGATCATGTTCAGGAAGTCCGAGGGCACCTCGACCCCGGCGATCTGCAGCGTGAACCCCAGGGTGCGCAGCGCGCCGAACACGTAGGACGCCAGCAGCGCCAGCCACGGCCGCCATCCCGCCAGTATCACCAGCGCCACCGCGATCCAGCCCGCGCCCGCAGTCAAGCCGGTCTGCCAGGTTCCCAGCACTACGAGCGCCAGGTAGGCGCCGCCCACCCCCGCGCCGAAGCCGCCCACCAGCGTGAAGAGGTAGCGGATGCCGGTCACCGACAGCCCGGCGGCGTCGGCCGCGGCCGGGTCCTCACCCACGGCCCGCAGCGACAGGCCCGGGGTGGTGCGGTAGAGGAAGTAGCCGGCCGCCGCGACGATCAGCCACGACAGGTACACCACCGGGTCGTGGCCGAACACGATCGGCCCGACTGCGGGTAGGTCTCGCAGCGCCTCGGGCAGCAGCGGCTCGACCCGCACCCCGTTGAAGCTCTGGATCAGCGGAGCGTCGCCGCTGTTCCCCCAGAAGGCCGACAGCCCGCCTCCGACGATCACCAGGGCCAGGCCCGACACGATCTGGTTCACCCGCAGCGAGATGGCCAGCAGGGCGTGGATCCCGCTGAGCACCGCTCCGGCCAGCCCTCCGGCCAGCAGCGCGAGCCAGAGGTTCCCGGTCTGGACCCCGGCCCAGAAACCGGTCACTCCACCGATGAGCATCATCCCCTCCACGCCCAGGTTCATGACCCCTGAGCGCTCGGTCAGGATCTCGCCGAGGGTGGCGAACAGGATGGGGGTGCCGGCCACGATGGCGCTGACGATCGACAGGACCAGGACGGTGTCGTTCATGCCGACCCCACCGCGCTCGCCGGCCTTGAGAACACCAGGCGGTTGGACAGGAAGAACTCGCCGGACGCCACGAACAGGAAGATCAGGCCCTGGAGCAGGAACACGATCTCGGCCTCGATGCCGATCGTCTGCAGGTTGGTTCCCGACGCGACCACGGCACCGAGCAGCACAGCCACCGGCACCACGCCAAGCGGATTGAGCCGGGCGACGGCGGCCACCACGATGCCGGTGAACCCGAGCTCGGTGGCGATGGCCCGGGGATCGAGGGTCTTGAGCACGCCGCTGACCTCGATGGCTCCGGCCAGCCCGGCCAGAGCGCCCGAGAGGGCCAGAACCGACAGGATCTTGCCGCGCACGCTCATGCCCGCGTACCGGGAGGCGGCCGGGGAGTCGCCGATGGTGCGCAACTCGAACCCCCAGGTGGTGCCCCGCAGGCTCCACCACAGCACCAGTGCGGCCCCCAGCGCGATCAGCAGCCCGTAGTGGAGCCGGTGCGAGATGATCGGCAGCAGTGCGGCCTCGGGGATGATCTTCCCCTGAGGGAATGTGGCCTGCGGGTCTCGCCAGAAGCTGACCGAGCCGAAGATCAGGTAGTTCATGAAGTACAGGGCCACGAAGTTGAGCATCAGGGTGGTGATGACTTCGTTGGTGTTGAAGTACGCCTTGGGCAGAGCGGCCAGCCCGGCCCACAACGCCCCGGCGACCGCCCCCGCCACCAGGATCACCAGCAGCATCAGCACCTTGGGCGTGCCGGAGGGGAGAGCCACGGCCAGGCCGGCGGCCGCGATGGCCCCCATGTAGAGCTGGCCCTCGGCACCGATGTTCCACACCTTCATGCGGAAGGCGACCGCGGCGGCCAGGCCGGTCAGGATCAGCGGCGTGGCCAGCACCAGGGTGCGAGTGAGGGGTCGCCAACCCTTCAGGCTGGAGTCCAACATCGTCTGGTAGGCGTCGAGGGGGTTGGCCCCCGAGATGACGATCACGACCGCGCCGACCAGGCCCGCCGCGGCCAGCGACGCGATCGGCACGCCGAGCCTGACCGGCAGCGCCGGTCTGGCCCTCGGTTCGACCCCGATCCGCAGGCTCATCCGGCCGGACTCCCGGCTGGGTCTCCTGCCTGGCTCTCTGCCGCGCTCTCTGCCGGGCCCGCGGTCTGGTCCTGAGCGCCGGTCATCAGCAGCCCGAGTTCGGCGATGTCGAGGGTCTCGGGCGTGTAGGAGCCCACGATGCGACCCCGCGACATCACCACGATCAGGTCGGCCAGTTCGGTGATCTCGGCCAGGTCCTCCGAGAAGAGCAGCACTCCCCGACCGTGGGCTGTCTCGGCCCGTATGTGGGTCCGCACCGCGGCGGTGGCGGCCAGGTCGAGGCCCCTGGTGGGCGACGCGGCCACCAGCACGTCATGGGTACGGGTGAGTTCGCGGGCGAGGATCGCCTTCTGCAGGTTGCCGCCCGACATGAGGCTGACCGCCATCTGCGAGCGGGCGCCTCGTACGTCGAAGCCCTCCGCGAGGTCCCTGGCCGTGGAAGCGATCGCTCTCGACGACAGCACCCCCCAGCGGCTGTGGGGCGCTTCCCGGTAGCTCTTGAGGACCAGGTTCTCCTCAAGTGTCAGCCCGCTGGCCAGGCCGGTGCCGAGCCGGTCCTCGGGCACGTAGGCCAGACCGGCGGCGGATCGTTCTCTCGGACTCGCCGAGGTGATGTCGCGCTCGCCCAGGCGTATCGAGCCGCCGCTGATGGCACGCAGGCCGGCGATGGCCTCCTGGAGTTCCCGCTGACCGTTGCCGGCCACGCCGGCCACGCCGACGATCTGGCCTCGGCGGACCTCGATGCTGGCGCCGTCGACGGCGGTCACTCCCCTGTCCCCGACTACCTCCAGGTTCGCCACGCTCAGGACCGCGGGCGCATCGTCGAACCGGCGCAGGGCGTGCTCACCGGCTTCGGGCATGTGCTCGGCCCCGATCATCATCGCGGCGAGGCTGGCGGCGTCCGTCTCGGCCGTGTTGACGGTGCCCGCGTTGCGGCCCAGACGCAGCACGGTGACCCGGTCGGTGTGGCCGAGGATCTCCTCCATCTTGTGCGAGACCAGCACCACCGAATGGTCCTGCTGAGCCATATGGCGGACCACCTCGTAGAGCTTCTCGCACTCGTGGGGGGCGAGGACTGCGGTCGGCTCGTCGAGGATCAGGATCCGGGCGCCCCGGTAGAGTTGCTTGAGGATCTCGACCCGCTGCTGCTCCCCGACCGAGAGCTGCCACACGTAGGAGTCGGGATGGACGGTCAGGCCGTACTCCTCGGCGATGGCGGCCACCCGGTTCTGCACCGCCCGCAGCGTCAGCCGGAAGCCCTGACGCTTGAGCCCCAGCACGAGGTTCTCGGCCACGGTGAGGGAGGGCACCAGCCGGAAGTGCTGGTACACCATGCCGATCCCGTGCTCGGCGGCCTCATGGGGCGAGCGCAGGCTGACCGGCTGCCCGTCGAGGCGCACCTCGCCGGAGTCGGGCCTGTACAGGCCGGCGAGAACGGAGCAGAGCGTCGACTTGCCTGCCCCGTTCTCGCCCAGCAGTCCGTGGACCTCGCCCGCCCGCAGGTCGAAGTTGACCCGATCGTTGGCGGCGACGCCGTAGAAGGCCTTGTTGAGGTCGCGTACCTCGAGGATCGTCTCGCCGACTGCAGCCAAGGCTCTGACCGTAATCGATGCGGGCGGCCAGCCGGCCCTGAGCGGGCCGGCCGGTCGACCCTGTTGTCAGCCGATTGAGCCCTCGATGCCGTCGATGAGCCACAGACAGCAGAGAGTCCGCTCCTCGAAGGGGATGGTGCCGCCCTCGGGGACCTGGACGTTGCCCTCGTTGTCCACCAGCGGACCGGCGAAGTAGTCGAAGGTGCCGTCGATGATCTGCTGGCGGCGCTCGTCGACGAGGGCCAGGATGTCGTCGGTGACGTCCGGGCCGTACGGGCTGTTGCCGATCATGCCGTCCTTCAGCCCGCCGTAGGTCAGCGCCGGTTCCCAGTTGCCGTCGATCATCGACTGGATCTGGTCGATGTAGTAGGGGCCCCATTCGAACGTGAACGACGACAGCCAGGCGTTGGGGGCGACCTCGGAGCGATCGGAGCTGTAGCCGATGATGTTGAGTCCCCGGCTCTCGGCCACCGACGCCACCGCAGGCGAGTTCAGCTCGTGGGCCAGCAGGTCGGCGCCGCCGTTGGCCAGCGCTTCTGCGGCCTGCTGCTCGACCGGCGGGTCGTACCAGCTGTTGATGTAGACCACCTGCACCACCGCATCGGGGTTGATCTCGCGGACGCCGATGGTGAAGGCGTTGAGGGCCCGGTTGACCTCCTCGATGGGGAACCCGGCCGGATAGCCGATGATGCCGCTCTCGGTGACGCTGCCGGCGATCAGCCCGTCGAGATAGCGGCCGTCCTCGGTGGCCGCGTCGTAGTGGCCCATGTTGTCGGTGGTGGTCCAGCCAGCCCAGGTGAGGAAGATCGTGTCGGGGTAGGCGGCCGCGACCGGCTCGGCGTCGGGCTGGTAGAAGCCGGTGGCGATAACCATGTCCACGCCTGCCTCGGCTAGATCCTCGAACGCATTGGTGGCGCCCGGGCCTGGTGACACTTCCTCGACGACCTGCACGTCGAGGCCGGGGAACGCATCCTGCACCTGTTGGACGCCCCGGAAGTGGGTGCTGTTCCACCCGCCGTCGTTGACGAACAGGTCGAACACGAAGGCCACCGAGTAGCCGGTGCCGTCGGACGGCGCGGCCTCCTCCATGGGTTCGGCCTCCTCCATGGGCTCCTCAGCCGGCTCGGCCTCCTCCATGGGCTCTTCGGCCGGCTCGGCCTCCTCCATGGGCTCTTCGGCCGGCTCGGCCGGTGCTTCTGCGGGGGCTTCCGCCGGTGCCTCGGCCGGCGCCGCCTCGTCGTCGTCTCCGCACGCCGCGGCCACCAACGCGAACACGGCTAGAAGTGCCAATAGCCATCGGGCCTGTCTCATTGTCGTTCCCTCCCCAGGTGTTTTGACAGGGTGATAACTGGTTCTTATCATCCTGCGGAGGCGGTTTCAAGCCAATGAGCGGGCGGTGCTGATGGGCGAGCCGATGACGGGACAGGATGGGCACGCCGGGCTCGCCGGCGCCCTCCGAGGGACGCCGTTCCATCGGGGGACCGTTGCGCGAATGGCGTCCACCTGGTGGTTCGGCTGGGGCGGCTACGTGGTGCCCGACGTGTACACCGACCCGGTCTCGGAGTTGCGAGCCATCAGGGGCGCGGTGTCGATGAACGAGATGTCGCCGATACCGAAGATCGAGGTGCGGGGGGCCGAGGCGGCCGCCTGCGTGGACTACCTGATCACTCGCGATGCCTCGAGGATGGACGTCGGGCAGGCGTGGTACACGCCGTGGTGCACCCACGACGGCAAGGTGGTGGCCGACGGCATCGTGTTCCGCTTCGAGCCCGAGCGGTTCGTGTTCTCGGGCGACCGGTGCGAGACGTTCTTCCGGAAGGAGGCCGTCGGCTTCGATGTCGAAGTGGCCGACGTGACCGACGATCACGGGATCCTGGCGGTGCAGGGACCGCGGTCGCGTGATGTCTTGGAGGCTGTGACCGGCGAGGACTGGGGGTCGCTGAGGTTCTCGCGGTTTCGGGCCGCGGAGATCGACGGCGTGCCGGTGAACGTGGCCCGGCAGGGGTTCACCGGCGAGTTGGGCTTCGAACTGTGGGTGGAGCGGTCCGGCGGTGAGCGGGTGTGGGACGCGGTGGCCTCGGCCGGGGCGCCGTTCGGCATCCAGCCTGCCGGCGAGTACGCCATCGACATCGCCCGGGTGGAGGCCGGGCTGATCCTGATCTCGGCCGACTACACCGGCGCGGGTCCGGACGCGCCCAGCGCCGACACCGCGGTGAATCCGCCGGACTTCGTGACGCCCTACGAGCTGGGCCTGGGGCACTGCGTGAAGCTGGACAAGGCTGCCGATTTCATCGGGCGGGGCGCTCTCGCCGCCGAGCACCGCCGGGGACCGTCCCGGCGTGTCGTAGGTCTGACCTTCGATGTGGAAGACGTCGTCAGGCTGTTCCTGGACGCGGGCCTGTCTCCCGACGTGTCGCCCCGGGTTCGCTGGGATCACCTGCGGTTGCGAGCGGGCAACGATGTGGTGGGCCGGGCCAGCAGCGTCACCTGGAGCCCCACGACCTCACGTCTGATCGGTTTCGGGCTGGTGCCGGCGGAGCTGTCCGGGCCGGGGACCGTCCTCGCCGTCCAGTGGGCCGACTTCTGGGGCCGGGAGCTGGGAGAAGCCGCCGCCGAAGTGTGCGAATATCCGTTCATCGATCTGGACAGGGAGACAGGATGACCACGGTGGCCTCTGATCCGTTCACGATGTGGCATCCGGTGGCGTCGGCGCACGACGTGCCGCACCGCCACGTGTACCACGGCCAGCTGCTGGGCCGGGAGCTGGCGGTGTGGCGGGCCGACGACGACTACGTGAACGTGTGGGAGAACCGGTGCCTGCACCGCGGCGTGCGGCTGTCGATCGGCAGCAACGACGGCACCGAGTTGCGCTGCCAGTACCACGGCTGGCGCTACGCCAACCGGTCGGCGGGATGCACCTATATCCCGGCCCACCCGGCCGACGCCCCGGCCCGCACGATCTGCAACCGGACGTTCCCGTCGGTGGAGCGCTACGGGCTGGTGTGGTCGGGCGAGGAGCCGGTGGGCGAGCCGCCGACGATCGAGTTGCTGGAGGCGGGCACCCCGTTCGGGCTGCGCAACCTGCCGGTCCACGCCCCGGCGGAGCTCGCGATCCGGCATCTGCAGGGCCACCGCTTCCTGCCGTCCGGCCGGCTCGGTGCAGGGCCGGCAGCGTCGGCCGGGATGTCGGTGGAGTGGGCCGACGAGTACTCGGTGGCGCTGACCGCGACGGACGCTGACACCGACAACGGCTCGGCGGGCTCAGCGTCTACCGCGGTGTTCTTCGTGCAGCCGGTCGACTCGGGGCGCAGCGTGATCAGGGCCGTCCTCGCGGAGACGCCGGCGGCAAGCGAGCAGCTGGCCGTGCTGCGGCACCACGCCACGGAGTTGAACGGGCTGGTGGCCAGGATCGAGGCCGAGGCCGCCCTGCTGCCGGCCCCCGAGCCGATGGTGCCCGTACTTCAGCAGGTGCCGCTGCACCTGGCCGAGGTGCCGGAAGCGCCGTCCGGCCGCCAGGCGGCGCTGCGGGTACAGGTGCGCCGCAAGTGGGAGACCGCGGCAGGTGTGGCCGCCTTCGAGCTGGCGCCGATCGAAGGGGTGCTGCCCACGTTCCAGCCGGGGGCCCACATCGACGTCCATCTGCCCAACGGGCTGGTGCGCCAGTACTCGATCACCAACGGTCCCGGCGAGACGTCGTACTACCGCCTCGGGGTCAAGCTCGAGCCCGACTCGACCGGAGGGTCGGTCTGCCTGCATAAGACGGTGCGGGAGGGCGACGTGCTGGCCATCTCCGAGCCCCGCAACAACTTCCCGCTGCGGCGCGACTCGATGCGGACGATCCTGCTGGCCGGCGGCATCGGCATCACCCCGCTGCTGGCCATGGCCCAGGCGCTCGACCGCATGTCGCTCCCCTTCGAGTTGCACTGCTTCGCCCAGTCGGCGGAGCACACCGCATTCAGCGACGTGCTCGACGGGCTGGGCGAGTCCGTCGTGCGCCATCTGGGACTGCCGCCCGATGAGACGGTGGCGGAGATCCGGCGCCTGGTGGCCGCCCCCGACGAGTTCACCCATGTTTACGTGTGCGGTCCGGGGCCGATGCTGGAGGCTGCCCGGCGGGAGGCGGCCGACGCCGGCTGGCCCGACGATCACGTCCACTTCGAGTACTTCAAGAACACCACCGAGATCGACGACTCGTCGACGTTCGAGGTGGCCCTGGCCCGCTCGGCCCTGACCGTCACGGTGCCGTCGGGGTCCACCATCCTCGAGGTGCTGCGGGAGAGCGGGGTGCCGCTGCCGTCGTCGTGCGAGCAGGGGGCGTGCGGGACGTGCGTGGCGACGGTGCTGGAGGGCGAGCCCGACCACCAGGACGTGTATCTCAACGACTCGGACCATGAGGCCGGCGACCGGATCATGACCTGCGTGTCGAGGGCCCTGTCCGACCGGCTCGTGCTGGACCTGTGATGAGGCTGGGTGGCGGGCCATGATCAAGCTGTACGACTACGTGCTGTCGGTCAACTGCTACAAGCAGCGACTGATGATGAGCATCCTCGACGTGGAGTACGAGACGGTTCCGGTGGACTTCTTCCCGGGGTGGGAGCACAAGGGCGAGGAGTTCCGCAAGATCAACCCGCTGGGCCACATCCCGGTCATCGACGACGACGGCTACATCCTGTGGGACGCCCACGCCATCCTGGTGTACCTGGCGGCCAAGTACGACCCGAGCGGGCGCTGGTACCCGACCGGCGATCCCGGGCTGCTGGGCGAGACCGCTTCGTGGATGCTGTTCGCGGAGGGCACCACCAACACCGCGTCGGCGGCCCGGTTGTGCGTCAACCTCGGCTACGACTTCGACCTCGAGGCGTGCCAGGCCGGCGCCCACCGTCTGTTCCGGGTGCTGGACGAGCATCTGTGGTTCCGTGAGCGCGAGGGGCGGTCGTGGGTGTGCTCGGGCGAGCATCCCACCATCGCCGACATCGCCCTGTTCCCCGACGTGGTGCTGTCGGAGGAGGGCGGGATCTCCCGGCTCGACTACCCGGCGCTGAGGCGCTGGACCGACCGGGTGAAGCGGATCCCCGGCTTCGAAGGGATGCCCGGCATCTTCCCCGCTTCCCGGGGGATAGAGGTATAGCGATCTAGAGCGTCACGAGGTTCCGAAACTGACGCCCAGGTCCTTGAGCCAGCGGCGGTAGGCGACCGCCGTCCTGTCTCCCCGGACGTGCCACTCGGCCGCCAGGTCCAGCGGCAGCAGCTCGGGCCGCTGTGACTCCACGATGGGGATGTCCTGCATGACGATCTCGTCGATGTAGGCGCCGAAGTCCTCGTCGGAGAGGTCGTGGTTGTAGTTCATCGAGTTCCACATCCAGCCGACGCTGTGCCGCTCGTCGACCGGGGTGACCGCGAAGTACATGGTGTAGCGCTCCGGGCCGTCGCCGGGGATCGACAGCCCGATGTAGGCGGTGAGGGGCCGCAGCACCCGGTACAGCCACTGGGCCATCTTGGCCTCGCCCGACCCGTCGGGGTTGGGGGTCCAGGTGTTGATGTCGCTGGCGGTGATGCCGTCGGGGGTGGTGGCGACGTTGTAGTCGCCGATCTCGGTGTGGTCGCGGTCGCCGAGGATGCCCTCGTGGACGAACGGGAAGTGGGTGGCGTCCAGGAAGTTCTCGATGACTCGGGGGGCGCTGGCCCGTATGGGGTACGGTCCGCCGAGGACGTGGCGGAAGGCGGGGTCGTCCCACTCGTCGTATGGAGGCGGTGGCCTGTCGGGGCGGCCGAGCGACGCCCAGATCAGGCCGTGGGCCTCGGTCGCTGCGTAGGTGGTGGCGCACGCCTGGGCCGGCGGCTTCTGCTGAGGGCGGGACGGGATGTGGACGCAGGTCCCGGACTGGTCGTAGGTCCAGCCGTGGTAGGCGCACTCCAGGCCGAGCCCGGTGACCTGGCCGAGCGAGAGGCGGGTGCCCCGGTGCACGCACAGGTCCTTCCACGCCATGACCTCGGTGCCCTGGCGCCACACCACCAGGTCCTCGCCCAGCAGCCGGGCCCCGGCCACGCCTGCCTCCGGCACGTCGTCGCTGCGGGCCACGACGTGCCAGTCGTCCACCAGCACCGGGTCGTCGATCACGGCGTGGTCACCTCTGGCTCACCAGCCGGCGGCGGGGATCACGCCGTAGGTGACGCCCAGGTCGGACAGCCACCGCCGGTAGGTGATGGCCGACCGGTCGGCCCTGATGGGGGTCTCGGCCCGGGGGTCGAGGGGCAGGCGCTTGGGGTGCTGGTTCTCGAGGATGGGCTTGTCCTGGGCGAAGATCAGCAGCTGGTAGCCCTTGATGTCGGTGTTGGTGCTGGTGTCGTCGATGACGCCCATGTAGTTGTGGGCCCGTACCCGGTCCGCGGTCATGGGCTGCACCCAGATGGCGCAGATGTCCTCGAGGGAGGGGTCGGGGAGGCTGTCGTAGTAGAGCATCACGCAGTAGGGGTGCGGGACCCGGTACCGGTAGCGCATGACGACCGGATCGTCGAAGTTGGCGCCCACTTTGGGCACGATCATGTCGCATTTGGTGGCGTGGACTTCGCCGTCGCGGACCTCGACGTCGTACTCGACCACCTCGGTGTGGGGCAGCAGGCCCAGGGAGCCCTCGTGCACGTAGGGGAAGTGGGCCAGGTCCAGGAAGTTCTCGACCGCTCGGGGCGCCGAGGTGGCCACGCCGACGCTGCCGGCGTTCATGTTGCGCCGCTTGGGGTGGTGGTACTCGGGCAGCGGGAACAGGTCGTCGGGCGGCTCGCCGAGGCTGGTCCAGAGGTAGCCGTACTCGGGTTTGACGGGCAGCAGCTTGGTGCCGGTCGGCAGCGCGGATCCGTCGATCTCGGCGCCGGCGGGCAGGTCGGGCGACGACCGCCAGACCCGGCACTCGCCGTCTCCGGTGGCGGTGAAGCTGATCCGCTCGTCGAGCAGGAGGGTCTCGTTCACCACGCCGACGCCGATCTCGTCGAGGGCGCTGATCACGTGCCACTGGTTCCAGATCACCGGGTCGGCGCAGGCCGGCTTAGCCGTCTCCACTGTGTCGTTCCTGACTTGATAAATGACGCTTATCAGTCTGGCATCCGCCCGCCCCGAGCGCAATCGCCATCAGCCGCGTCGGTGCAAGCGGTCGGCCATCACGACGCGGTGTGGCGCAGAAATCTCGGTGCGGTTATGAGGACATACCACCTATAACCGACCCGAGATTGTGGGGTGGGTTGTGGCGCAGAAATCTCGGTGCGGTTATGAGGACATACCACCTATAACCGACCCGAGATTGTGGGGTGGGTTGTGGCGCAGAAATCTCGGTGCGGTTATGAGGACATACCACCTATAACCGACCCGAGATTGTGGGGTGGGTTGTGGCGCAGAAATCTCGGTGCGGTTATGAGGACATACCACCTATAACCGACCCGAGATTGTGGGGTGGGTTGTGGCGCAGAAATCTCGGTGCGGTTATGAGGACATACCACCTATAACCGACCCG
>VYFQ01000035.1 GCA_009842325.1 Acidimicrobiaceae bacterium | reverse complement strand
CCCGATCACCATCGACGATCCGGCCGCCATTCTCTTCACTTCCGGCACGACCGGCAGGCCGAGGGGGGCCATACAGACCCACCGCAACTTCTTCTCCTACCTGACCTGCGCGTACATGATCGGCGCCCGCCAGTTCCTGCGCTTCCCGGGCGAGTCGATGGACGTCGGCGGGCCGACGCTGGCATGCAGTCCCCTGTTCCACGTGTCGGGCCTGCACGCCTGCGCGGTGATGGCCGTCGGGGCGGGGATCAACCACCTGTGGACCACCGGCCGCTACGACGCGGAGAAGATCCTGCGCCTCACCGAGGAGCACGGCATCGCCCGCTGGGGGGGAGTCACCACCCAGCTCTGGAGGCTGGTGGAGCATCCCCGGCTGGCCGACTACGACACCTCGTCGGTGGTCAGCATCGGCGGCGGTGGATCCGTCTGGTCGCCGGAACTGCAGGAGATCTGCCGCACGGCCCTGCCCCATGCCCGCGTCAGCGTCACCATCGGCTACGGGCTGACCGAGAGCTCCGGTCTGGCCACAAGTGCGGCCGACGACGTGCTGCGCGACTACCCCGACTCGGTTGGCTACCCACTCCCCATCGTCGGTGTGCGCATCACTGACGAGGGCGGCCGAGAGCTCGACGAGGGCGCGGTCGGCAACGTCTGCCTGTCCGGCCCGATGATCACCCCCGGCTACTGGAACGACCCGGCCGCCACCGCCGAGACCATCCGCGACGGCTGGTTGCGCACCGGCGACTACGGCTACGTCCGCGACGGGTTGCTGTTCCTGGTGAGCCGGCGCAGCGACCTCATCATCCGCGGCGGTGAGAACATCTACCCCACAGAGATCGAGCAGCGCCTCGACGCCCACCCCTCGGTGGCCGAATCGGCCGTTGTGGGCGTGGAGCACCGGGAACTGGGCCAGGAGGTCAAGGCGGTGGTGGTGGTCGACGACGAGCAGCCTGGCACCGACCTGATCGGAGAACTCGAGGCCTGGGTGGCCGATACATTGGCCGACATCAAGGTTCCGGCGCACTGGGAGTTGCGGACCGAGCCGCTGCCCCGGAACGCCACCGGCAAGATCCTCAAGCAAGTCGTCCAGGGCGACGCCGACTACGACTTCGTCGAGGAGTAGGCCAAAGGAGTAGCAAGGAGGGTTCCCATGGACATGAACGACATGATCCTGGTGAGCGTCGACGATCACTTGTGCGAGCCGCCCGACATGTTCGAGCATCACCTGCCGGCCAAATGGCGCGACGAAGCCCCCAAGATCCTCCACACCGACAACGGCGACGACGTGTGGACCTTCAACGGCTCGATCATCCCCAACATCGGCCTCAACGCGGTGGCCGGGCGCCCCAAGGAGGAGTACGGCATCGAGCCGACCAGCTTCGATGAGATCCGGCCCGGCTGCTACAACGTCCACGAGCGGGTGAAGGACATGAGCGCCGGCGGGGTGCTCGGATCGATGTGCTTCCCGTCGTTCCCCGGCTTCGCCGGGCGTCTCTTCGCCAACCACCCCGACAAGGACTTCGCGGCCGACCTGATCCGGGCCTACAACGACTGGCACATCGGCGAGTGGTGCGGCGCCTATCCGGGCCGGTTCATCCCCATGGCGCTGCCCATGATCTGGTCGGCCGACGAGTGCGCGGCCGAGGTGCGCCGGGTGTCGGAGCAGGGCTGCCACTCGATGACCTTCACCGAGAACCCGGTCCCGCTGGGCCAGCCCAGCTTCCACGACCACTACTGGAACCCGTTGTGGGAGGCCCTGGTCGACTGCGAGACGGTGCTGTCCATCCACCTGGGATCGTCAGGGCAGATGGTGGTGAGCGCACCCGACGCCCCCATGGACGTGATGATCCACATGCAGCCCATGAACACGTCGATCGCGGCCTCGGACCTCTTGTGGTCGACGGTGCCGAGGCGGTATCCGGGCCTCAAGATCGCCCTGTCGGAGGGAGGATCGGGCTGGGTGCCGTACTTCATGGACCGGGCCGACAAGACCTACGACATGCACCACCTTTGGACCGGCCAGTCCTTCGGCGACCTCAAGCCCAGCGACGTGTTCCGGCGCAACTTCCTCACCTGCTTCATCTCCGACCCGGTGGGGGTGGCCCTGCGCCACGAGATCGGCATCAACAACCTGTGCTGGGAGATGGACTATCCCCACTCGGACTCGAACTGGCCCGAGGCTCCGGAGGAGCTGGTGGAGGTGTTCGAGGGCGTTTCCGACACCGACATCGACCGGATCACCCACCTCAACGCCATGGACTGGTTCAACTACGACCCGTTCTCGGTGCTTGACCGCTCAGAGTGCACTGTGGGGGCGCTGCGGGCCTCGGTGGCGGGCCACGATGTGTCGATCCAGTCCCGCGACACCGGCCGCCACGGCGGCAAGAACACGTCGCTTCAGGACTTCGCCGTCAAGACCCGCTGAGCCGCTCTGCTAGCGGGCGGAGGCTGACAGCAGTTCGTAGGCGTTGTCGCGCATCACCTTGCGGACCTCGTCGTCGCTGAAGCCGGCGATGTCGTCCAGATAGGAGGCCGGCTCGGCCAGACCCTCGGCGTGGGGGTAGTCGGAGCCGAACAGCATCCGGTCGGCCCCGATGCAGTCCTTGATGAGGGCCATGTCGTCCTCGAAGTAGGGCGACACCCACACGTTCTCGACGAAGGCCTCCACCGGGTGGCGTTTGAACTCCCAAGGCATCTTGCCGTGGCAGGTCTTGAGGTTGCGCAGCAGGTCGGGAACCCACATGGCCCCGTTCTCGATGGTGGCCAGGCGCAGAGCGGGGAAGCGGTCGAGCACGCCGTGGCAGATCAGGGCCGCGAACGTGTCGGAGATCGAGCGGTCCGAGAAGGCCACCAGCGGGAAGGCCATGTGCTTGAACGCCTCGAACTGGCCCCGCGACGGCTCCCACACCTTGCCGTACTGGACGGTGCCGTTGAGCCCGGCGTGCATGGCCAGCGGCACCCCGGCCTCCTCCAGCCGGGCCCAGATGGGGTCGTAGTCGGCCATGCCCGGCGACTGGTAGCCGCCGCCGGTGGGCACCGGGCCGGGCACGGTGCACACGATGCGGGCGCCCATCTCCAGCAGCCGCTCCAGCTCGGCCACCGCCAGCCCCGGGTCGGCGAAGGTGAGCATGGGCACCGCGAAGATCCGGCCGTCGCGGTCGAAGCCCCAGTCCTCGTCGAGCCACGTGTTGAAGGCGCTGAAGGCGGCGTGCAGGGCTTCGACGTCGCGCTTGAGGGCCTCCTGCATGCCCACGCCCTGGGTGGGGAACAGCAGCACCGACTCCAAGCCCTGGCTGTCCATCAGCTCTACGCGGGCGTCGCGGTTGCGGAAGCCGGGGTGATCGTCGAGGGGGTCGAGCTCGCCGAACATGGCCGCGATGTCGCGGCCCTCCAGGTTGCGGCCCCGGAAGTAGTCCTCCAGGCTGCCCGGCTTCGCGATCGGGTCGAAAGTCGGGTTCGGGATGAACTTGTTGACCTTGCCGGCCACCATGAAGCGCTTCCGGCCGTCGATCTCAGCCCACTGCATGCAGCGCTTCTTCATGGACGGGTCGATGTGGCGGATGAAGGCGTCGTGGGCCTCGTAGTAGTGCTCGTCCACATCGAACGCCCGGAAACCCAGTGTGGATGCCACGCTTCGATGCTACCGGGCACCCCGGCCGGCGGGTCCTGTCGTCGAGGCCGTCCGACCGACGGGGCTTCGCCCCATTGTCGGTCGGCCGTTCCTCGCCGCCACCCCCCCGGCCTACCGGCTTTGCGCGATGACTGTGTCGCCGTAACGGTGGAGGGACTCCACGGCGTGTTTCAGGGAGTCGGCGGGGATGTGGGCCGCGCACCAGGTGACGCCCAGGTCGGCCAGCCGGCCCACGGCCTCCGAGTGGACGTCGGGGTTGAAGTCTGCGTCGCCGGGGCCGCCGCCCGCGAGCGTGGTGAACGAGATGTCGATCTCGGCACGGTCGCGTCCGGCCGCGTCCACCTGCTTCCAGAGGTAGTCCAGCATCCCTCTCAAGTCGTCGAGCGTCTCCAGGGGGACAGTGCGGGCAGTGGTGGCCAGGCCTCGGGGGGCGGGGAACGGGACCCAGCCATCGCCCACGGTCGCGACCCGGCGGCGGCTCAGGTGGCTGTTGCCTCCGATCCAGATCGGGATCGGACGCTCCGGCTTGGGGTTGGCGGTCTGGCCTCGGGCCGTGAAGTTGCAGCCCTCGTAGCTGAAGTCGTCGGTGGTCCACACGCCCCGCATGACCTCGATGGCCTCGTCGAAGAGGTCGTTGCGCTCTTCGAAGTCCACTCCGAGGGCCCGGTACTCGCCCTTCAAATAGCCGGTTCCCACGGCCAGCACGAACCGGCCGTCAGACATGGCGTCGATGGTCGCCGCCGACTTCGCCACCAGGAACGGGTTGCGGTAGGGCAGCACCACCACGTTGGGGATCAACTGCACACGCTCCGTTACCGCGGCCGTGAAGGCCAGCGCGGCAAAGGGATCGAGCGCGTCGTGACCGCCGGCTTCCAGCCAGCGGTGCGTAGGAGCGGGGTGATCGGTGAAGCCGATCCCGTCGAAGCCGGCGGCCTCGGCGGCCCGGGCGAACTCCACTAGACCCTGCCGGGTGGCGAACTCGACGCTGCAGCGGCCCGCGGCCAGCGGGTAGGTGACCGAGAACTTCACGAACGAACCCTCCCGACTCGCAACGCGAACCAGGCGGTAGGCAAGAGCACCACCGAGAACCTCACCGGTCAGTGCCCTCCCGGAAGCGGCGGTAGCGGCCCTCGGCCCCTGCGGTGTGCCCGGCGCGGGGCTCCACCCGGTGCGACACCCGGCCCCAGCGCCGGGCCTGCGAGGTGTCGGCCTCCAGTCCGGCGGTGACCCGGCTGTGGTAGGCCGCGCCGAGAGCGGCGCTGTAGGGCTCGGCCGACACGTCCACAGCCAAGCCGGTCGTGTCGGCCAGCGCCTGCATCCAGGCCGGAGACTGGGTCCCGCCGCCGACAGCGACGATACGCGAGGCGTCGAGGCCGGAGAGCTCTATGTGGTGGCGCACCACGAAGCCGGCCGCCTCGTAGGCGGCCATCAGGACATGGGCCGATGTGTGGCCGACGTGAACGTCGAGTAACTCGGCCCGGCGATCGGGATCGTGCAACGGGGTGCGCTCGCCCCTCGGATAGGGCAGCCACACCGGCAGGTCGTCTCCTCCGAGCGCCAGCAGATCCTCTGAAGCTGGATCACCCACCAGAGCCCGGACCCGATCGACGAACAGGCCGCCGGCGTTGCTGGCTCCGCCCACGGCCATGATGCCGGCCCGGGCCGAGGGGAACGTCCACAGTCCCTGGACCTCGATCCACTCATCAGTCATCACCCACGGCAGCAACGTCGTGCCGCACATCACCAGCACGTCGCCCACGTCGCCGCAGGGCGCCACGAGCTGCTCACCCAGGACATCGATGGTGCCGGCCGACACCAGAGCACCGTCGCGCTCCCCGATGGCGGCCGCGCCCGGGCTGATGGCCGGAAACTGCTCCGAGGTCATGCCGATCTCGTCGAGCAGTTCGGGCGCCCAGCCCTGCCCGTCGGATATCGGGGTCATGGCCATGGCAGTGGACGAGTCGATGGCGGCCACGCCGCACAGGGCGCGGTTGGCCGCGGCCTGCGCCGGCCACAGGGCCTCCACCCCGTCACAGCCGGCCAACCAGCGAGCAAACCCGTCGGCTTCCCCGCCAGTGGCCTCAGCCTTCGATCCAACCCCGCGGCCTCGAGCGTCGCCGTAGAGCAGGCCGACGGTGACCGGCGTGCCGGCCGAGTCGACGCCGCACATGGACGGCACCATGGCCGAGACGGTGACCGCGGCCACCGGCCGGCCGGCAATGCCCGCCTCCACCTGCTCCCAGGCGCTGAGCACGCCGTCGATCCACGCGGCCTGAGGATCGTGCTCGAACTGGCCGGGATCGGTCGACACAACCCGGTGCGGGATCCGGGCCCGGGCCAGGACCGTGCCGCCGGCATCGGCTGCGACCGCCTTCACCGAGGTCGTCCCGATGTCGATCCCGACCGTCATCTCGTCCATGCGCACTCCCGTGGACCAGCACCGGCAGCCGGCGCTGCCCCCTACACGAAGCTACGCCGTCAAGGGCGGGGCCACGCCACCGCACGGGTTGATAGGTGGCGGTGGGCGCTAGCGTCGGCTCGTGAGCCGGCCCCGGGTGTTGGTTACTGCCCCTCTCCGGGGACCTGCCCTGGACGAGTTGCGCGACATCGCCGACGTGGTGTTCGAACCCTGGATCGAACACCAGCCGATCAAGCTCTACGGACGGGACGACTTCGCGGCCAAGATCCGCGCCGAGCGCGCCGACATCGTCGTGTGCGAGGCCGACTCGTGCAAGGGACCGGTTCTGGAGCTGCCGCTGACGGCCATCGCCTCCACCAGGGCCCGGCCCACCAACGTCGACGTCGACGCGGCCACCGCGGCCGGCATTCCCGTGCTGCGCACACCGGGCCGCAACGCCGACGCCGTGGCCGAGATGACAGTGGCTCTGCTGATGGCGGTGACCCGGTTCGTGGTCGCCGGTGACCGCGACGTGCGAGCGGGCACGATGTTCGGCGAGACTCTGCCCTACCAGCGCTACCGGGCCTGGCAGGTGGCGGGACGCACTGCCGGGCTGGTGGGACTGGGCGCCGTGGGCCGGGCCGCCAAGTGGCGCCTAGAGGGCCTGGGCATGACGGTGATCGCCGCCGATCCCTACGCCACCGACGCCACTCACAGCCTCGACGACCTCCTCGCGACCGCCGACGTGGTGTCGATGCACGCGGCCGTCACACCGGAGACGGCACAGATGATGGGCTCTGACCAGTTCGCTGCGATGAAGCCGGGGGCCGTCTACCTCAACACGGCTCGGGCCGCGCTGCACGACACCGACGCTCTGGTGGCCGCCCTGGAGTCGGGCCATCTGGCCGGCGCTGGCCTCGACCACTTCGAGGGCGAGATCCTCCCCACCGACCATCCCCTCACCGCCATGGACAACGTGGTGCTCACACCGCACATCGGTGGGGCGACCTACGACGTCGAGAGCAAGCAGGCTGCCATCGTGGTCGCCGACATCAAGGCCATCCTGTCGGGCGGCAAGCCGCTCCACTGCGCCAACCCGGAGGTCCTCGAGTGAGCATGGACTTAGATCCTCTAGATCCTGTCCACCAGGAGGTGGCTGAGGTCTCCCAGCAGATGGAGCAAGCCGGACTGGTGGTGGGCACGGCCGGCAACGTGTCGGGCCGCCGGAGCGACGGATCGGTCTGCCTCACCCCGTCGTCCACCCCCTACCCAGACGTCACCGCCAGCAACCTCGCCGTCCTCAGCCTCGATGGAGAGCACCTCGGCGGATCGGGCAAGCCGTCCACCGAGAAGGCCATGCACCTGGCCTGCTACAACGCCTTCGAAGAGGTAGGCGGTGTGGTCCACTGCCATCCGCCCCACGCCTCGATGTTCGCGGTAGCCCACCAGCCCATCCCGGCCAGCATCGAGGAGGTGATCATCTACGTGGGCGGCGACGTGCCGGTGGCCGACTACGCCACCACCGGCACCGACGAACTGGCCGCTGAGGTGGTGCGCCACCTGGCCGACCGGGGCGCGGTCCTCATGGCCAACCACGGCCTGCTGTGCGTGGGCAAGTCGCCGTCCGACGCGCTGCACACCGCCCTGGTGGTGGAGCACACCGCCAAGATCATGTTAGGGGCCCACGTCCTCGGCGGCGTCGTGCCCCTGCCAGAGAAGATCGCCAAGGACTTCGCCGGCATATACGGCTACATCCGCAGCACCTGGTGACCGAAGGAGGCCATCACATGCAGCACATGCTCTACGAGACCGACGAGCGGGTGGCGGTGATCACCTTGAACCGCCCCGAGAAGGCCAACGCGGTCAGCGGCCTGACGCTCAACGAGATGGATGAGTGCTTCACCCGCGCCGCCGACGACGCAGACGTGAGGGTGATCGTGCTGCGCTCCAATGGCAAGCACTTCTGCGCCGGTCACGACCTCTCAGGCACGGACGAGGCCCTGGAGAAGGCCGCCGCAGGAGAGGGCGGCCCAGCCAGGGGCAGCTTCGTGGACTGGAAAGAGCGGGGCCTAGAAGCCATCTACGAGTGGGAGACGATCCACTACCTCGGCTACAGCCGGCGCTGGCGCGACATCCCCAAGCCCACCATCGCAGCGGTACAGGGCCAGTGCATCGCCGGAGGGCTGATGCTGTGCTGGCCCTGCGATCTGATCATTGCCGCCGACAACGCCATGTTCTCCGATCCGGTGGCCCGCATGGGCATCGGCGGGGTGGAGTATCACGGCCACACCTGGGAGCTCGGCCCCCGCAAGGCCAAGGAGATGCTGTTCACCGCTCACCGGATCAGCGCGGCCGAGGCCGAGGCGGCCGGCATGGTCAACCGGGTCGTGCCCCTCGACGAGCTCCACACCGCCACCATGGAACTGGCCCACGAGATCGCCCAGATGCACCCCTTCGCTCTGGCCCAGTCGAAGCGAGCCGTGAACCGCACCATGGACATCCAGGGCTTCTACTCGGCTCTCCAGGCCGTGTTCGACATCCATCAGACCGGCCACGGCAATGCCCTGTCGGTGGGCGGATACCCGATCCTCACCGGCCTGACCGAGATGAAGAAGTCCCAGGAGTGAGGATGGTAGGGATCGACGCCCAGGTCCTCGACCCGGTCCACGTCACCCAGCCGTGAAGATCACCCGCATCACCGTCTGGGCGGTGGACCTGCCGATGGCCCGTCCGTACTCGCTGGCCGGAGGGCGGTACTACGACCGTCTCGACTCGACCATCGTGCGGCTCGACACCGACGAGGGCGTCATGGGTTGGGGCGAGGGTTGCCCGTGGGGCTCGACCTACGAGGCGGCTTTCGCTCGCGGTGTACGGGCCGGAGTGGAGGAGTTGGCGCCCACGGTCCTGGGGCTCGATCCCCGCCGCATCGACGTCGTGTACCGGGCCATGGACCGGGCCCTTCCCGGCCACCCCTACATCAAGTCGCCGCTGGACATGGCCTGCTGGGATATCGCCTCCAAGGCGGCCGGCCTGGCGCTGTGCGACATGCTCGGGGGGCGCACCCCGGGCCGGGTCCGGCTGCACACCTCGGTGCCGGCGGGATCGGTGAGCGACATCATGGCCGAGATCGACATCGTCCGGGAGCAGGGCTACTCGTTCCACTCGGTCAAGGTCGGAGAGGACGCCGAAGGCGACATCGAGCGGATGCGGTCGATCGACGCCCGGATGGCCGACGGCGAGGAACTCACCTTCGACGTGAACCGAGGATGGCTGCCCGCCGAGGCCGTGGCCGCACTCAACGCCACCCGGGAGCTGCGCCGGGTGATCGAGCAGCCCTGCAACGACCTGGACCAGCACCTGCAGGTCCGCCGCCTGGTCTCCCAGCCCCTAGCCGTGGACGAATCGCTGGTGACGATGCGGGACATGCTGCGCATCATCGAGACCGACGCCGGCGAGGTGGTCGGCATCAAGTTGGGCCGCGTGGGCGGGCTGAGCGTGGCCCGCCGCATCCGCGACCTCTGCATGGAGACGGGCATCCGCATGAACATCGAGGACACCGGGGGCACCGCGTTGCAGGCATCGGCGGTGGTCCACCTGGCTCAGGCCACGCCGGAGCCGCTGCGGCGGGCCACCTGGATCTGCTACGACCGCCTGAGGCGCAACCCGGTTGAGGGCGGCGTGGTCAATGTCGACGGCTGGGCAGTCGCTCCCGACGAACCCGGCATCGGCGCCCACCCCGACGAGGCCGCCCTGGGCGACCCGACCGCGGTGTACGCCCTCGACGGCTGACCGTCCGGGTCACGCCGCCCGGATCGGGCGGGCCGCCGGTGTGCCGCCGATAACCGTCCCGGTCTGAACCTGCCGTACCGTTGGCGCCGTGGATCTCTGGGAGCGGCCCGAAGTCCACGCCCGGCGCTGGTTCCTGCTCGGCTTGCTGAGCCTGACCCTGGTCCTGGTCGTGATGTCGGTCTCGGGGCTCAATGTTGCGCTGGCCACCCTGCAGCGAGACGTTGGGGTCAGCGGGCCGCAACTGCAGTGGATCGTGAACACCTACGCCCTGGCCTTCGGCGGGCTGCTGATGACCGGCGGGGCCATCGGCGACCGCTACGGCCGCAAGGGGGCCCTGCTCGGCGGCCTGCTCGTCTTCGGCCTCGGCGCACTCCTCGGAGGCTTGGCCGACTCGGCCGAGGTGATCCTGGTCGCTCGGGGTGCCATGGGCGTGGCCGCCGCCTTCGTCATGCCGGCCACCCTGTCGCTGCTGATCGAGATCTTCCCGCCTCCCGAGAGGCCTCTTGCCATCGCGGTGTGGTCCGGTTTTGCCGGAGGTGGCGCCGCCATCGGGCCCGCGCTGACAGGGCTGTTCGTGACCGGATGGTGGTTCGTGCCGTCATGGGGGTGGGAGGCCGGCTTCCTCTACAACGTGCCGGTGGTGGCCGTGGTGATCATCGTCATGGCGCTGTGGTTGCCGCGGTCCCGGGACGAGCATCCCCGGCACCTCGATCCTGCCGGGGCGGGGCTGTCCATCGTGGCCATGACCGCGCTGATCTACGGGATCATCGAGGGACCGGAGCAGGGCTGGACATCGGAGCCGGTGCTGTCGGCCTTCGCGGTGTCGGTGGCGTTCGGTGCGGTCCTGCTGCAATGGCAGCGGCGAGCCCGCCATCCGATGCTGCCCCTGGAGTTGTTCGGCGACCGGCGCTTCAGCATCGGCTCGGCGGTGGTCACCATGACGTTCGTGGTGATGATCGGGTTCTGGTTCCTGTTTGCGCTCTACGTGCAGTTCGTCCTGGGATACTCCGCTCTGGAGGCGGGGTTGGCAACTATGCCCGAGGCGCTGGCGTCGATGGTTGTGGCCCCGTTCACCGCCCCGCTCGCCGCCAAGTACGGATCACGCCGGATCATGGCCATCGGCTTCGCCGTCCTGGCTCTCACCTTCCTGCCGCTGGCGATGGTCGACACGGAGACCAGCTACTGGTTCCTGCTCGGTCCGCTGGTGCTGGCCGGCGCGGGGCTGAGCCTGGCCATGACCCCGGCCACCAACGACATCATGGTCGCCACCCCGTACGAGAAGGCCGGGATCGGTTCGGCGGTCAACGACACCGCCCGGGAGCTTGGGGCCGCGCTGGGAATCGCCACGCTGGGCGCATTGTCCACCTCGATCTATCGCAACACCGTGGACGTCGACATCCTGCCGCCCGAGGTGGCCGCGGCGGCGGGCGAATCGATGGGGGCGGCCATCGAGGCCGCATACGGGCTGGCGCAGTCGGGAGCAACCGGCGAAGCTGCGGCCCAGGCGACGATCACGGAGACCTCGCAGGCCTTCGCCACCTCCTTCGCTCAGACGATGGCGATTTCGGGCGCGGTGTCGGCCGTGGCCGCGGTCGCCCTGCTAGCCGGCCACCTCGCCCAGTCCCGCCGCCGCTCTCACGTCTGACTCTCGGGCCGTCGACTCGTAAATGGCCGCGGCCATGATCGACTGCTGCTCGGCCCGGCGCTGCCAGTAGATCCCGGCCCGCACGCCGTGCACCGCGGCGCTGGTGGGCTCGACCGCCGCAGCCAGATCGATCAGGTGGCACGCCACTGCGGTCTTCCCCTCCCCGGCCAGGGTCTCGGCCCGGCGGGCCAGGGCGAGCGGTCCACCGGCCAGATCGGCCAGCTCCGACGCCACCGAGGCGTAGCGGGCCGGCTTGAGGTTGCTGGCGACGCCGTCGTACCAGCCGCCGTAGAGCCGCCAGACGTTGCGGACCACGAATTCCGGCTCGTCGTAGGTGGGCGCCAGATAGGGACGCCGGATCCGCTCACCGGCCAGGCGGGCCTCGGCCAGCACGTCGTCGAGGCTTGCCCCGCGGTTCATCAGGTCGAGGGTCATCATCGTCAACTCCTCGAGCACCGACGCCGTGTCCAGCAGCACGCGACGGATCCGCTCGCGGCCGGCGATGGGCAGCCCGTGACCGGGCAGCAGAAGCTGCGCGCCGACCTCGGCAATGTCTCGCAGCGCCGCGACCCATTCCAGCGGGTAGCGCTGCGACTTGGCCGGGTTGCCGGCGTTGGGGAAGTGCCACAGCATCAGGTCGCCGGTGACCGCCACGGCCCTCTCCGCGATCCATGCCCACAAGTGGTCGTCGGTCTCGGCTCTCACATGACGCAACTCGACTTCAAGCCCGCCGACGTCCAGGGTGATCCGTCGGTTGAACGACACATCCAGATCGGGCACCTCGAACGCCCAGCCTCCGGCCAGGTCCCAGTTCGGCACCCGCCCGAACTGCCGCTGGTTGACGACCTGGTTGTAGCCGTCAGTCAAGCGGTACCGGGCCACCCGGTCCGGCAGGGCCTCGTGCCCCACAAGCAGGGGGCGCCGTCCCGGCGTGGCCAGACCGTCAACGAGAGCGGCTGCCCCGCCGGCGTGGTCGCGGTGTCCGTGAGTGAGGACGACATGGCTCACCGGCGCCCGGGTTCCGGCCCGAACCCGATCGGCCACCCGGGGCCCGAGATCGGGAACGCTGGAGTCGAACACGACGGCCGCCGAAGCTGTCTCGATTACATGCACATGAGCGAAGGACTCGATCATGGTGACGCCGTCCTGCAGTTCGTGGCTGGCGCCCAGCCCGTCACCCGGCAGCCCCAAGCCGAAGGGCCGCCCGTCGGGCTCGAACATCACGTTGTCGTCGATGGCGGCGGCCGACCTGTCCAGAATGTCGCTGGTCATAGCCCAATGATGGGCCATGGGCCGGCGCGATGGGGCCAGCGGAGTCAGAAGCGGTCGGCTATGCGGATCGACACGGCCGCGCCGGCGACCGACGAGGCAGCCACGGCCAGCCACATCGCCTGGTATCCGGAGTGCTCGATCAGCCACCCCGTGACCAGAGGACCCACGAATACCCCGACGTAGACGCCCATCTGCGTGATCCCGGTGGCACTGCCGGCGGCCCGGGGGTTGGTCCGTACGATCCCGTAGTTCGTGAACACCGGCCAGATCCAGCCGCACCCGAAGGACAGCAGCATGGCGGCCACATGGGTGGCCGGCGAGCGCAGCGCCAGCCCGGCCATGCCTATCGAGCCGACTAGGGCGGTGATGCCCCCCACCCGAAACGGCTTGACCCTCATGGTGTCTGACAGCCAGCCGCTCACGACTCTCATCGTGATGCCGGTGGCCGCCCCGACACTCAGGAACAGCCCGGCGGCGCCGGGTCCCAGCCCGGCGTCGACGCCGGAGCCGACCCCCCACGCGACCAGTGATCCAGCGCTGAAGGCCAGGAACGCACCCACCACGGCGCCCAGGAAAAGGTCCCGGGACGACGACTCCGGCTCGGCCACACGGGCCGGCGCCCGGAACACCGATGATCCGACGGCCGTCCTGACCAGCACCAGCGACATCAGAGCGAACACCGCGCCGGCCACATAGGCCCAGCGCCAGCCCACGGTGAGGGCCAGCGAGGGCACTGCGAAGCCGGCCAGCAGGGTGGCCGTCGGCAGGCCCGACTGCTTGATCGACACGGCCAGACCCAGCCGTGGCAGTTGAGCCTGGGCCAGGGCCAGGTTGACGGACGTCTGGTTGGCGGCGTTGGCCAGCCCGGCCAGCACCAGGAAGCCGATCACCGCCAGGAACGAGCGGGCGCTGGCGGCCAGAGCCAGCTGCACCGCTACGGACACTCCCAGCGCGAGGGTCATCTGGTTGAGCGGCCCGATTCGCTGGGCCAGCCGCCCCAGCATGATCGACCCGACCATGGCGGCCCCGAAGAACGATCCGAGACCCCACCCGTAAACCCCTTCGGAAACGCCCATCTCCGCGCTCACCTGCACCGACATGGCACCGATGAGGAATCCGGGAAGCACGGTGGACACAGTGGCCATCACCGCGGCGTTGATCACCAGGGACGGACGCGCTTCGGCAGACACGGCGCGAACTCTTCCTTCTCGCTCTAGCCCTGGTTGATGGGACGGATCATGCACTCCTGGGCGAAGGAGGCGACCAGCGCACCGTCGGCATCGAAGGCGTGGCCCTGGCCGAAGCCCCGAGCCCGGGCCAGCGTGGGCGAGTGCTGCGCGATCAGGCACCACTCGTCGAGGCGGAACGGGCGGTGGAACCAGACGGTGTGGCTGGTCACTGCGGTGTGGAGGGTGTGGTAGGAGTCGGCCTGGCTCACGCCCTCGACCGGGAGCAGCACCGTTCCGACGATGGTCAGGTCGGTGGCGTGGGCCAGCAGGGCCTGGTGAACTGCCGGGTCGTCGCCCAGGGGCCGGTCCTCGACGCGGGTCCAGAAGGCGTAGCGGGGCGGAGCCGGTGCGGGGTCCCGCAGGTCGGCGCCGCCCGTCACCCTGGTCGTCCAGGGGATCATGGACATGTCCGTCGCGGCGGCCTCGTCAGGGTGGCCCGAGTCGGGGGCGTGTTCCTGATGCTCGAAGGCCGATACGTGCTCGAGCACGTGCATTGAGAGCATGGCCGCAAAGATGGCCTTGCCATGCTGGCTGGCTCGGATCCGGCGCAGCGCGAAGGTTCGTCCGGTCTGGATCTCCTCCACCTCGAACTCGAGCGGATCGGTGGTCGAACCCTCCCGCGGGAACAGGCAGCTCAATGACTTGACAACCTTGCCCTCGGTGGTGGCCGCCCCCAGCGCGACCGCTTGGGCCAGCAGCTGGCCGCCGAAGATCCGGGGGTAGTCCATCTCGATGTTGGGCGCGGTCCACACGCCCGGCCGCACGGGCTGCACGTCCAGGCAGCCGAGCAGGTCGTCGAGGGTGATGACCGCCATCAGGACTCTTCAGTGACTGCGGGGCGGAACAGCGGGACGTGCCACTCGCCGCTCTCCTCGAACAGCACCTCGACCCGCATCCCGATCTCGACCTCTTCGATCTCGCAGTCGACGATGTTGGTGCCGATCCGCACGGTCGGATCCTCGTCGAGCTCGACGAACGCGAAGACATAGGGCGGCGTGAACCCCGGGATCCACTCCTTGCGGTTGATCGTGTACGTGGCGACGGTGCCGGTTCCGGCCACCGGTTCGGGGCCGACCCGCCGCGAGTGGCAGAAGGGGCAGGCCGGGCCGGGCGGGTGGACCCAGCGGGAGCATTCGCCGCACCGCTGGATCCTGAGCCGGCCGTCGGCTCCGGAACGCCAGTAGAACTCGCTCTCGGGCGAGGCCAGCACGAACCGGGGCGGGTTGTCCCCGCTCATGACGGGCCCTTGGTCAGCAGCAGGCATCCGGTCTCGGGGCCGCCGCCGGCTCCGACTGCGACCACCTCGCAGCCGGGTACCTGGATGTTGGCCGTGCCCCGCAACTGCATCACTGCCTCGTGCAGGTGGCCAAAGCCGTGCAGCCGGCCCGCGGAGAGCTGGCCGCCGGAGGTGTTGAGCGGCGCAGAACCGTCGGGGCCGATGTTGACGCCGCCCTCCACGAAGGCTCCGCTCTCCCCCTTGCCGCAGAAGCCCATGGCCTCGATCCAGGCCAGGGTCAGCCAGCTGAAGCCGTCGTACAGCTGAGCGGTGTCCACGTCGTCGACGGTCAGCTCCGTGCGCTCCCACATCGAAGCGGCGGTGTGGCGCATCATCATCGACGTCAGGTCGTCGAACTGGTCCCAGGAAGGCCGGCCCCGGATGGCGGTCCCCATGGCGTTGACGCCGACCGCGCCCGCCGGGGTGTCGGGTGCGTGGTCTCGATGGGAGACCACCACTGCCGTGGACCCGTCGCAGGGAACATCACAGTCGTAGAGGCACAGCGGATCGCTGACCATGCGAACGGCCAGGTAGTCGTCGATGGTCATGGGATCGGTGTAGATGGCCTTGGGGTTGGCCGCCGCGTTGGCCCGCCCGTTGACCGCGATGGCGCCGAGCTGGGTGCGAGTGGTGCCGTAGTCGTGCATGTGGCGGCGGGCGTAGCAGGCGACCCAGCAGGCGGCCGACGCCGCGCCGTAGGGGATCATGAACTGGAACGGGCCAGCCGAGCCGGCCATCCCGCCGCCCCCACCGCCGCCGCTGCCGGGGCGCAGCGGCCCTCCGCTGCCCTCCACCACGGTGCGGAACACCAGCACGTGGCGAGCCAGGCCGGTCGCCACCGCCAGAATGGCGTTGTGGACCGCGCCCAGCGGTCCTGCGGTCTCCACGCCCGCGCTGCGCCAGTTGAGCGACAGTCTCAGAGCCTCGTGCAGTTCAGCCCCCATTGCCCCTCCGAAGGAGCCGCCGAAGCCCGGATAGGTGGACACGCCGTCGATGTCAGCGGTGGTGAGTCCGGCGTCCTCGACGGCCCGGAGCGCGGCTTCGACGGTGAGGTCGATGCCGGTGCGGTACAGCCGGCGGCCGACCTCGGACTGGGCCGCGCCGCTGATCACGGCCCGCCGTTCCATCCGCTCGACCATCAGTGAGGCGCTCCTGACTCGAAGAGACGGCTCTCCAGGACGGCGCCGGCCTCGTTCGAGGGGCCCTGCCAGGTGATCAGCCCGTGCTCGAGAACGGCAGCCCGGTCGCACAGCTCGAGGGCGTGGCCGACCTGCTGCTCCACGATCAGCAGCGCCGTGCCGGTTGCCCTGATCTGGCTCAGCGTCTCGAACACCTGGTCCACAACCATCGGAGCGAGACCGAGGGAGAGTTCGTCGGCGATCAGCAGCCGGGGCGACTCCACCAGCACCCGCGCCAGCGACAGCATGCGCTGCTCGCCGCCCGACAGCGTGCCGGCGATCTGGCCGCGACGCTCGCCCAGCCGGGGGAACAGCTCGTAGGCCCGGTCCAGCCCGCCGGCCAACCCGGCCCGGCCAAAGGCCCTTTGGAACGACAGCGCCAGATTCTCCTCCACAGTGAGCGAGGCGAACACGGAACGCCCTTCGGGCGCGTGCATCACTCCAGCCCGCACGAACCGCCAGGCCGCCGTCACGCCAGCCTCGATCTGGGCGCCGTCGACGTGCACCGACCCTGCGCTGGGAACCAGCAGGCCGCTGGCCACCCGGGCCAGGGTGGTCTTGCCGGCGCCGTTGGCACCCACGAGCGCCACGGCCTCCCCGGCACCGACCGCCAGCGACACCCCGAAGAGCGCACGGAACGGCCCGTAGCCGGCCTCCACCTCCCGCAGCTCAAGAATCGGCGCGCTCATGTGACCTCGAAGCTACCCAGGTAGGCCCGCCTCACTGCCGGATCGGCCAGCACGTCCGCGGTTGAGCCCTCGGCGATGAGTACCCCCGAATCCAGCACATAGGTGCGCTCGGTGAAGTCGGCCACGAGCGACACATCATGCTCTACCAGCAGCACCGCATAGCCGCGGGTGTCCTGTACGGACCGCAGGGTGGTCGCCAAGGCCCGGGTCTCGTCGCGGTCTAGGCCCGACGAGGGCTCGTCGAGCAGCAGGACCTGCGGACCGGTCATCAGGGCTCGCCCGACCTCCACCAGCCGGCTCTGCCCCAGGCTGAGCGACTCGACCGGCTTGGCGGCGAGCTCGGCGATGCCCAGCAACTCCAGGACCTCGTCGCACGCGGCGACCTCGTCGGGTGTCGGCCGGCCCCGGCCGATCAGGTCCTTCCAGAATGCGCCCGTGCCGTTGCGGATCCGCTCCGCGATCAGCAGGTGCTCGCGTACGGTGGTGTCGGCGAACAGCTCCACCCGCTGGAACGTCCGGCCCATGCCCGCACGGGCCCGGCGATGGGCGGGCCAGCCGCCGACATCGACACTGTTGAGCAGCACCCGACCGGCATCGGGCCGCAGGATCCCGAGCAGGCAGTTGAAGAGGGTGGTCTTGCCCGCGCCGTTGGGGCCGATCAGACCCACTCGCTCTGCGGCCGCGACGCTCACGCTCACATTGTCGAGGGCACGGATGCCCGCAAAGGCCACGCTCATACCGGAAGCCTCCAGCACCCGCGTCATGCTCGAGCCTCCCGGGCTTCGAGCCAGCCGTTGATGCGGGTAGCCGAACGCCGCTTGCCGTGCTCCACCAGGCCCTCGGGATGGCGGGCGAACTGCATGGCCATGAGACCGAACAGGATCAGCCGCCAGTTGCCCGACAGCGGGAAGAACTCAGGGAGACGCTCCTCCCCCCGCACGATCCAGCCGAGCAGCTCGCCCTGGAGTATCAGCGGCTCGAACAGGGCGAAGGCCGCACCGGCCTGAATGGCTCCCTCCACGGTGCGAGACCCGAGCGCGACCACCACCACCAGCCAGAACAACGCGACGATTGGAGCAAAGTTGAGCGCGTAGTTCACATTCTGCTGATGCATCGCCAGCAGCGCTCCGCCCAACCCGGCGATGGCGGCCGACACCGCGAAGGCGACGATCCGGGCCCGAGCCGCGGAGATGCCGATCGACGCGGCAGCCACCTCGCTGCCCCGGAGGGCGGCCAGAGTGCGCCCGATCGTGCCCTCGCGCAGCTGTATCACCACCACCGACACCACCACCAGCGCCACCACCGCCAGCACCAGGAAGGCTCGGTCGCTGGCGAAGTCGATCGGTCCGATCAGCGGGCGGGGCACCTGGGTGCCGGTGAGCAGGGCGGTGCTTCCCCCGCCCACCCAGGAGAACTTCACCATCACCGCGTCGAAGAAGAAGGCGAACGCCAGAGTGGCGATGGCGAGCCACACTCCCCCCAACCGCAGGACTGGAAGTGACAGCAGCGCTCCGACTACTGCGGCCAGCGCCGCCCCGATCAGCGCCGCGGCCAGAACCGACATGTTGAACCGGTCTGCCATCTGGAAGACGGTGAAGCCTCCGATGGCCGCGAACGTCCCCTGGCACAGCGATATCTGGCCGCCCATGCCGGTGATGACAGTGACCGACAGGTAGATGAGCGCGATGATCACTGCCTTCGTCACGAGGCTCATCCAGAGGACGTCGGCCCGGAACCACACCACCAGCCCGACCACGGTCACGAAGAACACCCCGAACAGCCGGGTGAACATCGTCAGCTTGGGGTGGCGCTCGAGGGCGGCCAACGCCGGCGGCGGGGGATCCACGCCGGCCAGGGGATCGGATGCCTCGCGCTGCCGGCCGACGGCGCGCCAAAGCACGAGGATGGCGAACAGCACCACGAACGGCAGCGACGGGGTGAGATTCTCCTGGAAGGGCCGCAGCCAGGTGTGGTCGTCGGCCAGTCCGGGCAGGAAGGTGTTGAACACGGCGATGAACCACCCCAGCCCCAGCCCGCCCAGCAGGGCCCGGGGCAGGCTGATGAGCAGTCCTGTGGCTGCCGCGGCCACCGCGATGATCACCAGGGTGAAGTAGTCCCCCGAGCTGAGCGAGTTGAACCGGGGCGCGATCAGCACGCCGGCCATGCCCGCGAACGTGCTCGACAGGGCCCAGGCGAAGGCCGAGACCCGATTGGCGTTGACCCCGCTCAGCTCGGTCATGCGGGGGCTCTCCACCACCGCCCGCATGGACAGGCCCATCATCGTGAAGCGGAACAGGGCGGCCAGGAGCAGCGTGCCGGCCAGCGCCACCGCCATCATGGCCAACTCGTCGCGGTTGAAGCGGTAGATGCCGAACGGGTCGTAGTACACGCCGGCGCCGTCGGGCACGATGCCGGTTATCTGTCGCCCGGCGACGGCACTGAACCGGGCTGCCCAGTTGAAGATCTCGGGCAGGGCCACGCTGAGACCGATGGTGACGACCAGCTTCGACACCGCCGAGGCGGTGCGGAGGTGGCGGAAGATGGCTCGCTCGAGCACCAGGCCCACCAGCGGCGCCAGCACGAACACCGACACGAGCAGGGCCGCCCACTTGGGCCAGCCCCACACGCTGTGGACCTTGAAGTACATGGCGGCCGAGATGTAGGCCTGAGCGCCGAACGCCAGGTTGAACACGCCGGAGGTCTTGTAGGTGAGCACGAAGCCCAGGGCGATGAGCGCGTAGACCGCTCCGGGGGGCGTGCCCTGCAAGACGCCTCGGAAGAGGTCCTCGAAGAACCCGGAAGCGAGGATCACACTGCGGCGCTCAAGGCTCGGTTGCGGTCAAGCGAGCGTGCCGGGGTCAGGCTGCGAAGTCGGTAGGCGTCGGCTCGGACCATTCCTCGGTGTCGCCGGGCCAGCACATCCACGGCGCAGGCTGGAACCCGACGAATTCCCCGCCCTCGATACGCACCGAGGACGTGCAATGAAGCTCGTACGCATAGTCGTAGACGAAGGGCTCGACCGCGGTGTGCTGGCGGCTCCAGTCGACGGGGTTGATCAGGCCACCCGCGCTGTAGGTGATCTGGTTGAGCGAGTCGATGACGGACTGCCGGTCGAATTCGGGCCCTGCCTCCAACAGCCCGGTGACGAACAGGTCGGCGTTGATCCAGCCGACCAGCGTCTGCTCGGCCACCGGGCCTCCGTCGGCCGGCACCCACTGGTCGTAGGCGTGACGCAGCGGGCTGTCGACCTCGTACTCGAACGCGGCGAACACCAGCAGGGCGTAGTCGCCGTCGAACAGATCGCCCGCCGCCGCCACGAACTCATTGTTGTAGGAGTTCGGATGGAGCAGCCTGATCTGGTCCCTCGCGCCCTGGCGCTCGAGTTCCTGGGCCAGGGTCAGCATGGCGTTCAGGTCCATGCAGGTGGCGATGAAGTCGACACCGGCGTCGATCATCTGGGTCACTTCCGGCCCGATGCCGTTGGGCAGGCCGTAGGCCATGTTGTCGTTGAAGTAGGCGACCTCCATACCGAGCGCAGGCCCGTAGAGATCGATCGAGTCGGCGAAGGCCTTGGCGCACACCTTGGATGTCTCGGTGATGCCGTATCCGAGCAGCCCGACCCGGGTCGCGCCGGCCTGGGACGCGATCCAGACGAAGCTCCGGATGGTGCAGGTGGGGCACCCGATCACATGGTTGCCGAAGATGTTGTCGCGGTTGACGGCGTCGGCGCCGTGGATGTTCCACACGAAGGTCGGAATCCCTGCGTCGTTGAGGTCGCCCCACCCCGAGGGAAGGAGGGTCGCCTGGAAGGCGGCCAGGCTGCTGTTGTCGGCGATGATCTTCAGGGCGTGCTCCTGGTTGCGGAACAGCTCGTCGTCGAGGATCTCGTCGATGACCAGGTTTCGGCCGTAGACGCCGCCCGAGTCGTTGACGTAGTCGAAGTAGGACCGGATCCCGGTGACGTAGCAGTCGAGGATGCAAGTACCCAGCGGGTTGTTCTGCTTGATGCCCACGACCGACACCCGGATCTCGTCGTCGGTGACTCCGGGCACGCCATCGAGGGCCACAAACGTGTGGCGCTCCGGGTAGGGGTCGACCGGCTCCTCGACGACGACCTCCACGGCCACAGTGGTAGTCGATTCCGCGGCTTCGGGTGCGTCGTCACCGGTGGTATCGGGCTCAGGAGCCTCGTCGGGAGCATCCGGAGTCGCTTCGACGGTCTCGGTCGGCTCCGGAGCGGGCTCCTCGCCGGGAGCATCCGGCGCGGCCGCGGTCGGTGCGGCCGTAGTCGGAGCGGCCGGGTCGGGGGTCGGGGAGACTCCGTCGCCGCTGGGGCTGTTGCCGCAGGCCGCGGCCAGCATGGCTATGGCACAGAGGGCTGTGAGTGTGCGTCGGCCTCGGTTCATGAGTCCCCCTAGGTGTCGCGCCGCCATACTGCCGTCCCGGCGCGGGTCAGGGCGACTCGCGCCGCGGTCAGAAGCCTTCCCATCGCTGATGCTAGACGGAGCCATCCCTTCGGCCTATGACGGCTTGCCGATACAGTCGCTCCGGTGAACGCCCGGGGGACGGTGTGCGGCTGACCTACACCTCAGAGGTCGAGGCGTTCAGGGCCGAGTTCTCGGCCTGGCTCGACGCCAACCTCCCCGACCCGGCCTCCACGACCGTGCGGCCGCGGTCGAGCGGCGACATCCCCGCCTGGGCTCGGGAATTCCAGCGCCGCATGTTCGACGACGGCTGGCTGGTGCCGGGATACCCGCCCGAGTTCGGCGGCCGAAACGCCAGCCTCTACGAGCAGGCGGTGTACTGGGAGGAGCTCGGACGGCGCCGGGTGACCCAGAGCTTCAACCCCCAGGGTCTGGGCATCGTCAGCGCCTCGATCATCACCTTCGGCACCGAGGAGCAGAAGCACCGCTGGGCCGTGCCGATCATGCGGGCGGAGAGGACCGCCGCGCTGGGCATGAGCGAGCCGGGCGCGGGCAGCGACCTGGCCGGGCTGTCCACCCGGGCCGTTCCCGACGGCGACCGCTTCATCGTCAACGGCCAGAAGGTGTGGACCTCCGGGGCCCACCACGCCGACGTGCTGCTGGCCTTCGTGCGCACCGATCCCGATGTGCCCAAGCACAAGGGCATCTCGGCGCTGATCATCGAGACCGACACGCCCGGTCTGGAGCGCCGGCCGTTCCAGGACATCACGGCCCGGCAGCCCGACTTCAACGAGGTGTTCTTCGACGATGTGGAGGTTCCTGTCGAGAATCTGGTCGGTGAGCTCAACGACGGCTGGCGGGTCTGCACCGGCTCGCTGGCCCATGAGCGCGAGATGTTGTGGATCCTGTGGTCGCAGGGCCTCGACCAGATGCTGGACGCCATGCTGTCGCAGTTGAACGACGGGGCTGGTGCGGGCGCGGCCGACGATCCCGTGGTGCTCGATGGGCTGGGAAGCTCGATCATGGACTCCTGGTCCCTGCGCCTGCTGGGCCAGCGTCAACTGGCCCGCAGCCAGAGAGGCCTGCACGTGGCCGACCAGTCGCTGCTGAAGCTGCTGGGATCTGAGGCCCAGCAGAAGCTGGCGCTCTTGATGCTGGAGTCGCTGGGCCCGGCCGCGCTGGACCGCACCGTGCCCGAAGGCGCGCAGTCGCCCTACGAGAGCGACCGCTCGGCGCTGTCATGGGCCGACCGGTACTGGTTCACATTCGCGGGCACCATCAGCGGGGGAACCAGCGAGATCCATCGCAACATCATCGCCGAGCGCGTACTCGGCCAGCCCAGGGGCTAGACGATGGAGTTCGAGCTGACCGACGACCAGCTGGAGCTCCAGCGGGCGGTGCGCGACGTGCTCGACGCCGAGGCGCCCCCCGAGCTGGCCAGGGCCGTGGCCGACGGCCAGTCCGACGCCGCGGGCTTCTGGCAGACACTGGTGGACTTGGAGTGGCCGGCCATGGCACTGCCGGAATCAGCCGGGGGCCTGGGCTACGGCTGGGTGGAGCTGGCCATAGTGCTGGAGGAGTTGGGCCGCCACGCCGCACCCGGGCCGTTCATGTCCACCGTCACCCAGTTCGCGCCGCTGATTGCCGAGGCAGCCGGACCGGGCCAGGCCGCCGAGCTGCTGGCACCAGTGGCCGCGGGCCGGACCACAGGCACGATCGCGGTCGACGAGGGTGCCGGAACCTGGGATCCGGCAGAGGTGAGCGCCACCGGTCGCCGGAGCGGCGACGATCTAGTTCTGGAAGGCACGAAGCACTACGTGCTCGACGGGGCCACCGCCGACGAGACCGCGGTCGCGGTCCGGATCGAAGGCGAGTTGCGCGTAGTCCTAGTGCCGGGCTCTTCGGTCCAGGCCGTCGCGGGCATCCCCGTCGACCCTGGCGTCCGCCACGCCACCATCACCCTCGACGGGGTCCGGGTGCCGGCGGTGCGACTGCTCGGAGAAGGCGACGCCAGCGACGCGCTCCGCCGGGCGCTGGAGGAGTCGGTGACCGCAGTCGCCGCGGTCACGCTGGGCGCCTGCCAGCGGATCTTCGACATCATCAACGCCTACGCCAAGGAGCGCATCCAGTTCGGCGTGCCCATCGGCTCGTTCCAGGCCGTCAAGCACAAGCTGGCCAACATGTACCGCGACATCGAGCGGGCCCGGGTGCTCGTCTACTACTCGGCCCTCACGCTGGCCGAGGACCATCCAGACCGCACGCCGGCCGCCTCGATGGCCAAGGCCGCCGCCGGCGAGGCCCAGCGACGCTGCGTGCAGGACGGCCTGCAGCTCGCGGGCGGCATCGGCTACACCTGGGAGCACGACCTGCACCTGTTCCTGCGCCGGGCCAAGGTGGGCGAGCTCCACTTCGGCTCGGCCTCCCACCACCGCCGCAAGGTTGCCCGCCTAGCCCTCCAGTCCAGCGCCGCCTAGCTCCGGGCGTCTTCAGGACGGGTCGAAGAGGACCGGCAGCTCCTGCGGGCCGCGGAAGGCGTAGCCGCTGATCACCGGGGTTCCGGCGTCGGGGTCGAGGCGCAGGTTGGGCAGGCGGTCGAGCACGGCGTTGATCCCCACCTCGAGCTCCATGCGGGCCAGGTGCATGCCGAGGCACTGATGCGGCCCGGTGCCGAAGGCCATGTGCTGCTGGGGCTCGCGATCGAGGTCCCACTCGCCGGAGGCGTCCCATCGATCCTCGTCGCGTGACGCCGAGCCGTTGATGATCGAGACGGACGACCCGGCCGGCACAGGGCAGCCGCCAATCTCGGTGTCGGTCGTCGCCACCCGGGCCACCATCGTCACCGACGTCTCCCAGCGCAGGGTCTCCTCCACTGCGGCCGGCACCAGCGACCGGTCGGCCAGCACCCGGGACATTGCCTCGGGACGCTCCAGCAGGGCCAGCAGGCAGGATCCGAAGGCCCGGTAGGTGGTCTCGGCCCCGGCCGGCAGCAGCAGGCGCAGGAAACCGTAGATCTTCTCGTCGGTGAGCCGGGCGCCGTCGATCTCGGCGTGTACCAGCTCCGACAGCAGGTCGCCGGTGGGCTCGGTCCGTCTGGCTTCCACCAACGGCTCCAGGTAGTCGCGCATGGCCTGCGACGCGGCCCGTCCCTCCTCGGGGTAGAGAGGCCCGTAGTTGATCCGCATGGCCCAATCGTTGAACTGCTCGTGGTCGGTGGTGGGCACGCCCACGATCCCGCAGATCACCTGCACCGGGAACTTGCTGGTGACGTGGGCCACCAGGTCGGCCCGCCCGGTCGGGGCGATGTCGTCCAGCAGCCGCTCGATCACGGGCTCCACCAGCTCGCTCCGCCAACGCTCCAGGGTCGAGCGACGGAAGGCGTAGGCCACGAGGTTGCGGTAGCGGCGATGCTCGTCGCCGTCGAGCCCGAGCATCAACTCCCCCATGTACGGCCGCATGACCTCACCGTTGATCGACGCCGAGAACGAGCGCCAGTCCCGCAGCACCTGGTCGGCGTCGTCGAAAGTCGTGACTGTGAACCTCGGCAGCGCCGGATCCTCGGTGAAGCTGAACCCCTCCTCCCGGATGACGGGGCAGTGCTGGCGGGCATGGTCCCACTGGCCGTAGGGCTGGGCGGAGTCCCACTGGTCGTACGGCGGCGCCGAATAGTCCATCTCGGCGTCCATGCCGGCGTCGTCCATGCCTAGAGGATGGCTCCGCGGGACTTGAGCGCGGCGATCTCGTCCCAGTCGATGCCGAGTTCGGCCAGCACCAACTCGGTGTGCTCTCCCAGCTCCGGTGCTCGCTCCACCTCCACGGGGGTCTCGTCGAACTGGGCGGGGCTGGCCACGAGCTGAACCGGGTTCCCGGCGCCGTCCTCCATGGCGGGCAGGTAGTTGTTGGCCACCACCTGGGGGTCGTCGTACAACTCGGTGAGGGTCTGGAACGGGGTCCACACCCCGTCGAAGTCGGCCAGGCGCTCCTTCCACTCATCGAGCGTGCGCCCGGCGAAGGCCTCGTCGATGATGTCGATGCACTCCGGTCCGTTCTTCGAGCGGGCCTCGGAGGTGTTGAACCGCTCGTCGTCCACCAGGATCGGCCGCTCCAAACGAACCGCGAAGTCGTCCCAGTACCGGTCGCTCTGGAGCAGGATGAGGCTGATGTAGCGGTCGTCGGCGGTGCGGAACACCCCGACCCCCGGATTGGGGTTCTTGCGCCGGTCTCCACGGGGCAGCGAGGTGAGCCCGAACAGCTTGGCCGCCACCACCAGCGGCGAGACCTGCCACATGGCGGTGGCCAGCAGCGACACGTCGATCACGCTGGGCTCGCCGGTGCGCTCCCGCTTGAGCAGCGCGGCCGCGATGGCGCCGGCCAACGCCATGCCGCCCATCACGTCGCCGAAGGCCGGGGAGGGCTGGCCCTGGGGCCAGCCGGCAGCATCGGGCGGGAACACCGCGGCCACCGCGCCTCGAGCCCAGAACGAGGCCCCGTCGAAGCCGCCCTTCTCCGCGTCGGGACCGGCCGGTCCCTGCCCGGTGCCCCGGGCGATGACGATGGACGGGTTGCGGGCCAGGATCGCCTCGTTGTCGATGTCCAGACGGCGTCGCACCGGTTCCAGGTAGTTGGTGAGGAACACGTCGGCCGTCTCCACCAGCTTCATCAGGGCCTCACGGCCGTCGGGGTGGGCGATGTTGAGCGCCACCGACCGCTTCCCCCGGTTGGGCTGCTCAACCATGAAGTTGACGGTCCCCGCCGGGATCAGCCCGGAGGTGATCAGACCCCGTTGCGGGTCGCCGCCGGCCGGGTTCTCGACCTTGATGACGTCGGCACCCCAGTCCACCAGCACCGACCCGCCCGAGGGAACGAACATCCAGGACGCGACCTCGACGACCCTGACGCCCTCCAAGGGCCTCGACATGTCCGGCACCTCAGGCTCGCGGCGCGGTCAGACCGCCAGCAGCTCTTTCAGGTTGCCGCCCATGATCTTGGCCGCGTCGTTCGACGACAGCGACGACGGCAAGTCGTCGTAGAAGCTCACCGGATCGCCCAAGCCCTCGGGATGGGGGTAGTCGGAGCCGAACAGGATCCGGTCGGGGCTCATCACGTCGATCAGCCCCTCGAGCCCGTCCTCCCAGAACGGGTTGACGTAGACGTTGCGCCGGAACGCGTCCAGGGGATGCTCGGGGAAGTCCTGGGGCAGCTTCTTGTAGACGCCCTCGAGCTTCTCCAGCAGGGGTTTCACCCACGTGCCGCCGTTCTCGATGGTGGCGATGCGCAGGTCGGGGAACCGGGTGAAGGCCCCGTGGCAGATCATCGCGGTCATCATGTCGCTGATGGCCCGGTTCTGCATCACCAGCAGGCGCAACGGGTTGGGCTTGAACGGCAGGAACTCGGTCTTGCCCTCCCAGATCGAAGCTAGGTCGGCGTAGCCGGAGTCCGACGAGTGCATGCCCACCAGCACGCCCGCCTCCTGCACCCGGGCCCAGAACGGATCGAACTCTTCAAGGCCAGGCGACCGCGGTCCCCGCAGGCCCCAGGCCGGGGCCGGCCGGATCAGGATGCAGCGGGCGCCCCGCTCCAGGCACCACTCCAGCTCCTCGATGGCCTTCTCCACGATGGGCAGGGTGATGATGGGGGTGGCGAAGATCCGGTCGTGGTAGTTGAACGTCCACTCGTCGTAGATCCACTCGTTGAGCGAGTGGACGACGACGTGAGTCAGGTCGGGGTCGTCGCGCATCCGCTCCTCGAGCAGGCTGGCCAGCGTCGGGAACATCAGTGAGCCCTGGATGCCGAGCTCGTCGAGGTGGGGTAGGCGAGCCTCGGCGTTGCGGGCCCAGTCGGGGCAGCGGATCGGCTTGCCGAAGATCTCCCGCAGGCTCTTGCCCTCGGGGTTGCCGTGGCGGTAGTACTCCTCCTGCGCGCCCGGCGGGGCCACCACCTCGAAGGTGGGGTTGGGGATGTACTCCGAGATCAAGCCATTGATCGCGATCTTGGTACGGCCGTCGACCTGCACGTAGCGGATCGCACCCTTGTAATCGGCGGGGAGATGCCGGGTGAAGGCGTCCTCCGTCTCGTACATGTGGTTGTCGGAGTCGTATACCGGAAAGCCGAGGTCGCGAGCCATGACGGTGCCCTCCTTGCCGTCTGTGCGAGTTCGCTCAGGTTACCGTTGCTTGCGCCTTGCGGGATCGCCTAGTCCCGGCGGGCGGGTCGCTGCGTTCCGGCCGGCGGGTCCTGTCGTCGAGCCGAGATGACCGACACGGGCTTCGCCCTACTCGTCGGCCATCTGACTCGCCGCCACCCCCCGGCCTAGCCGAGGATGCCTACGACAGATTCCAGCGGAAGTCGTACGCTCGCGTGATGGCGACCCTCGACCCCGTGACTGCCGAGCGGAGGTTCCGAGAGCCTGGTTACGTGCCTACGGCTGAGCGGTTTGTGCGGCATGTGGCGGGCCGGTGGGGGGATCGCGATCTGGTGGTGTTGGGGGAGCAGCGGCTGAGTTATCAGGATCTGGAGACCGAGTCCCGGCGGTTGGGACGGGCTTTGCTGGCCAGTGGGGTCTCCCGGGGCAGCCGGGTGGGGCTGCTGGCTCCCAACGGGCCGGAGTGGGTGGTGGCGTGGCTGGCCGCGGCCAGGGTCGGCGCCGTGGTGGTGTTGCTCAACACGTTTCACAAGGCCCGGGAGCTGGGCTGGGCGCTGGCCCACTGCGAAGCCGAGGTGCTGCTCACCGTGGACCGGTACCTGAGCCACGACTACGCCGCCCGGCTGGAAGAAGCCGTGGACGGCCTTCGTGACCAGCGCCACGATGCCATCGACTGCGACAGCCACCCGAGCCTGCGAGCGGTGTGGATTTGGAGCGAGGCCGCGGCCACACCGTCCTGGGCCGGATCGATGGATGACCTGCTGGCCCGGTCGGACGAGGTTCCGGACGAGCGGTTCGACGCTGCCACCGCCGAAGTGGAGCCTCACGATCCGATGGTGGTGATCTACACCTCGGGCAGCACCTCAGAGCCCAAGGGGGTGGTCCACTCCCAGGCCTCGGTGATCATCCATCCGTTCAACCTGCTGCAGTTCCGGGACCTGCGGGAGGGCGACGTGCTCTACACCCCGATGCCGCTGTTCTGGGTCGGCGGTCTGTCATACGTTCTGGTCAGCGCCATGCACACCGGGGCTGCCGTCGTGTTCGAGGAGCGCTTCGAGCCCGGAAGCACGCTGGATCTGATCGAGCGTCAGCGGGTGACCCACGTGATCGGCTGGCCCCACATTGCCAAGGCGCTCGTCGAGCACCCGTCCTTCGGCGTGCGTGACCTGTCCTCGATCCGGGGCGGCAGCTTCGACGATCTGCTGCCGGTGCACCTAAGGGTCAGCGATCCCCGCAGGAAGGCCACATCGCTGGGCATGACCGAGTCGCTCGGTCCCCACTCGATCGAGGCGCTGCACGTCGAGCTGCCCGAGGGCAAGGAGGACTCGTTCGGCCGCAGCGCTCCCGGCATCGAGCACCGCATAGTCGATCCCGAGACCGGCGACGAGCTGCCGGCCGGCCAAGCCGGCGAGATCTGGATCCGGGGCTACTCGCTCATGCTGGGGCTGCTCGGACAAGACCCGGCCGACGTCTTCGAGCCCGGCGGCTGGTACCGGACTGGTGACCGCGGCCTTCTCGACCAGGACGGCCATCTGTACTTCCAGGGCCGGCTGGGCACCGTGATCAAGGCGGGCGGCACCAATGTGGCGCCCCGCGAGGTCGAGCTCGCGATCGAGTCGCAGCCCGGCGTGATGCACGCGTTCGTGGTCGGTGTCCCCGCCGCCGATAGCAGGGGTGAGGCGGTGGCCGCCGCGGTGGTGGCCAAGCCGGGCTCCGAGATCGATCCAGCCGACCTGCAGGTGCGTCTGCGCGGCGAGATGGCCAGCTACAAGGTCCCCCGCCACGTGGCCGTGTTCGCCGAGCAGCAGGACCTGCCGTGGCTGGAGTCGGGAAAGATCGACCTCCAGGCCCTCCGCCGCCTGCTCATCGACCTCTTCACCAACGAGCCCGTCTAGCGGCTTTCCGCTAGTGGTAGGAGATGGCCTCCAGCAGGTCGAGGCGGTTGGCCCGCCGGGCCGGCGCCAGGGAAGCCAGGAGGCCGGCCACCGCCGCCACGACCAGGTACACCACGACGGTGCCCCCCGGCAGAGCCACGGTGGAGATGATGCCGCTGGGGAGGGACCCGGCCGCGATCGATCCCGCCACGAGCCCGGTCACGACACCGATGACCCCGCCGAAGACGGCCACGATGACCCCCTCCAGCAGGATGGCGGCCCGGATCTGCCGCTTGCCCATGCCCACCGCCCGCAGGAGCCCGATCTCGCGGGTCCGCTCGAACACCGACAGGGCCATGGTGTTGGAGAAGCCCATCACCGCGATCACCAACGCCATGATCAGGAACACGTTGATCACGACGAGCAGGTTGTCGACCTGAGTGGACCGGCTGGCGCGGTACTCGGCCTGGTCGCGCACTACGACCTGCGGGTACTCGGCGAGACCCGCCTCCAGCGCGGCCCGGGCGTCCTCGCTGTTGACTCCCGCCGCGGTGACGGCGGTGACCAGGCTGTCCTGGTCTCCGACGACGTAGCGGTCCCAGTCATCCAGGTCGATGACCCAGGAGCCCACTACCGAGTCCTCGGTGTGGAGTGCCACCACCTCGAAGGCGACTTCTTCGTGGCCCGAGATCTCCAGCAGCACTTCGTCGCCCACGGCGAGACCGAGCTCCTCGGCGGCGTCGACATGCACCATCACGTCACCGGTACCGGCTCCGGCCACGCTGCCGGAGGTGACGTTCGGCTCCACATGGCTCGAGAACGAGGCGAGGTTGGCAGCCGATAACACGTGCTGGGTGCCGTCGGCCGTGCGCACGCCGTTCGGCCGGAACCGGAATATCTCCACCGATTCAAGTTCGGGCACCTGCGCAGCCGCAGCTGCCGCCTCCGAACTGAAAGCGAGCTGCTGGTTGTCGCAGGGACCGGCGCACAGCATCCAGTCCGCTCGGACCGAGTCCTCCAGCTGGCCGTTGAGGGTCTCCTTGAAGGACGTGCCCAGCACGGTGACCAGCGACACCATGGCCAGCCCGATCATCAACGCCGAGGCGGTGGTGGCCGTGCGGCGGGGGTTGCGAACCGCGTTGAGTCGGGCCAGACGCCCGTTGAGGCGGAATAGGCGGGCTGCCGGCCATCCCAGCAGCTGCGACATCGGACCGGCGACCGCAGGGCTGCAGATGTTGACGCCCACCAGCACCCCCAGGGCGCCGAAGCCGAGCAGCAGGACAAGAGCCGAGATGGACAGGTCCGACAGCAGACCCACGACCAGAAGCACCAGCCCGATCGCGCCGACCACCGACCCGATGATGATCGACCTGCGCTGACTGTAGGCGTCGATGTTGGCATCGTCGGCCAGGGCCACCATGGGCGTCACCCGGCGGGCCCGCATCGCCGGCAATAGGGAGATGACCACCGTCAGGCCGACGCCGAGCGCCAGCGCGGCGATGATCGGGCTTGCGCCGACCACAAGTTCCGTCGGGGGAAGACTCGATCCCGCGGCCGAAAGGATGCCGGTGAGGGCCTCGGACACCCCGATGCCGAGGCCAAACCCGATCACGGCGGCCACCGCACCCATGACCAGCGCCTCGAACGCCACCGTCAGAGCCACCTGGCGCCGGTCGGCGCCCAGCACCCGCAGCAAGCCGAACTCCTTGATGCGCTGACCCGTGACCAGGGTGAAGGTGTTGTAGGTGATGAACGCCGAGATGACCAGCACGATGACCGCGAAGGCCAGCAGCGCGTTGCGGAAGACGTCCAGGAGATCGCTCATCTCCTGATCGCGGGCTTCGACCTGCTCCTGCTGCGAGAGGACTGCATACGCCGGACCCAGTTCGCGCTCGATGGACGCGGTCACCTCGTCGAGCGAGGCGCCCGACGACAGGCGCACGTCGATGAGGTCGTATCCGCCGCCGTCATGCAAGACGTCGCGGGCTGTGTCCATGTCCCAGGCGACCAGCTGGAACGGGGATTGGAAGTCGGGCTCCATGAAGTAGAAGACGCCCACCAGTTCGAACCGGTGTGTTCCGGTGGGGGTGGCGACCTGGTAGCGCTCACCGATCCGGAAGCCGAACGCGGCCGCAGTGTGTTGATCCATGGCGAACTCGTCGGGCCCGGCGGGCCTGCGGCTGACCCCGTCGTCGAGCGGGAAGATGCGGCCCAGCGACTCGTCCTCCGGCCAGCCCATTCCGCCTTGCTGGGAGAGCTCCGGATCGATGGCCTCGCCGTCGGCGCCGATGGCCACGACGTTGAACTCCGACACCGCGCCTGCGGTCTTCTCCACACCGTCGATCGCTTCCAGCCGATCCTTCAACGAGGGGTCGAGCAACCGCAGGTCCTGCCACTGGTCGGCGTTGCCCAAGGTCGACTGTGAGCGGACGGACAGGTCGACCTGGTCGTAGAGATCGCCGGCCAGATCGGAGAGGGCGGCCCGCAACCCGTCGGTGTTGATCAGCACGCCGACGGTGAGGGCCACCCCGATCACCACCGCCAGGGTGGTGAGCGCGAACCGGATCCGCGCGGCCGCAATGTTGCGGAGGCTGTAGCGCAGCAGGGTCATCGGTCCGCTACGGGTTTCCCGCTCTTGTTCGCTGCGCTCACGGGCCGCTCGGGCCACGGCCTCGCAAGCTCGGCCTCTGGTTCACTCTTCCAGCTCTTCCATGAACTTGAGGACTTCGTCCATGGTGGCGCCCTCGGGGATGCCCCGGATGAACTGGCCCACCTGCAGGATCTTCATATGGTCGAGGATGAGCTCGGCGCTGGGGTTGATCAGCTCGCCCCGGACAATGCCGTCGGAGAGGAACACCGTCCGGTCGGCGAAAGAGGCCGCCCGGGAGTCGTGGGTCACCATCGCGATGGTCTGGCCCATATCGTCCACCGCCTGGCGCATGAACCGGAGGACGTCGGTGCCGGACCGGGAGTCGAGGTTGCCGGTGGGCTCATCGGCGAAGATGATCTCCGGCTTGCTGGCCAGCGCCCGGGCCACCGCCACCCTCTGCTGCTGACCGCCGGAGAGCTCACTGGGCCGGTGGCCCAACCGGTCGCCCAAGCCCACCGTGGCGACCACGCCGTCAACCCACTCCTGGTCGGGCTGGCGCCGGGCCAACTCGATGGGCAGGGTGATGTTCTCGATGGCGGTCAGCGTCGGCACCAGGTTGAACGCCTGGAAGATGAACCCCACCCGCTCGCGGCGCAGCCGGGTCAACTCCTTGTCGGTCAGGGTGCTCAAGTCGGTGTCGCCTATGAAGGCCCGGCCCTCCGTGAGATCGTCGAGAGCAGCCATGCACTGCATGAGCGTCGACTTGCCCGACCCTGACGGGCCCATGATCGCGGTGAACTGGCCCCTCTCGAAGGTGATGTTCACGCCGCTGAGGGCCCGGACCTCTATCTCGCCCGAGCCGTAGATCTTGACGGCGTCCTCGGTACGGGCCGCGGCGACCGTCCCGGATGCCTCGACGGCAGCGTTGCTCATGACTCTGGCACCTCGTTCGGTCTTCTTGCCGCTCGCCTTGTAGTAGCTAGCATCATAGGAGGCTCACCCTCTGGGCAGGCCCAGGAGGCGCTCGGCGACAATGGTGCGCTGGATCTCGTCGGTGCCGCCCGCGATCGAGGCGGCTTTCGACCACAACCACTGGCGTTGCCAGGTGCCCGCGCTCAGGTCCTCAGCCGGCTCCGGCCAGAGAGCAGCCTCCGCTCCCAGCACGTCCAGCGCGGCCGCCGACAGCCGGCGGGTCATCGACGAATGGATGAGCTTGGCGATACTCGAGTCGGGTCCCGGCTCGATGCCACGGCCAAGCCGCGACAGCGTGCAGTAGTTCCGCAGGCGCAGAAGGCGCAGCGCCACGTACGCGTCGACGAGGCCGTCGGCGGTGACCGGATAGCTCATGGCGGCGAGAGCCCGAGCGTCGGCCATCAACTCGTCGAAGTAGATCTCATGAACCACCTGCTCCTTGAACGGGTAGGAGGTGCCCCGCTCGTGGGCCAGGGTGGTGCTGGCCACGGTCCACCCCTGGTGCAGCCCGCCCACCAGACAGTCCTCCGGCACGAAGACCTCGTTCAATCCGACCTGGTTGAACTCGGACTCGCCGGTGATCTGGCGCAGGGGACGGACCTCCACCCCCGCCGCCTCCATGTCGACCACCAGGCAGGAGATGCCCCGATGGCGGCCCCCGTCGGCTTCGGGATCGGTGCGTACAAGAGCGATGCCCCACTTGGCGAAGCCGGCATACGAGGTCCACACCTTCTCTCCGGTCACCAGCCACCCGCCCGCGGCCGGCTCGGCGCGGGTTCTCAGCGACGCCAGGTCCGATCCGGCGTCGGGTTCGCTGAAGAGCTGGCACCAGATCTCGCTGGCGTCGAGAATCGACGGCAGCCACCTCTGCTGCTGGGCGGGAGTCCCGTGGGCCAGCAGCGTCGGCCCGGTCAGGTTGATGCCCACCCGGTTCACCGGTTGAGGGGCTCCGGCCCGGGCGTACTCCATGTTGTAGAGCGCCACTTCCACCGGTGTGGCGCTCCGGCCCCCGACCGGCTCCGGCCAGGCGATGGCCACCATTCGCGCCTCGGCCAGCTTGGCCTGCCAGCGCCGGCCCCATTCGATCGCCTCCTCGCCGCTGAGGGCGGCGCCGGGACGCTCAGTGTTGCGGGCGAGCCAGGCCCGCACCTCCAGTGCGAACGCCCTCTCGTCGGCCGACAGCGCCAAGTCCATGCCTCGCGGACCCTACCGCCCACCAGCGCGGGCAGCGCCCGACTCCAGACGGGTAGCGTGAGGTATGGACAACACCGCGCACGACCTGGACGCTGCCGCGGCGACGGATGCGATCCGGCTACTACTGGACACGGCCGCGATCCGCCGGCTGCTGGCCGCCTGCTGCCACACACTCGACGACGGCCACTTCGAAGAGTGGGTCAAGCTGTACACCGACGACTGCAAGTTCGCGGTGATGGGGAGCCGCACTCAGGGGCGTGAGGAGATGCGGGCCATGATCGAGCCCTTCCAGACGGCCGAACTCAGAGGCAAGCACATGATCAGCGAGCCCCGGATCAACGTGCACGGCGACGAGGCCAACGCCACGACGGACTTCGCCTTCGTGGCCAAGGACAACAAGATCCTGCAGACCGGCCGCTACCACGACGTTCTTCGCCGGGAACCCGACGGCTGGCTGGTGGCGGGTCGGGAGATCGTGTTCACCGGCGACCAGCCGATCGGTCTCGACGACTGAACACCGCGGACCGCCCGTGGGCCTGGACAAGCTGCTGTCGGGAGCGCCGGCCCGCGACGTCCTAGTCCTGGACGCCAGCGGCCGCTTCTCGTCCGCCGATGTGGAGGACCGGGTCCGGGCCGTCGCGGCCGCTCTCGAGGTCCGAGGCATCGGGCCCGGCGACCGGGTGGCGTTTCGTCTGCCGGTGGGCGTCGACAGCGTGGTGGCCTACCGGGCCTGCTGGCGCATCGGGGCGGTGGCAGTGGCGCTCCATCCGGCGGCCGGTTCGCACGACCTGAAGCAGGCCCTGGCCCTAACCGGCCCGGCCGTCACGATCACAGCCCGAGAACTGCCGCCGGTACCCGGCGTCGATGCAGTTGGGCTGGACGAGTTGACGGCCGCGGCGAGTGACACCACGACCCGTCGGTATTGCGAACCCGCTGCCGACGGCGCCGACGCGGTGGTGATGTTCACCTCTGGATCCACTGGCGCGGCGCGGGGGGTGATCCATACCCACGGGTCGCTGGCCTACAAGATCGCCCAGCTCACCGAGGCCCACGGTCTGACACCCGATGACTGCGCCCTGGTGCCGTCCCCACTCGCCCATGTCGCCGGGCTACTGCACGGTGTGCTGATGCCGGGAGCGGCCGGCATGAAGACCGTGCTCATGCCCCGCTGGTATCCCGAGGCGGCCCTGGCGCTGATCGAACAGGAGTCGGTCACCTACATGGTGGGACCGCCGACGCTGTTCACGACCCTCATGGACTGCGATGGCTTCGACCCCGCTCGCACTGCGACCCTGCGGATGATCTCGTGCGGAGGCGCAGGGGTGACACCGGCCTTCTGCCGGCGGGCCGCAGCCACGCTGGGCGTGGTGGTGAAGCGCTCCTACGGCTCCACGGAGGCCCCCACCATTGCCACCTCCCGGTTTGACGACCCGACCGACAAGATGATCCTCACCGATGGCCGGGCCTTCGGGGACGCGCGGCTGCGGGTGGCCGACGACGGCGAGCTATGGGTGTCGGGGCCGGAGGTGGCTCGGGGCTACCTGGATCCAGCCGACACCCGGACGGCGTTCGTGGACGGCTGGTTCCGCACCGGCGACCTGGCCACCGTCGAAGACGGTTGGGTCACCGTGACCGGCAGGCTGGGCGACCGCATCATCCGCAGCGGTGAGAACATCTCGGCAACCGAGGTGGAGCAGCACCTGGAGGCCCATCCAGCCGTGCTGGCGGCCGCGGCCGTCGCCGAGCCCGATGACCGGCTCGGCGAGCGGGTGGCTGCGTTCGTAGTGGCGCCCGGCGGCTTCGACCTGACCGCATGCCGTGAATGGTTCGCCCAGCGGGGAGCGGCCCGCTTCATCACCCCTGAGCGCATCGAGGTGGTGGAGGAGCTTCCAGTGCTGGCTTCTGGCAAAGTGGACCGGATGAAGCTGCAAGCCCGCCTCACTGACCCGTCTGGCAGGTCCGCGGGGAGCGACCGGTGACCCTCGCCACCACCATGCCCGCCGCCGTCTACCGGCGCCCGGGCGAGCTGGATGTCACCGAGGTGCCCCTGCCCGAACTGGGACCCCACGACGCCCTCGTGGAGGTGGCCTATTGCGGGGTGTGCGGCACCGACCTCCATATGGTGCTCGACGGGTGGGGCACGCCCGACACCATCCTCGGTCACGAATGGTCGGGCCGGGTGGCCGCGACCGGGGCCGAGGCCCGGATCGACGGAGGCACTCCGGTAGTGGGCCGGGGCTGGGCCGAGTGCGGCCGCTGCCGGCACTGCCGGGCGGGCCAGCCAGGGCTCTGCGTCCAGCGCCCCCTGGCCGGGATCGACGACGGCCACTCGGGTGCCTTCGCCCGCTATCTGGTCACCGACTACCGGAACCTGACCGCCGTTCCCGAGACCGTCAGCCTGAGGGAGGCCGCATACGCCGAGCCGCTGGCGGTGGCCATGCATGCCATCACTCAGGGGTCGTTCCAACCGGGCGGGAGAGCGATGGTCTTCGGCTGTGGCCCGATCGGCGCCGCGGTGGTGGCCGTACTGATTGCCCGCGACGCGGACGTGACCGTGGTCGAGCCGTCGGAGCCCCGCCAGGAACTGGCCCGGCGGCTGGGCGCGGCCGTCCGCGCCGTCGACGAACTCGAGACTCCGGCCCATCCCGGCCAGGTCGCGGCCGACGCCGTCGGCTGGGTGTTCGAGACCTCCGGGGCTCGCCAAGCGGCCCAGGCCGGTCTGACCCAGCTGGCCGGAGGCGGCACGATGGTGATCGTCGGCATCGGCATGGACTATCCGAGGCTCGACACGAGCCGGATGATTCTCAACGAACTCGTCGTTACCGGCGCCTACGAGTACGACCCGGACGGCCTGGTTGCCGCGCTCGACCTAATCGCCTCGGACGCTCTGCCGATGGATGTGCTGCTCGAACCGGATCCGGTCGGCCTCGACGGCATCCTCGACATCATGGGTCGCCTGCGCTCGGGCGAGGTGGCCGGAAAGGTACTGGTGCAACCGTGAGCATCACCGACTTCAAGGGCCCCGCCCGCTTCAACCATGTGGCCATGAGCGTGCCCGCCGACCTGCTCGACGAGGCGGGACGATCGGCGATCACCCGCTTCTACGGTGACGTGTTCGGCTGGCGGGAGCACCCCACCATGACCGAGGACCGCAAGCGGCTGGTGATGGGAGTGCACTCCTATGACCAGTTCGTGTTCGTCATCGCCGACGACAACCCGATGCAGGCGCCCCGGGGCGACCATTTCGGGATGGCCGTCGACAGCCTGGAGCAACTGAAGGAGGTCCTGCGGCGGGCCGAGGCCTTCGCCGCCACCGACGGTCGGGTGGACGTGATGGACTACGAGGTCGAGGACTTCGGCGTGTTGAAGCTGCACAGCTTCTACGTCCGCTACCTGCTGCCGCTGATGGTGGAGGTCCAGTACTTCGACCTGAGGCCGAGCGGGTAGGCGAGCGAATCTGCTTCATACGGGCGAGGCCGTGGCCCGAGCGGCCCGTGAGCGAAGCGAACAAGAGCGGGGGAGTAAGGCCGAGCGAAGGAACGGCTAGAGCACCGGCACGAGCCCGCCGGTCGCGGCCGCCCAACTCACCGCGGCAGCGGTGCCGGCCAGCAGGTAGGGACCGAGGGGTCGGCTGGCACCCCGGCCATGTCGAACCAGGACCACCAGCGCCTCGGGCACGGCCAGCACGAATCCCGCCGCAAGGCCCCACAGGGCTACCTCCCAGCCCCACCACCCGCACAGCAGGCCGTTCAGCACGCTGAGGCGGACGTCGCCGAAGCCCATACCGGGCGGGTGGATGAAGTGGACCGCAGCCATGATCGCCCCGCACACGGCGGCCCCCACCGCCGCGCCGATGAGACCGCCCGGCTCGGCCTCGATCAGCGACGCCACCGCGTAGAGCAGCCCCACGATTGCCGCGGTGGTCCAGATCAGCCGCGTCGGCAGCCGGCCGGTTCGAAGGTCGGTCACGGCCAGACGCAGACCGGCGCCCAGCCAAGCCGCAACCGCGACTGCCAATAGGACCGAGGCCACGTCTTACGGGTCGGGCCAGATGCCAGCTCCCGACTCCACCCGGTCACGCAACACAGCCGCCAGGCGGGCCCGGTGGTGACGGGCATCGCCAAACGACACGCTGTCGAGCTGAGCTCGCTTGAGGTACAGGTGAACGTCGGCCTCCCATGTGAAGCCGATCCCGCCGTGGACCTGGAGCGCCGACTCGGCCACCCGTACCGCCGCGTCGCTGCACCAGATCTTGGCCACCGCCGCGGTCTCGGTCGCCTCGCGGCCACTGGTCCCGAGCGCCCAAGCCGCGTGATACACAGCGGAGCGCATCGCCTCCACATCCACCAGCATGTCGGCGCAACGGTGCTTGACCGCCTGGAAGCTGCCGATGGGCCGGCCGAACTGCTCGCGGACCTTGGCGTACTCCACGGCGAGGTTCATCACCGTCTCGGCCGCTCCCAGCATCTCGGCCGAATGGAACACCGCGCCCCGGTCCAGGTGGGCGGCCACCTCATCAGCGCCGCCCACCGTCACGGATGTTGTGCTGTCGAGATCGATCCAGGCCAGCTCTCGGGTCTGGTCCATGGCCGGCTCAGGCCGCCGGGCCACCCCGGCCAGGTCCACAGCCACCAGTTCACCACCGGCCGGCACCACCAGAACATCGGCGCGCGCCCCGTAGACGACCGGCTCGGTCCGACCCGACACCGAGCCGTCCCCGGCCCGACGAAGCGGGGTGCGGGCCACGCAGGCGACCGTCTCGCCCGACAGCAGGCGGTCCCCCCACGAGCCGCCGGCCAGCGCCGCTAGCGCCGCCAGCTGCTGAAGCAGCGGAACCGGGGCCAGATGGGCGCCGGTCTGCTCGAGCAGCACGGCCGACTCGACCGTTCCCAGCCCGACCCCGCCCAGCGCCTCGGGCACCGCGATGCCGGTCCAGCCCTGGTCGACCATGGCCTGCCACAGCCCGGCATCGAACCCGCCGCGGTCGCACGCCCGCCGCACGGCCGCCATGTCGCAGCGGTCGTCCAGCAGAGCCTTGGCCGCATCCCGAAGAGCCAGCTGGTCAGCCGACAGATCGAAGTCCACCGCTCCGCATCGTACGCACCTGAGCGTTCCTGGAAGCATCGTTGCGTGGTAGACCCGGACGTGTGGACCTGACGCCGACGGCTGAACAGCGGGCGTTCCGGGCCGAATGCCGGGCCTGGCTCGAGGCCAACCTGCCGTGGGACTACGGAACCGGCCTCCCGCCCCTGTTCGATGATCTTGCCGAAGAGGTGGAGTTCGGCCGCGGCTGGCAGCGCATGCTGGCCGATGCCGGCTACGTGGGCGTCACCTGGCCCACCGAATACGGCGGCCAGGGCGCCGACGCAGTGTTCAGCTTCATCGTGCAGGAGGAGTTGGCCCGGGCCCGGGCCCCCGAACTGGTGGGCCGCATAGGCGTCAACCTGGTGGGACCCTGCGTGCTGGCCCACGGAACCGAGGACCAGAGGCAGCGCTGGCTGCCGACCATCGTCGGCGCCGAGCAACTCTTCTGCCAGCTGTTCAGCGAGCCCGACGCAGGCAGCGACCTGGCGTCGCTGCGCACCCGGGCCGAGCCCGCCGACGGCGGCTGGCACCTGCACGGACGCAAGGTGTGGACCTCCTACGCCCAGTTCGCCGACTGGGGCCTGTGCCTGGCCCGCACCGACCCCGAGGCTTCCAAGCGGGCCGGGATCACCGTCTTCATGGTGGACATGCGAGCTTCCGGGGTGGAGGTGCGGCCGCTGCGCCAGATGACCGGCGAGTCCGACTTCAACGAGGTCGTCTTCGACGGCGCCTTCGTGGCCGGCGACCAGGTGATCGGCGCGGTCGACGACGGCTGGAGCGTGGCCGGATCGGTCCTGGCCGGCGAGCGGGGCACCAACCCCCGGCAGCTCGTGATCCACGCGCAGCTCTTGGATGAGTTAGTGCATCTGGCCTCCCAGCGAGGCCTGGCCGGCGAGCCTCGAACCGCCCAGGATCTGGCCCAGGCCTTCGTGGAGGTGCGCCTCTTCCAGCTGCAGAACTGGCGCACCCTGTCCAAGCAGGCCCACGAACGCCGACCGGGGCCCGAGACGGCCACCGCCAAGCTCTACTGGAGCGAGATGAGCCAGCGGCTCCACGCCACCGCCATGCGCATCCTCGGCGACGCCGCGCCCCTGTGGCGCGACGCACACGACAACCCCGCCGGAGGGCGCTGGCAGCGGTCGTGGCTCTACTACCGGGCCGCCTCGATTTTCGCAGGCACCAACGAGATCCAGCGCAACGTCATCGGCGAGCGGACCCTGGGCCTCCCCCGGGAGCCTCGCCGCTGATCCCTGGCGAGTAGTGGTGCCTACACTTGTTGCCATGGCTGAGTTCTCGACCATCGTCTACGAGGTCGAAGGCCATGTGGCCACCGTCACCATGAACCGACCCCAGGTGGCCAACGCCCAGGACACCCGGATGATCGACGAGATCGACGCCGCCTTCGACCTCGCCGACGCCGACGACGAGGTGCGGGTGGTGGTGCTGGCCGCCAACGGCAAGCACTTCTCGGCCGGCCACGACCTCAAGGCGCTGGTGGGTGATGTGGAGCCCGACAAATGGCGCCTCATGCGGGACACGCCCGAGGGCAAGTGGCATCACGAGAAGGTGATGTACTTCGACCGCTGCCTGAAGATCCGGGACTTCCGCAAGCCGACCATCGCCGCCGTGCAGGGAAAGTGCGTGGCCGCGGGAGTGATGCTGGCCTGCATGGCCGACATCATCGTGGCCAGCGACGACGCCGCCTTCCAGAACCCGGTACTGCGCATGACCGGCGCCGCGGTCGAGATCCTGGTCGAGCCTTGGGAGATGCCGGCCCGCAAGGCCAAGGAGTTCCTGCTGACCGCCGAGACCATCAGCGCGACCGAGGCCGAGCGCCTGGGGATGGTCAACCGGGTGGTTCGGAGGGACGAGCTCGCCGCCGCGGTGCGCGAGCTCGCCGACAAGATCGCCCTGGTGCCGCCGGCCACCGCTCAGGTAGTGAAGCGCTCGATCAACAAGACACTGGACCTCCAGGGCCAGCGTGACGCCTGGGACTACCACTTCCAGGCCCACCACTGGATGCACAACACCGCCACCGCTTTGGGCGCGCTGGAGCGACGCATGCAGAAGGGCTCGATGAAGGAAGTCTTCGCCGAGCACCGCGACCCCCATCCCCAGTGAGGCAGCCCCTGGCCGGGATCAGGGTGCTCGATCTGGGCACCCGGATCGCGGCCCCGTTCTGCGCCGGAGTCCTGGGTGAGCAGGGCGCCGAGGTCATCAAGGTCGAGGATCCCGGCCGGGGTGATCCGAGCCGCATCAACGGTCCCTTCGCCACTGACGACGAGGGCAATCGCTACTCGCTGTACTGGTCGGTGGAGGGCCGGGGACGCAAGTCGGTGACCATCAACCTGCGCGACCCGAAGGGCCAGGACCTGTTCCGGCGCCTGGCCTCGGTGTGCGACGTGGTATGCGAGAACTTCCGTCCCGGCACCCTGGAGCGCTGGAACATTGACCCGTCCCGGCTCGATCCCCGCCTGGTCACGGCACGCATCAGCCTGTTCGGCCAGGACGGCCCCAAGTCGCTGTACAACGGCTTCGACCACAACGCCGTCGCGTTCGCCGGGCTGACGCACCTCACCGGCCATGCCGACGGACCCCCGGCACGGCCGGGCCTCCCCGTCTCCGACTACCTGACCGCGGCGTTCGCCGCCCAGGCTGTGACCAGCCTGCTCTACGAGCGAGACGCCAAGGGCGCCGGGACTGGCGGAGTCGTCGACGCCTACCTGTATGGCTCGGTGCTGCGGATCATGGAATGGACGATCGCGGCCTATGACCGGCTGGGCGAGGTGCGCCAGCGCACGGGCAACCGATCCGAGCGCGCCGCGCCCCTCGACAACTACCGGAGCCGGGACGGCCGGTACGTGTGCATCGTGGCTGTGCGCCAGCCGGTGTTCGAACGCCTGTGCGAGGCGATGGACCGGCCCGAGCTGTCGGCCGACGAGCGCTTCCGATCCTCAGGGACGCGCGGTCGCAACCGGGACGAGGTCAACCAGATCGTGGCCACATGGGCGGCCGGACTGGACGCGGCCACCATCGAGGAGCGCTGCCTGCGCTACAGCGTGCCGGTCGGCATCGTCTACGACGTGGCCGACGTGGCCGGCGACGAGCATGTGCGGGCCCGGGGCGATCTTTGCACCGTTGACGACCCGGTCATCGGACCAGTGCGCCAGCAGGCCCCCTTCCCCCGCTTCGATGACGGCGCGCCTCCGGTCCCGGCCGGCGCGCCCCGGCTGGGTGAACACACCGACGAGGTGCTCTCGAGCCTGCTGGGACTCTCAGGAGCCGAGGTCGCCTCCCTGCGAGACGGCAACGTGATCTGACCTCTCCGACGATGAGAGGTTCGACCCACTAGCGCGATCCTCTGACGTGGACGGTCACCACGTCGAGGCCGTGGTACTTCTGGTGCTGGACCGAGGCCGCGTAGTGGCGCAGCAGGCGCAAGGAGATCTCGCCCTCCTCGATTCCCTGGCCCCCCTCGGCCTCCTCGCTCAAGTACGCCAGCCGGTCCTCAAGGTTCTCCTCGTCGAACACGGCTAGGAACTCCAGCTCGACCCGGCCGTCGCCCGGACGGGCTATCACGATGAAGCGGGGCGGTCCCTCGCCGGGTGCCGGCCCGCGCGGGTGGATCAGGCTTATGAGCGTCTCCTCGCCGGCCGAGCGCAATCGCTGGGTCGACGACTGGTTCCAACCCAGCCGGGAGGCGATGTCGCACAGGAACCGGTCGATCTCGGGGAGAGACGAGACGCTGAGATCGACCTCGAGACGGGTCTGGCGCACCGGGTTGGTTGCCTCGATGAACAGTGTCAGCAGGACCGCGGTACCGGCCCCCATGACCACGCCGTTGTCCAGCAGCGGGGACCATGCCCCGCCGAGCAGGTCGGCGAAGATCGTCTGCTGCTCCAGGCCGGCGCCCACCGCGAAGGCGACCGACACGATGGCGGCCCTCTGGGCGTCGAGGCCGTCCTTGACCGCGGTTCGCATACCGCTCACGAAGAGCGTGCCGATGGCCACCAGGATGTAGGCCCCCATGACGGGACTGGGGATCGAGACCAGGACGGCGGCGAACTTCGGGAACAGCGCCAGCACGGCAAGGACGGCTCCCATCACGTAGCCGACCCGGCGAGCGGCGACCGACGTGAACGTGATCAGCATCACGCTGCGAGACGAGTAGGCGGTGGTGGGCGGCGTCCCGACCAGCCCCGAGAGAAGGATGCCCAGCCCGTTCGTGTTGAGCGCGCCCTGCACGAGCCGGAAGTCGGTCACCCGGGGCTTGCGGGTCGAGGCCTGCTGAACGGCGACGCTGTCCCCCATGTTCTTGACACCGCCCACGAGTGTCACCACGACGAAAGCCGGAAGCAGCGTCCAGAAGTCCGCTCCGAGAGTCAGGTCCAGCCCGGGGAACCCGCCGGTGGGGATGCCAGCCCATGCGGCGTCGATCACCGGCTGGATTTCATAGGCACCGAGCAGCGCGGCGGTCACACAGCCGGCGAATAGGGCCAGCAGCGGCGACCAGGGCTTCAAGCTCCGTGACGCACGCAGGGCCAGCACCGCGGTCACAGCCATGGTTACGAAAGCGATGAAGGGTCCTTTGGTCGGATCTGCGCCCTCGGGAACCTCTCGGATCCGCTCGAGCGCGATGGGGAGGACCGACACCGCGATCAGCATCAGCACGGTGCCGGAGACGGCGGGGGTGATGATCCGGCGCAGCAGCGGCAGCCAGAAGGCCAGCATGAGGTAGAAGAGGGAGCCGGCCACGGTAAGGCTGGCCAGCAGGGCCGGTCCGCCCGCCTCCAGCGCCAGGACGGCCACGGCCACGAAATTGGTGGTGGGACCCATGAACAGGATGTGGCCCGCTCCGAGCCGCCAGACCCTGCTGGCCTGGAGCGCGATGAGGGCCCCGGAGATGATCAGGGCGGCGAACACCGCCCACGTCAGGTAGTCGTCGTCCTGGCCGCCCGATCGGGCGGTGACGGCCACGATCACCACGATCGAGGTCAGGATCATCATGACGCCCTGGAGGCCCACCCCCAGCAGCAGCAGGGGCGGGCACGGGTCGTCCGGCTCGTAGCGGATCCCCTCGCGGTCGGCGGTGCCGTTGTCGGCGGACGTCATGGGTCAGGGTCTACGGGCTAGTCGTATAATCGCCGCGTGATTGTAGTAGCCGGTAGTTGTTAGGAACGCCTCGTGGCTTCGGGTAGCGAGAGGCTGCGGTGAGACGCCCACTGGCGGGCCTGCGGGTGATCGACCTGGGATCCCGGGTCTCGGCTCCGTTCTGCTCCGCGATCCTGGGCGAGCAGGGCGCCGAGATCATCAAGATCGAGGAGCCCGTCCGGGGCGACCGGCTGCGAGAGTTGGGCCCCTACGCCCGCGACGACGCCGGCGAGCCCTACTCGCTGTACTGGTCGGTGGAGGGCCGGGGCCGCAAGTCGGTGACCATCGACCTGCGTCGCCCGCAGGGCCAGGAACTGCTGCGTTCCCTGGCCGATGCCAGCGACGTGGTGGTCGAGAGCTTCCGCCCCGGCACCCTCGAACGCTGGAACATCGACCCGTCCCGGCTCTCGCCGCATCTGGTGACGGCCCGCTTCAGCCTGTTCGGCCAGGACGGCCCGAAGTCGCTGGTAGTGGGCCTCAACGGCAGCGCGCTGGCCTTCAGCGGGCTGATGCACCTCACCGGCGATCCCGACCGGGCGCCGGCGAGGCCGGGAGTGAACATCGCCGGCTACCTGAGCGGCGTGTTCGCGGCTCAGGCGGTCACCAGCCTGCTGTACGAGCGCGACGCCCGCGGCACCGGAACGGGCGGGGTCATCGACGTGTTCATGTACGGCTCGATACTGCGCATCATGGAGTGGACGATCGCCGCTCACGACCGGCTGGGCATGGTCCGCAACCGCTCGGGCGACAGCCTCGACATCGCCGCGCCGGTCGGCAACTACGCCAGCCGCGACGGGCGCTACGTGTACCTAGTCGGCGGCAGCCAGGTCTTCTTCGAGCGGGTGTGCCGGGCGATGGACCGGCCCGATCTGGCCGTCGACGAGCGCTTCGCCAACGCCGCGGTCCGGGCCGACAACCGGGCCGAGATCAACGCGATAGTCGCTCAGTGGGTCTCCGGGTTGGACGCCGACGAGGCCGAGGCTCGCCTGGTCGCCTGCGACGTGCCCGCAGGCAAGATCTACGACGTGGCCGACTTCGCCGCCGACGAGCACGTTCAGGCCAGGGGCGACATCTGCACGGTGCAGGACCCGGTCATCGGGCCGGTCCGCCAGCAGGCGCCCTTCCCCCGACTGGTGGGCGAGACGCCTGCGGCACCCGAGGGCGCACCCCGTCTCGGCGAGCACACCGACGAGGTGCTGTCGAGCGTGGTCGGCCTGTCAGCCACCGAACTGGACGCCCTCCGAGCCGACAGCATCATCTAGCGCCGGAATTCGCTCTCAGGCGACGCGTTGGATGAGGGTGCCGGTGCCCAGGCCGCCGCCGCAGCACATCGACACCAAGCCGTAGTCGCCGTCGGTGCGCTCCAGCTCGTGCACGGCCTTGGTGGTGAGGATGCAGCCGGTGCCGCCCAGAGGGTGGCCCAGCGCGATGGCCCCGCCGTTGGGGTTGGCCCTGGCCGGGTCGGCGCCGACGGTGCGCTGCCAGGCGATCACCACCGACGCGAAGGCCTCGTTGACCTCGAACACGTCGATGTCGTCGATGGCTATCCCCTCCCGTTCGAGTACCCGCTCAGTGGCCGGTATTGGACCTTCCAGCATCAGCACCGGGTCGCAGCCCACCAGCGCAGTCTGGGCCACGCGGGCCATCGGCTTGAGCCCCTGCTCAGCCGCCTTGTCCGCCGACATGAGAAGCACCGCGGCCGCGCCGTCGGCGATCTGTGACGACGTGCCCGCAGTGTGGATGCCGTCGTCGCGGGCCACCGGCTTGAGCGCGGCCAGCGCTTCCAGGCTGGTGTCTCGGGGCACCTCATCGCGGGAGAACTCCACGGTCTCGCCGGTCTTCTTGCCGTCCTCGTCCACCAGCACCGCATCTATGGGCACGATCTGCGTCTCGAAGCGGCCCTCCTGCTGGGCGGTGGCCGCCCGCAGCTGCGATTCCAGTCCGAGGTCGTCGGTGTCCTGGCGCGAGATGCCGTAGGCGGTGGCGATGCGCTCGGCGCCCTCGAACTGGCTGGTGAACTCGTAGTGCTGGAAGTAGCTGCGCGACACCGGCTTGCCGGGGCCGTTCATCACGTTGGCCGCCAGGGGCACCATCGACATCGACTCCACGCCGCAGGCCAGCACGGTGTCCTCCGCACCGGAGGCGATCAGGCTGTAGGCCAGGTTCACGGCGTGCTGCGACGAGCCGCACTGGGAGTCGACGGTGGAGCAGGCGGTGGCCTGGTCGCCGCCGTGGGACAGCCAGGCGGTGCGGGTGATGTTCATGCCTTGGGCGCCGATCTGGTCGATGCAGCCGCCGACCACCTGGTCGACGTCGCCGCTGGTGATGCCGGCCCGGCTCAGGCACTCCATCTGCACTGGGCCGAGGATGTCGGCGGGGTGGGTGTGGGCCAGCGTTCCGTTGCGCTTTCCTACCGCTGAGCGCACCGCCTCTACGATCACTACCTCGGTCATCGCACGTCCTTCCCTGAGATCGAGCGTCAGCCTACGCCTTCTCCGTCACGGCTAGTTCTTCCCGGCCGGCGGGTCCTGTCGTCGAGGCCGTCCGACCGACGGGGCTTCGCCCCATTGTCGGTCGGCCGTTCCTCGCCGCCACCCCCCGGCCTTCCGGGTCGCGGGGCTACGGCCGGGTCAAGGGGCGGCGGCTATGACTGTCCAGTTGAGGATCTTGTCGGGTTCGTCGGTCCGGTGGGCTAGGCCTTCTACTTGCACTGCGAATACGCGGCCGGACGCGGCTGGGGCTTTGTCTAGGAGGGTGTGGCGGAACGACAGTTGGTCTCCTTCGAAGGCGGGGGCGGTGTGGTCGCAGCCGTGCCATCCCACCACGGTGGCCATGCCGGGCAGCACCCTCGACAGCGACGCTTGGGCCAGGCCGACGACATGGCCCCCGTAGAGCAGGCGCTGCGGGTAGGGCGACTCGTCGGCGTCGCGGTGCACCATGGCGAGATTGTTGGTGAGGCGCACCAGCGCCGGCGCGTTGTCGACGACGTCGCGGGCCGGGTCCGCCAGGGTGGTGCCGGACTGCCATTCGGTTCCGGCGCCGAGCGGCGAGAAGTCCCAATGGGCCGGCACCAGGTCGGCGTAGGAGGCCAGGTCCAGCGGCGGTGGCGTTCCGAGATCGTCGTCATGGCCGGGCTGCGTATCGCCCCGCTGGGGCAGCAGCGGGGCCCGCTGGTAGGTCACGGCGCGTTCGCCGTCGGCGGTGGTGACGATGTCGACCAGGACCTTGCCCCGGTGGGGCCGGCCGGGTCGGGGCCGGCTGTCGGCCAGCGCGGCCACGGTGACGGTGGTGGCGATCGACTGCCCGACGAACGCCGGCCTGAGCAGTCGCACATCGCGATAGAAGAGGTTGGCGATCGCCCTGCGGGTGAGCGTGGTGCTGTGCCCGATCGACAGGTGCATGACCAGCGCAGGGCTGGCCAGACGGCCTGGGCGCCCGGTGACTGCCTCACAGACGACCGGATCCATCACCATTGGCAGCCGCTCACCCACCATCGACTGGTATAGCGCGGCCATGCCGTCGTCGATCACCACCGAGGGCTGGCGGGGCATCTCCTGGCCGACCCGCAGCTCCTCGTAGTAGGGGCCGTCGAGCGGGATCACGAACTCGAAGGCTACGGGCGCGTCGTCACGGCCGCTGCGACAGCACCGCGGGACCGTCGGCGGTGACGTGCACCACGTCGCGGCGGTGGCCGTTGGTGACGCTGAGGACCATCCCGGCTTCCAATCGCTCGCCGGCGCCGACACCGGGACCGATCACCGGCTGCTCGAAGCCCATGCCCAGTCCACGCACCAGCCAGTCACCGGTTGCCGCGGCTGCCGACAGTTCGGCGTGGGTCGCGCCCGCTCGGCAGGCGTCGGGCAGCGCGCTGGCACCGGCGCGCCGGCCGCCGGCGAAGACACCGCCTACGCCTCCCTCGTAGAGGTCGCAGATCACGCCGACGTCGACGGCCAGTTCGGCACCGTGCCGCTCGGCCCGTACTCCCGACGACGGGACCGTCACCCCCGCACCGGCGAGAGCCCTGATGGCCGACGCTGCCGGATCGGTGCCTCCGGCCGCGTCGAGCGCGGCCTCCACCCCGACCCAGGCCGCGGCGCAGGCCGAAGCGATGGCCTCGACCTCCCCGGGCAGCTTGTGGCGGCGGATTCGAGCCATCAGGTCATCGGCCGGAACGATCTCCGCCCGGGGAGCGAAGTTGGCCGCGGCCCGGCGGAACGACGGCGTCAACTCATCCACCCCGATCCGGCCGGCCCGGGTCAAGCCATCGACGCTGGCCATGGACGCAGCCATGATGCGCGGATTCCAAGTGAGCGGGTAGAGGTCGTCGAAGGTCATGGGGGACTCGATACCGGCCTCCCAACTCGACAGGGCGTGGACTCGCTGCGTGGAAGCAACCACGATGCAGCCCGCTCCGAACGGCCGGGTGCCCGCGGTCCACAGCCGGCGCATCCCGCAGGCGTACCCGGCGTTGTCCTGGCGTCCGAGCACCAGCGCGTCAATGCTGGCCAAGGCCATGGCATCCAACACCCGGTCGCGGCGGGCCAGCACCAGATCGTTGCTCATGAGCGGAACGGCTCGTAGTGGTGGCCCCCGCCCAGCAGGCGCCAGCCGTCGTCGGTCACAGCCACGATCTCCTCGGCCCGGTAGCCGCCCACGCCGTCGGTCCAGGTAACTGGCTCGAACACCAGCACCATGCCCGGCTCCAGCACGTAAGCATCGTCGAAGGCCGGGCCTAAGTCGGTACCGATCATGGGCATCTCCGCGCTCTCCAGGCCGACTCCGTGGGCCAGGTAGAAGTGCGGCAACCACGGCGTGTCATGGGGCTCCACGGCCCGTGCGGCCCGGCCTACGTCGCCGAGAGTTGCACCGGGGCGCACCGCGGCCAGCGAAGCTTCCAACACCGCCACCCAGCGATCGAACAGCGACTGCTCGGCCGCAGTCGGAGCCCGTCCAACCACCCATGTGCGCCCGAAGTCCGACATGTAGCCGTGGTAGCCCACCCCGGAATCCACCCATACCAGGTCGCCTTCGGCATAGACCGGGTTGTCGACCCCGGTGGGGAAGGCGACATGGCCGGTGGATGTGCGGATTCCGCCGTCGCGGCGGGTCGGCATGGGCTGAAAGATCGGATCGATCCCGTTCTGGTAGGCGGCGCTGGTCGCAGCGGTCCCGTTGCGATAGCTGGGGCCGGACTCCGGATCTGCGTCCTGGAGAGCAGCCAGGAACGCTCCCGCGACCTCGGTCCGGGCGGAGCCGGGAACACACGCGGCCTGAGCCGCCTCCATGGCACGCTCGGTGTGCCGCTGGGACTGATCGATGCAGGCCAACTCGTCTTCGGTCTTCACTACCCGAGCCGGCACCAGCACCCGGCTCGCGTCGACAAGCTCGGCCCCGTCGAGAACGCCGGCGCGGGCCATGGCGCCAGTCATCCCATCCACCGCCACCCGGCATCCGGTCACTTCCCCGAGCACGTCGGCGATGGCCTCCCCTACGCTGGCCGCGCCGTCGTCGAGCTCGGGCCATAGCGGAGGGCGTGCCTCGACGCCAGCCGGGTCGTGGGCGTGGAGCCGGGCCGGTCCGTCCGACGCGCTCACGATCGCCACCGCGCGCCGGTGATTGGCATGACCGGCGTCGACCGCCCCAGGAACATGTCCGGTGGCGTAGGTCACGTGGGGACCGTGCATCAGCACGGCCCCGTCCACACCCTGGGCCCGCATCTGGTTGCGCAGCCGGCTCAGCCGCTCCGATCCCATACGGCCCGGATCAGGCGCCGGCGGCGCGATCTCATCCACCGGAGCGCAGTCGCCGCTCATCGCATCACTATGCCCCGTGGCGGGTTCGCTCGCGAGCAGCCTCGGTACCACCGCCGGAGATGAGGACGTGCATCGGGCATAATCTGGCCCATTCAGGCGCCAGAAGGAGGCAGCGCCATGCGATCCATTGCTGACATACCCCGCCGGCAGGCCGCCGAGAACCCGGACAAGCCCGCGCTGATCTGTCACGACCGCACGCTCACCTACCGGGATCTCGACACCGAGTCCTCCCAGGTGGCCAACGCGCTGATCGCGGCCGGCGTCGGCTCGCAGAGCCGGGTCGGGTTCATCGGCAAGAACATCGCCGAGTACTTCACCCTCGTGTTCGGCGCGGCCAAGATCAACGCGGTCACCGTGGCCGTCAACTGGCGGCTGGTGGCGGCCGAGATGGCCTACATCCTGAACCACGCCGAGGTCGAGGTCGTCCTGGTGGAGGACGAGTTTCTCGGCCATCTGGGCGACATGGACCTTCCCCGCGGGCCACAGGTGGTTCTGGTCGGTGCCGTCACCGCCACCGAGGGGCAGGTCGGCTACTCCGACTGGATCGAGGGCCGACCGGCCACCGATCCCGCCTACCCGTCCGTCGAGGACGATACGGGCCTCCAGCTCTACACGTCGGGCACCACCGGCCTGCCCAAGGGAGCCGAGCTCAGCAACCGCAACATCTTCTCGATAGTGGGCCCGATCAGCGGCATGCTCGGCCTGCACCCCGACAGCGTGATGCTCCACGTGCTGCCCCTGTTCCACATCGGCGGCAGCGGAGTGGCCACCGTCGGGCTGTACATGGGCTGCACCAATGTGGTGCACCGAGACGTGGACCCGGCCGCGATCTTCTCCGACATTCCAGGCCATCGGGTCAACGCGGCCTTCATGGTGCCGGCGCTGCTCCAGTTCCTGCCGATGATGCCGGGCGCGTCCGACGTGGACTTCTCCTCACTGGAGAGCATCGTGTACGGAGCGTCGCCGATCACCGAGGAAGCGCTCACCGCGTCCTTGGCCCTTCTCAAGTGCCCGCACACCCAGGTGTACGGGCTCACCGAGACCACCGGAGCGCTGACCCTGCTGGCGCCCGAGGACCACGACCCGGGCGGTCCGAGGGCGAAGCTGCTCCGGTCGGCCGGCAAGCCGCTGCCCGGCGTGGAACTGCGCCTCGTCGACGCGGACGGGCGCGATGTCGCCACCGGCGAGGTAGGCGAGATCTGGGCCCGGACCGTTCAGAATCTCAAGGGCTACTGGCGCGACCCGGAGGCGACGGCCGAGGTATTCCCCGCGGGCCGCGACGACCGGGGACTCGGCTGGTTCCGCACCGGCGACGCCGGATACATGGAGGACGGGTACCTCTTCATCCACGACCGGATCAAGGACATGATCGTGTCGGGCGGTGAGAACGTGTACCCGGCCGAGATCGAGAACGCCCTGATGGCCCATCCGTCAGTGGCCGACGTGGCCGTCATCGGGATCCCCAGCGAACGCTGGGGAGAGTCGCCCTTGGCGCTGATCGTGCCCGCGCCGGACACCGACCCCAGCGAGGAGGAGCTCATCGCCCACTGCCGCCGCCTCTTGGCCGGGTTCAAGATTCCCGCCGCAGTCGAGCGCATCGACGCTGTGCCCCGCAACCCGTCAGGAAAGATCCTCAAGACCGAGCTGCGCAAGCCCTACTGGGAGGCCCGCAACCGGCAGGTCTGACGACGCTGGACGGGACTGGAGGCCGAACTCAGCCGACGATGAGGGTGTCCTCGCCCATCACATCCGCGCCCGATCGCTGTTGTGAGCCGAGGTGGTTGTCGGCCAGTTCCGTGGCCGGATCGCCGGCAATTCGGGTGTGCCACATCACCCGGGGCTCGGTCATGTCGAAGGGCGTGCCCCGGTGCATCAGCCGGCGGTTGTCCCACAGCGCGGCGTCCCCCGCCGACCACTGGTGGTGGTGTATCCGCGGAGGCTGGCAGGCCTCGACGTTCAGTTCATCGAGGAAGGCCTCCGACTCGCTCTCGGACATCCCCACGATCCCGTAGGCGTGCCGCCCGATCAGCAGGTTGGGCCGGCCCGTCTCGGGATGCACCTTCACCAGCGGCCGCAGCGACGGCTCGAGGTCGTGGAAGCCGTACATGTCGTAGCCGCCGCCCTCGGTCTTGGTCGGCATGTATCCGGACCGGCTCTGGCTGTAGTAGAGGGAGTGGTAGGCGCGCGTCTCCGCCAGCCGCTGCTGGATTTCCGGATCGAGCACCTCGTAGGCGGCCCGCATGTCGGCCCATCCGGTGGCCCCGCCCCGGCTGGGAACCACCTCGGCGGTGAACACCGAGCCCTTGGCCTGGAGCGGCATGTAGGTGCTGTCGTGGTGCCAACCCTCGTTGCCCCGCAGCGACTTCACGACGTCGTGATCGGGGTCGTTGAGGATCTTGCCGTCCGCATCCACGTTGCTGAAGGGCACCGCGGTGAACTCGAGCGGGCCGAACCGCAGGGCGAAGGCGTCCTGCTCGGCCCTGGTCAGGAACTGCCCCGGGAAGATCAGCAGGGCGTACTCGAGCCAGGTCCGATGCAGGGCATCGAACGCCGCTTCGTCGATGGACCGCAGGTCCACCCCCGTGACTACCGCGCCGAACGTCGCTTCAACGGGCTCGATGTCGAACAGGTCGGTGGCCATGACTAGGCGGGTTCCGTCTCCGGGCAGGGTTGCCGGCCGGTAAGTCCTCGCATCTTAGGAGCGCATACAGTGGGCGTCGTGCGGACCGGGGTGTTCCTGTTCGGCGGGGTCGAGATGGACGACGCCGGCGCAGGCCCGCCGATACCCACCGACCGCCGCTACGACCACAAGGAGATCTGGCGGGCCACCGAGCGGATCGTCGACATGGGAGTGGTGTGTGACCGGTTGGGGTTCGACTCGTTCTGGTTGACCGAGCACCATTTCCAGCACGAGGGCTACGAGGTGGTCCCCAACGGGATCCTGGTGGGCACGATCCTGGCCGAGCGCACCGAGAGCATCCGCATCGGGATGGCGTTCAACATCGTGCCGCAGTGGCATCCGCTGCGCCTGGCCGAGGACTTCGCCACGCTGCACAACGTCTCCGGCGGCCGCGGCATCCTCGGTGTGGGGCGGGGCACAGTGCCGCGTGAGGCTGAGACCCTGGGCACCCAGATCGGCAGCTTCGACAATCCCGACAAGGCCGCGGCCGACGAGTTGAACCGCAAGCAGTTCGACGAGGCCATGGAGGTCATCCTCCGAGCACTGAACAACGATACGTTCAGCTTCCACGGCGAGGTGTATGACTTCCCGCCGGCGGGGATCCCGGACCGGGGCGGGTTCGTGACCGAGCTGTCGCTGGTGCCCCGGCCGCTGTACCCCTACGAGATATGGCAGGCCGCCAAGTCGCCGGCCACCCTCGAGCAGATCCCCCGCTGCGGCTGGGGCGGGGTGTTCTGGAACTACCACCACTCCATCGTCAAGCAACGCTGGGAGCAGTTCGCCGACAGGTACCTGGCCCATCACGGCCGCGAGCTGGACCGGGGCGAGCACCGCATGCTCGTGCAGAACATCCGGGTCGAGGACACCCGCGAGCAGGCCATGGCCTCGGTGCGCAACGGCCACGACGAGCTTTGGAAGTTCCTCGGCCCCTACGGCTGGAGCAAGGGCTACCTCGGCAAGGACGGCGAACCGGCCAAGCCGGGGCTGATCCCCACCCTCGAGGAGTCCATAGACCAGAAGGTCTGGGCGGTGGGAAGTCCCGCCGATGTGGCTGAGGCCCTCAGCTGGTACGACGAGCAGATCGGAATCGAGAACCTCCTGCTGTTCCCGGCCATGCCCGGCGATCCCTACGAGAAGGTCGAGGAGCAGTTGCACCGCATCGCCGAGGAAGTCCTGCCCCTGCTGTCCTAGCCGAGCTCACCCGGCCGGCGGGTCCTGTCGTCGAGACCGTCCGACCGACGGGGCTTCGCCCCATTGTCGGTCGGCCGTTCCTCGCCGCCACCCCCCGGCCTTCCGGGTTGCGGTCGAAAGTCGTAGGGTCTGACTGCTCCACCGCCAATGCAGGAGGCTAAGGATGCTGGGACTTTCGGCCGACGAACTGCTGACCACGACACGCGCCGTTCGCAAGCGCTTGGACTTCGACCGGTCGGTCGATCCGGGGCTGATAACTGAGTGCCTGGACATCGCGCTCCAGGCGCCCAGCGGCGGCAACCGCCAGGACTGGGTGTGGATGGTGGTTGCCGACCCAGCCAAGAAGGCGGCGCTGGCCGGGCTCTACCGCCAGGCGTGGGCCGCTTATCGCGAGTCGCCCTACTTCCCCACCAATGAACCACCTCATGAAGACCCAGCCGTTCGGGCCTCCTTCGAACGGATCGCCGATTCGGCCCAGTACCTGTCCGACAACCTCGAGCGGGCTCCGCTGTTCCTGATCCCTTGCCTGGCCATCAGTCGCGTCGAGCGGCCGTCGTGGGGCGGAGCGGCATCAAGGCTCGGATCGGTGATACAGGCGTCGTGGAGCTTCATGCTCGCCGCCCGGGAACGGGGACTGGGGACATGCTGGACCACCTTGCACCTGGCCTACGAGCAGCAGGCCGCCGAGATCCTGGGGGTCCCGTACGACGAGTGCACGCAGGTCGCACTCATCCCCATCGCCCACACCATCGGCACCGACTTCCGCCCCGGTATGCGGGAGCCGCTGGACAAGGTGCTGCACTGGGACGAATGGAAGGGCGCCCCGCCGCCCCGCCAGCCGTGACCGCGGCCGACTGGGCCCGGCGCGACGCCGCAGTCGTGTGGCATGGCTTCACGCAGATGGCGACCTACGAGGGCTCGACCCCGGTCATCGTGGAGCGGGGCGAGGGCAACTACCTCCACGACACCGACGGCCGTCGCTATCTGGATGCCATCTCCTCGTTGTGGGTCATCACGCTGGGCCACTCGGACCCCGATCTGAACCGGGCGGCCCGCGAGCAGCTCGAACGCATCAGCCACTCCACCCTGCTGGGCAACGGCAACACGGCTGCCATCACCCTGGCTGAGGCTCTGAGCGAGGTGGTGCCGGTGACCGAGCCCCACTTCCTGTTTGCGTCGGACGGGGCCGCCGCCGTGGAGCAGGCCATCAAGATCGCCTTCCAGTACTGGCACAATCTCGGCGTTCGGGGCCGCAACTCATACCTGGCCCTCGGCGACGCCTACCACGGCGACTCGGTCGGGTCGCTGTCGGTAGGCGACGGCGGCTTCGGAACCGACCTGTTCGACCCGCTGCGCTTCGGCGTCCTCCGCACCCCCGGATACGACGACCCGGACTGGATGTCCAAGGCGGTCGCCGTCCTCGACGAGCACCACGACCGGCTGGCCGCGGCCATTATCGAGCCGCTGGTCCAAGGCGCTGCTGGGATGCTGGTCACCGGCCCCGATCAGGTGGCCGCGTTCGCCGAGGCGGTCCAGGCCCGGGGAGTTCCGCTCATCTGCGATGAGGTCGCCACCGGGTTCGGCCGCACCGGCGCGATGTTCGCCAGCCAGCTGTGCGGGATCCGCCCCGATCTGATGTGCCTGGGCAAGGGCATCACCGGCGGATACCTGCCCCTGTCGGCCACCGTGGCCGCCTCCCACATCTACGAGGCCTTCCTTGGTGAGGATCTCGGGCCGCGCACCTTCTATCACGGTCACTCCTACAGCGGTAACGCCCTCGCCTGCGCGGTGGCGGCCCGTCACCTGGAGCTGATCGGTGAACGCGGACTGATCGACCGGGCCGCCGCGGCAGCTGAACGCCTCGGCGCTGTGCTGGCCCCGGTCCGGGCCCTGCCCGCGGTGAAGGAGGTACGCCGCCGGGGCCTCATGACCGGCGTCGAACTGAACCCTCCCGCCGGTGCCTCCAGATGGGGACGCAGGGTTTGCGCAGCCGCGGTCTCCGCCGGGGTCCTGCTGCGACCTCTGGGGGATGTCGTCGTGGTGATGCCCCCGCTGTCGATCACCGACGACGAGATCGACACCATCGCCCGGACCCTGGTATCGGCCATCGAAGGGGTAGCCGCCGAGGACGCCGGCGCATAGTCATGAGCGACTGGGACGGCATCGCGTCCGCCGCGCTGGAAGCCGTCGAGGCCGCAAACCAGCTGCGCCGACCCCGGGACCTCGACGGCGGAGACCCCCGTACGGCGCTGTCGGCGACTGGACAACCGGTGGTGTCGTTCGCCTCCAACGACTATCTCGGACTCACCCAGCACCCCGCCGTGCGGGCCGCGGCCCGGGCCGCGATCGACGACTACGGCACCGGCTCCGGATCGGCCCGGCTGATCGTCGGGTCGCGTCCCGTGCACAGCCGCCTCGAGGAGCGCATCGCAGCCTGGCGCGGGGCGGAGGCCGCGGTGCTGTTCACCACCGGATACGCCGCCAACCTGGGCGCCATCGCCACGATGGGACGGTGGGCGTCGGTGCTCTGCTCCGACGAGCTCAACCACGCCTCGATCATCGACGGCTGCCGTCTGGCCCGGGCGCCGACGCGCGTCTACCCCCACTGCGACCCGGCCGCAGTGGACAAGATGCTGGGCCGCTCCGAGGGCCCCGGCATGGTGGTCACCGACTCGGTCTTCTCCATGGACGGCGACCTCGCGCCGATCGGCGAGCTGTCGGCCGTGTGTGCGGCCCGCGGGGCGCTGCTCGTGCTCGACGATGCCCATCTCGTCCTGGACCATCCCGACCCGCTGCACCCGGACTGCCGCGTGCTGCGGGTTGGGACCCTGTCCAAGGCGGTCGGCGCGCTGGGCGGCTTCGTGACCGGACCCCGGACGTTCATGGACCTGCTCGTCAATGCGGCCCGCTCCTACATCTTCACCACTGCGGCCGCCCCAGCCGCGGCCGCAGCCGCTGCGGCCGCCATCGATGTGATCGACTCCCAGGAGGGCGACGAGCTTCGGAAACGGCTGCGGACCAACATCGATCGCATCCGGCCCGGCCACCCGAGCCCCATCATCCCGATCATCGTCGGCGCCGAGGACAGGGCCTTGGCCGTCTCCGACACTCTGGCGAGGCAGGGCATCCTGGTCCCCGCCATCCGGCCCCCGACCGTGCCGGCCGGAACGTCACGGCTCCGGGTCACGGTCTCGGCAGCCCACTGCGACGCCGACCTCGAGCGGCTGGTAGACGCGCTCCGCCGGGCAGGGATCGATGCCTGATCCAGCGGCTGCGTCCGACGCTCGAGCCCGTCGCCCTGACGCCGTCATCTTCGTCGCCGGCACCGGCACCGAAGTGGGCAAGACCTGGGTGACGGCCGAGTTGGCTCAGGTTCTGCGGGACAGGGAGTGCGCCGTCGCGGCGTGCAAGCCCATCCAGTCCTACGACCCAGATGAGGCCTGCCCGACCGACGCGGCGGCGCTGGCCGCGGCCACCGGCCAGCACCCTGACGACGTCTGCCCTCCCGAGCACACTTATCCGGTGCCGCTGGCCCCGCCCATGGCCGCCGGAAAGCTCGGTCGGATCTGCCCAACCGTCGATGAGCTGGCTGCCGGATGCCGCTTCGGCGCAACGGTCGACATCGGGTTGGTGGAGGGGGTGGGCGGCCTCTACTCGCCACTGGCCTCCGACGGGCACAACCTAGACCTGATCGAGCGGATCGAACCCGACCTGATCATCGTGGTTGCGTCGGCCGCTCTCGGCGGCATCCACGACTCGATGGCCTGCACGTTGCCGCTGTCCGCCTACCGCCACGCGGTGTTTCTCAACCGCTTCGATCCCCGGATCGAGATCCACGCCCTGAACCTGCAGTGGCTGCACGACGCCGGCTTGGCCGTAGCGACCAATCTGTCCGAAATGGCGGACATCGTCTGCACGGCCCGCCGAGGACGGTCCCGCGGCGACGCTTGATCTAGTCTGCGGTGCGGCATGAGCTTGCAAGTCAGCGACAAGCTCCAAGGGCTTAGAGGAGACATATTCGGCGGGATGACCGCGGCCGTCGTAGCCCTGCCCCTGTCGCTGGCCTTCGGCGTCGCCTCGGGACTCGGAGCTATCGAGGGTCTGTACAGCGCCGTCGTGGTGGGCATGCTCGCCGCACTGCTGGGCGGATCGAAGACCCAGATCTCGGGACCCACCGCCCCGCTGTCGGTCGCGATGGCGGTCGTGTTCGTCGACTACGCCGACGGGGAACTGTCCAAGGCGCTGGCCATCGTGGCAATGGCCGGGGTCATCCAGGTGCTGCTCGGCGCGCTGCGGCTGGGCACCTTCGTGGCCTACACGCCCTATGCGGTGGTGTCGGGGTTCACCAGCGCCGTCGGCCTGATCATCATCATTGTCCAGGTGCTGCCGTTCTTCGGCACCGAGGTGGCCCTCGGCGGCGCGATCAAGTCTCTGCGCGAGTGGCCGGATGCAGTCGCCAACGTCGACCCGAGCGCGCTCACACTGGGGCTCATCACCCTGGCCGTGTGCATCTTCTGGCCGGGACGGCTGCAGCGATTCCTGCCGCCTTCGGTGGCCGCGCTGATCATCGGAACGTTGGTGGGCGTGTTGTGGCTGAGCGAGGCACCGACGATCGGGGAAGTGCCCACCGGCCTCCCCGACCTGATGGTTCCCGAGCTCAGCTTCGGCGATCTGGGGAGCGCGCTGCCGGCTGCGGTCACCATCGCCCTGCTGGGCTCCATCAACAGCCTCCTCACCGCGAGGGTGGCCGACTCGCTGACCCGCCAGAACCACGACCCCAGCCGGGAGCTGATGGGCGCCGGGGTGGCCAATGTGGTGGTGGCGTTCATCGGCGGAGTGCCCGGCGCGGGAGCCACGTCGTGCACGGTGGCCAACGTGAAGGCCGGCGGCCGCTCCAGGGTCTCCGGGGTGCTGTGCGCCACCATCCTGGCCGCATTGGTTCTGGGACTGGGTCGATACGTCGACTCCATACCCCACGCCGTGCTGGCCGGCATTCTCATCAAGATCGGGTTCAACATCATCGACTGGCGCTACCTGGCCCACATACATCGCGTCCCGAGGGAGAACGTGGTGGTCCTGGCGCTGACCCTCGTTCTGTCCATCGTCTCGGACCTCGTGATCGCGGTGGCCGTAGGCCTGGTGATGGCGGCGTTGACCGGCGCCCGCCAGGTGGAGCGACTGGAACTCGACAAGGTGATATCGACCCCGCTGCTCGACATGACCTTCCTGGCGGACCCCGAAGCAGACGACGATGCCTTCGACCTCGACGACGACGACCCGTTCGCGGCCCGGGTCGGCCTCCTGTCGCTGCGGGGCAGCTTTACTTCGGCCTCATCCACCAGGCTCTTCAAGACCATCAACCACGATATGGCCGAGCACGAAGTGGTGATCTTCGACTTCACCGACACCGTGCACGTGGATGACAGTGCCGCCCTGGCCATCGGCCAGCTGGCCGACACAGCGCACGATGCCGACACCCAGTGCATCGTCCTGGGCATGTCCGGGATGACCGACACCAGTGTCTACGCGCTGAACGTGCTGCGGGAGATCCCTGAGGAGAACTTCGTCGAGAATCTTGACGAAGCTCGGGTGGTCGCCCGCCGGCTGCTAGACGACTAGAAGCCTCAGCAGGTCAAGTGAGGGTTCCGGCCCGCTCGGCGGGGTGTACGGGGTGGTCGAACGGCCGCACACCGAAACGGCGGGCCAACTCGAAGTAGCCGCGGTAGAGCCCCGCCCCCGCGGCAGCCTCGTCGTAACCGCCGGTGGCGTCGGCGTGAGCCGACAGCCGGTACCAGGGCACACCCGGATCGGCGTGGTGGACATGGTGGAGGTTGTTGTAGAGGTACAGCAGACTGAAGAACCGCCCGGACCGCACGACCGCGGAGCGGGTGGCGCCCTCCACCCAGCGGTGCTCGCAATAGGACCTCATCAGGGTTAGGGAGTTCCCCAGATAAGTGGCCCCGAGCACGTACTGCCACCAGGGAACCCCCATGACCACCACCACGAAGGCGACGAGCGCCGCCGCGGCCACCACATGCGCCGACCACCACCGGGCCAGCTCCCGGTCGCCCCGGCGGATCTCGCGAGCCTGGTGGACGAGCACCCCGGCGATGTATCGGGGCGGTCCCAGCACTAGGCGGCCGAGCAGGGTGTGGTGGGCAAGCACGAACGCCCGGCCCATGCGGCCCATGGACTCCCACCGCTCGGCAGTCACATAGAAACTCTCGCTGTCCTCGGTCGGATCGGTCAGCTCTGGGCAGTCGTGATGGTCCCAGTGGTAGCGCCGGTACACCAGGTAGGGCAGGTGCAGCGACATAGGCAGCGAGGCCAGCAGGGCATTCAGCCGCTGGCTCCGGAACGGATGGCCGTGGATGGTCTCATGCTGGAGCGATCCGTGCCACGCTGCGATCAAGCCGAGCGCGAGGATGGTCACCGGCCAGGGAGTAACGCCGTGGAGAGCCAACACTGCCAGCCATAGGCCGTGCACAACGACTGCGACCGCGACCGTGCGCCACTCCACGGTCGGCCCAGAGGCCGAGCGAACGGACGCATCGGCAGCCATCGCACCTCCAATGTCGCGACGGATCCGGGACAATCCCCCAGTCCCTTTCCATCAACGTAGGAACTCCGACCCTCACGCCGGGCGATGATTCGCGCATAATCCGTAGCACTATCGCACAAAGCACAAGATCTGTAGCGCTAGTACAACGAATGTTGTAGAATTGCTACGCCATGACCAGCCAGACCGAGTTGGTGAACCGCTTCCGGGAGCGGCTCGGCGAGTTGGTGGCCGACACCGGGCAGTCCCGCTCGGACTTCGCCGCCTACGCCGGGATCGACCGGTCCACGCTCTCGCAGCTCCTATCCAGCCGCAACCGTCGCCTCCCACGGGTGGAGACCCTGGCCGCCATCGCCGAAACATCGGCCGTCTCGGTGGACTGGCTGCTCGGACTGGCCCATGGCGGCCCGGCCCGTGCCGACATCGTCCACGAGGAATTCGCGTTAAACCTCGACGAGTTGAGCCCCCTCGACGAGGCCTGGATCGAATGGCACGAACAGGCGGCCGGCTCGAAGGTCCGCACCTTGCCCGCCTCACTGCCGGACCTGCTCAAGACGGAGGCAGTGATCCGCCATGAGGTCCAGCGCTACACCACGATCAGGCCCGAGCAGCGGATCGAGACGGCCACTGCGCCGCTCGAGCTCGCCCGCGCGCCGGGGAGCGACCTGGAATGCTGCAACTCCATCCAGGCCATCGAGGGCTTCGCCCGCGGATGGGACGTCTGGGGATCGCTTGAGCACCGGCACCGGGTGGCACAGCTCGACCAGATGATCGAGTTGTGCGAGGAGCTGTACCCGACATTCCGGTGGTTCCTCTACGACGGCCGTCAGCGGTACTCCGCCGCGGTCACCGTCTTCGGCCTAGACCGGGCCGTGCTGTACCTGGGGCAGATGTATCTCGTTCTCAACAACCGCAATCATGTCACGACGTTCGTCAAGCACTTCGACGACCTGATCCGGGCGTCGGTGGTGCAGCCGCCCGGTGTCCCCAACCTGCTGCGCAAGCTCCGGTCCGAGATCACCTAGCCGCGGCGGTATGTAGGATTCGCGGTCGTGGCATCCGACGATCGCACCGTGTCGTTCGAGCCGGAGCGGTTCGAGACGATCCAGGTCGACATCTCCGACCACGTGTGCCGCGTCACCCTCGACCGGCCCGAAGTGCTGAACGCCTTCAACGATCAGATGCGCCAGGAGATCCGGTCCACCTGGCGGGCGCTGCGCGCGATGGACGAGGCGAGGGTCGTGGTGGTGACCGCCGCCGGCGAGAAGGCCTTCTGCGTGGGCGTCGACCGCTCCGACCCTCTGGTGGCCCTCGAGGGCGCGGGCGACAAGCTCTACGGCACATCGAACAACTACATGTACGACGATCCCGGCGACGACATCGGTCCCAAGGCGTGCGACCTGTGGAAGCCGGTGATCACTGCGGTCAACGGCATCTGTTGCGCCGGTGCCTTCTACCTGGTGGCCGAGTCCGACATCATCATCGCCGCGGAGAACGCCACCTTCTTCGACCCCCACGTGACCTACGGGATGGCCGCGGTGTACGAGCCGATGAAGCTGGTGCCGCGGATGCCGCTGGGCGAGGTTCTGCGGCTCGCTCTGGTCGGAAACCACGAACGCATGACGGCACAGACCGCCCAACGGGTCGGGCTGGTGTCGGAGGTGGTTCCTCTCGCCGAGTTGCAGGACGCCGCCGACCGGCTGGCGAGGATCATCGCCTCGCAGCCGCCCGACGCCGTGCAAGGCACCCTCCGGGCCATCTGGGCCGCCAGCGACATGGGCCGTCTCGATGCGCTGGCGATGGCCCCGTCGATCCTCACCACCGGAACCAGCGTCGACGCGCTGGCCGAGGGCCAAGCCACCTTCTCCGCGGGCAAGCGAATCGAACCCCGCCTGCGCTGACCCGACAGCGCCGACCCGACTTATTCCGGATGAGGCGCCACTGCTAGGTTGAACTCGCCCGCCGATGCCGCCGGCCCTGGGAGCGCACCGTGACCGAGCCCTACCCGAACACGCTCATTTTCGTCGACATACCCACCGACGAACCCGACAGAGCCGAGCAGTTCTACCACGAGGTATTCGGCTGGAAGATCAACCCGCGCCCGGCCGGGTCGTTCTACCAAGTCGTGCCCGGCCAGAACTTCAAACTCCCCGACGGCAGTCAGGGCCCCACCGGCAACCTGCACCTGGGCATCACCAACGTCGCCAACCGCCGTCCCCACCCCACCGACGAGGGTCTCGAGCCCCGGCACCTCTGCCGCGACGGGCACTCCATACGCCTCTGGATCCTCGTGTCACCCGACGACGACATGGACTCCATATCCGACCGGGCTGTGGCCCGCGGCGCCACTGACCTGTGGCGTCACCACTATTTCGGCGAGTTCAACGGCTACAACAACGCCTTCACGGATCCCTGGGGCAACACCTTGGTGCTGTGGACCTACGGTGGCGACGAGCCCGACATTCCCGACGGATGGACGCAGGAGTAACCGGACATGGCCGACACATACGCAGTCCATCCGCCCCACGCTCGCTGGACCCATGTGGCGCTGCGGGTCACCGACATCGACGCCAGCATCGACTGGTACACCACTCACACGCCGCTCAAGCTGCTGGACAAGCGGGAGGATGCCGACGGCTACGGCGCCTGGCTGGGGCACGACGACTCCCCCGACAAGCCCTTCATCCTGGTGCTGGCCCAGTTCTTCCCCGAGTCCGACCCGTTCAAGGACGCGCCCATCGCCACGCTGGCACCCTTCGCTCACCTGGGCGTGGAGGTGACCAGCCGGGAAGAGCTCGACGCCGCCGCTGAGCAAGCCAGGGCCGAGGGCTGCCTGGCCATGCCTCCCACCGACATGCCCGCGCCCATCGGGTACATCTGCATGATCAGTGATCCCGACGGCAACATGATCGAACTCAGCTACGACCAGGGCGTCTACGCGCACGCCCAGAAGGTGATGCGCTGAGCGCCTCCGACCCAGGGAGCGAAGCGGCCGAAGCGACACGATCCGTCGCGGCGTCCTATCTGGCCTCATTCGCCACAGGCGAACCTGAGGCGGTGGCCGCGCACGTCGGCGACGACTTCGTCAACCAGCACACCAGCGCGCTGGGATCGCCCAGCCATGGCAAGACGGCGTACCTGGAGCGTCTGGCCGACTTCCTGGCCACGTTCTCGGGTCTGACCTACGAGGCCGTCGACATCGTGGTCGAGGGAGACCGGGCAGCGGCCGCCTACGTAATGCGGGCCGAAGTGGACGGAACCCCGATCGAGATCCAAGGCGTGATGCGGCTGACGATCACCGACGGGCTGATCGAGCGCCGGGTCGACTACTTCGACAGCCTGACCTTCCTGCGCCAGACCGGCCAGGCCTGACCGCCCGCCTGGTCGGCCCCCAAGAGGCAGTTACCTTTGTCACACCTGTTCGCGCTGCTCACGGATCGCTCGCGCCCTTAGGCTGCCCGCCGTGCTCCGCCGTCGTTGGTCGATCATTGCAGCGGTTGCGCTTCTTGCATCTGCCTGCAGCGGCCCGGCGAGCAACGAGTCCGCCGACACCGCCCCGCCGACCTCGCTGGCGACGACGACAACCGCCACAACCGCGACCGCGCCGACCACAACAACATCGACAACCACCACCGCGCCGACCACAACCGCCCCAACCACGACCGCGCCAGCCACGTCCACCACCACAACCGCCCCAACCACAACCACCACGACGACGGTGCCGCCAACCGAGGCTGAGGGGCTGGGCGACAGCTTCTACCCGTTCCTCGGCAACGGCGGATACGACGCCCTCCACTACGAGATCGACCTCGACGTCGACCCGGCGGCCAACACCATCTCGGCGCTCACGTCGATTACCGCTCAGGCCACCGAGGACCTTGAGACGTTCAACCTGGACCTGCTGGGTCTGGAGGTCCACTCCGTGGCCGTCGACGGCGTCCAGGCCGAGTTCTGGAGGTCGGGCCACGAACTGACCATCCAGCCCGCGAGCCCGCTCGCGGCCAGCTCGCAGTTCGAGGCAGCCGTCTCCTACTCGGGCTCGCCCGAGGCGATCGACGATCCCGGTGTGCCGTTCGCCAAGATGGGCTGGCTCCACCGGGACGGGGTGATCTACACGTTGGGCGAGCCGTCGGGGTCGATGACGTGGTTCCCGTCCAACAACCACCCCACCGACAAGGCCACCTACGAGATCCAGATCACCGTGCCGGAGGGTGTAACTGCCGCCTCGAACGGTCTCCTGGTCGATGAGACCACCACCGACGGGCAGACCGCCTACACGTGGCGAATGGACGACCCAATGGCCACCTACCTGGCCGCCGTATACATCGGCGACTTCGAGCGCATCGACCACGGACCGCTCTACGACGGCGGCCCGATCATTCGCGACTACGTTCCCCGCGACGCCTCGCCCGACGTTGCCCAGGCGCTGTCGGTCACCCCCGACGTGATCGCCTTCCTGGAGGAACGTCTCGGCCCCTACCCGTTCGACGCTTACGGCACCATCGTGATGCCGTTCCAGCTCGGGTTGGCGCTCGAGAACCAGACGCTCTCCATCCACGGGCCGGCCACCATCGGTCCCGGCATCATCGCGCACGAGGCGGCCCACCAGTGGGTGGGCAACTCGGTCTCGCCCGACGACTGGAGCGAGATCTGGGTGAACGAGGGCTTCGCCACCTACCTGCACCTCATGTTCGAGACCGAGCACTTCGGAGGGGACTTCAACGACACCATGACCCAGGTTCACGCCTGGCTATCGGCCGAGGGCATCGGACCGCCGAAGGGCATCGAGATCCAGGACCTGTTCGGCGCGACCGTCTACTACCGGGGCGCCGCAACGCTGCACGCCCTGCGCCTCCACACCACCGACGACACCTTCTATGAGATCCTGAGGACCCACTACGACCGGTCGGCCGGCGGCGACACCAACACCGATGAATTCCTGGGGATCGTCGACGAGTTCGCCGGACCCGAGGCTGTGGACCTGGTCGAGTCCTGGCTGTACGACGAAGCGCTGCCGGCCTTTCCGTGACGGGCACGGAGCGCTACACCCACGGCTACCACGAGGTCATCCTCGAGTTCTACCGGCAGCGGACCGCCGAGGCGTGCGCAGCCTTCCTGCTGCCCCACCTGCAACCCGACGCCACGGTGCTCGACATGGGAAGCGGTCCCGGCACCATCACCGTCGGGCTGGCCCGACGGGTGGGGACGGTCGTCGGCGTGGACACCTCAGCCGAGATGGTCGAGTCGGCCCGATGTCTGGCCGCCGAAGCCGGCGTCGACAACGCCGGCTTCAAGGTGGGCTCGGTCTACGAGCTGCCGTTCGGTGACGCGAGCTTCGACGTGGCGTACGCCCACCAGCTGCTGCAGCACCTGTCCGACCCGGTCCGGGCGCTGCGGGAGGCCAGGCGAGTGCTGCGGCCCGGCGGCTTGGTGGCGGTGCGCGATTCTGACTACCAGACCATGGTCCACGCTCCGGTCGAACCGGCCCTCGAGCACTGGCTCCGCCTGTACCTAGAGGTGGCCGAGGCCAACGGCGGCGAGCCCCGAGCCGGACGCTTCCTGCCTGGTTGGGTGAGAGCAGCCGGCTTCGTGGACCCGGTGGTCACGACCAGCACCACCACCCACGCCGACGCGGCTGGCCGCGAGCTCTGGGGAAGCATGTGGGCCGTGCGGGTGACCGACAGCGACTTCGCCGACCACGCCGTAGAGGGCGGGTTCGCCATGCGGAGCGACCTGGTGGCGATCTCGGCCGCCTTCCGCCGCTGGGCCGACCATCCCAGCGGCTTCTGGGCCTGGCTCAACGGCGAGGTGGTGGCGGCGAAGCCGGGCGATTAGGCGCCGCCGCTAGCGGCAGTCGTCTATCACCGACGCGAAGCCGTCGATGGTCTCGGCGTAGCCCTGGGCCGCCGACGGGCGCAGCACCGCGGCCAGATTCAGGCTGGCACTGGTGAAGCCCAGGTCGGTGACCGCCTTGACCTGTGCGGGGATCTCCGACGGCGCCCCGGCAATGGCGTAGCGGCGGATCCAGTCCTCGGTGACGAGGTCGAACAGCTCCGGCGGGTCGTAGCGGTCCAAATCGAAGTACCAGCCCGTCGCCCTGGTCAGAGCCTCATCGATGGCGGCCAGGCGATCCGGGTCAATCTCGGAAGGCCGGATGATGGCCAGGTAGTGGGCCACGTAGCGCACCACCGAGCGGCGGGCCAGGTCACCGTCGGACGACACGCACAGCGTCAGGCGCGGCGCGATGTCGATGTCCGCGACGTCTCGGCCGGCCCGAGTCGCACCTTCGGCCAGCCACCCGTAGTACTGGCGAGCGATCTGCGGAGTGAAGTGCCTCGCCCCGACCAGCGCGATGTCGGCCAGCTCGCCCGCCAGGCGCATCACCTGCGGGCTGCGGGTGCCAACCGAGATCGGCACCGGCGCGGCGGGTGGCCGCACGAGCCGGGCAGCGTCGATGGGGAACATCTCGCCGTCGAGTTGCACCGTCTCGCCGGCCAGAAGACCGCGGATTCCGGTGATCGCCTCCCGGAGCGCCCGGACCGGCCGGGGGTAGTCGATGCGCAGGTCCTCCAAGCCGGCACCGACGCCGATGCCGAGGAACATCCGACCACCGGACAGCTCCTGAAGCGTGGCCACCGCGCCGGCCAGCATCGCCGGGTGACGGGAGTAGGGGTTGGTGACCATCGAGCCGATGCGGATCCGGCTGGTTGCTTGCGCGACCAGCGCCTGTAGCACGAAACAGTCGGGCCAGAACACCACGTCGGATACGCCGAAGCGGTCGAAACCGGCCTGCTCGCAGCGGACCGCCAACTCGACGAAGTCCTCCGAGCTCATGCCCGGACTGATCTCGGCTTCCAGCGTGACCGTCATGGAGTCATCCGGCTTCGGTTCGCCCGTTGCACGATCACCGACGATAATCAGCGGCCGCAGGGGCGACCCACCGGGAGCGATTATGAGACCGACGGACACGGACGGCCGGGTAGTGATGGTGTCGGGGGCGAACCGGGGCATCGGGGCAGCCATCGCCGAGCGGCTGGCGGCCGACGGCCGCCGGCTCAGCCTCGGGGCCCGGCGGCTCGACGCGCTGACCGCCAGCGCCCCCGATGTCGATCCCGACCGGATCCTGCTCAGCTACCACGAGGCCACCGACCCGGACTCGGCCCGCCGCTGGGTGGAGGCGACCGTCGACCGGTTCGGCGGCATCGACGTGCTGGTCAACAGCGCCGGCATCGTCGACCGCACCGGACTGGAGAGCATGGACGAGGACGTCCTCGACGAGATGTGGGAGGTAAACGTGAAGGGGCCGTTGAGGCTCACCCGCCTGGCGCTGCCGCACCTCCGGCTGTCGGGGTCGGGCCGGGTGATCAACCTGGCCTCCATGTCGGCCAAGCGGGTCAAGGGCGATGCCCTGCCCGGCTACTCCATGACCAAGTACGCGCTGCTGGCGCTGTCCCACGCCGTCCGCCAGGTCGGTTGGGACGACGGCGTCCGGGTGACCGCTCTGTGCCCCGGCCCGGTGGCCACCGACATGATGGACCCCGACGACGAGACCATCACCCAACCCGAGGACCTGGCCGATCTGGTGGCCACCGTCATCGATCTGCCCAACACCGCCTCGGTGTCGGAGGTGCTGGTCAACTGCCGGCTGGACGCCTGGGCCTAGAGGCCGGGCGGCAGGCTGTCGAGGGGTTAGGCGCCTGACTTGGCCATCGGCCGCTTGGCGGTGGTGGGCCGTGGTCGCCTGTTGTTGCTCCGCCGGCGCCGGGAGCGGTTCTTCGCTCTCCCACCCTCGGGCTTGCGAGATCGCTGTTTGGCATCCTGGTGTCGCGGCTTGCCATCGGCGCGTCGCGGCTGTGAGTCGACTGCGGGTTGTCGGGTTGGATTAGTGATCGCCGCTGGCTCCATGGGGCGGCTAGCGCCACCGTCGAGCGATCGGACGGCGCTGAGATCCACATCGGTGAGCGGCTGCTGCAGGTCCAGTTCGCGCTGCATGTGCCGTAGTTCCTTGACCTGACCGGGCTGCACGAGAGAGACCACGACGCCGCCCCGGCCGGCCCGGGCGGTGCGCCCCGACCGGTGGAGGTAGGTCTTGTGGTCGCCGGGGGGGTCGTAGTGGATCACGGCGCTCACGCCCTCGACGTGGATGCCCCGGGCGGCGACGTCGGTCGCAATCAGCGCCTCCACCCTGCCGGCCGCGAAGGCCTGTAGCGCCCGGGTGCGCTGGTTCTGGCTCCGGCCTCCGTGGATCGCGGCGGCGCGAACGCCGATCCGGTCGAATCGGCGGGCCAGCCGGTCACAGCCGTGACGGGTCCGGCAGAACACGATCGCCGAGCCGGCGGCGGTGACCGCGTCGGCGGCGACCTCGGTGCGTTCGGTGCTGGACACGTTCCAGAACAAATGGTCGGCCGCGACCACGTCGGGCGTCTCCTCACCGATCTCATACCGCACCGGACGATGCTGGTAGTCGCGGGTGAGCGACGCCACATCACCGTCGAGCGTGGCTGAGAACAGCATTGTCTGCGGCTCCGGCGCGGTCTGGTCGAGCAGGCGCCGCACCGCGGGTATGAACCCCATGTCGGCCATCCGGTCCGCTTCGTCTATGACGACTCTGTCGACTGCGGACAGGCTGACCTCTCGCTGATCGATCAAGTCTTCGAGGCGGCCGGGGCAGGCCACCAGGATGTCGACGCCCTTGCGCAGCGACCGGCGCTGGGCGTCGTAGCCCACGCCGCCGTAGACCACCGCGATGCGGACGCCGCCGGCGAAGGATCGGATCTCCGTCATGATCTGGTCGGCGAGCTCGCGGGTCGGGGCCAGCACCAGCGCTTTGGGCTTGTGCGGTCCGGCCCGGCCGGCATTGGCCACGAGCGGAATCCCGAAGGCAAGCGTCTTTCCCGACCCGGTGGGGGCGCGGCCGCAGATGTCGTGTCCGGCCAAGGCGTCGGCCAGGACGGCCGCCTGGATCTCGAACGGCTTGGTGATGCCGCGCGACGCCAGGGCGCGGTCTATGGAATGGGGGACGCCCAGCTGGGCGAAGGTGGGGGACATTGTTCTCCTTGCCCGCGTCACGCAGGCGAATGACAGGGTTCGGTTGCGCCTCAGGAATCAGGAGGCCTGGCGGATGTCTCGGGTTTGGTTCACCATGACCGGAAGAACCAACACCCGTCTGCGAACCCGCCAGCCGGACGTCCCGGCTGGATATCCACAGGCTAACGGCGCATGCGCCCTTAGCCTCAGTCGCCCCTCCAGAGGCCCTCGCGCTCGAGGCCGGCCATGACCTCCTCAATGCCGGCCCGCAGCGTGTCGACCAGCCAGTCGATCTGGTCGGTGGTCAGCACCAGCGGCGGCGACAGCACGTTGAGGCGTCCGATCGGACGCACCAGCAGGCCCCGTGCGTCGCAGGCATCCGAGATGCGCCGGCCGATCTCCACCTCCGGGGGGAACATCTCCCTCGTATCGGTGTCGGCCACGTTCTCCAAGCACATCATGAAGCACTTGCCGCGGATGTCGCCCACGATGGGCAGATCGCTGAGGGTGTGCAAGCGCTCCTCGAAGTAAGGGCCGACCCGCCGCACGTGGCCGCAGAGGTCCTCACGCTCGAAGATCTCGATGTTGGCCAGCGCGGCTGCGCACGACACCGGGTGACCCGAGTAGGTGTAGCCGTGGGCGAACTCCGCGCCGGACGCCTGGGGCACCGAGATCACTTCGTAGATCTCGTCGGACAGCAGGCTGGCCGACAGCGGCGCGTACCCCGACGTGAGTCCCTTGGCGGAGCTGATGATGTCGGGCTGGATGTCGAACACGTCCTCGCTGGCGAAGAAGTGACCGAGCCGGCCGAAGGCGGTGACCACCTCGTCGGAGACGTAGAGGATCCCGAACTCCCTGCAGGCTTCTCGCATCCTGGGCAGGTAGCCGGGCGGCGGCACCAGCACCCCGCCCGCGCCCATGATCGGCTCGGCGAAGAAGGCGGCCACGTTCTCCGCGCCCAACTCTTCGACCTTGGCCCTGAACTGGTCGACGAGGTGGTCGGTGTACTCGGCGGGCGTCATGCCGTCGGAGCGCCGGTAGATGTCGGGACCGTCCACCCGGGTGATGAGCGGCTCGCCGACGATGTCGAAGCCGATGTGGTCGTGGGCCACCCCGGTGAGCGACATGGCCAGGTAGCTGGAGCCGTGGTAGCCGTTCACCCGGGTGATGATGGTCTTCTTGTCCGGCTGACCGAGACGGTTGAAGTAGAAGTGGATGATCCGCACCGCGGTGTCGTTGGCGTCCGACCCGGAAAGACCGAAGAACACATGATTGAGGTCTCCCGGCGCCAGCGAGGCCAGCTTGTGGGCCAGGGTGGCTCCTGGTACGGAGGTGGTGTTGGTGAACGGCGAGTAGTAGGCCAGCTTGCGGGCCTGCTCGGCCATGGCGTCGGCGATCTCGGTCCGGCCGTAGCCGGCGTTCACGCACCACAGCCCGCCCTGGGCGTCGAGGTAGCGCTTGCCGTCGGAGTCGTAGACGTAGGCGCCCTCGGACTCGGCCATCACCAGGGCGCCCTCCTCCTTCCAGACGGCGAAGTCGGTGAAGGGGTGGATGTAATGGTCCACGTCCTTGCGCCAGAGTGCCTGGGTGTCGTAGGCGTCAAACCGGCTCGGCGCCTCCTGAACCACCGCCGGGACGCCGCCGGTGAACATGGTCTCGGTCATCGCTCTCCTCTCGGGCCTGTCAGTCCCGGCCGGACGCTAGCGCGGTGATCGCCCCTGGGGCCCGACGGCGTCAGAGCGCGGCCGCGACCTCGGACATGAAGCGCTCGGCGACCTCGGGGGCCTCTTCGGGACTCAGGTTGAAGTCGGGGATGATCAACTCGTCGGTGCCGGCCGCCGCGTAGGCGGCCACCTGCTCGACCAGCTGTTCCGGGATGCCCACCAGCTCGGGGCGCCCCGACGCTCCGACCTGCAGACGGGCCGCCTCGGCCTCCGAATCGCAGATGCGCAGGATGACCGCCGCAGAGCGAGCGATGGTGGCCGGATCCCGGCCCTGGGCCTCGCAGAGCCGATCGATGAGGGCATTGAAGTACCGCATGTCGGCCACCGTGCACCAGCCGTTCCACTCGTGGCCCCAGCGCACCATGGTCGGGATGGTGCGGCGCTCGCCCCGGCCTCCGATCATGATGGGCAGCGGATCCTGCAGCGGCTTCGGGGTCAAGGGCGCGCCCTGCAAGCGGTAGTGGGCCCCGTCGAAGTCGGTGCGCTCGTTGGCGAACAGACTGGAGATCACCGCGCAGGCCTCCTCCAGCATGTCGGCCCGGCTCCGCACGGTGCCGAAGGTGAGGCCGTAGCGGCGATGCTCGTTCTCCTGCCAGCCGGCGCCGAGACCGAGCACGAGGCGGCCCCCGCTGATGTGGTCGACGGTGGCTGCCTGCTTGGCCAGCACCGCCGGGTGGCGATAGGTGTTGCCGGTGACCATCGCCCCGAGACGCACTCGGGGCACCGCCGCGGCCAGGGCGCCCAGCAGGGTCCAGCACTCGTGGGTGGGCAGCAACTCGGGCTCCACTCCGGGCGGCTCATGGCCGTAACCCCCCTCGGGCGGCATGAAGTGGTCGGGCAGCCACAAGCCGTCCCAGCCGCTGGCCTCCGCGGCTTGGCTCACTGCCAGTATCTGATCCCACCGGTGGGCGCTCGACGGCCAGAATCCGTATCGCATAGATCGATTGTCTAGCCCGCTACTGAGCCGTCACCACTTCGAAGAGGATGATCCTCAGCCCGTCTGGTCCGGCGACTTCGAGGCTCTTGTGACCCCAGGGTTGCAGTTCCGGCGGGCGCACGATGGTGGCCCCCGCTGAGACGAGCCGAGCGTGCTCGGCGTCGGCGTCGGCGATCTGCCATGACACCGAGACGCCCGTCACTCCGGGCGTGTCCCATCCACCGCCGTCCTCGATCACCTCGATGCGGCCGGCGGCGGCCAGCAGGATGGTCCCCCTGAAGATCTCACCGAAGGACCGCTCCACCTCCAAGCCCATCACGTCGGTGAAGAACCCCACGGTTGCGTCGTAGTCGTTGGCGACGAAGATGACTCTGAACTCGGCCATGGTCCGACCCTACCGCTGTTGAACTGCCGGCTATCTGCTCGGCCTCTAGGTTGGCATCCGTGGCGAAGGCAAGAGCAGGCGAGCTGCTGCGCTCCGAGGACTGGGTCTCGGTGTGGCTGGGTGCGGTACTGATCATTCTGGTTCTGGTCGGCGTGCGGCCAGAGGCTGCCGGCCTGTCCTGCAGCGACGGACTCGACGGGCTGTTCGGAGCCGGCAGCCTGGCCACCACGTTCGGGGTTGGAGCCGCGCTGGGTGTGCTGTGCCTGATCGGCGTCCGTCTGATGGAGGGCGCGGTGCGGGGCTTCGCGGTGGCCTTCGGTGCCGTGTTCGTGTTGGCCTGGGCGGCCCGGGCCATCGCGTGCAACTCCACGCTCAGCGAGCGCGGCGTCAGCTACGCGATCACCGCGCTGGCCCTCGGCCTATTCGTCTCCAACGTGCTGGGAGTGCCCGGCTGGCTCCGGGGCGCCATCCGGACCGAGTACTACATCAAGACCGGGCTGGTGATCCTGGGAACGAACGTCCTATTCGGTCAGGTACTGGAGGCCGGCATGTACGGCATGGTGCAGGCGGCGGGGGTCATCGCCGTCATCTGGTACCTGTGCTTCTGGCTCTCTCGCAAGCTCCGGGTCGACGAGGAGTTCTCGGCCATGATGGCGACGGCGGTGTCGATCTGCGGGGTGTCGGCCGCCATCGCGGCCTGCGGCGCCATCTCCGGGGACCGCAAGAAGCTCTCCTACGTCACGTCGCTCGTGCTGGTGGTGGCCGCGCCGATGATGATCCTGATGCCGCTGGCCGTCGACTGGCTCGACCTCTCCGACATCGTCGGCGGCGCCTGGATCGGCGGCACCATCGACACCACCGGCGCAGTGGTGGTAGCCGGGGAGAGCATCGGCGACTCGGCCACCAACGCGGCCACCATCGTCAAGCTCTCCCAGAACGCCTTGCTCGGGGTGGCCGCCTTCGCGCTGTCGGTCTGGTGGACCGTGCGGGGTGGTGCCGGCGGCGCTGACAACACCGAACGGCCGGAGGTGTCAGCTGCGGTGATCTGGGAGCGCTTCCCCAAGTTCGTGCTCGGCTTCCTGGCGACCTCGCTGTTGTTCTCCTTCGTGCTCACCGACGGGCTGGTCGACGCCACTGGAAGCCTCCTCAAGGGCCTGAGGACATGGCTGTTCGCGCTGGCCTTCGTCTGCATCGGGCTAGAGACCCGGCTGCGCGACCTGCTGTCCATGGAAGGCGGCAGGCCCGCTGCCGCGTTCGTGATCGCGCAGGCCGCCAACGTACTCTGGACGCTGCTGCTGGCCTGGGTGCTGTTCGGCGGCGCGATCTTTGGCGTGCCCGACCTCTAGCGGTCGGGCGGTCGCCCGTCCGCCGGCTACAGCACGGGGAACTTTGCCTTGTCGGGCAGGCCGGAGCGGGCGGTGATGGCCTCGCCGGCGGCTTGGCAGCGCCCGTAGAAGGTGTCCTCGTCGATGGTGGTCATGCGGCCGGCGTCGACGACCTTGGTGCCGTCCACGAACACTGTGTGCACACCCCGCCCGTCGGCCGACCACACCAGTTGGTTCATCACGTTGAGCAGGGGCCGCCATTCGGGCCGGTCGGTGTCGTGCAGCACGACGTCGGCCTTCTTGCCTGCCTCCAACGAGCCGATCTCGTCGGACATGAGCATGGTGCGGGCCCCGCCGAGGGTCGCCATCTCGTAGGCCTTCTCGGCCGGGAACATCTGGGGGTCCATACGGGCGTCCTTGAACAGCCCGGCCACCAGGTAGGTGGCCCGGTGCATGTCGGCGTAGTTGGAGGCGTTGTTGCCGTCGATGCCGATGCTGACGTTGATGCCCCGCATCACCATCTCGGGGATCTTGCCGACCTGGGTGACGCCGTAGCTGACCTTGAGCGCGGTGGTGGGGCAGTGCTCCACCGAGCAGCCGGCTGCGGCCATCACGTCGAGCTCGCTGTCGTCCACCCGCACGCAGTGGGTCATGGCGGTGTCGGCGCCGAGCACGCCCAGCTCGCCCAGATGGATCATGGGGCGTTGCCCGAACTCGGCGATGAAGGTGTCAGGGTCGAGGTTGGCCGGGCTCATGTGGAAGTTGAGCCCGACGCCGTGGTGGTCGGCGGCCTCCCGGGCGGCCCGCCATAGCGGGTCCGAGCAGGTGGTGTGGCCCACTACCATCGACCACGCCTCCAGGCGCCCGCCGGCAGTGCCCCGGTGGCGCTCGATGGTGTCGTTGATGTTGGCGATGGCGGTGTCGGTGTCCTGGCGGTAGACGTCGGGCTCGGGGGGCAGATCCCACACCCACTTGCCGATGCGGCCGCGGATGCCGGCTTCGACCAGGCCGTCCATCACCTCGTCGGTGAAGCGGATCGTGCCCGCCTCCAGGAAGGTGGTAGTGCCCGACTTGAGCATCTCCACCGCGGCCAGCTGGGCCGAGAGGCGCTCCTCCTCGGCGGTGTAGACGGAGTAGAGGGGGCAGAGCCACATGAACACGTTCTCCTCGAAGGGCGTGTCGTCGGGGACGTAGCCGCGGGTGAGGGGCTCGCCGGTGATGTGGATGTGGGTGTTGACCAGGCCCGGGGTCACCACGAACCGGTCGCCGCCCACGGTCTCGGCCGCTTCGTAGGCAGCCTCCAGGTCCGACGCCTTGCCCACGGCCACGATCTCGCTCCCCCGCACCGCGACCGCGCCGTGGCGGATGATGTCTCGGGTCGGGTTCATGGTCACCACGTACCAACCCTTGATCAACGTGTCGATGCGCTCCCGCTCGCCCATGCCGGTCTCCTGCCTGAGGTTGTCGCGGCTCAGTCTCGGGGCTTGGAGGCCACGTAGGCGAATTGGAAGCCGATGGGCTCGATGAGGCGGATGGCCTCGAAGCCGGCGTCTCTCAGCCAGCCGGTTGCCACGTCCGTGGTGACGCCGGAGCCGTTGACGGTGCTGGCCATCATCGTCATGCCCATCAGCACGGCGTGGGGGTTGGTCTTGTGGTTGGGGCCGATGAAGTAGTCGGCCAGCACCACCCGGCCCTCGGGACGCAGGGCCGCGTAGGCCCGCTCGACCAGGTGCCGGGCGCCGTCCGGTCCCTCGGTGCGGCAGACGTGGCCCAGGATGACGATGTCGTAGGCGCCGTCCTCTATCGGGATCGTGTGGAAGTCGCCGGGCCGGAACTCGCAGCGGTCGGTCACGCCGTGTTCGGCCGTCTTGCGCCGGGCCACGCCGATCACGCCGTCGAGGTCGTTGACAGTGGCCCGGCCGTCGGCGCAGGCCTCCAGCATGGCGATCGACCAGGGCGCCCCGCCCGCGCCGAGATCGAGGATCCGGGATGCAGCCAGAGCGCTGTAGCGCATCTTGAAGTCGGCCCGGGTGGCGCAGCGCCACATGGTGGTGAACGTTCCCTCCACCAGCGGCACGTAGAACGCGGCCGGGTCGTCGTCGATGGGCGTGGCGGGCCGGCCCGAGCGCACGGTGTCGGCCAGGCGGGTCCAGTTCTCGTGCGGGCCGGGCGCCACCGGTATCAGCCCGGCCATCGAGGCGGCCCCGTCGACAAGCAGGTAACGGCGGGCGGCGTCGTTGAGCCTGAAGTGGTCCACCACCCGATCGAGCAGGCCTAGGGCTACCACCGAGTCCAGCAGCGCCTCAAGGTGCAGTTCCGGCAGGTCCAGCCGCCCGGCCAGTTCCTCCGCCGTCATGCCAGTGTACGGACCTTCGTCCAGCGCCTCGAACACCCCGATTTCCAGCGCGGCCAGCAGCACGTGGTAACGCCCCAATCCCTCGATCACCGCCCACACCGGCGCAGCCGCAGGCGGCTTGTAGTCCGTGAACGGCCGCCCCACATGGGCCATCGTGTGGGTCTTCTTCAACTCCGGATAGGGCGCGTCGCGAGGTTCGGCAGACATATGTGGCCATGTTTGTAGGTTTGAGTGACGCCAGTCCAGCCGTCGCAACAGATGGGAGCCGAAGTGGTCAACCGAGTGCACACCAATCCCGAGCGGCTTTGGTCGCGGTTGATGGACATGGCCGAGGTGGGGGCTACCCCGGCGGGGGGCTCCAACCGCCAGGCGCTGTCCGACGACGACAAGGCTGGCCGCGATCTGTTCATCGGCTGGGCCGAGGGCGCCGGCTGCTCCATCGAACTCGACGGGGTGGGCAATCTCTTCGCTAGGCGGCCAGGCGCCGACCCCGATGCCCTGCCGGTGGTGCTGGGCAGCCACCTCGACACCCAGCCCACCGGGGGGCGCTTCGACGGCGTGTACGGGGTTCTGGGCGGGTTCGAGGTGGTCGAGGCCCTCAACGACCACGCCGTCGAGACCCAGGCACCGGTCGAGGTGGCGGTGTGGACCAACGAGGAGGGATCACGGTTCCCGGTGTCGATGATGGGCTCGGCGGTGTGGGCCGGCGTGCTACCGCTGGACGAGGTTCGGGCCATCACCGACCGTTCAGGAATCAGCGTCGGCTCCGAGCTCGACCGGCTGGGCTGGGCCGGATCCGCGGCCTTCGGCAAGCCGCTGGGTGCTTACCTGGAGCTGCACATCGAGCAGGGCCCGATCCTGGAGGCCAGCGGCTCGTCGATCGGTGTGGTCACCGGTGTGCAGGGGATCCGCTGGTTCCGCGTGACCATCGAGGGCTTCCCGGCCCACGCCGGCACCACGCCCATGGACCGCCGCCACGACCCCGCCCGCTCGGTGGCCGATGCTCTGAGCGGGATCTACGAGATGGCTGCCACCCACGCCCCCCAGGTGCGGCTGACGCCGGCAATGTTCTCCTCCGAGCCGGTGTCGTCCAACACGGTCCCGGCCCACATCACCTTCACCGTCGACATGCGCCACCCCGACGCCGCCGTGCTGGAGAGCCTGGACTCGTCACTGCACAGCCTGGTCGCTCGGGCGGCCGAGAGCCACGGCTGCGGGCACCGGATCGAGATCATCAACGACTGCGCCCCGGTCGTGTTCGACCCGAGGTGCGTCGGCGCGGTGGAGGCGGCCGCTCAGCGCTGCGGCTTCCGCCATGAGCGCATCGGCTCGGGAGCGGGCCACGACGCCTGCCACGTTGCCCTCAAGGCACCTGCGGGGATGATCTTCGTGCCCTGCCAGGACGGGCTGTCCCATAACGAAGCCGAATCCATCGAGCCCGACGCCGCCGGCCGCGGCGCCGAGGTCCTGCTGCACGCCGCCCTCGACCTGGCCGGCGCGGCGTCCTGAAGCCTGGGATGGCCGCCAAGGCCGGACCCAGTAGAAATCTCGGGTTGGTTCTGCGGACATACCACCCATAACCGACCCGAGATTCCTGGGCGGGGCTACGGGCGGAGCAGGATCTTTCCGAAGAAGTCGCTCTCCAGCATCTTCAGCTGGGCCGCGGCCGCCTCCGGCAGCGGGAACTCCGAGTCGATCACGGCGGTGAACTCGCCGGAGCCGATCCCGTTGCAGAATGTGTCCCACAGCGGTCCCATCTCGTCGGGCCGGTACGGGTCGGACCCCATGATCCGCAGGCCGTTGTGGAACAGGTGGCCCAGCGACCCGATGGTGGCGGTGTCGCCCGAGGCGTTGCCGCAGTTGACCAGCCGGCCCCCGATGCCCATCGAGAACAGCGACTGGGTGAACAGGGCGGTGCCCACGTGGTCGAACACCATGTCCACGCCCCGGCCGCCGGTCACCTCCATGGCCCAGCCGGTCACGTCACCGGTGCGGTTGTTGAGCACATGGTCGGCACCGATCTCGGTGGCCCGCTCACACTTGGCGTCCGTACCGGCGGTGGCCAGCACAGTGGCGCCGGCGTGCTTGGCCAGCTGGATCCCGGCCACCGACACCCCCGACCCGGCCGCGTGGATCATCACCGTCTCACCCTCGGAGAGCCCGCCCGTATAGAACAGGGCGTGGCCGGCCGTCAGCCACACCGTCGGGAAGGTGGCCGCCTGCTCCAGCGAGATGTGGTCGGGCACCCGGTAGCAGTGCGAGGCCGGCACCAGGCACTTGGTGGCGTAGCCCCCGTCGAGCGTGGCGCCCAGGATGCCGAGCTCGCCGTACAGGTCGCCCATGCCAGCAAGCTTGGAGTTGTCGGGCACGCCGGCCATGGACGGGTCGACTACCACCCGGTCGCCGGGCTGCCACTCGGTCACCGCTGCACCCACCTCGGCCACCACCCCGGCGATGTCCATGCCCGCGATGTGGGGGAAGGTGAACCCCGGCATGTGGTACCAGCCGTTGCGCTGGAGCAGGTCGAGCCGGTTGAGCGCGGTGGCCACCACCTCCACAACCACGTCGCCGTCGCCGGGCACCGGGTCGTCGACATCGGTGTACTCCAGCACCTCGGGTCCGCCCGAAGCGTGGTACAGCATCGCCTTCATGGTTATGGGGTCTCTGTTTTCGGCTGGCTGGCGACGAACGCTGCCGTCGAGCGTTGCGTCAGCCGTGACCCTCGTCGGGGGTGGCGCCCCACTCGATGATCTGCAGCATGTTGCCGTCGGGATCGGCCACCGTGCCGATGAGCCCGAAGGGCATCTGCTCGACCTCGCGCACCCACGTCGCGCCGCGGGAGTTGAGATGCGCCTCCAGCCCGCGGCAGTCGCCCACGTCGAGGTTGAGGATGATGCGATGCCCGTTCTCGTTGGGTCCCGACACCTCGCTGTGCTCCTCGATGAAGAGCTGGATTCCGCCGAACACGAATGCGCCCATCTCGTTCTCGTCGGGTGAGAAACAGGCCCGGTACCAGTCCTTCATGGCGTCGACCTGCGACGATCCCACCAAGATGCTGCCCAGATTGGGTGCTGCCATTGGATTCCTCCTGAAGTCACGAACTGCTGGCCGGACGGTACGCCCAGCGAGAGAGCCGGACCAAATCCGCCCAGGAAGGTTCCAGCCGGAGTTCAGCGGTAGTGTCGCCGCCACAGGGGGTTGCCATGACCGAGACCGCTTCGCCTGCCGCCGCGGCACCTGCGGGCCAGCCGCCGCCGTCGCTTCTCACCCACATAGCGCTGCCCGTGCGCAGCCTCGACGACACCCTCGCGTTCTACGAGAAGTTCACCACGCTGGTGAAGATCTCAGAGCGCCACGACGACGAGACCAAGATGCGAACCGCGTGGCTGGCCAACGAGCGCGACATCACCACCCCGGGGGCGGCCCGCTTCGTGATCGTGCTCATGGAGGGCGCCCTGCCCAAGCAGATCACCGGCGACATCGTCGAGGAGTACGGCTTCCTCACGTCCATAGCCCACCTCGGCATCTCGCTGGACACCCGGGACGAGGTGGACGAGGTCGCCCGCTTGGCCGCCGAGGACGGCTGCCTCGTGCTAGGGCCTATGTACCGCAACCCCGATGTCGGCTACATCTGCCTCATCAAGGATCCCGACGGCAACAACGTCGAGTTCTCGGTGGAGCAGGTCCTGGGCTGATCAGGCGTTCTTCTCGGAGGCCGATCCGGGCACGTAGGTGCCCTTGTTGCGCCACAGCACCACCTCGTTGCCCCAAGGGTCGCGGAAGGCCGCGTGGCGAGCGTCGAATTCCTCCCAGTAGTACTCGTCCCACATCTTGGTGGCGCCCATCTCCATGGCCAGAGCAAGCCGGTCGGGCGGATCGTCCACCATCACGTAGATGCGGGGCACGGGCCCGGTCACCGGCTCAGTCTCCAGGTGGATGCCGAGGTTGGGCTTGACCCCCGGCAACACCTCGTGGAACTCGCCGGCCGGGCGCCGCTTGTACTTCCAGTCGAACAGCTTCTCGTAGAACTGCGAGGTCGCCTCCGGATCGGGGGTGGGCAGATCCACGAAGATGAGAGGGTTCACCATGCCGGTCGCTCCTTGATGACAGTCGACGGTTCAGGCCAACTTAGACCGGCTGATCTAGCCGGGCGACAGCGGCGTCACCGAGCTCCACGAACCGCTCGTAGTTGGCCTGGTAGGCCTCGTCGGGCTCGGGCTCGATCCGGGTCATGGCGGCCAGTGGCCAGGAGTCCATGCTGGCCGCCCCGACGCCCTCCCACCAGTCCAGCGCCGCGCCCGCGGCCAGCGCGCAGCCGTGGGCCGACAGTTGCTCGGGCCTCTCGGGCATGTCGACAGCAACCTCCAACACGGACGCCTTGATCGAGCACCACAGGCGGCTGAGTGCGGGCGAGCCGCCGCAGCACATCACGTCCATCTCCACGCCGGAGCTCCGGAGCTCCTCGTGTACATGCCGCAGGCCGTAGCCGGCCGCCTCCAGCACGGCCCTAGCGATCTGGGCCGTGCCGGTGTCGAACGTCAGACCGTGGATCTCGCCTCGCAGGCGTGACTCCCACCGGGGCGCTCGCTCGCCGTCGTGATAGGGCAGCACCAGAAGGCCGCCGGCGCCCGGATCCACACTCCCGGCCAGCGTCAGCAGCTCCTCGATGGATCGACCCGACACGCCCGACCACCACTCCAGCAGCTGCCCGTGCCCGTTGGTGGGGCCGCCGACCACCTCCACCCCGGCCACCGGGCTGAAGTACCCCGGTATCTCTGCCGGGCGCTGCGCCGCATCCACGGCCACGCCCAACCCACCGGTGCGCCCGCCGGGGTCATGGCCCCGGCAGGGAGTGCCGAGACCGCCCGCCCAGAAGCTCATGTACGCATCGTTGGACGCGCTCACCAGCGGCGTGCCGGCGCGCAGGCCCAGCGACCCATCGCAATGCCCTATGACCGTCCCCACCTCGACCCGCTCGCCGTATCCCGCGATGGCCTCCTCGCCGGGCCACAGTCCCTGGATGTCGCTTGCACCCAAGCAGCGCAGCGCCCAGTCCCAGATCTGCGCGCCGGCCAGCGGGCGGCCAGCCTCGTGGCTGAGGAACTCAAGTTGGGCCAGGTGCTGCCCGGTCCGGTCCAAGCCGATGCCCGCCGGATGCCGGCAGGTCGCGGCCCACCCGACCGGGTCCCTGCTCCGGTCATCGGGCAGTGGGACGGTCGTGGGGCTCTGCCCGCCCACGCCCACGGCCGCGACCGGAAGGCCGGCCTCGTCCACCCTGGCCAGGAGCCGGCCCAGGCCGTCGAGCCAGGCGGCAGGATCGGCCCGCCCCGCCGGCCACGAGTCGGCCCCCTCGAACGGCTCGTACATCCACAGCCTCACGCTCCCGCCGCGAGCCAGTGCCACCGCGCGGGCTCCGCCCGTCCCGAGGTCGACGCCCAAGACGACCGAGCTCACCGCAGAGAGTCCTCCATGTCAGCCCGGCGTATGCCTCAGCCGACCATCACCCGGTAGACGGGCTGCGACACAGCCAGCGCCATGGCGTCGGCGACCTCGTCCAAGCGGTAGCGGGCGGTCACCAGCCGGTCGAGGTCAGCGGCCAGCGCGCCCGAGGACAGCAGGCCCGCGGCCGTCCGCCAGTCCTCCGGCTCCTGGCTGAACACCCCGATAATCGACAGCTCGTGGTGATGGATGCGGTCCGCACCGACCGACGCCATCACGTCCTTGGGGAAGGCGCCATAGAGGACCACTGCGCCCGCGTCGTCGCACAGGTCGAGGGCCAACTCCACCGCGCCCGGGGTTCCGGCGGTCACGAACACGACATCGTGCTGGCCCAGCCCCCGGGACAGGTCATCGGGTCCGGACGTCCAGTCAGCCCCGGCGTCGACCGCCTCGGACCGGCGCTCCGCACTCACATCAACCATGCCGACGCACGACGCCCCCCAGGCCCGGCACAGAGCCAAGTGGAGCCTGCCCATGTAGCCAGCGCCGATGACCGCGACCCGGTCGCCGGCCCGGAAGCCGCCCAGCCGGACCGAGTGCACCACGCAGGCCAGCGGCTCGCCCATGGCGGCGTGCTCGACCGGGATCTCACCGACCCTGTGGGTCTGGGCCGCGGCCACCCTGACGACCTCGGCCAGGCCGGCGCCCATCGAGATGGTGCCGTCGCTGAGCTTCCCTCCCTGGGGCCGTTTGCACAGGGCGCTGCGGCCCCGGCGGCACATGTGGCAGGTGCCGCAGCGGGTCAGCAGGTCCATGGTGACCAGATCACCCACCTGCGGAGCCCCGGGAAGCGACGCCACCGCATCCCCGGCCTCGACCACCCGGCCTGCGGCCTCGTGCCCTGGAGCCACCGGGTATATCGGCTTCGTGCCGTCGAACAGGCGCCGCTCCATGGTGCATAGTCCGCAGGTGCCCACCTCGACCAGCACGTCGTCGGGGCCGGCGCGGGGGCGGGGCTCGTCGCGGAGCTCGACTGCTCCCGGCCCGGTGACGACGGCAACCTGCATGATGCTCCCTAATTCGCTCCAGTACAGGTTAGGGACACGGGATGTGGGGCCATCGCTGCGGTATCTCCAGACCGGCTCTCGCCAGCAGCGAACGCTGCGCCTCAGCGGCCTCAGCATGCAGTGCGACCAGGTCGACAGTGACGCAAGCGCCGTCGCGCACCACCGGCCGGCCGGCGACCACTACATCGCGCACGGAGCGCCCATCGGTGCCCCACACCAGCTGCAGAACTGTCTCGCCCCGCGGGTTCCAGGCCACTGAGGTGGTGTCGTGCACCACGATGTCGGCCTGTTTGCCGGTCTCCAGGCTGCCGATCCGGTCATCCATGCCGATCGCGGCTGCGCCCTCGATGGTGGCCAGTTCGAAGGCGGTGTGAGCTCCGAAGCGCTCGGGATCGAGGCGCGTGTCACGGGCCAGGCCCGCGGCTAGGGCAGCCACCCTCAGGATGTCGGAGGTGTCACCCGCGTTGGAGGCGTCGCAGCCCAGCGCCACCCGCCCACCCCGCTCGACGATCTCGGCGTGGCGGCCCTGGCTGGCCACGCCCTGGCCCAGGCGCAGGTAGGCCCACGGGCAGTAGGCGATGGCCGTCGACGTGGCCAGCACCAACTCCACCTCGGAGTCGTCCAGCCACACGCCGTGGGCCACCAGCAGGTGGGGTCCGAGCACGCCCAGCGCGTCGAGGTGGGCCAGCGGTCGGCGCCCGGTACGGGCCAGGTACCTCTCGGGATCCGACGACGTGGGCGACATGTGCATGGTGAGGCCGGTGCCCCGATCCCGGGCCAGATCCGCAGACCCGGCCAGCAGCTCGTCGGAGGCGAGATCATGACCGACCAGGGTCACCCATCCCTCGACGAGTCCCCCGGATCCCAGCGCGTCGACCACCTCGCGCTGGCGTTCGAGCACCTCGGTCGCCGGCGCGGTGAAGGGACCCTCTTCGATGTCCCATCCCCAGGTGCCCATCGTGCCGCGGATGCCGGCCCGGCGCATCCCGGCCGCGGCCCGGTACGGGTTGGCCACCGTGCCTGCCTCCACCACCGTGGTCACACCATTGGTGAGGTTCTCCACCGAGGACAGCACGGCCGAGAGCTCGTCGTCGTCTCCGGTGTGGGCCCCATGAGCGGGCACCGACCACTCGAAGATCGAGGCGCCCGGTGGCAGCAGATCGGGAATGCAGCTGCGGATGAGGGGATCGCCCGTCAGGTGCTGGTGGGCGTTGACCATTCCCGGCGTCACCACACACCCGGTGGCGTCGATCACCTCGGCCTCGGGATAGCGGCCGGCCAGCTCGGTGCTGGAGCCGACCGCAGCGATCACATCGCCGGCGACCGCCACCGCGCCCCCGACCAGAACCTCCCGGGCCGTGTTCATGGTCACGACGTCGCCTCCCGACACCAGCAGCGTCGCGTCGGCCGGCGGCGCGGTCTCGGCCCCCATCGCGACCGAGCATAGGCGGCGAGGCTCGCGCGAGAATCAGCGGGTGAGCACCAGCGCGGACTTGATCCTGAATCCGGGCCAAGGCCGCATCGACGGCGAGCACTACCTCCCGGTCACCCCGGAGACGTGCCGGTGGGGCTGGTGGCCGAACCGGCTCACCAGGCCCGTACTATCGGTGGCCGACGGCGCCGTGGTCACGATCGACACCCTGTCGCACGAGGGGATCCTCGAGGACCAGGACCGCGATCCGACCGCCTTCTTCGGAACCCGGGGTGTTGCCCCCCGCGACGTGCTGGCCGACGCGGTGGAGATCGCCCGCGACGTGCCCCACACCCTTGGAGTCGACGGCCCCCACGTGGTGACCGGACCCATCGAGGTCCGGGGAGCCGAGCCCGGCGATCTGCTGCAGGTCGACATGCTGGCCTTCGATATGCGAGTGCCCTACGGCGTCACCTCGAACCGCCACGGCCTCGGCGCGCTGGACGGCGAGATGCCCGACGGGACCGCGCCGGCCGGCACGCTCACTCCGGGCGCGCCCGGTGGCACCGTGTCGGTGTTCACCGAAGTGGAGGGCCATGCCGGCAACGGCACAGCAGTGCTGCGTTACACCGGCGGCCGTGCCGTTCGATACCCGATCGCCCCGTTCCTGGGAATGGTGGGCGTCGCGCCCGATACGGACGAGCCGGTCGCCACCCGACCCCCGGGACGCCATGGCGGCAACCTCGACATCAAGCACCTCGTGAGCGGCACGACCCTGTACCTGCCGGTGCAGACGCCCGGCGCCGGGTTCGCGGTGGGAGATCCGCATTTTGCGCAGGGCAACGGCGAGGTCGCGCTCACCGCGCTGGAGGGCTCGCTGCGCACCGACCTGCGCCTGTCGTTGCTGCGCGGCCCCGAGGCCCGCCGGGTCTGCGGGCTGGTCGAGAACCCGCTGGGCGAGACCCCAGACCACTGGGTGCCAATCGGGCTCCACGCCGACCTGAACGAGGCGATGAGGGAAGCGGTCCGTGAGGCCCTGCGCTTCTGTGAAAGCCGGCTAGGCCTGCCCCGCCACATCGCCTACGCCTATCTGAGCTGCGCGGCCGACTTCGAGGTGACTCAAGTGGTGAACGAGATCAAGGGCGTCCACTGCATGATCCCCAAGCGGGACTTCCCCGGCCTGTGACAGCGCTCGGCGGGCCTAGTTCCCGAACGCCTACCCCCCGGCTTCGCCCGCCGGAGCCAGGTCCTGCTGGCTGCCCTCCACGTTGAGGTTGGGCAGGATCCGATCGAGCCAGCCGGGCAGCCACCAGTTGCGAGCCCCGAGTAACTCCATCGTGGACGGAACGATGAGCATGCGCACCAGGCTGGCGTCGGCCGCTACGGCGGCGGCGAGACCCAGACCGAACATCTTGATGGCCCGCTGGTCCTCGAGCACGAAGCTGCCGAACACGAACACCATGATCAATGCGGCCGCGGTGATCACCCGGGCGGTAGCGGCCAGGCCGTCGGCGACGGAGTTCACCGCGTCGCCGGTGCGCTCGTACTCCTCCTTCATGCGCGACAGCAGGAAGACCTCGTAGTCCATCGACAGCCCGAACAGCACCGCGAACAGCATCATCGGCATGAACGGCTCGATCGGGCCCGGCTCGATTCCTATTAGACCGCCGAGCCAGCCCCACTGGAACACGGCCACCAGCACGCCGTAGGCGGCGCCGATCGACAGCATGTTCATGATGACCGCCTTGAGCGGCACCACCAGCGAACGGAAGACCGCCATCAGCAGCAGGAAGGAGGCACCCAGCACCGCCACGAAGAACACCGCGGTACGCGACTTCAGGAAGTCGCTCACGTCCGCCTTGACTGCGACCAGCCCGGTTATCACCGGATCGAGGTCGGTCCCTGCCGTCGCCGCGGGGATCACCGTGCTGCGAAGGTGCTTGACGAGAGCCTCGGTCTCGGCGGCCTGAGGTCCGGTGGTGGGTCGCACCTCGATGGCGGCAGCCGTGGGTGCTATCGGGCTGTTGGGGATCGGCGGGCTGACGAAGCTGACGCCGTCGGTGGCCGCCATGGCCTGCACCAAGCGGTTCAGCTCGGCCATCTGGGAAGGTCCCGACACCTCGGCCACTACCACCAGTGGACCGTTGGCGCCCGCCCCGAAGCCGTCGACGAGAAGGTCGTAGGCCTTGCGGGTCGTTGTCTCGGGGCCGTAGTTGCTCTCGTCGGCGAAGCCGAAGCGCAATACAAGCACCGGAGCAGCCAGCAGAAGCAGGAGCAGCGTGCCGCCGATCGCGAACGCCCACGGTCGGGCTTGCACGGCCCGGCTGAGCCGGTACCAGCCGGTCTCCCGCACCGGCCGCTCCCGGCGCGGCCGCAACTTGCGCCGCAGCGGGTTCCGTTCCCGTCCGAACATTCCAGCCACCAGCACGATCACAGCCACCGGCAGAGCCCCGAGCAGCGGCTCAATGCCGGCACCGAAGCCGAATAAAGCCACGCTTAACAGCACGGCCGCGATGATGCCTCGCACCCGGGTGGCGGTGATCCGCTCACCGAGCAGCGCGATGAGCGAAGGCAGCAACGTCACCGAGCCGACCATGACGACCGCCACCGTGGCCGCGGCGGCCACACCGAAGCCGGTCACGAATGGGATCCCGATGAACAGCATTCCCAGCAGCGATACGACGACCGTCGCTCCAGCGAATATGACAGACCGGCCTGCAGAGTCGAGTGCCACCACCAGGGCCTGCTCGCGCCCATGGCCCTCGCCCAGAGCGTCCCGGTAGCGGGTGATGATGAACAGGGCGTAGTCAATGCCGACGCCCAGCCCGATCATCAGGCCGATGGCCGGCGCGAAGTCCGGCACCGTCATGAAGTTGCTGAAGACGATGATGGAGGTCGCGCCGATCCCGACGGTCACCAGAGCCGCAGCCACCGTAGCCCCCATGGCCATCACCGAGCCCAGCACTGCGATCAACACGAAGACGGCGAACGCGAGTCCGATCGCCTCCGACTCGGGCGGCCGCAACTCGGCGAACCAGATCCCGCCGACCTCCACTTCCAGGCCCTCGATGGAGTTCAGATCCAGCTCCTCGATCAGACCCTCGATGGTCCTGCCCATGTCCTGGGCCTCGGTGCCGCTCGTTCCGGGCGGGAGACTCACATCGGCGTAGGCGATCCGGCCGGCTTCGTTCCCTTCCTGAGCTATCCGGAGCGCTCCGACGAACGGGTCATAGGGCGTGATGACGTCCGTGTCCTCAAGGGCCTTCACCCGAGCGAACAGCTCGCCCATCGCGGATCGCACTTCGGGATCGTCGACCCCCTGCTCGGCCCGGAACACAATCGTCCCGGCGGGGCCGGCGCCGGCCCCTGAGAAGTGCCGCTTCAGAATGTCGTTCCCGTCGTGGCTCTCGGTGCCCGAGATGGCCAGATCGCCGCTGTAGGCCTCCCCGAGGCGCTGGGAAGCACCCGAGGCCAGGAACAAGATGACGAGCCAGACGACGACACCGCGCCACGGATGGCGGAAGCAGGATCGAGCCAGGGACGAATACACCGCGGCGCACACTAGCCCAGCCACACAGCGGGTAGCCCGGATAAAGCGACTGAATCAGTGGGGCTGCGGCGCCGGCGCGTCCGGGCCGGAGGCGGGCACCGTGCCCCTGATGCGGAGCCAGCCCGCCACCACCAGCACCAGCACCGCCAGACCGACGGCGGCCCAGGTCGGCCCGGACCCGAAGCTGTCGTACATCCAGGCCGCGGGGAGGGCTGCCACCGCCGCTCCCGCCACCTCGGCGGCGCCCATGAGGCCCAGCGCGGCGGCTTGGCGCTGCTGGGGCACGGCCCGAGCCACCACCACATGGGCTGCGGTGAAGCCGTAACCGTCCGCGAAGCCCACCAGCGTCATCGCCCCCGCTATCGGGATGACGCCGGGAATCACGCCGAAGGTCATCGTGGCCAAGCTCACGGCGACGAGCCCGGCCATCGTCACCCGCACCGGCCCAACCCGATCAGCCAGCCGTCCGGCCCGAGTGCCCACCAGCATGATCGGGAGCGCCACCATGGTGAACGTGAGGCCGGTCATGATGGCGCCCGCGCCCCGGTCGGCGAACATCACCGGCAGCACGGCCTCCCAGGCGCCGATCATCATGAAGTAGCCGCCGACAATGATCAGCGCGCCCTGAAGGCGCCTGACCGTCAGGAGATCGAAGGATGTCGCCCGTCCCGAGACGTCTAGAAGGCCGCGGTCGGGGGGCAGTCTCATCGCCACCGGCAGGAACAGCAGCATGGCGGCCGCGAACACGGCGAAGGGTACGCGGATCCCGCCCGCCCACACCAGGAGAGCGGTCAGGGTGGGGCCGAAGATGAAACCGGTGGTCTCGGCCACCACCATCCGGCCGAGGTTCTCGCCAGCCCTGAGCGGATCAAGCACGGAGGCAGCCCGGCGCATCCCTGGAAGGATCAGCCCTCCGGCGAAGCCCAGAGCCGCCCGGCTCAGGATCCAGACAGACAGACCCTCGGCGAAGACCATCACCACCATGGCCGCCGCGCTGAGCCCGATCCCCGCAGTGGCCATCATCCGGGAATGGCCTGCGTCGGCCAGCCGGGCCAGGGTGATCTGCGCCACGAAGGCGGCCACGAATCCACTGGCCACCATGACGCCGATCCCGGCGCCGCTGAACCCCAGCTCGTCGCGCAATTCGCCCAGCACGGTGACGATCCCGCCGATGCCCCCGGCGGTCACCCCCATGAGCAACTGAAAGGGCAGCAGAGGTCGTGCGGTACCCCGGCGCGGCGAGGCGCCGGGACGGCCGGCCATGGATTCAGACCTCTTTCAGCAGCAGGTCGCTGGTCTGGCCGGAAACGAACAGCTCACTGCCCGCCTTGAGGATCTCCCGGTATCCCTCCTCGGCCGGCAGTCGCTCCAGGAACTCGTCGAGCACGGCCAGGCTTGGAGCGTCGATCATCCAGTACACCTGGCCGTAGGAGCCGTAGGCCTCCATCCACGAGGTGACCGTCACCTGCTCGGGGTCGGCCGCGGCCATGTAACCGGTGTAGCGCTCGATCCACGCACGCACCCGGGCCACGTCGCTGGAGTCGACCTGGGCCTTGCGAACCATCCTCACCATCGCACTACTCCCTTCGGCGAACTTCCAGGCCTATTCGCTTCGGCTCGCCGCCGTTGGACGCCGACGTCTCGCTGGGACAGGCCGACACCGCGGCCAGCACGTCGATCTCGGCTCTCAGGTCGATGTAGTCGCCGGCGGCCGCGGGCGACTCCCGGAACACGAGGCGCTGCTCGTCCTCCACATCGGTGTACATGAACACGTTGAACACGTCGGGTATCAGGTCGGGGTCCACCCCCCAAGGTCTCACCGCCTCCTCCAGGTTGCCCTGGCAGGTCCGGTGACCTGACTCGATGCCGTCGCGGATGTTGTAGACGCCGGCTGAGCAGCGGCCACCGTTCCAGGCGAAGTGAACACCGACCGGGTCGTCGATGACGGTCATCATGGGCCGCTCGTAGGGCGGGCGCGACCACAGGGTCGTGATACGCCGCATAGTCCCGGTTCCGGCCAGCATGTTGAGGGCCACGGTCTGGCCTGCGTGGTAGCCCTCGCGAGGGTTGTCGAGGGCCAGAAAGGTCGAGTCGGCCACCTGAGGACCGTCCAGCGCCACGATCCTGAGCACCTGCCCGGCCCGAACTTCCACCGCCCGACCCTCGCATCGGGGCACGACGACCTCCTGCATCACCTGCCCGGGAGGTGTCATGCGGCCTTCTCGAAGCTGGTCTCACCGGCGCGGGCCGTCGTGAGGTTCGCATCGGCCGACATCAGCTCCAGCCAGGCTCGCAGATAGCCCCGCATCGGTCCCTCGTGGGTCACCGGCGCCCTCCGTACCCCGTCGGCGGCCACTTCCTCCGCCGGGTGCCCGAGTCCCTTGCTCATGTCCACCCACTCGACCTCGGGTATGGCCAGACCCTCCTGGCAGCGCTCGAATATCTCGAGGTCGTCGGGGTTCCCGAGGCTGGGGAAATCCTCGGCGATGCGCATGCGCAGCACGTTCACCTCGTCGGGCGCGCCCTCGGCGGCGGCCACCCAGGTGTGCAGCCTGGTCTCGCCGGCGCTGACGGGGTCCACCGTCTCGAGATGGTTGCCCTTGATGAGCAGGTTGGGGAAGATCGACAGGTTGATCATCGAGCCCGGAGCCATCTCCAGGACCTCGGCCGCGTCGTCGCCGTGGCTCTCGACGATGCGGTCGGCATACCACTCCCGGCCCGGCACCGGCCGCTGCGTCTCCCAGAAGGACTGCTGAAGGCCGGGACGCTGGTCCACGAACATGTGGCCATTGCCGAGGTCGGCACCGTACATGCCGGTGTCGTCGGGGCTGGCCTTGAACTGCGACAGCGAGCGGGCACCGCCGTGCTGGCGCTCGTTGAGAAGCAGGAAGCTGCGATGGGCGAAGGTGGGGTGCAGCCCGTCGCCGGCGTTGTCCCAGGCCAGCTTCCAGTTGCCGCGGTAGACCATCCGCTGGCAGTTGCGCACCTCTATGCGCCCGGAGGGTGAGCGGTCCACGAACTCGCTGATCAGGGGGCCGGCCGGCCCAAGCCACTCGGCGAGGCTCGGAGCGTCGGGATTGAGAGTGCCGAAGATCAAGCCCCGGTAGGTGCCCAGGCGCGGCACCTGGGCCAGGCCGTGATCGGACAGGTCGAAGTCGGGCGGGTAGCCCTCGGCGAAGGGCACGTTCACCAGCTCGCCCCGGTTCGAGTACGTCCACCCGTGGTAGGAGCACTGGAAGCGCCGCGCCGACCCGCACTCGGACTGGCACACGGTGGAGGCCCGGTGGGCGCACCGGTTGAACAGCCCGTGCAGCCCGCCGTCGTCGTCACGGGTGAGGATCAGAGGGCGCAGGCCCATCCGGGCGGTGATGAAGTCGTTCGGCTCGGGCAGCTGGCTCTCGTGGGCCAGGTAGACCCAGGCGCCGCCGAAGATCTTCTCCATCTCGGTGACGAAGATGTCGGGATCGGTATAGAGGGAGCGGTGCACCCGGTGGGACTGGATCAGGGTGTCGAGAGCGTTCACGGCGGCGCGGCCTCTATAGCACGAACGAGAACTTGCGGACGTCGCTGCGGCTGTCCACCAGACGCACGATCTTGAACCTCACCGACCAGTTCTCGCCGAGCGAGGCCAGCACGTAGTCGTTGCGGCTGGCGAACGGGGTCAACCGATCCTTGCGGTACTCCCAGACCACCGTCGAGCACCGGGCCAGGGTGTCGCCGTCGCCGAGGGGCCATGCCTCGACGTTGGACACGATGCGACAGGTACGCGACGGCGGCTCCTGGGCATGAGCCCACCCGGTCTCCAGCAGCCCGATGCGGTCCTCCATGCGACGACGGTCATCCAGCAGGTACGAGACCCGGGTGCGGGGATCGGCGGTGGGGTCGAGGGGAATCCAGTACACGCAGTCCTGGGTGAACCGGTCCAGCCAGGCCCGGTAGAGGCGCTCGTCCAAGAGTCGGGCCTCATGGTGGAGGGCCTGCTCAACCGCGGGCCGCAGATCGGGACGGCCAGGCCCGCGCTCGGCCCCGTCCGGCGCGGCCAGCTCGACAAGCCGCTGGTACAGGCGATCGTCGAGCACTGACGCCGCGGGCGCGTCCATCAGGCCGACCCGGCACCGTGGACAGCCTCGAGCAGACGGCCGACCAGCGCAGCCGGATCGTCGGATCCCCAGACGTTGCGGCCGAAGGCCACGCCGGCGCCACCCGCTTCGACCACGCCGCGGGCCAGCGCGATGACCTGGTCCTCGTCGTCGACCTTGGGACCGCCCAGGGCCACGACCGGCGCGGGGCAGGCCTCGGCCACCGCCGCGAACTCCTCGGGGGGACCGGGGCACATGGTCTTGACGATGTCAGCGCCGAGCTCGACCGCAAGCCGGGCCCCCCGGCCGACGTTCTCCGCGGTCCAGGGCACTGTGCGGGGCCAGCCTCCCGGTATCGACTCGGCCATCACCGGCAGACCGAGGAGCTCGCACTCGGCGGCCAGGCGGGCCAGTCGCCCCAGTGAGTGCTCTTCGTCGGGGGTGCCGGGGAACACCATGATCACTACCGCGTCGGCACCGACCACCATCGCCTGCTCGGCCGAGTAGAGCAACGAGGTCGTGTCGCTGGCCGGCGGATCGCCGAGATCAGAGATCCCGCCGTCGACCCGCAGCACCAGCCCCGCGCCCGCGAAGGCCTCGGGTCGAGTGCGGGCCAGATGCCAGGTAGCGAGGACGGCGTCGGGCCGGCCGTCAGCGATCGCGGCCGCGGCGGAAGGCGCGACACCCATGCCCATGTAGGCGGGATGGTCCATGGCCACGAAGACAGCCCGGCCGTCGGCGCGGAAGATGTGACGGAAGCGTCGGCGCTTGCCCGCCGACACCGCCGAGGCCGGAGGGCCAGCCGTGCTCATAGACGTTCTTCCTCTCGTCCGGTTCAGTTGGCCGGCAGCGGCCCGCTGAACTCGTCGTCAGCCAGCGGGGAGGCCACATCGGCCCGAACCAGCTTCATCACATGGGCGGCCCGGCCCTCCCAAGTCGAGGCCGGACCTACCCGGTAGAACGGCGAGCGCAGGTTCTTCATCAGCTCGGTCACCATGTTGGTGTCCTCGAGGTTGGTGGTGGCCAAGCGATCCAACTCGAAGTCCTGCTCTTCTATCGACTTGTCGATCCCGTAGATGCGGCTGAACAGCCGGGTGCGGTCCGGGGCGATGGGGTCCGCCCGCACCAGGATGAGCTGCGTCGGGTAGGGCAGCGGCGTGAGGTTGGGGTAGATGAAGTCGGCGTAGTGGCCGAGCAGCTGCTCATGGGTGAGATCGGTGCGCCCGCCGGTTGCGTCCTCCTCGTCGGAGTGGGGCTTGAAACCGCTGCAGGTGCGGCCCTCGAAGCGCACGATGGTGTCCATCTGCTTGCGGAACCGGTTCAGGCGCCGGTGCACGAAGCGGACGTGGTAGTCGTCGTTGGAGTTCTCCGCGAAGGCCTTCCAGTTGATGGGATAGGTCTCGTCCAACTCCCGGTAGTAGCGGGTGAAGGTACCGAACCTGTAGAGGTCGTACCGTTCGGCCAGGGGGGCGATCCACTCCCGGAACGGCGGCGCCTTGCGGGACAGGCAGCCGAACACGAGCTTGTCCCAGGCCACCTCGATGCGGATCGGCGCCAACCCGTAGTCGGAGGTGGGCAGGTCGTCGGGGTACATGCGGGCCCGGTCGGGAATGCCGATCAGGCGCCCGTCGATGTTGTAAGCCCAGTTGTGGTACGGGCACGTCATGGTCTTGCCGCAGTTGCCGGCCGGCTCGTACAGCAGCCCCGACGCCCGGTGGCGACAGTTGTTGAGGAAGCCCCGCACCGAGCCGTCCTCCTGGCGGATGACCATCACCGGTTGGTAGCCGATGGTTCCGGTGATGAAGTCGCCGGGCTCGACCAGGTCCTCGGTGTCGCCCAGCCACACCCAGGAGCGGGCGTAGACCCGCACCATCTCAAGATCGAACAGGTCCTGGTCGTAGACCTCGTAGGGCTGCAGCATCGGGCTGTCGAGTGGGGCATCGACCAGGCCCGACGTCTCGCCAACCCTGCGCCGCAGACGCTCCACGACCGGCTCGTGCTCCAAGTCCGCGATCACGCCGCGACCCTACCGCTGCCCTCGCGGACTAGTCCAAGCCTGGAGCGCGCAGCCTACGACGGGCTGGTCGAGGCTCAGTACCAGTCGTAAGCGTTGTTCGGCCGGTCGGACCATCCGTCGCGGCCGATCTCGCGCATGGCCGGTCCCAGCCGGGCCATCTGTTCGCCGTAGAGGGCGGCACCGACGTGATGCCAGTTACCGTGGCCGGGGAAGACCCATTCCACCGGCAGCGTCGCCAACCGATCCATCGAGTCGGCCAGCGCCTCCCACGAATGGAACATCGCCCCGGCGAACACGTCGAGCTCACCGCGCCGGTGGTTCCAGTGGAGGGTGTCGCCGGTAAGCAGCCAACGACCTTCGATGTGGAACACGACCGAGCCCTCGGTGTGGCCCGGAGCCGGAACAGTCACCACCCCCGGTGCAACCTCAACGATCTCGTCGCCCTCGAAGAGGCCGGTGGCGTAGGGCGCGGCGTCGGCATCGGCTTCGTGGATCCAGACATCGGCGCCGTACCGGTCGGCCCAGCGGTCGGCGTCGGCGACATCGTCTCGATGGCTCAACAACACGTGGCGTACCCCGCCCAGTTCGTCAATTCCCTCGGCCAGAATCCGGGTGAACCGCGGCGAGTCGGTCATCAGGTTCCCGTCGGGTCGGGGTACCAGATACGAGTGCGCTCCGAACGACTCCCGGGCGTTGTGCCCGAGGGCGTAGACACCGGGCGTCAGCTCGAACGGGAATGCGGGCTGGGGCGGGCGACGGGCCTCGGTGGTGCCGATGGACTGCGTCGGGCAAGCTACCGCAGCCCGCCACAAAGCAGCAGCCTCCTCGCGGTTCTCAGGCTGGCGGGCAACGAACGAGAGCCCGTCGGCGTCCATGTCGATCAGCCCGGGCGCCCAGTGCCGAGCGGCGTCGCACCGGATACAGCGCGTGTCGACGAACCAGGTCCCCTCGACATTGTCCGGATGCACCATGTCGATCCGAGCCATGCGGTGATGGTAGCCACGCCGCTCGGCCGTGGACTCACGACGCGATCAAAGGCAACGGTGCGACAATGAGAGGCGCCGATGACATCACCGGGAGCCAACGAGGCCATCCGCTACGAGCCGGACGAGCCCTGCCCGCCGCTGATCGCGCTCAGCGTCGGGGCTCAGGGGGTCATGCTGGTGCTGGCCACGATCGTGCTGATCGTGGCTATAACCGCCCGCGCCGGTGACCAAGACGACAGCTACCTCACCTGGGCCGTGTTCGCGTCCCTGGTCATCGCCGGGATACTCACCGTGCTGCAAGCCAGCCGGTTCTGGCGGCTCGGCGGCGGGCACATCCTGATCATGGGGCCCACGCCCAACTACGTGGCCATCTCCGTGCTGGCGCTGGTGGCCGGAGGCCCGGCCCTACTCGCCAGCCTCACCGTGGCGGCGTCGCTCTTCTATCTCGGACTGTCTGTCTGGCTCCCGCTGGTGCGCCGGATCCTCACTCCGGTCGTGTCGGGGACGGTGCTGATGCTGATCGCGGCCGCGATCCTGCCCGTGGCGCTCGACCGGGTCAACGAGGTGCCCGAGGCCGCACCCGCCGCGGCCGGCCCCCTGGCTGCCCTGGTCACGCTCACGGCGGTGGTCGCCCTGTCGCTGCGCGTGTCGGGATCCTGGCGAATCTGGTCGCCGTTCATCGCCATCGCGGCCGGATGCGCGGTAGCCGTGCTGTTCGGCGCGTACGACGTCGAACACATCGGCGACGCCCGATGGATCGGGCTGCCCGGCAGCGGGTTCCCCGGACTCGACTTGACTCCCGGCGTCGACTTCTGGGCGCTGCTGCCGGCCTTCGTGGTGGTGGCCCTGGTGGGCAGTGTGAAGAACATAGGCGACTCCATCGCCATCCAGCAGGTCTCATGGCGCCGGCCCCGAGTGACCGACTTCCGGCTGGTGCAGGGTTCGCTCAACACCAACGGGATCGGCATCCTGCTCTCAGGCTTGGCCGGCACGCCGCCGACCAGCGTCTACTCGTCGTCCAGCCCGTCACTGATCAACCTCACTGGCGTGGCCGCTCGCCGGGTCGGCTACGCCGTCGGGGCGCTCATGGTGGTGCTGTCCCTGCTGCCCAAGGTGACGGCCGTGCTCCTCGCCATCCCCAGCCCGGTCATGGGCGCCTACCTGCTCACCGCCGTTGGCATCCTCTTCGTCAGCGGCATCCAGACTGTGGTCAGTGACGGCCTCGACCGGGGCAAGGCCCTCACCGTGGGAATCGCGTTCTCGGTGGGCGTCGGCCTGGACAACCAGACCATCGGCGCAGACCTGATGGGCGAGACATGGGGACCGCTGCTCGACAACGGCATGCTGGCCGGCGCTCTCGTCGCGGTGCTGATTACCCAGTTCGTGGAGCTGACGAGCCGGGGCCGGCGGGCGCGCCTGCGGGTCGACCTGCACCCATCGGCCGTCCGCGAGATCGACGAGTTCCTCCGCGGCTTCGCGGCCGACATCGGATGGGACGAGCCTGCGGCACAGCGACTTCGCTCGGCGGGCGATGAGACACTGGCAAGCCTGCTGCAACAGGGAGGCGACCGCTCCGTTGACGGCGCGCCCAGCCTGATCGTCGTGGCCCGTCACAGCGGCACGGTTGTGGAGATGGAGTTCCTGGCCGTGTTCGACGAGCAGAACCTCGAGGATCGGCTGGCCCACCTAGGCGAGGAGTCTCAGAGCGCGGCGGGCATGGAGGAGGGCGAGATCTCACTCAGGCTGCTGAAGCACTACGCCTCGTCGGTGCACCACCAGAAGTTCCATGGGCTCGATGTCGTGACGGTACAAGTCAGCGAGACGGGCTAGCCCGGCCTTCGGGGCCGGCCCCGGCACCCGGTACGATCCACCCGATGGCCTCGGAAGCTGACTGGATCCTTCCCGAGCCACTGTCGGTCCACGAGGTACCGGTGGAGGGGGATTCCACCATTGCCGTGCGCCGGCACGGGAACCCGGAGGGAACCAGGCTCGTCCTGAGCCACGGCATCGGTCTCTCGATTGATCTCTACTACCCGTTCTGGTCGCTGCTGACCGACGAGTTCGACGTCGTCGTCTACGACCTCAGGAGCCACGGCTGGAACGCGGCCAGTCCACTGTCGGACCACACCGTCCCCACCTTCGTCGACGACCATGACCGGGTCCTCGACGCCATCGACAGCCACTTCGGCGCCAAGCCGCAAGTGGGCGTATTCCATTCGGTGTCGTCGCTGGCGCCCCTGCTGTCCACCACCGAAGGTCGCCGGTTCTCGGCTCTCGTCCTGTTCGATCCCCCCCTGCGCAAGCCGGTGGAGACCCGCAACGAGTTCGACGAGGCCATCAAGCGCGCCGCCAAGATGGCCGAGCAGCGCACCTATCAGTTCAAGACCCTGGAGGCCTACGCCGACCTGCTCGCCTTCCTGCCCCCGTTCAGGCAAATGGTCCCCGGTGTTCATCACCTGATGGCGAGCACCACCCTGCGCGAGGCTGAGAACGGCTCCGGCTTCGAACTCCGCTTCCCCCGGGAGCACGAGGCGCAGATCATGGCTCATGCCAGGATCTTCGCGGTGCTGGTCGATCTGGATGCTCTGCAATGCCCGACCAAGGTGATCGGCGCCGATCCGACGCTGCCCTACTCGTACCTTCCGACGCTGGACTTCGGCGAGATGCTGACAGTGGACTACGACTTCCTGCCCGACGCCACGCATTTCCTCCAGTTGGAGCAGCCGGACAACTGTGTGGCCATTATGCGCAAGTTCCTGGAGCCGATCGGCCTTGCCTGACTCGGTCCCACGCGCTAACTGCGCTGTCAAGAAACGCTTTCGCGGCGCTCTAGCACAAGCTCAGCCAAGTCGCGCGCCGCGCGCGACGCGCAGCGCTAGCTTTGATGTGACGATCAGTGTGGATAAGTGCAGGGAGGCAATATGGGTGATGTGATCTCGCTGCTGGATCGTGTCGTGTACAACATGAGTCAGGCAGATCGTCTGCTCGATCTGTCGGCCGGCACAGCTGGCCGTTGGATCGACGGTTACTCGCGGCGAGATCGTCACTACGAGCCACTCGTGCGGGCCGGGACGACCGGCTCTGACATTGTCACCTGGGGCGAGTTTGTGGAAGCACGCCTTATCTCGGAGTATCGGCGTCAAGGCGTTTCCGTATTTCGGATGCGCCCCGCAATCATGGCTCTCCGCGAACTGTTCCAAACGCCGTATCCGCTGGCCGCCGCTCAGCCCTTTATGAGCGCGGAAGGTCGTGAACTCGTGCTGAGCGTGCAGGAAGACACCAACCTGCAGCCGTCCCTGCGCCTAGTGGTACGCACCGGCCAGATCATCACGCCTTCGATTGAGGTTCAGCGCTTCCAGCAGGCCGCGGACTACGACGGCGACACTGTAGGCCGATTCCGCATGGCGCGTAATGTCGTGATCGATCCCGAATACGCGTCAGGCGAACCGACTATCGCCGGACGCCGCCTGCGGGTCGCCACCATCGTCGAGGCCCTCGCCGCTGGCGAGCAGCCAGAGGTCGTCGCCAAGATGTGGGACATCACTCCGGAAGCAGTGCACGACGCAGTGCGCTGCTCGAACGTTGCGTGAGATCCGGGGCCTCTTCGCAGATGAGAACATCCTCCCAGTCGGGAGGATGTTAAGGCAGATCCCCGAGGCTGGCCTCGTTCTGTATACCGGTCATGAAGACATCCCAGAGCTGCCGCTCGGCGCCAAAGACATCGATATCTTCCAAGCAATCGGCGCGCGCGGCAGGAATCTACTCTTCATAACCAGAGACAAGAAGATCAGAACTCGGCCAGTGGAGCGCAGGAAACTCCGCGAGGCTGGAGTCCGCGCTGTGATTCTAACCGGGAGATCCAACATGAGACAAGATGACATCTACAATCTCATCATCAAGTATTGGGACAGGATAGCCGATATTGACACCTCACGAGTCGGACCGTGCATCTTCTCACTTACGAGTAGAGGCCTCCGAGAGCTATCTCTGCCTCACTGAATTCTTGTGTGGTTGCAGATCATTCACGTGATCTGGACACCTAGATGTCACAACGAGATTTCACTCCGTTTGATCTTCGCTCCATCGTGTCAATGCATCAGCGATATCTCTGTTCCAAGAACTATACACCGGTCTACTGTCTAGGATCTTGCGTGTAGCACCGGATAGCCTACCAAGTACCGGCCTCAACGAACTGCTGAGTCTGTGGGCAGAACCTAGTGCCTGACGGTATCCCTCAAGAGAAGTAAAGGCCTCGGCAACTGAGTCGTCTAGACTATTCAGACTCTCCTGTAGTCTGTATGCCTCTTGGATCTCATCAGGGCTGAGATTCGGAATCTGCTCAACAAGCACCTCAATCCCTCCGTCCACATGTGCGAGCTGATCCAGATAGTCAACCACTAGACTCTCCATCTCAGATGTAGGAACCTCTAGACGCCTGCCGAAGCGTTGAGTTGCGGCTAGGGTGGCTGACGACGGTCTTCCTGATCCTCGAGCGGCATTGATCTCCTCGGTAGCGACCGTCGTGATATCGGCCACTTGGCGCTGTGTCGCAGCGAGCGATTCTAGTGTGTCATTGAGCAGCGGGAATGCCTCCTCAGCCTGAGCGAGCAGCTCCAAGAAGCCTGGGCTGTCGTCTACTGGAACATCATCAGGAACGATAGAACCCACATCTGAATGTCGAGACCGTTCGATCGCCTTTACTACCTGTCCCGCGAGTCGTGCCAGGTCGCGTCTTGCGTTGTTTGAGTCTAGTTCCTCAAAGCGGAGATCCCTGCCGTCAAAGTATTGACGGCTAGCAAGATCTTGAGCAACCTCATCCTCAGGATCGTTTAGTGCTGGAGTGTCTACATACAGAATCGGTATAACCAGATCATCACGATTGAGACGGCGCTCGCGAAGCCTAAACAACTCAATCTCCTGCCTACATGCTTCACTTCTTACGTATGAAGGCGTTATGATCGCGATGAGGAGTGAAGTGTCATCGATTGAACGCTGAATACGGGAATCCCATCGTTGTCCTACGAATATGTCATCCCGATCTTGAAATATCGGATAGCTACTACCAGTCTGCATCTTAACTTCAGCTTCGAGACGCTTCCTTAGTTCAGTAATGCGGCCTCTGTCCGTAGTATCGTCGTCACGAACATAACTTAGGAACCCAACTATGTCCCTCCTTGAGCTGGCTACTGTGTCATCGCTAGTCATGTCTAACGCGATCCCTTTCCAAATCCGAATAGTGTGCTAACGTCAAGATTTGCAAATCGACTATCTACTTCCAATACGGATCTCTCGAGCCGACCAGTCGTTCTTGTCGAGTTCGCTGACATCAAGACGTTAGTGGAATCACACCGCTTGAGAACGATCCACACGCTCCTAATGTTAGCGTTCTGCAAACCAGTTGCTCACGACAATCCCGAGCCATGTTGCCACAGGCAGCACGGCGTCTTCGAACGTGCTCCTAAACGCTCGCATGACACTTGGCCCACTACGCTCGTTGGTGACGTAGGAGAGGAAGACGCATGGCTCTTGAATCGGGGCCACGGATCGCTCCAAGGGAGCCCGGTCCATCAGGCCAGCCGATAGCGGTTGTGGGCATGGCGTGCCGGTTCCCCGGCGCGCCCGATGTACCCGCCTTCTGGCGGCTCCTGGACGAAGGCGCCAGCGCCATTAGCGAGGGCGAGCCCGGCTCGGGCGTCGGCCGTGTCGGGGAGTTGTTCCGCGATGCCGCAGTCCAGAACAGCGCTTGCCGGTTCGGGGCCTTCATCGACGGGATCGACCAGTTCGACGCAGCCTTCTTCCGCATCTCGCCTGTGGAGGCCCAACTGCTCGACCCGCAACAGCGGCTGATGCTGGAAGTCAGCTGGCAGGCCCTGGAGGACGCCGGCATCGACCCGGACGGGCTCAAGGGCAGCCGCACCGGTGTCTACGCGGGGATAAGCAACAACGAGTACCGGGCTCTGGTGCTCGACGGGAACGACACCGCGGAGCCGGCGGCCAGCCTCTACTCCGTCGCCGGGACCTCGTTCAACACCGCCATCGGGAGGGTCGCCTTCGCGCTCGGGCTGCGGGGCCCGGCCATGGCGGTGGACACGGCCTGCTCCTCATCGCTGGCGGCCGTGCACCAGGCGGTGTCCGGCCTCCAGCGGGGTGAGGCCGATCTCGCTCTGGCCGGCGGGGTGCACGCCATCCTGTCGGGCCGGCTCTTCGAGTTGCGTGGCAACGCGGGGATGCTGGCGCCCGACGGGCGCTGCAAGACCTTCGACGCGGCCGCCAACGGCTACGTGCGCGGTGAGGGATGCGGGATCCTGGTACTGAAGCGCCTCAGCGACGCCGAGGCCGACGGGGATCGGATCTGGGGCGTGATCCGGGGCACGGCGCTGAACCAGGACGGTGCCAGCCAGGGTCTCACCGTCCCGAACGGCGAGGCCCAGCAGCAGGTGATCGCCGATGCGCTGGCCTGGGCGGGCGTCGCGCCTGCGGACGTGGACTATGTGGAAACCCACGGCACCGGCACGCCGGTCGGCGATCCGATCGAGGCCGAGGCCACCGGCATGGCCTATCGCGCCGGGCGGGACCGTCCACTGTTGATCGGGTCGGTCAAGACGAACGTCGGCCATCTGGAGTCGGCTGCCGGCGCGGCGAGCCTGATAAAGGTGATGCTGGCCATGAAGCGAGGGGTCATCCCCTCCCATCTCAACTTCCGTGACCCGAATCCCGAGATTCCGTGGGAGCGGCTGCCGATGCAAGTCACCGCGGAGCCCACAGCTTGGCCCCGCCACGGCGAGCGCCGGCCGCTGGCCGGGGTGAGCGGGTTCGGCTGGTCTGGCACCAACGCCCATGTGGTGGTGGAGGGATACGGAGCCCCGGACGCCGCCGTCGAGGGCAACGACCCGCAGCGCTGGCTGCGCGGACCGTCCAGACCCGTCGCCATCGATGCTCCAGCGGACGCTGGGACAACAGCAGCACCGCCAGCTCGCCCTGCCCGGCTGCTGCCCTTGTCGGCCAAGACCGGTGATGCCCTACGAGAGACGGCGGCGCGCTACGTGGAGTGGCTCGAGGAGCGCTTCGAGGATCCGTCCGACGGCGAGGAGGCAGACGAGTTGCTGTCGGACGCAGCCTGGACGGCAGGAGTGGGACGGAGCCACTTCGCCCGGCGGGCCGGCGTGGTGTTCTCGGACGGCGATTCTCTTAGGGCGGGGTTGCAGGCGATAGCGGAGGGCGATGAGCCAACGCCGCGCCGGGCGGCCGCCAGGGTCGCCTTCGCCTATACGGGCCAGGCCAGCCAGTGGGTAGGCATGGGCCGCGCCCTCTACGACTCCGAACCGGTCTTCCGGGCCGTCCTCGACCGCTGCGACGAGGTGCTGCGAGCCGAGCGCGGCGTCTCCATGCTCGAGGTGATGTTCGGCTCCGGCGCCGATGCGGAAGATCTGGACGATCCGGCCTGGACCCAGCCCTGCATCTATGCGATCGAGTGCGCCCTGACCAGCCTCTGGTCCAACGTCGGAGTCCAGCCCGATGTGGTCGTCGGACACAGTCTCGGAGAGATCGCGGCCGCCCATGCCGCCGGGGTGTTCAGCCTCGAGGACGGACTGCGGTTCGCGGCCGCCCGCGGCGAGCTCATGGGTGGGCTGCCCGAGGATGGTGCCATGGCCGCGGTGTTCGCCACCCCGGATCGGGTGGCAGCTGCGGTCGAGGAGCTCAACGCCTCGACCGGAGGCTCACCGGCGAGCGTGGCCGCCGACAACGGGATGCACCAGGTGATCAGCGGCCCGGCCGGCAAGGTCGAGAGCCTTCTCGAAGGCTTCGAGTCCGAGAAGGTGTGGGTGCGCAGGCTGCGCAAGAGCCCGGCCTACCACAGCGCGCTGGTGGAGCCGGCCCTGGACGATCTCGAGGCGGTGGTGGACGGCATCGAGACCGAGGCGCCGTCGGTCTCGTACGTGAGCAGCATGACCGGCCAGGTGCTGGATGCGGGCCAGGCCCTCGACGGCCGGTACTGGCGGCGCCAGGCCCGAGCCCCGGTCGCGTTCCGCACCTGTGTCGAGACGCTGGCCGCAATCGGCGTGGACACGGTGATCGAGATCGGCCCCGACACGGTTCTGGGCCCCACCGTCGCCACCGCATGGCCTCAGGAACCCGGCACGCCCGAGCCGGCCATCGCTTCCAGCATGCGGAAACCGTCGGCCGGCAAGCCGGACCCGCTTGACGGCAGCGGGTTCCTCGACGCGGTGGCAGCCGCCTACGGCGCCGGAGTCGATCTGTCGTTCGAGGGCCTCTTCGCAACCGAGAGCCGCCGCCGCGTCCCCCTTCCCGGCTACCCGTTCCAGCACCAGCGCCACTGGGTTGAGCCTCCTCGCCGGCGTAGGCAGACCGCAGGCCACCCGCTGCTGGGAACACGCCACGACTCCCCTCGGGGCGAGACCCTCTACACCACTGAGATGTTCTCGTCCGATCCGGCGTGGCTCGACGACCACCGGGTGTACGGGCGGGTGATCATGCCTGGCGCGCTCTACGGCTCGATGGCCGCGGCGGCCTGCGAACCGCAGGGTGATTCAAGGTCGCTGATAGTGGAGGACCTTCAACTCCACAGCCCGATGATCTTCGAAGAGGACGACCCGGAGGACGCCGCCGAGGCCGCCGGACGCAGCGTGCAGTTCGTGCTCGACCCCGCCGACGGGGCGGCACCACGCCGATTCGAGGCGTTCAGCCGGTCCGACGGCGAAGACGGATGGACCCTGCACGCCCAGGGTCAGGTGTCGTCCGGTACCAGCCCATCGCCCAGTACCGAGCCGCTAGAACTGGAGCAACTCGGAGCCGATCTCACCGCGGTCGACATCGCGGAGTTCTACCGGGCCCGGGCCGATGCGGGAGTGGACCTCGGCGAATCGTTCCGCACGCTGCACTCGCTGTCGGTTGGCGACGGCGAGGCGCTGGGCGAGGTGGCCCTGCCCGACGGCGTGGACGGCGGCGGCGCGGTGATGCACCCTCTCCTGCTCGACGGCTGCTTCCAGGTGATGGCCGCCGCTCGACGCACCACCGGAGCGGAGGACGGTTCCCCCTACCTGCCGTTCGGATGGGAGCGGTTGTGGCTCGACGGCCCACTGGAAGGCCGACTGCTCTGCCATGCCCGCCTTCGCGAGCCCAGGGGCGGTGCCGAGGGCGAACCGGCAGGGCCCCGTGAGGTGATCGCGGCCGACCTTCGGTTCTACACCCTCGACGGCACCAGTCTCGGCGGCCTGGACTCCTACACCGTCAAGCGGGCCACCCGGGCGGCTCTGCTCTCGGCGTCCGAAGGGCTCGACGACCTGTTGTACGAGGTTGCGTGGCGGGACCGACCCCTGCCCGACGGAGTGGTGCCCGCCGACTTCCTTCCAAGCCCAGCGGTGGTAGCCGCCCGCTCCAGCCCGTTCGCGGCGTACCTGGAGGCCGCAGAGGTGGACACAGCCGGCCGGGCCAGCCTGCTGACCGACCTGGAGCGGCTGTCGTGGCGATATGCGCTGCGGGCGCTGGAGCGTCTGGGCTGGCAGCACACCGGGGGCGACGAGATCGAGCCCGACAGCCTGCGCCAGCAACTGGGAGTGCTGCCCGAGCACGGCCGCGTCTTCCGCCGGCTGTTCGAGTTGCTGGCCCGGGCGGGTGTGGTCGAGGCGGCCGGTGACAACTTCGTTGTCAAGTCTGGATCCATCGGTTCCCTGTCACCGGAGATGCCTCGGGACCCAGAGGAGTTCGCGGCCGAGATGGCCGGCCGGTACGAGCACGGCTCGACCGAGATCGGTCTGTTCCGGCGCAGCGCCGACGCCCTGGCCGGGGTGCTCACGGGCGACACCGACCCGCTGACGCTGTTGTTCAGCAGCGGTGAGCCCACCGCGGCCGACCTGTATCTCAAGGCGCCGGTGGCAAGGGCGGCCAACCAGATGCTGGCCGACGCGGTGGCGGCCCTGCTGGAACAGCTGCCCGAGGACCGGAGGCTGCGAGTGATCGAGGTCGGTGCCGGCACCGGCTCGGCCACCGCCGCGGTGCTGCCGGAGCTGCCCGAGGGGCGGTTCGACTACATCTACACCGATATCTCCGCGGGCTTCTTCGCTGAAGCCGAGGGACGTTTCGGCGGCCGCGAGGCGTGCATCGAGTACCGGGTGCTCGACGTCGAGAAGGACCCGGCCGCCCAAGGCTTCGACTTCCACAGCTACGACCTGCTCATCGCGTCCAACGTGCTACACGCCACCCGCTACCTGTCCGAGACGCTGGAGCACTGCCGGAACCTGCTGGCACCGTCGGGCCATCTCGTGGCTCTCGAGAACCTGCGGGGGCAAGGCTGGCTGGACCTGACATTCGGGCAGCTGGACGGCTGGTGGCGTTTCGCCGATTCCTGCCGGCCGCACCACGCCCTGGCCGGCCCCGCCGTCTGGCGGCAGGCACTCGCCGATGCCGGCTTCGATGGGGCCCAAGTCCTTGGAGCGGACGAGTCCGATCCCGACCAGGAGCCCGATCGGGGCGTGATCCTGGCCCAGGGACCGGCGCAGGTGACCGAGCGCCCGGGAGTGTGGGTCCTGGCTGCCGATAAGGCCGGAGTGGCCGGCGAGTTGGCCGCCCGGCTGGCTTCCCGCAACCAGACGGTCGTGCTGGCCACCGACAAGACAGGGACCGAGCAGGTTCCGGTTCCCCAATCCAGCGGGATCTCGTGGGCAGCCATCGACATGGAACGGCGCTCCGATTGGCTCGCACTGTTCGAGAACCTCCCGCCGGCGGTGCCTCTGGGCGGGGTGGGGCACTTCACCGCCCTGGACAACCGTGGCGCCCAAGCCGCCACCGGTGAACTGGCAACCGACGTGAAGAGGGCCACCGCTACTGCGCTAGCGCTCATGCAGGGCCTCGCCGACGCGGATGTGGCCGTGGCCAAGGGGGTCTGGTTCGTGACCCGGGGCGGCCAGGTGCTGGCCCACGAACGGGTCGACGGTCTGGCCGGCGCGGCGCTGTGGGGTTTCGGGAAGGTAGCGGCCCGGGAGGCAGCCCACCTCCAGCCGCGGATGATCGACCTAGACCCTGCGGAGAACATGCCGTTGCCCGACCTCTCCGAAGAGTTCCTGTACCCCGATCCCGAAACGCACATCGCCTACCGCACCGGGCACCGCCAGACCGCCCGGCTGGTGCGGACCTCCACCGGCACAGAGCGCCTGAGCCTGCCGGAGCCGGCCGGCGAGTCGGCCTGGCTGCTCGAACCCGATCCTCAGGGCGCGCTGGAGGGACTCTGTGTGGAAGCCGCGCCGGACCACCCGCTGGCAGCCGGCGAGGTCCGTGTGGCCGTGCTGGCCACCGGGCTCAACTTCTGGGACATGTTCCGATCACTGGGCGTGATCGACGAGGGTCTGCTGGGCGGCGAGTTCTGCGGGCGGGTGCTCGAAATCGGGCCGGGCGTGACGACGGTGCAGGAGGGCGACCGGGTGGTCGGTCTGGCCTTCGGCACCTTCTCCTCGGAGGCGGTGACGTCCGAGGAGATGGTGGCCCCCGCCCCAACCGACCTTCCCGCCGCCGCGCTGGCGACGATGCCGACCGCGTTCGTGTCGGCCGCCCTGTCGTTCGACTGCTCGGGTCTGGACTCCGGTGAGAAGGTCCTCGTTCACGCCGGCGCCGGCGGGGTGGGCCTAGCCGCCATCCAGCTGGCCCAGGCCGCGGGAGCCGAGGTGTTCGCCACCGCCAGCGCCCCAAAGCAGGCCTACCTGCGCTCGCTGGGCGTGAGGTACGTGTTCGACAGCCGCTCCACGAAGTTCTCGGACCAGATCCTCGAAGCCACCGGGGGCACCGGCGTCGATGTCGTGCTCAACAGCCTCACCGGCCCCGGCTTCATCGACGCCAGCCTGGCGTGCCTGGCGCAGGGCGGCCGGTTCGTGGAGATGGCCAGGGTGGACATCCTCAGCCACGACGAGATGTCGCAGGCACGGCCCGATGTCGGCTACTGGATCCTGGAACTGGACGTGCTCAAGGAGCACGACCCGGCCCAGCCGGGCGAAGCGCTGAGGCGGGTGATGCAACGCCTGGAGGCCGACGAGTTGAAGCCGCTGGTCCACACCCGGTGGTCGCTGGCCGAGGCCGGTCCGGCCATGAAGTACATGCAGGCCGCCCGCCACATCGGCAAGATCGTCTTCGCATCGTCGCCGCTAGAGACCGGACGGCTACGCGCCGATCGGACCTACCTGGTGACGGGCGGCCTGGGCGGCATCGGCTGCACGACGGCCGAGTGGCTGGCCGACCGCGGGGCCGGCGCCATCGTGCTCAACGGTCGGCGCGACCCCGATCCCGAAGCCGCGGCCGTCATCGACGGGCTGCGCGAGCGTGGCGCCACGGTGAGCGTGGAGCTGGCCGACATGACCGACGCGGCCGCGGTGGACGCCATGCTGGGCCGCATCGCCGACACGTTGCCGCCGCTGGGCGGAGTCATCCACAGCGTGGGCGTGCTGTCGGACGCCTCGCTGCAAAACCAGAGCTGGGAGAGGTTCGAGCAAGTGCTGTGGCCCAAGGTGCTGGGTGCCTGGCAGCTGCACCGAGCCACGATGGACCTCGACCTCGACCTGTTCGTGCTGTTCTCGAGCGTGGCCGGCGTGATGGGAAACGCGGGTCAGGCCAACCATGCAGCAGCCAACGCCTTCCTCGACGTGCTCGCGGCCCATCGCCGGTCGCAGGGGCTGGCAGCACAATCCATCGCGTGGGGAGCGTGGTCGGGCCTCGGCGAGGCCGAGGAGCACCGGGAACGGATCGCCGGACAGTTGGAGGCAGCCGGGACGGGCTGGATCACCCCCCAGCAGGGCCTGAGGGCGTTCGACCGGCTCGTCCGGCAGGATCCGACGGCGCCCATGGTGGCGTCGGTGGACTGGCAAGTGGTGGCGGAGGGCGGCCAGCATCGCTCGCCGTTCGTGGAAGACCTGCTGGCCGCGGCCGGCCGTTCCGGAGAGCATCAGGAGACGCAGGCCGATCTGCTCTCGGAGTTGGGCCAGTCGCCACCGGCCGGGCACGAGCAGATCCTGATCGAGTTCCTGCGGCGGGAGCTGCAAGCGGTGATGCGCCTGCCCAACCTGCCGGCTCCGTCGGCCGAGTTCGCCGATCTGGGGATGGACTCGCTGATGGCGGTGGAGTTCAGGAACCGTGTGAACCGCGGCTTCGCCGGCGCCTACTCGGCAGGCAACACGGTGGTGTTCGACTATCCCAGCGTTCAGAGCCTCGCCGCCCATCTGGCATCGGAGCTGGCCGAACTGTGCACGATCGAGCACGCCGACACCGGTGCCAACGCGCGTTTCGCCATACAGGCCCCTACCGACCCCGCCGAGACTGGCCGAACGGAGCGGCCGGCACCACCGGAACGGCCCGAGCGGGCGGAGCAGGCTGACGGGAGCGACCCTGTGCCAGCGGCCGCCACCGTGCAGGACAGCCCCGCGGCGCCGGTCGCGCCGCCGAGCATGACCGGTAACCAGGGGATCGCCATCGTGGGCATGGCCTGCCGGTTCCCCGGCGCGCCCGACCTGGACAGCTTCTGGCGCCTCCTGGAGGCAGGTGAGAACGCGGTCACCGACGGGCGTCGGGACCCCGGTCCCTGGAACGGCGCCGCCGGAGATCCGGACAACCCGGATCCCGGCAGCCGGATCGGAGCGTTCGTCGAGGGCATCGACCAGTTCGACGCGGGCTTCTTCCGGATCAGGCCCATCGAGGCCCGAATGATGGACCCCCAGCAACGAATGCTGCTCGAGACGGCATGGCAAGCACTCGAGGACGGCGGCATCGATCCGTCCGGCCTGAAGGGAAGCCGCACCGGGGTGTACGCCGGTATCGGCGGCAGCAGCGAGTACCGAAGGGTGATCGCCGCGGCCGGCCGGGGCGACAGCTACTTCGGCACGACCTCGAGCGTGGCCGTCGGACGGATCGCCTTCACTCTGGGCCTGGCCGGACCGGCCGTGCCGTTCGACCTGGCCTGCGCTTCATCGCTGGTCGCCATTCACCACGCGGTCACCGCGCTGCAACAGGACGAAGTGGACATGGCTCTGGCCGGAGGGGCCAACGCCGTCCTGTCCCCGTCCATCGCGAAGTTCCTCGAAGAGACCGGCATGCTGTCGGCCAGCGGGCAGTGCCGGGCCTTCGACGCCGGCGCGGACGGCTACGTTCGGGGCGAGGGCTGCGGCATGATCGTGCTCAAGCGGCTCGACGATGCGATCGCCGCCGGCGACCGGATCTGGGGCGTGGTCCGGGGCACGGCCGTGAACCAGAACGCGACTGGCCTCGGCCTCACCCAGCCCAACGGCCCGGCGCAGATGCAAGCGATGGAGCAGGCCCTGGAGCGAGCGGGAGTAATGCCCGCGGAAGTGGACTATCTCGAGGCCCACGGGCCGGGCTCGCCGTTCGGCGACGCGGTCGAGATGAACGCGGCCGCCAGCGTCTACGGCCGCCGCCGCGACCCCGAGGAGCCCCTGCTGGTCGGTTCGGTCAAGACCAACATCGGCCATCTGGAGTGCGCATCGGCCGTGGCCGGTGTCATCAAGACGGTGCTGGCCATGAACCGAGGCAAGATCCCCAGGCATCTGCACCTGACCGAACCCAGCGAGCAGATCGACTGGGAGCGCCTGCCGGTGCGGGTCACCACCGAGGCGACGGATTGGCCGGAATCCGACACGCGGCCCAGGCTGGCCGCAGTGAGTTCGTTCGCGATCTCCGGCGCCAACGCTCATCTGGTGCTCGAAGGGTACGACGCGGGCCCCGAAGCGGGAACGGCCGGCATTTCGCAGCCGGTCCCCGGGACGCGGCTGCTTCCGCTGTCGGCGCGATCCGATAAGGCCCTCCGCGAGCTGGCCGGCCTCTTCCTCTCATGGCTTGACCAGCGGAGCGCCGAACCCTCACCCGCAAGCCCCTCGCCCGAAGAACTGCTGGCCGACATGGCATGGACGGCCAGTGTGGGACGCAGCCACTTCGATTGTCGCTCCGCAGTCCTGTTCAGCGACATCGAGTCTCTGCGCGAGGGACTGCAGGCGGTTGCGGCCGGGCAACCGCAGAGGGCTCAGGATCATGAGGCCAGCCCGGTGCAGGCCGTCGCGGCGGACTACGAGGCCGGGCGTGATGCGGCGTTCCGCGAGCTGTTCGAGGGTGAAGTCCGATCCCGTGTATCGCTGCCGGGCTATCCATTCGAGCGCCGCCGCCACTGGGTGGAGCCACTTAGTCCCGGTTAGTCCAGAAAAAGTGACCGGCTTTTCCAGAAAATTTGAATTGACAGGAGCAGCAGTGTCACTAGGCTCCCGCTGACGTTCCCTCACAGCTACGAAAGGAACCAGGATGTCATCCACCGAAGAACGGATTCGAGCACTTGTGGACGCGAACCTCCAGATCGAGGGCCGCGAGGCAGGCTCGCCGCTGACCCCGGATCTCAACATCGTCGACGCAGGAGTCAGCTCCACGGATGTGGTGGCGTTCTGGAGGCTCGTGTGCGAGGAGTTCGGCGTCGACATTCCGGCCGAAGAGTTCGCAGAGCTCTTGACGCCGAGCGACTTGATCGCGTATCTGGACGCCCAGTAGGGCTGACGCGGAGGTCTCCTGACTCCTCTCCCGTCCGGGAAGCTCCTCACGCCGGTCCTTCCGGCAACTGAGGGGTCAGAGCATTGGTGCAGTGCGTTCCGCGCCTTCGATGATGTCCGCGTACTGCATGTAGACCTGTCGACCGGCGATGGGCGTGAGCTGCGCGCCCTGCAGTGGCTCGACGGCACCGAGCAGCGCCGGCGAGAACGGTTCGTGTACGAGAGTCCCAGGCACCGGTTCACGCTGTGCCGGGCCGCACTCCGATCCGTGCTGTGCCGGGAACTCGGCTGCAGCAACGAGCATCTCGCCTTCCGGACCTCTAGGCACGGCAAGCCGTACGCCACCGTGCGCGGGCGGCGCGCTCCGATCAGCTTCAACGTGAGCCACAGCGGCACCCACGGGCTGATCGCCCTAGCACCCGGCGGGCAGGTCGGGATCGATGTCGAGGAGCGGGTTCCCCACCGGAACCTCGACGAGTTGATCGAGGCAGTGTTCGGCCCCAACGAGAAGCAGGAGTTGTCCGCGGCGAACAACCAGGATCGGCTCCACCTGTTCTTCAGGCTCTGGACGATGAAGGAAGCACTGAGCAAAGCCCACGGAATGGGCCTGTCGTTGGACGTGTCCCGCTTCGAGATCCCGCCGGACATGAGAGCCGGCGCAACCAGCGGCTCTGTCCGGCTCGTCGGCATACCGGGATGGAGACTCGAAGACATCAGCACCGACCGCTTCGCGGCCGCGGTCGCCTACCAAGGCGGCGGCCGATGACCTCGGCCCCGCCCCTGAGAGAGGTCACCGACGCCGAGAGCGAGGCGTTCCACCGCGATGGAGCGGTGCTGCTCGAAGGCGTGCTGTCCCCTGAGTGGGTGGACCTGGTCGCCGACGGCCTGGAGGAGTGCTACGCAGAGCGCGACCACATGTCCAGCGAGGTGGTCGCCCAGGGGGCGACCGTACGGGCCGACCAGCTGCTGGCCGCCCGGTCCGCCAGCCTTCACCGGTTCGCCAACGACTCACCCGTCGGCGGCCTCGTGGGCTCGGTGCTCAGCGCTCCCGTGCGCTTCTACATGGACCAGATGTTCTTCCGAAGGGCAGGGTTCATGGCCCCGACCCCGTGGCACCAGGACACCAGCTATCACAACGTGGAGGGCCACCACCTGGTGCGAGCCTGGGCATCACCGGACCGGGTGCCCCGCCCGGCCAGCCTCGAAGTGGTCCGCGGATCGCACCGCTGGAACGTCACATACCGGCCGATGGTGGGCCGCGACCCCGACATGTCCGATGAGGAGAACGCGCTCCGGATGGCCCTGGCTCGCAAGCGCGGTGTCTACGAGAAGGGGGGTTCGGGGTTCGCCTACCGCGGCGTGGTGATGGACAAGTCGATGCCTCCCACCCCCGACGTGCCTCGCGATCGCGGATCGTTCGACATCATGGGTTGGGACTACCGGCCCGGTGACGTGATCCTGTTCCACGGCAACCTGCTCCACGGGACGGCCGAGGGAGTGACCCTCGAACACGACCGGCGGGCCTATGCCGCGCTCTTCGCCGGCCCTGAGGCCCGGTACATCCAGCGAACAGGGCAGATGGTGCCCGATCCGCCGGGCCTGGCCGAGCAAGAGCCCCAGACGGGCCAGACCCTCGATTCCTTCGGCCAAGTCTTCCCGCTCGTGTGGTCACCGGGAGACTGGAACTAAGAACCGGACGTGGTTGACGATTGGGCGGTCACCAGGGGATGCAGCGCGATCCCCGAGGACATTCTGAATCTGGCGGCCGATACCCAGGCCACGCTGGGCGACAAGCTCGCCGCGCTGCGATCGGTGAGCGAGCCGTTCCCCAACACCGTCGGTCCCGCGGCAGGCGATCGCTGGATCTCTGAAGCCGGGCCGCCAAAGGCCCGGACTGCATCCGGGACCGTCGAGGAGTCCCGTCCCTCGCCGGAGAGCGAACCTGCCAAGGTTGGAGACGAACTGACCGACCTCAGTGCTGCAGCACTACTCGATGGCTACCAGACGGGGGCATTCAACCCGGTCGAAATGGTCGACGCCTGCCTCACCCGCATCAACGACACCGACATCGGAGCGGCTGTGACCCGCAACGACGACGCGGCCCGAGAACAGGCGGCACGCTCAGCCCAACGGTGGCGAAGAGGTGACGCCGGGCCGCTGGAAGGCGTCCCTGTCGGAGTGAAGGACATCATCGATACGGCCGGTCTGGCCACGACAGCGGGATCGAGCCTGTACGCGGGCCGCGTCCCTCCCGCCGACGCCACCGTCGTGGCCCGGCTGCGGGACGCCGGCGCGGTGATCCTGGCCAAGACGACCACCCCGGAGTTCGCCTTCGGCGACGAGACCGGTGACGGCGTGACCAATCCCGCCGCCCCGGGTCGGTGGGCGGGGGGCAGCTCATCGGGCTCGGCCGCCGGCCTGGCCGCCGGGATCTTCCCGGTGGCACTCGGCAGCGACACCGGCGGGTCCATCCGGGTGCCGTCGTCATACTGTGGTGTGAGCGGCCTCAAGCCCACGTTCGGCCGGGTGCCCCGCGACGGCGTTTTCGGTGTGTCCTGGACGCTGGACCATGTCGGCCCCATGGCCCGCACCGTCGAGGATCTGGGGTTGGTGCTTAGCGTGATCGCGGGTGGATCCGACACCGATCCCTACGCTTCCGATCAGCCCGTGCCCGCCTACGGCCCGCTGGCCCGGTCGATTCGAGGCACGCGCGTCGGCGTGGTCGACGGGTGGCTCCCCGCAGGCAGCTCGCCCGGTGTGGCCACAGTCCTGTCCGGCGCGCTGGCTCGCCTCAAGCAAGTCGGCTGCACGGTCGAGACGGTTCCATTCCCCCACGCCGAGTTGGCCGGCATCATCGCCTGGGTCATCACGGTGGTGGAGTTCGCCGCGTACCACGCCAGCAACCTCCACCGCATCGGCGAGTTCACGCCCTCGGCCGCTTGCCGGCTCACGGCCGGAGCCCGAACCAGCGCCGCCGACTACCTGAGGGCGCTGCGAGCCCGCAGTCTGGTCCAGCGCGACCTCGACGCAGCCTTCGAGCGGGTGGACGTCCTGGTCACCGCAGCCACGCCCACCTCCGCGCCCGATCCGGCCACCTTCTTCGACGACGGCGACCGCCTATGGCTCGACAAGGTGGCCCGCAACTTCCTGCCGTTCAACGTCACCGGGAATCCCGCTCTGGTCGTGCCAGCCGGACTCGACGAGGGCCGGCCCACGGCGGTGCAGATCGTCGCCCCACCCCACGCCGACGCCCGGTGCCTACAGGTCGGAGCAGCCCTACAAGTTGTCTAGGAGCGGGCTTCCTCTGCTCAGGGTCGTCTGGACTCTCCCGATATCAGCCGCCGCGAGCCAACCAACTAGGTTCAGCGGCACGCTGACCACCTCCCCGACGCGCGCCACTGTGAGGAACGAGCCATGACGGTTCTGACCGACGAACTCCTAGACAGCTTCACCGATTCCGTCGGGCCGGTGGGCGAGGCCCGGCTGCTGCCGCCGGTCCTCTACACCTCGCCGGAATTCTACGAGTTCGAACGGCGGGCCATCTTCCAGCGTGAATGGCTCTGTGTGGGTCGGGCCGACCAGTTGAAGGAGCCAGGCGACTTCCGCTGCATCACCATCGCGGGCGAACCGCTGATCGCGGCCCGGGACTCAGACGGCGAACTCCGGGTCATGTCGGCCGTGTGCCGCCATCGGGGCATGGTCATCGCGGAGGAATCCGGCAACTGCCGCCGCTTCACGTGCCCCTACCACCACTGGACCTACGGGCTCGACGGCGAGCTGCTGGGCACGCCGGCCATGGAGCGGACGGAGGGCTTCGATCGGTCCGACCATCCGCTGCCGCAGCTCAAGGTGGAGCTGTGGCAGGGGTTCATCATGGCCAACTTCGACCACGACGCCTCGCCCTTCGGTCCGACCATGACCAAGATCGACGACATGCTCATCAACTACGGGCTGGAGTCGACGACCACCCTCGGAGGCAAGACGATCCCTGACCTTCCGTGGAACTGGAAGGTCATGATGGAGAACTTCAACGACCCCTACCACGCCAGCCGGCTGCACGGCCCGCTCCAGACTTTCGCTCCCAGTCACATGAACGACTTCCTGCCCTGGGACGACCACGACGGCGCCATCGGCCGGATCCAGCACTTCACCGACATCGACAGCTCGTTCAATCCCACCCAGCGCTGCATCCTGCCCGTGTTCTCCAACCTGACCACCGACCAGCGCAAGCGGGGCGGCTTCGTGCTGATCCCGCCCACGCTGGCGCTGGCCATCGTCCCCGACGAGGTGGCCTACTTCATCATCAGCCCGCAGGACGCCGGCAACATCACCATCCACATCGGCTACTGCCTGGAGCCATCGGCGCTGGAGGACCCCCTGTTCGACTACCTGTTCAAGGCGGCCGAGGACGGCGTCAACAACTTCAACGAACAGGACATCTACGTAGACGCCATGACGCAGCAGGGCCTCAACTCGCATCTCGCGCCCCGCGGTCGCTACTCGTGGCAGGAGGAGACGCTGGTGCAGTTCAACCGCTGGCTGGTGAAGCGCTACCGCGAGCACTGGCCCGCCAACGGCGCCTGAGCGGGCGACCACGCGACACCGGCCGGGACCAGCACCGTGGACCAACAGCGGACCGTCACCTTCGACCCGGCCGAGCACCCGCCGATGGAGCGGCAGTTCATGCTGTCGCAGTTGGTGGTGCCCCGCCCCATCGCCATGGTGTCGACCCGCAGTCCCACCGGCGTGGCCAACATCGCGCCCATGAGCTACTACCTGCCCATCACCGGCGATCCGATGCTGCTCGGCATCACCATGGGCCTCAGGGAGACCGGGGAGCTCAAGGACACCTACAACAACGCCATGGCCAGCGGCGACTTCGTGGTGAACGTCACCACGGAGGTCTTCCGCGACCGGATCGAGACGGTGGCCATGGAGGCGCCGAGCGATGTGGACGAGTACGAACTGGCCGGCTGGACCCCGGTGCCGGCCACCAAGGTCACATCACCTGCCATCGGCGAGGCTCTGGCCCGCCTCGAGTGCGAGGTGCGCAAGGTGGTCGACCTCGGAACGCCCGGGAGGATCTTCAGCGAGGTCCACCTGGTCATCGCCGAGGTGGTGTGGGTCGCCTACGACGCCGCTATCTCTGACCCCGACGGCCGCATCGACCCGCTGCGGCTCGGACCCATCGGCCGGCTCGGTTTGCGGACCTATCTCCGCACAGTGGACGATGGCGCCTACTTCCTGGCCCGCACTCCGTGGTCGGAGTTCATCGACAACCCGAAGGAGCCGTAGTGGAGACGTCGACGCTGCTTGGCCTGTACCGCGACATGTGGCTGATACGGGCCTTCGAACAGGGGCTAGAGCGAGAGTTCGAGAAGGGCAACGTGCCCGGGATGCTGCACACTGGCCTCGGCCAGGAGGCGACCCAGGCCGCGCTGGCCTGGCACCTGAAGGCCACCGACACCTTCTTCCCCGACCACCGGTGCCACGGAATCAACGCCCTGGCCCAGCAGCGCCACGGCGGCGACGGCGAACGGGTCATGGCCGAGCTGTTCGGGAAGGCCACCGGGGTGTGCAGCGGCAAGGGCGGCAGCCTGCACTCGGCCGACCCCGCCGTCGGGAACTTCGGTGACAACGCCGTGGAGGGCTCCTACATGGCCACCGTGCTGGGCGTGGCGCTGGCCGCCAAGATGCGGGGCCAGCCCAACGTGGCCTGCGCCATCATCGGCGACGGCACGGTGGGGCGGGGCGAGTTCCATGAGAGCCTCAACATGGCGGCCATCTGGGACCTGCCGGTGCTCTACGCCTGCATCAACAACGGCTACGCCATCTCCATGCCGGTGGGCGAGGGTCACGCATCGGCCGACATCGTCGACATGGTGCAGGGCTACGGGTTCAGCAGCCAGCAGGTCGACGGCAACGACATCGTGGAGGCCTGGACCGCGGTGAGCTCCGCAGTCGAGCACATCCGCTCCGGTGCCGGGCCCTACTTCCTGGAGTTCAAGACCTGGCGCTGGCAGGGGATCTTCGCCGGGGAGTTCCGGCCCGAGGCCGAGGTCAAGTACTGGAAGGAGGAGCGCGACCCGATCATGCTGGCCGGCGAGACCCTGGCCGGGCGGGGCGTGGCCCCCAACGATCTCGAGGCCGTCGAGCAGGAGATGACCGGACTGATCGAGGAGTGGATCGCCTTCGCCCTCGAGAGCCCGGAACCCGACCCGGCCAAGGCAACCGCCGACGTCTACGTCGGATGGGAGGTGGACTCACGATGACCGCCGCCGACACCGCAACCCCCAAGCGCACGGCCCGGACTCCCCGCAAGGCTAGGGACAGGGTCCGCAAGGTCGCCTTCACCCGGGCCCTCAACGATGCGCTGGACCTGGCCATGGCCAAGCACGACGAGATGTTCGTCATCGGCGAGGACATCGCCGAGATGGGCGGCGACTTCGGTGTGACCAAGGGCCTGCTGGCCAAGTACGGGCCCGAGCGGGTGCGGGACACTCCCCTGTCCGAGGCGGCCATCATCGGCACCTGCGCAGGGGCGGCCATGGTCGGCATGCGCCCGGTGGCCGAGATCATGTTCGCCGACTTCATCGCCGAGTGCTACGACCAGGTGGTCAACAACGTGGCCAAGCTCCACTACATGTTCGACGGGCAGTTCAAGGCTCCGCTGGTGATCCGCACCGCCTGCGGGGGCGGGTTCGGGGGCGGGCCGCACCACTCCCAGAGCGTGGAGGGCTGGTTCCTCAACGTGCCCGGAATCGTGATCGTGGCCCCGTCCAACCCGATCGACGCCAAGGGCCTGCTGCTGGCGTCGATCGACAGCGACGATCCGGTGCTGTTCCTGGAGCACAAAGCGCTGTACCGCAGCCGGGCCGAGGTGCCCCCCGAGTACTACACCACCCCGTTGGGGGCGGCCGCCATAGCCCGCGAGGGAACCGACGTGACCGTCGTGGCGGCCATGCGCATGGTGCCGATGGCGCTGGACGCCGCGGCCAAGGCCGCCGACGACGGCATCTCGGTCGAGGTGGTCGACCTGCGGACGATCCGGCCCTACGACGCGGCCACCGTGCTGGCCTCGGCATCCAAGACGGGCAGGGTGGTGGTGGCCAACGAGGCCCCCAGGATCGGCGGGCTCGGAGCCGAGCTGAGCGCCCGCATCAGCGAGGAGTGCTTCTCGCAGTTGCGGGGCCCGGTGGTGCGGGTGGACGGCCTCGACACCCCCATCCCCTTCTCGGTGCCCCTGGAGGACATCGTGCTCCCCGGCACCGACGACATAGCCGCTGCCATCGCAACCGCAGCCCAGTACTGATCCAGCGATTCATGAGGAGAATCTGAATGGCGACCAATGTGATATTGCCGAAGTGGGGGTTGACCATGGAGGACGGCACCGTGGTGGCCTGGTACGTCGACGAGGGCGACCACGTGGTCGAGGGCGAGGTGATCGCCGAGGTTGAGACCGAGAAGGTCGAGAACGACCTGGAGGCGCCCTGCGCCGGTGTGGTGGCCCGGATCCTGGTCGACGAGGACGAGACCGTCGACGTGGGCACCGTTCTAGCTGTGATCGCCGACAACGAGGCCGAGGCGACGACAATTGCGGGGGGCTAGTCGTGAGACCTGATCGCTTCGACGGCGACACCGTGCTGATCACCGGCTCGTCCAGGGGCATCGGCGCGGCCACCGCCAGAGCGTTCGCAGCCGAGGGTGCCCGGGTCGCGGTCAACTACCGCAGCGACGCCGACGGCGCGGCCACCACCCGTGAAGCCATCGCCGACGCAGGCGGCACGGCCGAGGTGTTCCAGGCCGACATCGGCCGCGAGACCGACGTGGCCCGTCTCGCTCAGGAGGTGGAAGCCTCGCTGGGGCCGGTGTCGATCCTGGTCAACAACGCCGCCCTCATCGACCGCTCGTCGATGTTCGACCTGTCGCTTGAGGCCTTCGACACGGTCTGGCGGGCCAACGTCAGGGGGCTGTTCCAGCTGAGCCAGCTGACGGCGGCCGGCATGGTGGAGCGGGGCCGGGGCGCCATCGTCCACGTCAGCTCCATCCTGGCCCGCCTGGGGGTGGTCAACCGCTGCGCCTACATCGCCTCCAAGGGAGCGGTCGAGGGGCTGACCCGGGCCATGGCCCTGGAGCTGGGTCCCAGAGGGGTGCGGGTCAACGCGGTGTCGCCCGGGCTCATTGCCACCGAGGCTCTGCTGGCCGGGATGCGGGACCCCGACCTTCAGGCCGCCATCCAGCGCCACATCCCCGAGGGCCGCTTCGGAAGGCCCGAGGAGATCACCGCGGCCATCCTGTTCGCGGCCTCGCCGGAGGCCAGCTACCTGAACGGCGCCATCATCCCCGTCGACGCCGCGTTAGGCGCCCGCGAGTCCACCCCCGCCTGACATGATCAGCGTCAACCGTGAGGCAATGAAGACGGTGAGGGTCATCCTCGACGAGGCCGACGCGCTGGGCGTGTCGGTGGACCGGCTCGGGAACGGCACGACCGTCATCGACATGGGACTGGAGGCCAAGGGAGGCTGGCGGGCCGCTCAGCTCTACACCCTGGCCAGCCTGGGGGGGTTGGGCATCGTCAGCTACGAGCCCTTCGAACTGGCCGGGCGCATGCTCACCGCGGTGCGGGTGATGATCGACCACCCCATCGAGGCTTGTGTGGCGTCGCAGATCGCGGGATGGCGCCTCCAGGCTCCCGGCACCGAGCACGCCGCCATCCTGGCCGGGCCGGGGCGGGCCCTGAACCGCGACAGCCTCGACCACTACTTCGAGTGGATCGACTACCGCGACGACCACCACGAGTCGGTGGTGGCCATACAGACCTCCGAGCCGATCCCGGAGGCCATGGCCGACATGATCGCCTCCGCGTGTCGGGTGGCCCCCAGCGACCTGTACGTGCTGTTCGCGCCCAACCGCAGCCTGGTGACCGCGGTGCAGGTGGCGGCCCGCATCGTGGAGCAGTCGATTCACCGCCTGGCCGAGGAGGGCATGGACCTGCGAGGCCTGCGCTACGCATACGGCCTGGGCGTGGTGCCGCCCCTGGTGGACGACGACCTGATCTCGATGGGCCGCATCAACGACAGCCTGCTGTACGGCGGCATCTCCAACGTGACCGTCGAAGCCGACAACGCCCAGTGCGCCGAGATCGTGGACAAGGTGGTGTCCGTCGCCTGCGAGGCCTATGGACGCCCGTTCATCGAGATCTACGAGGACGCCGGCCGGGACTTCTACGAGATACCCATAGAGCTGCACTCCCCGGCCGAGATCCACCTCACCAACCTGGCCAGCGGCCGGACCTTCAGCGCGGGACGCATCAACTACGAAGTGCTGACCGCATCATTCTTCGGGTAACCGGCCGATGACCGCCATCGAGTCCGCAGTGGCCGTCGTGACCGGCGGCGGCTCGGGCATCGGATCAGCCTGCGCGGCCTCTCTGTCGGCTCGCGGCACCCGATGCGTGCTGGTGGGCCGCCGGCGGGACCGGCTCGAGGCCGCGGCTTCGGAACTGGACGGGCCCGCAACACCGATCGCGGCTGATCTGACCGCGCCCGGCGAGCCCGAGCGGGTCGTCGCGGAGGTCCTCGCCGAGCACGGCCGGATCGACTTGATGGTGCACAGCGCGGGCGTGTTCGACAAGGCACCGGCATCCGAGGTCACTCGGGACCACTGGCAACGCGTGCTGGACGTCAACCTGAGCGCAGTCATGGCCCTGACCAGGGCCGGCTGGGAGGCTCTGAGCGAATCCGGTGGCCAGATCGTGCTCATCAGCAGCATCGCTGCCGTGCAGGCATTCGAGGGCAACGCGGCCTATGCGGCGTCCAAGGGCGGACTCAACGCGCTGGGCGAGGTGCTGCGGCTGGAGGGACGGGACCGCGGCATTCGGGTGATCACACTGTCTCCGGCCCAGATCGACACGGAATTGTGGGATGGCAAGGCCCCCGATGCTGTGCGGGCCCGCATGATGCCCGCGACCGGGGTAGGCGAACTGGTGGCCAGCCTGGTCCACGCCGACCGTCGAATTGATATCGGACCGATCGTCATCAGGCCCGTCCACGACCCTTGGGTAGGGCCGGCACCGTGACCTCCGAGCCCGTAGCCCTGGGGCTGCAGATCGTCCCGACGATGGGCTCTGCTGAGCTGATCGACACCATCGTCACCGCCGAGGAACTGGGCTACTCCTATTGCATGGTGGCCGACGAGGGCCTGATGCTCGACGTCTACGCCGTGCTCGGCGCGGCGGCCCGGGTCACCACCACGATCCGCCTGGGAGCCGTCACCAACCCATACACCCGCCACCCGGCGGCCACTGCGGCCGCCATCGCCACCGTCGACGAGATGAGCGGGGGCCGGTCCTTCGTTACGTTGGTGGCCGGCGGCACCATGGTGCTGCATCCCATGGGCCTGGAGAGATCGGCCCCGCTGGCGATGATGGCCGACACTATCGAGGCGCTCCGGCTGCTGTGGCGGGGAGAGCCGGTCACCTGGCAGGGGCGCAGACTCTCGCTGGAGGGCGCCCAGCTCACAACCGGCACCCACTCGATCCCGATCTGGGTCGCGGCCCGCGGGGAGCGGATGCTGGCGGTGGCCGGCACCCACGCCGACGGCCTGGTGCTGATGGTCAAGTCCGATCTCGGCGACGCGTTCGGACTGACCGAGCAGGCCAGGGCGGCGACCGGCGCCCCGCCGCTCACCCGCGTGTACCTCGACCGCTTGGCCTACAAGCCCGAGATGATCGAGGAGGCCAAGCACCTGTACGGCTACGCCATCATGGACAGCCCGCCCCGGGTCCTCAAGAACCTCGGCCTCAGCGATGCCGAGATCGGCGGCCTGAAGCACGCCTTCACCGAGGGTGGCCCCGAAGCCGTGGGCCAACTCGTCACCGACGAGCTGGTGGCCTCCTACCAGATCGCAGGCACGCCCGCGGAGTGCCGCAGCCAGCTGGAGCACCTGATCGGCGCGCACCGTCTCGATGCCTTCTTCGTGAACATCATCTCGCCCGGCCCGGCCGCCAACCGCGACCTGCTATCCGAGGTGGTCTCCATCGCCACCGGCCGCTGAGGAAGCTCGAGCGCGCAAACCCAGCCGCCTCCCGACCCCGGTTGACCGCTCGGCCGCCTACACCGTTCCCAGCGGCCGGCCGCCATCGACCGCGATCACCGAGCCGGTCGTGAACGGCAGGTGGTTGACGGCCGCGCTCACCGCGGCGGCGACGTCGTCGGGTGTCGCCAGCCGGGCCAGCGGGGTCTCGTCCCGCTGAGATTCGAGCACGGCTGCGGGCATGCGGTCGGCGTACTCGCCCGGCACCCAGCCCGGAGACACCGAGACCACCCGAACCCGTGGGGCGAGAACCCGGGCCAGCGACCGGGTCATGCTGTCCAGCGCGGCCTTGGACGCGCAGTAGGCGACATTGGAGCCCTGCCCGGTCACGGCCGAGACGGACGAAATGTTGACCACGACCGGACGGTCGGCCCCCTCGAGCAGGCTGCGCAGCGCTCGTATCGTCGCGAAGGGACCTCGCCAGTTGGTTGCGAAGATGCGATCGATCAGATCGTCGGTGAGGGTGTCGAGATCGTCGTGGGGCACGGGCTCGGTGACGCCGGCACAGTTGACGAGCACGTCGAGGCAGCCCCAACGGGAGGAGACGTAGTCGGCGAGCGCTTCGAGCGAGTCGGGTTCCAGCACAGAGATCCTCATGGCGCGGTGCCCGTCGCCCACCAGGCCTGCGACGAGACTCTCGGCGCGTTCGGGGGCTGAGTGGTAGCCCGCGACGACGGTCATACCGTCGGATGCCAGGCGCCCGGCGACCGCGGAGCCGATCCCGCCGCTGGCGCCGGTAACGACAGCCGTTCCCACTTCGGCCTCTAACCGGCTCCGCTGAGAGCGGGCGCTCCGCCGAAGCGGCGAACCCGGATGTCGGCCTGCGCCTTGTGGCCTGCGAAGTTCTCGATGGCACACAGCCGGCTGCAGTACTCCCCGATGAGGGCGCTCGACGCCGGGTCCGTGACGCGCTGGTAGGTCACCGTCTTGAGGAACTTCCCGACCCACAGGCCGCCCGTGTAGCGGGCCGCGCCCTGCGTGGGAAGGGTGTGGTTGGTGCCGATGACCTTGTCGCCGTAGGAGACGTTGGTCATCGGCCCCAGGAACAGCGCGCCGTAGTTCGTGAGGCCGTCGAGGAAGAAGTCGTCGTCGCCGGTCATCACCTGCACATGCTCGAACGCCAGCTCGTTGGCAAGGGCGAGCATCTCGGCGTTGTCGTCGCACACGATGATCCGGCCGTAGTCCTCCCATGCCACCGAAGCCACGTCCGCTGTCGGAAGGGACTCCAGCTGGCGGTGCACCTCCGCCAGGGTGTCCTGGCCGAGCCGGCGAGACGTGGTGAGCAGGACTGCGGGCGAGGTGGGACCGTGCTCCGCCTGGCCCAGCAGGTCGGTGGCGCACATCTCGCCGTCGACAGTGTCGTCCGCCAGCAGGAGGGTCTCGGTCGGGCCGGCCAGCAGGTCGATACCCACCCGGCCGTAGAGCTGGCGCTTGGCCTCGGCCACGAATGCGTTGCCGGGCCCGACCAGCACATCCACCCGGTCGACGAACTCGGTTCCCAGCGCCAGCGACGCCACCGCCTGCACACCGCCCAGCAGGTAGATCTCGTCCGCGCCCGCGAGATGCATCGCGGCGACGGTCTCAGCCGGAATCCTGCCGCTGATCGGCGGAGTGCAAGCGGCCACCCTCGGAACACCGGCGACCTTGGCCGTCAACACGCTCATGTGCGCCGACGCCACCATCGGATACCGGCCTCCCGGGACGTATGCGCCCACCGAGGAGACCGGGATGTGCTTGTGGCCCAGCGTCACGCCGGGCAGCGTCTCCACCTCGACACCGTGCAGCGAGTCGAGCTGCACCTGGGCGAAGTTGCGGATCTGGGCCTGCGCGAAGCGGATGTCGTCCAGAGTGCCGGCATCGACGCCGGCCACGATCTCGTCGATCTGCTCGGCGCTCAAGCGGAACTCGTCGGGCGCCCAGTCGTCGAAGGTCCTCGACATCTCCCGCACGGCTTGCTCGCCCCTCTCGGCGATCTCGGAGATCAGCGCATTGACCCGTTCCGCCAGCGCGGGGTCCGCTCCGTGGGCGCCCTTCGAGGCGGCTTCCTTCAGTGTCTCGGCCATCGGCCCTCCATATCGTTCTACCTAGCGGCACCGCTGTGCGTGAACTCGCCGGGAGCGATCTCGCGCGCCGTCTCGGCCCGAACCATATCCATCACGTGGGCGGAGCGACGTTCCCACGACGCGGCCGGCCCGACGTGCAGGAACGGTGAGCGCAGGCCCTCCATCAGCACCGCGATCATGTCGGTGTCCTCGGTGTTGGTCCGGTCGATCTCGTCGAGAAGCTCCTCGGCCGCAACCTCGTCGCCGTCACTGGTGTAGACCCGCGTCACGAGCCTGGTTGACGTCGGTGTCAACGGCTCGTTGCGCACCGTCACCAACTGCCCCGGAACCGGCACAAGCGGATTGACGCTGGGAAAGATGAAGTCGGCGAAGAAGCCGGTGCCGTCGAAGGACGGACCGTGCGGAAAGTCAGGGCCGGGGTCGAGGTCGCGGTCGTACGGCTTGTAGCTGCTGCACACCCAGCCCTCCGCGAGGTTCCGTGTGCCGAGGGGATCGATCTGACTCCCGGGGCGCGGGTGCACGAAGCGGACGTGGTAGTCGTCGTTGGCGTTCTCCAGGAACACCTTCCAGTTCATGGTGTAGACCTGATCGAGTTCGCGTGGATGCCGGCGGGTCGACTCGATGCCCATGCGGTCGTAACGCGGCCCCAGATCGGCGACCCAGTCCCGCAGTGACGGCGTCCTCGCCGACAGGCACCCGAACACCAGCTTCCCCCAACCGACTTCGATGCGGATCGGGACGAGGGAGTAGTCAGCGCGATCGAAGTCGGGGCCGTACATGCGGTCCTGGTCAGGAACGACGGCGAGCTCGCCGTTCAGCCGGTACGACCACTGGTGGTACGGGCAGGTGAGGAAGCGTCCGGTGTTGCCCGCGGGGTCGTCGCACAGGCTCGACGCGCGGTGACGGCACGAATTCAGGAAGCCGCGTAGCGAGCCATCGCGACCGACGATGACGATCACCTTCTGCAGCCCGATCCGGGCGGTGATGTAGTCCCCCGGCTGTTCGAGATCCTCGGTGTCCCCCAACAGGATCCACGAGCGGCCGTGGACGCGGACCATCTCCCGCTCGAAGAGTTGCTGATCGAAGACCTCGCGGGGCTCGAGCAGCGATGTGCCCGCCGTCTCGGGCACGAGACCCGCCGCATCGTCGTGCGGGGTAGGCGTGATACTCATCGGATTCCTCGCACAAAGGGCCGGGAGAGCGCGTCAGGAGCCCGCACCCGCTTGGCGAACAGGGCCATGCCCGCGATCGTCAACAAGAACGGCGCCGAGGTGACGATCTGGTTGTTGATCTGGTAGCCGAGCGCGGGCAGCGAGAGACGGAAGGAGACCACCGTGCCGAACAGCACGCAGCCCGCAATCGAGCCCCGGAGCGTCCAGCCTCCGAAGATGACTGCGGCGATGGAGATGAAGCCGCGCCCGCCGACGATCGAGTCCTCGAACGAGCCGACCACCGCGAGGCACAGATAGGTGCCGCCGGCGCCGCACGTGATGCCGGCGACATAGATGGCCTGGCGGCGCCGACGGTTGACGTGGATGCCTGACGCGTCGGCTGACTGGGGGTTCTCGCCCACCGACCGCGCCTCGAGTCCCCAGCGCGTTCTGTAGACGAGCCACCAGCACGCCGGGATCAGCGGGTAGATGAGATAGAGCAGCCATGACTGGTCGAACAGCGCCCGGCCCACGAGCGGGATGTCGGAGAGCAGCGGGATCGTGACTGTGGGCGCCCGGCGAGTGGCCGGGTCCAGCTCACCGTCCAGGAATCCGGCCAGACCGAGCACGAGGATGTTCAGGGCCAGTCCCACCACGAACTGATCGGCCTGCAGGCGGTGACTCATCTGCGCTTGCACCGACGCGACCATAAGGGCTGCTCCAATGCCGAACAGGAGCGAGACGAGGAGGCTGCTTGTGAGGTCGAATCCCATGGCCGCAGCGAAGGCGCCCGCGAGAAGCATGCCCTCGATCGAGATGTTCAACGTTCCGGCGCGCTCGGCCACCCACTCGCCGACGGCTCCGAAAGCGAGGAAGGCCGCAAAGCTCACTGCCGAGACGTAGGACGATTCGCTCGTCAAGATGTCGCCCAGAGCCTCGACGAATCCGCCCATGTCAGACCCTCACCCGGCGTAGCGCGGCGGCCCGGCGGCGGGCTCGGATGAACAGCACGGCCGGCGGGATGAGCAGCGCAAGCACGAGCGACGCCTGGACGACATCGGTGATGCGCCGCTCGACGCCGGTCGCGGCGAGGAAGCCTGATCCGGTCCACAGGCAGGCGAACACGAACGCCACCACGACCGCAGCGCCGGCTCGCTCGCGAGCGACCAGCGCAACCAGCAGTCCTGTCCAGCCGAAGTTGATTGAGAAGCCGGGCGAGAACCGGTAGCCGCCGAAGTCGCCGCCTGTCAGCATGAAGACACCGGCAAGGCCGGCGAGCCCTCCCGAGATGAGCATCGCGGTGATGCCATAGCGAGCCGGTCTGACGCCGGCCCGCGTTGCGGTCCGCTGGTTGCTCCCGAGCATCCGGAGGCGGAACCCCCACACGGTTCGGGCCAGAATGAACGCGACCACAGCCGCCAGGATCACCGCGGCGAAGGCGGCGATCGGGAACTCGTTGCCGAACAGGGTGATGCGGGGCAGGCGGGCCCCCTCAGGAACCCGCAGCGTCTGCTGCACCTGGGTTCCCTGGCCCTCCGAGAGCGGTGCCAGCAACAGCCTCTCCGTCGAGAAGCCGAAGGCGACCACTTGCGACGCGACCGCGACCAGCAGCAACGTCGTCAGGACCTCGGGGACGTCGCGCCAGTAGCGCAGGGCGGCAGCCAGCCCTGCCCAGACTGCGCCCCCGGCGACGCCTGCCGCGGCCAGCGCGAAGAACACGAGAGCACCCGGCGCGTCGAAATGCACCGCCACAATGGCCGCGCAGGCCCCACCCAGGAGCAACTGGCCCTCCTGACCGATGTTCACCAGGCCTGCCTTGGCATTGACGATCGTTCCCAGGGCGATGGTAAGTAAAGGGATCGCTCCGCCGATCGTCGTTCCCCAGCGGCCCGGATTGCGGATGCTGCCGTCGATGAGCGCGGAGAGCACGCTGCGCCACGATCCGCCGGTGGCGGAGACGAGTACGGCCGACAGGGCGAGCGCGCCGAGGATGCTCAACACGTACAGGCCGACGACCTCGGAGAGTCGACCGGCCAGAGCATCCCGCCTCGCCCGAGTCGGCCTCAACGCCCGGACGACCGACGCTGTCATGCGTGGTGGCCCCCCATCAGCAGCCCCAGCCGTTCCATGTCGACGTCGTCACGCGCCATCGCGCCCGCGGTGCGGCCCTGAGACAGGACGACGATGCGATCGGACAAGTCGAGGATCTCCTCGAGCTCCGACGAGACGAGCAGGACGCCGACGCCATTGGAGGCGGCACGTCGGATCTGTCCGGTCGTGTACTCGATCGCTCCAACGTCGAGGCCGCGGGTCGGCTGGGCCGCAATCAACGCCAGCGGGCGGCTCGACAACTCGCGTGCCAGCACGACTCGCTGCTGATTGCCGCCCGACAGTGACCACATCGGGCTGTCGGGACCCTCGCACTGGATCTCGTACTCGTCAATGAGCCGTTGGGCGTGCTCGGACATCATGCCCGGGTCTAGCAGGCCCTTGGCCGAGACCTGTTCCGGATGCACGAGGAGCAAGTTCTCCGCAACCGTCATCTGGAGCACGATTCCAGAGTCGTGGCGGTCGGCGGGGATGACCGCAATGCCCGCTTCGGCCATGGCGCCGGACTTGCCCGTCGGAACTGCTCGACCGTTCACACGAACCGCTCCGGAGTGCAGCCGCGTCAGGCTGGAGAGAACATCCACGAGAGCGCTCTGCCCGTTTCCCTCGACGCCGGCAACCCCCACGATCTCACCGGCGAAGACCTCCAGGTCCAGGCCATCGAGCTCACGCTGTTCACCGACCCTCACCGCCGCCGCTTCGATGGTCAGCACGGGCTCGTCGTGCTCGATCGGCCGCTGGCCACTCCGTGGCGCTGCTCGCAGGGCTCCGTCGGATCGCAGCGCAACCGGCCGGCCGACCATGGCCCGAGCCAACTCGGCGGCATCGGTCTCGGCCGTGACCAGCCGTTCCACGACTGCGCCTTGGCGCATGATCGTCGCGGTGTCGGTGGCCTGCAGGACCTCGTCGAGCTTGTGGGACACGAGAGCGACGGCGCGACCCTCATCGGTCACGACGCGCCGCAGAGAATCGAAGAGTTGCCAGGACTCTTCCGGGGTGAGCACCGATGTCGGCTCGTCGAAGATGAGCACTGACGGGTCGCGGCGCAGGCACTTGATGATCTCAACCCTCTGCTGTAGCGCCGCCGGAAGGTCCCCGACGGTCGCGTAGGGGTCGATGTCGAGGCCGAAGTGGTCACTGATCTCGCCGACCCGCGCCCGCACCGCGCGCGGGTCGAGCCGTCCGGGCTCGCCCAAGGCCACGTTCTCCCAGACGGACAGTGCGTCGACCAGGCTGAAGTGCTGATGCACCATGCCCAACCCGAGTGTCGCAGCCTCGACCGGATCGAGGATGATGCGACGCTCGCCGTGAACGTAGATCTCGCCCGCGTCAGGAGTGACGAGGCCGATGAGGATCTTCATCAGCGTCGACTTCCCTGCCCCGTTCTCGCCCAGCAGGCCGTGGATCCGGCCCCGCTGGAGACTGAAGTCGACGCGGTTGCAGGCCACGACCGCGCCGAAGCGCTTCGTGACCCCGACCATGCGAACCGCGGCGGGAGGATCCTTCTCGGTCCCTCCCGCCGCGTCGAACGTCCGCGCCTGCACCAACTCAGCCGCCGGCGTAGGCCTCCGCCTTGATCTGCCCGATGGCGGCGTCCAACTCGCCGCTGGCCACCGTGGCGAACGCGGCGTCAAGCGCTCCCTGCAGTTCAGGCGAATCGCACAGGGCCGCGCCGACGACATCAGGATCGGTGGCCGCTGTGAACACCCGGACGGATCCCTCGGGGAAGCTGCCCGCGACGATGTCCGTGAACACGATCCGGACGTAGTCGCCCGCATCGAAGCGAACCGTCATGTCGTAGGGGATCTCGCTGTCGCAGGCGCGCGGCGAACCCGGGTTCGAGACGATCAGCCCGGCGTCGACCGCCAGCTGAGCCACCGGCTCAAGAGCGCCGCCGAGGAAGGGATAGATCGCATCGGCGCCCTCGGCGACGGCCGCGTCGAACGCGGCGGTGGCGTTGGCCACGTTGTCGAAGTCGAACGGGAAGTCCCCGGTCGGGGTGTAGGTCACCGTGAAGCTCTCGTCGACCGCTGCCATTCCGAGCTTGATCGCCAGGACCATCTCCTTCTCGAAGCCGAGGTCGCAGCATCCGATGATCGCGAGGCTGTCGCCGCCGCGTGCCTTCAGGAGCTCGCCGAAGGCCACGCCCGCGGTGTAGTGGATGCCGCTGCCCTCGTCCTGAGTCTGCGAATAGAACTCGGACTCGGTGAAGCCGGCGCCGCAGTTGCAGTACCAGTAGATGTCGGGATACTTCTCGGCCACCTCGGGCAGATTGCCGGCCAGGCCGCTCGCGCCGACCATGATGATATCCACCGGCTGGTTCGCGAGGTTCTCGAGTTCGACCGCCGCCTCCTCGAACGTGATCTCGTCAACGACGATGACCTCGCCGAAGCCGTTGGCAGCGGACAGCTCCTCGGCCTGGTCTACGAGGCCCTGGTAGTACCCGCCGTCGTCGCGGGGACCTTGGGCGGCGATACCGATCCGCACCACACCGTCGCCGTTGGCGTCGAACAACTCAACCAGGGGATCGACCTGCTCCTCCATCGGCTCCTCCTCGACCATCGGCTCCTCATCAGCCATGGCCTCCTCTTCGGCCATCGGCTCCTCTTCGGCCATCGGCTCCTCTTCGGCCATCGGCTCCTCTTCGGCCATGGGCTCCTCTTCGTCAGCGGCCGTGGGCGCCTCGTCCGCTGGAGCAGGAGCGGTCTCGGTCACCGCGCTCGTGTCGTCTGCGGCGTCGTCGTCGCCGCAGGACGCGGCAAGCAGCCCGAACACCGCCGTCACGGCTGCGATCCAGAAAATCGTGTGTCGTTTCATGTTTCCTCCAGTGTGTGGAACCGCGTTGCGTGCCGTTGTCTGACAATCAGACCCATCGACGACCGGACGTTACCACTAGCCCATCTTTAGTGTCTCACCGGGCCACACCCCCAATCGTCGTACTGGGCGCGGTGCCAGGCCAGCGCGGCCTTCAGGCCGTCGAGAGCCCTGACACGCATCGCCAACCACGCCAAATCATAACAAGATTTTTCATATCATTTGATTGTCATACCTAGTTGAAGTCGCTAAGCTCGCTCGGGAGGCCGGAGGCACGGAGGTGGAGCCTCATGACAACGTCTGGCATGAGCGACATGACCGCCGAGCGACCGCCCGGCAGCGACGCCGCAACCGAGCGTGTCACCGCGTTGTTTGCCGACGCCCGGGCCCTCCACGACGCCGCGCTGGCCCGGATGGACGCGGGCGACATAAGGGACGCCGCCGAGAAGGCGTGGTGCGCCACCAAGCGGGCCGCCGACGGCCTCATCGTGGCCCGCACGGGACAGGCACCAAAGGAGTCGCCCGACACCACCCGCCAACTGCGGTACCTCAGCAGCGCCGACGAGGGTGTTCACCGCTCGATGAGCCACTACTACGCCGCCCGCGAGGCGCTACATGGTCACTGCTTCTACCTTGGATTCTGCGAGCCGATCGACGGCACCGAGCGCCTGATTCGCGAGACGATGGACTACATCGCCGAAACCGAGCTCTTGGCAGGCGGTTAGGGAGCCTCGGCCGCGGCCTTCTCGGCGAGCAGGAACTTGCGAATCTTGCCCACGCTGGTGCGGGGCAGTTCGTCGATGAGGGCGATGACCACGGGGCGCTTGGCTTTGGCCAGGCGCTCGGCGCACCAGGCGTCGAGTTCGGGGACAGAGGGGGGCGCCGACAGATCGGCCGCGACCACGAACGCCACCGGCACCTCGTCACGGATCTCGTCGAAGCGGCCCACCACCGCGGCCTCCAGCACCGCGGGATGCTCGGCCAGCGTGGACTCGACCTCGACAATCGAGACGTTCTCGCCCGACACCTTGAGCACGTCCGAGCGGCGGCCGTCGAAGTAATGGCGTCCGGTGTTGTCGCGCGTTGCCCGATCGCCGGTGAGGAACCAGCCGTCCCGGAAGCTGGCTGTGGTGATGTCCGGCGCGTCGAGATACCCCGCGAACAGGGTGATGCCCGGCTCGCCCCCCACGACCACCTCGCCGACGGCCCCAGGCTCCACCGAGCTTCCGGCCGCGTCCTGCACGTCCACTGCGCAGCCCGCTGAGACCCGGCCCATCGAGGCGTGGTGCGGGTCGGCCGCTTCGTCGGTGAGGACCGCGGGGATGGTCTCGGTCATGCCGTAGAGCTGGCGGGGCCGGCAGCCGAACCACTCCGCCACCGTGGCGTACTGGTCGGCGGCGATGTTCTGCGCATACCAGCAGTGACGCAGGCGCAGACCGCCGGAGGGGCCGCCCCGGGCCAGGATCATGCGGATGGGGGCGGCGAAAAGGCTCGCACAGGTGGCCGAGTGGCGGGCCGCCGCCGGCAGGAACCCCGACGCAGAGAAGGCCGGCATCAGGGCCACGCTGGCCCCGGTCCAGATGGCCGACGCGAACGAGTAGTACTGCGCGTTGGCGTGGAACAGGGGCAGCACCACCAGCTGCCGGTCGTCGGGAGTGAGCCCGGCGGCGGTGGCCATGACCTTGCCGGCGAACGCGTAGTTGGCCTGGGTGACCTCCACACCCTTGGGCCGTCCGGTCGTGCCCGACGTGAACATCACCGCGGCCCTGTCGCGCAGACCGGCCTCCGGTCGCTCAGCGGCGGCTAGAGGCGTGGCGTCGAACGGCGCCAGCGTGGTGTCGGCCTCGTCGATCTCGATCACGGGAAGATCCATCCGGCCCGCCGCGGCAACCGCGTCCCGGTAAGTGCCGGCCCTGGTTCCGGCGCACAGCCCGACAGTGGGACGGGTGCGCTCGATGTGTCCGGCCAGCTCCGGCGTTCGACCCATCGGGTCCGACGGCACGATCCAGGCACCCAGGCGGGACGCGGCCAGCCATACGGCCACGAAGGTCGGCGAGTTGGTCAGAGCGAGATGGACGGCCTCGCCCGGCTCAGCGCCCAGAGCGGCCAGCGTCCCGGCTACCCTGTCCACCGCCTCGTCGAAGTCTCCGTAGCTCCAGCGGGACACGTCTCCCGTAGGCGTCTCGAAGATCAGGAATGTCTCGTCGGCGCGGCCGGACACAGCCCGATCCCACGCTGAGGCGAAGGGCACGGGCTCAGCCCAGGTGCTCACAACGCGACCGGCTGATCCTGATCTGGCGGATCCGATTCCGGCTCGCCGTATCCGCCGCCGCCGGGCAGTTCCAAGCGCACGGTGTCGCCGGGCTGGAGCGTTATGCGGGTCTGGGTGGTCACCGGTTCGCCGTTCACCTGGAATGACCCCGACGCGCCCGGCTCTCCCCCGAAGATGCCCTGGGGCGGTTCGGTCAGGCGGCTGGTCACGGCGTTGAGCTGCCAGGGCCGGGACGTGTCCACCTCGAATTCGATCACCTGGCCCAGCCCGCCGGGCTGGGCTCCGCCGCCGCCCGAGCCCGGTCGCAGCGCCTTGCGCAGGAACCGGACCGGGGCCGACGCCTCCACCACCTCGATGGGCACCGCCGACACCCCGGTGGGGTAGGAGCAGGCATCGAGTCCGGGCTTGGTGGCCCGGGCTCCCACACCGCCCGCGTAGGTGAACATGGCGGTGATGAACGGCGACCCGTCGTCGTGATGGCCGTTGACCTGCATGGTCCATACCGCACCCGCGCCCTCGGCCATGGCACCGGAGGGCTTCACTCGGGCTAGGGCCTTGAGCAGCGCATTGGGCAGGAACATCCCGACCACATGACGGGCCGTGCCCGGCTGCGGGGGCACCGCGTGCACCACGGACCCCTCCGGGGCGCTCATCTTGATGGGTGCCAGGCTGCCGTGGTTGTTGGGTATGTCGGGGTTGAGGACCGACCGAACCGTGAAGGTGGTGTAGGCGTGGGTGTAGTTGCGGACCACGTTGATCCCCCAGGGACTGGCCTCGCTGGAGCCTTCGTAGTCCACCGTGATCTCCCCAGCCTCGGGGTCGACATGCATGGTGCACACGATGTCGACCCGGCTGCCGTCGGCCAGGTCGAGCACCGCCGACGCGCCGTGGCTGCCTGCGTCCAGCTCGCGGATGGTGGCCCTGGTCGCAGCCTCAGAGCGCTCGATGATCTCGTCGGCGAGGTCCTCTATGTCGTCGAGGTCATGGGTCTCGCACAGCGTGGCCAGCCGCTGCGCTCCCACCTCGCCCGAGGCCATCTGGGCATGGAGGTCGCCGGCCATGTGATCCGGCTGGCGGACATTCGACAGGATGAACTTCCAGACGTCGGCGTTGCGCTCCGAGCCTCCGGAGCCGTCGCCCCGCATCAGCTTGCAGATCGGGATCCAAAGCCCTTCCTCGAAGCAGTCCCGCCCGCCGGCGCCGATGCCGTAGCCGCCCACGTCGGTGTGGTGGATAGTGGAACCGAACAGGGCGATCAGCCGGGGCTCGCCCCCGCCCGCCGGTACCCGCCAGGCCGGCACGAGCACGGTCACGTCGAGGAGCTGGCCCGCGGTCTTGTACGGATCGTTGGTGATGAGCACGTCGCCCGGGACGAGCGACCCGACCGGATACTCCTCGAGCATCGCGGCCGCTCCGAGGGCCAGGCTGTTGATGTGGCCCGGTGTTCCCGTCACCGCCTGGGCCACCATGCGACCCCGCCGGTCGAACACCGCGTTGGCCAGGTCCCCGGCCTCGCGCACGATGGGGCTGAACGCGGCCCGCTGAAGGGCTCGGGCCTGCTCGTTCACCGTGGAGATCAGCGACTGCCACAGGATCTCCAGCTCCACCGGATCAAAGGCGCGATCTCTGCTCATGATGGACTGCCTCCTACCCGCTCGGCCTCCGGGTCGCCACCAGGCTCCCGTCGGACGCCACCTCCGCTTCCCAGCCCGGCCGGATCACGGTGGTGGTCTCGCGCTCCTCCACGATGGCCGGGCCCCCGAACGTCGCTCCCACGCCCAGATCCTGCCGCCGGTACACGGGCACATCAACCGCGGCAGCGCCCCGCGCGAACACCACCGCACGCCGCGACACCGGCTCAGCCGCGCCGGCCTCACCAGTGGCCCCGGTATCCGGGCGCACCTGGACCTTCTCGGCGTAGGCCGACAGCCGCCAAGTCACTGCCTCGACCGCCACATCGGGAATGGTCATGCCGTAGATCCGCCGGTATTCCGACTCGAAGGCGGCCCGCACGTCGACCTCGCTTGCGGGCCAGGCCTCGCCTGTGCCCACCCAGACCGTGATCTCGTTGCCCTGGCCCGAGTACCGGGCATCGAGCCCGTAGCGGAAGCGCACGTCGGCGGCGGGCACCCCCGCGGCCGAGAGCACCCTGCGACCCTCGCCTCGCAGCTCGTCGAGGAGCCCGTCCCGCTCGGCGATGTCCACGCTCTCGAGCAGGCGCGGCATGGAACGGGCCAGATCGATGCGCACCGGCGACACCAGCGTCCCGAACGCAGATAGCACGCTGGCGTTGACGGGGAAGATCACCCGGTCGCTCTCCAGGAGATCGGCCACACCGCAAGCGTGCACCGGTCCGGCCCCGCCGAAGGCCAGAATGGTCACCCCGCGGAGGTCCACACCCTGCTCCACCCCGTGCATGCGGGCGGCTGCGGCCATGTTCTGGTTGACGACCTCGTGGATCCCCGCGGCCGTGTCCACCGGTGACAGCCCGAGACCCTCGGCCTGACGGGCGGTCGCGGCAGAGGCCGCCGCCGCGTCGAGGGGCATGTCGCCTCCCAGGAAGGCGCCCGGATCAAGCAGTCCGAGCACTACATCGGCATCGGTCACGGCGGCCGTGGTGCCGCCCCGGCCGTAGGAGGCGGGGCCGGGATCGGCCCCGGCGGACTCCGGCCCCACCTTGAGCAGACCGAAGCGGTCGAGACGGGCCAGCGATCCCCCACCCGCACCGATCTCGACCAGGTCGACCGACGGCACCGACACCGGGAAGCCCGACCCCTTCTTGAACCGGTAGATCCTGGCTACCTCGAAGGTGTTGGTGAGTGCAGGCTCACCGTTCTCGATCAGGCAGGCCTTGGCCGTAGTGCCGCCCATGTCGAAGCACAGCAGCCGCTCGGAACCGAGGCGGTTCGCGTACCACGTTCCGGCCAGAGCACCGGCTGCCGGACCCGACTCGACCAGGCGGATCGGACCCCGGGCCGCGTCGTCCGCCGACACCACACCGCCGTTGGACAGCATCATCAGCACGGCCCCGCCGAAACCCTCCGCCGAGAGCCACCGCTGCAACTCATCGAGGTAAGGGCCGATCACCGGCATGGTGGCTGCATTGCAGGCCGCAGTGATCATGCGGGGGTATTCGCGGATCTGGGGCGAGATCTCGGCCGAGACACATACCGGCACTCCGAGTCGGTTGCGGAGATACTCAGCCACGGCCTGCTCGTTGGCCGGGTTGACGTAGGAGTTGAGCAGGCACACGGCCACCGACTCCACCGCCGCGCCGGCCAGTTGCGAGCCCAGCCGGTCCAGGTCGGCGGCCGACGGCTCAGCCAGCACGGCGCCGGCAGCTGACGTGCGCTCATCGATCTCGAAGGTGAGATCCCGACCGATGGGGGGATCGGGGAACTCGATCTGAAGGTCGTACATGTCGTATCGGTGCTCGTCGCGGATCAGCAGCGTGTCTCCGAAGCCCACCGTCGTCACCAGTCCGGCCCGGCCGGTTCGACCCTCGATCAGGGCGTTGGTGATGAGGGTGGTCGCATGCACGATGGGCGCGGTGATCTCCGCCGGGGTGACCTGCGCCTTGGACAGGAGCTGAGTGACGCCGGCCCGCACGCCCTCCAGGGGTGCGGCCGGAGTGGTGAGGGTCTTGTCCACCACCACCCGGCCCGACTGGCTGTCGAGCAGCACCACGTCGGTGAAAGTCCCGCCGATGTCGACGGCCAGCCGCCAGTCAGCCATGCCAGCGCTTGTCAGCCCCGGTCAACCCGTATCGGCGAGGTCAGAGCGGGGTGGGGCGAACACGTCGAGGATCCAGCACTCGCCGTAGGTGTCGTCGCCGATGAACACCGAGTCGCCGTGCCACACCGAGCGGGGGGCCAGGTACGAGTCGCCCTCGCTGAGCACGATGCGCTCGTCATTGGCTCCTTCGGGACCGATGCGGAAGTCGAGCTTGCCCCTCATGATGACCCCGAGTTGCTCGTTCTCGGTGTGGTTGTGCAGGACGGAGCCCCGCGCCCCTCCGGCAATGCGCCAGAAGCAGAGTTGCAGGTGCTCACCGGTTATCACCCGGTGCCTGAAACCGGCGCGGGCGGTCTCGACGAAGGCGTCGTCGTCGAGGAAGTAGCAGTAGGGGTTGCCAATGCTCTCGGCGATGCTCATGGTGGGCGCTCCTTGAGATCCCCCGGGAGGGGGGTCATCCGAGGGCGGCGAACCGCTCTCGATCGGCGTCGAGGTCGAGCGGGCGGATGATGGCCTCATGCTCCTCGTCTCCCCAGTACTGCGGGGGCACCAGCCACATCACCTCGAATTCCAAGCCGTCGGGGTCCTTGGCGTAGAGGCTCTTGTTGGGGCCATGGTCGCTCTGGCCTACCAGGGCTCCGGCCTCGATCAGCCGCTCGCGCATCTCGGCCAGCTCATCGAGGGTGCCGACCTCCCACGCGATGTGGTACAGGCCTACCGTGCTGCGGCCGGCCTGGGAGGGGGCCGCGTCCTCGCCGATCGAGAAGAAGACGATGTCGTGGTGATTCGCCGATTCCGGAGCCCGCATGAACACGTAGGCGCCGGGGCCGTCGATCACCGTCTTGAAGCCGAGCACATCGGCGTAGAACGTCTGGTGGCGCCGGGCGTCGCGGACATACAGGACGGCGTGGTTCATTCCCGAGATCATCGCTTCGACGATACGTCCGGACTGCAGCCGTTAGCCAATATGGCGCGCCGGGCGCCAATTGAACTCGGTGAGGACCATCCCGTGCCCCACCGGGCCGAAGGCGGTGACGGATGCCAGGCTCACCCGCAGACGCATGATCATCTCGGCGGTGCCATCCAGCAACCATGCCACCGCCGACTTGATGGGGGTGGCATGGGTCACCACCACGATGTTGCTGGTCGCGGCCTCCTCCACGATCTCGGCGACCGCCTCGCCCACCCGCTCATGCAGGCAGGCCATCGACTCGCCTCCGGGTGGGACATAGGAGATGTCCGAGGCCCAGGCCGCGCCGAGTTCGGCCATGACGTCGGAGATGCGGCGGTCGTCATAGGCACCGAAGTCGATCTCCATCCACCGGTCGTCGATCGTGGTGGGGACATCACCGAGACCGGCGGCCCGCGACGTCTGCCGGGTGCGGCGGCGCGACGACGTCACCACGCGATCCACGGGCCAGCGGTCCCGGAGAGCCTTGCCGACCACTGCGGACTGCTCGAAGCCGACCTCGTCGAGAGGCGAGTCGATCTGGCCCTGAAGCCGAGCCTGGGCGTTGTTGGGAGTGCGGCCGTGCCGCAGGAGGATCAGGATGCGCCGATGGTAGACCGAGCACCGGCCGGCCCGCCCCGTCAACCCGGCTTGGCCTCGGACGCGATGGGGCGACGGCTGCCTGCCGTGCAACGGTGCAACCGGCGTTCGTGGGGAGCAAAGTCGTTGGGGCCGCGGTGGACGGTGCGGTGCTCGTCCCACACGGCGACATCGCCCGGCCTCCAGCTGCGGCTGAAGGTGATAGACGGATCAGTGAAGGTCTCGAACAATCGGGAGAGCAGGGCGTCGCTGCGGTCTGCGGGCAGCCCGATCACATGACGGGTGAAGCCCGCATTCACGAACAGCAGCTCATCACCGGTTCGTGGATGCACAGCAACAATGGGATGGCGGTAGCCGGCTCCGAAGCGTGCATCGAGCTTGTCGGCCACCTCTGTACCGAACCGGGCCTCCATCTCACGCCGGAAGCCCGGTCCCATGTCGTGATGGGCGACCCGGCCCCGCAACCCGTCCACCAGGTCACCGTCGAGGCCTCCCAGAGCGGCACGCGCGTCCGACCACAGCGTTGCCCCGCCCACGGGAGGTATCACCAACGGCCGCAGCACGGCCACATCAGGGATCTCGGGATTGAACGAGTAATCGGTGTGGAACGAGCTGTCACCGCCCGCGGCCGGAGGGTGATCGGCGTCGTTGTAGACCACGCCGATCACCTCGTCGCTGCCGAGGAACTCCACTATCGGATGTGGCTGCGGAGCGGCCCAGATGGAGGCGATCCGCTTCTGGGCCTCGTCGCCGACCGCGTCCTGGCCCACGAACACGAGCACCCCGCGCTCGTCCAGCGCTGTCCTGATCTCGGCGGCCAGTCCGTCGCCGATGTCCTCCGACAGGTCCACGCCCGACACCTCGGCACCGATGGTGGATGCGGCGGGACTGATGCTGAGCGCCCCCACGGCACAATGCTAGTAGCGGTACGTTCACCGGGTCGGCCGGCCCCAGTACCCTCCGAACCCCCCGATGTCTGGCATCATCTCCGGCATGGCACTTGCGGATGCCACTCAACCCGGTTCCGACGGCGACCGCGTCGATCCGGAACTCACCGACGCGCTGGGCCCCTCGGTCTCCACCGAGGAGTTGTGTCGCGTGGTGGGGAGCCGGGTCCGGGAGTTCCGCCGGTCACTGAACATGACGATGTCGGAGTTCGCGGCCGGCGCCGAGATCTCGCTGGGGATGCTCTCCAAGATCGAGCACGGCCAGAGCGCACCGAGCCTGTCGACCCTCGTGCGGCTGGCGGCCACCGCCCGCGTACCGGTCACCGCCCTGTTCCGAGGCCTGGACGAGGAGCACGACCTGGTGATCGTGAAGGCGGGCGAGGGTCACGAGATCCATCACCAGGGAGGCGGGCCGGGGCGCCTCTACCAGGATCTGGGCACCCTGCGCGGCCCCAACCGGGTAATCGAGCCGATGATCACCACCATCACGGAGGCTGGCGGCGTGTTCCCCCTCTACCAGCATCCCGGGGTGGAGTTCATCCATGTGCTGGAGGGATCGATCGACTACGGCTACGGCGGGAAGGCCTACCGCCTCGATGCGGGCGACACCATGCAGATCCACGGCGAGGTGGCCCACGGCCCGGTCGAGCTCGTCAAGTTGCCGATACGTTTCATCTCCATCAAGGTGTACCCGGCCAGCGAACCGGCGACCGGCGCGGGAGGATGACGCTGTGGGCCTGATGCTCATCCTCGACTGGTTCAGCGAGGGCAACGCCGTCCGCCAGAGCCTCGTGCTCTGGATCCTGCTGCTCGCCGCGGTGGGGCTCACGGTCTGGGAGTGCCGCGAACGCGGCTACCGGGTCCACATTCTGCTCTGGTGGGTTAGCGTCGTGGCCATCACGCACGTGCTGGGGTACATAGTTCTGCGCTTCTTCGTGCGACCGCCCGACAAGGCCTGACCCCGCCTCGCCCACGCCCAGGACCGCGACGATGACCGACCCGACACCCGAGGAGAGGCCCGCAGGTCTGCTGGGCCGCATCACGGCTATACAGGGACGCACCAAGTTGCTGATCGCGGTCGGACTGGCGCTGGTGCTCGTCTCCGTGTTCGCCCCGCAGAGCTGCGGAGGCAGGAACGTGGAGGAGGAGCAGGCCATCGCCACTGCCAGCGCTGCGCTGGCAGCCGAGCCCGGCGCCTTCGCACCCGACAAGACAGAGGCCAAGCTGCTGCGCCAGGGCTTCCCGGCCAAGTTGATGTGGGTGGTGGTCTTCACCGTGGACGACCCCGAGGGCGGCCCCGAGGACTTCCTGCACAAGGCCGACATCTGGGTCAACGCCAACACCGGAGAGCTCGCGCAGGTCATCGTCCACGAGCCGGACGAAGAGTAGAGCCGCGACGCGAACCCTGAGAAAGATTCGCGAACCCTGGGAAAGGTTCGCGAACCCTTGGAAAGCGCCCACTGGGAACAGCGGCACGGTCTGTGCTATTGTCGGCAGGTCCGGCCGACCGGTCGGAGCGGACAAGAAGAATTGGGGGTGAGTCAATGAGCACTGCCATAGTGTTCACCGAGGCTTACTACTTCTTCACCGTCGCAATCATGTGGCTGCTGCACGTGGGGTTCATGACCTACGAGGCCGGCGTCAGCCGCCGCAAGAACATCATGTCGACGGCGATGAAGAACATCATGACGATTGCCGTGGTGACGCCGACGTTCTACTACCTCGGCTGGTACGTGTACTTCTGCATGCAGGAAGGTTTGAAGTTCACAGTTTCAGCCGATGGAGCAAGCCCCGCAGGTCTGACGGGGCTTTACTTCTGCGGCGACGGCTACGGCCTGGCGTGGGACGGCTCCGCGGGACCACACCTCGGCGACAACATCACGGGCGTCTTCTGGGCGGCCTTCGTGCTGTTCTCCTGGACGACAGGATCGATCATGTCCGGCGCGGTGATCGAGCGCATCCGCATCTCGGCCTACCTGTGGCTGACCGCCCTGATGGGCGGGCTGGTCTGGGTCGTCGCTGCGGCTTGGGGATGGAGCTACGGAGGCTGGCTGGGCGTGCACTTCGGCTACCACGACTTCGCGGCTTCGATGGTGGTCCACGGTGTGGCCGGCATCTTCGCCCTGGGCGTGCTGTACAACCTCGGTCCAAGGATCGGGAGGTACGACAGCAACGGCGGCACGAGAGCGTTCCAGCCCCACAACCTGCACCTCACGCTGATGGGGCTGATGATCATCTTCACGGCGTTCTACGCCTTCTACGCGGCGTGCCTCGCCATCACGGCCGACACCACTCCGGGTTGGGCCAACATCTACTTCAACCCGGCCACGCTGTCGGCCATCACCTACACCATCACGATGGGCTTCGCGGGCGGTTTCGCCGGCGGCTACATCTTCTCCAAGGGTGATCCGTTCTGGACCATCTCCGGAGGCCTGGCCGGCGTGGTGGCGGTATCGGCGGGCGCCGACATCTACAGCCCCAACCTGGTGCTGATTCTGGCCTTCTTCTCGGCCGGAGCCTGCTACTACATCGGCGGCTGGCTGGAGAGCAAGGCCCGCGTCGACGACGCCGTCGGCGCAGTGTCAGTCCACGGCTTCATGGGAATGTGGGGCGCGCTGGCCGTTGGCATCTTCGCCGCCGGGTACCCGACAGGCCCCGCCGGTGTGGAGACCAGCTTCCTGGGCCAGCTCGTGGGTGTGACCGCGATCTTCGCGCTGTCCTTCGTGACCGGCTACGTCGCATCGTGGATCCTCAAGAAGCTGAACCTGCTGAGGGTTCCGCCCGAGGTGGAGGTCGAGGGCCTCGACATGGCCGAGTTCGAGACGGACTTCTATCCGGAGTTCGGCCGGGCCGACGAGCCCATCACCCACGCCGACGGCTCACGGGAGTCGGCCGCAGCCACGCTGCGGGCGGAGCTCGCCGCCAACCGCTAGCCGGTGTCCGCCTCATGGCTGCAGCTCGTCGGAGCACTTGCCGTCATGTACTCGGTGGTAGCGGCCGCCGCGTACTGGGGCAAGCGCAGGCGAGCGCAGCTGGAGGCGCAGGATCATCGACACGACAACTAACAACGTTCAGAACCAAGGAGGACTGAATGAACAGCTTCCCCTTCGACAGTTGGGAACAAGGCGTAGAGCTGGCCGGCCCGTATTTTACGTGGGCTGAAGGCCCCGTCTTCGGCGCCGGCCCCTCGGTCGTCTTGGCCATTCTCGGGATCGCGGTCTCCGTGATCTCGGCACTGCTCGTGACCGTGCGCGAGGACAAGCTGCTGAACCACGCAGCCGACCGGCTCGCCGACAAGTACGGCTCGGAGGACTGACATGGCTCGTCGTAAGCAAATCGAGTTTCAGGGCAAGCATGGCCACGACAAGGGCATCGAGATGGCGTTCATCGTCTTCACGATCGCCTGCATCGTCTTCACGATTATCGCCATCCAGGCTTTCTGACACCTGACTCACCCCATTCAAGGAGGCTGGCGCCGTGCCGCTCAGTGCGGCACGGCGCCAGCCCCTGCATCTGGACCTCTAGCCTGACGCCGTGAGGATCCCTCGCAAGCGGATCGCGCAGGTCTGCGCGGTCGTTGCCGCCGCGGCGATGTTCTTGCCGTGGCATACGACTGCATCAGCGAGCGGCACGGAGTCGGTGCAGGGGGTCGCCGTCAATGACGGCCAACTGGTCCTGGTCGTGAGCCTGGTCACCGCAGGACTCGTCCAGGTGGGCTGGCGACCGGCTTGGATCGGCGCCGGCTTCGCGGGCGCCATCACGATCCGGAGGATTCTCGACGGCGGGACCGACCCCGCCGTGGGGCTCTGGGTAGCGGCCGCGGTCTGTGTCGTGGCCGCCGTTCTGCTGATCTGGGAGATGTTCGCGACCGTTTCTGCATCCGACACCGACGGCAAGCCGCCGGGGCACGGACTGTCTGGGCCTCTGGGCAGACGGAGGCGATGATGCCGGTTGCGTGCCTAGGCGCGCACCGCGAGACTGGCCACCGAAGTTCATTACCCCCAGGGAGGCGATCATGACCACGATCGCACCGGACCAGCCAAGGGTTCTGGTGCCGGGGCTGTTGATGCTCGGACCGGGAGTCGAGCGCTACCGGGTGACCGGCGGCGGCGCCACCGTCCTGGCCCTCGACGCCGGTGACGAGCTGGAGATCGTCGATCCCGAGGGTCGCCAGCGCTGCGAGCTGGTGGCATTCGACGCCAACGGTCGATCCGATCCCAGCCTGCTCGGCCCCGCTGACGCCCCGGACAGCGGCAACGGCAGCCGGGCTCGCTCCACCGAAGACTCGGCCGCAGTAGGCATCCTCTCCGCAGAGCTTCAGGACGCCCGCCGGGTGCGCGTCGGGCTCGAACGCGTCGGCGTGGACCTGGCCGCCCTGCGGGCCGCGACCCCATTAAGGGTCCTGGGTGACGACACCACCGGTGGCGCCCGGACCAGGATGGTGGCCCATGACGACGTCGCCTGCGTCATCGTCGCGCCGGGCGAGTCGATGTCGGCCCACGGCGGCTCTCCCCCCACCGACCTGATCGTCTACGTGCACCGCCGGGATGAGACCCGCTACTCCACCGAGCCTCTGCTGCCCGCGCCGCTGGCCGATCCCAGCCAGGACTTCATCGTCAAGCACAGCACCGCCAAGGCGTATGAGGTCGCCAAGGGTGACTGGTTCCAGGTCGTCGACGTGGAAGGCCGGCAGTGCTCCGACTTCCAGTGCTTCGCGGCAGCCGATCTCGACGCCGGGCTGGACGTGAGCCTCGACGCCACGATCACCCGCTCCCTCATGGGAGCGACCTGTCCGGCGCCCGGCCTCTACTCCAAGTTCTACAACGCCAAGATGCAGCCCCTGGTCGAGGTGGTCCAGGACACCGTGGGCCGCCATGACACGTTCAACACCGCCTGCAACGCCCGCTACTACGAGGAGTTGGGCTACCCGGGCCACGTCAACTGCACCGACAACATCAACGACGTCCTCGACCCCTACGGAGTGACCCGCCGCCGGGGCTGGGAGGCCATCAACTTCTTCTACAACACCAACCTCGACGACCACAACCAGATCTACCTCGACGAGCCGTGGTCCCGTCCGGGCGACTACGTCCTGCTGCGAGCTCTGGAGGACCTGGTGTGCGTGTCCACCTCATGCCCCGACGACATCGACGCGGCCAACGCCTGGAACCCCACCGACATCGCGGTGCGGGTCTACCCCTCTGCCAACCGGTTCAAGAAAGCGACGGCGATCCGCATGACCGCAGACTCCGAGGCACAACTGACCAAGGAGACGGGATTCCATCCCCGCACCTCTGGGTTGACCCGCAGCTTCAGTGAGTACTGCGGCTACTGGCTGGCCGATTCCTACACGGCCCACGGACCTATCGAGGAGTACTGGGCCTGCCGGCAGGCCGCCGCGGCCATCGACCTCTCCCCGCTGCGCAAGTACGAGGTCACGGGCCCCGACGCCGAGCTGCTGATGCAAACCTGCGTCACCCGCAACGTCCGCAAGCTCGCCGACGGTCAGGTGTCGTACACGGCCATGTGCCACCACACCGGCGGCATGATCGACGACGGCACCGTGTTCCGGCTCGGGCGCGAGAACTTCCGCTGGATCGGCGGGCAGCTCGGGTACAGCGGCGTCTGGCTGCGGGAGCAGGCCCAGCGCTTGGGGCTACAGGTATGGGTGCGCAGCTCCACCGAGCAGCTCCACAACCTCCAGGTCCAGGGACCCAACAGTCGCAGCATTCTGGAACAGGTGATCTGGACCCGTCCCGACCAGCCGACGATCGCGGAGCTGGGATGGTTCCGGTTCACCATCGCCCGCATCGGCGACTACGACGGGATCCCGCTGGTGGTGTCTCGCACCGGCTACACCGGCGAACTCGGCTATGAGGTGTTCTGCCACCCCTCGGATGCACCCGCGGTATGGGACGCGATCTTCGAGGCCGGCGCGGAGCACGGCCTGGTGCCGATGGGCCTGTCCGCGCTCGACATCCTGCGCATCGAGGCCGGCCTCATCTTCGCGGGGTACGAGTTCTGCGATCAGACCGACCCCTACGAGGCCGGCATCGGCTTCACTGTGCCGCTCAAGACCAAGGAGGACGACTTCATCGGCCGGGACGCCCTCCTCAAGCGCCGTGACAACCCGCAGCGGCGGCTGGTGGGCCTGGAGGTGGACGGAGGCGAGCCCGCCTCCCACGGCGACGGCGTGTACGCCGGTCGCAACCAGGTAGGCGTCGTCACCAGCGGCACCATCTCCCCCACACTGCGCAAGAACGTCGCCCTGTGCCGCATGGCGGTAGAGCATGCCGAGATCGGCACGGCCGTGGAGGTCGGCAAGCTCGACGGCCACGAGAAGCGGATCGCGGCCAAGGTCGTGCGATACCCGTTCTACGACCCCGACAAGACCCGGGTCCGCGGCCTCGACTCCTAGCGGCGGAGGACCTTCGGGACGGTGGTTCCGAAGTCGGACGGCAGCTTGACGATCTTTACGCCGCACTCCTGCATGAGTTTCACCTTCTCGGCAGCTGACTCCCCGACCGTGGAGACGATGGCGCCGGCGTGGCCCATGGTGCGCCCCTTGGGCGCGGTCAGACCGGCGATGTAGCCCACCACCGGCTTGTGCATGTGGTCGCGGGCGTACTGGGCGGCCTGGGCCTCCTGAAGACCCCCGATCTCGCCGATCATCACGATGGCCTCGGTCTCGCCATCGGCCTCGAAGCGTTTGAGGTGATCGAGGAACGAGCTGCCGTTGATCGGGTCGCCCCCGATCCCGACGCTCGTGCTCACCCCGATCCCCACCGCCTTGAGCTGGGACGCCGCCTCGTATCCGAGCGTTCCCGACCGGCTGACGATGCCGACCGGGCCCCACTCGTAGATGTGGGGAGGCATGATGCCCATCATGGCCCGGCCCGGGCTTATCACCCCGGCGCAGTTCGGCCCGATCAAGCACATCCGGCTGGCGTGCTGGTAGCGGCGCTGGTAGCGCTTGACCTTGATCATGTCCTGTACCGGGATGCCCTCCGTGATGCACACGCAGTACTCGACCCCGGCGTCGGCCGCCTCCATGATGGCGTCGGCTGCGAACGGGGGCGGCACGAACACCACGCTGGCGGTGGCCTCGGTGGCCGCCACGGCCTGCTTCATGGTGTCGAAGACCGGCACGCCGCAGTGGGTGTCGCCGCCCCGGCCCGGCGTGACCCCTCCCACCACATTGGTGCCGTACTCGAGCATTTCAGTCGTGTGGAAGGTGGCGATGCGGCCGGTGACGCCCTGCACCAGCACCGGTGTCGTCTCGTCGAGGATGATGCTCATCAGGCCGCGCTCCGTTCAGTGGCCGCTACCGCTCTCGTGCCCGCCTCGGCCAGCGAGTCGGCGGTGATCACTGGAACCTCGGCTTCCGCCAGGATGCGCCGTCCCTCCTCGACGTTGGTGCCCGACAGCCGCACCACCACCGGAACCGAGGGATCAAGCTGCTGGAGGGCCTGGACCACGCCCTCGGCCACCCAGTCGCAGCGGTTGATGCCGGCGAAGATGTTCACCAGCACGGCCTCCACGTTCTCGTCGGACAGCACCAGCCGGAACGCCTTCAGCACCCGCTCGGGGGACGCGCCCCCGCCGATGTCGAGGAAGTTGGCCGGCTCGCCCCCGGCGTGCTTGATCATGTCCATGGTGGCCATGGCCAGACCGGCGCCGTTGATGATGCAGCCGATGTTCCCATCGAGCCCCACGTAGCTGAGTCCCCGGTCGACGGCCGTCCGCTCACGGGGGTCCTCCTGGGACTTGTCGCGCAGCTCGGACACGTCCTGGTGGCGGAACAGGGCGTTGTCGTCGAAGGTCATCTTGGCGTCCAGCGCCAGCAGGCGGCCGTCGCCGGTGACCGCCAGCGGGTTGATCTCCAGCATGGTGGCGTCGAGCTCGCCGAAGATCCGGTAGCAGCCGGTCATCATCTGGGCCGCCTGGGGCACGAGGCTCGCGTCGAGCCCCACCGCGAAGGCGATCTCGCGGGCCTCAAACGCCTGGAGCCCGACGGCCGGCTCCACGTTGACGCGCACGATGGCATCCGGGTCGCGGGCCGCGATCTCCTCGATGGCCATGCCGCCCGAGGCTGAGGCCACCACCATCACCCGCTCGGCCGACCGGTCGAGGACGAACCCCAGATAGATCTCGCGCTCGGCGGCGACGGCCGCCTCCACGTACAGCCGGTACACGCCCTTGCCCCGCTCGCCGGTCTGGTGGGTGACCAGCCGCTTGCCCAGCAGCTCGTCGGCCGCCTCCCACACCTCGCGCTCGTTGTTGCAGAGCTTGATGCCCCCGGCCTGGCCTCTGGCCCCGGAGTGGATCTGGGCCTTCACCACCCACCGTTCGCCGCCGATCTCGGAGGCTCGATAGGTGGCCTGCTCGGGGCTGTAGGCAAGCCCGCCATCCGGTATGGACACGCCGTAGTCGGCGAGTATGGCCTTGGCTTGGTACTCGTGGATCTCCATGAACGTCCCTCCTTACGTTCCCTGGACTGACTCGTCTCGCGGCGTGAGCCTCAGGACTCCCTGCTCGCGATGGCCTCGGCCGTCTCGACCACGTTCTGCGCCATCCGGGCCGACGCGGCGTCGATCATTCGCCCGTCGAGCTGGGCCGCGCCCCGGCCGGCCGCGGCGGCCTCCTCCAGGGCCTCCAGCACCCGGCGGGCCTGGTCCACCTCGGCCTTCGGCGGTGTGAACACGTCGTTGGCCAGATCGATCTGCGCGGGGTGGATGGCCCACTTGCCGTCGTAGCCGAGGGCCGCGGCCCGGCGGGCCCCGGCGACGAACCCATCCGGGTCGCCGAAGTCCCCGAACGGGCCGTCGATGGCCCGCAATCCGTTGGCCCGGCAGGCCACCAGCATGCGGGACAGCGCCGAGTGCCACTGGTCTCCCGGATAGTCGGGGTTCAGCCCCCCGATGGATATTGTTCTGGCTCTGCAAGAAGCTGCATAGTCAGCCACGCCAAAGTGCAGCGCCTCCAACCGCTGGCTCGACGCGGCCACCGCCTCTACGTTGGCCATGCCCAGAGCGGTCTCGATCAGCGCCTCCACCCCGATCCGATGGCTGAGGCCCATCGCCTGCTCGAGTTGGGTGAGCAGGGCGTCGACGGTGTAGACGTCGCCGGGCACGCCCACCTTGGGAACGAGGATCGTGTCGAGGTGGGCTCCCGCCTGCTCGACCACGTCGATCAGGTCGCGGTACATGTAATGGGTGTCGAGCCCGTTGACCCTCACTGAGATCGTCTTGCTGGAACCGCGCCAGTCGACATCACCCAACGCCTCGATGACGTTGCGTCGGGCCGCGTCCTTCTCATCGGGCGCCACCGCGTCCTCAAGGTCCAGGAACACGTAGTCGGCCTCGCTGGCCGCCGCCTTCTCGAACAGTTCGGGCCTCGAGCCGGGCACAGCCAGCTCGCTGCGGTGCAGCCGGCGCCTCGCCTCGGTGATCTGATGGTGGCTCATCGGACGCCTCCAGCCCGGTGATCGAGATTCCCCTTGCATCTCCAAGGATCAATCACTAATGTGATGGAAGATATCACTACTGTTATGAAAGGTCAAGAGGTCTTGGGTACTCAAACGCGGACGGTCGAGCGGGTTCTGATGGGTCCGGGCCCGTCCAATCCCTACCCGGAGGTGATCGAGGCCTTCACCCGTCCGGTGATGGGCCATCTCGACGGCGCGTTCCTCGACTTGCTCGATGAGACCTGCGACCGCCTGAGAGCCGTGTTCCGCACCGGCAACACGCTCACCTTCCCGGTGTCGGGTACGGGCTCGGCCGGCATGGAAGCGGCCTTCGTCAACGTCGTACGCACCGGCGACGCCGTCGTCGTGGGAGTGAACGGCGTGTTCGGCGAGCGCATGTGCGATGTCGCTGCCCGGTGCGGAGCGGAGGTCGTGCGGGTGGACGCCGACTGGGGCGAACCCCTCGACCCGCAGCGCATCCTCGACGCCCACCCTGCTCCCGCGGTGATCGCGGTAGTCCACGCCGAGACCTCCACCGGGGTGCGCAACGACTTGGCCGAACTGGGCGCGGCCAAGGGAGACGCTCTGCTGCTGGCGGACTGCGTCACCTCGCTCGGCGGCATCGACGTGAGGCTCGACGACTGGGGCGTCGACATCGCCTACAGCGGGACCCAGAAGTGCCTCGGCGTGCCGCCAGGGCTGGCCCCCGTCAGCGTCTCGCCCCGAGCCGTCGAACGGATGCGCTGCCGACCGCAGTCGTGGTACTTCGACATGGGGATGATTGCCGACTACGTGACCGGCGGAGGGGCGAGGGCCTACCACCACACCGCGCCGATCTCGATGATCTACGCGCTCCACGCGGGACTGGGCGTGGTGCTGGACGAAGGGCTGGAGGAGTCCCACTGCCGGCACCAGCGCTGCGGTGACATGCTCCAGGACGAACTCGAGGCTCGAGGCTTCTCGCTGGCGGCCCGGGCCGGCGCCCGCCTGCCGCAGATCACCGCAGTGAGGGTGCCGGAGTCCCGACTGCCGCCGTCGATGACCGAGGCCGACGTCCGCCGAACACTGCTGGACCACTACGGCATCGAGATCGGCGGCGGCCTGGGTCCCTGGGCCGGCCAGTGCTGGCGAATCGGCAGTATGGGCCACACTGCTCGACGCCGCAACGTGACGCTCGTTCTGGCCGCTCTCGACGCAGTGCTCGGCTAGCGGCTATTTTCGCCCTGCGCCTTGCCAAGAGGCTGCGGAAGTTTTACTGTAGATATAGACATACCTAACCACAGGGGGGGTCACTATCATGACACGAGTGGCTGTCATCGGCGCTGGGCCGTGCGGCTTGGCACAGTTGCACGCCTTCGCCAGCGATCCGGAGGCGGGCAGCCCGTCGGCACCTGAAGTCGTCTGCTACGAGAAGCAGAGCGACTGGGGCGGGCTCTGGAACTACGACTGGCGCACCGGTCTTGACGAGCACGGCGAACCCTGCCACGCCAGCATGTACCGCTACCTGTGGTCGAACGGCCCCAAGGAGTGCCTGGAATTCGCCGACTACGGCTTCGAGGAGCACTTCGGCAAGCCGATCGCGTCGTTCCCACCCCGCGAGGTGCTTTACGACTACATCATCGGACGGGCCAAGCGCAGCGGCTTCCGCGACCAGATCCGCTTCAACCACCCGGTGCGCCGGGTCAGCCGCTCCGCCGGCGGCGGTTTCACCGTCACCGCCCACGACCAGGCCAACGACACCGACACCAGCGAGGATTTCGACCACGTGGTGGTGTCCACCGGCCATTTCTCCATCCCCAACATGCCCCACTACCCGGGCTACGAGACCTTCGGCGGAACGCTGATGCACGCCCACGACTTCCGCGACGCCGTGCAGTTCAGCGGCCGCGACGTGCTCGTGATCGGATCGAGCTACTCGGCCGAGGACATCGCCTCGCAGCTCTGGAAGTACGGAGCCCGCGCGGTGATCTGCACGTCGCGCAGCGGGCCCATGGGCTTCGACTGGCCCGACGGCATCACCGAGCGGCCAATCCTCACCCATGTCGACGGCCGCACCGTGCACTTCACCGACGGCTCGACCGCGGACGTGGACGCCATCGTCTCCTGCACCGGGTACCTGCACTACTTCCCGTTCATGGATGACGAGTTGCGCCTGGTGACCGCCAACCGGCTGGCCACCTCGATGCTGTACCGCGGGGTCGTGTTCCAGCCGGAGAACCGGATCCTCTACCTTGGCATGCAGGACCAGTGGTACACGTTCAACATGTTCGACGCCCAGGCCTGGTACGCCCGAGACGTGATCCTGGGCCGCATCTCCCTCCCCGACGCCGCGGAGCAGGCCAACTGGATAGAGGAGGCCCAAGCCGAGGAGGACGCGCTGGCCGACGACTACGCGTGCATTGACTTCCAGGGCGCCTACACGCAGGACCTGGTGGACCAGACCGACTATCCCGACTTCAACACGCCTCTGGTCAACCAGATGTTCTACGACTGGAAGAAGCACAAGAAGCAGTCGATAATCGGCTACCGCGACCACGGCCACACCTCCCCGCTCACCGGCACGGTGGCGCCTATCCACCACACCTCCTGGGAGGACGCGCTGGACGATTCGCTGGAGTCCTACCTGGCCGACTCGGCCTGAGACACCACTACAGCCGACCGCCTACGGGCGAGGCGGCGAGATGGCTCAGAGAACGCCACCGGATCCACCGGTCAGTTAGGGCCGCGAGAACCCAATTCGCATCAATCGGGCGGCTTGAGGCGCTAGCAGGGGGACCAGCGGCGCCGTGCGTGGTCTAAGGCATGCCACGCTCGACACGAGCCGAGAGCGGAGGTAGCTGCCAAGTTCGTCACTGACAGTTGATGATGACTGAAGCTGGCGTGCATCGTCGGCCCACGGCCAGCCTGCGACGCCCTGCTATGCGCTACGTCACACTGGAGCAGCCCAGCCCAGTAGCCCTACCCCATACGACTGTCACACCCTCGTGCCACGCTGCGGCCTATGCTCGGAACCAGTGAACGGAGAGCGCCCATGATCAGCCTCCCGCCGTTCTACTCGACGCTTCACGGCGAGATGATCCACGGTGACGCGGCCGATGCGATGGCGTCGCTCGCGCCCGGAACCGCCAACCTAGTGATGACGAGCCCGCCGTTCGCGCTGATCCGAAAGAAGGCCTACGGAAACGAGGCGCCTGACGACTACCTCCAGTGGTTCCGACCCTTCGCCGCTGAGATCTATCGAATTCTGGATGACTCCGGAAGTTTCGTGATCGACATTGGAGGCTCTTGGATTCCTGGAACGCCCACACGCAGTCTCTACCACTTCAAGCTTCTGATCATGTTGTGCGAAGAATACGGTTTCCACCTAGCCCAAGAGTTCTACTGGTGGAACCCCTCGAAGCTGCCTACACCGGCGGAATGGGTCACGATCCGTCGCCTGCGAGCCAAGGACGCCGTGAACACAGTCTGGTGGCTGTCGAAGACTCCCTGGCCGAAGGCCAACAACCGACGAGTCCTGCAGCCATACAGTCAGGCGATGCGAACGCTCATCACCAATGGTTACCGGCCCAAAGTGCGGCCGTCCGGCCACGACATCAGCCCGCACTTCACCAAAGACAACGGTGCCGCCATTCCTCCGAACCTACTGGCGATCCCCAATACGGAGAGCAACAGCTCCTACTTGCGCTACTGCAAGGAACGCGGCATCCAACCTCATCCAGCCAGATTCCCGACCGACTTGCCCGAGTTCTTCATCCGTCTAACGACCGACGCGGACGATCTCGTGATCGATCCCTTCGCGGGCAGTTGCGCCACCGGCGAAGTCGCCGAACGGCTATGCCGCAGGTGGCTGTGCATCGATTCGGACGCCTCCTATTTGGAGGGAGCCAAAGGCCGATTTGAAGCCGCTAGCAGCACCGACTCGACCTCCGGTCGCGAGTCCTACTCCGTGCCCCGGCCCAGCGTCCTATGGAACGGCATGCCGACCGAGCCTCTACCGGCTGACGGGGGACGCACACGTTCCAGTGCCAGAACGGATGCCTAGAGAGTCGAGTCGCATTCCGGTTGGCACGCAGTTTTCGCCCAACCTGATCAGTCTCCCGCACTTTCTGTCCGCACTAGTCAAGCACAGCAAGAAGATAAACCGGCTGATCGCTGCTGTTTGGGCACCACCTGTCAATCTGCGTCAACACTCTGGCAACCTCACGGCACGACGCCAACGCCTTCCCTTGGAGGCTGCCAAGCAGTACGGGCTCCTGGACGATGCGTACGGTGCCACCGACCTCTGCCGCCAACTCGACGGCATGGATGAGCGTTCCATGTACCGCTCGTTCGCTCGGCACATCCTTCTCAATCTTGGCGGCCTACGCGTCGTCGAGGCTGTCCAGCAGATGCAGCACGAGAACCTAACCGTCTCGTCCGATTCCCTAGCCGCCTACCTTACTGAGCAGGGATTCTTCGTCGCGGAGCACAACACCGCGGTCAACAGCCTGCGAATGTGGCTGGCCAAGGCCGGGCTCTTTCCGGAGCGGAAAGGCGCAACCGCGTGGCGTGTAAACAGCGAGGCTAAGGAGGAGCTGACAGGCCTCGGTGATGCCGACATTGCAGCACTCCTGGGACTCGCTGAGGATCAACGGGAGTTTCTCCTCGCGCTCTGTGCCCACGGACCATGCGAGCATGTGCTCGCTTCGCAGATCCGTGACTTAGCAAGCACGCGGAGCGGCCTCGCCATGAGCAGAGGAAGCCTGCCCAAGAGGTACCTCGAGCCCTTGCAGGACATGGGCTTGATCACCTTCTCAAGCCGCGGAACCTCTGGTGGGAAGGCGTCGCTGCTCTCCACCACGATGAAGTTCGACCTAGAGGTCCTCGAACCCTTCCTGAACAGCAGCGTCGCTTCACTCGACGGGCCCTTAGCGATGTACTACCGCAAGTCCTTGGATGAGATATTCGCGGACATGGAGTCGCCCCTTACCCATGTCAAGGGAACGGCGTTGGAGGCCTTCGCAATCCAGATCATGCGACTGCTGGGGCTCCGCTTCGTCGCTTGGCGCAAACGGGCCAGGGAGGAAACCGGTCAGGCGGAAGTGGACGCCCTCTTGGCAGGAATGATGGGCGGCCTCCATACGAGATGGCAGGTGCAGTGCAAGAACACTCCAAGCTCGCGGCTCTCGCTGGAAGATGTCGCCAAGGAGGTGGGCATCGCGGTTGTGACGAAAGCCAGTCACGTCTTGTTTGTCGCGAACTGTCGGGTTACCCAAGCGGCCATGGACTTCGCTCACGAAGTGATGCGGAACTCCTCGCTCAACCTCATTATCTTGGATGCCGACGATTTCCGGCAACTACGGGACTCGCCTGCTGCTATCGGCGAGGTCATCCGCGCAAAGTCGCGTGCTGTGGGCGGCCTGATGAGACACGGCGTGGATTGGCACGGGGGCTGATCCTGCTACGAAACACCACTCGCGTTAGAGCCGGATGGCGCCAGCAACCGAGAAAGACACACTTGCGGGTTTCGTTGGACCACCTGGACATTCCACCGCAGACCGAGCCGCCATGGACGATGTGATCATCGTCGGCGGCGGCATCGGAGGGCTCACGCTCGCCCTCATGCTGCACCAGCGGGGCATAGGCGTCCGCGTCTACGAGGCTGCCCCGGAGATCAGGCCTATCGGCGTAGGGATCAGCCTGCTGCCCCACGCCGGCAAGGAGCTGGGCCTGCTCGGACTTCTCGACGCGCTCACCGAAGTGGCCGTGACCACCAGGGACTCCCGCTTCTTCAACCGGTTCGGCCAGTTCGTGTACTCGGAGCCCGCCGGCCGCTACGCCGGCTACGACTGGCCACAGTTCCAGATACATCGGGGAGACCTTCAGCAGGTGCTCTGCCGTGCCTTCCTCGACCGGGTGCCCGACGGGTCCGAGCGGTTGCTGACCGCTCACCGATGCACCGGCACCGACTCCGGCGCCCGGGGCGCGGCGGCCCACTTCGTGGACCCCGTCACCGGCCGGGCCCTGCCGTCGGCGGAGGGCTCGGCCGTCATCGGCTGCGACGGCATCCACTCAGTGGTGCGGCGTCAGTTCTTCGGTGACGAGGGTCCGCCCGTCTACTCGGGCGTGAACATGTGGCGCGGCACGACCGTGTGGGAGCCGTTCCTCAGCGGCTCCACCTACCTTCGGGCCGGCTGGCTGACGGTCGGAAAGATGGTGATCTACCCGGTCCGGCACGACGTCGACCCTCAGGGCCGCCAGCTCGTCAACTGGGTGGCCGAGGTGCAGACCGACCGGTACAACGAGCAGGACTGGAACCGCACCGGCCGCCTCGAGGACTTCTACGACGTCTTCGCGGACTGGACCTTCGACTGGCTCGACGTGGCCGGACTCATCCGAGGCGCGGAGCAGATCCTCGAGTATCCGATGGTCGACCGCGATCCGCTGCCCCGCTGGACTCACGGGCGGGTGACGCTGCTCGGCGACGCCGCCCACCCCATGTACCCGCGGGGCTCCAACGGCGCGGGCCAGGCCATCCTCGACGCCCGATCTCTGGCCGACTGCCTGCAGTCGCACCCGTCGGTGGATGAGGCGCTCCACGCCTACGAGGAGCAGCGGCTACCAGCCACCTCAGCGGTTGTGCACGCCAGCCGCAACGCGCCGCCGGACGTGATTCTCAAGACCGTCCACGAACGGACCGGCGACCGACCCTTCGAGTGCATCACCGACGTGATCACAACCGAGGAGATGGCCGCGCTGTCGGACAGCTACAAACGCGTGGCCGGCTACGACCGCGAGTCCCTAGTCCCCCGGTAGGCCGTCACAGCTAGAGGTGCGGCCTCAGCCAGTCGAGCGTGACCCGATTGAACTCCGCGGAGTTCTCCATCGTCACCAGGTGCCCGCAGCCCTCGAAGACCACTAGTTCGGACCCCTCGATGGCCGCATGCAACTCCCGCGAGCACGACACGGGTAGCACGTAGTCGAGATCGCCGACCGTTATGAGAGTCGGAGCCTTCACCCGTCCGGCCTCGGCGCTGAGGTCGTAGCTGAGATTGGCCTCGATCTGCCCGAGCAGTCCCTCCCTGGTAGCGGAGTGAGCCTGCATGTGGGCGAGGATCTTCATGAGGTGATCGAAGTTGTCCATCATGAAGGAGCAGCTGAACAACAGCGGCAGGGTCGCCTCGTAGTAGAAGTCGGTCCCGCCGGTGACGAGGAACTTCCTCAGCAGGCCCAGCGAGTAAGCGGAGAAGCCTCGAGTGGCCAGCCAGCTCGAGTGCAATTGCAGGGTCAGCACCCGATCGGGAGCATGAACGGCTAGGTGGAGGCCGATGGCCCCTCCCAACGACGAGCCCGCGACGTGGGCTGCATCGATGCCGGCCTCGTCCATGACGGCGAGAGTGTCGCCGGCCATCTGCTCCACCGTGTACGGGGCCGGTGTGGTGTCGCTCTGGCCCACACCCCTTCCGTCGAAGATCACGCACTGAACCTCGGGCGAGTAGGCCTCCACCTGAGGCATCCAGCGCGTCCCGTCGGCTCCGGTGCCCCGTATCAGGACCAGAGGCGGGCCCGAGCCGTCGCCGTGCTGCTCGAAATAGATCCGAGCGTCGTCGGATTGTGCGTAGGGCATGCCAGGACTCCTATTCGCTTGATGTTGCTGCGGCGGCGTGACCGGCCAGTTCGGGGAACGCTGCCGCGGGCGGCTCGACGGCCAGCTCGAGGGCCGCCGCGATCTCGACAGCCTTGTCCTCCCGCCAACGTTCGGCCATCAGCTGAACGGCCACGGGCAGACCGTCGGCATCGACGCCGACGGGCACGATGCTGGTGGGCAGGCCGGTCACGTTGTGCGGCACGGTGAAGATCATCACTGCGTCCCGCAGAGGCCGGGTCCGGCCGTTCCAGACCGCTCGATCACTGTCGTCGACACGGCTCGGCCCGACCCCGGACACCGGACTCAAGACGGCGTCCACGGACCGCAGTCCCCGCTCGAACGCCGCAACGATCCGGCGACGCTGCTCCGAGGCGGCCAGGTAGTCCCCGATCGACACATCGGTCGCCGCCTCGAGCCGCGAGCGCACGTCGGAGCCGTAGTCGGCAGCCCGTTGCGGGTACAGCCCCATCGAGTGGTGCACGTGATGGGCCTCTGCCATCTGCAGAGGCATGAACGCCGACCGGATCGACTCCGCGTCGGGCAGGCCGATCTCTACGATCTGGGCGCCCAACTCCTCCAGGAGACCCACCGCGGCGTCGAACACCGCCTTGATGGACCCGTCGAGCCCGACGTTCATGAGGTCGGCCGAGACGCCGATGCGAGTGCCGTCAAGCGAATCCCGCGCTGCAGGGACTTCAGGAGGCGGCAGATCCGGTGGGCATGCCGGGTCGACGCCATCGGCTCCGCTCATGGCCTCCACCACCACCGCCGCATCCTCGACCGTCCGGCCCAGCGCTCCCGCGGTATCGAACGAGGGCGCCAGCGCCATTCCGCCCGTGCGGCTGACCCGCCCGAAGGTGGGCTTCAGACCGGCCACTCCACAGAAGCTGGCCGGGATGCGGATCGAGCCCCCCGTGTCGCTGCCCACCGCCACCGGGACCATCCCCGCCGCGACGGCGGCGCCCGATCCGCCACTGGACCCGCCGGGGATGCGATCGAGATTCCAGGGATTCCGGGTGCCGGCCCTTCGCTCGTGCTGGGTGGTGATACCCCACCCGAACTCGTGGGAGCGGGTCGTGCCCACGATCAGCGCCCCGCCCTGCCGGAGCCGGCGAACCAACTCGGCATCAGCCGCCGCCACCCGGCCCGACAGCACATCGGACCCGTAGTCACACGGAGCGCCCTCAACGTCGAACAGTTCCTTCACGGCCACCGGAACGCCGTGAAGGGGACCACGGCTCACGCCCCTGTAGAGCTCGTCCTGCAGGACGCGGGCGGCCGAGCGGGCCTCCTCGTCAAGGACGCATGCGAAGGCACCGACCATCGGTTCGACGGCCCGAAGCCGCTCGAGCAAAGCGTCGAGCGCCTCGACAGGGCCGGCCTGGCGGGCACCATAGAGTCGGGCAAGGGCGCGAGCCCCCAGCTGCCAAAGCTCGGTCACCGATTTCGAAGGATCGTCGGCACCGACACATAGCCGGCCTTCTCCAGCGATGGAACACCCCCGAGGATCCACAGAATCACCATGGGCTCTCCCGGATCGCTGCCCGCGGAGTGCGGCGCGTTGGCTGGAATGAAGACGATGTCACCGGGGCCTATGTCGTAGAACTCTGATCCGACCCGATGCCAGCCGGTGCCCGACATGACGATCACCACTTCCTCCGCGTCGGGGTGGAGGTGATGCTCATGAGTGCTGCCAGGCGGGTAGATGGTCTGACCCACCATCACCTTCTCCGAGCCGAGGCGATCCTCGGAGATCAGCGACCGCACGTCCAAGTGCGCGAAGGCCGTGCCTGACCAGTCGTCGGGCTCCGTCGTGTCCGCTCGAACCACTTGCTCTCCCACGTCTCCCGCCTCCCGGATTGTGGCTTCGAACACGCCTGACGCACTCGATGAATGACCGAAAGATATACTATAGCCTTGCCTACAATGACGACCCGTGACGATCTCCTGAGCGGTTCGGAGATCCTCGATTTCTACGAGTCGGGATACCTGTGTCCGGGGCGGGTCTTCGACAACGAAGAGGTCGACGCCCTGCGCGGTCTCGTGGCCTCGGTCCAGGATCGGGAGCGGGACGAGGGGCGGGTCTACGACCTGCTGGACCCCGACCTGTGGCCCGATGTCGACGAGCCGCGGCCCACCGGCGCCGGCCCCGTCGAGTTCCTGTTCAATCTGTGGCGGGTGGAGCCCGAGATCCAGCCCTTCGTGTTCAATCCGACCCTGGCCCGCTGGGCTTCCCAGCTCATCGGGACCCGCCGGGTGCGCCTCCTCGAGGACAACGCCCTCACCAAGGCTCCCGGATCGGGGGGCGAGCTGAAATGGCACCAGGACTTCCCCTACTGGCCGCTGGCCCAACCCAACGCGGTGACGGCGTGGATTGCCCTGGACGACACCGACGCCGGCAACGGTGCCATGCGCATGGCCGCGGGCAGCCATCTGACCGGAGAGCGCCTGCCCTCGGTCTTCGGCACGGGAACGCCGTACATGCGGGATCAGCGACCCGCCGTGGTCAAGCCCATGGGGGATCCGGCCGCCATGGGGTTCGAGGTGCGGACGGTCGCCCTCGCGGCCGGTGAGGTGTCCTTCCACTCGTCGCTCGTGTGGCACGCGTCAGGACCGAACCGGACCGACCATCCGAGACGGGCCCTCGTGATCCGTTTCGTGGGAGACGGAACCATCTGGCTGGGATCGCAGCGATACGAGTACAACTACAGTGACGCAGAGGTGGGGCTGTCCGCCGGGCAACCCATAGGGGGCGAGTACTTCCCGCTCATCCCGTGCTAGATCGCTAGATCGAAGGAGCAACGATGAACAGTCCCGGCCGGGGATTGAGTCGCATCGAGAACGCCCGACTGCTTCCCTGCGTTGACGAGACGACGATCACCGACGGCACCGTGGTGATCGACGGTGAACTGATCGCCTGGGTCGGGCCGTCGCACGATCTGCCCCGCGAGTTCAGCGACGAGACGATCCCGACGGTTGGCGTCGACGGCGCCACGGTCATGCCCGGGCTGGTCGACGGCCATATGCACATCAGCTTCGGTGAGCCGCACACCGAGGAGGAGCTGTACATCTACACGCCGTCGGCCTACCGGGCCATCCGGGCCGCGGCCAACGCCGAGACGGTGCTGCTGGCCGGGGTGACCAGCGCCTGCGATCCGGGCGGGCCCACCGGGATCGCCCCCGCGGTACGCGACGCAGTGGCTGCCGGGCTCATCCAGGGTCCGAGATTCTCAGCCGCGGGCCGGCAGATCACCACCCAGCAGGGCATCGGCGACACCCTGCCCCGATGGATCGACGTGGCAGAGTCTTCGTTCGGGGCGCTTGTTCACGGTAGGGACGAGCTCCTGAGCGAGATACGCGACCAGGTCAAGGACGGCGTGGACCTGATCAAGATCGCCGGATCCGGTCCCGGGACCACCGAGTGGGCCGCGTTCCGGCGCGACGAGCTGGAGCTCGCCGTCGACGAGGCCCACCGGCTCGGGCGCCCGCTGGCCATGCACGCCCGGTCCCGGCAGTCCGTCGCCGATGCGGCCGCGGCCGGCGTCGACTGGATCATGCACGCGTCCTACATGGACACCGAGACCCTCGACCGCGTGCTCGACCGGCGCATTCCCCTGCTGCCGGCCATGACTCTGCTCGTCAACTCTCTCGAGGCCGGCGGCATGCGACCGGCCGTCAACGACGCCATCCGGCGGGAACTGGACGCCGCTGTCTCCATCCTCTCCAAGGCCCACGAGCAGGGAGCGACCCTCATCGCCGGATCCGAGAGCGGCTTCGCCATGACACCCTACGGCCAATGGCACACGCGTGAGATGGAGTTGTTCGTCAGCCATCTCGGCATGACCGACATGCGGGCCCTGCTGTGCATGACCCGCGACGCCGCGGTCGCCGTGCCCTCACACTCGGCCATGATCGGCACGCTGACCGAGGGCAAGTACGCCGACATGCTGATAGTCGACGGCCGGCCCGATGAGAACGTGTCCGTGCTGGCCGACCAGCGCCGTTTCCGCGTCATCAAGGGCGGCCAGGAAGTCAAGCCATGGCGACCCGACGCGCTGCCGGCCCGACGCATGCCCTTCGAGCAGTCCCGTCCCTACGCCCCCGCCCTGTTCGAGCGCGAACTTCCATGACCCCGCTCGCGGATCTCTGGTCGCTGGAGGGCCGCTGCTCGATCGTCACCGGCGCCGCCCAAGGGTTCGGGGCCGCGATCGCCTGGCGACTGGCCGAAGCCGGGGCGACCGTCACCGTCGCCGACATCAACAAGACCGCCGCCCGGTCGACCGCCGACCGGATCGCGGCCGAGACCGGGGGCACCTGTGTCGGCCACCGCGTCGACGTATCGGACGAAGCGTCAGTGGCAGGGCTGTTCGGCGCCGTCGGGTCCCGAGTCGGACCGGTGGACATCCTGGTGAACAACGCAGGCGTGTTCTCCAACTATCTCGCCACCGAGATGCCCCGCGAGGAGTTCGCTCGCATACTCGACGTCAACGTGACGGGCGGCTTCCTGTGCGCACGCGCCGCGGCCCGCAGCATGCGGACCAGGGGGACGGGAGTGATCATCAACGTCGCCTCGGTCGACGCCCAAGTTCCCTCGGCGGAGGGGCTGGCGCACTACACCACCTCCAAGCACGCCATCGCCGGACTCACCCGCTCGCTGGCCATGGAATTGGCGCCCCACGGGATCCGCGTCAACGCCGTGTGCCCGGGAGCGGCCATGACCGAGGGAGCGGTCGAGTTCGTGAAGGCCGGAGCCCCGCAGGGCATCGATCTCGAGGCGCAGTGGGCAGGCATCGTGGACCGGACGCCGCTCGGTCGCCTGTGCAAACCCGACGACGTGGGACGGGCGGCCGTCTTCCTGGCGTCGGACATGGCCGAGTTCATAACGGGCACGCTCCTAGCGGTAGACGGTGGAATCCTCATCCAGCCCCTCGAGGGCTACGTGTCCGCCGGCCATGACTGACCCCGTCCTCGAAGTCCGGCGCATCGACAAGTCCTTCGGCGCGGTCGAGGCCCTGCGCCAGGTCAGCCTCGGCGTGCACTCCGGCGAGGTGCTGGGACTGATCGGCGACAACGGCGCAGGCAAGTCGACCCTCGTCAAATGCGTGGCCGGGATCATCAAGCCCGACGCCGGTGAGATCCTCATCCATGGCGAGAAGGTCGAGTTGGCATCGCCGCGCGACGCCCATGAGCGAGGCATCGAGACCGTCCATCAGGATCTCGCGCTCATCGACACGCTCGACGTCACCGGCAACATCTTCCTGAACCGGGAGATCCGCCACCGGCCGCGACTCGCGGGCTGGATGGACAAGCGTCGGATGCACCGCGAGGCGAAGGACATCCTCGAGGGCCTGCACATCAACATCCCGTCGGTCCGCCATCCGATCCAGAAGCTCTCGGGCGGGCAGCGCCAGGCGGTGGCCGTCGGCCGCTCCGTCGCCTGGGGACGCCAGATCGTGCTGATGGACGAGCCGGCGGCCGCGCTGGGTGTCGAGCAGTCCCGCCTCGTGCTGGAGCTCATCAAGACGCTGCGGGACCGGGGGCTCGCCGTCATGTTGATCAGCCACAACATGCAGGAGGTGCTCGATGCCTGTTCTCGCGTCGTGGTGCTGCGGCACGGCGCGGCCGTCGCCGACATCGAACTGGCCGACGTGACCACCCGGGATCTCGTTCAGCTGATCACCACGGGCACTGCGGCCTGAGCCGCCGTGAACGGCTCTCAACTAGCGGCCGTGGCCGGCTGCCTATAGTATATTCTGGTCAGGGAGCACAGATCCTTCGCGTCTGGAGGAAGGGGATCCAATGGCGCAATTGCTGGTCGGTTACGACGTCGAGTCCTTCGCCATAGGAGAGGGCCTCGCCCGGATCGGCGACCATGGGATGGTCCAGGCGACCGAGCCGGATTCCACACCCCAGGGCCTAGAGGTGATCCTCCGGAACCACGAGGAGTTCGACGCTCCGGCCACGCTGTTCGTGTGCGGCCGGACGCTCGTGCACCACGTCGCACTGTTCCAGGAGCTGGCCCACCATCCGCTGATCGACATCCAGCAGCACACCTACAGCCACGCCCTCTTCAAGCCCGACTACTGGAACGGGGGCGTATTCCTGGCATCGCCCGAGGAGGCGCTCGAGACGGAACTGATGACGACATCGGCCGCCATCGACAAGCACCTCGGGATCGAGTGCATCGGGCTGCGCACGCCCCACGGCCACTACCTGGGGTTGAGCGACCGCCCCGAGCTGCTCGACATTGTGGCCCGGTGCGGCATCCGGTACGTCAGCTCCTGGGGACGCGGCGCCAACGGAGAGAACCCCACCCCGATCTCGACGCAGCCGTTCTGGTACGCCGAGCAGGGACATCCCGAGATCCTCGAGATCCCGTTCCAGCACTGGCTCGACGGCATCTGGTTCGAGGCCAACGGCATCGACAAGGGCCGGGAGTTCGGCCAGGTGCTGCAGGGCGCCATCGACGAGATCGTCGCCGATGACCTCACCTACGGCGCCTGCTTCCACGACTGGGCCATGCTCCGTTACGACGAGGCAGGCACGCAGTGGGTCCGTTCCCTTCTCTCCTACGCGCGAACCAGAGACGTGGAGATCGTCTCCTACACCGACTACTACCGGTCGATGCCCGCCCTCGTGCCGGCCTGATCGACACATCAACACCATCCGGTGACCAACACAACAACACAGGGGGATCCCATGTTCAAGAACACTGTTCGTCTCTTCGCGGCGCTGCTGGCGCTCGTTCTGATCGCGGCCGCGTGCAGCGGCGACAGCGGCGACGGCGACTCGTCCGCAGGGACGGTTGCCTTCAGCTACGGCAACGAGACGGCCGGCATCTATCCCATCGTGGCCGGGCCGGCCCGGATCCAGGCCGAGTCCCGGGGCTACGAGTTCATCGAGGGCGCAGCCAACGGCGACTGCGAGCAGCAGGTCCAGGACATAGAGAACTTCATCGTCCAGCAGGTGGACGCCATCGTGGCCCTGCCGCTGTGCGGAATTGAGCCGCTCCAGCCGACGATCGACAAGGCCAAGGAGGCGGGCATCGTCTTCGTCGGCTACTCGACCGAGGTTCCCAACGGCGACGCGGCCATCGTCTACCAGAATGTGGCCGGAGCCGAGAAGGTGGCCAACGAGGCCCTCAGGTGGCTGGAAGAGGACTTCACCGGGGATCGCAACGACTTCTCCTGGGTCCTGTTCACCTTCGACCAGTGCGGATCGGCCTGCACGCAGCGCACCGATCCGATCAGGGAGATCATCGTCAACGCCACCGGAGTCGCCCCGCTCGAAGCCGCGGTCGTGGCGGAGGACGCCGGCCTGGAGGCAACCGAGACCTTCTTCCAGTCCAATCCCAACATCGCCATGATCATCGGCATCAACGATGCCGGCGCCCTGGGCGCCTACCAGGCTGTCCTGGCCCAGATGAGGACCGGTCGCGACGCCAGCGAGTTCTTCGTGGCCGGAATGGACGGCCAGAACGAGGCCCTCGAACTGCTGGCTGCCGGCGGCGGCGAGGGCGGCATCTACCGGGCGAGCGGTGCACTGGTCCTCGATGACCTGGGACGGGCGGTCGCCGACCTTCCCATCGACCTGCTCGAGGGCAACACCACCGAGAACCTGGAACTGCCGTACGAGTTGATCACTCCGAACGACGCGGCCCGGGCTCAGGAGATCCTCGACGCCTATCAGGAATTCACAGGCGGCTGATCCTCGCCAAGAAAATGGGCCGCTCCAGCCGGAGACGATCCCAGCCAGCATGAACACACCCGGAGACTCCTCTTCTGGATCGCGCCCCGCCGCGGCGGCGAGCACGGTCGGAATAGACCCCGAGTCCCAGTTGGCGCGCATCCGGGCCGGGTTCCTCAGGAACGGCATCGTCATCGCGCTGGTCTTGGAGGTGTTGTTCTTCTGGTCGCAGTCCGAGAAATTCATGACCACGTCCAACATCCGGCTCATCTTCCTGCAAGTGGCCGTGGTCGGGATCATGGCGGTGCCCACCGCCCTGCTGTTGATGTCGGGCTACATCGACTTCGCGGTCGGGTCCACTCTCGGCTTGAGCGCCGTCGTGCTGGGGAAGCAGCTCGAGGCCGGAACGCACCCCGTCACGGCCTGCACACTCACGATCATCGTGGCGGCCGGCGTCGGCCTCTGCCAGGGCATCCTGGCGACACGAGGCCGGTTCGCCCCGATCATCGTCACCCTGGGCTTCTACACCGCGGTGCGCGGGCTGACCTACGTGGTGAACGACGGGGATCTGGCCAGCGGCTGGACCGGCAGATTCAAGGAGATCGGCCAAGGTCTCCTCCCCGGCGTCGGGATCCCGAACCCGGTGATCATCGCCGGGGCCGTCTTCATCATCGGCGCGCTGTTCCACACCAAGACGGTGTGGGGGCGGCACATGGTGGCTCTGGGCGTGAACGCGGAGGCCGCCCGCCGGGCCGGCATCAATCCTTGGCGGCTACCCCTCCTGCTCTACGTCGCCAGCAGCGTCGGTGCCGGCATAGGGGCCATCGTGCTCGTTTCCCGGCTCAACTCGGCTCCCCCAACCCTCGGCGAAGGGATCGAGATCGAGGTGCTGAGCGCCATCCTGCTGGGAGGGGTGGCCTTCGGAGGGGGAAAGGGCAACCTCCTCGGTGTGGCCGCCGGGGTATTGTTCATCGGCGTGCTCAACGACGGGCTGCTGCTTCTGGGAGCCAAGCCCTTCTGGGTCCGCGTGAGCGCCGGGCTCGCCCTGGTAGCCGCGGCCGCCTTGGACGCCACCAGCAGATACTTCGAGCGCCGAGCAACCGGAGGAGAGGAATGACACGGCAGCACTCGGTGCCCGACATCGTCGCGAGCGAGGTACGGGGACTGATTCTGGACGGGACGATCAGTCCCGGTGAGCGCATCAACATCCGCGATCTGGAACGACGCCTCCAGGTCTCCCACATTCCCATCCGGGAGGGCATCCGCATGCTCCAGGCCGAGGGGCTGGTGGAGACGATGCCCAACGTGGGAGCGGTGGCGACCAAGATCTCATTGCGCGAACTCGAAGACGTGTACGACCTGCGCCGCCTGATCGAGCCGCCAGTGGCGCGCCGCGCCGCTTCGAGCATGCCCGACTCGCACATCGGCGTCCTGCACGCGGCCCTGACGGAACTGGAGAGCTCCGTCGACACTCCCGGAGCCATGGACGGCGGCTATATCGCCGCCCATCAACGGTTCCACCGGGTCCTGCTTGCCCCCAGCCTCACGCCGACCATCGAACGGACTCTCGAGCGGCTCTGGGGGGTGACCGAGAGATACCTGAGGCTCACGCGTGGGGCTGCCCTGCCCGTCGCCGACACGCAGCACAGGCTCATGGTCGAGTTGTGCGAAGAGCGCCGAGGCGAGGAACTGGCCGACGTGTTGAGCCAGCACCTCCATCTGACGACCGACACGATCCACATCCTGTACGGCGCGTCCGGATCGGACAGCCCGGATCCTGAGAGAGCATGACCTACGAGGTCATCATGCCCAAGACGGGGATGTACGAGGGCAGCGTGACGTTGACCGAGTGGCTCGTGGAAGACGGAGGCGAGGTCGTCGCAGGCGAGCCACTGTTCTTGATGGAGAGCGACAAGGTCGAGATGGAGATCGAGGCCGAGTTCTCCGGCCGGGTCCATCAAGAAGCGGAGCCGGGCCTCGAAGCTCCAATCGGCACCCGCATCGGTGTCATCGTCGAGACACCGTGAAACAGTCTCCCAGCCAGTCGGGAACGGAGCCTGCGGCACCTCCCCGGTCCGCAGAGGTGCTCGAGAGCGGGCTGCGAACGATGCTTCGCATTCGCGGGTTCGAGGATCGTCTCTTGAGAGAGTTCGCCAAGGGCGACATGCCTGGATTCGTCCACACCTATCACGGAGCCGAGCCCGTCGCCGCCGGCGTGTGCGCTCATCTGACCGACGACGACATCATCACCAGCACCCACCGAGGTCACGGACACTGCATCGCCAAGGGCTGCGACCTCTCAGCGATGGTGGCCGAGCTCTACGGGCGGGAGACCGGCCTCTGTAGAGGTCGGGGCGGATCGATGCACATCGCCGACTTCGGCAAGGGCGTTCTCGGTGCCAATGCCATCGTGGGGGGCGGCATCTCGCTGGCTGTGGGGGCTGCGCTCGCGGCCCGCGTGCTCGGCGACGGCCGCGTGGCCGTCTCGTTCTTCGGCGACGGGGCCTCCAACCAGGGCATCTTCCACGAGTCGCTCAACCTGGCGTCCATCTGGCGCCTGCCCGTGGTGTTCGTGTGCGAGAACAACGGCTGGGCCGAGTCGACACCGACGACCTACGCCACCAGCGTCGCCGACATAGCGGTCAGGGCTCAGGCCTACAGCATGGCAGGGGTGGTGGTCGACGGATCCGACTACCTGGACGTGCTCACACAGGCCGGCCACGCCATCGATCGGGCCCGGCGGGGCGAGGGGCCCACGCTGATCGAAGCCAAGATCACCAGGATGCGCGGCCACTACGTGGGCGATCCCGAGCAGTACCGGTCCCGGGAACAGCGCCGCACGGCCCGGGGCCTCGATCCCGTCGCTCGGCTCGTCGACGCCACCGACCTCGACGTCGAAGGGTGCAAGACTGGAATCGAGGCTGAACTCGACGAAGCGTACGACGCGGCCCGAGCCGCGCCCTGGCCCGATCCGGCCGAGGTGGAGCGCTACGTTCTCAAGGAGGACCAGCCCGACCGGAAGCTGCCGGTCGCCGCGCCTACCACGGCGCGGGAGGGCTCATTCGTCCAAGCCGTTCACGAAGCGCTTGCCGAGGCCATGAGAGCCGACCCCAGCGTCATCGTCCTCGGTGAGGACATCGCCGGCGGGGCCGGACTCGGAGCGCCGCTGGAGGGCGCCATGGGCGGAACGTTCGGCGTCACGAAGGGCCTGATCGAGGAGTTCGGTTCCGAGCGGGTCCGCGACACCCCGATCTCCGAGGCCGGCTTCGTGGGCGCGGCCGTCGGGGCAGCCATGGCCGGCCTTCGGCCCGTGGTCGACATCATGTGGGCAAGCTTCGTTCCCTATTGCTTCGACCAGATCTTCAATCAGGCCGCCAAGATGCGTTACATGTTCGGTGGCCAAGCCACCGTTCCAGTGGTGTTGCGCATGGCGGTGGGCGCCGGGCTGCGGGCCGGGGGCCAGCATTCCGACACACTGCAGCAGATCTTCACCAGCATCCCAGGACTGAAGGTGTTGGCTCCGGCTACTCCGGCTACGGCCAAGGGGCTGCTCCTTCGGGCTGTCTCCGACGACGACCCGGTCGTGTTCCTAGAGCACATGAGCCTGTACCGGACACGTGGGCCGCTGCCCGAGGGTCACTACGAGTTGCCCATCGGGAGAGCGGCCGTCGAGCGCCGCGGCGACGACGTGAGCCTGATCGCCGCAGGTGCAGGTGTGCTGCTGGCCATCCAGGCTGCCGAACGGCTGGCCACCGAGCACCAGGTGTCGGCGGAGATCGTCGACTTGCGAACGCTCTCGCCCCTGGACACGGACACAGTCGGGGCCTCGGTGAGACGGACCGGGCGGGCGGTCGTCATCGACGAGAGCCCACCCCGCTGCAGTGTGGCCTCCGATCTGGCCGCCACCGTCTCCGAAGTCGCATGGGATCAACTTCGCGCTCCCGTGGCGCGGATCACTGCCGCAAACTCACCGGTGCCCTTCAGCCCTCCTCTGGAGGACGCCTACCTTCCCTCAGTCGACGGCGTGGTCGACGCCGTCCTGAGAATGTCGCACGGCCCAGAGGCCGAGCGGACCGGGAGCGATCCATGAGAGTCTTCGCCAGGACCAAAGCGAGGCCGTGGCCCGAGCGGCCCGTGAGCGCAGCGAACAAGAGCGGGTATGGCACCGCTGCGACGCGACGCTCGTTCACCTACTCGAGCACCCTCTGAGGGAGGAGACACGCGCGTGCGTACCGGGTCGCTTGAGATTGCTCCACCACTCCATGAATTCATCGCGGTCGAGGCCCTGCCGGGTACGGGCGTCCAGATCGACGAATTCTGGAGCGCTCTGGAGTCCATACTGACCGACCTCGGGCCGCGCAACGCGGCATTGCTGGCCCACCGCGACGAGCTTCAGGCCCAGATCGACGACTGGCACCGGGCGGCCCGCGCCGACGGCCGCGGCCACGACGGTGACGCCTACGCCAACTTCCTGCGCGACATCGGGTACCTGCGGTACATGGACAGCGCGGTGACCGCCACGACGACCAATGTCGACCCCGAGATCGCCGACGTGGCCGGACCACAGCTGGTGGTGCCCGTCGACAACGCCCGCTACGCGCTGAACGCGGCCAACGCGCGCTGGGGGAGCCTGTACGACGCCCTCTACGGAACCGACGTGCTCAGTGAGGCGGACGGTTGCAGCCGCAGTGACGCCTACAACCCGGTCAGAGGTGACCGGGTGATCGCCGCGGGCCGCGAGTTCCTCGACACGCACTTCACGCTCGACTCGGCGAGCCATGCCTGGGCGACCGACTACCGGGTGCAGGACGGCTCGTTGAGAGTTCGCAGCGGGGACGGCACGGTGAGCGCGCTGCTGCGCCCCGAGCAGTTCGTCGGCTACACCGGCGCCGCGGAGACACCCGCATCGATCCTGCTGCGCAAGAACGGCTTGCACTGCGAACTGCGAATCGACGCCGACCACCCGGTCGGACGCCGGGACCACGCTGGCATCTTCGACATCGGGCTCGAGTCCGCCCTCACCGCGATCATGGACTTCGAGGACTCGGTCTCGGCCGTGGACGCCGATGACAAGGTGGCGGTCTACCGGAACTGGCTCGGACTGATGCGGGGCACACTGGTGACGACGTTCGTGCGCGACGGCAGGACAGTGAACCGGTCGCTGCACGGCGACCGCAGCTTCATCGGCCCCGACGGCTCGCAGATCACGCTGCCGGGGCGCTCATTGATGCTGGTCCGCAACGTTGGACACCATCTCACCACCGACATGGTGAGGCTCGATGGCGAGCCGGTGTACGAGACCATGGTCGACGCCATGGTCACGGCCCTGTGCGCGCTCCACGATCTGCGGGGGATGGGGCGGGTGAACGGACGGCCCATACGCAACTCGGCCTCCGGTTCGGTGTACATCGTCAAGCCCAAGCTGCACGGACCCGACGAGGTCGCCTTGGCCTGCGATCTGCTCAGCCGGGTGGAGACCGCCCTGGGTCTGGTGCAGCGCACCCTCAAGATGGGGATCATGGACGAGGAACGCCGTACCTCACTGGGTCTCAAGGAGTGCATCTGGAGGGCACGGGACCGGGTGGTGTTCATCAACACCGGCTTCCTGGATCGCACCGGCGACGAGATCCACACCGACATGGAGGCGGGACCGGTGATCCCCAAGACCGAGATGAAGGCGGCCGCCTGGCTCGGCGCATATGAGAACTCCAACGTGGACACCGGCCTGGCCTGCGGGCTGCAGGGACGCGCCCAGATCGGCAAGGGCATGTGGACGATGCCCAGCGAGATGGCGGCCATGGTCAAGGCCAAGATCCAGCATCCGATCGCGGGAGCCAGCACCGCCTGGGTGCCCTCCCCCACCGCCGCAACCCTGCACGCCATGCACTACTTCCTGGTGGACGTGACCGACCGCCAAAGGGACCTCGCCGACCGCACGCCCGCCCGCCTCGCCAGCCTGATCGACATACCCGTGCTGGCGGCGGGCCGGGAGCTCGGCCCGAGCGAGATACAGCGCGAGTTGGACAACAACATCCAGGGCATCCTCGGATACCTGGTCCGATGGGTGGGCCAGGGAGTGGGATGCTCAACGGTCCCCGACATCGGTGACGTCGGCCTCATGGAGGATCTGGCCACCCTCCGGATCTCCAGTCAGCACATAGCCAACTGGCTGCATCACGGACTTGTGTCCGCTGAGGTGGTGCGCGAGACCATGCGTCGTATGGCCAACCTGGTCGACCAGCAGAACAGCGGCGACGCCGACTATGAGCCCATGGCCCCCGACTACGACTCCAGCGTTCCGTTCGCGGCCGCGGTCGAGCTCGTGTTCTCGGCCCGGGACGAACCCAGCGGCTACACGGAGCGGGTGCTTCGGGCCCATCGCCGGGCGGTGAAGGCCCGCTCTACCCCGTAAGCATTAGCACTGCTTCGAGGCGGAGCGAGTGGGCGGCTACGATCCGCCACCATGCGCACCATTCCGGCCGAAGCCGATGTTGTCGTCATCGGTGCCGGGGTGGCCGGAGCCAGCATCGGCTATCAACTCGCCCGGCATTCGGACCGCCGGGTGGTCGTGGTTGACGCCCGACCGCCTGTGGGCGGCATCTCAGGACGCACCTTCGGCCAGATCCGCCAGCACTACTCCAACGAACTCATGGTGCGCATGGCCCTGCGAGGCTTCCACTGCATCCGCAACTGGGCGTCGGAAGTGGGATACGGCGACCCCGGCTACGTACGCCTCGGCTACATGCTCATCGTCACGGAGAACCAGATCGACGGTCTGCGGCGCAATGTCGAGTTGGGCCGCGGGCTCGGCGTGGACACCCGCTTCGTGGGCCCCGACGAGATCGCGACGATCGAGCCTCTGGTGAACGCCGAGAACCTGGCGGGCGGTGCCTACGAGCCCGACGGGGGCTACATCGACGTGACCAAGATGGTGTTGAGCTGGCTGGGCGCCGCCACCGAGTGCGGTGCCGACGTGCTGACCCCACTCGCCGTGCGGGAGGTTCTGGTGGCCGATGGCGCGGTCAGCGGAGTGGCTACAGACAGGGGCGAGATCAGAGCTCCCGTCGTCGTGGCCGCGACCGGCGCGTGGGCGCCCGACCTGCTCGAACCCTTGGGCGTGCACGTACCCATGGAGCGACGGCGCCTCGACATGGCAACCCTCGAGCAGGAGCCCGGAGCCCGGGCCCTGCAAACCTGCATCACCGATGGCAATTCCAATCTGGTGATCCGCCCCGACATGGGTCGCCGGATAGTTGCGGTGGCGTACCCGCCGGAGATGCCCCCGGTCGATGACCCGCTGGCCGACGCCCCGCCGGCGGCCCTCCACGACCATGCCGCACGCCTGGAGAGAGCCCTGGCGGAGCGGCTCCCGGCACTGAGGTTGGCCGGGATCGTGGCGAGCACCAGCGGGGCCTATGACATCACGCCGGACTACCATCCCATCCTCGGGTGGGCTTCCGAGATCGCCGATGTGACCGGCCTGTACCTCGCCGTCGGGCTGTCCGGACACGGACTCAAGTTGTCGCCGTGCATCGGCGAGATCGTCGCCTCCCAGGTGCTCGGCGTAGAGCAGGTCGGCAGCGCCCCACCGATCGGCGCCAGCGCTCTCAGACCTAGCCGGTTCGCCGATGGTGACCTCATGCACCTGACCTACGGCCCCAGCGCACGCGCATGAGCCACGCCACAGCCCGCCGGGTAGTATCCCACCCGACCATTAGGGACATTGGCTGAGGAGCGAAACGATGGACATCAGCGCCGAGAGAGAAGGTGGAGCCGTCATTGCCAGGGCCAACGGGCGCGTTGATAGCTCCAACTCTCGGGAGTTCCACTCTAGTTTGGAAGCGGTAATCAACAAGGATGATCCCGCCGTTGTGTTGGACTTTGAAGACGTTTCCTACATCAGCAGCGCCGGGATGAGAGTGATCCTTCTCACAGCCAAAGGTCTCCAGAGCAGTGGTGTGAAGTTTGTTCTTTGCTCAATGAACGAATCAATTCGTGAAGTATTCCAGATCAGCGGATTCGACAAGATTATTCCGATCCACGGCTCACAGTCCGAAGCGCTCGCAGCAGTCAGCGCATAAGTAGCCGTCTCCAATCGCCAGAGAGGACTCAAATGACAATGACTGAGTCGCCGCAGAAGCACAAGATCCTTGTGGTCGACGATGAGCCAGATCTCGAGCCTCTCATGCTGCAGCGCATGCGACGCTACATCAGGACTGGAGTGTACGAATTCGTCTTCGCCCACGATGGGGTAGAGGCACTTGAAGCGCTGGACGCGGACGAGAGCATCGACATGGTCCTGTCGGACATCAACATGCCCAAGATGGATGGCCTCACACTGCTTGACAGGATCCCGGATGTAGCACCCGACATACGGGCCGTCATCATCTCCGCTTACGGCGACATGAAGAACATCCGGATCGCCATGAACCGCGGCGCTTTTGATTTCGTAACAAAGCCGGTCGATTTCGACGACTTGAAGTTCACAATAGATCGAACTCTGCAGCACATACGTGAATGGAAAGAAGCTCTTAGTGCTCGTGACAAGCTTGTCGTCCTGCAGAACGAACTCAATGTTGCAAGCATGATGCAGCAGTCGATTCTGCCTAACAAGTTCGCTCGCAATGACGACTACAAGCTATTCGGCACCATGCAGCCTGCCCGCAACGTAGGAGGCGACTTCTTCGATGTGATCGGTCTGTCCGACGAGAGAGTGGGCTTGGCCATCGCGGACGTATCCGGGAAGGGCGTGCCGGCGGCGTTGTTCATGATGTCCAGCCGCACGCTGCTGAAGGGTGCAGCCATGCGGGCCGAGGGTCCCGGCGAAGCGCTCACGGAGGTGAACGACGTACTCAACGAGGACAACGACGCCTGCATGTTCGTCACCATGATCTATGCGGTGTACGACCCGGCGACCGGTGTGCTCACCTACGCGGACGGGGGCCACGACCCGCCCCTCGTCATTCACGCCGACGGCACCAGCACCCAACTGCCGGTGACCGACGGTCTTGCCCTGGGCGTGCTGCCCGGATTCGATTTCCTCCAGCACTCCTACGAGCTGTCACCCGGCGACACCGTCATTCTCTACACCGACGGCGTTACCGAGGCCATCAACGCCGAAGAGGAGCAGCTGGGCCTGACCCGGTTGCGTGAGGCCTTCGAGGCCAACCCTCCGGGCGATGCAGAGGACGCCGGCCATCGAGTCATCGACCTCGTCAACGAGTTCGCCGGTGATGTGCCGCAGTTCGACGACACGACCTGTCTCGTGCTGCGTCGAGAGAACTGACCGCGCCATGCTGTTCCTGACCACCAACACCGACGGCGAACAGGTCCGCTCCAGTTACGAGGAGCTGCCGGAGCTGGTCGCGGCCGTCGAGGCACTCGGTGAACGGGACGGCTGGTCCGGCGAGCTGACGTTCCGGGTCAGCCTGGTGATCGACGAGCTGGCCCAGAACGTCGTGGACTATTCCCACGAGGGCGGGCCCGGCGATGTCGAGGTAGAAGTGACCTCTCTCCAGGAGGACATCGTCATCGAGATCATCGACGACGGCATCCCGTTCGATCCCCTGACCGAGGCACCCGAGCCGGACCTGACGTCTTCGATAGAGGACCGGCCGATCGGCGGTCTGGGCGTGCACTTCACCAAGACCCTGATGGACGATGTGGAGTACTGCAGGGAATCGGGGAAGAACCGCCTGAAGATCGTCGCCCGCAAGTGAGATGACCCACCACCGCGGGCCGCGTCGCCGATGGACTGCCGGCGGATGGTCGGCGGTGGCGGTTGCGGTGTTGCTCGGGGCGTGCAGCAGCGATGGAGAAACCGCGGACACCCCGGACATCAACGAATCGGTATCGGTCCAACCCGTCGCCGAGCCGGATGGAGACTCGCTGGGCCTGACCGAGGAGCGGATCCTGTTCGGGCAGTCTGCCGCGCTCAGCGGACCGGCCAAGGAACTGGGCAGGAACATGAGGCTGGGGATCCTGGCCGCGTTCGACGAGGTGAACGCGGCCGGAGGCGTTCACGGGCGCGTCCTCGAACTGCAGTCCCTCGACGACGCGTACGAGCCCGAGGACGCGATAGTGATGACGCGCCATCTCATCGAGCAGGAGCAGGTGTTCGCGCTGATAGGCGCGGTGGGCACCCCGACCTCGCGCTCCGCCACCCCGATCGCCCGCAACGCAGGGGTTCCCTACATCGCACCCTTCACCGGCGCCGCCTTCCTCCGCGACGACGAGTGGGACAACATCATCAACCTGCGAGCCTCCTACAACCAGGAGACCGAGGAGATGGTGGCCCGTCTCACGGAGGACCTCGGGATCACCCGGATCAGCGTCATGTACCAGAACGACTCCTTCGGCCGGGCCGGGTTCCGGGGCACGGTCGCGGCGCTCGAGCGACGGGACATGGAGCTCACCTCGATCGGTATCTACCCCCGCAACACCACCGCGGTGAAGACGGCCCTGCTCGACCTGCGGCAGGGCGACCCCGAAGCGGTGATCATGATTGGCGCCTACGAGCCGGTCGCGAGGCTCATCCTGTGGGCCCGCCGCACGGGCATGGACGCGGTCTTCATGACGGTCTCCTTCGTGGGCAGCAACGCCCTGGCCCAGGAACTCGGGCCCGACGGCGCAGGGGTGCTGGTGACCCAGGTCGTCCCGTTCCCGGAGGATGACTCCCTGCCCGTCGTCCTGTCGTACCTGGACGCCCTGGCCAGCCACGATCCGGAGGCGGAGCCCGGGTTCGTGTCGCTGGAGGGCTATCTGGCGGGACGGATGGTGATCGCGGCTCTCCAGGAGTGCGGGGCGGAGGTCGACCGGTCCTGCCTGCTCGACCAGTTGATCGACCGCGGCGACTTCGACATAGACGGGTTCAAGCTTCAATTCGGCGACGGCGACAACCAGGGCTCCGACGAGGTGTTCCTGACAGTGATCGGCTCCGACGGCAGGTACCACCCGGTCCACACCCTGCACGAGACCGTTCTCTGGGTGACCCGGTGAGTTCTCCGCTCGACGACCCGGCGGCGGACGAGTCCGTGACTCCGTTGCCCGACGAACCGCTGGAGGGCGCCGCCGCACAGACTCCCGACGAACCGGTGGACGACGTTGCCGCGCCAACTCCCGACGAACCGGTAGCCGGTGACGCGGACCAGTCGTCGATCGACGACGCGCCCGCCGATGACGCGATGAAACCTTCGCTCGGGTTCTGGTCCCGGATCTCCACCAAGCTCTACGTGGGCATCGGCGGAGCGGTGGCCATGACGCTGGCCGCCAGCCTGGTCGGGTGGTTCTCGTTCAACCGCGTGGGCGACGTCCAGAAGCGGGTCAACGAGGGAAGCGTTCCCGAACTGGTCGCCGCGTTCGGCGTCGCGCAGTACGGCGGGGTCCTCGCCAACGCCGCGCCCAGCCTGGCCGCTGCGGTCAACCCCATGGAGCTCTTCCAGCAGAGCCAGCAGATAGACCAGACCGTTCTCCAGTTCGAGGAGCGGATGGCAGTCCTGGAGCAGAGCGACAGCGACGACGCCAGCGTGGCCCGCATCCGCGAGAGTGCCGACACGCTGATCGCCAACATCGCCGAGATCCGGCGCGAGGTCTCCGAGAGGTTCGACATCACCGAGCAGCGAACGGTGCAGCAGGCGGAGCTCGTGAACCTGAGGGCCCAGGTGAGCGATGTCCTGGTCCCTGCCCTGGACGACCAGCTCTTCTACACCCTCACCGGCCACTCCGAGCTCGATACGTCCCCGGCTCCCCGATCCGAGCACTTCTCGGAGGACGAGGTCTTCCGGTACCGGCGCCTGGCCGAGCTCGAGGCCGATGCCAACATCACCTCCGACCTCCTGGCCAGCGCCTTCGCCCTGGACGATCAGAGCCTGCTGGAGCCGCTGCGGGAGCGCTTCGAAGCGGCTGCCGGCCGGATCGACAGGAACCTCCTGACTCTGCAGGGAACGCAGTTCCATGCCGACGCGGCCCCGATCTTCTCCCGCCTGCGGGAGCTGGGACTCGGCCCGGAGAACTCGTTCGACCTCGCGGCCAGCGACTTCACGATCATCCAGCACCACCAGGAGCTCCTGGACCAGAACAGCCAGCTCTCCGTCACGCTCGTCTCCGAGGTCGACAGCCTGGTGAACGCGTCCCGGGACCGGGCCGCGGAGGCCGCCGCCGCGTCGGAGCAGGCCATTATCACCGCCCGCACGCTGCTGCTGGCGCTCAGCGCGGCCAGCATCGTGGGCGCCCTGTTCATCATCTGGTTCTTCGTGGGCAAGGCCCTGGTGCGGCGCATCGCCCTGCTGTCGGACTGGATGCGGCGCATGGCCGGCGGCGATCTAGAGGTGACCGTCCCGATCACCGGCCGGGACGAGGTCGCGGACATGGCCGCGACATTGGAGGTGTTCCGGCGCCACGCCCTGGAGGTCCAGCGCCTCAACCTGGTCGAGCAGCTGGCCTCGGAGCTGCAGGGCAAGAACGAGCAGCTTGAGGGGGTCCTGGCCGAGCTGCAGAAGGCCCAGGACCAGATCGTCACGCGGGAGAAGCTGGCCGCTCTGGGTGAGCTCACTGCAGGCGTCGCCCATGAGATCAAGAACCCCTTGAATTTCGTGAAGAACTTCGCCGAGGCCTCCGAAGAGCTCATCGACGAGCTCAAGGAGCTGCTGGAGGACATCGGTGACAACATCAGCGACGACAACAAGGACTATGTCAACGAGATAGCGAGCGATCTGACCGGCAACATCGAACGCATCCGCTCCCACGGCGAACGGGCCGACCGCATCGTGCGCGACATGCTGATGATGGGACGCGACTCCGGCGAGTGGCAGCTGACCGACATCAATGGGCTGCTGGAGCAGCACGCCCAGCTGTCATTCCACAGCGCCCGGGCGCTGGACTCGGACTTCCAGCTCGACATTCAGCAGGACTTCGACCCGGATGTGGGCTCGCTCAAGGTGATCGCCCAGGACCTGGGGCGGGTGTTCCTGAACATGGTGACCAACGCGGGCCACGCCACCAACGACCGCCACCGCGCCGAGATCGCGGCCGGCAACGCCGGCTTCCAGCCGACACTGTGGCTCTCCACGACGCGGTCCAACGATCACATCGAGGTCCGCATCCGTGACAACGGCACGGGCATGCCCCCCGATGTGATCGAGAAGATCTTCAACCCCTTCTTCACCACCAAGCCGACCAACCAGGGCACCGGCCTCGGCCTGTCCATCTCCAGCGATATCGTTCGCCGTCACGGCGGCAACATCGCAGTCGAGTCCGAGCCCGGCGAGTACACCGAGATGTGCATCACCCTGCCGGTTGAGGCGCCACTGGAGGCTGAGCAGGCCGACGCGGGCGACTCCTGGGTCTAAGCCCTCACCACCAGCGGGACTCCTCGGCGTACACGTGGTCGGGCAGCTTGTAGTCGATGTCCAGGTCCTGGAGGGCCGACACATCCAGGAGCGTGTTGAACGCTGCGAAGTTCGACTCCCGGGTCAGCTTCGGTAGACGCTTCCTCAGGAACTGGTGGTAGTGCCGCTGAAAGCGGAACCACGGCAGCACGCCGAAGGTGCGATTGGGCGGGTACTGCAGCTGGTCGGCCATCGACTTGCCGATCATGGCCCGCGACACCAGGAAAACGTACTTGGCGAGTTTGCGGCGAGCATCCGGGTCAGTTATTCCTGCCACCAACGGGGCGGAGTTCACCAGCGAGTTGGCCAGGGCGACCGACTCCTCGCCGGGGTCGGGCTCGCACAACCCGCCAATCCTGAAGAGCTCCAAGGCATCGTCGTAGTCGCGGTACAGGATCGTCTCGGGGATCCCCATCAGATGACCCGAGTACCGCCAGACTGCCATGAAGCCGTCGCGCTCGCTGTCGTCGTAGGAGGCGCCGAGGCTCTTCATGTGCTGCAGCATCCTCGCCGAGAAGGCGGTGAGCGCGTAGCCGACTTGGGCTGCGCTGAGCGGCTCACCCCCCGCGTCGGTGTCCCATTCATCGGAACCGTTGAACAGCTGCCTGACCTTGGCGTGCACCAGCCGGATCCGCACCGAGAGCCTCCAGCCGTCGCCGCGAGTCTCCAAACCCCCTGGGAGCAGTATCTCGATCATGTGGCGGTTGTTCTGCCGCAGGCGCCTCACTCCCTGGTCGCGCAGCCTTCCGGTGATGAAGAAGGACTTGGCGATGGTGGTCGAGAACCCCTCGACCAGCACGCCGCCCAGCATCGCGGCCAGGCACGCCGACGAGTCCCGGTGGAAGGCGCGAATGCCACCCCTGAAGGCATCGAAGTCGACCCAGTCCGGAACGGTCTCCAACTCCTCGATGAAGGCGTGCACGGTGGCCGGAGCATCCTTCAGCGCGGGGTCATCGGGATCCTCGATGGCCGCCCGGATGAGCCGGTCCGCGTCCCGCAATGGAACCCCAGCGAGTTGCGCCATCATGTCGTCACAAACCGGGTCCCCGATCATCGTGTGGACGATGTAGTTTCTGGCCCTCTCAGGATCCACGGCCCGGGCCCGTTCGTAGGACGCGATGTAGTCGGACGGTATTGCTAATGGAGCAGCGGCTTCAGACGCTTCGGTGCTGGACCTGCCTTCCCGATCATCCTGCACCATCTAGGACGCGCCTTTCCGAAGTTGCACCTACACAACCTCGTGAAGCGTAACCGCTGCGTGCCAATCGGCACGTAGCGGAACCGGGCGGACTCAGCTCCAGGGGTAGGGCGAGTTGCTTACCGGGTGGAGCTTGCCCTCGGCGTAGCGCGACCACCGGAACGGCTCCAGCAGCCCCTGGGGCTCGCCCAGCAGTTCGGAGGCCACGAGCGTGCCGACGCCGATCATCTTGTAGCCGTGGTTGGAGTCGGCGATGAAGTAGACGTTGTCGCAGAACGTGTCGAACACCGGGAAGTTGTCGGGCGAGAAGCTGCCGATACCGCCTGAGGGCTCGGTGCTCATGAGATGCGACTTGCCCTCGAAACGCCTCTGGCAGTGGGCCAGCGCCGCGGTCCACGTGCGGTAGAAGTCCTCGCCCACGATGAAGTCGGGGGAGTCGGGCCCGTAGGGGTCGACGGCCACCTCGTCCGCCGGCTTGTCCACGACGTAGGGCATGTAGCCGCCCTGCACGCCGCCGAAGCTGAAGTCGGGCTTGTAGTAGATGCCCCACGGGCCTTCGGTGACCAGCCCATCGGTGTCGTAGAGCGGGGCGTCGGTGTCGATGTGGACCACGGGCGGCATGTTGCCGTCGTTGTCGGTGAGGTAGCCGGGATCGACGGCGAGAGTGCCCTCCTGCAGGCACATGTATGTCCAGGTGGGCCGGTGATGGAGGCGGCCGTCGCCGCCGAGCACGTCGACGCTGAACGGCAGATCGAGCATGGCCCATATCTGCTGCACCCACGGACCTACCGCCACCACCACCTGCTCGCAGGCGACGGGACCCTGGTCGGTGAGCACTGCGGTGACCGCACCGGAGGCGTCGCGGTCGAAGCCGTTCACGGTGACCCCGCCCACCACGGCAACTCCCTGGGCCTCGGCCTTCTGGAGCAGCCCCTTGAGCGACGCCATGTTGTTGGCGTAGCCGCCGCGGTGCTCGTGCAGCACGCTGGTGACACCCCGAGCCTGCCAGTCATCGAAGATCCCGCGCATGTAGCGAGCCGACTCGGTGGCACCCTCGATGAACGTAGACGAGTAGCCGATGGCCTTCTGCTGCTCGTGGATCGAGGCCACGTCGGACCGCATGGCCTCGTGGCTTATCTGCAGGTAGCCGACCGGATGGTAGGAGAAAGCCTCCGGATCGCTCTCCCAGACGTCGACGCAATGGGCCATCAGCTCGCGCATGGCCGGCTGGAAGTAGTTGTTGCGCACGACGCCGCAGGCGATGCCCGACGCTCCCGCGCCGACACCCGTCTTGTCGATCACGACGACATCGTCGCCCGACCCGCGGCCGGACGATTTCAGGTCCCGGGCCAGGCTCCAAGCGGTCGACAGACCGTGTATGCCGGCGCCGATGATCACATAGCGCGCCGCGCTAGGAAGTCCCATTCGCGATGCCCTCCTCGCCTACTTGACCTCCCACCGGCTGCTCAGTGGCCAGCGGGGGCGGTCCAACCCTCCAGCACCGGCTGCTTCCAGTCGGTGCCCACAATCGGTGAGTCCTCGACCCATGGACCCAGCTCGACCTGCGGGAACTTGCAATGGATGTCCTTGAGGGTGATGCCGTACGAGTTGCCCTCGGTGAGGTGCTTGACAAGCACCTTGCGGGCGATCTCGTCCTCGCGCCCTGCGGGGATGTCGAAGTAGATCTTGAGGAACGAGTTCGAGTAGCGGTCGAACACCGCAGGGACCCCGTCCTCCTCCAGCAGCGTGATGTCCTCGAGCCAGTTGATGTCGGGGCCTGGGGTGGCTGCCAGCAGGTCGATGTCCTCCACCAGGGACATGTCCTCCTGGTACGCGAAACGCTTCCCTGCCAGGACCTCTGCATCGATGGCAACCGTGCGGGTCTCGCGCGGGCTCTCGCCCGTACTCGCCGATCCAGCCATTTCACACGCCTCCGTCGATTACATGCTTGTCGAACAAGTCGCGTATCTCCTGCAGCGTCCGCTCCTCGGTGACGCCGGGGATGTAGTTGGTCCCGGCCAGCGGCACCTTGGCCATGGCCGCGGCCTCGTGGGTCAGGGCGGCCAGGTCCTCGGGCTCCAGCGAGTGGATGTCGGTCTTGCCGCAAGCCCGGGCCAGCATCTGCACTTCCATGGTCAGGGTGATCAGGAAGTTGTAGACCCGCAGGGCGGCCTCGTCGACGTCGAGACGCTTGCGCAATTCGACGTCCTGGGTGGCCACGCCGACCGGGCAGCGACCCGTGTGGCAGTGGTAGCACTCGCCCGCGGGGACGCCGATGGTGCCCTCATAGTCTGTGACCCCGGGGATCTCCTTGTTGCAGTTGAGCGCCATCAGAGCGGCGGTGCCCAGTGCGACCGCGTTGGCCCCGAGGGCCAGGCACTTGGCCACGTCGCCGCCGTTGCGGATGCCGCCCGCGACCACCAGGTCGATGTCGTCGGCCAGGCCCACGTCCTCGAGGGCCCGGCGGGCCTCGGGGATGGCCGCCATCAGCGGGATGCCGGTCTCCTCGGTGGCGAGGTGGGGGCCCGCGCCGGTACCGCCCTCGGCGCCGTCGAGATAGATCACGTCGGGGCCGCACTTGGCTGCCATGCGCACGTCGTCGTAGACCCGGGCCGAGCCCAGCTTGAGCTGGATCGGGATCTGGTAGTCGGTGGCCTCGCGCACCTCCTGGATCTTCAGCGACAGGTCGTCGGGTCCGAGCCAGTCGGGATGCCGGGCCGGAGAGCGCTGGTCGATGCCCGCGGGTAGCGAGCGCATCTCGGCCACCTGCTCGGTGACCTTCTGGCCCATGAGGTGACCGCCCAGTCCGACCTTGCAGCCCTGACCGATGAAGAATTCCACCGCGTCGGCCAGCATCAGATGATGCGGATTGAAGCCGTAGCGGCTCTGGATGATCTGGTAGTACCACTTGGTGGACAGGTCGCGCTCCGGCGGGATCATGCCGCCCTCGCCCGAGCATGTGGCCGTGCCGGCCATGGAGGCGCCCTTGGCCAGCGCCATCTTGGCCTCAAGCGACAGCGCGCCGAAGCTCATGCCGGTGATGTACACCGGGACCTCGAGCTCCAGGGGCTTGGCCGCGAAGCGCGAGCCGATCACCGTCTTGGTATCGCACTTCTCTCGATAGCCCTCGATCACGAACCGGGTGAGCGTTCCGGGCAGGAACACCAGCTCGTCCCAGTGGGGGATCTTCTTGAAGATCGAGAAGCCCCGCATCCGGTAGCGGCCCAGTTCGGACTTGACATGGATGTCGTTGATGACCTCCGGAGTGAAGATCCGGCTCTTGCCGAGGACGTCTGTGCTCTTGTTGACTTCGGTCATGACAAATTCCCCTAGTGAATGACGAGCTTGCGCTCGGAGGGCTCCAGCGCGTCGTAGTTGTGGAGCTGCTTGCCGCACACGAACTTCTGGAACTCGGGCGGGTCGCCGAGACCGTGGATGCGGAACTTGCGCTCGATCAACTCGGTGTCGGCATCGTCCCACTCGCCGGGCACGCAGTCCACGCCTAGGGAGCGCACCTTGCCGGCCACGTAGATGGCGCCGTCGTACATCGAGTCACCGAGGTTCATGCCGGCGTTGCCGCAGATGATCTGGCGGCCCCGCTGCATCATGAAGCCGGTATTGATGCCGACGTCACCCGTGACGATGATGGTGCCGCCCTTCTGGTCGATGCCGGTGCGGGCCCCGACGTCGCCCTTGACGATGAGGTCGCCGCCGCGGATGGCCGCTCCGGTGAGCGACCCCGCGCTGCGTTCGATGGTCACCACTCCGGACATCATGTTCTCGGCCACCGACCAACCCACCCGGCCGTTGATGGTCACCTCGGGACCGTCGATGAGCCCGCAGGCGAACCAGCCGGGGCTGCCCTCGAAGTGGATCCGGCAGCGCTTGAGGATGCCCACTGCCAGCGAGTGCTTGGACGACGGGTTGAGCACGGTCACGTCGGTGACGCCGTCGTTGTAGATGAGCTTGCGCAGCGCCATGTTGATCTGCCGGATGGTCAGATCGGCCGCGTCGAAGCGGGCCCGGCCCCCATCGACCTCGATGTTGGTGGGCATGTCGGCATGGGGTTCGACCAGCCCCCGGGCGTCGTAGCTGACGCCGCTGCGCGAACCTGAACCTGGCATTAGACCTCTCCTCCCCGGCTGTAGTCCGAGATCAGACCTGCCACACCAGCACCTCCCGCTCGTAGGGGTCGCGGGTCTCGACCTCGCGCTTGACCAGGGCCCGGATGGCGGCCTCCTCGGTGGCCACCGCCACCAGAGGATCGGACTCGAACAGGACCAGCGGCTTGGCCGCCATCTCGTCCTTGGCGATGCCGAGCTCGTTGCCGGTGACGCACACGTAGGTGAACACGCCGTCGAGGTCGTCGAGGCTGTGCTTCATGGCCGTCTCCAGCGACAGGCCCCGGGCCATGTACTCGGCCAGGTACACCGCGATGATCTCGGAGTCGCACTCGCTCTGGAAGCGGTGACCGTGCTGCTCCAGGCGCCTGCGCCACTGGTGGTAGTTGGTGAGCTGGCCGTTGTGGACCACGGCCACGTCGGCGAACGGATAGGCCCAGTAGGGATGGGCGCTGGCCAGGTCGACCTCGGATTCGGTGGCCATGCGCACATGGCCGATGCCGTGGGTGCCCCGGAACGAGCCCAGGTTGTACTGGCCGCTGACCGTCTGGGCGTCGCCGAGATCCTTGATGATCTCCAGTGAGCTGCCCAGCGACAGCACCTCGCAGCCGGGAACGTCCTCGAGGTAGTCGGCCAGGGCTTTGAGGTCGCCGCCGTAGCGGATGGTGGCCCGGAAGGCGTAGCCGGTGTCGCTGGTAACGGTGGCCACCTCGGCGCCGATCTTGGCCAGGCGGCTCTCGACCTCGGCCCGGTTGCGCTCCAGGCGCTCCTCCATGCCGAAGCCGGTGCTCTTATTGGGCTCGGCCAACACGAACCGGATCACGACCAGATCGTCGGCCGGTCCGTACACCGCGTAGCCGGTGGAGTCCGGCCCGCGGTGTTTCATCGACTGGAGCATTGCCGTGAGCTCGGCCCCGACATCGGCGGTGCCGTCCCGGTGGATCACGCCGGCTATGCCGCACATGGTTCTACCCCCTTGTTCTGGGTGTCTCGAGTTCTTTCGTCTCCGGTCCGTTAGGGAAGGACGTCCAGGTACTCCTCCACGTCCCAGTCCGTCACGGTGGCCAGGAACCGCTCCCATTCGTCTTCCTTGTAGTGGAAGAAAACCTTGCTCATCTCGCCCGGCAGGGCACGCATGACAACGTCGTCGTTGCGCAGGTCCTCCAGAGCCTCGCCCAGGGTGAGCGGGATCTTCTTGACGTCCTTGCCGGCCTCCATGGCCTCGTAGATGTTGCGCTCCTCGGGCTCTCCCGGGTCGAGGCCGCGGTCGAGGCCGTCGTCCATGGCCTGCAGCAGGCCCGCGAACGACAGGTGGGGATTGACCGCGCTGTCCACCGAGCGGTACTCGAAGCGGCCCGGGGCGCTGACGCGCAGGGCGGTGGTGCGGTTCTGGAAGCCCCAGTCCGCGAACACCGGCGCCCAGAAGCCCGTGTCCCACAGGCGGCGGTAGGAGTTGACCGTCGGCGAGGTGAGGCAGGTCAGCGCCCGCACATGCTCCAGGATCCCGCCGATGGCCTTCATGCCGACCGGCCCGGGCAGCTGTGGATTGTCGCCCTCGGGCATGAATTTGTTGTTGCCGTCGGCGTCCCACAGGGAGATGTTGTGGTGGCAGCCGTTGGCCGACACGCCCATGAAGGGCTTGGGCATGAAGCACGGGAAAGCCCCGAGCTCCCGGCCGACCTGCTTGCAGACCTGGCGGTAGGTGGTGAGCCGGTCGGCGGTGAGCTCGGCCCGATCGAAGTTGAAGTTCAGCTCGAGCTGGCCGGGGGCATCCTCGTGGTCGCCCTGGATCATGTCCAGCCCCATGGCCTCGCAGTACTCGATCACTCTGTGGATCAGGGGCTGCAGCTCGGCGAACTGGTCGATGTGGTAGCAGTTGGGCTTGGTCATGCCCTCGACGGTCGGCTTGCCGTCGGCGTCGGCCTTGAGCCACATCATCTCGGGCTCGCAGCCAGCCCGCAGGTGCAGCCCGTGCTTGGCCTCGAACGCGGCGTGCTGGCGCCGCAGGTTCCCCCGGCAATCAGAGGTCAGGTAGGCGCCGCCGTCCACCTCTTCCTCGCGGCCCCGGAACAAGGTGCACCACACCCGGGCCGTCCTGGAGTCCCAGGGCAGGGGCATGAAGGTCTCAGGCTCGCCGATGCCGACCAACTCGCGGGCCTCGGGGCCGTAGCCGATGTAGTTCCCGTGGCGGTCGATGAAGAGGTTGGCGGTGGAGCCGTACACCAGCTGGAAGCCCTTGCGGGCGATCATGCCGAAGTGCTTGGCCGGGATGCCCTTGCCCATGATCCGTCCCGTCACCGAGACGAACTGGCAGTACAGGTACCGGATGTCGTCGGAGTCGATACGGGCCTCCACCTCTCGGATCTGCTCCTCGCGTCCGTCGGCGGTGACGAACCTCTCAAGATCAGTGGCCATTTTTCCCCCTACGGGTGTGGTTGTGTTGCGGCGAAACCGTAGCTCTGTTGGCAGGAGCCTCGCCAATGTGCCTCGAGCCGGACTCAACCCTAGCGCGCCTACTCCCCATATGTCTAATCAGAGTAGTGGGTCTTTCCCCACATTACTGACACACACACCCACACCCCTGGCGTGCAGACGGCGTCTACATCGACGCTGGGCTACGTACCGAAGTCGTCGGGCACGTGGATGGGCATGTCCGTCTCGGCCCACTCCTTGACGGTCTTGGCCACCTGGGAGGCTTCCTCCGGCGGGAGAGTGGCCACGATGCTGCGTCCCAGTGCCTCGAACACCGGGATCTCGTCGTCGTCGAGGACTCGCATCGGTGCCTTGCGGGCCATGGCCGCGTCCAGCGCCGGAGCCAGTCGCTCCAACTTGGCGTGCTCCCGCTCGGCCTCGGCCTCAGCGAACTCCCCCATCACGTCGGTCGCGAACATCTCGAGGGTCTCGCAGATGTGATCGTGGCGGTTGTTGCCGCCCTGCTGGATGAACACGACTTGGTCGACGCCCGCCTCCGCGAAGCCCTGCAGGTGTTTGCGAACCTGCTCGGGCGTGCCGATGCCGCTCTGGTTGCCCTTGTCTTCAATGGTGTGCCTGGCCGCCAGATAGTCGGCCCAGATGTCGGTGCGCCCCGGCTTGTGCTGGCCGAAGATGTAGTGGTGACCGAGCCCGTAGCCGAAGAATTGGAAGCCGTCCAGTCCTCTGCGCTTCGCCTCCTGCTCATCGGGGTGGATCGACAACCCGGTGACCATGGCGATGTTGGGGTTGATGGCATGGCCGATGGGCACGCACTCGGTCTCGAGGATCCGGTAGTAGTCCTGCACCCATGCGGCCGCGTCGCTGGGATCGACGAAGGAGAAGGTGAGCGCGCCCATTCCCAGCTTGGCCGCCAGCTTGATCGTCTCCCGGTTCGAGCAGGCCACCCACAGCGGGGGATGGGGCTTCTGCACCGGCTTGGGCACCACGTTGCGGCACGGCATCGAGAAGTACTCGCCGTCGTAGCCCGGGTAGGGGTCCATGGCCATCATGTTGCAGCACTGCTCGACGGCCTCCTGCCAGGCTGGACGCTTGTCGTCCACAGTGACGCCGAAGCCGCCGAGTTCCAGGATGGATGACGACTCCCCGGTGCCGAAGTCCACCCGGCCGTTGGACACCAGGTCGAGGGTGGCGATCCGCTCGGCGACCCTGGCGGGGTGGTTGTAGCCGGGGGGCATCAGCACAATGCCGTGACCGAGCCGGATGCGCCGGGTGCGCTGGCTGCACGCGGCCAGGAACACCTCGGGCGCGGAGGAGTGCGAATACTCCTCGAGGAAGTGGTGCTCCACTTCCCAGGCGTAGTCGAAGCCCAGCCGGTCGGCCAGCTCCACCTGCTCCAGCGCCTCGTTGAAGAGCCTCTGCTCGTCGCCATCGTGCCAGGGCCGAGGCAACTGGTGCTCGTAGAAGATCCCGAACTTCACGGCAGCGACTCTACGGCTTTCCGGCGAAGGTGGCGTTGGGGTAGATGAAGGTGAACAGCACGAAGTTGCACAGGTAGCCGCCGGCGCACACCATCCACACCGTGTTGTAGGCCGCCAGCTGGGCCGCGGCGCCGTCCGGTTGGCCGATCATCGCGAACGCGATGGCGATGGCGAACGCCACCGAGAGTTGGAAGAAGGTGGTGCGGCCGGCGGTGGCCATTGCGTAGCGCTCCGGGGGGATGTCACGCAGCGCCGCGCCCACCAGTTGTGAGAAGCCGGTGCCTGCCGACATTCCCACCAGGACGGTGGCCACTAGAAGGCGCGCCAGCGAGGGCTCGGCGGAGATGGTCAGAACGAGCCAGAGCAGCCCTGCCATGCCGCAGGCCGATCCGGCGGTGAGGAGGGGGGCGTTGCCGATGCGGTCGGCCAACCGGCCGGCCTGTGGCGCGACCAGGAACGAGACCATGGGTCCAACCGAGTATGCGAGCCCGGTCTCCAGAGCGGACCATCCCCAGACTTCCTGGATGAAGGACGGCAACGGCACGAGCAGGGCGAAGAATCCCATCGCGAAGAACAGTGAGCCGAGGTTGCCGAGCAGGAACGAACGGATGCGAAGCAGGTGGAGGTCGAACAGTGGTGCGGGGTGGCGCCGGCTGCGCCATGCGAATGCGGCCACCAGCAGCGCTCCGGCCGCGAAACAGGCGACGGTGGCCGCGGTTGCCCATCCCCACGTCTCACCCTGAACGATTCCGAGGATGATCGCGCCCACCCCCACCGACGCCAGGGGCACGCCGATCACGTCCACCCTGGCCGCGGCCACCCGTCCCGTACTCTCGGGCAGGACTCGTGCGCCGATCACCAGGGCCGCCAGGGCCACGGGCACGTTGACATAGAACACGGCCCGCCAGCCGAAGGCTTCGATGAGTACTGCGCCCAAGGCCGGTCCGACCGCCGCGGCCAGACCACCCACGGCCCCCCAGGTGCCGATGGCTGTCTGATGGCGGCTCCGGGGGAACGCATCGAGCAGCAGGGCCAGCCCGGCCGGGTACTGCATGGAGCCGCCCACCGCCTGCAGGGCCCGTGCCGCGATGAGCATCCCTATGCTGGTTGAGGCGCCGGCCGCGACGGAGCCCAGGGCGAACAGCGCCAACCCGGTGCGGAATACCCGCTTGCGGCCGTAGCGGTCGGCCAGCCAGCCCGACAGCAGCAGCAGTGCGGCCACCACGATCGAGTACGCGTTCACCACCCAGGAGAGGGCGGCCGGCGTGGCGCCCGCCAGCGCCGTCCGGATCTTGGGCAGCGCCAACGCAATGATCGTGAGCTCCATCGCGACCATGAACACGGCCACCGAGACCACCGCGAGTGTCAGCCAGGCCGACCGTGATACCCGTTCCATCCCGGGCAACTCTAGGGATCAGCCCGGGCCGGGACCGCAGCCGCTCCTGTGCCTCTCCACTGCCGAGCAGCCGTGACATGATGATATAATAAACATATCAATTTATGATAGGAATAACATTACCGTGTCCGACATCTACATCACCCCCGAGCCCGACGATGCCGACCTGATCGTCATTGAGGAGATCGGTCGGCTACGTCGCGATCTCTACCACTATGTGGCGCACCGGCCCCGACGATGGTTGGGGCACCTCCGGCGTATGAGCTTCGCCCGAGCCGTACGAGGTTCGAACTGGATCGAGGGCTACCGAGCATCACTTGACGACGTGCTTGATGCCATCGAGGACGAGGAGCCGACTGACACAGCCGAAGAAACGCGCTTGGCTCTGACCGGCTACCGCGATGCCATGACCTATGTCCTAGGACTCGCGGAAGATCGAGTCACAGTCGATGAGTCGCTGCTGAAGTCGCTCCACTTCATGATGACCAAGCACGAACTGCGGGTCCGACCCGGCCGCTACCGCGCCGGGGACGTCTGGGTGGAGGACGAGGCCGGCACGCGCGTCTACCAGGCGCCCGATGCGGAGCTAGTCGACCGCCTCATGGGATCGCTCGTGGAGTCGCTCAACCGCAACGACTCTGTCCCGGTAATGCTTCGCGCCGCGATGGCTCACCTCAATCTGGTGATGATCCATCCGTTCCGCGACGGCAATGGGCGGATGGCGCGAGCTCTGCAGACATTGGTGCTCTCCGCGGAGGGCATCGTCTCGCCGGTGTTCTCCTCGGTAGAGGAGTACCTCGGGCGAAACACGAACGACTACTACGCGATCCTCTCTGAAGTCGGGCAGGGCAGCTGGCGGCCGCATAACTCGGCGCGCCCGTGGACCCGGTTCATGCTGCGGGCGCACTATCGGCAGGCCTGGACGCTGAAGCGGCGTGTGCACGAGATCGAGCAGCTATATGACGCGCTGTCCCAAGTAATCGTCAGTCGCGGCGTGCCGCAACGGTCCATTGGAGCGCTCGCGGACGCAGCTCGTGGCCGGAGGCTTCAGCGGTCGCTCTACGCGAAGCTCGTCGAGATTGCCGACGGCGAGCCGATTTCCGACCTCAGCGCCAGCCGCGACCTCAGGACTCTCACTGATGCCGGCCTGCTTGACGCCGCCGGCGCGGGGAGAGGTCGCACATATCACGGCTCACGGGACTTGCGCGACCTGTGGGCCGATATCCGATCGAGCCGGCCGCCGAGAGCTGACAACGACCCCTACGAGACGCTCGCCCAGCGACGACTGCCGGGCATGGGCGAGGGTGGGACCTGAGAGCCAACCCGTCAGTACGTCTCACCGGGTCAACAGGTCGGGGGTGGGGTTGTCTATCCCTAGCAGCACGGCCAAGGCGGCCGTCACCTGGTTGCCCACGGCCGGGTTCCGCTCCGGCGGCACGAAGCCGGCCGCGGTGAGCCGGTCCCCCAGGCGGATGAAGATGGTGCAGAACCGCATCGCCCCGAACACCTCCCAATAGTGAGGGTCGAGCACAGCACGGCCCGAGGCCTGCTCGTAGCGGGCAACCATCTCATCGCGGGTGGGGTAGCCCTCAAGTCGAGCGATGCCCATGTCGTCGAAGGACATCCGGTCGAACATCAGCCACCATCCCATGTCGGCCTCCGTCGGGCTCAGGGCGCACACCTCCCAGTCGAGCACGGCCGCGGTCCGGTAGTCCTGCAGGATCATGTTGCCCAGGCGGGCGTCGCCCCATGTCAGCCCGACCCGGTCGTCGCCGGGGTCGTTGGCCTCCAGCCAGTCGAGAGCCGCGTACAGCACGGGATGCTCCCTCCCGGCCAACTCTGAACGGACGTGGTTGCGGTACAGGTCGATCTGGAGCGCGGTCGTCGGCTGGCCGGTGCCGCTGGGGTCCAGCCAGCCCAGACCTGCCTCGCGCCAATCCAGGCTGTGAATGCCGGCGATGGTGTCAATGGCTGAGAGCACCATGCGCCGGCGCTCCTCCGGCGTGGCCTCGTCCACCACGAAGCCCGCCTCGGTGTAGCGGGGTACATCCGCGGGAATCCGACCGTCGACGAAGCCCATCACGAAGAAGGGGGCACCAAGCACCGCTGGGTCGGGTTCGTAGCCGAAGAGCGGCGGGACCGGGGCCGCGCCGGCTTCCGCCACTGCCTTCATCGCCCGGTACTGGAGTTCCACCGACACCGCGCAATGCGGCGTCTGGGGTGGGAACATGCCGCCGTCGGCAGGCTCGATCCTGACGGCAAAGCGCTCCTGGAGGTCCGAGCCGCCCTCGGTCCAGGCTGCGTCGAGGATCACCGTCTCGTTGGAGAACCCCGTGCTGACCGGCACCTCGATGTCGACCACGGTGAGGCCATCCCTGGACGGGAAGGCCCGTCGCATCCACCGTTCGAGCGCAGCCCGGTAGTGGCTCCGATCGGTTTGGAACTTCGGAGCGTTGGGCAGCTGGCTCTCGGCGGGGGCGGACTCAGGCACGCCACAGTCTGCTGGCCCTGTTCAGGGCCAAGCAAGTGGATTGACGTCAGCGACTGACTAGACGCTGATCGCGGCGATCAGACCTGGGTCTGCTGGCTCAGGAACGACCGCTCGGCCAGTCCGTGCCACTCCGCGATGCCGTCGCGGAACTCGCGCCACGGTCCGAGGATCCGGGCGAAGTTCTCGTCGTCGGCGGCCACGGTGTCGAGCACGTTCTCGGTCTCGGCCTTGAACGCGGCCATCAACTCGGGCGGGAACTCGCGGATCTGCGCGAACTGCTTGATCCTCTGGAGGTCCGCCTGGTTGAACACATCGTAGGTCGCCATCGTTCTCATGTTGGCGTCCGTAGCCGCGCACTGGATGGCGGCCTGGTACTCCGGAGGCAGCTCGTTCCACCTCTCCAGGGAGATCTGAATCTCCACTGCCGTGCCCGGCTCCCACCAGCCCGGGTGGTAGTAGTACAGGTCGCCCTGGAACTGATCGAGGCCGAGGATGAGGTCGTCGGTCGGGCCGACGAACTCGGCGCCGTCGATGGCGCCGGTCTGGATGGCCTGCAGGATCTCGCCGCCGGCCAGGGTCACCTGCTCGCCGCCGAGGTTCTCCAGCACCCGCCCGGCCAGGCCGGGGATGCGCATCTTGAGGCCGTTCAAGTCGTCGACCGTGTTGAGCTCCTGGGTGAACCAGCCGCCCATCTGGCAACCGGTGGCGCCCCCGGGGAAGACGATGATGCCGTGCTCCTCCGCGTAGAACTCGTTGAGCATGTCGATGCCGCTCCGCCTGCCCTCGTTGTCGAAGGTGCCGTACAGCCAGGCGTTCTGCTGGCGCTGGTTGAGCCCGAACGGGACCGCGGTGCCGAACTGCTGCACGGGGCTGATGCCGACGTAGTAGTACGACGCCGTGTGACCCATCTCCACCCCGAGGTCGCGCACCGTTTGCAGCACCTCGAGGCCGCCGACGATCTCGCCCGCTGGCCGGGCGTTGATGACGAAGCGCCCGCCGGTGAGTTCGCCCACCCTTTGGGCGAAGTACTGCGCAGAGCCGAACAGCGTCACCAGCGCGGTGGGCCAGCTGGTGGCCATCTCCCACTCGAGTTCGGGGCCCTGCGCGGTCACGGCCACCGTGTCGGTGGGCTCGGCGGCCGCTGTCGTGGTGGTCTCGGCGGCATCGGGCGCATCCGTCGCCGTGGGGGCCGGAGCCTCCTCGGCGTCGTCGCCGCACGCGGCCAGGATTGAAGAGGCCGCCGCGAACCCGGCTACACCGAGTCCGCCTTTAATGAACCCCCGCCTCGCCAGACTCGAAGAGTTGGCCTCGTCGAGGACCGAGTCGACAGCATCACCGTCGGTCGGGGCCGAGCTTGCTTCCTGAGTCATAGGTATCCCTCCATGTTGGACGCTTGTTGCCTCCGCCATCGACTCCTCCGCAGGACGGATGACTCCGAGTCGTTGGCGGGCGGAAGAATACACGACCTACACGCGGCTTGCCCAGGAACGTCGATCTGATGATCGCGCTGACTACTTTTTGGAGAGGACCGCGCGAGACGCGGCGTTTCGTCAACCGAAGCGGAACGCCTCGATCGACGTGTAGGTGATGGCGGGGAAGACGGCCAGGATCACTAGGGCCAGCGCCTGCAGGCCCATGAATGGGAAGGCGCCCTTATGAATGTCGGCCGTCTTGACCTCAGGTGGCGCGACGCTCTGCAGGTAGAAGAGCGAGAACCCCACCGGCGGTGAGATGAACGCCATGTTCAGGTTGACCGCCATGAGCACCGCGAACCAGATCTTCTCGTCGGGAGTGAACCCGAGGAGATCCATGGCCGGCACGAAAATTGGCACCACGATGAAGGTGATCTCCAAGAATTCCAGATTGATGCCGAGGAGGAACACCGCGACCATAGCGATGACCACGAAGCCCCACTTGCCGCCGCCGATCGAGGTCAGCCACTCGGAGGTCTGGTCCGACCCGCCGAGCTGGAAGAACATGGCGCTGAAGAACGTCGAGCAGAACAGCAGGGTCATTACCAACACCACCACGTTGGTGGTTGAGCGGGCCGCGTCCTTGACCGCCTGCCAGTCGAGCCGCCATCCCTTGGTGATGTGGGTGGCGCCCCCCTTGACCATCAGATCGTCGAACAGCCAGTTCAACACGGTCAGCACCAGCGCCCCGAAGACTCCCACCGCGCCTGACTCCGACGGCGTGGCGATCCCCGCGAAGATGGACAGCAGCACCCCGAAGATCAGCGCCAGTATGGGCACGATGGCGACCAGCACCTCAGCCGCCAGCATCCGGGTGCTCAGCAGGATCGCGAGGAACACGCCGAAGTGAATCACGGCCACCACCAGTGGCGACCACGCACTGGACAGGAAACCGATCCCACTCGCCCTCGCCAGCAGCGTCACCGCCCCCACCATCAGGGCCAGGATCATGGCGATCAGCAGCTTCGTCCGCAGTGACGGGTCGCCGGAGAGCGTGCGCTGCTCCTTGGGCATGGCCGGTCCCGTCTTGGGCCTGAGCCACGCCAGCACCAGCACATAGATCACGTAGAGCCCGCTGAGCAGCAGGCCGGGCAGCAGCGCGCCGGCGAACAGCCCCAGGATGCCTACGCCCAGCTGCTGGGCCAGCAGGATCAGCACGATGCTGGGTGGCAGCAGCTGGGCCAGTGTGCCCGAGGCGATGATGGCGCCGGTGGAGAGCTTGTTGTCGTACCCGAGTCGCACCATGGCGGGCAGCGACAGCAGGCCCATCACGATCACCGTGGCGGCCACGACACCGGTGGCCGCGGCCAGCAGCGTGCCGACCAGCACGACGGCGGCCGCCACGCCGCCGCGCAGCCGGCCCATTAGCATTCCGAAGGCGTTGAGTAGCCGTTCGGCCATGCCCGACCGTTCGAGGATGGCGCCCATCAGCACGAACAGCGGCACAGCCAGCAGGGTCGGGTCGCTGATCGCCTTGTACCACCGTCCCGGCAGCGTGTTGAGCGTGTTGGGATCGAACACGTCCAGCCAGTCGCCGATGAAACTGAAGAACAGCGCGGTGGCCGCGAACGAGAAGGCCACGTTGTAGCCCGACAGGATCACCAGCATGAACACCGCGAACATGGTCAGGGCCAGGAACACCCCCGCGTCCATGCCTAGGATCGTCTCCAGCGCCAGCATCATCGGCGCCTACTCGATTCTCTGCGGGATGTCGCGTTCGACGATGTCGCCGTAGTCGTCTCGGCCGATCAGCACGAACCCCGTCTTGATGACCTCGGCGAGAAGCTGCAGGCCGAACAGGAAGAAGCCCACCAGCAGCATCGTCTTGATCGGCCCCACCGCGAGGCCGCCCGCGTCCACGGCCTCCTCCCAGCTCTGCCAGACCCGCCAGCCGGCGGGCCACTCGCCGTTGTGGCGCCGGCCGAGAGCGGCCGCCGAGTAGTGCTGCAGGATACGGACGCTCATGAAGATGAAGGGGAGCAGAAGCGCCGTGTGCATGGCGAAGTCGAGCGCCGCTTTGGTCTTGTTCCGGAAGTTCACCCACCAGAAGTCGATGCGGGGGTTCACACCGTCGCGGACGCCGACGTTTATGGCCACCAGGAACATGAGCCCGAAGGACTGCCAGGCCAGGCTGACAACCTCACCGATGAGGATGTCCTGTTCCACGTACTCGTTGCTGTACCGGGTGATCACGTTGAAGAACTGCAGGATGAACACAGCCCAGGCCAGGATCATCGCGAGCTTCAGCGTGACCTTCGGGATGGCTTCGACCCCCAGACGCAGGCGATGGAGCCCGTCGTGCCACGCCGACAGGGCCACACCGGCGATGAGAACGATCCACCACCACCACTCGAAGTGGCCGATCAGGTAGGACGTATCAACGAACAGGTGGGCGACGAGCGCGGCCAGCAGCGTTCCCAGCGACAACCACCCCACCGGGTGCAGAGTCCTCCAGCCCTGCACCCGCTGACCGGACTCGGGCGCGGTCGTCACCGACATAGTGCGACACTAGTGGCCCGGCAGCTTTTGCTGCTAGCGAGGGGTCAGCCACAGACGGCGCAGCGCGAGTCCTGCGGACGTAGGGTTAAGGGTGATGAGCAACCTCTGCACCATCGGCGAGATCAACGTTATCGACGCCCTCCGGAGTGTGGACGACCCCGAGTATCCGGGGGTCAGCGTGGTCGACATGGGCATGATCAGCGCCGTCGAACTCGCTGGCGGGCGGGTCGCGATCGAACTGATCACTACCTTCAGCGGCTGCCCGGCCCTTGACGTCATCTCGTCCGAGATCGCCAGGGCAGTCGGGACTCTGGACGGCATCACCGGCGTCGAGGTGCGGCGCAGCCCCGAGGCCTGGGACACCTCGAGGCTCAGCGAGCATGCTCGGGCCGTGATGGCCCGGGACTTCACAGTGGCCGTCGCCGTGCCCGGCAAGCCGGCCGAGTGTCCCCGTTGCGGGGCTGCGGCGCTGGTGGAGCAGTCGCCGTTCGGTCCGGCCCGGTGCCGGGCCGTCCACCGCTGCACGGCCTGCGGTGAGGTTGTGGAGGTGTTACGCGCCTGAGCGGCTGGTACCGCAGTTGCGGCACCTGGCCGTCCAGCCGGCGGGTCTGACCGAGGTGGCCAGCCACGTGCCGCAGGACCCGCAGTAGCGGGGCGGATCGAGTTCGGGCAGGCAGCCGGCACAGTCTCGGTGACCGCAGCCACCGCAATGGAGCTCCTGGCCGCTCAAACCGCGGCCGACAGGCTGCCGATCGGCATACGCAGATCGGCAAGCATGTCCAGATCCTGCTGGGGCGATCGTCCCAGGGTGGTCAGGTAGTTGCCCACGATCAGGGCGTTGATCCCTGACGTCATCCCCATGGCCTGGAGGTCGCGCAGGGTTATCTCCCGACCGCCCGCATAGCGCAGGATCACCGACGGCAGCGCCAGCCGGAACAGCGCGATCCAGCGAATGGCCTCCAGGGCCCCCACCGGCTTGCGAATCTGCAACGGCGTGCCCGGTCGGGGGTTCAGGAAGTTGATGGGCACCTCGCAGGGCTCTACCGCCCTTATCTGTTCGATCAGCTCCAGACGCTGCTCGACGCTCTCACCCATGCCGAGCAGCACGCCGCAGCACAGTTCCATGCCGGCCTCGCGCACGTAGGTGCAGGTGTCCACCCGCTCGTCGAAGCTGTGGGTGGTCACGACCCGGCCGAAGAACGACCGGCTCGTCTCCAGGTTGTGGTTGTAGCGGTGGACCCCGGCCGCGGCCAGCTCGAAGGCCTGGTCGCGCGTCAGGATGCCTGCGCTGATCGCGACGTTGAGGCCGGTTTCAGCCGAGACCAACGCTGTCAGTTCGATCAGGCGGTCCATGGTGCGGCGATCCGGGCCGCGCACCGCCAGCACCATGCAGAACTCGCTGGCCCCCAGTTCCTCGGTCTCGCGGGCCGCGGCCAGCACCTCTTCGGTGTCGAGAAACGGCGTGGCCTTGACCTGCGTATCGAATGCGGCCGACTGGCTGCAGAAGTGGCAGTCCTCCGGACAACCCCCGGTCTTGGCCGACAGGATGCCCTCGACCTCGACAGCCGGACCGGTCCACGCCAGGCGCACCTCGTGGGCCAGGGCGGCCAGCGAGGGCACCGCCGAGTCGTCGACCGCGGCCAACTCGGCCAGCTCATCGACGGTGAGTTGCCGGCGCCCATCGAGCAGCGCGGCCGACGCGCCAGCGATGGCAGGCCCGGTCACGCCGATGATCCTAGGTGGGCTCGATCATGACGCCTTGAAACAGGGCTCGTACTCCCAGTTCAAGGCGGTCTCGGAGGCGTAGGGCCCCTTGATGAGGGTGAAGCCGTTGTTGCTTCCCTCCTCCGACACCGTCACACCCGGCGTGTACCGCGAGAGGTCGACGTCGTACAGGTAGGTCTCACGCACGACGTTGTTGTTGGGGTTGCCCCGCCAACTCTGGTCCGGCGAGAGGTCCTTGAGGTCGGCGGTGATCTGGTTGGCCGCCGCCAGCACGCCGGCCCTGGTGAGGTTGCCGTTGCTGATGGCCTGGTCCAAGACCTGGTGGGTGATGTAGCCCAGGATCCAGCTGACGATGTAGACGTCATCGAACGACGCGTCCGGGCGGTACTCGCGCATCCCGGCGATCATGTCCTGCATGCCCTCCGAGTCTTCAGCGTCCCACAGCACCACGTAGGTGGAATGGGTGTAGACGGCGTCAGCCAGCTCCGCGAAGCCTTCGATGCTGAGCAGAGCCGGGTTCCAGCTGGGGGCGTTGCCCGCCCACCGACCGGTGAAGCCCGCTTGGGCGGCGCCGCCCATCAGGTTCGCGGTCGTGGAGGGACTCGTGGCGAGCCACACCCAGTCGGCGCCGGACTCGACGATGCGGGTGATGACCGGGGTGAGGTCGGCGCCGGGGATCACTTGGGCTTGGCCGTCGTAGACGATGTTGAGGCCCAGTGCCTCCGCCGCGATCTTCGCACCCTCGGCGCCGTCCTCGCCGTAGTCGCCGGGGAAGCTGGCGATAGCGAAGTCTCCTCCGTAGGTCTCCGCCATGTACGTCACACCGTTCATGGCCTCGAGGCAGTAGTTGGTCCCCACCTCGAACACGTTCTTGCCGATCTGGGGGTCTGCCCATCCCGAGTACCACGAGATCGGGATGGCGGCCAGGTTGTCCTCGATGAGCGATTCGGCGGTGGCCGCAGTGTGGGGCGAGCCGACGGACATGCTGAACATCACCACGCTCTGGTCGCCGTCGCCCGCCATGGCCTCGTAGTTCTCCAGATGCTTGGGAACGTCGTAGCCGTTGTCCAGCACAACCGGCTCGACAGCCCAGCCTTGGATCCCGCCAGTGTCGTTGACCCGCTCCCAGTAGGCCAGGTGCCCGTCGGTGATCTTGGTGATCAACGGGGCAAAGATGCCGGTCAGGTCGGTGTTCAGACCCACCCGGATCGTCTTCGATTCGATGTCCACGCCGAGATCGCGAGCTATGGCGCCCTCGGCCGCGGCCAGCGCCTCCTGGGCGGCGGCAGCTTCCCCCGCGGCCGTCTCAGCCTCTGCTCGGGCCGCTTCCAGCGCGGCCTGCGCCGCTTCGGCCTCAGCTTGGGCTGCTTCCAGCGCGGCCTGCGCCTCAGCCTGCTGTTCAGCGCTCGCCTCCGCGGCGGACGCCTCGGCCTCTGCCAGCCTTGCCGCGGCCTCCTCGGCCGCGGCCTGGGCCGCTTCGGCCTCGGCTTGCGCCGCGGCTCTCTCCGCTTCGGCCGACGCGGCGGTGTCGGCTACCGACGTGTCCGGCTCGTCATCGCCGCAGGCCGAGGCAACCAGGGCCAAGGCGCAGAGGACCACGAGCATCCACTTCATTGGTTTCACGGTCTCTTCCTCCCGCGGCGAACGCTACCGGTTGCCCGCGAGTATGGGCCGGATTCGTGCGGCTACGCGCCCAGCCTCCAGGGCCGGTTCTCGGGCGGCCGGCTCACTCGGCGGTGGACGTGTCCAGTTCCGTGCTGCCCAGGTAGGCCGCGATCACGTTGGGATCGCGCTGCACCTCTGCCGGAGACCCCTCTGAGATCCGGCGACCGAAGTCCAGGACCATCACCCGGTCCGCGATGTCCATCACCAGGCCCATGTCGTGCTCCACCATGAGCAGGGTGATGCCGAGCTCGCGCCGGATGTCGAGGATGAAGCGGGCCATGTCCTCGGTCTCCTCGAGGTTCATTCCGGCCACTGGTTCATCGAGCATGAGCATCTCAGGGTCCATGGCCAGCGCCCGGCCGAGCTCTACTCGCTTCTGGATCCCGTAAGGCAGCAACGCCACCGGGTGCTTCCGCCACCCCTCGATCTCCAGGAAGTCGATGATGTCCTCCACCTTGCGGCGGTGCTCGATCTCCTCCCGCTTGGCCTTGCCCACCCACAGCGCTCCGGCCAGGAACGACCCGGTCATGCGGATGTGCCGTCCGGTGAGGAGGTTGTCGAGCACGGTCATGTGGGAGAACAACTCGATGTTCTGGAACGTGCGGGCCACCCCGAGTCGGGCTACCCGGTCAGGCCGGGTGCCCATGATCGAAGCCCCCTTCCAACGGATGTCGCCCGACTGGGGCCGGTACACCTGTGAGATGGAGTTGAAGATCGATGTCTTGCCCGCGCCGTTGGGTCCGATGATGGCGAACAGCTCGCCCTCCCGGACCTCGAATGACACCGAGTCGATGGCAGTCACGCCGCCGAAGCGCAAAGAGATGTCGTCCACCTCGAGCAGGGCGTGCATTGATTCGCCGGAAGGGCTCACGACAGCCAGCGCTTACGGCGCTTGTAGTGCTTGACGTCGCGGAACGACTTGCGCTCCCCCTCGGCGTGCAGGCCCAGATAGAACTCCTGCACGTCCTCGTCGGCCAAGAGCTTCTTGGGATCGCCGTCCATGACCACCTTGCCCGACTCCATGACGTAGCCGTAGTGGGCGATGGACAGGGCCATGACCGCGTTCTGCTCGATCAGCAGCACGCTAGTGCCCTGGGCATTGATGTCGGTGATGATGTCCCGTATCTGCTGGATGAGCATTGGCGCGAGCCCCAATGAGGGCTCGTCGAGGATCAGCAGCTTCGGATCGGCCATCAACGCCCGCCCGATGGCCAGCATCTGCTGCTCGCCGCCGGACAGGTACCCGGCGGTGTCCCGCCGCCGGCCCTGCAGGAGCGGGAACAGTTCCATCACCCGCTCGTAGGCCTCCTCGTTCTCCTTCCGGTTGCGCACGGTGAAGGCACCCGTGTTGAGATTCTCGTCCACGGTCAACTCGGCGAAGATCCGCCGACCCTCCATCACCTGGGTGATCCCGGCCTCGACGATGCGAGACGGCTTGTGGTTGGAGATGTCGGTGCCGTTCCAGACGATGGAGCCCTTGGTGATGTCGCCCTCGTGTACGTCGAGGAGTCCGGTGATAGCCCGCACCGCGGTGGTCTTGCCCGCTCCGTTGGCGCCGAGCACCGCCACGATGCTGCCGTCGGGAACATCGATGGACAGGCCGCGCAACACGAGGACAACCTCGTTGTAGACGACCTCAAGGTTGGCGACTTCGAGCATGTAGCAGTCTGGTGGGCGGGAGGGCCGAGCGGGCCTAGGTCGCAGCGAACAGGAGCGGGAATCAGGCCCGGCGGGGCGGCCTGCGCTGCAGTGCCGCCCCGCCGACGGGCCTTAACGGATTAGGAAGCCACGAAGCAGGGCTCGTACTCCCAGTTCAGGGCCGTCTCGGAGGCGTAGGGCCCCTTGATCAGCGAGAAGCCGCTGTTGGCCCTCTCGTCCGAGATGGTGGCCCCCGGCGTGTACAGCGACAGGTCGACGTCGTACAGGTACGTCTCACGCACCACGTTGTCGTTGGGGTTGCCCACCCAGGACTGGTTGGGCGCCAAACCGTTCAGGTCAGCCGTGACCTGATTGGCCGCGGCCAATACCCCGGCCCGGGTGATGTTGCCGTTGCTGATGGCCTGGTCGAGGATCTGGTGCACGACGTAACCCTGGATCCAGCTGATGATGTAGAAGTCATCCCAGCTGGCCTCGGGGCGGTACTCCCGCATCACGTCGAGCAGCTCCTGCATGCCTGCGGCCTCTCCTACCGCGCCGGCGCCGGCGCCCTCGCCCAGCAGCACCGTGTAGGTGGAATGGGTGTAGAACGCGTCGGCCAACTCCTTGAAGCCGTCGACGAGCAGCAGAGCCGGGTTCCAGCTCGGAGCGCTGCCTATCCACTGACCGGTGTAGCCGGCCGCGGCCGAGCCGCCCAAGAGCTGTGCTGTCGTGCTGGGGTTGAGCGTGACCCACACCCAGTCCGCTTCGGACTCGACAATGCCGGTGATGACCGGCGTCTGGTCTGCGCCGGGGATGACCGCGCCCTCGCCGTCGTAGACGACATTGAGGCCCAGTGCCTCGGCCGCGATCTTCACGCCCCGGGCCGCGTCCTGGCCGTAGTCGCCGGGGAAGGTGGCGATGGCCACGTTCGGACCGTAGGTCTCGGCCATGTAGGTCGTGCCGTTCATGGCCTCGATGCAGTAGTTGGTCTGCACCTCGAACAGGTTCTTGCCGATCGATGGGTCGGCCCAGCCCGAGTACCACGACAGCGGGATCGCGGCCATGTTGTCCTCGATGAGCAGTTCGGCGGTCGCCGCGGAGTGAGGTGAGCCGGTCGACGTGGCGAACATCACCACGCTCTCGGGACCGTCACCCGAGAAGACCTCGTAGTTCTCGAGGTGTGTGGGCACGTCGTAGGCGTTGTCGAGAACGACCGGCTCGATCGTCCAGCCCTGGATCCCGCCGTTGTCGTTGACCCACTCCCAGTAGACCAGGTGGGCGTCGGTGATCTTGGTGGTGAGCGGAGCGAAGATGCCGGTCAGGTCGGTGTTGAGGCCAACCCGGATCGTCTTCGACTCTATGTCCACACCGATGTCGTGAGCTATGGCTCCTTCGACCACGGCCAGCGCCTCCTGGGCCGCAGCCGCCTCACTGGCGGCCGCCTCCGCTTCGGCTTGGGCCTCCTCCGCGGCGGCCTGAGCAGCTTCGGCCTCAGCTTGGGCCGCTTCCAGCGCGGCCTGCGCCTCAGCCTGCTGTTCAGCGCTCGCCTCCGCGGCGGCTGCCTCGGCTTCGGCCAGTCTGGCCGCGGCTTCCTCGGCTTCGGCTTGGGCCTCCTCCGCGGCGGTCTGGGCCGCGTCGGCCTCCGCTTGCGCCGCGGCCCGCTCCGCTTCAGCAGCGGCGGCCTCGGCCTCAGCCGCCGCGGCCCGCTCCGCTTCAGCAGCGGCGTCGGCGGCCGACGTATCGGGTTCGTCGTCGCCGCAGGCCGATGCGACCAGGGCCACGGCACACAGCACTGCCAGCAACCATCTCGTTCGTTTCACGGTATTGCCTCCCCAGGTTGTCTGTTGGTCTAGGAGCACTCGTACGGTGCCCACATCTTGACGGAGGATTGCTGCCTTTTCAATAGCGAACCTCAGTAACTGAACGGCCACCTCTTCCAGTAGTTGCGTACACGGACCCAGATGCCGAAGATTCCCAGCGGCTCCACGATCAGGAAAACGACGATCAGCGCGCCGAAAAGGACGATGTTCCAGTCGAACACGCTCAGCGTCCATCCGGGAGTCTGGATGGCGGTGTTGATGATGCCGAAGTCGTCCCCCTCGGTGAGCAGGAACCGGGCCAGCAGCTCGGTGAGCCCGCCCTCGGCACGGTCGAGCCACTTGGTGAACTCCTCCACGAACTGGGGCACCATCACCACGAAGAAGGTGCCGATCAGCGTGCCGGATGTCGTCCCGGCTCCGCCGATCAGGAGGATGGCGATGAACTCGACGGACAGGAACAGCCCGAAGTCGGTGGCCAGGATCCTCTGGGACAGGGCCGAGAACAGGGCGCCGGCGACGCCCGCGAAGAACGACGACACCGCGAAGGCGATTACCTTGTAGCGGAACTCGGGTACACCCATCACCTCGGCTGCGATGTCGCGGTCGCGGATCGCTTGCAGGGCCCGACCGGTGCGGGTGCGGGTCAGGTTCTTGGCCACGAGCGTGAACGCGATGGTGAGCACCAGCAGGAACAGATAACGCTTCTGGAGGTCGGTGACCTCGAACCAGAGCCAGTGGCCGTCATCCTCCACGTTGATGAGCGGGGTCTCCTCCTTCCACAGCCGCACATCCAGACCGGGGAACTCACGGCCCAGCGCGGGCGGTCCGGCGATCTTGCGGCCCCAGCTGGTGTTGCCGAAGTGGATGCCCAGGAAGACCAGGCCCAGGGTGACGATGGCCAGATAGAGACCCCGGAGCCTCACCGCCACCGGGGACACGGCCACACCCACCAGAGCCGCGACGACGCCCGCGCCGGGCAGCCAGATCCATATCGGCAGGCCATGGCCCCAGGTCGCCTCGCCGCTGCTTCCTCCGAGATACACCGCGGTGCACGCGCCCACCCCCATGAAGAAGGCATGGCCCAGCGACACCTGACCGGCCACACCGGCCAGCAAATTGAGGCCGAGGGCGGCGATGGCCAGAACCATCAGGAGAGCCATGGGCCGCATCCAGTCGCTGTCGCCCAGGAAGCGCACGAGGGGAATGTGGCTGATGACCGGCAGATCGAAGGGCAGCAGGAACAGCACCGCCACGAACAGCGTGCACACCACCTTCTGGGTCCACGTCGGCAGCAGCTGAGCCTCCTGGCGGTATGCGGTGTACAGGCGAGGCCGGCCGAGCACTGCTCGTCACACCCTCTCGATCTCAGGGGTGCCAAAAAGTCCGTAGGGTCGCACCAGCAGCCCGATGATCATCACGACGTAGGGCACGATCAGCGGGTACCCGGCGCCGAGCCACGAAGTGTGGCCCGCCGCGTACTGGCCCGCGTAGATCTCGGCCACCCCCACTATCAGACCGCCCAGCAGAGCCCCAGTCACAGAGTCGAGTCCTCCCAGGATCACGGCGGGAAGAGCACGGAAGGCGATGTTGGCCGTGCCTTGGTCGACAGAGATCGTCTGCTCCACTGGGGGCTGGGTGGCAAAGATGCCGCCGACAGCGGCCAAGACCGCACCCGCGGCCCAGGCGATGGCGAACACGCGGCCGACGTTGATTCCCTGGGCCATGGCCGCCTCCTGATCGAAGGCGACGGCCCGCATGGCTATGCCAAGCCGCGACCGGTAGAAGAAGTACACCGAAGTGAAGGCAACGGCGGCGGCGACCATCGCGGCCACAAAGCTCCAGTTGATCAGAGCGCCACCCACCTTGAACCCGCTTATCTCCCAGGGCACGCCGATGGGGCGCAGTTCGATCTCGACGGCGTCGTTGTTGAAGACCCGGAACATGATCTCCAGGCCGAGCGTGATCACCGCTACCGAGAAGAGCGGCTCGCCGATCATGGGCCGGATCGCCAGCCGCTCAACCACGAGTCCAACCACGGCCGCAAACGCGAGCGCGACGATCACACTCAAGGACCAATGCACCCACTGAGGACCGCCCAGGCTGTCGAGCGGGTTCGAGATGTTGGTGAACGGGATGTGGCCGTCACGCTCGACCACGCTCTCGCCCTCGGAGAAGACGCTGCGCTTCTGCACCAGGAACGCCAGAAAAAGCGCGCCCGTAGCGGCCAGTGCCCCCTGGGCGAAGTTGACGGTCTGCGTGGCCTTGAAGATGAGGACGAAGCCGAGCGCGATCAGGGCGTACACCGAGCCCAGCCCCAGCGACTTCATCAGCGTCTGGAAGAACAGGACTGGATCGTTGGCCAGCTGCACCATCCCAAAGATCAGGGCTGCGGCCAGCGCTCCGACAAGGAAGCCCAACGGCGCGCCCCGACGCAAGTCAATCGTCGAGAGCCTCGCGCCGACGGACCCGTCCATCAGCGCGTCGACCTACCAGTTCGCGGGCTCGCGCCAGCCATCAGTACATCGACTCCACCAGGTCACGGAACATGTCCTCCATGGCGTTGCGCTTGAGTTTCTGGGTGGCCGTCAGCTCCCCGTCCTCGTGGTCGAGCTCTTTCGGGATCATCTTGAACTTCTTGATCTGCTCGACCCGGGCGAACTTCTTGTTGGTCTCGTCCACCACCTTGGAGACCAATTCGATTACCTCTTGCTTCTCCGACAGGTCCCGGTAGGTCGTGTAGGGGATGTTGTTGCGCTGGGCCCAGTCGCCCACCGTCTCCAGCTCGATGCCGATCAGGGCGGTCACGAACCTGCGGCCGTCGCCGATGACCATCGCCTCCTTCACGTAGGGCGACGTCTTCAGGCTGTTCTCGATCTCCGACGGCGAGATGTTCTTGCCGCCGGAGGTGATGATGATGTGCTTGATGCGGTCGATGATCTTTATGTGAGTGCCGTCTACCCACTCCCCCACGTCCCCGGTCATCAGCCAGCCGTCGTCGGTGAACGTCTCCGCCGTCTTGTCGGGCTTGTTCCAGTAGCCCGCGAACACGCCGGGATGCTTGGTCTGGATCTCGCCGGTGGTCTCGTCGATGCGCAGGCCGATGTCGGCGTAGGGCTCTCCTACCGTGCCCAGCTTCATCCGGCCCGCGAAGTTGCAGGTGGCCACGGCCGAGTTCTCGGTCATGCCGTACAGCTCGAACACCGGGACACCGATGCCGATGAAGAACTCCAGCACCTCCGGCGCTATGGCGGCCGCGCCGGAGCCGGCGTGACGGCAGTGGCGCAGACCGATCCGCTCCTTCATGGCCCGGAACACCAACGGCTGACCGACGGCGTACAGCAGCCGGGTCACCAGCGTGTGGTCGCCGCCGTTGGCCACCTTCTGCCGCCCGATCACCTGCGCGAGGGCCATCGCGAAGCGCAAGCAGACCCGCTTGAAGAAGGTCGCATCGTTGCCCTTGATGGTGACCAGGGCATGCAACCGCTCCCAGATCCTGGGCACGGCGAAGAACAGCGTCGGCTGGATCTCGCGGAGGTTCTCGGTGACGGTCTCGATCGACTCGGCGAAGTTCAGGGACGGGCCCGCCCCGACGAGAGTCCACGTGGAGAAGATGCGTTCGGCCACATGACACAGCGGCAGGTACGTGACGATGAGGTCATTGGGGTTGGGGCCGGTGCCGTCGGGGAAGCGGTCGGTCTCGTTGACGATCTTGTCGACGCAGTAGCTCGCATTGGCGTTGGTCAGCATTGCGCCCTTGGGCGGACCGGTGGTGCCGGAGGTGTACACCAGCGTCATCACATCGGTGTCGGTGGCGGTGGCCATCCGCTCAGCCACCGCTTCGGGGTGGGCCTCGCGGTGGCGGCGGCCCATCTCGAGGAACGTGTCCCAGAACAGCAGCCGCGGATCGTCGTAGTCGCCGAAGCCCCTCGGCTCGGTGTAGATGATGCGCCGGACGGACGCGGCCGTCTCATCCGGAACCTCGAGCACTTTGTCGGCCTGCTCCTGATCCTCGGCAAAGAAGACCACCGGCGTGCAGTCGCCGAGCAAGTACTCCACCTCGGCGGTCGGGTTGGTCGGGTACAGGCCGACGGTCACGCTCCGCACGGCCACGGCGGCCAGGTCGAGGATGACCCACTCGGGCCGGTCCTCGGAGTGGATGGCCACTCGATCACCGACATCGACACCCAACTCCAGCAGGCCATGGGCCGCGGTCTCGATCAGGTCCCAGGTCTGCGCCCAGGTGTACTCCTGCCAGATGCCGAAGTCCTTCTCCCGCATGGCGACCTGCTGGGGGCTGCGCCGGGCCCAGTCCCGAGCCAACGACGCAACCGTGGTTGCGCCAATCTCACCGTCAGCCGCCGGCGGGATCTCAGCGCTGGGCCGTTCCGACGTAATCGTCACGGGTCGACCTCCTTCGGGTTCAGGTAAGCGGCCGCTCGATCGGCGAAACGCTACTTCAATCGCGTGCGAGCTGTCGCTGCCTCGCCTCGTCGGCGGGATCGCCGAGCCCTTCGTGGGCCCCCAATTCCGCCCGGCCGACCACGAACCAGTGAACCTCGTCGGGGCCGTCCGCCAAGCGCAGGGTCCTCTGGTTGGTGTACATGCGAGCCAGCGGCGTCCACTGCGACACACCGGTGGCGCCATGCATCTGGATGGCCTGGTCGATGATGTTGCAGACCCGTTCCGGAACCATGGCCTTCACCGCGCTCACCCAGACTCGGGCCTCAGCGTTGCCAAGGGTGTCCATGGCCTTGGCCGCCCTCAGCACCATGAGCCTCATGGCCTCGATCTCCACCCGGGCCCGGGCGATGATCTCGGTGTTCCCGCCGAGTTGGGCCAGGGGGCGCCCGAAGGCCTGCCGGCTCAGACCCCGGCGCACCATTAGGTCCAAGGCCTTCTCGGCCGCGCCGATCGAGCGCATGCAGTGATGGATGCGGCCCGGACCGAGGCGCAGCTGGGATATCTCGAAGCCGCGACCCTCGCCGAGCAGGATGTTCGATGCCGGCACCCGTACGTCATCGAGCCGGATGTGCATGTGGCCATGAGGCGCATCGTCCTCACCGAACACATGCATCGGGCCGATCACGTTCACGCCCGGTGTGTCCATGGGCACCAGGATCTGAGACTGCCGGCGGTGCGGAGGGCCGTCGGGACTGGTCTGCACCATGCAGATCATGATCTTGCAGCGTGGGTCCCCGGCCCCCGAGATGTAGTACTTCTCGCCGCTGATGACCCATTCGTCGCCGTCGAGCACTGCCCGGGTGGCGATGTTCTTGGCATCCGATGAGGCCAAGGTCGGCTCAGTCATGGCGTAACACGACCTGATCTCCCCGGCCAGCAGAGGCTCGAGCCACTGCTCCTTCTGCGCGGGCGTGCCCACCCGTTCGAGCACCTCCATGTTGCCCGTATCCGGGGCGCTGCAATTGAGGCATTCCGAGGCGATGGGATTCTTGCCGAGCTCGGCCGCGATGTAGGCGTAGTCGAGGTTGCTCAGGCCCTCTCCGCTGGTGGCGTCGGGCAGGAAGAAGTTCCACAGCCCGGCGGCCTTGGCCCGCGCCTTGAGGCCGTCGAGCAACTCGAGCTGACCGGAGCCGTAACCCCAGCGCTCGGCCCGGCCCTCGCCGAGCCTGAAGAACTCGGCCGTAACCGGCTCCACCTCGGCAGCCACGAATTCCACCACCCGTTCGAACAGCGGGCGGGCCTCCGGCGACATCGCAAGGTCGAGCGAGGCGGGGTCCAGATGGCCGATCAGTGCTGAAGATGTCATGAGCGGCCTCTCTCAGGTCACGACGACAGCAGTGATGCTATGGCCCACACGGCGGCCACCGAACCGACGACTATGTAGAGAATGCTGCGACCCAGCGGCGCGCGATCCAGATCGGTCGGGTCGCGACGGTCGGGTCGCGGCCGAAGCAATGCTGCCAGGTTGCCCGCAGCCATCGACGCCCCCAGGGCCAGCACCAACCAAGCCAGGAGGTTCTGACCCAGGAACACGTCAGGCTCTCAGAGACCCTGCCGGGCCGCGAAGTTGGCGAACGTGGTGAACCGCGACAGGAACGCCAGAGTGGTCGTGGCTGTGGGGCCGTTGCGGTTCTTGGCCACTATCACCTCGGCCGTGCCCGAGGTGTCGGCGTTGTCGGGGTTGTAGACCTCGTCGCGGTAGATGAACATCACCACGTCGGCGTCCTGCTCGATGGCGCCCGACTCCCGCAGGTCAGCGAGGATGGGACGCTTCTGCTGGCGCATCTCGAGATTGCGGGAGAGCTGCGACAGCGCCACGACCGGGCATTCGAGCTCGCGGGCGAGGATCTTCAGACCCCGCGAGATCTCAGCTACCTCAACCTGACGGTTGTCAGCGCTCTGGCGGCCCGTCATCAACTGCAGGTAGTCCACGACGACCATGGCGAGGTCACCCACCTGGCTCTTCAGGCGGCGGGCGCGGGCCCTGATCTCCATGACCGTCACGTTCGGGTTGTCGTCGATCCAGATGGGTGCTTCCGCCAGCCGGCCGATGGCGGTGTTGATCCGGTTCCAGTCGTCGTCGGCGAGACGACCGTCGCGCATCTTGGTGGAGTCGACCCGGGCCTCGGAGCAGAGCAGCCGCTGCGTCAGCTCCATATGGCCCATCTCCAACGAGAAGACCAGAACCGGCCGCTGTCCGCGTATGGCCGCGTGCGCAGCCATACCCAGCGCGAATGAGGTCTTGCCCATGGACGGACGGCCACCGACCACGTACAGCGAGGATGGCTGCAGACCCGACAGCAGCTTGTCGAGATCGTTGTAGCCGGTGGCGGTACCGGTGATGGTCCCGCCGTGCTCGTAGAGCTCCTCAAGTCTGTCCAGCGTGCCGTCCAGCAGTTCCGAGAGTTGGACCGTGTTGTCCCCCACCTGGCCCTGAGCCACCTGGTACATCAGGTTCTCGGCCCAGTCCACTGCCTTGGTCACATCGTCGGGGCGGCCGTAGCCCAACTCCGCGATCTCACCGGCCACCTCGATGAGTCGGCGCAGCGTGTGGTTCTCCTGCACGATGCGGGCGTAGGAGGCGGCGTTGGAGGTAGCCGGCGTGTTCATCTGCAGCGAGAGCAGGCCGTCCAGGCCTCCAATTGCCTCCAGCGTGTCGTTGCGCTCGAGGATCTCGGCCACCGTCACCGCGTCGGCCGGGTCGCCGGCGCTGTAGAGGCTGTGCACCGCTTCGAAGACCCGAGCGTGCGCGGGCCGGTAGAAGTGCTCCGCGGTCACCGTCTCCAGCACGTCGGCAATGGCGTCGCGCGACAGCAGCATGGCGCCCAGCAGGGACTCTTCGGCCACCAGGTTGTGAGGAGGAACGCGCACGTCGCGCCGCTCGGCCACAGCGCTTGTGCCCCCGCCGGGCCACGACGCGCTATCGGTAACGCTCATGTGTCGATGCCCACAAAAACCAGCCCCTGCAGCCGTGCCGCTGTGACCTCACGACCGTACCCACCCCCTGTGACATCAGTGGGCCGACACTGGGCATGGTGCTGGGGAATTCGAGCGTGTCGCTGTGAGCTAGCCGGGGATTTCTTACAGGCGCTGTTGAAGGCTGTGGGCGATCAGTCCTGGGCAGTTACCTCGACGGTCACCGGGACCTCCACGTCGTCGTGGAGCCGGAACAGCACAGTGTGGGAGCCGGTCTCCCTTATGGGTGCCTCAAGGGCTACGGCCTTGCTGTCGACCACTGCCCCGACCTGGGACTCGACTGCGGCCACGATGTCGACCGGTCCCACCGAGCCGTAGAGGTGCCCGGACTCCGCGGCCCGGGCCGACACCGTCAGAACGGCCGGAGCAAGCCTCACCGCAATCTCTTCAGCATCGGCGCGGTCGGCCGCCCGGCGCAGCGCTGCACTGCGCCGCATGGCTTCGGCCTGGCGCTCCGCGCCGGCCGACGACTTCAGAGCCAGGCCCTTGGGAACGAGATAGTTGCGGGCATAGCCAGCGGCCACATCGCACACGTCGCCCTTGCGGCCCAGCCCGTCAACGTCGGCGCGCAGGACGACCTTCATGCTCGGTCCTCCCCCGCCCCAGCCGTCATGGCATCGACTAGTTCGGCGTTAGCTGCGTCGGCATCGTCCGCTTCCTCCTCGGGGGATGCACCTCCAGGAGGCGGCGCGGACGGGCGCGGCACCGGGCCGGCGGCGCGAGACCGGCCGTCGCGGTCCTTGTTCTGGCGCTGAGTCGTGACCCGGTTCGCGTAGGGAACCAGGGCCATCTCGCGAGCCAGCTTGATGGCATCGGCGACGAGCTTCTGCTGCTGGGCGTTGTTGCCGGTCACACGCCGCGCGCGGATCTTGGCCCGCTCGGACATGAACTTCCGCAGCAGCTTCTCGTTCTTCCAGTCCACGTACGTGATTCCCTCGGTGGTAAGGAAGCTCACCTTCTTCTTCGCTCGGCGATTGTTGTCGCGGTTCTTGCCCCGCACCTTGGTCTTGGGCACTGCTGTCTCCTCGTCTCAGAATCGATGGACCGGTCTCAGAACGGTTCCTCGTCGACGCTGGAACTCGCCCCGCCGGTTGGCTGCGTCCCGCCGCTGCGTCGAGACTCGAGCGCCTCGAGACCGCCCGGCCGGGATCGGTCCGAACCGCGGGATCCGCCGTCACCGCGGTGGCCGCCGCGGTAGTCACCGCCACCCGGCCGCTCATTCCTGGTGATCGCGGCCGTGGCCCATTTCAAGCTGGGTGCCACATCGTCGGCCAGAATCTCGACCTTCGAGCGACGGTCTCCGCCGTCCGTCTCCCAGCTCCGCTGCTGGAGGGTGCCGTAGATGACCACCCGGGCTCCCTTGCGGATCGATTCAGCGACGTTCTCGGCGAGCTGACGGAAGCAGGTGACGTCGAAGAACGAGACCTCGTCCTCCTGGTCCTGCCGCCTGCGATTCCAAGCCACCCCGAACTGGGCAATGGCCATGCCCGACTGGGCGAATCGCAGTTCGGGGTCGCGAGTGACGTTGCCCACGACAGTTACGGTGTTGTCGAATCCCATTGAGGAACCTCCGGATCTCAGCCGGCCGCCGCCGGCGCGGCTTCCGCAAGCAGGCCGCGGCGCTCAGCCTCGGCCTCGGGAAGCCTGAACAGTTTGTGGCGAACGATGTCGTCCGCGAGCCGCAGTCGCCGTTCGGTGTCGGTAAGACCGGCGGTGTCAGTGACGATCTCCCAGACCACGTACGTGCCCTCGGTCTTGTGGTTGATCTTGTAGGCGAACTTGCGCCGACCCCAGTTGTCGGTGGACACGATCGTCCCTCCCTCGTCGGTGACGAGGCCGGCCACTTGGGTGATCACCGACTCGACATCGGCTGTTCCGACATCGGAATCGATGATGATCATCAGTTCGTAGGCCCGCAGCACGGGCAAGCACCTCCCTCTGGACCCGGCGGAGCCGGGGCCCCTCTCCGGGGCAGGGTTGGGGAATTCTGGGTTGTTGAAAACGGAATGGACCCGATCTACAAGAACCGGAGCCAGTCACATTGTCGGCCAGCAGGGTATCGGCCGCTACTCCCATGCCAAACCGGACCGCGGCCCCAGCGATCCAGCCGCGAGTCCGTGCCAGAGTGACGGGTACTCCATCCCCAGCCATCCACAGAGCCTTCCCCAGATGCCCCCGGATTGTGACAGCTGATCGGGGGCTCTCAGACGCCGGCGACTCCGAGCGCGGCCAACTCGGCCTCCGACAGGTGGTACGACTCCTCCAGGGCCGGGAAGGCACCGGAACGAACGTCGTCGGAGAAGCGTCGCACGGCCTCGGTGGCGGCGGCATGCAGATCGGCGTAGCGACGTACGAACTTCGGAGCAAGCCGTTGCTCGAAGCCCAGCAGGTCGTGGTAGACGAGCACCTGTCCGTCGCAGTGGGGGCCGGCGCCGATGCCGATCGTCGGGATCTCGATCGCCTCGGTGACCATCTCCGCCACCTGGACGGGAACGCCCTCGAGCACGATCGAGTAGCAGCCGGCGTGCGCCAGTGACTTCGCCGCCTGCACCAGCCGGCGAGCCGCCTCGGCTTTGCGGCCCTGAACCTTGAACCCGCCCATGGCGTGCACCGACTGGGGCGTGAGGCCGATGTGACCCATCACCGGTATCTCAGCGTCGCAGATGCGTTCGATCATCGGCAGGCGCTTGCGGCCGCCCTCCAGCTTCACCGAATGCGCACCCGCCCTGATGAGTTGCGCCGCGTTGCGGACCGTCCTGGAGGCCGACACGTGGTAGCTCATCCATGGCAAGTCGCCCACGATGTGGGCATCGGGCTTGGTCCTCGCTACGGCGGCCACGTGATGGGCCATGTCGTCGACCGTCACCTGCAGGGTGTCGTCGTAGCCGAGCACGACCATGGCGACGGAATCGCCGACGAGGATGAGGTCGGCACCCGCCTCGTTCACGACTCGGGCGCTTGGCGCGTCGTACGCCGTCACCATAACCAGCGGATCGGCCCCGTCTCGAACCTTGCGTACCCGTATGGCGGGCGCGGTGAGCGTGTCCATGGGATGCTCCTTCCCGTCCAGCGCGCTGCGGCTGCCAGCGGTGACCGCAGGCTACCGCCCGCCGCGGCACGACCGCAAGCGGGTCAAGCGGGTATCAGGAGATGTCAGGCCGAGCGCTTGCCGCCGAGCGTGTAGCGGCGCACCAGGTGGTTCCAGCCGCAGTCGGTGCAGACCTCGACCACGTACCCGGTCGACAGGCTGGCGCGGTGCTGCAAGCGCCGCATCTCGGCCAGGGTCGTGACGCAGCGGCCGTGCTTGGGAAGCCGCGAACCGAAGACATACGTGACCTCGACCAGGCCCGCGACCGCGCACACGGGACACCGGCGCCCCGTCGGCTGGCCACAGAACTCCGCGTTTCGGTGCAACTCCCGTTGAGCGTCGCAGACCTCGTGTCGACCGAGCTGGCCCGACTTCCAGGCTCTCAGGGTGGCCGCCCGAGCCAGCCGGTAGTCCACGGCCGCGGTCGCGGATCCCTCCGGAGCGGGGGCGGGCTCAGCCGCAGCCGTCGCTCCGTCCGGCAGGCCGCTCGCAGCGGCAGCCAGTCTGAACGGATTCGGCTTCACGGTTCGGCACAGTAGTCCGTCGCCCGCCACTGTTGCAGGGCTTCCACCGCCTCAGCCTTGCTGGGCGGGCCTTCTTCGAAGGCCCTCTCACGAAGGAACGCAAGGGCGCGACCGACCTCCGGACCAGGGTCGAGGCCGAGTACTGCCATCACTTCGTCGCCGTCGACCGGAAGCGTGAGATCGTCCACATCCTCGACTCTTCGCAGCTCAGTGAGCGTGCCGGCAAAGTCGAGCAACCGATCAGTCGACCGGCCGGAGGCCGTGGCCACCGCGATGGCAAAGGCAACGGCGGCATCCACCGGCGCGGGTGACGAAGCGACGAACCGGCGCACATCGGGCCGGCTGCTGCCCGTCTCGGCCAGTCGGGCCTGGGTCGCGATCAGTGCGGCCGCTGACGAGACCACCGCGTTGGAGCAGCGCAGTCTGCGCAAACACGCCGATGCGGTCTCAGCCGAGTCGCGCACGAACAGCGAGGCCCAACGGGCCGCCGGCTCGGCGGCCACAGCAGCCGTGATCCGGCCCACTTCCGCGGGGTCGTGGCGAGCCAAGTCTTCAACCACCCGCCCGATCAGGCCCGTGCGGAACAGGAAGCGGAAGCCCTCCAACGGGTAGTCGAGCAGCAGCAGCTTCTCGAACTCGTCGCGTACCCGCTCCACCGAGACAATGTCCAGCCGGTCGCCCATGGCTCTCACCGCACCTACCAGCGCATCGTCGGGTGCCAATCCATGGCTGGCGACGAACCGTGCCGCTCGCAGCATGCGCAGAGGGTCGTCGCCGAAGGAGACCGCGGGGTCGAGGGGCGTACGCAACACTCCTGCCACCAGGTCGTCCTGCCCACCGTGCGGGTCGATCAGGGCGCCGTCGGCTGTGTCGATCGCCATGGCGTTGACGGTGAAGTCGCGACGCGCCAGATCCTGGATCACATCGTCACCGAATGCCACCACGGGCTTTCGCGACTGCCTCTCATAGTGTTCGGCGCGATGGGTGGTGATCTCGAAGGCCCGCCCCTCCACGACGCAGCCGATGGTGCCGAACCGCTCGCCCTGGGTCCAAACCGACGTTGCCGCATCGCTGACGATCCGCCGCACGGTCGCCGGGCGGGCGTCAGTGGTGCAGTCGAGATCCGCTCCGGCGAGGAACCGGCCAGCGACAGCCTCTCGCACCACTCCACCCACGAGGTACAGCCGATGTCCGGCTGCATCGAAGAGCCGCTTGAGGCCCGACGCGGCGGACAGCGCGGCCGAGAGCGCTTCGCCGGCCGAGAGCGCTTCGCCGGCCGAGAGCGCTTCGCGGGCTTCGGCGCTCACCGTATGTCGTCGCAAGCCGCGAGGCGGGCCGCCGCTCGCACGACCTCCATGCCCGGGCCGGGGCTGCTGGCAGGCTCAGGCCTCAAGTCGAGGCCCAGCAATGCTCCGGCCACGGCGTATGACGAGGCCCGTGTGGCCTCCAGGTCGTAGCCGCCCTCGAGCACGGCCACCGTCCGCGGCGCCAGCGGCATCAGCTGACGGACGAAGTCGCCGTAGTCCGACGACGAGTAGCACAGGCCCGTCAACGGGTCGGCTCGATGCCCGTCATAGCCCGCCGATATCAACAGCCAATCCGGAGCAAACCGCTCGACCGCTGGAATGATCGCTTCGTCCAGCGCGGCCCGGGCCACCTTGCCGGTGGCGCCGGGCGGCAGCGGCACATTGATCGTGAAGCCCTCTCCTAGGCCGGTGCCCCGCTCGTCGAGCGCTCCCGTGCCCGGATAGAGCGGGTACTGGTGAATCGACGCATAGAGAACATCGTCACGGCTGAAGAACACGTCTTGCGTGCCGTTGCCGTGGTGGGCGTCAATGTCGACGATGGCGACCCGCTGGCCGGCGGAAGCCAGCGAGGCCGCGGCCACGGCAACCGAGTTGAACAAGCAGAAGCCCATGGACGCCGAAGGCGTGGCGTGATGCCCCGGCGGTCGCACGATGCAGTAGGCCTCGGCCTCGGTGCCGCTGGCTCCGAGCTGCTCCACAGCCGACAGCACCGCTCCAGCCGCGAGCAGCGCTGCGTCCAAGCTGGCCGCGCCCATGGGCGTGTCGGCATCCAGGTGGCCGCCGCCATGCTCCGCCAGCGTCACGACCCGATCGATCATCTCCGGACGATGCACCAGCTCCAACTCCGACCGCTCCGCCGGTCTCGGCGTGCGGCTGTCCGAGAGCAGTTCGGCGTCCACCGCAGTCACGCCGGCCAGTGCGGCTCGCAAGCGGTCAGGCCGCTCGGGATGCCGGTACCCGGTGTCATGGTCGAGGAAACGCTCGTCGGTGATCACCAGCATGATCCGGATCGTACCCGGTGCCTCCTACTCGACTAATGAGCGCGGCGCGTATCGTGGCGGCGCATGCGATGCCTGAGTTCGTGGCACTGACCTCGGTAAGGGTCGGTTCGGCGCGATTCCGCGTCGGGCCCTGGCAGGGCCAGCATGATGTGGCGTACCTCGCCCCGGTCACCGCTGCTTCGACTCTCGCACCCCCAGTACTGGCCTCCCTACGGGATCGGCTCTTGCATCAGGGGTTCAGGTCCGTCATCACTGCTGCCGTTGCCCCACTGGTGCGCGACCGGCTCATCAATGACGGCTTCAGCGTCCGGGCCGAACTCACCGCCCTGAGCCGGGATGTGGAGGCTTCCGGAAGGCTGGCCCACTCTGGCGGGCGGACCCGGAGGGCCCGCCGTCGTGATCTGGATGGTGTTCTCCGGGTTGATGCCGGGGCCTTCCCGCCGTTCTGGCGCCTCGACGCCGAGGGTCTCGACGAGGCCCGCACCGCCACACCGTCAAGTCGGTGGCGAGTGATCCGAAGCCCTGAGGTGACGGCCTACAGCATCACGGGACGAGCAGGTCCGGTGGGCTACTTGCAGCGACTGGCGGTGGCAACCCACTCCCAGGGCCGGGGCCTGGGCACGCTGCTGGTCTTGGACGCACTGAACTGGCTGCACCGCCGGGGTGCGCAGACCGCGCTGGTCAACACCCCGCCCGACAACGAGCGTGCCCTCGCGCTCTACCAGCGGTGCGGGTTCCGTGTGGAGCCCGACCGACTCGCAGTCCTGCACCGCGACCTCACTTGAGAACGTATGGACCGGATCGCTCGACTACCCCGCTCGGCCTCTGGCCGGTGCTACCGTCGCTCAGGGAGGCACCAGCCTTCCACAACCAGCTATACGAGGAGCTGACATGGCCGTTGGCATCGTCACCGACAGTTCCTGCGACCTCGGCGACGCCGAACTCGACGGGCTTGATGTGCAGATCGTCCCGTTGTTCATCCGTTTCGGAACGGACGAGTTCGTCGACCGCGAGCAGATCGCGGTGGAGGACTTCTATCAGCGGATGGCGGCCACTGAGGAGTTGCCGCAGACCGCGGCACCGCCGCCCGGACGCTTCGAACAGGCCTTCCGGCGGTGCTTGGACGCCGGCTCCGAGGCTGTGGTGTGCATCAACCTGTCTGCAGCCATCTCGGCCACGATGCAATCGGCAGTGCAGGCTGCCGACGCCATCCGAGCTGAGGATGGCAGCGTCGACATACGGGTGCTGGACAGCCGGTCGGTGACGGCCGGACTGGGCACGCTGGTGCTGCAGGCGGCTCGCATGGCCACCGACGGCGCCGACGCCGACGCCATCGAGAGATCCGTGGCGGACGCCTCCGAGCGAACGCACGTCTTCGGTACCCTCGACACCCTGGAGAACCTCCGCAAGGGGGGGCGCATCGGCGGCGCCCAGGCCCTGCTCGGCTCGATGCTGTCGATCAAGCCCATCGTTGACATTTCCAGCGGCGAGGTGGCCGAGGCGGCGAAGCAACGGACCCGGCGCAAGGCCCTTGGTTGGCTGCGCGACACGGTGAGGGCGGCGGCGCCGGTAGAACACCTCGCGGTCATGCACGGCGAGGCTCCCGACGTGGACGATTTCTGCGCGATGCTGGCCGAGGTGCACTCCGGCGACATCCGGGTCTGCAAGGTCGGACCGGTCGTGGGCACCCACGCCGGTCAGGGCGTGCTGGGCATGGCCTACCAGGTTCCAGGCGCATAGACCCTGGGTTGGGAGCCGGTCTCGATTCACGACGATCTCGACGACGCCAGACTCACCCAGGCCGCACAGGCCGGAGACCGGCGTGCTCTCGAGGAGTTGCTGCGGCTCCACCATGATCGGATCCACGCCATCTGCAGGCGCCTGGCCGGCAACGACGCCGACGGGCAGGACGCCACCCAGGAGGCGCTCATTGCCATCGTCAGAGGACTCCCCCGCTTCCACGGCAAGGCCAAGTTCTCGACCTGGGCCTACCGGGTAGCGACCAACGCCGCTCTCGACGAACTGCGGCGACGTGGCCGCCGCCCGGTGCCCACGGTGATCGAGGCAAGCGACCGCTTCGCCGGAACGGCCACCGCCGACGACTCGACCGCGGTGGTGGCACGACTCGACTTCGATGCCGCTCTGGCCCAGTTGCCCGAGGAGTTTCGAGCACCAGTCGTGTTGCGTGACGTGGCCGGGTGTGACTACGCAGAGATCGGGTCGATCCTGCGAATCCCCGCGGGAACGGTCAGATCCCGGATCGCGCGAGGCCGAGCCCGGCTGGCGGAGGCGATGCGAGCCAACGGCGGGAACCACCACGACGCTGCAGAACGTCGAAACGACGAGGCAAGCAACCATGAGTGACGAACAATTCCGCGAAGACGAACTCGTCTCGGCCTATCTCGACGGTGAGGCAACCCCGGCTGAGATCGCTGAGGTTGAGCAGAACGACGCGCTGCTGGCTCGGGTCGAGCAGTTGCGATCAGTTCGCGACGCGGTGGCCGCGCCGGTCGCGCCCATGCCCGCTGAGCGGCGACAGCAGATGATCCGCGCTGCGCTCGCAGTGTCCGACGCCGAGAACGTCCAACGACACGAAGCCAGGATCGTTCCGGTCCACCGGCGCCGCGAGACGCTGCTTGCGGTGGCCGCGGCGGCCGTCTTTCTCGCCGCCGTCGTAAGTGCAGGCCTGATCGCCAGCAGGGGCGGTGACGACGAGGCTGAGATGGCCGCCGACGCTCCAGCCGCGGTCGCTGAAGTCGAAGCCACCGCCGCAGCCCCGGCCGAGGCCGACATGGCGATGGCCGATGACAGCGCCGACTACGAGATGGCGGCCGAGCCCGTGATGACTGCAGCCCCGGCCGAGGCCGACATGGCGATGGCCGAAGAGGAACCGATGGCCGAAGAGGAACCGATGACCGAAGAGGAACCGATGGCCGAGCTTGATGCCGCCATGGCCGAAATGGCAGCCGAGGAGCCGGATGAGGCCGCGATTGCAGAGCTAGAGGCCGCCTTGGCCGCGGCTCAAGCGGAATCGGCCATGGAGACACCCGCGGACGAAGTCGCGGATGCGCCGACCGCGAGCGCCGAAGAGGAACGGCGTACCGCCGAGGATTCAGCCGTGCCGGTTGTCGACCTGGGCGCGTTCGAAGACCTCGGGTCGCTCTTCGACGACGTCACGGCGCGCTGGTCCGCTGCGCTCGAGGATGGAACGACTGCGGACCCCGGGACGTGCTCCGCAGCGGTGCACGAGCGGGAACTCGAGTTGGATGTCGAGACAGGGCAACCCTTCATCGCCACGGTCGGAGCCGAAGATCCCATGGTCTTCGACGGCCGGTTCACTCGCCGCGCCGACGACACCGCCGTCATCATCTACGCGGCCCCACCCGATTGCGAGACCGAAGTCCGCGAGCTGCCCGGCTAGCGCCTGCGAGTAAGCCGCTGGGCAGGCCGCCGGTAGGCTTCATTCATGGCTGGTGCCGAGTCCACCCCCCGTGACCGGCCAGCGTTGAGCCTTGGATCCGACGACTGGCCGGCCACTGTCGCCGACAAGATCGTCGAGGTCGTTGATGTGGTGCGGGTGCAGACCACTGATCGGGCTGTGTTCCTGCTTCGGGCCGTCGTCTATTGCCTGGTGGCTGCAGTTGCCGCCATCGCGGCCGTGGTATTGCTGGCCATCGTCACGGTGCGCCTGGCCGATGCCTACCTGCCGATAGGTGCCGGCGTCGGTTCGGCGACATGGGCAGCCCACGGCTTCATCGGATTGCTGGTCTCCATCATCGGATTCGGTGCCTGGCGAGCTCGCACCGGATCGACGAAGCCCATCTACGTGGCGATGATCATCGACGCTCTCATCATCTTGGGCGTGGTGCTCTACGGTGTGATCGAGGCGGTGGCCTGAGGAGCAATGCTGGAATGAGCCTTGACGACCTCGCCGGGCGCGAGGTGGAGGTGGTCATCATCGGATCCGGCCCGGCCGGGCTGACCGCGGCCATTTACGCGGCGCGGGCCAACCTCCACCCGGTGGTTCTGGAGGGTGAGCCGAGCTCCACCAGTGATCAGCCGGGCGGGCAGCTGATGCTCACTACCGACGTGGAGAACTACCCCGGGTTCCCCGAAGGTGTGATGGGACCGGAACTGATGCAGCGATTCCGAGACCAGGCGGTCCGGTTCGGGGCCCAGATCCACACCGTGAAGGCCTCCCGGGTGGACTTCTCGAACCAGCCCTACGGCGTCTGGATCGGCGAGCCCAGCGCGGACGAGCCCACGCTGAGAGCCCGGACGGTGATCGTGTCGACCGGGGCCCAGTCCATCATGCTGGGTCTCGACCGGGAGATCGAGCTGGTGGGGCACGGGCTCTCAACCTGCGCCACCTGCGACGGCTTCTTCTTCCGCGACCAGCACATCGCTGTGGTCGGAGGGGGCGACTCGGCCATGGAGGAGGCGACCTTCCTGACCCGGTTCGCTTCGCGAGTCACCATCATCCATCGCCGGGATGCGCTCAGGGCCTCCAAGATCATGCAGCAGCGCGCCTTCGACAACGAGCGAATCGACTTCATGTGGAACAGCGTCGTCGAGGAGTACCTCGGCGAGCCCACTCTCGCCGGCCTGCGGCTCCGCGACACCAGGACCGGCGAGACATCGGTGCTCGACGTGACCGGGTGCTTCATCGCCATCGGCCACCGGCCCAACACCGACCTCTTCGTGGGTCAGTTGGAGATGAAGGAGAACGGTTACCTCATAACCGAGCCGAACTCCACCAGGACCGTGATAGACGGCGTGTTTGCCTGCGGAGATGTTCAGGACGACTACTACCGGCAGGCTGTCACGGCGGCGGGAACGGGCTGCATGGCCGCCATCGAGGCCGAGAGATACCTCGAGAGCCTCCACTCGCGTGCGGCGTCATGACTCGCCACACCGGCAAGTAGGGTGACCGCGTCAGAACCGTCGCAGAGCGACGAGCGATACGTCCTCGATGATGCAAGCAAAGGGAAGAAATCGTGGCAGGACCAACCATCACGCTGAGTGCCTCGACATTCGATGAAGAGATCAACAGCGCACCCACCCCCATTCTCGTGGACTTCTGGGCGGAATGGTGTGGACCGTGCAAGCTGATCGCGCCGATCCTCGACGAGATCGCCTCCGAGCAGGAGGGCAGGCTGACGGTGGCCAAGCTCAACGTGGACGAGGCTCCCGATGTCGCCCGCAGGTTCGGTGTCATGAGTATCCCCACCATGATCCTCTTCGACGGCGGCGAGCCCGCTAAGCGAATGGTGGGAGCCAAGCCGAAGGAAGCCCTGCTGGGCGAACTCGCGGAGTATCTCTAATCGCGCCCGATGGCCTGCCGCTGCGCCGCGGCGATTCGGGCGACGCCGTCCGCGATCTCCAACGCCGGCTCGCCCTGATCGGCTACCGCACCGACACCGAACCGCAGGAGTTCGGCACCGAGACCGAGGCTTCGCTGCGTCGTTTCCAGAACGATCGCGGCCTAGTAGTTGACGGGATCTGCGGCCCGCAGTCATGGAACGCCCTCGTCGAAGCCGATCACCGGCTCGGTGATCGGCTCCTCTACTACCGCGACCCGATGATGCGGGGCGATGACGTGGCGGAACTCCAGCGTCGACTCGGCCAACTCGGCTTCGATCCCCAGTGGGTCGACGGCATCCTCGGCCCCCGGACCCACAACGCGATCCAGCAGTTCCAGCAGAATGCAGGCCTTCCTGACGATGGGGTGATCGGGCGGTCCACCATTGACGCCCTGGACAGGCTCACATCGCGAACCGCCGGCCAGCTGACGATTGCCGAGGTGCGTGAGCACGAGCGGCTGCGCCACCAGCCGAACCGGGTGGAAGGAAGGCGCATCGTGGTGGGAGACACCGGCGAACTGCCCGTGATTGCCCAGGCGATCGCTCGCCGACTGCGCCAAGTCGGAGCGGACGTCCTGTCGTTCAGCACTCCCGACCTCGGTCACCAGGCTCGAACCTCGAATCAGTGGAACGGCGACATATACCTCGGCGTGACGCTGGCCGGCGACAACTTCGGCGTCTCATACTTTGCTATGAGCGGGTTCGAGTCGGTCGGGGGTCGGGCTCTGGCCCAACGGTGCTCAGCCGCGCTCGCGCCCTGGCTCGCTGAACCCGCCCCGACGATGCCGATGCGACTGTCCATACTTCGAGAGACTCGAATGCCTGCGGTCTGGTGCCGCATTGGTCCTGGATCGACTGTCGTGCCGCGGGCTCCCCACATCGCGCGTGCCCTCGCTGATGCAATCACCGACTGGTGCCGCGATCCCGGATTGCATTAAAATGCAATAAAAATAGCGCTCAAATCATCACACAATGAGATGATAGATCCGCTCAAGGTCGGACAACCCGCTGAACTGGATCGTGATCTTGCCTCTTCTCTTGCCCAACCGCACCGAGACCCGAGTGTCGAGCCTTGTCGAGAGAAGATCCTCGAGCTCGAGAATGCCGGCCTTCAACTCATCCGGCGTGGGCGCCTCGTCGTCAAGCTCGGACGACGCTGCCTGCCCCGATGCCGCGTGAACCTCAGCGACTCTGCGCTCCGCCTCACGAACCGTCAAGCCCTCCCGAACGATCTCCTCCGCCAGAGCTTGCTGGGCTGACTCGTCCTCAAGGGCCAGCAGCGCCCGACCGTGGCCTGCCGAGAGATGACCCTCGACAACAAGGCGCTGCACGGCCGGAGCCAGGTTCAGGAGCCGCATGGTGTTCGCCACTGCGGAGCGGGAGCGACCGACCCGAGCGGCGACATCCTCCTGGGTCAGTCCGAAGTCGTCGATCAACTGCCGGTAGGCAGCGGCCTCCTCAAGGGCATTCAAGTCTTGGCGGTGCACGTTCTCAACCACCGCGGCTTCAAGGGCTCCCCTGTCGTCCGCATCCCGTACAAGCGCCGGGATGTCTCGGAGGCCGGCTCGTTGCGCAGCTCGCCAGCGCCGCTCCCCCGCTACAATCTCATATCCTTCTGGTGCTTTTCGCACAATTACCGGTTGGATCACCCCAACCTCAGCTATAGAAGCAGCCAACGAAGTCAGGGACTCCTCCTCGAAACGTTCCCTCGGTTGGTACGGATTCGGGACGATGTGACTGATGTCAATCTCCTGGAAGACGGAACCTGCTGGATCTGGATCGGTCGGGATAAGGGCTCCCAAACCCTTCCCGAGACCACTACGACGCGCCACGGAGCACCTCCTTTGCCAGGTCGCGGAATGCTCTTGCCCCCTTGGATGAAGGGTCGTAGAGAATGATGGGCTGACCGAAGGACGGCGCCTCGCTGAGACGCACGGTGCGCGGCACCACCTGCCAGCAAACCTTGTCGCCATAGTGTGTTCGAACCTCTCGGGCGACATCCCGCGAGAGATTCGTGCGAGCGTCATACATGGTGAGGATCAGCTTTGTCAGCTCCAAGTCGGGATTGAGGCTGCGTTGCACCAACTCGATGTTCTTGACGAGTTGGGTCAACCCCTCAAGCGCGAAGTACTCGGTCTGAATGGGAACGATGACCTCGTCGGCTGCCGTGAGGCCGTTGATGGTCAGCAAGCCAAGCGAGGGTGGGCAGTCGATCATGATCAGGTCATACTCCGTGACCGCCCCCGACATGGAGTCCCGGAGCCTCCGTTCCCTGCTGAAGGCCGGCACCAGTTCGATCTCAGCGCCGGCGAGATCGAGATTGGAAGGAGCGATGTGCAGGCCTTTGATCATTGTCGGTTCAATAATCTCCTCAAGTTCGAGATCTTGGAGCAGCACGTCGTAGATCGACCCGTCAAGTGCTCGCGGATCCAAGCCCACGCCAGTAGTTGCGTTGGCCTGGGGATCAAGATCCACGATGAGGGTCTTGATCCCCTTCTCAGCAAAGCACGCCGAGAGGTTGACCGTTGCGGTCGTTTTTCCCACGCCGCCCTTCTGGTTGGCCACCGCGAAGATCCGAGCGTGACTTGGGCCGGCTCGTTCTGTCATGCCCACAGCGTCAGCTCCCTGTCGCAGCGACTCCGGGTACGGTCCCATACGACCTCCGGCAAGTCAAGCAATCCCTCATGTTTCACGTGAAACAGAGGAACTTGGGCAGATCCGCTCGTTAACCCAATGGCGCGCGACTCCGTGCCGGGCGGCGGCGGGGAAGGCTCGCCGGGATCGGCCCGAATCGCTTGACCGAGAGATAGCTGCCGTATGGTGTGGTCCAAGTTCCCTCGATCTCACAACCGGTCCGCGCCGCCAAGGGCATCTGCCGCCAACGCCGGGTGGTCGACGCCGAAACGGAGACCACGAGCGAGCCGCCTCCGTCCAGCAGTGGCAGGGCACACTCTGCAAGTTCCGGCACTGGACCGAATGAGCGTGCCACCGCTCCGTCAAATCGTCCTCGGCCGCCGGCCCGAGCCATCTCGTCCACCAAGGCGTGCTCTACAGTGACCCGCTCCGTGAGGTCCGCCGCGGCCACAGCTCGCTGCGCCATCTCGCACCGTCGTTCCCTAGCGTCCACCAGGCACCACTGTGACCCGGGAAGCTCAAGTGCCAGAAGTACCCCCAGGACACCGGCGCCGGTGCCACAGTCCACGAACTGTCCCTCCGGCAGCGTCCGCCACTCATCCAAGATGTACCCGCCGGCGTGAAGGCGAAGAGCTTCTATTGAAGCCCCTCCGACGGCGCCAGCGTCCCGCGCCGGCGTCCACGCCCGGTCCAGCCGCTTCAGAAGTGCTGGATCTATCTCGGCCGGCGAATGGCGCGGAGCCGGCACATCCTCAGTCGGGAACGGCCGCGATGATCACCCGCCGGTGAGGATCCTCTCCTTCGCTCCGACTCTCCACATCGCTGATTCCAGAGATGACATCGTGGACGATCTTGCGATCCATCCGGTTCATCGGCTCGAGGGCGATCTCCGATCGCGTCTCGATGGACTCCTCAGCCACCTTGCGAGTGAATTCTGCTAGGGCTGAGGCACGGCGAGCGCGAACCCCGCCCATGTCCATGCGGATCTTTCCTTCCCTGGTCGTTCCACCGGATCGTTGCAGCACCGTTCGAACCAGTTCATCGATCGCTTGGGCTGTACCACCCCGGCGACCGATCAGGATCCCGATTCCCTCGCCGTTCGCCTCGATTCGCATGATGCCGTTCTCCAAGTCATGCCGCTTGAACGTGACGACAATGCCCAAAGATTCCGTGATGCCCCGAACGAAGGTCTCTGCAAGGTCGGCCTGCTCCAACAGAGAAGGACCTCTATTTTGATCAATTGTCATGGCGTTTACATCCTCTTTCGTGTCACGTGCCCTCAGGCCTTCTTCCCGGGGCTTGTCCCGAGCACCGTTCTCAGCGCTAGCAGATCGTTGGGGCTCTGAACCAGACGAGTCCTTGCGACGGGAACGAGCAACTGGTTCCGGTGTCGCCTCGCCGGACGCTCGCGAGGACTCGGATCGTTTTGAAGATGACTCGGATCGTTTTGAAGATCCTGACCTGCGGCTGTTGTGGCCTCGGCTCCTACCATCCTTCGGCCGCACGGGCGTGGGGAGTACTCGAGCCCGCACCCGAGCCTCCTGCTTGATCCTCCCGAACAACCCCATCCTTCCTTCTGAGAGCACTTCGAACTCCGCGTCCGACTCATCGACGCCAAGATGAACGAGAGCCTGCTCCTTGGCGCTCTCAACCGTTGTCGCCCTGACTTCCAGCCATTCCATTCCGAGAACTCCTTCGTGCGGCGCGCGAGTCAGCGCCTCTTCCTCTTGCTACGGCTGCGGTTCTGGCTGGGACGCTTCGCGCCCGAGCCAGGCGGCGTGACGCGGCCGCCGCCGGACCGGCTGCCCGAACGGCCCCGCGAGGGGGCCTTGCCGGTCCGTCCTCGTTGTTCTGTCGGCTTTGCCTGCGGAGGCGTTCTCCTCCGCGTGGGTGCCTTGTCCGTGCCCTGGGCCCGCTTCCGGGCGGGCGCTCTGTCCGTGCCCTGGGCCCGCTTCCGGGCGGGCGCCTTGGCCTTGGACGGTTTCGCGTCCCGTTTCGGGGTCGGAGCACCCTTGCCCTCAGTCACTGATTTCGACGAGCGGGCCTGGGTGTCAGTGGTGCCGGTACCTTCGGCCTCAGCGGCCGCTCGCTGCTTGGCGACCTGTGCCCCGAGAGAATCCTCCCCGCGGTAGAAGGACCGGGTGATGTAGGCCTGTTGCGCGATCCGGACCATGTTCGAGACGATGAAATAGGTCACGACCGCGGCGGGCATCACGTACGAGAACACTGGCAGCATGTAGGGGATCAACTTCATCATCATCTGCTGTTGTGGGTTGACCGCGGCGGCGCTCTGCCTGCCCTGGATCTGACGCTGCTGGTAAAGGCTCGTGAGCAGCACGACCACAAGCATCAGCAGATAGGGGAGCGCCGCGACGATGCTCTCGGAAATCACCGAACTCGCGCTGCGAGACAGATCGACTCCCAACGAGACCATCTCAACGTCTGTGCTCAGGTCCTGGTAGAGGTCGTTGTCCTTGGCCAGGAAGTCGGGATCAAATGCCAGCTCATCCCTGGAGATCGGGGTCTGGACGTAATTGGGTGCCACTCCGGACACGCTGTCGGCAAAGAGCCGGGAGGTGAAGCCGAGCTGAGTGCCGATCTCGGTCGTCCTGCGGGTGAGTCCATCCACCACCCGGAACATGATCAGGAAGATCGGACCCTGGACCAGCATGGGGAGCAAACACCCGACTGGATTGAGCCCGTGCTCCTTGTAGTAGGCCATGGTGGCCTCGTTGATGGCCTGCCGGTCGCCCTTGTGCTGGTTCTGGAGCTTCTTCACCTCAGGCATGTGCTGCTGCATCTGCAACATGTTCCGCGTCATCTTCAACGTGAGCGGAGTCACCGCGACCACCGCAGTCAGCGTCAAGAGGGCAATAGCCACGCCATAGTCCGGCAACAGGGAGTAGAACCAGGCCAGGACCGCGGTGACGACATCGAATAGGGGATCAAACATCGGAGGTCTCCCCTGTTGCGGCCGCGACTCGCCGGCCGTCAGGCACCGGATCCAAACCCATCGAACTCCACGGGTGACAGCGGGCCAAGCGACATGCCGTCAGCCACGTGCCGCGTACCGTGCCGTGCTTCTGCAGCGCCTCGAGCGCATAGGCCGAACACGACGGCATGTACCGGCACATCGACGGGCGCCCTGCCCGGGCCAGCTGGTAGGCCCGTATTGCCCGGCAGGCAAGCCGTGTCGAAAGCCGGCGCCTCACCGGACGTCTCCCAACAGCGCCCCCAAGGCCGCTCGGAGCTCAGCGGCAGACAGGCCTTCCAATGACGACGAGATGCCTAGGCGATACTCCCCGCCGGCCAGCACGATCGTTCCATCGTCGGCAAGCTCGCGCAAAGCCTCCCGTACCCGCCTACGAGCTCTATTGCGCACAACCGCCGTCCCCACCGACTTCGGCACGGCGAACAGGACGCGCGCGTCTGTTGGAGTAGCGCGGTACGAGACCCTGAGAGGACCGCGGCGAACGCTGGCCGGCATCAGCGGACGCTCCATGCTCGCTCGGCCTCTCGGGGTTCGTGACACGCGCGGCAGGTGATCGCCGAGCCGTTCACGCGGCCAGTCGGCTCCGCCCTCTGCGACGGCGGGCACGCAGCACAGCACGCCCTCCGCGTGTCCTCATTCTGGCTCGAAATCCGTGTTTCTTATGCCTTTTTCTTATATTCGGCTGAAAAGGGCGCTTCATGAAGATCCTCCTCGGCCTGCTCCGATTCGAGCACGCCACAAGAGCCGCCATCCGCGTCGATGCTGTGGATGAACGGCGGTCGGCATCCACCGTAGGGCTGACCCTGCGTTGCGACAACCAACCGGCTCAGACAGGCGTTGCGCGCCGTCCCCCGTCCGCCGGTCTCGCACCGGGTCAAAGAACATGAATGTCATACATCTTACATATATGTAGTTAACTTGAACTTCATCCAGCCTGAACTAGTCATTTACCCGCACTCCGGCGTCGGACTTGCAGCCGATGTGGATGCTGCTACGTTCCGCTGGTCACCACCGCAACCGGATCTGGGTCCCGCCCTCCTCCACTATGGGGCCACGGAGATCTCTTGTCCACATCTGTGGATGATTCTGTGGAGAAAGGAGATCGACAGGTGAACACCGACGCCGAGGCGGAGCGGATATGGACCAGTTGTGCCCAGAGCATCCGCAGCCAGGTGAGCGACGCCGTGTGGAGAACCACCTTCAGCGGTGCCCGCGCAACCGCCTTCGACGAGCGCTCCCTGACGCTGGTTGTGCCGACCAGTCTCCAGAAGGCCCGGATCGAGCGCCGCTATTTCGACTTGTTGACCGACGCCCTGGACGAGGCCGAGCCGGATGTGATGGTTCGGATCGAGATCGACCCGGACTGGGATGAGAGCGAGGACTTCTCGGTTGCCGACGTTGTAGCTCCAGCCGAGGAAGCTCCGGCGTTGCGTGATGCCCACCGTGAACCGGGAGCCGCAGGCACCAACGGAGATTCCGGGCCCCATGCCCGCTTGACCTTCGAGCAGTTCGTGACCGGGACCTCCAACCGGTTCTCGCACGCGGCGGCACTCGCGGTGGCCGAGACCCCGGCCGGGCCGTACAACCCGCTGTTGATCCACGGAGACTCCGGGCTCGGGAAGACCCACCTTCTGAGGGCCATCGCTCATTACGTGAACCACCATTACCCCTCGTACAAAGTGCGCTACGTCACCAGCGAGACCTTCCTGAACGAGTTCGTGCAGGCGATACGGAACAGCACCCAGCCGGAGTTCAAGCTCCTGTACCGGAGCAACGATGTGCTGCTGGTCGACGACATCCAGTTCATGGAGGGCAAGGACGGCCTGCAGGAGGAGTTCTTCCACACGTTCAACGACCTGCTGCAGAACGGCGCGCAGATAGTCCTCTCGTCCGATCGCTCTCCCGATGCGATGCCCACTCTGGAGGACCGCCTCAGAAGCAGGTTCAAGTCGGGCCTCATCACAGACATCCAGCCTCCGGATCTGGTCACCCGGCTAGCCATTCTGGAGAAGAAGGCGGAGTCGGCGGCCATTGAGATCCCGGGCGAAGTCCTCTCATTCATCGCTGAGAACGTCACCGACTCGATCCGTGAACTCGAAGGGGCTCTCATCAAGGTCACGGCGTATGCCAACATCACCGGTCAGCCATGCTCATACGAACTCGCCAAACGCGTCCTGGCCGACCTGATCGGCAACACCATCAAGGCACCCGTCACGGTCAGAAGCATCCTCGCCGCCACCGCCGAGCTCTTCAACTTCTCGGTGGAACAGATCACCGGCGGCAGCCGGCGCAGGCCGCTCGTCGACGCACGTCAAATCGCCATGTACGTGACCAGGAACATGACCGACCTGTCCTACCCGGAAATCGGCAGGGCCTTCGGCAACCGCGACCACACCACCGTTATCCATGCCGTACGCAAGATCGAACACCACATGACCGAACGCAAGGACATCTTCGACAAGATCCAGGATCTTCAGAGGCGAGTCGGAGAAATCTCGTGAGCGCAGTCCACCAGGCACAGGGGAGAACCATGGGGACCGTTGCCCCCACTCCTCTGGACAACTGTGCCAAACGACACCGGAATCAACATCCGATCGGCAACGCGCCGCCGGCTCACTGACCGGCACGGCAAATCTGGGCATATCAGAAGCGCTGTGATTCCAAGGCGAGCCGACCCAAATCCCCAATCCACAGTGCCTAATGTCCTCTACAACCCTATGAATCCAGTTAGAGGAGAAGCAAGAAGATCATGGGCATGAAGTTCCGTTGCGAACGAGACACGCTCTTGGACGCTCTGACAGTCGCGGTGCGGGCCGCGGCGGGTGCCAGTTCGAACCGCGCCGCGTTGACGGGGGCTCATCTCGACCTTACCGAGGGCGTTCTCACCGTTACGGGCAGTGACCTCGACTTGACGCTGTCGGTGACAGCAGAGGTGCTGGGTACCGCCGGCGGCGCCGCGGTGACACCAGCCCGGCTGCTCACCGATGTGGTGCGGGCGGTTCCGGCCGGAGCGGTGGAGTTCTCGGTGACCGAGGGCGAGGCCTCGATCGTGGCCGGTTCATCGGAGTTCTCGATCCGGCTGATCCCGGAGGAGGACTATCCGCAGTTGTCTTTCACCCAGGAAGCAAACGCGGACGGCGACTCGGCGGCGTTCAGTCCGGCAGTCACGTTCAGCGGGGCCGAATTCCGGGATGCGCTCAGCCAGGTTGTCAGGTCGGCTTCGTCCGATGACTCCAGGCCGATCCTCACCGGTGTGCTTATGGCTTCGGAGGGGGAGGGTCGTCTGCGGCTGGTCTCGACGGACTCGTATCGGCTCTCGGTACGAGATCTTGAGGGCTCGTCGATCCTCGGTGAGCACCAGAGAGTTCTCGTGCCGAGCCGCGCTCTCGGTGAGTTGCAGCGGCTGATCGCGGATTCAGACGAGGTGACGTTGAAGTTGGCCGAACACTATGCGCAGTTCGTAGTGGGAAACGTCCAGCTGACCACGCGGCTGATTCCGGGGGACTTCCCCAACTATCAGGGCTTGATCCCGACTGACCATCCAAATTGCCTGACCGCCAGTCGTGAGCAGCTGCTGGAAGTCGTTCGACGAGTACGCCTCCTTGCCCAGGATTCGACGCCGGTCCGGTTGGTGATGAGCGACGGGAGCCTTGAAGTCATTGCCATAACGCACGACGTCGGCAAAGCGAACGAATCCATGGAAGCCAATTACGTGGGTGAGGATCTGACTGTCGCGTTCAACCCCGGCTACCTCATCGATGGCATAGAGGCCACCACCGGCGAGGAAGTCACGCTGGAGACGGCGGACGCAGTGAAGCCAGCCTTGCTTCGTTCGGTGGGGGACGAGGGGTTCCTTTATCTGCTTATGCCGGTGCGGGTGAGCTGATCGTCTCGGGCATCGGCCGTGCGGGTCTGCTCGCTGTCGCTTATCGACTTCCGGTCCTACGCCGAAGCCGAGGTTGTCTTCGCCCCGGGCATGACGGCGATTATCGGGCCGAACGGCCATGGGAAGACCAACTTGCTCGAGGCCTTGGGCTTCGCGGCCGGACTGGGTTCGTTCCGAGGTGCCGCCGATGCGGCCCTCATACGTGATGGGGCATCGGCGGCGGTCATTCGCTGCGCGGGGTTTGGGGACGGGGACCGCGAGATATTGATCGAGGTGGAACTGGCCCGGGCCCGACCAAACCGGGTGAGGGTGAACCGGCAGCAGGTGGCGCGACGCCGCGACTTGCTCGGGGTGCTCACGGCCACGGCCTTCTCGCCGGAGGACCTCGAATTGGTGAAGGGCGAGCCCGCCGTCCGGCGACGATGGATGGACGACGCCCTGGCGTCGGTCCGGCCTGCCTGGGGTGCACTGCGCAGCGAGTTGGACCGGATCCTTCGACAGCGCAACACCCTGTTGCGCCAGGCGCAAGGCCGCGCCGTTGGTGACGTGGCCATCACCCTGGACGTGTGGGACGACAAGCTGGCCGCAGTGGGCGACGAGCTCCGCATCCGGCGTCGTGACCTGCTGGCTGCGATGGAACCCCGGATCCGGCGTCACTATGGCCACATCTCCCAGGGGCAGGGCGGCGCCGCTGTGACCTACCTCTCGTCCTGGGGAGAGGATTCGTTGGCCGGGGCGCTTGCCGCTGCCCGACCCACCGATCTCAAGCGATCAACGAGCACGGTGGGTCCCCACCGCGACGACGTCCTGCTGGAGGTGGGCGGGCTTCCGGCCCGAAGCCATGCTTCTCAGGGGGAGCAGAGGTCCCTTGCGTTGGCGTTGCGATTGGCGGTGGACGCCGAAGTTCGCGAGTGCCGGGGCGTGGAGCCGGTGTTGTTGCTCGATGACGTGTTCTCAGAACTGGACGCCGGCCGGGCGGCCGCTCTATTGGAGACGCTCCCGCCCGGTCAGCGAATCCTCACCACTGCAACAACGGAGCTGCCAGCGGGCGTCCAGCCCCACCAGATGATCCGGGTCGTCGACGGCACCGCTAGGTCGTTCTGACGGTGTCAGCGGGAGATGAGCCCATCGAGCTGGCTGATGCTTTGGAGCGGGTGTTGGGCTCGCTCGGCGCGCCACCCGCCGACTTGCTGTCGACGGTGTTCCACCGGTGGGAGGAGGTGGTGGGGGCCGACGTGGCTCGGCACTGCCGACCCGCCGCAGTGGAGGGTGATCGGCTAGTGATCGTGGCCTCTGATTCGATGTGGGCCAGCGAGGTGCGATGGCTGGCCGAACAGGTGCTGGAACGGGTCAATGAACTGTCGTCCACCGATCGGCTGACGTCGATCGCGGTGCGGGTGAGGCCGGTCGCGGACTAGAGGCCGAGCGTGCGAGGCCCCCGGGGCCCGAGCGGCCCGTGAGCGCAGCGAACAGGAGCGGGGAACAAGGCTCGAGCGGCCCGTGAGCGCAGCGAACAAGAGCGGGAGACACAGTCAAGTAACGCGCCGTTCGGCTGGTGCTCGCTGGTAGAATGACGGGCGTGATCGGTGGCTCGATGAAGGGCTTTGCCCCGGTTCGGTGCCCCCGGCTCGCCCGGTCCTTGTCTGCTGTGGCCGGGTCGTGCCAGTGAGTGCTCCGAGCCTCCGTCTTGTTGGGCGGCAGACCTTCGATCCATCGTCGCCCGCTGCCCGCGGGACCGTGTGAGGAGGGTCTGTTCGGCGTGACTGCCAGCGAGCCGGCAATCGAGACGACCCCCGGCGCCGACCCCTCGTACGGCGCGCTTGAAATCACGGTCCTGGAGGGTCTCGAGGCTGTGCGCGAGCGCCCCAGCATGTACATCGGGTCGACCGGCCCGACCGGCCTGCACCATCTCGTGTGGGAGGTTGTGGACAACTCGGTGGACGAGGCCATGGCCGGATACTGCACCCGGATCGACGTGACACTCCACGAGGACGGTTCGTGTGAGGTGGGTGACGACGGCCGCGGCATTCCCACCGAGCCGCATCCTCTCCATGACCACATTCCCGCGGCTGAGTTGGTGATGACGCTGCTGCACGCGGGCGGGAAGTTCGGTGGCGACGGCTACAAGATCTCGGGCGGCCTCCACGGCGTCGGCGTCTCGGTGGTCAATGCCCTCTCAGAGAGGATGGAAGTCGACATCTACCGCTCCGGGCAACGGCATCGCATGACCTTCGTCGACGGCGGCGAGATTGAGGAGTCCCTCTCCGTGCTGGGGCCCGCGCCACAGCTGAACGGCGACATCCGGACGGGCACGACGATCCGGTTCTGGCCGGATTCCTTGGTCTTGGAGGATGTGTCGTTCCGGTACCAGACGGTGGCCGAACGCTTGGAGATGATGGCGTTCTTGAACCGGGGTCTGGAAATCCGGGTGCGCGACCTGAGGCCTGGCCCGCATGGACACACCGAGTGGACGTCATTCCGCTACGAGGGCGGCATTGTCGACTATGTGAGCCGCCTGAACCAGTCGAAGGTCCGGCTCTTCGATGCCGTGGGGCACTTCGCCGACACGGAGACCATCGACGGCAATCCGCACGAGGTGGAAGTGGCGTTCCAGTGGAGCAGCGGCTTCAACACCGACGGCCTGCACAGTTTTGCCAACGGGATCTCCACCATCGACGGCGGCATGCATGAGCAGGGGTTCCGCTCGGCGCTGACCCGTACTGTCAATGCCTACGCCCGCGAGAAGGGGTTGCTCAAGGAGAAGGCTGAGAACCTCCAGGGCGAGGACATCCGTGAGGGCCTCACCGCCATCGTCAGCGTGCGCATCGGACAGCCCCAGTTCGAAGGGCAGACGAAGGCCAAGTTGGGCAACATGTCGATGCGGTCCTTCACCGAGCGGGTCACCAACCGCCACCTGTCGGAATGGCTTGAGGAGCACCCGGCCGAGGCAAGAAGGGCCGTGTTGAAGGCCGTGGCGGCCTCCGCGGCTCGCGAGGCTGCCGCTCGGGTGCGTTCCGAGGTTCGTTCCAAGTCACTGCTGGACGGTGCCGGCATGCCCGACAAGCTGAAGGATTGCACAGCCACCGACTCAGCCCGCAGGGAGCTGTTCATTGTGGAGGGAGACTCCGCGGGCGGTTCTGCGGTGCGGGCACGCGATCCCGAGACCCAGGCGGTGCTGCCGATCAGGGGCAAGATCCTCAACGTTGAGCGGGCTCGCATCGACAGGATGCTCAAGAACAACGAGATCCAGGCCATCATCGCAGCCATAGGCACCGGCATCGGCGGCGCAGCGGGCTCCAACGGCGCCGCCAATGACAATGGCGATCGCGACCCGGCGGACGGACGCGATCCCGACGACCACGGCTGCGACATCGGCAAGGCCCGGTACCACAAAGTGATAGTGCTGGCGGACGCCGACGTGGACGGCAGCCACATCCGCACACTCCTGCTCACGTTCTTCTACCGCCAGATGCGCCCGCTGGTCGAAGCCGGCTACGTGTATGTGGCCCAGCCGCCGCTGTACTCCACCAAGGTGTCGAACTCGAAGACGGTCTACCTGCTCGACGACGCGGCCAAGGATGCGTTCCTAGCCGGGAGCCCCAAGCACAAGCGCGAGTTCCAGCGGCTCAAGGGACTGGGGGAGATGGACTGGGACGAGTTGCGCTCCACCACCATGGACCCGCAGACGCGCAGCCTGTTGCAGGTGTCGGTCGAGGAGGCTGCGATCGCCGATCAGGTCATCTCAGTGCTCATGGGCGACGACGTTGAGCAGCGCAAGAACTTCATCGTCACCAATGCCCGAGAAGTCCGCAACCTCGACTTCTGATCCCCCACGGAAGCACCCCCATGAACGAAACGACAGGCGGAACCGGCGAAGCTGACTCCCCGGAACCCACGGGCCCCGTGACCGGTGACAGCCTGGGGGTAACCGTCGTCGAAATACAGGAGGAGATGGAGAGCTCCTTCCTGGATTACGCCATGTCGGTGATCATCAGCCGGGCGCTGCCCGACGCCCGCGATGGTCTCAAGCCGGTACACCGCCGGATCCTGTGGTCGATGTACGACCAGGGCTTCCGCCCCGACCGAGGCCATGTCAAGTGCGCCCGAGTGGTGGGTGACGTGATGGCCCGCTTCCACCCCCACGGCGACGCAGCCATCTACGACGCCCTGGCCCGGATGGCTCAGCCGTTCTCGTTGCAACACCCCCTCATCGACTTCCACGGCAACTACGGCTCGCCCGAGGACCCGCCGGCCGCGTCCCGCTACACCGAGTGCCGTCTCGACGCGCTGGCCATGTCGATGCTCGCCGACATCGGCGAGGACACGGTCGACTTCGTCGACAACTACTCGGGGGACTTCACCGAGCCGGCCGTCCTTCCGGCCCGCCTGCCGAACCTCCTGGTGAACGGCAGCCAAGGGATCGCGGTGGGCATGGCCACCAACATTCCGCCTCACAACCTCGCCGAGGTGATCGACGCGGTGGTACTGCTCCTGGAGGACCCCGACGCCGGCGTCGAGGACCTGATGGCGTGTGTGCACGGCCCGGACTTTCCCACCGGCGGCAAGATCTTGGGCCGCAGCGGGTTCGAGTCGGCCTACCGGACCGGGCGCGGCTCAGTGAAGATGCGAGCCGACGTGGTGCTCGCCGAGATCGCGGGCCGCAATGCGCTCGTAGTCACCGCCCTGCCCTACCAGGTGTCGGCCGGCGCCGTCGCCCGCAAGATCGCGGACCTGGTCAACGCCAGGGAGTTGGAGGGAATCGCCGACGTCAACGATGAATCCGCGGGCGACGACACCCGGTTCGTGATCAAGCTCAAGCGGGACGCAAACCCCGAGGTGGTGCAGAATAACCTCTGGAAGCACACTCCGCTGCAGTCCAGCTTCGCCATGAACGTGGTGGCGCTGGTGGACGGGGTGCCTCGCACGCTCAGCCTGCGCGACGCGCTGGTCGCATACGTCGCTCATCAGATCGAGGTGGTGACCCGGCGGTCGGAGTTCCGCTTGGCCGCGGCTCGGTCACGGCTCCACATCGTGGAAGGGCTGCTGCGCGCGCTGGACGCCATCGACGAGATCATCGCCACGATCCGCGCCAGCGAGAACACCGCCGCGGCCCGGGCGTCCCTGATGGCTGAGCCCTACGAGTTCTCGGAGGAGCAGGCCAACCACATTCTCGACATGGCCCTTTCCCGCCTGACTCGCCTGGGCCGCACCCAGCTTGAGGCGGAGGCCACCGAGAAGCGCACCCTGATCGCGGACCTGGAGGCGCTGCTGGCCGACGAGCATCGCCTCCGGATGGCGATCCGCGACGAACTCAAGGAGATCGCTGAGAAGTTCGGGACCGGTCGCAGATCAGTGCTCGAGATCGACCCGGGCGAGCTCGACATCGAGGACTTGATCGACGACGACGACCTGGTGTTCACCATGTCGGCGTCGGGTTACGTCAAGACGGTTCCCACAGACGAGTTCCGCCTGCAGGGTCGCGGCGGCCGCGGGGTGGCCGGCGCGAAGCTCAAGGAAGCCGACAGCGTCATGCACCTGATCCACACCACGGCTCACTCCTACCTGTTGTTCTTCAGCAACCGGGGTCGGGTCTACCGGCTGAAGGCCCATGAGGTGCCGGTGGCCTCGCGCACCGCGCGGGGCACCTCGATCGTGAACCTGCTGTCGCTGCAGGACGGCGAGCGGATCCAGGCCGTGATCGACACGCGTGACTACGAGATGAACCGGTACCTGCTGTTCGCCACGGCTAAGGGCCGGGTGAAGCGCACGAAGTTCACGGCTTACGACTCGTCCCGCAAAGCGGGCCTCATCGCCATTCGCCTGCGCGACGACGATGAGCTGGTAGCGGTCGTGCCGACCGACGGGGTGCACGACATCTTGCTGTCGTCGCGTCTGGGCCAGACGATCCGCTTCGCGCAGCGCCAGGTTCGTGAGATGGGCCGGGGTGCCGCTGGCGTCATCGGGTTGAAGTTCAAACACGGTGGGGATTCAGTCGTGTCGTGCGCGGTGGCCCGTCCGGGCTCGGCGCTGCTGTATGTGACCACTCGGGGCTATGGCAAGCGAACCCCGGTGGACGCGTTCAACTGCAAGGGGCGGGGCGGCCAGGGGAACATCGGGTCCAAGCCGACGGAGGAGAAGGGCGAAGTGGTCGGAACGCTTGTCGTGGATCCTGGCGATGAGATTCTGGCTGTCACCGCCAATGGCGTGGTGATCCGAGTTCCGGTGGGCGACGTGTCCGAACGGAGCCGGATGGCGTCGGGGGTCAAGGTGATGAACCCCGACGCGGGCGACGAGGTGGTGGCCATTGCCCTCGTCGGCGACGACATGGATGGCAACTCGAGCCAGGCTCCTTCCGAACACTCAGAAGCTGATCCAGACGGGCAATGACGGCCCGGGCGAGGCCGGAGCTCCGCGACCGGGGACAGGCCGCGCCCCTGATGGTTGTGGTACTGCTGGTGTTGACGCTGGTGGTTGCGGCGACCGTCGAGATCGGGCGGTTCCTTGACGAGAGCGCCCGGGCCCGGACTGCGGCCGACGCGGCGGCATTGGCCGGAGCGGCTGCAGGCCGCACCGAAGCGGCCGCCCTTGCGGCGGCCAACGGGGGGTTGCTGCTGTCCTACACCGAACAGGAGCCGGACGGCGATTCCAATGCCCTGCTCGTGACCGTTGCGGTCCAAGTGGGCCGTGCCAGCCAGACAGCCCGGGCTGAACGCCTGGTCGAGTGGACTGCGCCACCTGATGCAACGCATAACTAAACTGCGGCATCGTCGGAGGGGCCGTGGACAACTATGAGCGAAGAGTCGACTTCCGGCGCCGGTGATCAGAACCACGGTTCGTCGTCTGGTGACGCCCCGGCTCCTGATCCCACCGCGGATTCGAGTGTCGACGACGGCGCCCCGCTCGGTCCTCGCCCGAGGCCGATGCCGCGTTCGGCCGTCGGCCGCGCCCTGAGAGCCCGGTCCAATCGGCGCTTGCGCGCTCGCCGGGTCCGCCGTCTTGTGCGGCATGTCGAGCCCTGGTCGGTGCTGAAGGTCTCGTTGATCCTCTACTTCTGTGCCTGGGTGGTCATGTTGTTCGTGGGGGTGACGCTGTGGAACCTCGCGGTGAACTCCGGGCTGGTCGCCAACATCGAGAACTTCGTGGTGGAGCTGTTCGCGTTGGAGTCCTTCAAGATCAACGCCGACCAGATCTTCAGGATCGCGGCCGTCGGCGGGCTGGTTCTGGTCCTGGCGGGAAGCGGGCTGACAGTGCTCGGCGCGGTGCTGTTCAACCTCATCAGCGATGTCACCGGGGGAGTGCGGCTGACTGTCATTGAGGAGGAGACGGCCCGTCCGCGCTCGCGGCGGACCCGTCGCCGGGTTCTGGTGGCCGCCCCTCCTCCCAGCGTCGACCCGCCGGCCGACCC
>VYFQ01000021.1 GCA_009842325.1 Acidimicrobiaceae bacterium | reverse complement strand
CGGTCGCAGCGCAGCGTCGCTTCGCCGCCCGCGGAATAATCGGCCGGCGGTTCGAACAGGTCGGCGAGGAAGCGGATTTCGGTGGATTGGCTTTCGATCCGGACGGGCGACTCGGCCGCGAGGGTTTCCTCCCGTCCGGCCAAGGTCAGCGTGGCCTCGCAGGACGCGCCGGTTTCGGCGGCGTTGGTCATTGCCAGCGCGAAACTCCCCAACCCGGGCGGGACCGGGAACCGCAGTTCCCGCGCGGGCGGGACCGGCCGGACGGTCCCGATGCCGGCGGCGCCGCCGGGCGGGCGCGCGGTCATGACGTTGTACAGGTCCGCCGGACCTTCGCAGGCGAGCGCGGCGGAGCCGAAGGAGACGAACGGCGAACGGTCCGCGCTCGTCAGCACGGCCTGGCCGTCCGCCGCCAGTTCGAGCAGGAAGGTCCGCAAGCCCTCCTTTTCCGCGCCTTCGGGGGTTTCGAAGCGGGACGTGGGAACCCCCGGCATCTCAACGCGAAGCTCGCAGCGGTTGGCGTCGCCGGACAGGTCGGCCAGCACCAGGCGCGACCGGAAGCCGCCGCCGTCCTGCACCAGGGGCAGCAGCGTCCGGTGGGGCAACGGGCGGGCGCCGCCCGCCGCGCGGTCCGCTCCGCTTCCGCCGCCGGCTTCGGACTCCGCCTCCGCTTCTTCCGCGGCGGCGGAGGCCAGCGCGGCGAAGTCGCCGCCGTGCAACTGCGCCCCGAGGGCCGCGACCGGACGCGAGCAGGTCACCCGCGCCACGCCGTCCGGGACGTCGTCCGCCGCCGGCGCGAGTTCGTCCAGGAAACGCACGAAGGCGGACCGCGCCGGTACCGTGAAGCCGGCCCCGCCGGCGGGAGTCCCGTCGGCGGCCTCTACCTCCGCGGCGCAGGCGGCGTCCCCTTCGCCGTCGTTGACCAGCACCAGTCCCAGCCGGCCGAGGCCGGGCCAGACCGGGAACCGGTGCTTGCGCGCCGCCGCCGAGCTTTCCACGTACGCCAGGGCGGACGGAACGACGGGATCCGCGCCTTCTCCCGCGAGCAGCAGGCGCGCCGCCGCCGGCTCTTCGCAGGCGAGCTTCGCGTAACCAAAGGCCAGATATTCCGCTTCGCCGGCGGTCGCCGTCGCGACGGCGCCGGCGGCCGCGCCGAGGTCGATTTCGGCGTCCGCGCCGGATACCGTCAGCGCGGGGTGTTTTTCTAAGCGGTCGGCGGACAGCCCCGCGCCGCGCAGTTCCAGCGCGCAGCGGTTGTCCGCCCCCGAAACGTCCGTCAGGTGCAGCCGGGTCCGGAAGCCGCCGCCGTCGGCGAACAGGGGGAACAGATGTTCCCTGGCCGCGGCCCCGTCCGAAGGCGGATCGTCGTCGGTTATCGTGAGCGTGTGGACGCGGACCGCGCCGAGTTCGTAGCCGCCGCCGGGAGACAGCGTCAGCGTCACCGTCTCGTCGGTCTCGCGGCGCGCGTCGTCGCGGACGCCCACCTCGACCGACGCGGACGCGCTCCCCGCCGCCACCGCGAGCGTTCCCGCCCCGGCGACGCGGTAGTCGGCCTTGCCGCCGCCGGTCCCCGCGCCGCCGCCCGTTCCGCCCCGCGCGGCCGTGCCGCCCAGGACGTAGCGCAGCGTCAGGTCCGACGCGGGGGGCGGCGAGAACAGGATCTTCACCGCCACGGTCCCCGCGTCCTCGGCCGCGGACGAAGACGCCGCCTCGAACGACGCCGACGGCGGCGCCCGGAAGCCCGCGGCGAAGGGCGAAAACCCGGTCACCGTCGCGCACACCAGCGATCTTTCCGCGTCCAGGGCCGAGCCCGGAACCTCGGCCCACGCCCCGTCCGCGTAGCGCAGCAGGATCAGCGGGCGGCCCGCCGCGGCCTCCAGCAGGGCCGGCGAAACCGGCAGGCACAGCGTCAGCCCCCCGGCCGGGACGCGGTCGACGGAAACGTCCACAACGGTCCGCGCCTCCGGGGGACCGAGCGCGAAGGCGCCCGGAACCGGCGGCGCGTCCGGCGCGGGGGACACGGTGATCGTCAGGTCCTCCGCCGCCGAATCCGGCACGGCGAGCCGCACCGCCGGCGTACCCGGTTCGCGCCGCACCGTCGCCTTGCGGTCTCCCGCGCGGTACTCCGTCTCGCCCGCGGGAATGGCCTCGTCGACGGTCAGCGCCGGGGGTTCGGGTTCGGCGTCCGGATCGGAATCGAGGTCGGGGTCGGAGTCCGGATCGGGGTCCGGGTCCGGATCGTCGTTGTCGTCGATCGTGAGCGTGTGGACGTTCGCGCTCCCCACCGTGTAGCCCTCTCCCGCCGTCAGCGTCAGGACCACCGTCTCGGCGTTCTCGTCCTCGGCGTCGTCGACGACCGCCACCGGAATGTTCACATGGGTCGCGTTAGCGGGCGCCCGCGCGCCGCCGGAATCGGCGATGCCGAAGTCCGTACCCGCCGACGCCGTGCCGCCCACCGTGTAGGCGATCGTGACGGCGGATTGCGGCGCCGGGGAAAGGTTCACCCGCACGTTGCGCGTCCCCGCGCCCTCGTCCGCGCTGGAGGCGGCCGACGCGAAGGACGCCGCCGGGGCCGGAGCGGCGCCCACCACGATATCGAAGTCGTCGTGGACCGTACCCCCGTTGCCGTCGTCCGCGGTCACCCGCACCGAAACCGTCCCCGCGTCCGCCGCCGCCGGCGTGCCCGAAAAGGTCCGCGAGGACGCCGCGAAGCTCAGCCAGGCCGGCAGCGC
>VYFQ01000012.1 GCA_009842325.1 Acidimicrobiaceae bacterium | reverse complement strand
GAAATCTCGGGTCGATTTTGCGCAATAGACACCCATAACCACACCGAGAAAAATGCGCCCAGCCCTCCGGGTCCCTCCCTGGCGTGTCGGAGAGGAGGCGTACAATCGTGGTGTGAGCGGTGACAGCCGGATCGAGCTGACGGTTCGCCTGCTTCGTGGCGGATCCAAGCGCCAGTTCGAGCGCTACATCAACCGGCTGCTCAAGCTGGCGGCCCGCCACGGCGGCCGAGCCGAGCGACGAGCCAGCGAGGTGAAGGGAGGGCGGGGCCGCCCCGACGCGGTGCTGGTGCTGTCCTTCCCGGACACCGCCGCAGTTGACGCCTACCTGACCGACCCGAGCCGGGACGACCTGGAAGAACTGGCGGCCAAAGCCGTCAAACAGTCGGTGATCACCAGTGGCCGCCGGCACGAGAGCTCCGAGCACGAGCCCGCAGACGTGACCGCCCTGCCGATCGACCCCGGCTGAGAACCGGACCGAACTCGGCTCGACACGGGGGCTACTCACGGGCCGCTCGCGCCGCCGCCCCGTCCGTATGAACCGGCTTCGTGTGCCTACCCGATCGACCCCGGCTGCGCCGTGCAGGCGGCCCAGGAGGTCAGTCCCGGAAACGGGCTGGGCTCAGGGCGTCGACCGAGCCCGGCGGCAGGGGCGGCGGCTCGCACTCGGTGATCAGTGCGGCGGCCAGTTGCCCCAGCGCCGGTGACGTCTTGATGCCGTAGCCGCCCTGACCGGCGAGCCAGAAGAACCCCGGGTGGTCGGGGTCGAAGCCGGCGACCGGCACCCGGTCGGGAGCGAAGGTGCGCAGGCCGGCCCAGGTGCGACGCACGCCCCGGACCCGGAGCGTGGTGGCCGCCTCGAGCTCCTCGACGCCCAGCGCGATGTCCTCCGTCTCCGGACGGGCGTCGCACGGCTCGCTGGGCGTCTCGTCGACGGGAGACACCAGCAGCAGGGGGCCCTCGGGCTCGAAGTAGAAGCGGTTGCCGATGTCCCAGACCATGGGCCAGCCCGCGGTAGAGACCCCCTCGGGCGGCGGAAACACGAACACCGAGCGGCGCAGCGGCCGCAGCCCCAGCGGCGCCACGCCGGCCATCTCGGCCAACGGATCGCACCATGCGCCCGCCGCGTTGACGACCACGTCGCAGTCCCAATGCTGATCGCCGGCCTGCACCCGCCAGCCGCCGGCCCGGGCCGTGACCGCGCCGATCCCGGCGTCCACGTGCAACTCCGCGCCCCGGCGGCGAGCACCCCGCAGGAAGCGCTGCAGGAGCCCGTCCACATCGATGTTCATGGCGTGAGGCTCGAAGACGCCCGCATGGGCAGCATCGGGGCGCAGCACGCCGACCAGTTCGCAGCAGCGGGACGAGTCGAGGCGATGGACCTCGACACCGTGGGCCTCGGCGGCGGCCGCCTTCTCCTCCAGCGCGTCCCGCTCGGCAGCCCGGGCGATCCACAGCAGGCCCCGGGGCGACAGCAGCGGGTAGTCGGCGAACCCCTGGGGCGGGTCGGCCAGGAACGGACGGCTGGCCGCGGCCAGCGCGCTCACCACCGGGGCGCCCGACGTCTCGGTGTGGAGGGCAGCGGACCGGCCGGTGGCGTGAGCACCGGGGTGGGCCTCCTGCTCCACCATCACCACGGAGGCGTGGTCGGCCAGGTGCCAAGCCGCCGCCGCGCCCGCGATGCCGGCCCCGATCACAACCACTCGCATCAAGTCAGCCTGCCACGGCCGGGCCCGAGCGGCCCGGTGAGCACAGCGAACAAGAGCGGGACACCACGCCCGAGCGGCCCGGTGAGCGCAGCGAACAAGCGCGGGACACCACGCCCGAGCGGCCCGGTGAGCGCAGCGAACAAGCGCGGGAACCCGCGCCCGAGCCCCGGTCCAATCCCCGATGCAGGGTCATCTCCCGAACGGTATACAATCCGGCGCCGCGGGTCGGCCGGAAGCGGCGCTACCGGAAGCGATCAGCTGCAACCAGGAGGAACAGCGTGCGCGACGGCCTGACCATCATCGATACCGACACCCATGTGTGGCCGTCGGTGGAGGTGCTCAAGCGCTACGCCGACCAAGCGCTGCTCGACCGCTGGGACGCCGAGCTGGCCCACTACGAGCGCCGGGTCGAACTGCCCCTCACCTACGGCGACCCCGACGGCCCCTGGACCAACCTCAGCATCGAACCCCGCGGCTACCTGCGGGAGATCGGCGAGAAGTCGCAGCACGAGGAGGAGCTGGGCGCGGGCGGCCGGGCCGCGCTGGAGGGCAAGATCCGGGGCCTAGTCGTGACCGAGGACTCGCCCCGCTACGGCGTCGGCCACGACAACGCCGAGGGCCGCATCGCCGACATGGACCGCGAGGGCACCGACGTGCACCTGCTCATCCCCGGAACGTGGCCCCAGTCGGTGACGGTGTGCCCCACCGACGTGGGCACCGGGCTGTACGAGTCGTACCAGCGCTACATGACCGACTTCTGCTCGATCGACACCGGACGGCTCAAGAGCCTGCTGATGCTCACCGGCGAGGACGTCGAATGGTCGGTACGCCACATCAAAGAGCACGGCGACGGGCCGTCGGTGGCCGGAGCCATGCTGGCGCTGGCCGAGGGCTACCCCATCGACGACCCCGACCTGGAGCCGATCTGGGCCGCGCTGGCCGACGCCGACCTGCCCCTGCTGCACCACTCGTTCTTCTACGAGCCGCCCTACTTCCCCGGCTACCGCGACGTGTGGGACAACATCGTGGTGGCCCGCACCGCGGCCCACCCGTGGGGGGCGCAGCTGCGGCTGGCCTACCTGCTGCTGTCGGGGGTGTTCGACCGCCACCCCAACTTCCGGGTGGGCTTCTCCGAGACCGGCTGCGGCTGGCTGCCCGAATGGCTGCTGCGCCTCGACGGCCAGTCCAGGCACCTCAAGAGCAAGGGGCCGCAGCTCTCGATGCTGCCGTCGGAGTACGCCCGGGCCGGTCACGTCTACTGCGGAATCGAGCTCTACGAGGGCCGCAAGATCTACGACTACGTCGACAGCGTCCTGGGCGACGGGGTGCTCATGTACCAGTCGGACTTCCCCCACGCCCAGTGCCGTTTCCCCGACTCGCCGGGGGCGGCGCTGGCCTGGGGCATTGAAGACGACGCCAAACGCGAGAGACTGTTCTCGGGCAACGCCACCCGGTTCCTGCGCATGGCGGCCTGACCGTCGCAGCAGCCGAGCGGCGCTGCCGGGCACGCCAGACTCAACAGACAGGACTCAGAAGGGACGGACGATGGTCGAACGAGAGCAGACCCGGCTGCGAGAGCGTGACCGCAGCGAGGAGGACCGGCACCCCTACGAGGTCTTCTTCTCCACGTTCGCCGAGCGGCGCAACCTAGCCGACAGCGGCCAGGTGGTGATCAAGGGCAAGGACCTGCCCTGGCAGCAGTCCCGCCAGGGCCGCAGCAAGTACTACCTGCACATGAGGGCCGAGAACCGGGCCGTGCAGGACTGGATGGTGTTCCGCAAGGACATCCAGACCGAGTCGGGAGCCCACACCCACCAGGGCGGGCTGGTGATCTACGTCACCCGGGGCGCGGGCTACAGCGTGTTCGACGGGGTCGAGTATCACTGGAAGCCCGGCGACCTCCTGATCCTGCCGGTGAAGCCCGGCGGCGTCGAGCACCAGCACTTCAACTACGACGACTCCCAGAGCTCGCAGTGGATCGCCTTCATCTACATCCCGTTCCTGTTCCAGACCGGCTCGATGCTGGCCCAGGTCAAGGAGCAGTCGAACTGGCGGGAGATGGCGTCCACCGACACCGGCGGCGACGACCCGGGCGGCGACGACGGCGAAGCCGGCGAGGACCCCATCGTGGCCGTCACCCGCATCATCGGCGAGAGGGCCGGCGATGGCTGACCAGACCCTCTACGACATCACCTTCGCCGAGTCGCGGGACGAGCGCGACCGCAGATCCCAGGCCAAGAACCTCATCGGACGGGACGACTGCGAGCCCGAACTGAACCGCATGGGGACCATGCGCTGGTACCTGCATCCCCACCTGGAGACCCCCAGCACCAGAGCCCTCTACTTCCACGAGCTGGAGGTCCCCCAGGGCTCCAACAGCGGCAAGCTGTACTGCCAGGGCGGGATCATCCACTTCGTGATGGCCGGCAGCGGCCACACCGTGCTCGACGGCCGGGCCCACGAATGGGAGGAGGGCGACGTGATCGCCATCCCGATCAAGGAGTCGGGAGTGACCTACCAGCACTTCAACACCGGCGTGGGACCGACCAGGATGCTGGTGTGCTGGGCCAACCTCGACTCGGCCATCAGCCCCGAGGGAGGGGTGGCCATGGAGGTGCTCGAGCCGTGTCCGGAGTGGCAGGCCCAGCACAGCTGACCCGCTTGGCGGCCCGGCCCGCGCCGGGATCCAAGCTGGGGCCGTCGGAGGCCAGCCTGTCGGCGGCCTGCCTGGAGCAGCTAGGCCTCGCCGACGGCGACGCGGCGGCGCTGCGCAACGGTGACCACAAGGCCTGGGCGGTGGTCAGGACACACGACCACGACGACAAGCTGGTGCGGCTGGGGCGCATGCTGTGGCCCCAGCTGGCGGTGCGCCCCGGCGAGCCCGTGGACGCCACCGCGGTGGGTGAGCTGCCGGAAGCGCAGAACGCCCGCATCACCCCGCCCTACAACCTGACGTTCAACCTGCACCAGCGGCTGCTGGAGCGCCTGCGCGACGACGGGACCCCGCTGTACGGCGGCAACCGGGTGCTGGCCGAGATCTACCCCGGCGGCGCGGGGATGCTGGTGCGCATCGACCTCGCCTCGCCGTCGCCGTCGCGGATGGGCGACAGCACCGAGGTGGAGCTGCACCGGGCCGACGTCAGCGTGTCGGAGCGGCTCATCACGCTGGCCGACGTGGGCGGGTGCGACCAGATCATCAGGCGCCTGCGGGAGCTGGTGGAGCTGCCGCTGCTGCGCCCCGCGTTCTACCGCCGGCTGGGGGTGCGCCCACCCAAGGGGGTGCTGCTGCACGGCCCGCCCGGCACCGGCAAGACGCTCATCTGCAAGGCGCTGGCCAACGAGCTGGGCGTCACCGCCTACCGCATGTCGGCCACCGAGCTGGTGGGCAGCGTGCAGGGCGAGACCGAGGCCAACCTGCGGCTGCTGTTCTCGCGGGCGCTGGCCCACGCCCCGTCGCTGGTGATGATCGACGAGTTCGACGTGATCGCCACCAACCGGGAGCGCCTGGCGTCACAGAGCGACGTGCGGGCGGCCAGCCAGCTCCTGACCCTGATGGACGGGCTGGAGGAGGTGGACGGCCTGATCCTGATGGCCACCACCAACCGCATCCAGGCCATCGACCCGGCCTTCCGGCGGCCGGGGCGCTTCGAGGAGGAGATCTTCGTGGGCCCGCCCAACGAGGAGGCTCGGGCCGAGATCCTGTCCATCCACACCCGGGAGATGCCGCTCACCGCCGAGGCGCAGGACGCCATCGCCACGGTGGCCGCCGAGACCGGGGGCTTCACCGGGGCCGACCTGATGCACCTGGCCCGCTCGGCCGGTCTGGAGGCCGCCGACCGGCTGGCGATCGGCCGCGAGGGCTTCGAGCTGGCCGACTCGCTGGAGGGCACCGAACTGGCGGTCGAGCCGGGCGACCTCGAGGCCGCGCTGCGAACGGTGCGGCCCAGCGTGCTGCGCGACGTGGTGACCCGGACCGATCGCATCACCTGGGACCAGATCGTGGGCCTCGGCGACCTGAAGGCCCGCCTGCGGGAGCTGGGCCAGCGGGCCGTGGATTCCGACAGAGTCGAGCAGGGCGTGCTGCTGCACGGCCCGGCCGGGTCGGGCAAGAGCGCCCTGGTGCACGCGCTGGCCTCGGAACTGGGCGTGAACTTCGTGGCCATCGAGGGCAGCAAGGTCTACAACCAGTGGCTGGGCGAGTCCGAGGAGGCGGTACGGGCCCTGTTCAGGCGGGCTGCCGAGGCCCGCCCGTCGCTGGTGATGCTCGACCACCTCGACGCGCTGGCCCCGGTGCGGGCCGGCGAGAGCGGGGAACGCACCGACGAGCGGGTGGTCTCGGCCCTGCTGGCGTCGCTCGACGACGTGCTGGCCGAGGGCCAGGTGTTCGTGGTGGGGGTCTCGAACCGGCCCGAGCTGATCGATGAGGCCGTGCTGCGATCCGGGCGCCTCGGGGTGCACCTCGAGGTGGCCAACCCCGACGCTGCCCGCCGGGGTGCGCTGATCGCCGCGCTGGCCGCCGCCCACGGGCTGGAGCTCGACGAGGACCTGACCGCGGAGCTGGCCGACGGCACCGCCGGCTGGAGCGCGGCGGATGTCGTGATGCTGGTGGCCGAGGCGGCCAGCCGGTCGGCACTGCAGGACCGCCCCATGGGCTTCGACGACCTGGTGGAGGCCATGCCCGCCATCACCAGGCTGTAGCTGCGCCATGAAGATCGCCGGGTCGGTGACCGGGTCGGCGGGAGTGGCCAGCGGCCACAGGCTCGCCACCCAGGCGGGCATCGAGGCGTTGCAGGCCGGCGGCACCGCGGTGGACGCGGCGCTGGCCGCGGCGTTCACCCAGTGGGTCGTGAACGCTCCCCAGTCCGGTCCCGGAGGGGAGATGGTGGCGCTGGTAGCCGAACCGGACGGCGGTGTGCAGGTCTACGGCGGGTGGTCGCGGGCTCCGCTGGCCCCGGCTGTTGGCGACGGAGCGGCCCGTGAGGGCTGGCCCCCGACCAGCGGCCCCCGCAACGCGGTGGTGCCCGGCTCGCTCCGGGGCGCGGAGGCCGCGTGGAGAGCCCACGGAAGGCGCGACTGGACCAACCTCTTCTCCGGAGCCCTAGAGGCCGCGGCCGGTCACACCGTGACACCGCGCATGGCCGACGTGTACGAGAAGGTCGAGAGCCGGGGCCACACCGCCGCCCTGCGACGGATGCTGGGAAGCGAGCGGGCCCCGAAATCGGGGACGACCATCCGGATGCCGGACCTGGCCGCCACTCTCGAGACGATCGCCTGGCAGGGGCCCGACGCCTTCTACCGCGGGAGGCTGGCCGATCGGCTGGTGGAGGCGGCCGAGGCCGAGGGGGCCGCGCTGCGCCACGACGACCTGGCCGCGGTGGAGGCCACCGTCGAGCCGGCCCTGCGGTTCGACCTCGACGACATCGTGGTGTGGGTGACCGGCGCGCCGAGCCAGGCGCCCATCACGCCGGCGCTGCTGGCCGCCGCGCCGCCCGGCGCCGACCCGGCCTCGCGGGACTTCGCCGAAGCGGTGGCCCCGCTCACCGAGCAGGAGCTCACGGAGTTCTGCGCCCGCGGCCCGGCCCGCCCGGCGGGAACGGCGGTGGCCACCGCGCTGGACGCCAGCGGCCTGTCGGCGACCGTGGTGCACAGCCTGGCCGGAGTGCAGTTCGGCACGGGCTGGGTGGCCGGCGGCACCGGAGTGGCTTTCAGCAACCGGGTAGGGACCGCCCTGTCGGATCGAGCGGACCTGCCCGGGTGCAATTTGCGGGGCGGCGCGGTGCTGCCCCACACGCTCAGCGCGGCCCATGTGCGGCGCCGGCCCGGTCCGGGCTGGATGACGGTGGCCACCCCGGGGGGCGATCGGCAGGTGCAGTGGCTGGCCCAGGCCATCCAGCGCTTCCGGCGGGGAGCGGCCACAGCCGACATCGCGGCCGGGTCCCGCTGGTTCGTGTGCCCCACCGGCGACCGGTTCGGAGTGCCGGCCGGCATCGGCGAGCCGTGGTACGCCTTCGCCGAGCCGGGCATCGCCTGGCGCGACGACACCCGTCTGGCCGGCTACGAGGTCAGGCACACCAGCAACGTCGGGGGCGGGCTGCAGCTGGTGGTCGGCGGCGGCCACACGAGCCGCCGCGGCCGGAGGAGCGTCGCCGAACTGGCCAGCGACCCCCGGTCCGGAGGGACGGCACTGGCTGCTTCCTGACGATCCGCGACCGCGTCGAGCACGGCTGAGACGTGTGACGGATGGCACGTTTACAGCGGGTTGACGGGCCGGGAGAATAGGGGCACGCAAGACACACGCCTCTCTCGACGTTGCTTCCGTGAACTCGACCCGATGCGCCCGCTGCGGGCGCATCTGCCGCGAATGGGGGGAGAAAGGAAGAGAGGAAGGTGGACACGAATGGAATGACGGGTGTCAAGGCGCCCATTGGCAAAGACACAGGCAGAGACAGGGACTGGTTCACCAGCCTCTATCACGACAGCTACCGGATGCTGTTGGCCTACGCCAGGAGACGTGTGGATGAGCAGACAGCCGACGAAGTGGTCGCCGACACGTTCCTGGTCGCCTGGCGTCGCCGGGACGAGATCCCGGAAGGCTTCGAGCGGGCGTGGCTCTTCGGAGTGGCCCGAAACACGATCCTCACCGCCAACCGGTCCGCCCGCCGTCGCCACGCTCTCAACGGCAAGCTCTACGGCGCGGCCCGGACCGGCCCCTGGACCGACGACCGCCACGAGACATCGGACCGGGCCGATGCCCTGCTGCCGGCCCTGCACACCCTGCGCGAAGAGGACCGGGAGATCCTGATGCTGGTGGCGTGGGAGGAGCTGTCGCATGCCGAGATCGGCGAGGCCATGGGCATCTCGGCCAACGCGGTGGCCATCAGGGTGCACCGGGCCCGCAAGCGGCTCACGGACCGGATCGACAGCACCATCGTCCATTGCGGAGCGTGAAGTCCGACACAACCTGGGGGGTCTTGTGGCGCACACGAGAAGGCAGGCAGACGTGACAACCGGTGACGGCTCGAATCCTGGAGACGACCTCGGCAGCGACCTCGACGACGATGTAATCGAGCGACTGCGCCGGCTTGATCCCGTGGACATCGAGTCGCTGCCGTCCTCGCGCCGGGTCGAGGCCATGAGAACGCTCGAAGAGATCCTCGGCCCGGACGGCGACACCGAACCCTCGTAGGAGACCGCACGCCGGGATTTCGTCTTGGGGCCGCGGGTTGGTATACAACATGAGCTGAACCCGCCCCAGGACGAGCCATGTACGTAAACCTGACTTTCACGGACCCGGACTGGCCCCAGGCCACGATCACGGCCATGGCCGACTTCGCGGCCCAGCACCGCGACGAGCTGCGGGCGTGCCAGCAGGACGCCCGGTTCCCGGCCGAGATCTACGCGGCCATGGGCGACCATGGCTGGGTCGGCCCGTTCACGCCCGAGGATGAAGGGGGCAGCGGCCTGGGCGTGGCCGAGTACTGCCTGATCGAGGAGGAAGTGGGCCGGCTGGGGCTGGTGTCGCCGCAGATCTCGATCCAGGGCCAGCGATGGCTCATCGACTGGGCCACACCCGAGCAGCGGGAGCGCTACCTGCCGGGGATGGCCCGCGGCACGCTGATCTTCTCCGAATCGATCTCCGAGCCGGGCGTCGGCTCGTCCATGAAGCTGATGCGCTCCACCGCCGAGCGCGACGGCGACGACTGGATCATCAACGGAGCCAAGACCCATGTGAACCTGGGATGCGAGAGCCAGGTCACCCTGGTGTACGCCATCGCACCCGAGGGGATCACCGCCTTCCTGGTGGACACCGACCTGCCCGGCGTGTCGACCACCCACACCGACCCGATCGGGCTGCGGCTGATCCCCACCGCCGACGTGATGCTGGACAACGTGCGGGTGCCGGGATCGGCGGTGCTGGGTGAGGCCGGCCGGGGCATGGATACGTTCTTCTCGACGTTCAACATGAGCCGGCTGGGCAACGCCTCGGAGCTGATCGGGTTCGGGCGGCGGGCGCTGGCCGACGCCATCGCCTACGGATCGGGCCGGGAGGTGGGCGACTCGGTCGTGACCGACTTCCAGGGCATCCAGTGGACGGTGGCCGACTGCTACAGCGACCTCTACGGGGCGTCGCTGGCCCGTGACCACGCGGCCAACCTCCACGACGCCGGCAAGGACGTGGCCCTGGCCACCACGCTGGCCAAGAAGATGGCCATCAGCGCGTCGGAGCACGCTGTCAACGAGGCGTTCGCCCTGACCGGAGGCCACGGCCTGTACACCGACACCGACTACGGCCAACTGCTCCACGACATGAAGGTGCTGCGGGTGGCGGGAGGCTCGCTGGAGGTGCTGCGCAACTACGTGGCCCGCCGGGTGCTGCGAGCCGACGACTACGAGGGCCTGGGTTGAGCCAGCCAGCACCCCAGAGGAATTGGCAGCAGAACGCGCCCTCTAGGGGGCAAAACGCTGCCAATTCGCGAGCAGGCCGCAACCCTCCGACGAATTGGCAGCAGAACGCGCCGTATAGGGGGCAAGACGCTGCCAATTCGCGGGGCGGAGTAGCGGCGTGAGGAACCTGGCTGAGTTGGTCTGCGACCGGGTGGAGCGCCGGCCCGGCACGCGCTTCGGCATGGCCGGTGAGGCCACGCCCACCCTCGGGCAGGCAGTGGACCGGGCACTGGGCTCGATGGCAACGCTGGACGAGGCCGGCGCGGGCCTGGGCCGGCGGGTGGCGCTGATCGGCACGACCTCGGACTCCTACCTCGCAGCCTGGCTGGCCCTGGTGCTGGCCGGGGCCGAGGTCGCTCTGGTGAACCCCGACTATCCGGACGAGCTGCTGGCCGAGATGCTGGAGCAGCTCTCGCCGGACGCGGTGGTGTGGTCGGGGCGGGAGGTGTCGCCGGCGGTGGCCTCCGAGGCCGTCCAGCTCGACGCCGGCGGGCTCGACCAGGGAGTGTTGGCCGCAGCCCTCGACGGGACAGTGCTCACCGACGGGGCCACAGCTGGGCTTGACAAGTTGGCCGACGCGCCTGGGCTGGGGCGGGAACGCTTCGATGTGGCCGGCTGGATGCACACATCGGGCACCACCGGGGTGCCCAAGTTCTGCGAGCAGACCCACGAGTATTTCCTGCGCCTGGGCCGGTTCATCGCCGACTCGATGTGCTTCTCGGAAGCCGACACGGTGCTGGCCCCGCTGCCCATGTTCCACATCAACCCGCTCGGCTACGGCGTGATCGGCGGGCTTACCGGCGGCACCGAGGTCCTGGGCCTCGAACGCTTCTCGGCCAGCGGCTTCTGGCCACTGGTGCGCCACACCGGAACGACCGTGCTGATCCTGCACGCCCCGCCGGTGGAGATCCTCAAACGGGCCACCAGCGCCGCCGACGCGGCCGGCCACCGGGTGAACCGGGTGTTCTTCGCCGACCCCGACTTCCTGGAGACGTTCGACGTCCCGCTGGGCTTCTCGGCCTACGGCTCCACCGAGGCCGGCGGCCTGTGCCACATCTGGGCCTGGCGGCGGGGCGAGCGGCCCGACCATCCCGAGGGCATGTCCCGCTACGGGGGCAGAGCCCGCCACGAGGTGCAGTGGCGGGTCGATAGCGGCGGCGAGATCGAGGTGCGGGCCGACCGGCCCGGAGTGCTGTTCTCGGGCTACCGGCGAGCCGACGGGCTGGTGCAGCCGTTCGACGACGACGGCTGGTTCGCCACCGGCGACCTGGGCCGGGTCGACGACGCCGGAAACCTGGTGTTCATCGAGCGGGCCAGCGAGTCGATCCGGGTCAAGGGCGAGTTCGTGCCCATCGGCTACGTCGAGCAGCGGTTCGCGTCGGTGGACGGCGTCACGGACGTGGCGGTGTGGCGCCGCAACAGCGAGCTGGTCGACGATGAGATCGTGCTGTTCCTAGTCGGCCCTTCCATCCCGACCGAGGCCATCGCGGCGGTCAGCCGGCAGCTGCCCCCGTTCATGCAGCCGGCGGCGGCGGCCCGGCTGGCGGAGATTCCCCGCGACTCAGGAGTGGGCAAGGTGCGGCGGCGCCTGCTCGACGACGCCACCGTGCTGGAGTGGGTCGACTTGGCGGAGGCGCCGAGATGACCGCGACCGACGAATGATCGGGGCACCGATATGACCGTGATCGACGGGATGGTCGACTTCCATGTGCACTCGCACCCGAGCCTGGCCCCGCGCCACACTCACGATCCGCACACCTTGGAGGAGGCCCGGGCCGCGGGAGTGTCCAAGTTCGTGCTGAAGGCCCACGAGGGCTCCTCGGCGGAGCGGGCTGCCCTGCTCGGCGACGAAGTCGTCGGGGGCGTGGTGCTCAACTCGCCGGTGGGTGGGGCCAACCCCGACGCAGTGGCGGTGGCCGCGGCCCTGGGAGCCAGGGTGGTGTGGCTGCCGACCATCTCGGCGCCGGCCCACATCGCGGCCAACACCAACCCCGAGCTGAGCGCTCATCGGGGCATCTCGTTCCGCGAAGTGCCGGTAGTCGAGGACGGGGCGGTGCGCCCGGAATGGCTGGACGTGTTCGACGAGGCCGCCCGGGCCGGGATGGTGCTGGCCTCGGGACACCTCACCATGGACGAGGCCGTGGTGGCCTTGGACACGGCCCGGCGGCGAGGAGTGAACCGGCTGCTGGTCAACCATCCGGGCCTGACCTTCCTCGGCTGGCGCGACGAACATCTGGAGCAGTTCCGGGCCCTGGACGCGCACCTCGAGATCGGCGTGCTGGCCGACCTCCTGGCCGGAGAAGCCGGACCCAGCACCGAGGACCTAGTGGCCGCCTACCCGCACGAGCTGCTGGTGTTCGGCAGCGACCTCGGCCACACGGACTTCCCCCCCATCGCCGAGGGCATCCGGGACTGGGTCGAGCGTCTAGACCCGATCCTGGGCGATCGCGGCCTAGCGCTGGTCGCCGGCGCCACCGCCGAGGCGATCCTGGCATGAGACGGCGGATCGCGGTGTTGCCGGGCGACGGGGTGGGCGCCGAAGTGGTGGCCGGACCGGTCGAGCTGCTGGAAGCCATCGCCGGTGCCGGTCGTATCGAGCTGACCGGGCCCTGGCCGGTGGGAGCGTCCGCCTTCGGGGAGCTGGGCACCGGCCTGCCGGCCGACACGCTGGCCGCCTGCGACGACAGCGACGCCATGTTCTTCGGCGCAGCCGGGGAGCACCCGGGCGTGTCACTGGACGACTACCGGCCCGAGCACTCCATCATCGGCCTGCGCCAGCGCTACGACCTGAGAGTCAGCATCCGCAACATCGTCCGGGCCGGCGAGAGCGGCGGGCGGCCCCTGATCGTGCTGCGCAACTTGCTGGGCGGGGCCTACGGCGCGGCGTCCACCCGCACCGAGAGCGACGGCACGGACGCCGCCCGCGACGAGGTGATCCTGACGCCGGAGCAGATCGCCGAGCTGGCCGAGATGGCCTGCGACCTGGTCGAGCAGGGTCTGGCGTCCAGCATCGTGTCGGCGGACAAGGCCAACCTGATGGCCACCAGCCGGCTGTGGCGGTCGATCACCGGCCGGGTGGCCGAGGCCCGGGGCGTGCCACTGCGCCACACCTATATCGACCGCGTGGCCTTCGAGCTGGCCCACGACGACGTGGTGGCCGACACGATCGTGCTGACCGAGGGCATCTTCGGCGACATGCTCAGCGACCTGGCCGCGGGACGGGCCGGGTCGATCGCGCTGTGCGGCTCGGCCAGCGTCAACCCCGGCCCACCGGTCCAGGGCCGTTGCGTGGGCCTGTTCGAGCCGGTGCACGGCTCCGCGCCCCGCCACACCGGCAAGGGGAAGGTCAACCCGTCGGGCGCCTACCTGGCTCTGGCCGCGCTGCTGGAGTGGTTCCCGGAGACGGCCGAGCTGGGCCCGCCGGTAACCGCGGCCCTCTCTGAGGCTCTGCGGGCCGGGCCGCTCACCTACGACCTCGCGCCCTCGGGCACCGAGCCGGCCGGCACCGCGTCGTTCGCCGCGGCGGTCAACGCCCGGGCCCTCCGGAGCCTCAAGGAGCTGCTATGAGCCCGGTACCCCATTTCACCGAGGAGCAGATCGCCGAGCTGTGCGACCTGGAGACGGTCACCGACTGGCTGGAACGGGCCTGGCGGGACCTGGGGGCGGGCGAGGCGGCCACCACGCTCAGGGTGCGGGCTGCGGCCAGCGGGCTGATGGGCAGCGCCATGGCCGCTTCGTGGCCCCGGCACCGGGTGGTGGGCGGCAAGCTGTACCTGACCCACCCCGACGGGTTCGCCTTCCTGGTGGGGCTGTTCAGCCCCGACGCCGGGCTGGTGGCCACCTTCGACGGGCTGGGCCTCACCGCCATCCGCACCGCGGCAGCCAGCGCGCTGGCCGTGCGCCATCTCGCCCCGCCCGACGCCACGACCGCGGCCGTCTTCGGCACGGGCATCCAGAGCCGGCCCCACCTCCAGGCGCTGGCCCAGGAACTGCCGCTGCGGGACCTGCGGATATGGGGGCGCGATCCCGGCAAGGCCGAGGCAGTAGCCGCTTGGGGTCGGGATCGGGGTATCCCGGCTCGGGCCGTCGCCGAGGCCGACGCCGCGGTAGAGGGTTCCCGAGTGGTGGCCACCGTGACATCCAGCTACACGCCGGTGTTCGACGGCTCGCTACTGGATCCGGCCGCACTGGTGTGCGCGGTGGGGTCCACCAAGGCCGACCGCCAGGAAGTCGACAGCACCACCGTGCAACGGGCCGGCTTCGTGGTGAGCGACAGCGCGGAGGGCGCCCGCACCGAGGCCGGCGACCTGATACACGCCGCCGCCGACGGGCTCTTCGACTGGGACAGCCTGGCCGACCTAGCCGACGTGATCGCGGGCACAGTCACCCCGCCCCAACCCGGCAGCGGGATCGTGCTATTCGAGTCTCAGGGGGTGGCGCTGCAGGACGTGGTGATCGCCACCCTCGCCTACCAACGCTCGGATCGCCGGTAGCTTCTTGCCGCATGAGCATCTGCACAGTTGAGATCGACGTGGCCGCCGACCGGGAGCGGACATTCGCCTACCTGGCCGAGGCCGCCAACCAGGCCGAGTGGCGCCACGACGTCGGCACCTGCGAGCTGACCGACGGGACGGCCGGCACCGTGGGAGCCGTCTACCGCCAGACCAACCGCGGTCAGGAGGTCGAGTTCCGCATCACCGCCATGGAGGCCGGCTCGTCCATCACCTGGGTGTGCGCCGAGGACACGTCGTGGCCCGTCGCGGGCACCTACCGGCTGAGCGACACCGCCGGCGGCGGCACCCGCATCACCATGGACCTGGAGATGACCCCGTCGGGGCCGTTCATCCTCATGCGGCCGTTCGTGCCGCTCATGGTCAAGGCGCAGCGCAAGAAGTACGCCGCCGGCCTGCAAGCCGCTCTCGGCTAACCGCTACCGGCGGCCGAAGGACTGCTGGGGGACGCCTCTCATTAGCGAGAAATGGCCCTGCACGCCCCGCCAGGGGCCGTCGACGGAGTCTCTGACCAGCACGAACGAGCAGCGGCCGGGGCGGTCGAAGGGCTCGCCGTCCTCGGCGTAGCCGGTTGAGGCCCAGGTGACCATCACCGCGGCCATCAGCCGGTCGGCCGAGACACGGGCCCGCATCTTGTCTGTCAGCAGGACGAAGTCGGTCATGGTGGGCCAGACGTTGCGCCACTGCCCGTTGACGAAGTGATCCACCCCCACCACCACGTCCTGCCAGGTGCTGAAGCTGTTGACCTCGGGGTCCATCATGGCGGCCGCGTCCTCGTAGCGGAGGTTGGCCACGTGGCCGGAGAACCGGTCGACCCATTCGGTGAGGGACGCCTGGTCGTCGGGATGCAGGTCTTCGATGGCTGGGTTGCTCATAGCGATGATTCTGCCCGACCGACCGGGCCGAGCACCCTGTCGGTGTAGGTGTTGGCGAAGGTCCCGTCCGGATCGAGCTCGGAGCGGACCCGCTGGAACCGGTCCCACTCCGGATACAGCGGGGCCAGGGACCGGTGGTCGTGGAAGTGGAGCTTGCCCCAGTGGGGGCGGCCCCCGTAGTCGGCCGCGATGGCCTCCACCCCCTGGAAGTAGGCCAGGTACGGCGTGCCGGCGTAGACGTGGCAGGCGAACCAGCCGGTGTCGCGGCCGTAGGCGGTGGACAGCGGGATGTCGTCGGCCGCCGACACCCGGACCTCGACCGGGAAGGTCACCGGCGACGGCAGGCTCCGCACCAGGGCCCCGATGCGGCGCACGGCCTCGGGCACGGCGGCCACCGGCACGCCGTACTCCATCTCGTAGAAGCGGACCAGTCGCCTCGACACGAACACCCGGTGGCTGGCGTCGATGAAGTCCCGGCGAGCAGCGGCCCCGGTGGTCATCCTGGCCACGGTCGGGGCGAGGGACGGGAAGCGGCGGATGGTGCGGTTGGCCAGGCCGAACGCGACGTTCTCGTAGAGCATCTTGTCGCGGGCCTCGACCAGACGGTTCTGGGGGCGCCGGGGCTCGCCGGTGCGGTTGTTGCGCTTGACATGGGCGCGCCGGGCTCCCGGCACCCAATAGAACTCCATGTGGTCGTGATCGGCCATCTGCTGCTCGAAACCGTCGAGGAGGCCGTCCAGAGGCTCGACGGTCTCCACCGCATGGAGATCGAAGGCGGGGACGCACTGCAGAGTCATCCGGGTGACGATCCCGAGCGCCCCGATCCCCACCCGGGCCACCTGAAGCAGGTCGGGCCGCTCGTGCTCGTCGCAGCGGATCAGCTGGCCCCGGCCGTCGACGATGTCCATGCCGACGATGGTGGTGGCCAGGTTGCCCAGCCGCAGTCCGGTGCCGTGGGTGGCGGTGGCGGTGGCCCCGGCCAACGACTGGCGGTCGATGTCGCCCAGGTTGGGCATGGCCAGCCCGGCCTGATCGAGCTGGCGGCTGAGGGCGTCGAGCCGGATACCGGCCTGCACGGTGACTCTGCACCGGACGGTGTCGACCGCCTCGACCGCGGCCAGGCGGTCCAGCGACACCAGGATCCCGCGGGTGCAGGCCGTGTCGGTGAAGGAGTGGCCCGACCCGACAGCCTTCACGGTCAGCCCGCCCTCGAAAGCCCGCCGCACGATGGCGGCCAACTCGTCAGCAGAGCCGGGCCGGAGGATCTCGCGGGGCACGCACACCTGGTTGCCGGCCCAGTTACGGAACGTGGAGGTGCGCCGGGGCACCGTCAAGCCCCCCATCATCACCAGTGGCGCAGGTCGACGGGCCAGCAGTCGATCACGTCGTCGCCGTCGACCACCCAGAAGCGCTCGTGGCGGGCCACGGTCGGATCGAGATGGCCGGGCAGCAGCCGGACCCGGTCGCCGACCCGGAGCAGGCCTTCCGGGTCGAGCAGGGTGGTGTGCTCGTCGGACACGAACTCGATCCCGCCGCCGGGCCACGACGGCGGGCCGTGGTCCATGCCGAACGCCTTCAGGCCGGCGTCGGCCACCGCCCAGCCTCGCGGGCTCACCGACACCACCGTGGCCAGCACCGACACCGCTATCTCGAACGGGCTCTCGAGCCGGGCGTAGTCGGTGTCGAGCAGGCAGTAGGAGCCGGCCTGCAGCTCGGTGACCCAGCGGTTGACCGCATAGGTGCCGGTGCCGCCGCCCGAGACCACGTCTCCCCCCACCGCGGCATGAGCCTCCACCAGCACCTCCATCGAGGCCTGCACCCGGGCAGGCTTGCTGGCCGCGCTCGCCATCATCAGATGCCCCTCGTAGCCCATCACGCCCCGGACCTCGAGCCCCGCCGCCCGGGCGGTATCGGCCAGGCGTCCGGCGTCGGCCGGATCGCAGCCGCAGCGCATCAGCCCCACGTTCACGTCGATGAGCGCCTCGGTGACGCCGCCGGCGGCCGCGGCGGCGACGGTGGCGTCGGAGTCGACGGCCACCGTGACCCGGTGGCCGGCCTCGACGAGCCTCCCCAGGCGGGAAGCGTCCAGAACCTCGTTGGCCAGAAGCAGATCGCGCCCGAGCCCGGCCGCAGCCAGGCCCTCCATCTCCCTCACCGTGGCCGCGCAGAAGCCCTCATGCCCGGCACCGGCGAGGATCCGGGCGATCGCGGTGGACTTGAACGCCTTCACATGGGGCCTCAGCGACAGCCCCGGCCAGGCCGCCGACATGGCCGCCACGTTGGCATCGAACAGGCTGCGCTCCACGACCAGGCACGGCGTCGGGAGCTGATCGAGTGTCTGCGGCTCGGTCTTCACGGGACGGGTCCGCTCGGGTGCTGACGTGAATGCGGTATACAGGCATCATGACGCTTACCCGGTTCGGGTTCAACATTCCCAGCTTCAGCTACCCCGGCGTGGACGACTCAGACATGTTCAGCGCGGTCTGCGCAGCCGCGGCGACCGCCGAGAACAGCGGGTTCGACTCCCTGTGGGTGATGGACCACTTCCACCAGATCCCGCCCATGGGCGCGGACCATGAGCCCATGCTGGAGCCCTACACCCTGCTGGCCGGGCTGGCCCCATGGACCCGCACCGCCCGGCTGGGAGCGCTGGTCACCGGCGTGACCTACCGCAACCCGGCCCTGCTGGCCAAGACGGTCACCACCCTCGACATGGTGTCGGGCGGGCGGGCGGTGCTCGGCATCGGCGCGGCGTGGTTCGAGGCCGAGCACGTGGCCTACGGCTACGAATTCCTGCCGGTGGGCGAGCGCATGCACCGGCTCGAGGACACGGTGCAGATCTGCCGAGCCATGTTCGGCGGCGGGCCGGCCACCTTCGAAGGCAAGCGCCACCGCATCGACGGCGCCCTCAACCGGCCCCGGCCCCTCACACCGGGCGGGCCGCCGATACTGGTGGGCGGGGGCGGCGAGCAGCGCACCCTGGCCATCGCGGCCCGCTACGCCGACGCCTGCAACATCTTCGGCGACCCGGCCGGGATCCGCCACAAACTGGACGTGCTGGAAGCCCACTGCGAGCGGGCCGGCCGGGACCCCGCCGAGATCTCCAAGACCCGCCTGGGTGCGCTGGTCATGGCCGACACCGCAGCCGACGCGGCCCGAATCGGTGCCGAAATGCGGTCCAGGCGGAACATGAGCATGGACAAGTACCTCGGCTACGCCATCGAAGGCGACCGCGACGGGGTGTGCGAACAGGTGGCGGCGCTGCTCGACGCCGGGCTCGACGGGCTGATCTTCAACATGCACGACTCCACCGACCTGGGGGCCATCGCCGAGGCGGGGATGGTGCTGACCGACAACTTCGGCACCCGCACCACCCAGTGACTCCCCCGCCGGTAGGCCGGCCCGGCGAGGAGCGGGCCCGGCCCGTCGTCTCGCTGATCTCGTCGGTGTCGTCGCAGACGGCAGCCATGCTGCCCGCCTTCGGACTGGGCGCCCTGGCGCTGCAGATGGGCGACGACCTCGGCTTCGGCGAGGCCGGCCTGGGCACGGCGGTGGCCTTCTTCTTCCTGCTGGCCGCGGTGACCTCCCCCCACGCCGGGACCCTCACCGACCGCCTCGGCCCGCAGCGGTCGCTGCGGGTGGCCAACGTGCTCAGCGTGGTGTCGCTGGGGGGCATCGCGGTGGCCGCCCGCTCCTACTGGGCCCTGCTTGCCGCCCTGGCCGTGGGCGCCATCGGCCTGACGATCGCCGGGCCCGGCACCAAGACCATGGTGGCCCGGGGCGTGCCGGTGCACCGTCACGGGTTCGCCTTCGGCATCCAGGCCGCGGCCGTGCCGCTGTCGGTGTTCCTGGCCGGGCTGGCCGTGCCGGCCATCGGGCTCACCCTGGGGTGGCGCTGGGCGTTCGCCATCGCGCTGGTGGTGCCGCTGACCGGGTACGGGCTGGCGCCGCCGTACCGGGCGGCGGCCGGTCGGGCGGTGCGCACCGCGGGCGCGTCGCGAGGTCTGAGCGAGATCGACTACGGGCCGCTCAACATGCTGATGCTGACCGCCGCGCTGGGCTCGGCCGCAGCCACCACCATGGCCGCGTTCTTCGTGTCGGCCGCCACCGACGCCGGGATCGGCGAGGGGCTGGCCGGGCACCTTCTGGCCGCGGCCAGCGCCCTGGTGATCCTCACCAGGACCGCGGGGGGCTACCTCGCCGACAACTACGAGACCGGGCATCTCAAGTTCGTGTCGGTCCTGCTGGGCGTGAGCACGCTGGGCTACCTGGCCGCGGCCACCGGCGCGAAGGCCCTGGTGCCGGTGGGGGCCATGTTCGCGCTGGGGGTGGGCT